>NZ_QICO01000022.1:0-1115 GCF_003201175.1 Pantoea sp. PNA 03-3 | reverse complement strand
CGCAGACCTTCGTCCATTGCGATTGGGTGGATCAGGGTAACAACCATTTTGATGTTGTCGCCTGGCATAACCATTTCAACGCCTTCTGGCAGCTCTACTGAACCGGTCACGTCAGTGGTACGGAAGTAGAACTGTGGACGGTAGCCCTTGAAGAACGGAGTATGGCGGCCACCTTCGTCTTTAGACAGAACGTAAACTTCTGACTCGAACTTGGTGTGTGGCTTGATGGTGCCTGGCTTCGCCAGAACCTGACCACGCTGGATGTCTTCACGCTTGATACCGCGCAGCAGAACACCACAGTTTTCGCCTGCCTGACCCTGGTCCAGCAGTTTGCGGAACATTTCAACACCGGTACAGGTTGATTTCGCCGTATCTTTGATACCCACGATTTCAACTTCGTCGCCGACTTTAACAACACCGCGCTCAACACGACCGGTTACTACAGTACCACGGCCAGAGATTGAGAATACGTCTTCGATTGGCAGCAGGAACGGCATGTCGATAGCACGAACCGGATCCGGGATGTAGTTGTCCAGGTGGTTAGCCAGCTCAACGATCTTCTCTTCCCACTCTGGGTTGCCTTCCAGCGCTTTCAGTGCTGAACCGCGAACGATTGGAGTATCGTCGCCCGGGAAGTCGTACTGTGACAGCAGGTCACGGACTTCCATCTCAACCAGCTCCAGCAGCTCTTCGTCATCAACCATGTCACACTTGTTCAGGAACACGATGATGTAAGGAACGCCTACCTGACGACCCAGCAGGATGTGCTCACGGGTCTGCGGCATTGGGCCGTCAGTCGCAGCAACAACCAGGATCGCGCCGTCCATCTGCGCAGCACCGGTGATCATGTTTTTCACATAGTCGGCGTGGCCCGGGCAGTCAACGTGTGCATAGTGGCGAGACGGGGTTTCATACTCAACGTGTGCAGTGTTGATGGTGATACCACGTGCTTTTTCTTCAGGGGTGCTGTCGATCTGGTCGAACGCACGCGCCTGGCCGCCGTTGGTTTTAGCCAGAACGGTGGTGATTGCTGCAGTCAGGGTGGTTTTACCGTGGTCAACGTGACCGATGGTGCCCACGTTTACGTGCAGTTTGTTACGTTGAAATTGCTCTTT
>NZ_QICO01000021.1:0-1207 GCF_003201175.1 Pantoea sp. PNA 03-3 | reverse complement strand
TGTAAGCATCCCGGTAAAACGAACCATTCACTTTTAGAGATCTTCCGACATACTGATTATGTCCTCTGAGGAGATCGCCATGCGTAAAGCCCGATTCACCGAACACCAGATCATTGCCGTTCTGAAGTCCGTCGAAGCCGGACGTACCGTCAAGGATGTCTGCCGTGAAGCCGGGATCTCCGAGGCTTCGTACTACAACTGGAAAGCGAAGTTTGGCGGGATGGAAGCCTCTGATATCAAAAAGATGAAAGACCTTGAGGATGAAAACCGTCGCCTCAAACAGATGTTTGCGGACCTGAGTCTTGAGTGCCGTGCACTGAAAGACGTTATTGAAAAAAAGCTTTAAAACCAGCGATAAAGCGGGAGCTCGTCAGCTATCTGACGGCACAATTCGCCATGAGCATCCGCCAGGCCTGCAGGACATTATCGCTGAGCAGGACGGTCTATGTTTACCAGCCCGATACCCGGCGCGATGAACCGGTGATCCAGTTGCTGACTGAGCTGGCAGAGCGCTACCCGCGATATGGTTTTAAGAAGTTGTTCCAGTTGCTGCGCAGGCAGGGCAACACCTGGAATCATAAACGTGTTCACCGGATTTATTGCCTGCTGAAACTGAATTTTCGCCGTAAGGGAAAACAGCGCCTGCCGGTGCGTAATCCTGCTCCGCTGGCGACGCCAGAGGCGATGAACCAGAGCTGGTCCATCGATTTTATGCACGATGCGCTGGTGTGCGGCAGACGCTTCCGGACCTTCAACGTAGTGGATGATTTTAACCGCGAAGCACTGGCGATCGAAATTGACCTGAATATCCCGGCGCAACGGGTGGTCAGAGTACTGGACAGGATAGTGGCGAACCGGGGGTATCCGCTGAAACTGCGGATGAACAACGGCCCGGAACTGGTTTCGCTGACACTTGCGCAGTGGGCTGAAGAGCATAGTGTGGCACTGGAATTTATCAAGCCGGGTAAGCCGACGCAGAATGCGTTTATCGAACGGTTCAACCGGACGTACCGGACAGAAATCCTGGATTTTTACCTGTTCAGAACGCTGAATGAAGCACGGGAAATCACGGAAAGCTGGCTGAATGAATACAACAGCGAGCGTCCCCATGAATCCCTGAATAACCTGACACCGGAAGAGTACCGGCTGATGACTGAAACCCCGGAACTCTCAAAAAGTGCGTGGAACTAAAACGGGTGTGCTTACA
>NZ_QICO01000020.1:0-3128 GCF_003201175.1 Pantoea sp. PNA 03-3 | reverse complement strand
GAACTCACCGAAACATGGATAACAGCAACCGACAGAGGAGAACCAGCATGAACACACACAACGTCAAGACCGCCGCTTCTGAATCTACCGAAACACGGGTTTTACGGACAAACGTCAACGGCCTTCCGTCCGGTGTCGCACAGACACTGGCGTTTCTGGGCCATCTGGCAGAGGACGGCATGGAAGAGGGAGAACGTGCGGAACTGCTGCTCGGTTCTCTGTTAAACCTCGCGGAAGCCCTGCGTGATGCCGTGCCGGACTGGTCAGCCCGTCGCCCACGCCTGCCGTTCCCGCTGGTTCGGGCGTGGCTGGCAGCGCGGGACATTGCCCTGTCGCAGTTCGGTGAAATAGGGCAGGGCGCATGGGAATACGCCCTGAACGACCTGCGCACGGAACTGGACGCGGGCTTTCACTTCTGGCGCGACGACATCTGGTGATTTTTATGCGCCGCACAGGCGGCGTAACCCCCCAACCACAGACAAGGAGAACTCCATGAACCTGATTATCCGTGACGTCCTGACGGCCTTGATGCCGACCTGCTGAAATGCCGGAATCACCAGGAGGCGGCGTTTATCGCCTCACTGTACGACGGCAGGCGAGACACCGCCGATGAGGAGCGGCTTTACTGGCAGGGCCGCGAGAAAGCCGCGCTGAAAGAGCCAGCGGAAATTGACGTTCACCGCTTTCACGACGCGCTGGGCGTGGCGTATCCCCTGAACTGGTCATGCAGTGAAGACGGGGAGTGTGAAACGTTCATGCTGGCCGAGTTTTACTGCGGGCAGGTGACCGACATTTACGCCCGTACCGGCGCACGTTACTTCCGGCTGCGGGATTACAGCAACCTTGACCACGCGCAGATCATGACGCGCGTTAAGGAGGCCTTTGACCTGAGTCAGAAATGAAAAAAGCAGGCCTGAGCCTGCTCTGTCCACGCCGGATGTGTACCCCGCAAAAAGTCGCATCCGGCATCGTAAAACCAACATGGAGAGATAAACCATGCAATTTGACCCGCAAATCGTGTCACACGCGCAGGCGTTTGTAAATGCCCGCCGTAACGGGAAACGCGCCCGCGTTCCGGCTATGCAGGTGAGGCAATGGCCGTTCTTTATTGCCCTGGTTAACGCGGGCCTCGGCCTCGCGTGATGTAAATCCGGCCGCCTCCCTGCGGGGCGGCTGTTTAAGGAGTGGTTTATGTCACAGTTAGATTTTGCCGATTTTTTTAACCAGGCTGAAGACCCCGCGCCCGTGCCGGTTGCCGTTCCCGTAGCGGCGGCCGCCTGCGAGCCGTCACCCGCGCACCGCATGATGAGTATCGAGACGGCGCGTAAACAGTTCGTCAGCGTGTTCAGGCACACGGCCCGACACCTGCGCCGCTGGGACGTGTTCAGTGACTTTATTGCGCTTGCGGCCAGTGAACTCGACCTTGCCACGATCCGCGCACCGGAAAGCATGGCGCGCTGCCGCAAAATCTGCGAGCGCTACAGGCCGGAGGACATCAGCGACCTTCACCGGCTTTTCGGCCTGATGGTGAGCGCCCTGGAAGCGAAGTTTCATGACTTTCTGGGGGCCATTTTCATGGAGCTGGAGCTCCGCGACGGCAGGCAGGGGCAGTATTTTACGCCGTACTCCGTACAGTCGCTGATGGCGCGCATGCTCATGCCTGGCGTACAGGAAGCCGTGAAGCGTGAAGGGCTGTTTACGCTGTCAGAGCCGACCTGCGGCGCGGGCGGCATGGTGGTTGCGGTGGCCGAATGCATGCTTGAGGCAGGACTGAACCCCTCGGAGCAGATGTTTGCCAGTTGTATTGATATTGATCCGGTGGCGGCGGATATGGCGTTTATTCAGCTTTCGCTGCTGGGTATTCCCGCCGAAGTCATCACCGGCAACACGCTGACGTTGAAGTTCAGCCGCGTGCGTTACACACCGGTCTATTACGCCAATGACTTCGGGGAACGTCTGAAAACGCAACGCAGAATTAACGCGATGATGGATTTCATGCGTTCGCTGTCTGACGGGCCGGTAAACGCAGGCCCGTAACCGTCTCAGTCGGGCCGCCTCCTGCGGGCGGCTGTTCACAGTCGCCCGTCACAGGACGGGAAAGTGCGGACAAAGTGTTTCCTTATGCGAAACGCTTTGATATAATGTTTCGTGACGGGAAACAAGGGGATGGAGCATGATCAAAAGCTGGAAGCACAAAGGGTTACAGAAGCTCTATGAGAAAGGCGACACGAGCGGCGTTCAGGCAAAGGATGCTGAACGTATCCGGCTGCGACTGCTGGCCATCGATGAGGCCGGTTCGACGGATGAGTTCAGCCGCTATCCCGGTTTTCGTTTCCATCCGCTCAAAGGTGATCGCAAAAACCTGTATGCCATTACGGTGCGGGCCAACTGGCGTATCACCTTCGAGTTTACCGACGGCAACGCTTACATTCTCAACCTGGAGGACTATCACTGATGGCGATGCACAATCCCCCGCATCCTGGTGGCTTCATTACGGAGTACCTGGAAGACAATAACGTGAGCCTGCGTAAAATGGCGAAAGACCTGGGCGTCTCTCCGGCGGCGCTGAGCAAGGTGGCGTCTGGCAAGGCGGCCGTCAGCCCCGAAATGGCGGTACGGCTGGAGGCGGGGTTAGGCATTGCCGCGCGTCTCTGGCTGGCGATGCAGGCCGCTTTCGACCTGCACAAGGCGCGGGAAAATACTGATGTGTCGGGCGTCATGCTGCGCCCTGGCCTGGCCCCCTTCTCAGAAGACGCGCAGACCGGTAAGGACGCATAAGACGCCTGACCGGAACGCCGCCGTAACCCTGCCACCCACGGCAGGGATGTTCCCCGCCTGCACCGCCGCATCACCCCCGCGCCCCTGCGGGGCAGGGCAGAGGCGGTGCTGACGCACCGCGCCTCCCCCGTCGCGTTCTGTTCAGCCTCCCACTGATGACCGTTATTCCCCTGCTGTCTTTGTGCCGGTGCCGGTTGGGCTGGCCAGTATGTGGTTGCTGCCTTTACTGAATTAACATCAACAGCCACAGCCGGGACATGGCCCCCTTCGGCTCCTGCCCTGGCGGGCAGTCGTCAGCCCCACTCCGACAGGCGGCGGAAAAGCTGCCGCCCGTCTCCGCCGAACCGCAA
>NZ_QICO01000019.1:2321-5312 GCF_003201175.1 Pantoea sp. PNA 03-3 | reverse complement strand
TTATCCGGTAAACAAGGCTGAAAATTCTTCTGTCTCTCAACCCAAAACGCCTCTGGCGTTGTAAGGTTAAGCCTCACGGGTCATTAGTACCGGTAAGCTCAACGCATCGCTGCGCTTACACACCCGGCCTATCAACGTCGTCGTCTTCAACGTCCCTTCAGGAGGCTCGGAGCCTCAGGGAGAACTCATCTCGGGGCAAGTTTCGTGCTTAGATGCTTTCAGCACTTATCTTTTCCGCACTTAGCTACCGGGCAGTGCCACTGGCGTGACAACCCGGACACCAGCGGTGCGTTCACTCCGGTCCTCTCGTACTAGGAGCAACCCCCCTCAATTCTCCAGCGCCCACGGCAGATAGGGACCGAACTGTCTCACGACGTTCTAAACCCAGCTCGCGTACCACTTTAAACGGCGAACAGCCGTACCCTTGGGACCTACTTCAGCCCCAGGATGTGATGAGCCGACATCGAGGTGCCAAACACCGCCGTCGATATGAACTCTTGGGCGGTATCAGCCTGTTATCCCCGGAGTACCTTTTATCCGTTGAGCGATGGCCCTTCCATTCAGAACCACCGGATCACTATGACCTGCTTTCGCACCTGCTCGAGCCGTCACTCTCGCAGTCAAGCTGGCTTATGCCATTGCACTAACCTCCTGATGTCCGACCAGGATTAGCCAACCTTCGTGCTCCTCCGTTACGCTTTGGGAGGAGACCGCCCCAGTCAAACTACCCACCAGACACTGTCCGCAGCCCGGATCACGGGCCCACGTTAGAACACCAAACATTAAAGGGTGGTATTTCAAGGACGGCTCCACGCAGACTGGCGTCCACGCTTCAAAGCCTCCCACCTATCCTACACATCAAGGCTCAGTGTTCAGTGTCAAGCTGTAGTAAAGGTTCACGGGGTCTTTCCGTCTTGCCGCGGGTACACTGCATCTTCACAGCGATTTCAATTTCACTGAGTCTCGGGTGGAGACAGCCTGGCCATCATTACGCCATTCGTGCAGGTCGGAACTTACCCGACAAGGAATTTCGCTACCTTAGGACCGTTATAGTTACGGCCGCCGTTTACCGGGGCTTCGATCAAGAGCTTCTCCTTACGGATAACCCCATCAATTAACCTTCCGGCACCGGGCAGGCGTCACACCGTATACGTCCACTTTCGTGTTTGCACAGTGCTGTGTTTTTAATAAACAGTTGCAGCCAGCTGGTATCTTCGACTGGCCTCGGCTCCGGGAGCAAGTCCCTTCACCTACGCGCCAGCGTGCCTTCTCCCGAAGTTACGGCACCATTTTGCCTAGTTCCTTCACCCGAGTTCTCTCAAGCGCCTGGGTATTCTCTACCTGACCACCTGTGTCGGTTTGGGGTACGATTTCGTGTTACCTGATGCTTAGAGGCTTTTCCTGGAAGCAGGGCATTTATCACTTCAGCACCGTAGTGCCTCGTCGTCACGCCTCAGTGTAAAGTGCACCGGATTTGCCTGGCGCACACACCTACACGCTTAAACCGGGACAACCGTCGCCCGGCCGATATAGCCTTCTCCGTCCCCCCTTCGCAGTAACACCAAGTACAGGAATATTAACCTGTTTCCCATCGACTACGCCTTTCGGCCTCGCCTTAGGGGTCGACTCACCCTGCTCCGATTAACGTTGAACAGGAACCCTTGGTCTTCCGGCGACAAGGTTTTTCACCTTGTTTATCGTTACTTATGTCAGCATTCGCACTTCTGATACCTCCAGCATGCCTCACAGCACACCTTCGACGGCTTACAGAACGCTCCCCTACCCAGCAACGCTTGCGCGTCGCTGCCGCAGCTTCGGTGCATGGTTTAGCCCCGTTACATCTTCCGCGCAGGCCGACTCGACCAGTGAGCTATTACGCTTTCTTTAAATGATGGCTGCTTCTAAGCCAACATCCTGGCTGTCTGTGCCTTCCCACATCGTTTCCCACTTAACCATGACTTTGGGACCTTAGCTGGCGGTCTGGGTTGTTTCCCTCTTCACGACGGACGTTAGCACCCGCCGTGTGTCTCCCGTGATAACATTCTCCGGTATTCGCAGTTTGCATCGGGTTGGTAAGCCGGGATGGCCCCCTAGCCGAAACAGTGCTCTACCCCCGGAGATGAGTTCACGAGGCGCTACCTAAATAGCTTTCGGGGAGAACCAGCTATCTCCCGGTTTGATTGGCCTTTCACCCCCAGCCACAGGTCATCCGCTAATTTTTCAACATTAGTCGGTTCGGTCCTCCAGTTAGTGTTACCCAACCTTCAACCTGCCCATGGCTAGATCACCGGGTTTCGGGTCTATACCCTGCAACTTAACGCCCAGTTAAGACTCGGTTTCCCTGCGGCTCCCCTATACGGTTAACCTTGCTACAGAATATAAGTCGCTGACCCATTATACAAAAGGTACGCAGTCACACCACGAAGGTGCTCCCACTGCTTGTACGTACACGGTTTCAGGTTCTGTTTCACTCCCCTCGCCGGGGTTCTTTTCGCCTTTCCCTCACGGTACTGGTTCACTATCGGTCAGTCAGGAGTATTTAGCCTTGGAGGATGGTCCCCCCATATTCAGACAGGATACCACGTGTCCCGCCTTACTCATCGAACTCACAGCCTGTGCACCTTTGTGTACGGGAGTATCACCCTGTACCCTGCGACTTTCCAGACGCTTCCACTGATGCACAAGCTGATGCAGGTTCTGGGCTCCTCCCCGTTCGCTCGCCGCTACTGGGGGAATCTCGGTTGATTTCTTTTCCTCGGGGTACTTAGATGTTTCAGTTCCCCCGGTTCGCCTCATGCCGCTATGGATTCACTGCATGATAGTGTGACGAATCACACTGGGTTTCCCCATTCGGGTATCGCCGGTTATAGCGGTTCATATCACCTTACCGGCGCTTATCGCAGATTAGCACGCCCTTCATCGCCTCTGACTGCCAGGGCATCCACCGTGTACGCTTGGTCGCTTAACCTCACAACCCACAGGCGTTTTGCG
>NZ_QICO01000018.1:0-5973 GCF_003201175.1 Pantoea sp. PNA 03-3 | reverse complement strand
GTGGTGATTGCTGCAGTCAGGGTGGTTTTACCGTGGTCAACGTGACCGATGGTGCCCACGTTTACGTGCAGTTTGTTACGTTGAAATTGCTCTTTAGCCATCGCTTGTCCCTCTAAGACACGGATATATCAAAGATATCGTCACATTAACCAGGCATTGCCTGACTGCAAGGAGTTACAGAGAAAATCAGGAGGGAGATAAAGGAAGTGGTGCTGATACCCAGAGTCGAACTGGGGACCTCACCCTTACCAAGGGTGCGCTCTACCAACTGAGCCATATCAGCACATCTGGAGCGGGCAGCGGGAATCGAACCCGCATCATCAGCTTGGAAGGCTGAGGTAATAGCCATTATACGATGCCCGCATCCTGGAACTCGGCTACCTGTTCTTTCTGTAGCTTGTGAATAACAGGGGAAGTCCCCTATTATTCTTAGCCTGCCAGCGAAGCTGGCTGACTTTGACTGAGCTTACACCCAATCTGAATTCAGGGTGAGAAGAAGTGACTCACCTGCCAGATAAACAGGTTGTTTATCTGTTCTCAACCCGAGGGTCGAAATGGTGGTGGGAGAAGGATTCGAACCTTCGAAGTCTGTGACGGCAGATTTACAGTCTGCTCCCTTTGGCCGCTCGGGAATCCCACCTACTTGATGGTGCCGGCTACCGGAATCGAACTGGTGACCTACTGATTACAAGTCAGTTGCTCTACCAACTGAGCTAAGCCGGCATCAAGTGACGCGCATTCTAGGAAGGTCGGCTGAAGGATGCAACAAAAAAATCACTGTTTTTGTTCTATCGCTTACTATTTGTGCAAAGCATCGCAATTTACCCCTATTCTGCAGAAATAACATCCAATTATTGGTCAAATTTTCGCGTCATCTTCTGTCCCTGGATTTGGTCTTCACGATTTCATTCTTTGGTGGATGGCTTTTTTCACGCCCCCTTTTTTTGCTGATCCTGCAAAATTCGTCTCGATTGCTTATTTATTGCCCGGTATTTTCCATCGACAGCCGGTTTTTGTTTGTGGATATCGGTTTGTTTGTGCAAAAACGTCACCACAGGGTAAGCGATGAGTGATGTTAAGTTGACAGGGTTGCAGAGAAAACGTACTGGCACCTAAAGAGGTGGGAATGGACACTGGCACAATACCGCTTTCAATACGCGTGAATCAGGCATTGCTTGTATGCTTTCTGTGGCCGACAGCGCTGCTCTGTTCGGTTACTGGCCTGACAGGCGCGCGAGTGCATGTGTATTGATGTCGACGCGGTGAAGATGAGCGAGGTTGCATATGAACAGGTACTGCCTACGTACAACAGAGAAGTCACATGACACATGAGAACGGCCCGATGCTTGATGTGCAGATTCCACCCTGTCCGCACCGATGACGGCTGCGACCAACTGGAACGCCGCCGAAAGTCATTATGTTTGTCCCTTCTGTTGTCAGAACGCGCTGTGCCTCCCGGTTCAACCTGCATAGAAACCCGGTCAGGCGGATTGAAGCGCTTCTTCTCTCCTTCGGCCCTCAGACAGCTTAAGCACACCACAAAGCCTGTGGCGGCCTTATGTTGGCAGCAACGGTATTTGATGCACACGCCATGCGAGGGCAGAGAAAGGGTCGTGGTAAGGGTTATTCGTCACGGGAAAGAGAGTACAGAAGGTATCCGTGCCTGGGGCAGACTGGTCTCTGAAGGCAATAAAGTGCGGTGTGGATGTTCAGACAAATGATCTGGGGAATGAAAGCACGCCCCAAAACAGTGACGCGCCTGACACGCACCTTATTTGCGGCTTAACGTCCGGCATAAAGTAACAGACAGCCACGGATTCGTTGCACGCGCGATCATGAAAGACCCGCTCGTTAACCGGCTGCTGGCTAAGTGAACCATACGATAATGAGCGGAGGCCCGTTCACGTGCCCTGATCAGTGCTACCCACCGGGCTAAAGATTTACCTGTCACATCGCATGCTGTAATTACAGAGATCAAGCCTCTTGATCAAGGATTTGTTAAAATTGCGGAGGCGCCGACGAAAGCTTATCCCCGTTTATTTTTTACTTCTTTTAAAAGCTATACTGGTGGTACCCTCCAGCCCATTGTTCTCGTTAATAACTCTGTGACCCGCAATTCATTACGCTACCGTGCCCGAGTAATCTTCGGTGAAAATGTACAGATTGGTTTGAATCTGCAGTCAAATGTATACTTATGGATAAAACGACATCACTCACCACGCCTTATTTACAGTTCACCCGTGAACAATGGGCGTCATTACGCGACTCCGTTCCCATGACGCTGGCAGAGGATGAAATTGCTCAGTTAAAAGGGATAAACGAAGACCTTTCTATTGAAGAGGTGGCGGAAATCTATCTGCCGCTCTCACGCTTGCTGAATTTCTATATAAGTTCGAATGTGCGTCGCCAGGCTGTGCTGGAACAATTTCTGGGCACAGACGGGCAAAAGATCCCTTACATTATCAGTATTGCTGGTAGCGTTGCGGTAGGGAAAAGTACGACTGCCCGCGTTTTACAGGCGCTTCTCAGCCGCTGGCCTGAGCACCGTAAGGTTGAGTTAATTACGACTGATGGCTTCCTTCATCCGAACTCGGTACTAAAAGAGCGCGGTCTCATGAAGAAAAAAGGGTTTCCTCAATCTTATGATATGCATCGGTTAGTTAAGTTTGTGTCAGACCTTAAGTCTGGCGCCCAGCAGGTGACGGCGCCCGTTTATTCCCATCTCATTTATGACGTTATTCCGGATGGGGATAAAGTGGTGCAACAACCCGATATTTTAATTCTGGAAGGCTTAAACGTTCTTCAAAGTGGAATGGATTATCCCCACGATCCGCACCACGTATTTGTTTCTGATTTTGTCGATTTTTCTATCTATGTCGATGCGGAAGAAGATCTTTTACAGCACTGGTATATCAATCGCTTTCTGAAATTTCGCCAGGGCGCTTTCACCGATCCTGACTCTTATTTTCATCATTATGCACAGTTACCTGAAGATGAGGCTATCAAGATCGCGGGATCACTGTGGAAAGAGATCAACTGGCTGAACCTGAAAGAAAATATTCTTCCTACGCGTGAAAGAGCCAGCTTGATTATGACCAAAAGTGGTAATCATGCGGTTGAAAAAGTCCGCCTGAGAAAATAAGTTACGACAATAAAGCCTGCCTTAAAAGCAGGCTTTACAGACTTTTAAAGGGGACGCAGCGATATTTCCCCACCCATCCAGGATTTAATTTCGCCCTCTTGTTCCAGCAGCAAACCACCCTGATTATCAATGCCGCGTGCAATGCCGTGAACTTCCCGCTCGCCCATCAGTAACCTGACCGGACGGTTGATAAAGTTGTCTAAGCCTGCCCAGCGTGCGACAAAAGGTGCCAGACCTTCCTGTTCAAAAACAGGTAGTGCCTCACGCAGGCGATTGATTAACGTTGCAGCCAGGTCATTACGATCAAGCGTTACGCCCGCTTCCTGCAGATTAATCCAGCCCTGATTGATTTGCGCCGCGTCGGCATTTCGCATCGCTAAATTGATGCCCGCTCCCATTACGATCTGCGCAGCATCGCCGGTTTTACCGGTTAACTCCACTAAGATGCCTGCTAATTTTCTGTCATGGAGGTAAATATCATTCGGCCATTTTACGCGAACATCCTCCGCACCTAATGACTGAAGCGTCTCTGCCATCACTATACCAATCACCAGGCTGAGCCCCATCGCTGCAGCAGGCCCTTGCTCCAGACGCCAGTACATAGACATATAAAGATTAGCACCGAAGGGAGAAAACCAATGCCGCCCGCGTCGTCCGCGTCCCGCTTGCTGATATTCCGCCACACAAACGGCACCTGAAGGCAGTGAATCCATACGCTCAAGTAAATACTGGTTCGTCGAATCGATAACCGGTATCACGGCGACATCAGGCTGAGAAAGCTGACCAAGAATCGCCTCTTCATTGAGCAACTGAAGCGGTGCAGGGAAGCTGTAGCCTTTCCCGGTAACCGTATACACTTCAAGGCCCCAGCTTTTTAACGTCTGAATATGTTTATTAATTGCTGCGCGGCTCATGCCGAGCGTTTCACCTAATTGCTCACCAGAATGAAATTCGCCATCTGACAGGATATCAATAAGCTTTAGCGGTACGCTGTGGTCTTTCATGCAATCACCTCAACCGCATTGCATTCACCTTGTGCCCGGATAAAACGGACCTCAGGCTCAAGCCACACATCAAATTTCTCACCTACGCGTGCGCGCACCTTTTTGGCCAGCGCAACGATATCGCCTGGCGTGGCATCGGCGGCATTAATCAGCACTAATGCCTGCTGCTGATGAACTTCCGCGCCGCCAACGCGACAGCCTTTAAGCTGACACTGATCGATTAACCAGCCTGCGGCAAGTTTTACCGTACCCTCTGGTTGGGGATAATTTGGCATCGCAGGATAGTGATTAAGCAATACTTCAGCCTGCTGGCGGCTAATCACTGGATTTTTAAAAAAACTGCCAACATTGCCTGTTATTTTGGGGTCAGGTAATTTGCTCTGTCGCATATGGCAAACGGCATGAAACACATCCCAGGCATTCGCAGTCGCCGGATTAAGCGTCTTTAAATCGCCATACGTCAGCACCGGTTGCCACTGTTTGGTTAATGCAAACCCGACGGCAACAATCGTATAGCCCGACTGGTACTGATGTTTAAAAATGCTGTCGCGATAGCCAAACTGGCAATCGTCACGGCTTAAACGCTCAGTGACGCCGGTTTGCAAATTCAGCACATCTACATATTCACAGACATCTTTCAGTTCAACGCCATAGGCGCCGATATTCTGGATGGGTGCAGAGCCGACCATACCGGGAATAAGTGCCAGGTTCTCTAGTCCGGAAATCCCTTTTTCCAGCGTCATTTTTACCAGTTGATGCCAGTTTTCACCCGCGCCAACATGCAGCTTCCAGCGCTCATTCTCGTCGCGTATTTCAACTCCAGCGATGCGGTTGAGCACCACAATGCCCGCGAAGTCCTCAAGAAACAGTACATTGCTGCCTTCACCCAGGATCAAAAAGGGCTGCTGGTTACGCTGGCTCATCTGCCATGCCGCAAGTATGGCTTCAGGCGTTTCGGCGACAATACGAATTTGTGTGCTGACATCAAGACCGAGCGTATTGTCGGCTTTTAAGGAGGTATACGAGCTGGACATGATAAGGCCTTCACGGGGTTAATCTGGCCGTAGTTTACCGCATCATGAACGGATTGAGAGGGAATTTGCGTGCGAAGACGTTTTTCGCTGCATATCAGCCACTCCGGGTAGAAAGAAATCCCGTCGCGGGCATGACGACAGGGGAAGCTGATGGAATGTGAGTTGTTTAAAGCAGCTAAAAACACAGGCGGAACAATTGTGAAGTATCAGCAGAACTTTGTAGAGGTGGGCATCCGTTTCATCCAGGGCGTTTTGCCAACCGCACGTTTAAACAGCGCGGTTTGATCACAGCCTGTTTAGCTATTTACAGGAGAGACTGATGCAAAGCATGGGCTAAAAGGCATAGACAGGAAAGGGCCGCTGACGACATATTCTTTCCTTTTACATGCAGAGGCAAGGTAAACGGACCAGGGAGGAGACCGGCAGGCAGCAACAGAGCTCTGCCCTGAAGCCCGCAGAGGTCCGGCAGGCCACGCCCTCCCCGGACGACGGACGTAAAAAAGCCCCGTACTTCCGTACGGGGCTTCTTCACCTGATTGATGCCTGGCAGTTCCCTACTCTCGCATGGGGAGACCCCACACTACCATCGGCGCTACGGCGTTTCACTTCTGAGTTCGGCATGGGGTCAGGTGGGACCACCGCGCTACAGCCGCCAGGCAGATTCTGTCTGCCGCACCGCCCTCTCGGGCCGCACGGCGTTATCCGGTAAACAAGGCTGAAAATTCTTCTGTCTCTCAACCCAAAACGCCTCTGGCGTTGTAAGGTTAAGCCTCACGGGTCATTAGTACCGGTA
>NZ_QICO01000017.1:0-26364 GCF_003201175.1 Pantoea sp. PNA 03-3 | reverse complement strand
GAGCTGCCAGAAGGCGTTGAAATGGTTATGCCAGGCGACAACATCAAAATGGTTGTTACCCTGATCCACCCAATCGCAATGGACGAAGGTCTGCGTTTCGCAATCCGCGAAGGTGGCCGTACCGTTGGCGCGGGCGTTGTTGCCAAAGTTATCGCTTAATTACCGATAATATTTGACGCAATGCACATGGAAAGGGCATCATTTGATGCCCTTTTTGTACGCTGTTTTATAGAACCTGACTCATCAGTGATTTTGCACCATAATCATTGCTGAGACAGGCTCTGTTATGCGGCGCTGGATACCGAGTTACGCCCCAAAAGCTCATTCGGTTTGGATGCCTCGCGATGCGGGGCAGAATAGTTTCTGAATTATTGTGGCAGGTTGGTTTATGAGTGCGAATACCGAAGCTCAAGGGAGCGGGCGCGGCCTCGAAGCGCTGAAATGGGTAGTGGTAGTCTTATTACTGCTTGCGGCGATCGTAGGTAACTACCTCTATCGTGATGTGACGTTACCTCTGCGTGCGTTGGCTGTTGTTATTTTGATTGCAGCAGCAGGCGGCATTGCGCTTTTAACGACCAAAGGCAAAGCGACCGTAGCCTTTGCACGTGAAGCAAGAACCGAAATGCGCAAGGTTATCTGGCCAACCCGCCAGGAGACACTGCATACCACGTTAATCGTTGCCGCGGTCACTGCCGTGATGTCACTGATTTTGTGGGGGCTGGATGGCATTCTGGTCCGTCTGGTATCGTTTATCACTGGCCTGAGGTTCTGAGATGTCTGAAGCTCCAAAAAAACGCTGGTACGTCGTGCAGGCGTTTTCCGGTTTTGAAGGCCGCGTAGCACAGTCGCTGCGTGAGCACATCAAATTGCACAACATGGAAGAGCTGTTTGGCGACGTCATGGTGCCGACTGAAGAAGTGGTCGAGATCCGTGGTGGTCAACGCCGTAAAAGCGAACGTAAATTCTTCCCAGGCTACGTTCTGGTTCAGATGGTTATGAATGATGCCAGCTGGCACCTCGTTCGCAGCGTGCCACGCGTAATGGGTTTCATCGGTGGTACTTCTGACCGCCCTGCGCCAATCAGCGATAAAGAAGTTGATGCGATCATGAACCGCCTGCAGCAGGTAGGTGACAAGCCACGTCCGAAAACGCTGTTCGAACCGGGCGAAATGGTACGCGTCAACGATGGTCCGTTTGCCGACTTTAACGGCGTGGTCGAAGATGTCGATTATGAGAAGAGTCGTCTGACTGTTTCGGTCTCCATCTTTGGACGTGCAACACCTGTCGAACTCGACTTCGGTCAGGTGGAGAAAGGCTAACCTTTCTTTCACTATTTGGCTGTTGCAGCAGGCGCGAAATTAAACTATAATTTCGCGCCTTTTGTTTTTATGCGCTGGCAACAGCGTGTAAATCGTTACCACGGGGAGCCTTTTAAAGGCGCTATAACCCAATTGAGGAATTATCATGGCTAAGAAAGTACAAGCCTACGTCAAGCTGCAGGTTGCAGCTGGTATGGCGAACCCAAGTCCACCAGTTGGTCCAGCTCTGGGTCAGCAGGGTGTTAACATCATGGAATTCTGTAAAGCGTTTAACGCCAAAACAGAATCACTGGAAAAAGGCCTGCCTACTCCAGTTGTTATCACCGTATACAGCGACCGTTCTTTCACCTTCATTACCAAAACGCCTCCGGCTGCCGTTCTGCTGAAAAAAGCAGCGGGCATCAAGTCTGGTTCTGGTAAGCCGAACAAAGATAAAGTCGGTAAAGTGACTCGTGCTCAGGTACGTGAAATCGCAGAAACTAAAGCTGCGGACATGACTGGTTCTGACGTTGAAGCGATGACTCGCTCAATCGAAGGTACTGCTCGTTCCATGGGCCTGGTAGTAGAGGACTAAGAAATGGCAAAGCTGACCAAGCGCATGAGCGTTATTCGCGACAAAGTTGACGCGACTAAGCAGTACGATATTGCTGAAGCAATCGCATTACTGAAAGAGCTGGCTACCGCTAAGTTCGTTGAAAGCGTAGACGTTGCTGTTAACCTCGGCATCGACGCTCGTAAATCTGACCAGAACGTGCGCGGCGCGACCGTTCTGCCACACGGTACAGGTCGCTCTGTACGTGTAGCCGTCTTCACCCAGGGCGCAAACGCTGAAGCTGCTAAAGCAGCTGGCGCTGAGCTGGTAGGTATGGAAGATCTGGCTGAGCAGATCAAGAAAGGCGAAATGAACTTTGACGTTGTTATTGCATCTCCAGATGCAATGCGCGTTGTTGGCCAGTTAGGCCAGGTTCTGGGTCCGCGTGGCCTGATGCCAAACCCGAAAGTCGGTACTGTAACCCCGAACGTTGCTGAAGCGGTTAAGAACGCTAAAGCAGGTCAGGTTCGTTATCGTAACGACAAAAACGGCATCATCCACACTACCATCGGTAAAGTGGACTTCGATGCTGACAAACTGAAAGAAAACCTGGAATCTCTGCTGGTTGCGCTGAAAAAAGCAAAACCTGCTCAGGCGAAAGGCGTGTACATCAAGAAAGTCAGCATCTCTACCACCATGGGCGCCGGCGTTGCCGTTGACCAGGCTGGTCTGAGCGCAGCGGCAAACTAATTGCTGCTTGAAACGGGCGAAAAATTCACCTAGAATCTTACGCCCGTTGTTCTGCATTCATGCAGATGTCATCGTGAGTAAGACAGATTGTGCGAACGCAGCGACTGAGTCAGTCGCCTGAAACACAGTAAAGTGTTCAGCAGGCCTTATAAAGGCTGTCAGTGCAGGGCAATCTGGGCCACGATGTACAGCCGAATTTTAGGTTGGAGCCAGGCCTTATCCTGGCCTCCGTCCAAGACCGCAGGAGCTGCACATTTTCGGATGTAATGCTTAATACCCTGCGTAGACGGTGACAGAACCAAAAGAATTTTTCTTTACTGGATTCTGCTCACCGTGTAATAGCGCTTATTTTCCTTCGGGCGAATAAGTGAAGTGAGTTCCGGGGAAATCCATCCCCGGTCAAATCCAGGAGCTAAAGCTAATGGCATTAAATCTTCAAGACAAACAAGCGATTGTTGCTGAAGTCAGCGAAGTAGCCAAAGGTGCGCTTTCAGCGGTTGTTGCGGATTCTCGTGGCGTTACCGTTGATAAAATGACCGAACTGCGTAAAGCAGGTCGTGAAGCTGGCGTTTACATGCGTGTTGTTCGTAACACCCTGCTGCGCCGCGTCGTTGAAGGTACTCAGTTCGAGTGCCTGAAAGACACGTTTGTTGGTCCGACCCTGATTGCATATTCTATGGAACACCCGGGCGCTGCTGCTCGTCTGTTCAAAGATTTCGCGAAAGCGAATGCAAAATTTGAGGTCAAAGCTGCAGCCTTTGAAGGTGAGTTGATCACGGCGGCCAATATTGACCGTCTGGCAACGCTGCCGACCTACGAAGAAGCACTGGCACGTCTGATGTCGACCATGAAAGAAGCCGCTGCCGGCAAACTGGTTCGCACTCTGGCTGCTGTTCGCGATGCAAAAGAAGCGGCTTAAGGCCTCTCTTTTCTTCGTACTTGCTAACGTATAAACTTTTTCTGATTCTTAGGAACAATTGTTATGTCTATCACTAAAGACCAAATTCTGGAAGCCGTTGCCGCTATGTCCGTAATGGAAGTAGTTGAGCTGGTTTCTGCTATGGAAGAAAAATTCGGCGTTTCTGCTGCTGCTGCTGTAGCTGTTGCTGCTGGCCCAGCTGAAGCTGTTGAAGAGAAAACTGAATTCGACGTTATCCTGAAAGCTGTTGGCGCGAACAAAGTTGCAGTAATCAAAGCCGTTCGTACCGCAACTGGTCTGGGCCTGAAAGAAGCCAAAGATCTGGTTGAAGCAACTGGCGTGATCAAAGAAGGCATCAGCAAAGATGACGCAGCTGCACTTGAAGCTGCTCTGAAAGAAGCTGGCGCTGAAGTTGAAGTTAAGTAAGACAACCCTCGGGTTGCAGTCTGAGTAATATCAGACTGATGGCTGGTGACTTTTTGGTCACCAGCCTTTTTGCGCTCCAGGGCCTCAATGGGGTTTCGCACTGTTTGTCCATTGTTGCTCTTCAATATCTTTCTCTATCGACGACTTAATATACTGCTTTCCTGTGCGGGTTCCCTGCCCACGCTGAAGCAATGAAATGATTTAAGCGTGATAGAAAGAGGTATTGCACACACTGCCGGGCAGTGCGTGAATCAAACAAAATCGTGTTGCATGAACTGTCCTGTCAGGACGGACAGCGTGGGTCGACTTGTCAGCTAGCTGAGGAACCCTATGGTTTACTCCTATACCGAGAAAAAACGTATTCGTAAGGATTTTGGTAAACGTCCACAAGTTTTGGACATACCTTATCTCCTTTCTATCCAGCTTGATTCGTTTCAGAAGTTTATCGAGCAAGATCCAGAAGGTCAGTACGGACTGGAAGCTGCCTTCCGCTCTGTATTCCCTATCGCGAGCTACAGCGGCAACTCTGAGTTGCAGTATGTCAGCTATCGCTTAGGTGAACCTGTCTTTGACGTGAAAGAATGTCAGATCCGTGGCGTGACCTACTCGGCACCGCTGCGCGTCAAACTGCGTCTGGTGATCTATGAGCGCGAAGCGCCAGAAGGCACAGTAAAAGACATTAAAGAACAAGAAGTCTACATGGGTGAAATTCCACTCATGACAGACAACGGTACCTTTGTTATCAACGGTACTGAGCGTGTTATCGTTTCTCAGCTGCATCGTAGTCCTGGCGTATTCTTTGACAGCGATAAGGGTAAAACCCACTCATCGGGTAAAGTGCTGTATAACGCACGTATCATTCCTTACCGTGGTTCATGGCTGGACTTCGAGTTTGACCCGAAAGACAACCTTTTCGTCCGTATTGACCGTCGTCGTAAGCTGCCGGCCAGTATCATCCTGCGCGCACTGCATTACACCACTGCTGAAATCCTCGATATCTTCTTCGAGAAAGTGGTGTATGAAATCCGTGACAACAAGCTGCAGATGGAACTGGTGCCAGAGCGCCTGCGTGGTGAAACCGCGACCTTCGATATCGAATCGAACGGCACGGTCTACGTTGAGAAAGGGCGTCGCATCACTGCGCGTCACATTCGTCAGCTCGAAAAAGACGGTATCCAGCACATTGAAGTGCCTGTTGAATATATTGCAGGCAAAGTGGTCTCTAAAGATTATATCGATGAGAACACCGGTGAACTGATTATCGCAGCGAACATGGAGCTGTCGCTGGATCTGCTGGCCAAGCTGAGCCAGGCGGGTCACAAGCGTATCGAAACGCTGTTCACCAACGATCTGGATCACGGCCCTTATATCTCCGAGACCCTGCGCGTCGACCCAACCAACGATCGCCTGAGCGCGCTGGTTGAGATTTACCGCATGATGCGTCCTGGTGAGCCACCTACGCGTGAAGCAGCAGAGAACCTGTTCGAGAACCTGTTCTTCTCTGAAGATCGTTACGATCTTTCTGCTGTCGGCCGCATGAAGTTCAACCGTTCATTGCTGCGTGATGAAATCGAAGGTTCAGGTATCCTGAGCAAAGAAGACATCATCGAAGTGATGAAAAAGCTGATCGACATCCGTAACGGTAAAGGCGAAGTGGACGATATCGACCACCTCGGTAACCGTCGTATTCGTTCAGTGGGTGAAATGGCGGAAAACCAGTTCCGCGTCGGCCTGGTCCGTGTTGAGCGTGCAGTGAAAGAGCGTCTTTCTCTGGGCGACCTCGACACATTGATGCCTCAGGACATGATTAACGCCAAGCCTATTTCGGCGGCGGTGAAAGAGTTCTTTGGTTCAAGCCAGCTGTCCCAGTTTATGGATCAGAACAACCCGTTGTCAGAGATTACGCACAAGCGTCGTATCTCTGCTCTCGGCCCGGGTGGTTTAACCCGTGAGCGTGCCGGCTTCGAAGTGCGTGACGTACACCCAACGCACTACGGTCGTGTCTGCCCAATCGAAACCCCTGAAGGTCCGAACATCGGTCTGATCAACTCCTTGTCTGTATATGCGCAGACCAACGAGTACGGTTTCCTGGAAACCCCTTATCGTCGCGTGATCGACGGTGTGGTTTCCGATGAAATTCATTACCTGTCTGCCATCGAAGAAGGTAACTATGTCATCGCTCAGGCGAACACCAATCTGTCAGAAGAAGGTGCGTTCGTTGATGACCTGGTGACCTGCCGTAGCAAAGGTGAATCGAGCCTGTTCAGCCGCGATCAGGTTGACTACATGGACGTTTCGACCCAACAGGTCGTTTCCGTCGGTGCGTCACTGATCCCGTTCCTGGAACACGATGATGCTAACCGCGCTCTGATGGGTGCGAACATGCAACGTCAGGCCGTTCCTACACTGCGTGCCGATAAGCCGCTGGTAGGGACCGGTATGGAGCGCGCGGTTGCCGTTGACTCCGGTGTTACCGCTGTGGCGAAACGTGGCGGTACCGTTCAGTACGTTGATGCATCACGTATCGTTATCAAAGTTAACGAAGACGAAATGTATCCGGGCGAAGCGGGCATCGACATCTACAACCTGACCAAATACACCCGTTCTAACCAGAACACCTGTATCAACCAGATGCCATGTGTATCTCTGGGCGAGCCAGTTGAGCGTGGTGATGTGCTGGCTGATGGTCCGTCTACCGATCTCGGTGAACTGGCGCTGGGTCAGAACATGCGCGTCGCGTTCATGCCGTGGAACGGTTACAACTTCGAAGACTCCATCTTAGTCTCCGAGCGCGTGGTGCAGGAAGATCGCTTCACGACCATCCACATTCAGGAACTGGCCTGTGTGTCTCGCGACACCAAGCTGGGGCCAGAAGAGATTACCGCTGACATCCCGAACGTGGGTGAGGCTGCACTCTCTAAACTGGATGAATCCGGTATCGTTTACATCGGTGCGGAAGTGACCGGTGGTGACATTCTGGTTGGTAAAGTGACGCCAAAAGGCGAAACCCAGCTGACACCAGAAGAGAAACTGCTGCGTGCGATCTTCGGTGAGAAAGCGTCTGACGTGAAAGACTCTTCTCTGCGCGTGCCTAACGGTGTTTCGGGTACGGTTATCGACGTTCAGGTCTTCACCCGCGATGGCGTGGAAAAAGACAAACGTGCGCTGGAAATCGAAGAGATGCAGCTGAAGCAGGCGAAGAAAGACCTGTCTGAAGAGCTGCAGATTCTGGAAGCGGGCCTGTTCAGCCGTATCCAGTCTGTCCTGATTTCTGGTGGCGTTGAAGCAGACAAACTGGACAAGCTGCCGCGTGAGCGTTGGCTGGAACTGGGTCTGACTGACGAAGCCAAGCAAAACCAGCTGGAACAGCTGGCAGAGCAGTACGACGAACTGAAGCACGAGTTTGAGAAAAAACTCGAAGGCAAGCGTCGTAAAATCACACAAGGCGATGATCTGGCACCAGGCGTGCTGAAAATCGTTAAGGTTTATCTGGCCGTTAAACGTCAGATTCAGCCTGGTGATAAGATGGCAGGTCGTCACGGTAACAAAGGTGTTATCTCGAAGATCAACCCAATCGAAGACATGCCTTACGATGAGAACGGTACGCCGGTCGATATCGTACTGAACCCGCTGGGCGTACCTTCACGTATGAACATCGGTCAGATCCTTGAGACGCACTTAGGGATGGCAGCGAAAGGTATCGGCGAGAAAATCAACGCGATGCTGAAGAAGCAGGAAGAAGTTGCCAAACTGCGCGAATTCATCCAGCGTGCTTACGATCTGGGCACAGATGTGCGTCAGAAAGTTGACCTGAATACCTTTAGTGATGACGAAGTTCTGCGTCTGGCTGAAAACCTGAAAAAAGGTATGCCGATCGCCACGCCGGTGTTTGATGGTGCGAAAGAGAGCGAAATCAAAGAGCTGTTAGAGCTCGGCGGTCTGCCTTCTTCCGGTCAGATTACCCTGTTTGATGGTCGCACTGGTGAGCAGTTCGAACGTCAGGTAACCGTTGGTTATATGTACATGCTGAAACTCAACCACCTGGTTGATGACAAGATGCACGCACGTTCTACCGGTTCCTACAGCCTCGTTACTCAGCAGCCGCTGGGTGGTAAGGCACAGTTCGGTGGTCAGCGCTTCGGTGAGATGGAAGTATGGGCGCTGGAAGCATACGGTGCGGCATATACCCTCCAGGAAATGCTTACCGTTAAGTCTGATGACGTTAACGGCCGTACCAAGATGTATAAGAACATCGTGGATGGCAACCATCAGATGGAACCTGGCATGCCAGAATCGTTCAACGTACTGTTGAAAGAGATTCGCTCGCTGGGTATCAACATCGAGCTGGAAGACGAGTAACCCTCAGTAGCAGGCTTCGGCCTGTAAGCGCAGGGTTAACGCGCTCGCATTTGTACTGGTTATGGGGCGTTCAATTTCGGTTGGACGCCCCTGAGTCTCACTCCGACGGGAGCTAATCCGTGAAAGACTTACTTAAGTTTCTGAAAGCGCAAACTAAGACCGAAGAGTTTGATGCGATCAAAATTGCGCTGGCTTCGCCAGACATGATCCGTTCATGGTCTTTTGGTGAAGTTAAAAAGCCGGAAACCATTAACTACCGTACCTTCAAGCCAGAGCGTGACGGTCTTTTCTGTGCCCGTATTTTTGGACCGGTAAAAGATTACGAATGCCTGTGCGGTAAGTACAAGCGTTTAAAACATCGTGGCGTAATCTGCGAGAAGTGTGGCGTAGAAGTTACACAGACCAAAGTACGTCGTGAGCGCATGGGCCACATTGAGCTGGCATCACCGACTGCGCACATTTGGTTCCTGAAATCACTGCCATCGCGTATCGGCTTGCTGCTGGATATGCCGCTGCGTGATATCGAGCGCGTGCTGTACTTCGAATCTTATGTTGTGATCGAAGGCGGCATGACTAACCTGGAAAAACGTCAGATTCTGACGGAAGAGCAGTACCTTGACGCGCTGGAAGAGTTCGGTGACGAATTCGACGCGAAGATGGGTGCAGAAGCTATCCAGGCGCTGCTGAAAAATATGGATCTGGAGCAAGAGTGCGAGCAGCTGCGTGAAGAGCTGAACGAAACCAACTCCGAGACCAAGCGTAAAAAACTGACCAAGCGTATCAAGCTGCTGGAAGCGTTCGTTCAGTCTGGTAATAAGCCAGAGTGGATGATCCTGACCGTTCTGCCGGTTCTGCCGCCTGATCTGCGTCCGCTGGTACCGCTGGATGGTGGTCGTTTCGCTACGTCGGATCTGAACGATCTGTATCGTCGCGTGATCAACCGTAACAACCGTCTGAAACGCCTGCTGGATCTGGCTGCGCCAGATATCATCGTACGTAACGAAAAACGTATGCTGCAGGAAGCGGTTGATGCCCTGCTGGATAACGGTCGTCGCGGTCGTGCGATCACCGGTTCTAACAAGCGTCCTCTGAAATCTTTGGCCGATATGATCAAAGGTAAGCAGGGTCGTTTCCGTCAGAACCTGCTCGGTAAGCGTGTCGACTACTCCGGTCGTTCTGTTATTACCGTTGGTCCATACCTGCGTCTGCATCAGTGCGGTCTGCCGAAGAAAATGGCACTGGAGCTGTTCAAACCGTTCATCTACGGCAAGCTGGAACTGCGTGGCCTGGCCACCACCATCAAAGCCGCGAAGAAGATGGTTGAGCGTGAAGAAGCTGTCGTTTGGGATATCCTGGACGAAGTCATCCGCGAACACCCGGTCCTGCTGAACCGTGCACCAACGCTGCACCGTTTAGGTATCCAGGCCTTTGAACCGGTTCTGATCGAAGGTAAAGCCATCCAGCTTCACCCGCTGGTTTGTGCGGCCTATAACGCCGACTTCGATGGTGACCAGATGGCTGTTCACGTACCGCTGACGCTGGAAGCCCAGCTGGAAGCGCGTGCGCTGATGATGTCGACCAACAACATTCTGTCACCGGCGAACGGCGAGCCAATCATCGTTCCTTCACAGGACGTTGTACTGGGTCTGTACTACATGACCCGCGACAAAGTGAATGCCAAAGGTGAAGGCATGGTGCTGACCGGCCCGAAAGAAGCTGAGCGTGTTTATCGCGCTGGCCTGGCCGAGCTGCATGCGCGCGTTAAAGTGCGTATCACTGAGTACAGCAAAAACGAGCAGGATGAGTTCGTTGCGAAAACCAGCTTGATCGACACCACCATTGGTCGTTCGATTCTGTGGATGATCGTACCGAAAGGTCTGCCTTTCTCCATCGTCAACCAGGCGCTGGGTAAAAAGGCTATCTCTAAAATGCTGAACACCTGTTATCGCATTTTGGGCCTGAAGCCGACCGTTATCTTTGCTGACCAGACCATGTACACCGGTTTCGCCTACGCCGCCCGTTCAGGTGCGTCTGTTGGTATCGACGACATGGTTATCCCAGCCAAGAAAGTGGAAATCATCTCTGAAGCCGAAGCCGAAGTGGCCGAAATTCAGGAACAGTTCCAGTCTGGTCTGGTTACCGCCGGCGAACGTTACAACAAAGTCATCGATATCTGGGCTGCCGCGAACGAGCGCGTAGCGAAGGCGATGATGGAAAACCTCTCAACCGAGACCGTGATTAACCGTGACGGCGAAGAAGAGAAACAGGTTTCCTTTAACAGCATCTTTATGATGGCCGACTCCGGTGCGCGTGGTTCTGCTGCACAGATTCGTCAGCTGGCCGGTATGCGTGGTCTGATGGCTAAGCCAGATGGCTCCATCATTGAAACGCCTATCACCGCGAACTTCCGTGAAGGTCTGAACGTACTTCAGTACTTCATCTCGACGCACGGTGCACGTAAAGGTCTGGCAGATACCGCACTGAAAACCGCTAACTCCGGTTATCTGACGCGTCGTCTGGTTGACGTTGCGCAGGACCTGGTTGTCACCGAAGACGACTGTGGTACACACGAAGGCATCATGATGACGCCAGTCATCGAAGGTGGCGACGTGAAAGAGCCACTGCGTGAGCGCGTTCTGGGCCGTGTAACGGCAGAAGACGTTCTGAAGCCTGGCACGGCTGACATTCTGGTTCCACGTAACACACTGCTCGATGAGCACTGGTGTGACGTGCTGGAACTGAACTCAGTCGACAGCGTGAAGGTGCGTTCGGTTGTAGGTTGTGAAACCGACTTTGGTGTGTGTGCGCATTGCTATGGTCGCGACCTGGCACGTGGTCACATCATCAACAAAGGCGAAGCAATCGGTGTTATCGCGGCACAGTCAATCGGTGAGCCGGGTACACAGCTGACGATGCGTACGTTCCACATCGGTGGTGCGGCATCTCGTGCGGCAGCTGAATCCAGCATTCAGGTGAAGAACAAAGGTACCATCAAGCTGACCAATGCTAAGTCGGTAACGAACTCAGCAGGCAAGCTGGTGATCACCTCGCGTAACGTTGAACTGAAAATGATCGACGAATTTGGCCGTACGAAAGAGAGCTATAAAGTTCCTTACGGTGCGACCATGGCGAAAGGTGATGGTGAGCAGGTTGCTGCGGGTGAAACCGTTGCAAACTGGGATCCGCATACCATGCCAGTTATCACAGAAGTGGGCGGTTTCATTCGCTTCACCGACATGATCGACGGTCAGACCATTACGCGTCAGACTGACGACTTAACAGGTCTGTCATCGCTGGTGGTTCTGGACTCTGCAGAACGTACCTCAGGTGGTAAAGATCTGCGTCCGGCACTGAAAATCGTTGATGCCAAAGGCAATGATGTTCTGATCCCAGGTACCGATATGCCTGCTCAGTACTTCCTGCCAGGTAAAGCGATTGTACAGCTGGAAGATGGCGTGAAGATCAGCTCGGGTGATACCCTGGCGCGTGTTCCGCAGGAATCTGGCGGTACCAAGGATATTACCGGTGGTCTGCCACGCGTTGCTGACCTGTTCGAAGCGCGTCGTCCGAAAGAACCAGCAATCCTGGCGGAGATCAGCGGCATCATCTCCTTCGGTAAAGAAACCAAAGGTAAGCGTCGTCTGGTGATTACACCGCTGGATGGTAGCGATCCATACGAAGAGATGATTCCGAAATGGCGTCAGCTGAACGTGTTCGAAGGTGAACGTGTTGAGCGCGGTGACGTGGTTTCCGATGGTCCAGAGTCACCACATGACATCCTGCGTTTACGTGGCGTGCATGCGGTTACCCGTTACATCACTAACGAAGTGCAGGAAGTTTACCGTCTGCAAGGCGTTAAGATTAACGATAAGCACATCGAAGTCATCGTTCGTCAGATGCTGCGTAAAGCTACCATCATGAGCGCGGGCAGCACTGAGTTCCTGGAAGGTGAGCAGGCTGAATTCTCTCGCATCAAGATCTCTAACCGTGAACTTGAAGCGAACGGAAAAGTTGGCGCAACCTTCGTACGTGACCTGCTGGGTATCACTAAAGCGTCACTGGCAACCGAATCGTTCATCTCTGCAGCATCGTTCCAGGAAACTACACGTGTCCTGACCGAAGCGGCAGTAGCAGGCAAGCGCGACGAACTGCGCGGTCTGAAAGAGAACGTGATCGTGGGTCGTTTGATCCCGGCCGGTACCGGTTACGCTTATCACCAGGATCGTATGCGTCGTCGTGCGGCAGGCGAAGTGCCAGCTGCACCGCAGGTGACTGCTGACGAAGCATCCGCAAGCCTGGCGGAGTTACTGAACGCGGGTCTTGGCGGTAACAACGACGAGTAATCGTCAAACGCCTGATAAAAAACCCTGCTCCGGCAGGGTTTTTTTTGCCTGCGAGATCAGGCTGTCTTGTACAGGCGGCACCGGCATTCATAACGCGTACTGTCGTGAAGAGTGTTTTCCGAAGTCCGTCCTGTTAACGAATTCGACTCACGCCTGTTTCCAGGCGAGCCGTAATTAAAAGCGTTTATTGATATCGCTTCTCTTTAACCCGATATCTTTCAGCGCACTGTCGCTCAGTCTGCATAAAATCATGCGGGTTTCGCGCCGACACTGCCAGCGACGAAAATGATGCCAGATAAAGCGAAACAGGCTGAGTGAAACTGCAAAGGGTTTAGCGCTACGATTTTCCTCATATTCCATGATCCTGCCCTCAGTAAGTAACCTGAGAAATATTTTCATGCAGATACAATTTCCAATACAGATGCACTCGAAGCAATTATTTAACATACAGATTGCCGTCAGCGTGGACTGAATGGTAGAAATACAGGCTGTCTGTACTGTTTTGTCGGGTCATCAACCTGGCTGAGGTCGATCATGACGCGCTATCAACATTTAGCCACATTGCTGGAAAAACGTATTGAACAGGGGTTGTACCAAAGTGGCGAACGCCTGCCCTCCGTTCGGAGTTTGAGCGTCGAACATGGTGTCAGCATCAGCACGGTACAGCAGGCCTATTATCTGCTGGAGCAGAAACAGCTGATTATTCCGCAGGCGCGTTCCGGGTATTTTGTGGCGCCACATAAGGCGATGCCGCCCGTTCCGGCCTTGACGCGTCCGGCGCAACATCCGGTGGAAATTACCCAGTGGGACGCGGTGCTTGACCTGCTTAACAGCCGCCGGGAACAGGATGTACTGCAACTGGGCAGCGGTATGCCGGATTTAACGCAGTCCACACTGAAACCTCTGTGGAAGGCGTTTAGCCGTCAGGCGCAGCAGCAGGAAAGCACGCTGCTGAATTACGACAACCTTTACGGTGTCGCCCGGCTGAGAGAACAAATTGCCCGGTTGATGATCGACAGCGGCTGCCAGCTGACCTCAGAAGATATTGTGATTACCACAGGCTGCCACGAAGCGCTGTCAGTGTCCGTGCGCGCAATATGCCAGCCCGGCGATATCATTGCGGTCGAATCGCCGTCATTTCACGGCATCATGCAGACATTACGTGGGTTCGGCATTCGGGCCATTGAGATTCCGACCGATTCTGTAACGGGAATCAGCCTTGAAGCGCTGGAACTGGCCTTTGATCAGTGGCCGATCAAAGCGGTCGTCGTCGTCCCTAACTGCAACAATCCTCTTGGCTTTATCATGCCCGAAAAGCGCAAGCGCGCGCTGCTGAGTCTGGTACAGCGTTTTGATGCGGCGATCATTGAAGACGATGTTTATGGTGAGCTGGCCTGGGAGTACCCGCGGCCTTCATCCATTAAATCTCTGGATACAGAAGGACGCGTATTGCTGTGCAGCTCGTTTTCCAAAACGCTGGCACCGGGTTTACGTGTGGGCTGGGTGGCGCCCGGACGCTTCCGCGATCGTGTTTTGCATATGAAATACATTGTGACAGGTTCTACCGCCACTCAGCCTCAGCATGCCGTAGCTGACTTTATCCAGCAGGGCCATTACCAGACGCATCTTCGGCGGATGCGCCAGGTTTACCAGCGCAATTACGACACCTTTTCCTGCTGGGTACGGCATTACTTCCCTTGCGGTATCTGCGTCACGCGGCCTCAGGGCGGTTTTTTGATGTGGATTGAATTGCCTGAGGCATTTGATGCGGTGCAGCTCAACCACGAATTACGCAAATCAGGGATCCAGATTGCCGTAGGCTCGCTGTTTTCGGCCTCCGGAAAGTACCGTAACTGTCTGCGCCTGAATTACGCCTTGCCCGCAAGCGGTAAGATTGAACAGGCACTGGCCTTGACCGGTAAGGCTGTCGAGCGGGCGATGGCCGCCTGTGCGCATCAGCCGTCGGCTGACCTGTCCGCCGTTATCGATATCATCGCTTCAGGTGGTGAGAAGCAGGGCCAGAAAGAGGAGGGAACTGGCCCTGGTCAGGCCATCCCGGCCGGACGCCAGTGACTTTAAAGGACAGAAAAAAGCCGCGCCAGTCGCAATGTTCATTGCCGTGCGCGGCTTTCCAGTTTTTATCTGCCTGTTGCACAACGTGCGCGTTTATCTGCGCGACAGGGCGGGGTTAATGCCCGGATTCGGGCTCAACAAGCCATAACAGCTCGCGGGTGGCCGCCCGCCAGTCCTCTGCCTGCGTAATGGCGCTCACCACGGCGATACTGCCGACACCAGTTTCCAGTACCGCCGGAACGCGATCAATGCTGATGCCGCCAATCGCCACGGTAGAGATCCCCTGCAACCGACTCAGGTGGCGTTTAAGTTCAGACAAACCCTGCGGAGAAGAGGGCATCACCTTCGTCTGAGTCGGAAAGATATGTCCCAGCGCAATGTAGGAAGGACGCAGCGCCAGCGCCCGATCCAGCTCAGCATCATCGTGCGTGGAAATGCCCAGGCGCAAGCCTGCGTCCAGAATGCGCTGCACATTGGCAACGGCCAGATCTTCCTGCCCCAGATGAACGCCATAAGCCTTATGCTTAATCGCCAGCTGCCAGTAGTCATTAATAAACAGGCGCGCCTGGTAACGCTGACCTGTTGCGATAGCCTGGATGATGGTGGGTTCAACGATCTCATCTGGCAGATCCTTAATCCGCAGCTGAATCGTGCGCACCCCGGCATCCAGTAAGCGTTCGATCCATTCGACGCTGTCGACCACCGGATACAGCCCTAATCGCGGCGCGGTAGCGGGAAAGGCGTTCATTTACTCCTCCTTAATCGCTGTGGCGGGATGATAGAGTTCACCGCCCCGTTCACGGAAATGATCAGACATCTGCGCCATGCCAACCTCAATAGCCTGCGCTTCCGCTTCCTGTCTGGCAGCATAGTCACGCACTTCCTGCGTGATCTTCATTGAGCAAAACTTAGGGCCGCACATTGAACAGAAGTGGGCGACTTTACCCGATTCCTGTGGCAACGTTTCATCGTGATAGGCCCGGGCTGTATGAGGATCCAGCGCCAGATTGAACTGATCTTCCCAGCGAAATTCGAAGCGCGCTTTCGACATGGCGTTGTCGCGGATCTGCGCCCCCGGATGGCCTTTGGCCAGATCGGCAGCATGCGCGGCGATCTTGTAGGTGATTAATCCCTGTTTCACATCCTCTTTGTTTGGCAGGCCAAGATGCTCCTTCGGCGTGACGTAACACAACATCGCGCAGCCAAACCAGCCAATCATGGCGGCACCGATGCCAGAGGTAAAATGATCGTAGCCCGGCGCAATGTCGGTCGTCAGTGGGCCCAGAGTATAAAACGGCGCTTCATGGCAATGTTCCAGCTGCTCTGTCATGTTGCGACGGATCATCTGCATCGGGATATGGCCGGGGCCTTCGATCATCACCTGTACGTCATATTCCCAGGCTATTTTTGTCAGTTCACCCAGCGTGTGCAGCTCAGCGAACTGTGCTTCGTCGTTGGCGTCCTGAATCGATCCGGGGCGTAATCCGTCACCCAGGGACAAAGCGATATCGTAGGCTGCGCAAATTTCACAGATGTCGCGGAAGTGTTCATAGAGAAAGCTCTCCTTGTGATGAGACAGGCACCACTTCGCCATAATGGAGCCACCACGGGACACAATACCGGTCAGGCGTTTTGCAGTCATGGGAACGTAGCGCAGCAGCACGCCCGCATGGATAGTAAAATAATCCACGCCCTGTTCGGCCTGCTCCAGTAACGTATCGCGGAAAATGTCCCAGTTCAGGTTTTCAGCCACACCGTTGACCTTCTCCAGTGCCTGATAAATCGGAACAGTGCCGATGGGAACAGGACTGTTACGCAGAATCCATTCACGGGTTTCATGAATATAGCGTCCGGTCGACAGATCCATGACTGTGTCCGCGCCCCAGCGTGTGGACCAGACCAGCTTTTCTACTTCTTCTTCAATAGACGAGGTCACCGCTGAGTTACCAATGTTGGCATTCACCTTCACCAGAAAGTTGCGTCCAATGATCATCGGTTCGGATTCGGGATGGTTGATATTGGCCGGAATAATGGCGCGGCCAGCGGCCACTTCCTGGCGTACAAACTCGGGGGTAATGTTTTCGGGCAGATGGGCACCAAAGCTGTGGCCCGGATGCTGTTGCAGCAGTACCTCACCACGAATGCGCTCACGGCCCATGTTCTCCCTGATGGCGATGAACTCCATCTCTGGCGTGATGATTCCCCGACGCGCGTAATGTAACTGGGTCACACAGCGGCCGGCTTTAGCACGGCGCGGCGTTGGCAGATGTTCAAAGCGCAGGTGATCCAGTCCGTCATCAGCCAGTCGCTGCTGCGTATACGCCGAGCTAATCTGCGTCAGTTTTTCGCTGTCGTCGCGCTCTTCAATCCAGCGAGCACGCAGTTTATCCAGTCCGCGATGCACGTCGATTTTTGCTGCCGGATCGCCATAGGCACCGGCGGTGTCATAAACCGGCACAGGCTCATTTTCCTGGTAAACGGGCTCATCTTTACTGCCGCCGGTCAATGTAGGGCTAAGCTGGATTTCGCGCATGGGGACACGAATGTCGTCACGACTGCCGGTCAGCCAGATACGTTTTGAGTTGGGAAAGGCACTGCCACCCTGCAGGGAATCAATGAATTCCTGTGCCTGAGCACGTTGTTCGCGACGGGTCGTTTTCGTAGTAGACATAGCAATATTCCAGTAAGTGGGAAGGTTGCTTGTCCGGAGTTCGGAAGGAGTAACGGCACAGCGGGCACCCTGAGTGCGGCGTACCGTAAAAATTTACTCTTGTTCCCTTCGCAGGTTCTAACCTGATCAGGTTCCGCGGATCCCGAATTAACGGTCTCAGCCCAATGGGCACTCCGACAAGATTTGGTTTAACGGTTAATCAGGTCCCGCAAGGACGTGCAACCGTCAAACCCTGACTAACATAAAACAGATGTTTTAAAGCCCACTCAGCATAAGGGGGCTTTTTATGAATCACAAGTTATTTACATTTGCGGCACTGTTAAGCAGGGCGGGCAATTTCACTGTCGTTCGCCACAGGCGGAGTCAGGTGATTGTCCCATGCCATTTGGATAAGCTTGTCTTCAAGGGTAAAGCGCGCTTCAAGAGCTTCGCCGACTTCTGACAAGGCGTGCTGAAACGTCACATAGTTGTCGTCGTCGATGGCCTGTTGCAGGTGGCCGTCATACAGCTGCATCAACTGCTCGGTATTGGCTTCCAGCGATGGGTAAATCTGCGCGGCAGCCAGCAGCGGACTGGTGCCGTCCATCTCTGCAATCAAACGCTGGTAAAGACTAAAGTGACCAGATGAAAGATAATCGACCAGCGTGTGACAAAAGTTATCCAGTGCCTGCTCGTCCAGGCGAGTCAGCGCTTCTTTTTTCGGCTTGATGCCGACCAAATGGTAATAAGAAACCAACAGCTGGCGGCGAGCTGCCAGCCATGAATCTACCAGTTCATTACTGCCACCTACGCGTTGGGTCAGAACGTCTAACTGGTTAAGCATAGTTAACTCCGTATGCGTTATGCACCTTCATATTTCAGATTAGCGATGCGCCAATTGCGCTTGTTCTCCGCGAACCTGTCGGGATAAATAAGCGTGCTGTCGTCTTGCAACCAGAATTATTTGGGTATAGTTGTTCATCTACACACTTAACATCGGGACTTCAGCGTGCGGGTTGACGCTAAGGATGACGAAATAAATGCAATGCGAAATTTCAAGCGTAGACGCTGGATGGTGGATTGTCAGTAGTGAACAGAAAATTTGGTTACCGCAAGGCGATTTACCTCACGGAAACGCACAGCAGTTTGGCCTTACCGGGCACCAGGGGCGCGTGATTGGCGAATGGCAGGGAGAGAAGGTCTGGCTGATTTGTGAAACGCGTTCGTCAGATATGTTGTCGTTGCGCCAGTTACTCAACGAAGATCCGGGCCTGTTTCAGCTGGCCGGGCGCGGTGTGCAGTTAGCAGAGTTTTACCGATCCCATCGCTGGTGCGGCTATTGTGGTCATGAGATGCATGCCAGTAAACGCGAATTTGCCTGCCTGTGTAGCCATTGCCGTGAACGTTATTACCCACAAATTGCGCCCTGTATTATCGTTGCTATCCGCCGTGGAGATGAGATCCTGCTGGCCAACCATGCGCGTCATCGTAATAACATTTACACTGTGCTGGCCGGGTTCGTTGAAGTCGGTGAGACCATTGAACAGGCGGTTGCACGCGAAGTGATGGAAGAGAGCAACGTGCGCGTGAAGAATGTCCGTTATGTCACTTCCCAGCCCTGGCCTTTCCCGCAGTCCTTAATGATGGCCTTTATGGCGGAGTATGACGGCGGCGACTTACAGCACGACGGTAAAGAGCTGTTGGATGCCGGATGGTTCCGTTTTGATGCGCTGCCTTTACTGCCTCCACCTGGCACCGTTGCCCGTCGATTAATTGAAGATACCGTTGCCCTCTGCCGCGCTGAGGCGTGAGAGTGCTACACTACTCGCTTGATACCGAGAGAGTCCTGACATGAGTGAACTGAAGAACGACCGTTATTTGCGCGCCCTGTTACGCCAGCCTGTCGATGTTACCCCCGTATGGATGATGCGCCAGGCCGGACGATATTTGCCGGAATATAAAGCCACGCGTGCCCAGGCGGGCGACTTTATGTCGCTGTGTAAGAATGCCGAGCTGGCCTGCGAAGTCACCCTGCAACCATTGCGTCGCTACAAGCTCGATGCGGCCATCCTCTTCAGTGATATTCTCACCATTCCTGATGCGATGGGATTAGGGCTGTACTTCGAAACGGGGGAAGGTCCATGCTTTTCAAACCCCGTAACCTGCCGTGCCGACGTCGATCGCCTGCCTGTTCCCGATCCTGAACAGGAACTGGGTTACGTGATGAATGCCGTACGGACCATCCGTAAGAACCTTAATGGTGAGGTGCCCTTAATTGGTTTTTCAGGCAGTCCGTGGACGCTGGCAACCTATATGGTAGAAGGCGGCAGTAGCAAGGCCTTCACCAAAATTAAAAAAATGATGTACGCCGAACCTGCCACATTGCATGCCATGCTGGATAAGCTGGCCGACAGCGTTATTCTCTATCTCAACGCTCAGATCCGCGCCGGGGCGCAGTCAGTCATGGTGTTTGACACCTGGGGCGGCGCATTGAGTGGCCGCGATTATCGCGAATTCTCGCTTTATTACATGCATAAAATCGTCGACAGCGTACTGCACGAAAACGAAGGCCGTCGTGTGCCGATCACGCTGTTTACTAAAGGCGGCGGTCAGTGGCTTGAGGCCATGGCTGAAACAGGCTGCGATGCACTGGGCCTGGACTGGACTATCGACATCAGTGAGGCCCGCCGTCGTGTCGGGCATAAAGTCGCCTTACAGGGCAATATGGATCCCTCCATGCTGTACGCACCACCGGCCCGTATCGAGCAGGAAGTGGCCAGTATTCTGGACGGTTTCGGCAAAGGTGAAGGCCACGTATTCAATCTGGGACATGGTATCCATCAGGATGTACCGCCAGAGCATGCCGGCGTCTTCGTTGAGGCGGTGCACCGCCTTTCCCGCCAGTATCATCAGGAGTCATAATGGATATTGCTGCACTTCGTGCGGAGCAACAACAGCGTGCCGCAGACGTCGTGCGGCAGGACGATTTTGATGTGCTGCCGCCACGCTTTATTGGTGGCGCAGACGTCGGGTTTGAACAGGAAGGTGCGGTCACGCGCGCGGCGCTGGTTATTCTTGAATACCCGTCGCTGAAGCTGGTGGAGCATCGTATCGCGCGCATCGAGACGACTATGCCGTACATTCCTGGCTTTCTCTCTTTCCGGGAATATCCCGCCTTGCTGGCGGCATGGAATATGCTGGAGCAGAAGCCTGACCTGTTGTTTGTCGACGGTCACGGCATTTCGCATCCGCGTCGGCTCGGTGTGGCGTCACACTTTGGACTGATGGTCGATGTTCCCACCATCGGTGTCGCCAAAAAGCGTTTGTGCGGACGGTTTGAGCCGCTGGACGAGACTCCCGGCAGTCGCCAGCCGTTAATGGATAAAGGGGAGCAAATTGGCTGGGTATGGCGCAGCAAGGTACGCTGTAATCCGCTGTTTGTGGCCACCGGGCATCGCGTCAGCCTGGACAGTGCCCTCGATTGGGTTGAAAAGTGTACTCAGGGCTACCGTTTACCGGAACCGACGCGCTGGGCAGATGCTGTCGCATCACGCCGACCTGCATTTCTGCGCTGGCAAAACGCGCTTTAGCACTGTTTGTAGGGCGCTTTTGCGTTACACTGCGGCCAGCGAAACGAATAAGAGCTCTGTGTATGTTACAAAACCCTGTGCATTTGCGTCTGGCAAAGCTGGAAAGCTGGCAACATCTGACGTTTATGGCTTGCCTGTGCGAGCGCATGTATCCTAATTACATGGCTTTTTGCCAGCAAACTGCGTTTGCCGATCCTGCGCTTTACCGCCGGATTCTCGATCTGGTTTGGGAAACGCTGACGGTGAAAGATGCAAAGATCAACTTCGACAGTCAACTGGAAAAGCTCGAAGCTGCGATTCCGGATGGAGATGATTTTGAGGTCTACGGCGTGTATCCGGCCATCGATGCCTGTGTGGCATTAAGTGAAGTGCTGCACGCCCTGTTAAGTGGCGAAACGCTTGAACATGCGATTGAAGTCAGCAAGACCTCCATCACCACCGTGGCCATTCTGGAAATGACTCAGGCAGGTCGCGAAATGACCGATGAAGAGCTGCGGGAAAACCCGGCTGTCATCGACGAATGGGACCTGCAATGGGAGATTTTTCGCCTGCTCGCAGACTGTGAAGAGCGAGACCTTGAATTGATAAAAGGTCTGCGATCCGACCTGCGCGAGGCGGGAATTAGTAACATCGGTATAAAAATTCAGCAATAAGGCGAGAAAACGTGACTTCAGGCCTTAATTAGCGCGCCTGGAGGCTTCACATCAGCCCCCTGTCTGGTCTACATTTGGGGGGCTGAAAATTGTGGCTATCGGTGCGTGCAGGCTGAAGAGTGCCCGAAGTTGGCTTTTCCCTCGCACTCGTTGCTTAGCAAGCGATAAATACACTTTAAGGATAACTTATGAACAAGACTCAACTGATTGATGTGATCGCAGAAAAAGCTGACCTGTCTAAAACCCAGGCCAAGGCAGCGCTGGAATCTACTCTGGCTGCAATCACTGAGTCTCTGAAAGAGGGTGATGCTGTACAACTGGTTGGTTTTGGTACTTTTAAAGTGAACCACCGCGCTGAGCGTACCGGTCGTAACCCACAGACTGGCAAAGAAATCAAAATCGCTGCGGCAAACGTACCTGCATTCGTGTCTGGTAAAGCTCTGAAAGACGCCGTCAAGTAAGACGTCGCATAGCGGTAAAGTTTTAAACAGGGGCGATTTCGCCCCTTTTGTTTAAGGGCCAGCCACCATGACTAAGCTGCTTCAGCGCTTTTCTGCCCTGCTTCTCTCCTCACTGATTATCGGGTGCAGTTCCACCCCCGACATTCCCGCCTTTTCCGCCAGTGGTTATCTGGCCGACCGTGGCAGTGTGCGTATCTGGCGTAAGAATACGGATCATCAGTCTGTGCATATTCGTACGCTGTATAACCCGTTTAACAGCGAAAAAAGCGAAACGACAGACTACCGCTGGCTGGGCGATCATCTGGTCAGCGTTGAGCGTCAGGTGAAAGGCGCGCCTCCCGACGATGTTACCCTGCGATTTGACCAGAATGGCAGTCTTAACTTTATGCAGCGCCAGCTTGCTACTCAACGTGAAGCGGTCAGCCCTGATACGGTGGAACTTTATAAGTTTGACGCGCAACGTATGCGGGACGTCAGCGATGCGCTCTTAAGCGGTCGGGTGTTTCTGAAGCAGGGGCACTGGGCAGGGGGCAATGTCGTGGAGACCTGTGACGGCCAAAAGGTGACGCCAGCGTTTGACAGTGAGGCATGGCAGACGCTCACGCATTACCGCCGTCATTCCGCTGGTCCCTTGATGGTTTCATGGCTGGAAGCGCCGGAAGGCGTTCAACTGTTGCGGGTCAGCCACAAAGACGAATGTGCAGATGAGCCCAAAGAGGCGGATTTCTGAGGCATGAAAAAGGGGCACAACGTGTGCCCCTGTCATCGTTACTGGCGACCAATGGCGCGATAGCCGATATCGCGGCGGCAGAAACTGCCTTGCCAGGAAATCGGCTGAGCAAGCGCATAAGCGCGCTTCTGCGCAGCGGCAACGTCATCGCCTAACGCGGTGACGCACAACACACGTCCACCGTTAGTCAGTACGCGGTCGCCTTCCAGACGTGTACCGGCATGGAAAACTTTGCCGTCAGCCGCTTCTTCCTGCGGCAAACCGTGAATCAGTTCGCCGTTCGCGTAGGGGCCAGGGTAGCCACCTGCCGCCAGCACCACACCCAGCGAAGGGCGGGGATCCCATTGTGAGTCTTTTTGATCGAGCTTGCCTTCACAGGCAGCCAGACAGAGATCCACCAGATCCGATTGCAGGCGCAGCATAATGGGCTGCGTTTCCGGATCGCCGAAACGGCAGTTGAATTCGATCACTTTTGGCTGACCGGTCTTATCGATCATCAGCCCGGCATATAAGAAGCCTGTGTAGACATTCCCTTCTGCTGCCATGCCACGTACGGTTGGCCAGATGACCTGGTCCATGACGCGCTGGTGGATTTCATCCGTCACCACTGGTGCAGGAGAGTAAGCGCCCATACCGCCGGTGTTTGGTCCTGTATCCCCATCGCCGACGCGTTTGTGATCCTGACTGGTGGCCATCGGCAGGACATTCTCGCCATCGACCATCACGATAAAACTGGCTTCTTCACCGTCCAGGAACTCTTCGATCACAATACGGTGCCCGGCGTCACCAAAGGCGTTGCCCGCCAGCATATCCTGCACCGCGTTTTCGGCTTCCTGCAACGTCATGGCCACAATGACACCTTTACCGGCAGCCAGGCCATCGGCTTTGATGACAATGGGCGCCCCTTTTTCACGCAGATAGGCCAGCGCAGGGGCGACCTCGGTGAAATTATGGTATTCGGCAGTGGGGATGTTGTGACGCGCAAGGAAGTCTTTCGTGAACGCTTTCGAACCTTCCAGCTGTGCGGCAGCCTGAGTCGGACCAAAGATTTTTAAGCCGGCGGCACGGAATGCATCAACCACGCCAATCACCAGCGGCGCTTCGGGTCCAACGATAGTGAGATCGATCTGTTCACGTTGCGCAAAGGCAAGTAATGCCGGGATATCTGTTGGGGAAATATCGACGTTCTGTAAAGCCGGTTCCAGCGCCGTACCTGCATTACCAGGGGCGACAAAAACGGCCGTTGCCAGCGGCGACTGGGCGGCTTTCCAGGCCAGGGCATGTTCACGTCCGCCGTTACCGATGATTAAAATTTTCATAAAACGCTCCACAGAATTAATGACGGAAGTGACGCATATCAGTAAAGATCATGGCAATACCGTGTTCATCGGCAGCTGCAATCACTTCGTCGTCGCGGATAGAGCCGCCTGGCTGAATGACACAGCTCACGCCCACGGCTGCAGCGGCATCAATACCATCACGGAATGGGAAGAACGCATCGGAAGCCATCGCAGAACCTTTAACTTCGAGACCTTCATCACCCGCTTTGATGCCCGCAATTTTGGCAGAATAGACGCGGCTCATCTGGCCCGCACCTATGCCAATAGTCATATTGTCGCGTGCATAGACAATGGCGTTGGACTTAACGAATTTAGCCACTTTCCAGCAGAACAGAGCATCACGCAGTTCCTGTTCAGAAGGCTGACGCTTGCTGACGACCCGCAACTGGCTGGCATCGACCATTCCGAGATCGCGATCCTGAACCAGCAGACCACCATTCACCCGTTTGAAATCCAGCGCGGCGACACGGCCCTGCCATTCACCACATACCAGTACACGAACGTTTTGTTTCGCCGCCGTGATTTTCAGGGCCGCTTCGGTCGCCGAAGGGGCGATGATCACTTCAACAAACTGCCGGCTGATAATGGCCTGTGCGGTCGCCTCGTCCAGTTCACGGTTAAACGCAATAATACCGCCAAATGCAGAGGTAGGATCGGTCTGGTAAGCGCGCTCGTAAGCCGCCAGAATGGACTCGCCGACGGCCACGCCGCAAGGATTAGCATGCTTTACAATGACGCACGCGGGCTCAGCGAATTCTTTTACGCACTCCAGTGCTGCATCGGTATCCGCAATGTTGTTATAAGACAGTGCTTTGCCCTGCACCTGCTCGGCGGTAGCGACAGAGGCCTCCTGTACATTTTCTTCTATATAGAAGGCGGCATCCTGATGGCTGTTCTCGCCATAACGCATATCCTGCTTTTTAACGAAGTTAAGATTGAGGGTGCGTGGGAAGCGTCCTGCCGGCTGCTCAGTTTCACCATGGTAGGCGGGAACCATGCTACCGAAGTAGTTGGCGATCATGCTGTCGTACGCAGCGGTGTGTTCAAACGCTTTGATTGCCAGGTCAAAACGGGTTTCCAGCGTCAGTGAGTTTTGGTTAGCGTCCAGCTCGGCGATGATGGCCGGGTAGTCGCTGCTCTTTACCACAATCGCCACATCTTTGTGGTTCTTGGCCGCCGAGCGCACCATGGTTGGGCCACCAATATCAATGTTCTCTACGGCATCTTCCAGTGAGCAGTCTGGCTTCGCGACGGTTTGTGCAAAGGGATAAAGGTTAACGACCACCATATCGATAGGGTTGATAGCGTGCTGCGCCATTACCGCATCATCTTGTCCGCGACGTCCCAGAATGCCGCCATGGACCTTCGGGTGCAGCGTTTTAACGCGTCCATCCATCATTTCCGGGAAACCGGTGTAGTCAGACACTTCGATGACGGGGAGCCCTGCCTCTGCCAGCAGACGTGCGGTGCCGCCTGTAGAGAGCAGCTCAACACCACGTTGGGAGAGTGCCTGAGCAAATTCGAGGATGCCGGCTTTATCAGAAACACTGAGCAGGGCGCGGCGTAAAGGACGAGGTTGTTGCATGGTGGTTTTATCCCTTGGCTTTGATTCGCGTAAATAAGAGCGTTACATCAAGTTTGCGAGCTTTCTTCCTCTTTATAGAGAAGTGAAAACGCGAAAACTTCAGGTAACGCCCCGAAAAGGGGCATCCATAGCGTTGCGGGGGCATTGTAGCGAAAACGTTTGCGTGATGCTCGTCTAAATTTGTACGTAACAGGAATGTGGATAACTTTGTGTGTAACTGCGTATAAGGCGGGCTTTTGCTGTGGAATGCAGCGAACAGTCATTTTTATTGAATTTAGCCCTTGTCAGCCTGCGAGAACTCCCTATAATGCGCCTCCATCGACACGGCACAACGGCTTACGGAATGCGGTGTTGAGAGGGTCAGGCAACTGAGCCGCCGGAGAAAAACTTCTGAAAAAGAGGTTGACTCTGAAAGAGGAAAGCGTAATATACGCCACCTCGCAACAGACGGTTAACCCGCTGGTTGCACTGCTCTTTAACAATTTATCAGACAATCTGTGTGGGCACTCGCAGGATTGATATCCGCGTCTCCGGACGCAAAAAAATATCAAGTCTTAAGAGTGAACACGTATTGAAATTCATTACGACGTTTTCCTTGAGCATCGCTGCACTGGTTGCAGCAAATCAAACTTTA
>NZ_QICO01000016.1:0-26369 GCF_003201175.1 Pantoea sp. PNA 03-3 | reverse complement strand
TAAAGTTTGATTTGCTGCAACCAGTGCAGCGATGCTCAAGGAAAACGTCGTAATGAATTTCAATACGTGTTCACTCTTAAGACTTGATATTTTTTGCGTCCGGAGACGCGGATATCAATCCTGCGAGTGCCCACACAGATTGTCTGATAAATTGTTAAAGAGCAGTGCAACCAGCGGGTTAACCGTCTGTTGCGAGGTGGCGTATATTACGCTTTCCTCCTTCAGAGTCAACCTCTTTTTCAGAAGTTTTTCTCCGGCGGCTCAGTTGCCTGACCCTCTCAACACCGCATTCCGTAAGCCGTTGTGCCGTGTCGATGGAGGCGCATTATAGGGATCCGAATGAATTGCACAACCCTTTTTTTGGATCTTTTTACTGACTGCCGAGAAAACATTCATATTGATTAGATCACCAACGATCCGGCACAAAATCCCCTTGCCAGTTGGTCAGAATCGCATCAGGCTGCCAGTAAACTCAGTAAAAGGAGAACAAAATGACTGTAGCGTTACGCCCTTACAAACATCTTTTCCCAAAATTGGGTCTGCGCGTCATGGTTGATCCCACCAGCGTGGTAGCGGGTGACGTCATTATGGAAGATGATGTAGGTATCTGGCCGTTAGTCGCTATTCGTGGCGATGTGAACCAGGTGCATATTGGTGCCCGAACCAATATTCAGGATGGCAGCGTCCTGCATGTCACGCATAAATCAGAGGCCAACCCTGCCGGTTTTTCTCTGATAATTGGGGAAGACGTAACGGTTGGGCATAAAGCGATGCTGCATGGCTGCACGATAGGCAATCGCGTACTGGTTGGAATGGGCTCAATCGTACTGGATGGCGTCATTGTTGAAGACGACGTTATGATTGGTGCCGGGAGCCTGGTTCCCCCCGGCAAACGACTGGAAAGTGGCTATCTGTATGTCGGGAGCCCGGTCAAACAAATCCGGCCGCTGAATGAAAAAGAAATTGAAGGTCTACTTTACTCTGCCAGCAACTATGTTAACTGGAAGAACGACTATCTGGCCGGAGACAGCCAGACCCATCCTTCATTATCGACCTGATCGTTTCGAATGCAGTCTTCGGCCTGATCTTCCAAATCCCAGCGATGATGGCGAAACAGCGTCATCGCTTCTCCCTCACCGAACTGTTCATTAAGCGCCTCAACACTGATAGCGCAGGTTAAGCCCAACCCGTTTACCAGAACAGGGAAACAAACGGCCCTTAGTTCTGTATTCAGGCTTTCCCGATCAGGAAACTGTATCGCCTGGTTCATGACTGCATCCCGGCTTTTAATGAGGCGATGACCGGTGCGATTTCGGGCATCACCCCGTGCCATAGATGAAAGGCATGCGCGGCCTGACCCACCAGCATCCCCAGCCCGTCAGCAAGATGAGATGAACCGTGCTGCTGACACCAGCGCAGGAAAGGCGTTAAGCCACTCTGATAGAACATATCGTAGCAACGTAGCTCAGCATGAACTAATGAAGGCGGCAACGGCGGTACTTCTCCCTGAATACCACTTGATGTGGCATTAATGACAAGGTCGAAATGTCTATCCACAAGCGCGTCAAACGAACACGCATTAATCGCTCCGCGATGGGCAAACTCTGCGGCCAGAGTCTGCGCATTCAACGCCGTTCGGTTCACGACCGTGATCGTTGCTCCCATTGAAAGCAGAGGGAGAATGACGCCCCGAGCGGCCCCACCTGCCCCCACCAGCAGAAGATGGCTGTCGGGCTTAATCATCCCAAGGCGCTGAAGATCGCTGAGCAGCCCAATACCATCCGTATTGTCGCCAAGAATTTGGCCATCATCACACAGCTTTAGCGTGTTCACAGCCCCTGACAGCGCAGCGCGCTCGGTCAACTGGTCGGCAAATGCCCACGCCTGCTGTTTAAAAGGCAGCGTAATGTTCGCACCCGCCCCGCCGTCGTGGAAAAAAGTGCGGAGAGTCTCAGGAAAAGCATCAACAGGCGCATCAATACGATCATACTGAAGAGAGATTCCTGTCTGTCGCGCAAACGCCTGATGAATGTGCGGCGATTTGCTGTGACTAATGGGATGACCAAAAACTGCAAAATTTGCCATATATTAACCCTGGCGTATCAAATTGCCGCTGATGACATCGCGAATCTCAGAAGGATTGAGCCTTCCTCCTGTCTTTCCATTCAATACGGGGAACGCGGTGCCAAACTGCAATTTGACCTCTTCGACTGAACGGCACGGTGGCTGACCGGAAAGATTAGCGCTGGTCGATACCAAAGGTTTTCCAAACGCCCGGCACAGCGCCTGAACATCCGGATGATCGCTAACGCGGATGGCCAGTGAATCAAATTGCCCGGTTAACCAGCGCGGGGTAACCGGAGAAGCAGGCACGACAAAGGTGACCGGGCCTGGCCAACAGGCAAACATACGTTCACGCTGCTCCGTGGTTAAGGCCTCATCTGATACGTAAGGTTTAAGCTGATCATAATCGGCAGCTATCAGGATCAAGCCTTTCTCTACTGGCCGTTTTTTTAATGCCAGCAGTGCCATGACCGCAGATTCATTATCGGGATCACAGCCTAAGCCGAATACCGCTTCGGTGGGATAGGCAATCACAGCATGCTGGTTAAGATGGCTTGCACAATCCTGCAATGAGCCGGCAACGGGTTGATTTAACATGGTTATGTCTTATGTCTCTTGAATAATAGCTTTGCCACAACTTTTACTGGCGCAGAAAAGCCGGGTGCCCTGCGCCGTCTTTTTCTCGACTAAAAGCGGAAATTCACAATACGGACAGCGCCCCGCCACTGGCGTCAGGTTCACGGCAAACTGACAGGCTGGATAGCGTTCGCAGGCATGAAACGTTTTACCAAAACGCGAGCGGCGTTGTACCAGCTTACCCTGCTGACACTGCGGACAGTCGATCGTGGTTTCATCCGGTTTATCGATGGTTTCGGTGTAATCACACGCAGGATAGTCGCTACAGCCAATAAACATGCCAAATCGGCCCTGGCGTAATACTTTATCCGCCCCGCATTGTGGGCAAACGTGGCCTTCCAGAACTTTGACAACATGCCCATCACCCTGGTTTCCCAAAGGCTTGATATAGTCACAGGCAGGGTAATTTGCACAGCCCAAAAATGGGCCATGCTTTCCTGAACGTATAACAAGTTCTGCCCCGCATGCGGGGCAGGGATCCTGTTTACGCACAGTAAAGAGTGCGGTTTTACTCATAACAGTCATGCATTAGTAAAAATTTAATGCAGCATACCTTCGTTGACGTCGAATAGCAGTTCTTCCATCTGCTGATACGCGTTTTCACATCCAGGGATGTTAAACAGCACCATCAGCACCACCCATTTAAGATCCTCAAGATCGAAATCCAGCGTATCAAGCGCCATGACACGTTCAATGACCATTTCTCGTGTTTCCAGACTCAGTACCTGGATTTGCTCCAGGAACAGCAGGAAACCGCGGCTTTCGGCATCTAAACGCTTGCTCTCTTCATCGGTATAGATGCGCATAGAGAGCGGATCATTTGCCAGCAAAATTGGTGCGACCAGTCCTTCCTGATAGTCCGCCAATTTCTCTAACCAGTTCAACGCATTATAAATATCTTCGCGGTGGAAACCGGCATCCGTCAAGTCATCTGTCAATCTGTCCTGATCAACACCCATTTCTGTTTCGTTGTGGATATAGGTCTCAAACAAGTACATGAGTACGTCGAACATGGCATGCCCTCCTCAATCGGACATAGCCGCCGGGTACAGCTGCGATCCATCCTGCTAACTCCAGTTCCAGCAATTGAGCTGTAATAACTGGCACAGGTTGGCCGGCACGTTCAGCGACAACGTCAACAGGTGTAACCTCATCACCTACGTTAGCCAACAGCTCGGCAAATGGCAATGGAGCATCGTCACTGGCATCAGAATAAATTTCATCTGACGGGTTAACAGGTAACCAGTTAAGCATAGCGCGTAAATCTTCGACAATGTTATTAGGATGTGCCACCAACATGGCACCTTGTTGGATCAGCCAGTTTGTCCCCTCACTGCCGCTGTTACCCAGCGCACCCGGTAAGGCATAAACATTGCGATTCTGCTCTAATGCATAACGGGCTGTGACTAATGAACCACTTTTTAATGACGCTTCAATGACGAGAACACCCTGACTTAACCCACTGATAATACGGTTTCTGCGCGGAAACTGATGCGCCAGTGGCGCGGCAGTAAGCGGAAACTCCGAGATCACGGCGCCTCCCTGCATAACAATCTCCTGCGCCAGCGCAGTGTGTTTTTTGGGATACAGATGGGCCAGTCCACTCCCTAGTACGGCCACGGTTTTACCCTGCACATTTAATGCGGCACGGTGTGCCACGCCATCAATCCCGATAGCCAGCCCACTGGTTATGGTCAAACCGCTCAATGCCAGTTGTTGGGTGAACCAGTCGCACCAGTAACGGCCTGAGGGCGAACACAGACGGCTGCCTACCACCGCCAGTTGAGGTGAAGATAATACGGTTGGATCACCGTTTACATATAAGAGCGGAGGGAAACAGGCCGTTTCAAGGAGTTGAGCGGGGTAATGCGCATCCAGCGCCGTAATCAGGTGATGCGTTGGACACTGTGCCAGCCAAGTGTTAACGGTTGCCAGCCAGTCCGTGGTTTTCTGATGGGCATAATGATGTTGCGCTGTCTCGAAGCCCTTTTGGCTTAATATCACATCAATATCCTGACCTGCGCACAGTTGCTGCGCCGCGTTCAGCCAGCGTCGGCCCGTCAGGCCGGGTATCGCGGCCAGCCGCAGTAATCGCGCCCTTTTTTCCATCGTCACGGCCTCCTGATAACCGTCGCATCCCTCCGCAGAATGCTGTCAATCAGGTACTAAAAAGTCTACAATATGAGGCAGTAATCTTTTCCTTTTAGAATATAGATCTGGATATTTATGTCAGTTTTACAGGTGTTACATTTTCCTGACGAGCGCCTGCGCAAGATCGCCGCGCCAGTCAAAGAAGTTAACGCAGAAGTTCAGCGTATCGTTGATGATATGTTCGAAACCATGTATTCCGAAGAAGGTATCGGCCTTGCCGCTACGCAGGTGGATATTCATCAGCGCATCATTGTGATTGATGTCTCTGAGAACCGGGACGAGCGACTGGTATTGATCAATCCCGAGCTTCTGGAAAAAAGTGGTGAAACAGGTATCGAAGAAGGTTGCCTGTCCATTCCTGAGCAACGCGCCTTTGTGCCTCGTGCAGAGCGGGTAAAAGTGCGGGCGTTAGATCGCGAAGGTAAGCCGTTTGAACTGGAAACCGGTGACCTGCTGGCTATCTGTATTCAGCATGAAATTGATCATCTGGATGGCAAACTGTTTATCGATTATCTGTCGCCTTTAAAGCGTCAGCGAATCAAGACAAAGTTAGAAAAACTGGCGCGGCAAAACGCCCAGGCCTCTTGAGATCTGAAAAAGGGATAAACGTGTCTGCCCCGCTTAATATAATCTTTGCTGGCACACCAGACTTCGCGGCGCGTCACCTTGACGCGTTGCTCGCATCTGAGCATAAGGTCGTTGGTGTTTTCACCCAACCAGACCGCCCTGCCGGGCGCGGCAATAAGTTGACCGCGAGCCCGGTAAAAGCGCTGGCTCTTGCCCACGACATTCCGGTTTTTCAGCCCAAATCGTTGCGCCCTGCGGAAAACCAACAGCTGGTTGCCGATTTGCAGGCCGATGTCATGGTCGTGGTGGCTTATGGCCTTATCCTGCCGAAAGCCGTGCTTGAGATGCCACGTCTGGGCTGCATCAACGTACATGGTTCGTTGCTGCCACGCTGGCGCGGCGCGGCGCCTATTCAGCGCGCGCTTTGGGCGGGTGATCAGGAAACCGGTGTCACCATCATGCAAATGGATGTCGGGCTGGATACCGGTGATATGCTGGTAAAACTGGCCTGCCCTATTACTGCTGAAGACACCAGTGCTTCGTTATACGACAAGCTGGCCAGCCTCGGACCAGAAGGGCTACTGACAACCTTGTCGCAGTTACGTGAGGGCAACGCCCAGCCGGTGAAACAGGATGAAACCCTGGCAAATTATGCTGAGAAGCTCAGCAAAGAGGAAGCACGTCTTGACTGGCAGTTACCCGCGGAACAGCTTGAACGCTGCATTCGCGCCTTTAATCCCTGGCCGGTTAGCTTTTTTATGGTAAATGATCAGCCAGTAAAAGTATGGCAAGCCGGTGTTTTACCTCATGTCAATAAACGACCGGGCGAGATCGTTAAGGCTGACAAACAGGGCATTCACATTGCCACCGCCGATGGCGTACTCAATTTACTTCAGTTGCAACCCGCCGGTAAAAAACCGATGTCGGCACAGGATCTGCTCAACTCGCGCCGGGAATGGTTTGAACCCGGCTCTCTTCTGGACTGACATTCAGGCCCGGTAAATCCGGGCCTTTTGTTTGATGGCACTATCTTATGACTAAATCATCCAACCTTCGTAGCCTGTCTGCACAACTGATTGAACGTGTTGTCGATAAGGGCGAGTCACTCAATACTGTGCTGCCTGCCGCACAGAAAAAAGTCGCCGATAAAGACGCCGCTCTGGTGCAAGAGATCTGCTTTGGTGTGTTACGAACGTTACCGCAGTTGGAAGCGCTTATCGGGAAATTGATGGAGCGCCCTCTGACCGGCAAACAGCGTACGCTGCATTTTCTGATCATGGTGGGCCTGTACCAGTTACTCTACACGCGCGTCCCGGCACATGCGGCATTAGCCGAGACCGTTGCTGGTGCTGAAGTGCTGAAACGTGCCAATCTGAAAGGATTGATCAACGGTGTGTTACGTCAGTTCCAGCGCCGTCAGGAGGAACTCCTTGCCAGCATCCAGGAAGGTCCACAGCGCCATCTTCATCCCGGATGGCTACTGAACCGACTGCAGCTTGCCTGGCCAGATCGCTGGCAACAGATTGTTGACGCGAATAACCAACGCCCACCGATGTGGCTGCGGGTTAACCGTCAGCACCATACCCGTGACAGTTGGCTTGCTCTGCTGACCGCCAGTGAAAGAGAGGCGATGGCTGCAGAGGATGTGCCGGAAGCATTACGCCTGGCTTCGCCAGCGCCGGTTCACCAGTTACCCGGTTTCGACCAGGGCTGGGTTACGGTGCAGGATCTCTCAGCACAGCGCTGTGCGCTTCTGCTTGAGCCTAAAAATGGCGAACATATTCTCGATCTGTGTGCAGCGCCAGGCGGCAAAACGACGCATATTTTAGAAATAGCCCCTGACGCGCAGGTCCTTGCTGTGGATGTGGACGCACAACGACTGAAGCGCGTAACCGAAAACCTGACACGGCTGGGAATGACCGCCGAGGTCAAACAAGGTGATGGCCGTACTCCGCAGCAATGGTGTGATCAACGGCAGTTTGATCGTATCCTGCTGGATGCGCCCTGCTCAGCCACAGGCGTGATTCGCCGCCATCCGGATATCAAATGGTTACGCCGCGATCGCGATATCAGCGAACTGGCCGCTTTGCAGCGTGACATTCTGGAGGCCACCTGGACGCTTCTTAAAGCGGGCGGTACGATGATCTACGCGACCTGCTCTGTCCTACCGGAAGAGAACCATGAGCAAATCAGCGGTTTCTTACAGCGACATGCGGATGCACAGGCTGTCTCCCTTTCAGGCGCGCCCGAAACGGGCTGGCAGGTGTTCCCTGACGCTGAAGGCGGAGACGGATTTTTCTACGCTAAGCTGATTAAAGACGCTAACGCATAATGAAAAGGCTTTGAAAAGCGATGAAAATCATCATTCTTGGTGCTGGCCAGGTTGGAGGCACACTGGCCGAAAATCTGGTTGGCGAAAACAACGATATAACAGTTGTTGATACAGATTCAGCACGTTTACGTCAGTTACAGGATAAATTTGATTTACGTGTTGTGCAGGGTCATGGTTCCCACCCACGGGTTCTCCGTGAGGCGGGCGCGGAAGACGCCGATATGCTGGTCGCCGTTACCAGCTCTGACGAAACCAACATGATAGCCTGTCAAATCGCGTATTCGCTCTTCAACACGCCAAATCGTATCGCCCGTATACGTGCGGCTGACTATCTGCGCGATGCAGATAAGCTTTTTATCCCCGAAGCAGTGCCTATCGACCATCTGATTTCGCCTGAGCAACTGGTTATCGACAATATTTACCGCCTGATTCAATATCCGGGCGCGTTGCAGGTAGTTAATTTTGCTGAAGGCAAAGTGAGCCTCGCAGTCGTGAAAGCCTATTACGGTGGCCCCCTGGTGGGCAATCCATTGTCGATCCTGCGCGATCACATGCCCCATATCGATACGCGCGTAGCGGCGATTTTTCGTCAGGACCGCCCTATCCGGCCACAGGGCTCCACCATTATCGAAGCCGGTGATGAGGTTTTCTTCATTGCCGCCAGCCAGCATATTCGCGCGGTGATGAGTGAAATGCAGCGCCTGGAAAAGCCTTATAAACGCATCATGTTAGTAGGCGGCGGCAACATTGGATTTGGTCTGGCGCAAAAGCTCGAGAAAAACTACAGCGTGAAACTTATTGAGCGCAATCCCCAGCGCGCGGCAGAACTGGCTGAACAGTTGCACGACACGGTGGTCTTTTACGGTGATGCCTCCGATCAGGAGCTACTGGCGGAAGAGCATATTGAGCAGGTGGATTTGTTTATCGCCGTCACCAACGATGACGAAGCCAATATCATGTCTGCCATGCTGGCCAAAAAAATGGGCGCCAAGAAAGTTATGGTGCTGATTCAACGCCGTGCTTATGTCGATCTGGTCCAGGGCAGCGTCATTGATATCGCCATTTCTCCCCAGCAGGCGACCATCTCGGCCTTACTGGGACATGTGCGCAAAGCCGATATTGTGGGTGTCTCGTCATTACGTCGAGGCATTGCTGAAGCCATCGAAGCCATCGCGCATGGCGACGAAACCACATCGCGCGTGGTGGGACGGTCAGTTGATGATATCAAGCTGCCACCAGGCACACTGATTGGTGCTGTGGTGCGCGGCGACGATGTGATGATAGCGAATGACAATCTGCGTATTGAACAGGGCGATCACGTTGTGATGTTTTTAACCGATAAAAAGTTTGTGCCGGACGTCGAGCGCCTGTTCCAGCCCAGTCCGTTTTTCCTATAACACATAAAAAGACAGCACTGACATGTCAGTGGCTTATTGTCTGTGGTTAATGGCAAATATTGTGAGCTTTGTTAAACTTTATGGCATTGGCTAAGGCAAGGAGAGAAGTATGAGTTTATTCAAAGAGTTTCGTGATTTTGCGATGCGCGGCAACGTGGTTGATCTGGCCGTCGGTGTGATTATCGGTGCGGCATTCGGTAAGATTGTTTCATCACTGGTCGCGAACATCATTATGCCACCGCTGGGCTTGCTGATTGGCGGCGTTGATTTCAAATCGTTTAGCTGGGTGCTTAAACCTGCCGTCGGCAACACACCGGCTGTGGTTATGGAATATGGTATTTTCCTGCAAACCGTATTTGATTTCATCATTGTTGCTTTTGCTATCTTTATGGCGATTAAGCTGATGAACAAACTGTATAAGAAGAAAGAAGTGGAAAAACCGGCACCTAAGCCTACAAATGAAGAACTGCTTCTGACAGAAATCCGCGATTTACTCAAACAACAGAATACGAAAATCTAAAATAAAAAGCCGCTCTGAAGCGGCTTTTTTGTGTCTGTAAAGCAGAAGGCCAGTGATAAACGGCTTGCTTATCACTGGCCTCCCAGCCTTTCCCATGTTTTTCTTTACGCCGGTAACTGCCTTTGCCTTTTTGTTTTTCTTCAACACGTTGCCTGAACAGCGGGTCGTGTAACAATGCCTGTAAGGCGTTATCCTGTATTTGTCCTTTCGTATGACGGTATCTGGACATAACTTCTCCGGTTGAGTAATGGAATAATGCGGTGAAAAGATGAAGCAAACTCATTATATGCGCACAACAGCGACAAAAAAATACACCTTAATCGGGCACGACTTTGGTCTTAATCGCGCGGCCATATTCCCCCTCAAGAAAATCAGTGCGCATACCGGCCTGGCTCAGCCTTATCTTCAGTTGCCGTAAACGTTGTGTCTGGATCAGCGCCTCTGGATCGTCAGGATCTAAATGCTGTAAAAGATCGCTGACCTGAAGTGCTTCGCGGCGCAGCTCAAGTTCGGGTGGAAGAAAGCCTGCATTTTTTAACAGTCGGTATCCTGCACGCAGTTCAGGTGGAACCTGACTGTCGTCTTCAAGATTCAGCGGTGCGCCTTCGCCCGGCAGATCACTCAGCTCACCTTTCTCCTGCGCGGCTTTAATATGCTGTTCTGCAAGCTGATCAATTAACCACATTGTTCACCTCCTTCATAACACCACAAGCGTAGCAGACGTAAAATGACAGGCAATAAAAAACCCGCCGAAGCGGGTTTTTCACGTTGCAACAGATTACTCTGCTGCAGCTTCTGCTTGAGCTTCTGGACGATCAACCAGCTCGATGTATGCCATCGGAGCGTTGTCACCAGCGCGGAAGCCACACTTCAGAATGCGAGTGTAACCACCTGCACGGCTCGCGAAACGCGGGCCTAACTCATTAAACAGTTTTGCCACGATCTCGTTATCACGAGTACGGGCGAATGCCAGACGACGATTAGCTACGTTGTCGGTCTTGGCAAGAGTAATCAGCGGCTCAACTACGCGGCGCAACTCTTTGGCTTTCGGCAGAGTCGTCTTGATGATCTCGTGACGAACCAGAGAGCCAGCCATGTTGCGGAACATAGCCTGACGATGGCTACTGTTGCGGTTCAGTTGACGACCACTCTTACGATGGCGCATGACCTTATCCTTCTCAGTGAAACCTTAACCTGTGATCGGGTTATTCATCAGCAATGCTTGCCGGTGGCCAGTTTTCCAGGCGCATGCCCAGAGACAGACCACGTGAGGCCAGCACATCTTTAATCTCGGTAAGAGATTTTTTACCAAGGTTAGGCGTTTTAAGCAGCTCAACCTCAGTACGCTGTACCAGATCACCGATGTAGTGGATAGCTTCTGCCTTAAGGCAGTTAGCAGAGCGGACAGTCAATTCCAGATCGTCAACAGGGCGCAGCAGGATCGGATCGAATTCTGGTTTCTCTTCTTTCACTTCCGGCTGACGTACATCACGTAAGTCAACGAAAGCTTCCAGTTGTTCTGCCAGGATGGTCGCCGCACGACGAATCGCCTCTTCAGGATCGATTGTACCGTTGGTTTCCATTTCGATGACCAGCTTGTCCAGGTCGGTGCGCTGCTCTACACGCGCTGCTTCAACATTGTAGGCGATACGGTCTACAGGGCTGTAGCAAGCGTCGACCAGCAGACGGCCGATTGGGCGCTCATCTTCTTCCGAATGAATTCGGGCAGAAGCCGGCACATAACCACGACCACGCTGAACTTTGATACGCATGCTAATAGATGCGTTGTCATCGGTCAGATGGCAGATCACATGCTGCGGCTTGACGATTTCGACATCACCATCATGGGTAATGTCGGCTGCAGTCACAGGGCCAATGCCAGATTTATTCAAGGTAAGAATAACTTCATCTTTGCCCTGAACTCTTACCGCCAAACCTTTAAGGTTGAGCAGGATTTCCAGGATATCTTCCTGTACACCCTCTTTGGTGCTGTACTCATGCAGTACACCATCAATTTCAACCTCGGTCACCGCGCAACCCGGCATTGATGAAAGCAGAATACGGCGCAGCGCGTTACCAAGAGTATGGCCAAAGCCACGCTCTAAAGGCTCAAGGGTCACCTTGGCGTGCGTCGAACTCACTTGCTCGATATCTACCAGGCGCGGTTTTAGAAACTCTGTCACAGAACCCTGCATTGTGTCCTCTCTTTGGTACTAAGCTTTACTTAGAGTAAAGCTCGACGATCAGGTGTTCGTTAATGTCCGCAGACAGATCAGTACGTTCAGGAATACGTTTGAACACACCTTCCATCTTAGCTGCATCAACTTCCAGCCAGGTTGGCTTTTCACGCTGCTCAGCCAGCTCCAGAGCGGCCTTCACGCGAGATTGCTTTTTGGCTTTCTCACGGATGCTAACGACATCATTCGGAGATACCTGATAAGAAGCGATGTTAACAACGCGACCATTTACCAGAACAGACTTATGGCTGACCAGCTGACGTGCTTCCGCACGCGTGGCGCCAAAGCCCATACGATAAACGACGTTGTCCAGACGGCCTTCCAGCAGAGCCAACAGGTTTGCACCGGTGTTGCCTTTCAGACGTGCTGCTTCTTTGTAATAGTTACGGAACTGACGCTCAAGCACACCGTAGATACGACGAACTTTTTGCTTTTCACGTAACTGACCGCCGTAGTCAGACAGACGTGGCTTGCGCGCACCGTGCTGACCAGGGGCTTGTTCAATCTTACACTTGGAATCAATCGCGCGAACGCCAGACTTAAGGAATAAGTCAGTGCCCTCACGACGGCTCAGCTTGAGCTTAGGACCCAAATATCTTGCCATTTTCTTTCTCCAACTAACCTAAAAAACGGACGTTATACGCGACGTTTTTTCGGCGGACGACAACCGTTGTGAGGGATCGGAGTCACATCAGTAATGTTCGTGATGCGGAAACCAGCGGCGTTCAGAGCACGAATCGTTGATTCGCGGCCTGGACCCGGACCCTTAACCATAACTTCCAGGTTCTTAATACCGTAATCTTTTACAGCTTCTGCACAGCGCTCTGCAGCGACCTGAGCAGCAAACGGCGTAGATTTACGTGAACCGCGGAAACCGGAACCACCGGCGGTTGCCCAACCCAGTGCGTTACCCTGACGATCAGTAATGGTAACGATGGTGTTGTTAAAAGACGCATGGACATGAGCCACGCCATCTGAGACTTGTTTTCTTACACGCTTACGTGCACGAACTGGTGCCTTTGCCATTATTTACTCACCCCGATTATTTCTTGATCGGTTTACGCGGACCCTTACGGGTACGTGCGTTGGTCTTGGTGCGCTGACCGCGAACCGGAAGACCACGACGATGGCGCAAACCACGGTAGCAACCAAGGTCCATCAGACGCTTGATGCTCAGGGTGATTTCACGGCGCAGATCACCTTCAACAACGAATTTAGCAACTGCATCACGCAGTTGATCAATTTGTTCTTCAGACAGCTCACTGATCTTAACATTTTCAGCAATACCCGTTGAAGCGCAAATGGCTTTAGAACGAGTTTTACCAATACCGAAGATCGAAGTTAATGCGATAACGGTATGTTTCTGATCAGGAATGTTAATGCCTGCTATACGGGCCACTATGCACTCCTACTATTTAATATGTACGCACCATGCTGAAAAGCCCGTTTTCAGGATACTCAAATGGAAACGTACAGACATACAAAAGATTGGCTGGCTAATCTAGCCAGCTCAACCCGACTTTGCAAGAAAAATATGTGAAAATCAGCCTTGGCGCTGTTTATGCTTTGGCTCGGCGCTGCAGATCACACGAACGACACCGTCGCGACGAATGATTTTGCAGTTACGACATAATTTCTTGACGGAAGCACGAACTTTCATTTTTACTCTCCGTAACTTCTCAACCACCTGAATTAACGGCCATAGCCCTTCAGGTTAGCTTTCTTCAATGCAGACTCGTACTGACTTGACATCATCAGAGTTTGCACTTGAGCCATAAAGTCCATGATGACGACCACTACGATAAGCAGCGATGTACCGCCAAAGTAGAAAGGAACTTTCATCGCATCACGCATGAACTCCGGGATAAGGCAAATAAAGGTAATGTAGAGGGCACCGATTAAGGTTAACCGTGTCATTACTTTATCGATATATCTCGCCGTTTGCTCTCCCGGACGAATTCCCGGTACGAATGCACCAGACTTCTTCAGGTTATCTGCTGTTTCACGCGGGTTGAAAACCAACGCCGTGTAGAAGAAACAGAAGAAGATGATAGCAGTCGCATAGAGTAGCACATAAAGCGGCTGTCCTGGCTGCAAATACATCGAAATTGTTGTCAGCCAGTTCCAACCGGTACCGCCCCCGAACCACGATGCAATCGTTGCCGGGAACAGAATAATGCTGGAAGCGAAGATTGCCGGGATAACCCCTGCCATATTCACTTTCAACGGTAAATGTGTGCTCTGTGCAGCGTAAACGCGACGACCTTGTTGACGTTTCGCATAGTTCACCACGATGCGGCGTTGACCACGCTCAACGAAAATAACAAAGAAGGTCACTGCAAATACGAGAACTGCAACCAACAGCAACAGAAGGAAGTGCAGGTCACCTTGCCGCGCTTGCTCGATGGTATGGCCAACGGCCGGCGGAAGTCCCGCAACAATACCCGCGAAGATAATGATCGAGATACCGTTACCGATACCACGTTCAGTAATCTGTTCGCCCAGCCACATCAGGAACATTGTCCCGGTAACCAGACTTACAACAGCGGTAAAATAGAATGCAAAGCCTGGATTCATTACCAGGCCTTGCATACCAGGCATATTCGGCAAACCGGTAGCAATACCGATCGACTGGAATATGGCCAATACCAACGTACCGTAACGGGTGTACTGGCTAATCTTACGACGGCCAGCCTCCCCTTCTTTCTTGATTTCTGCTAAGGCAGGATGAACCACCGTTAACAGCTGGATAATAATAGATGCCGAAATATACGGCATGATACCCAGAGCAAAAATAGAAGCACGGCTGAGAGCACCACCAGAGAACATGTTAAACATTTCAATGATGGTGCCACGCTGTTGCTCAAGCAGTTTGGCAAGTACAGTGGCATCAATACCAGGGATTGGAATGAAAGAGCCAATGCGGAAGACAATCAGTGCACCGATAACAAACAGCAGTCTGCGTTTCAGTTCACCAAAGCCACCTTTGGCACTTTGAAAATCTAATCCCGGTTGTTTAGCCATCTGCTACTTATTCCTCGATTTTACCGCCAGCAGCTTCGATTGCAGCACGAGCACCTTTGGTGACACGCAGGCCGCGAACCGTTACCGGTGCAGAAACTTCACCAGACAGAATGACTTTAACGAACTCAATCTGGACACCGACAATGTTGGCTGCTTTCAGCGCGTTCAGGTCGACGATACCGCCTTCAACTTTCGCCAGATCAGACAGACGAATCTCTGTGGTGATCATTGCTTTGCGAGAGGTGAAACCGAACTTCGGCAGACGACGGTACAGAGGCATCTGACCACCTTCGAAACCGCGACGTACGCCACCGCCAGAACGTGAGTTCTGACCTTTGTGACCACGACCACCGGTTTTTCCGAGGCCAGAACCGATACCACGACCCAGACGCTTGGTAGCGTGCTTAGACCCTTCGGCCGGAGACAGAGTATTTAAACGCATCTCTTACTCCTCCACTTTAACCATGTAGGAAACCGCGTTGACCATGCCGCGTACAGCTGGCGTGTCTTCACGCTCTACGGTATGACCAATACGACGCAGACCCAGGCCAACCAGAGTGGCTTTATGCTTAGGCAAGCGGCCGATTGAACTACGGGTTTGAGTGATTTTAATAGTCTTTGCCATCGTGATTACCCCAGAATTTCTTCAACGGATTTACCACGCTTAGCAGCGACCATTTCCGGAGACTTCATATTGCCCAGGCCGTCGATAGTTGCACGAACCACGTTAATCGGGTTAGTAGAACCATAGGCTTTTGCCAGAACGTTATGTACTCCAGCGACTTCCAGAACGGCGCGCATTGCACCACCGGCGATGATACCGGTACCTTCTGAAGCCGGCTGCATGAACACACGGGACCCAGTGTGCGCACCTTTAACAGGGTGCTGCAGGGTGCCGTTGATCAGCGCGACATTAACCATGTTGCGACGGGCTTTCTCCATCGCTTTCTGGATCGCTGCTGGAACTTCACGCGCTTTACCGTAACCAAAACCAACGCGGCCGTTACCATCACCCACTACAGTCAGTGCGGTGAAGGAGAAAATACGACCACCTTTTACAGTTTTAGATACACGGTTTACCGCGATCAGTTTTTCCTGCAGTTCGCCAGCTTGTTTCTCGATGTGTGCCATCTTAGACCTCTACCTTAGAACTGAAGGCCAGCTTCACGGGCAGCATCTGCCAGTGCCTGGACGCGACCATGATATTGGAAACCGGAACGGTCGAAAGAAACACCAGTGATGCCTTTTTCGATTGCGCGTTCTGCAATAGCTTTACCTACAGCAGCTGCGGCTTCTTTATTACCGGTATACTTCAGTTGTTCAGTGATAGCTTTTTCTACAGTAGAAGCAGCAACCAGAACTTCGGAACCGTTCGGGGCGATTACCTGTGCGTAAATGTGACGCGGGGTACGATGTACCACCAGGCGAGTAGCACCCAGCTCTTTGAGCTTGCGACGTGCACGGGTCGCACGACGGATACGAGCAGATTTCTTATCCATAGTGTTACCTTACTTCTTCTTAGCCTCTTTGGTACGCACGACTTCGTCGGCGTAACGGACACCCTTGCCTTTATAAGGCTCAGGACGACGGTAGGCGCGCAAGTCAGCTGCAACCTGGCCGATCACCTGCTTATCAGCGCCTTTCAGCACGATTTCAGTCTGAGTCGGACACTCTGCAGTGATACCCGCGGGCAGCTGGTGATCAACTGGATGAGAAAAGCCCAGAGACAGGTTAACTACGTTGCCTTTAACGGCAGCACGATAACCAACACCAACCAGCTGCAGCTTCTTAGTGAAGCCTTCGGTAACACCGATAACCATTGCGTTCAGCAGCGCGCGAGAAGTACCCGCCTGCGCCCAGCCGTCAACATAACCTTCGCGCGGAGCGAAAGTCAGAGTGTTGTCAGCATGCTTAACTTCAACAGCATCATTGATAGTACGAGTCAGCTCGCCGTTTTTACCTTTAATCGAAATTACCTGACCGTTGAGTTTTACCTCTACGCCGGCAGGAACAACGACAGGTGCTTTAGCAACACGAGACATAGTATCCTCCGATTACGCTACGTAGCAGATAATTTCGCCACCAAGACCAGCCTGGCGCGCTGCACGATCAGTCATAACACCTTTCGATGTAGAAATGACAGCGATACCCATACCAGCCATTACCTTTGGCAGCTCATCTTTTTTCTTATAGATGCGCAGGCCGGGACGGCTTACTCGCTGAATGCTTTCTACAACCGCTTTACCCTGGAAATACTTAAGAGTCAGTTCCAGTTCCAGCTTGGTGTCGCCTTCGATTTTAAAATCTTCAATAAAGCCTTCTTCCTTCAGCACGTTGGCAATTGCCAATTTCAGCTTGGAGGAGGGCATGGTGACCGCAACTTTGTTCGCGGCCTGACCGTTACGGATACGGGTCAGCATATCCGCGATCGGATCTTGCATGCTCATCTGTGTTACTCCCGTGATTCAATTGGTGACAATTACCAGCTAGCCTTTTTCAGACCCGGGATTTCACCGCGCATTGCGGCTTCACGGACCTTGATACGGCTCAACCCAAACTTCCGCAGGAAACCGTGCGGACGACCTGTTTGACGGCAGCGGTTACGCTGACGTGAAGGGCTGGAATCACGCGGCAGACTCTGCAGCTTGAGAACGGCATCCCAACGGTCTTCGTCGGAAGCGTTCACATCAGAAATGATCGCTTTCAGTTCAGCGCGTTTTGCGAAGAATTTGTCTGCTAATTTCACACGCTTAACTTCGCGTGCTTTCATAGATTGCTTAGCCATTAAGTAACCCTACCTTACTTACGGAACGGGAAGTCAAAGGCAGCCAGCAGAGCACGGCCTTCATCATCAGATTTCGCAGTAGTGGTAATGGTAATATCCAAACCACGAACGCGATCGACTTTGTCGTAGTCGATTTCTGGGAAGATGATCTGCTCACGTACACCCATGCTGTAGTTGCCACGACCATCGAATGACTTAGCGGACAGGCCACGGAAGTCACGGATACGCGGTACAGCAATGGTGATCAGACGCTCAAAGAACTCCCACATGCGTTCGCCACGCAGAGTTACTTTACAGCCGATCGGATAGCCCTGACGGATTTTGAAGCCTGCAACTGATTTGCGTGCTTTGGTGATCAACGGTTTTTGACCGGAGATTGCTGCCAGGTCAGCTGCTGCGTTATCCAGCAGTTTCTTGTCAGCGATCGCTTCACCAACACCCATGTTCAGGGTGATCTTCTCGACCCGAGGGACTTGCATGACAGAATTGTAGCCGAACTCAGACATGAGTTTCTGGACTACCTCGTCTTTGTAGTAATCATGCAGTTTCGCCATCGTACTACTCCAAATTACTTGATAGTTTCGCTATTAGATTTGAAGAAACGGACTTTTTTACCGTCTTCGAATCTAAAGCCTACACGGTCAGCCTTACCGGTTGCCGCATTGAAGAGAGCAACGTTAGAAACCTGAATTGCAGCTTCTTTTTCAACGATGCCGCCTGGTTGGTTCAGAGCCGGAACAGGCTTCTGATGTTTCTTAACCAGGTTGATACCTTCAACGATGACCTTGCCAGAAGACAGGACGTTCTTAACTTTACCGCGCTTACCTTTATCTTTACCGGTTAACACGATAACTTCGTCGTTACGACGGATTTTAGCTGCCATTGTTCGCTCCTTAGAGTACTTCTGGTGCCAGAGAGATAATTTTCATGAACTTTTCAGTACGAAGTTCACGAGTTACCGGCCCAAAAATACGCGTACCGATAGGCTGCTCGCTGTTATTGTTTAAAATAACGCATGCATTACCATCGAAGCGAATGACAGAACCGTCCGGGCGACGAACACCCTTCCTGGTGCGCACCACTACCGCCTTCAGGACATCACCTTTTTTAACTTTACCACGTGGAATTGCTTCCTTGATGGTAACTTTAATGATGTCGCCGACGCCTGCGTAGCGACGGTGCGAGCCACCCAGAACCTTGATACACATTACGCGACGTGCACCGGAGTTGTCGGCGACGTTCAGCATAGTCTGTTCTTGGATCATTTCAGTGCTCCGCTAATGTCAACTACTACTTCGGGACCTAGACCTCAGGTCGATTGAAAGCCCCATAATTGAGGGCGCGGCATTATAACACCGGTTCTCGCAGATGGGTAGAAAAAATGAACGGCTCTTTCGAGCCGTTCATTAGATTTTTAAAGAGGGCAAATTCTATTACAGAATTGCTTTCTCTACAACGCGAACCAGTGTCCAGGACTTAGTCTTAGACAGTGGACGGCATTCGCGGATTTCTACCACGTCGCCGATTCCACATTCGTTGTTCTCGTCATGGATGTGCAGCTTAGTCGTACGCTTAATGAATTTTCCATAGATTGGATGCTTCACGAAACGCTCGATAGCAACAACAGCAGATTTCTGCATTTTGTCACTAACAACACGACCCTGCAGAGTACGGATTTTATCGGTCATTACGAACCCGCCTTCTCAGTCAGTAAAGTCTTAACGCGTGCAACATCACGGCGAACCTGCTTCAGCAGATGAGACTGCTGCAGTTGGCCAGATGCTGCCTGCATGCGCAGGTTAAATTGCTCACGCAGCAGATTAAGCAGCTCAGTGTTCAGCTCTTCAACGCTTTTTTCACGCAGCTCTGTTGCTTTCATTACATCACCGTCTTAGTTACAAAGGTGGTTTTGATAGGCAGTTTTGCTGCTGCCAGCTTGAATGCTTCACGGGCCAGCTCTTCTGGTACGCCGTCCATTTCATACAGGACTTTACCAGGCTGGATCAGGGCAACCCAATACTCAACGTTACCCTTACCTTTACCCATACGCACTTCCAGCGGCTTCTCGGTGATCGGTTTGTCCGGGAATACACGGATCCAGATCTTACCTTGACGCTTAACTGCACGGGTCATAGCACGACGTGCTGCTTCGATCTGACGGGCAGTCAGACGACCACGGCCAACAGCTTTCAGACCGAAAGTCCCGAAGCTAACATCCGTACCCTGCGCCAGACCGCGGTTGCGGCCTTTGTGCACTTTACGGAATTTCGTACGCTTTGGTTGTAACATAGCGACTCTCCTTACTTACGGCCTTTACGCTGCTGCTTTTTAGGTTGAGCAGCCGGTTCCGGTTGTTCAACAGCAGCCATACCACCCAGGATCTCGCCTTTGAAGATCCATACCTTAACGCCGATTACACCATAAGTGGTGTGCGCTTCAGAGGTGTTGTAGTCAATGTCAGCACGCAGAGTGTGCAACGGCACGCGACCTTCACGGTACCATTCGGTACGTGCGATCTCGGCGCCGCCCAGACGGCCGCTAACTTCAACTTTGATACCCTTCGCGCCCAGACGCATGGCGTTCTGAACCGCACGCTTCATAGCACGACGGAACATCACACGACGCTCCAGCTGTGAAGTGATGCTGTCAGCAACCAGTTTTGCGTCCAGTTCCGGTTTACGGACTTCGGCGATATTGATCTGTGCAGGAACGCCAGCGATTTTCGCGACGACCGTGCGCAGTTTTTCTACGTCTTCACCTTTCTTACCGATCACGATGCCAGGACGAGCGGTGTGAATGGTCACACGGATGCTCTTAGCTGGACGCTCGATAACGATACGAGATACAGACGCCTTAGCCAGTTCCTTAGTCAGGTACTGACGTACTTTAAAGTCGCTGTCCAGGTTGTCAGCGAATTCTTTGGTGTTCGCAAACCAGGTAGAGTTCCATGGTTTTACAATACCCAGGCGAATACCATTAGGATGTACTTTCTGACCCATTGCTAGTCTCCAGAGTCTCAGCGATCGGACACAACCACAGTAATGTGGCTGGTGCGCTTCAGGATGCGATCTGCACGACCTTTTGCACGCGGCATAATGCGCTTCATGCTTGGGCCTTCGTCGACGAAAATTTTCGCGACTTTCAGATCGTCGATATCAGCGCCATCGTTGTGTTCAGCGTTAGCAATGGCAGATTCCAGAACTTTCTTGACCAGTACAGCCGCTTTCTTGTTGGTGTAGGTCAAAATGTCCAGTGCCTGCGACACTTTCTTACCGCGGATCAGGTCAGCAACAAGGCGAACCTTCTGAGCAGAAGAACGAGCGTGGCGATGTTGAGCTAAAGTTTCCATCTCTTCCTCCTACTTATTTCTTCTTGGCTTTTTTATCAGCCGCGTGACCGCGATAAGTACGTGTCGGCGCGAATTCACCCAGTTTGTGACCAACCATTTCGTCGGAAACAAAGACAGGAACGTGCTGACGACCATTATGGACAGCGATGGTCAAACCGATCATGTTAGGAAAGATCGTTGAACGACGGGACCAAGTGCGCAAAGGCTTCTTGTCACCGCTTTCCACCGCTTTCTCTACCTTCTTCAGCAAGTGCAGGTCAATAAAAGGACCTTTCTTGAGAGAACGTGGCATGGCTTATCCTCTAATATTATTTGCTACGGCGACGTACGATAAATTTATCGGTACGCTTGTTGCTACGGGTCTTCTTACCTTTGGTCTGAACGCCCCACGGAGTTACCGGGTGCTTACCAAAGTTACGACCTTCACCACCACCGTGCGGGTGATCTACTGGGTTCATCGCGGTACCACGAACGGTCGGACGAACACCACGCCAACGGGTTGCACCAGCTTTACCCAGAACGCGCAGCATATGCTCAGCGTTACCGACTTCGCCCAGTGTAGCGCGGCAGTCAGCTTCGACTTTACGCATTTCACCTGAACGCAGACGCAGGGTAACGTAGGAACCTTCACGCGCAACGATCTGCACGTAAGCACCGGCTGAGCGAGCAATCTGACCGCCTTTGCCTGGTTTCATTTCTACGTTGTGAACGGTAGAACCCACCGGGATGTTACGCATCGGCAGTGTGTTACCTGCTTTGATCGCAGCATCAACGCCAGACTGAATCTGGTCGCCGGCTTTCAGGCCTTTAGGGGCCAGGATGTAACGGCGTTCGCCGTCTTTGTACAGAACCAGTGCGATGTTCGCAGAGCGGTTCGGATCGTACTCAAGACGTTCAACGGTTGCCGGGATACCATCTTTGTTGCGTTTGAAGTCAACCAGACGGTAAGCCTGCTTATGACCACCACCGATGTGACGGGTAGTGATGCGACCGTTGTTGTTGCGGCCACCGGATTTGCTGTTTTTTTCCAGCAATGGAGCAAACGGCTTGCCCTTGTGCAACTCTGGGTTCACCACTTTAACGACGTGGCGACGACCCGGAGATGTCGGTTTACATTTAACAACTGCCATTGTCTTTCTCCTCCGACTTACTCAGCGCCGCCGACGAAGTCCAGATTCTGGCCTTCCTTCAGGGTGACGTAAGCTTTTTTCCAGTCGCTACGACGACCGATACGCTGTCCGTGACGCTTAACCTTACCTTTAACTACCAGGGTGTTAACGTCTTTAACTTCTACTTCGAACAGTTTCTCAACAGCAGCAACGATCTCTGCTTTAGTCGCGTCTTTAGCTACTTTGAGTACGATGGTGTTGGTTTTTTCCATCGCGCTAGATGCCTTTTCAGATACGTGCGGCGCGCGCAGTACTTTCAGCAGACGTTCTTCACGGATCATGCCAGCATCTCCTCAACTTGCTTAACTGCATCAGCAGTCATAACGACTTTGTCGAAGGCGATCAGGCTAACTGGGTCGATACCCGCTGCATCACGCACGTCAACCTTGTACAGGTTACGCGCAGCCAGGAACAGATTCTCATCCAGTTCGCCGGTGATGATCAGCACGTCTTCCAGCGCCATGTCTTTCAGCTTCTGTGCCAGCAACTTGGTTTTCGGTGCTTCAACAGAGAACTGCTCGACAACGATCAGACGATCTTGACGTACCAGTTCGGACAGGATGCTTTTCAGCGCGCCGCGGTACATCTTTTTGTTAACTTTTTGACTGTGGTCTTGTGGCTTAGCAGCAAAGGTCACGCCACCTGAACGCCAGATCGGGCTCTTTACAGAACCTGAACGCGCACGGCCGGTGCCTTTCTGACGCCAAGGCTTTTTGCCTGAACCGGTAACTTCAGCGCGAGTTTTCTGCGCGCGAGTACCCTGGCGGGCGCCTGATGCGTAAGCAACAACAACCTGGTGAACCAGCGCTTCGTTGAAATCACGACCGAAGGTAGTTTCGGAAACAGTCAGCGCGCTCTGCGCGTCTTTCAATACTAATTCCATTGCTATCCCCTTACGCCTTCACAGCTGGTTTAACGATCAGGTCGCTACCGGTAGCACCGGGAACTGCACCTTTAACCAGCAGCAGGTTGCGCTCAGCGTCAACACGTACTACGTCCAGGCTCTGAACAGTTACGCGCTCATTACCCAGCTGACCTGCCATTTTCTTGCCTTTGAACACTTTGCCCGGAGTCTGGTTCTGACCGATAGAACCCGGAACGCGGTGAGACAAGGAGTTACCGTGGGTTGCGTCCTGGGTACGGAAATTCCAGCGCTTAACGGTACCTGCGAAACCTTTACCTTTAGAGGTGCCAGTTACGTCTACTTTTTTAACGTCAGCGAAAATTTCAACGCTGATGCTCTGACCTACAGAATACTCATCACCTTCAGCGGTGCGGAATTCCCACAGGCCACGGCCAGCTTCTACGCCAGCTTTAGCAAAATGACCAGCTTCAGGTTTGGTCACACGGTTTGCTTTTTTAGCACCGGTGGTAACCTGAATTGCCTGGTAACCATCGTTCTCCAGGCCTTTGACCTGAGTAACGCGGTTCGCTTCAACTTCGATTACGGTTACTGGGATAGATACGCCATCTTCAGTGAAGATGCGGGTCATACCCACTTTTTTACCGACTAAACCAATCATTGTTTCAACCTCTCAATCGCTCGATGACCTGATTAACCCAGGCTGATCTGCACGTCAACACCGGCAGCCAGGTCCAGACGCATCAGAGCATCAACGGTTTTTTCAGTTGGCTCAACGATGTCTACCAGACGCTTGTGAGTGCGAATTTCGTACTGGTCACGCGCATCTTTGTTAACGTGCGGAGAGATCAGAACGGTAAAGCGCTCTTTGCGGGTCGGCAGCGGGATCGGACCACGTACCTGCGCACCAGTGCGCTTGGCAGTCTCGACGATTTCCGCGGTTGATTGATCGATCAGACGATGATCAAACGCTTTAAGACGGATACGGATTCTTTGGTTCGACATGAGACCAAGGCTCCAAACATTTTATAGACGAAAAAAATTACTACTCGAACCCATTACGATTGATGGGAGAGTGTAATCGTTCAGCATATAACTCCACAGTTGGGAGTATTGTCAGACGGCCTAACAAACTGCCGTCTGCGATTCAGCTCGAATCGCGCCTGCCAATATCGGCAGGCCCGCGCATTATACGTAGATTTGCTCAGGAAGCAACCCACGATGCACATTTGCCACAGAAAACTGTGTTTAACGTTTTGTGTACGTCTGCACAAAAGCCCTGCAGGACGGATGTTTTCGCCCCTTTTTTTCTGGGCGCGGTTTTCCATTCTCTTTTTCTTATCCGCGACGCAGAGGACGCGTTCAGACAGACTCAGTCATCACATCAGGTTAACCGGAGGTCATCGTGTTGCTCATCATCGTTGCTGTCTCCCTGTCAGGCGGCGCGCTTGGCAGCTTTCTCGCCCTGGCCTGTCAACGTTTTAATACGTCCACTTCACCACGTCGCTGGCTGCAGTCATTGTGGACGCCGCCTTCCCACTGTAGTTACTGTCGCCGCACGATCCTGTGGCACGACAGCGTTCCGCTGATAAGCTGGCTGTGGTTGCGGGGGCACTGTCGGTTTTGTTCGCATCCGGTCGGTTTGCTGCCCGTGCTGTTTGAGCTGACAGGCGCCCTGCTCTGCCTGTTGCTGGCTTACCTGTTTTACGACAATCTCATTCATGCGCTGTTTCCGCTTCTGGCTTCCTGTTTGCTCCTCGTCCTTGCGGCCATCGACCAGCGCCACTTCCTGCTGCCAGATGTTCTCACCCACGCGCTCCTGTGGCTGGGTCTTTCACGTTTCATGTTCTTTCAGCCACTCACGGTCAGTTCGGCCATCGGTGGCGTCATGTTTGGCTATGGTTCACTTTGGTTGCTTGCCGGAATTTTTCAACAGGTTACGCGGCGGAAGGGATTAGGTTGTGGGGATATTAAACTGTTTGCCGCACTGGGCGCATGGTGTGGTTGGCAGGCCCTGCCCTTCATTGCCCTGACCGCCTGTACGACAGCCTTGATCGCTTTCGGCGCGCTGCGGATAAGGAACCGGGCGTGGTACCTGAACAGCCCGCTTCCCTTTGGCCCTTTCCTGGCCGTCGCGGGCTGGGGAGTTATCGTTAGTCAAAGCCTTACTCTTCTTTGATTTGCGCCTGCAGGTAATTCTGAATGCCCATCTTACTAATGAGATCAAGCTCGGTTTCAATCCAGTCAATATGATGCTCCTCATCTTCGAGGATGGCGATCATCATATCGCGGCTTACGTAATCATGAACTTTATCCGCATAGGCGATGGCTTCTCGCAGGTCTTTTGCGCCTTCGAGTTCAAGATTGAGATCGGACTGCAACATCTCCCCGACATCTTCTCCAATCCTGAGTCGTCCCAGATCCTGCAGATTAGGAATGCCTTCAAGAAACAGAATACGTTCGATGTATTTATCCGCATGCTTCATTTCATCTATGGACTCATGGTACTCAACGTCGTTAAGACGCATCAGTCCCCAGTTTTTGAACATCCGTGCATGTAAGAAGTACTGGTTTATTGCAACCAGTTCATTCCCCAACAATTTATTGAGATGACTTATGATTTTCGCATCGCCCTTCATTTCGCTTCCTCCGCTCATGTTTATTTGAGCGTAGATGCGGTTAAAAAGAAGTCAAAAAAACGCGATGAAAATTGTGGGTATTATCAAGTCGGTGGTGTGTGTGCGTTTACGCGATTTCTTTATATTGCGGAGCGTGCTGCATCTCTTCATCCATAATCGCGCGGGCATCCCGAATACATTTTCCACATTGCTTTCCCACGGGCACGATTTGGCGCAACTGCTGGATAGATTTGGGCTGATAACGGCGCACGACTTCACGGAGCGTTTTGTCACTGATGGCATTACACAGACAGACGTACATTTATTCATCACCCGGTCTATTTCGTGCGCACAGTGTAAATGCGAATCGTTTTTATTTCAAACCTACCTTTTGTGAGGAGAAAGCCTGCGTGATTAAATGACAGGCATAAAAAAAGAGCACCGAAGTGCTCTTTTTATTTTGCAGTGGCCACTCATGTGGCCACATCAGAGATCACAATTAAGCGATAACTTTGGCAACAACGCCCGCGCCAACGGTACGGCCACCTTCGCGGATTGCGAAGCGCAGACCTTCGTCCATTGCGATTGGGTGGATCAGGGTAACAACCATTTTGATGTTGTCGCCTGGCATAACCATTTCAACGCCTTCTGGCAGCTC
>NZ_QICO01000015.1:0-59397 GCF_003201175.1 Pantoea sp. PNA 03-3 | reverse complement strand
ACGCCATCTGAATTTGCAGCAGGCTGGCGAAACGGGAAACATGAAGAAAAACCCACCGACATTACTAACTGAAGGTTGTATCTAATACTGGGGGCAGGTCACATCAAGGTGATGTAAATGCCACAGTAGTAAGTTGGTGCTTTGCACCTGATAAGCTATTGATGGTAGAGAAAAATAAACCAGAAGGTTAAGTTACGCGAAAATTAAGAAAGTGGTTTGAAGTGCAATCTGATTGTAAGCTTCCCGTCTATGGCCCATGGGGACACATTGATGCAGTATATGATCCACATGACAGAACAGGTATGGTTACTTGTAACTAATTTTCAGGTTTCGAAGATGTAAAGTCATGGGGGGAATATTTAAAATGGAATAACTTAAAGAATTACTATAAATAATTAAATTTCTTCTGCATGTTTTTGTGGTTTACCAATCAATACATTCATTTTTATATTTTAAGTATTTCCATTTTTCTATATACAATAATCAGCAATATATTGATTTTCTTTCATTAAATTAAAGCTGGTAGGTGTTTTTTTACATGTGACTCATTTTATAGAGATTTTTAAATTATTGATTTATTAGCTATGAATTATCATAATTTTTTGCAATATGCAAAGTTAAGTATGTTTTGAAAGTGTGATAATCATCCTTGACGTAAGCTAAAAGAATGAATGATTTTGCATGTGGATGCAATTATTATTTTCACGATTTGCATGAAGATTAACACTGACATAAGCTTACTAAATAAAAATGATAGGGTTAGGCTTCTGAAGCGTTTTCAATGTTTGATAATTTAAATTAATTGTTGAGATCATTTGGTTTCACACACTAACTGACTAGTCAAGTTGTCTGTTTTCCCAGATTTAAATGAATTTACGGATTTTTATGAATGAATTAATGTTCTCAGGATATGGCGTAGATATTATAAAAAGAAATGATGAGTATTATATTAGGTACGATAACGGGACGATTGCTATGTATGAGATAGAATCAAAAATTTCATTTTACGAAGCATTAAAAGCTCAGAAAAGTGAACGTGATGCCTATGAAGTCATTATAGCCACCCAATCCAGAGAGGGAAGAGGACGGTCTCAATTTTGATTACTCACATATAGATGAAGTGAAAATTCCGGAGATATTCTGTTCCATTGCGCCACTGATAGCACGCCAGAACTTTTAACCGACGTTGAAGGCCAGAAGACCTGGGAAGGTGTGAACAGCCCGTGGGGAAAATTGTTGCGCGAATCGAATCAACGAATTCCGGTGGTAGAGCAGAACCTGCGCGTATGCAGGGCCAGAATCTGGACCGCGAAACGGGGCTTCACTATAATTTGTTCCGTTATTATGATCCGGACAGTGGCCGGTTTACCTAGCATGAACCGATAGGGCTGGCGGGGGGGATCAACCTTTATCAGTATGCGCCGAATGCGCTGGGATGGGTGGATCCGTGGGGCTTGGCCACCGAACCGCGGTTTTGTTATCTCAGTGAAAGAGACCCTTCAGCCAGGAACTAAATTAGATCGTTATGGTGGTTGGACTGAAAATGGTGTTATCAGAGATACAGGTACGTTCCTTTCTCCAGCAGGAGCTTCTTTTGAAGGTAGGGCGCTTCCGGATTATACATTGAAAAAACCTCTATCTACCTGTGAGGTATTGAAATCTTATGAAGTTGACGCCGGTCCAGCAATCCCATGGTTTGGAAAGGCAGGAATGAATAAACAATATGAAACAGCTGATAATGTCGAAAATCTGATTAGAAATGGAGTTTTGGAAAAAATTATGAAAAATGGTATTAAAGCTCAAGTTTTGTTACATGATGGTTTTGAGAATGATTTTATTCATAAAAAAAACGTCATTATATGCCCGTATTGTTCTGGAGAAGTCGTTTTTTCAGTATATGGTTCGAAAAGTTTTAATTCGGAAGATTTAGAGTTTAAACAGTTTTACTCCAAAAAAATAAGGGGAGTAAAAGAAATGACTAAGGGTTCTGGTCTTTATCATTACAATGATGAATCTATCAGCTTTTTTGAAACTCAATGTGACTCTGGAAGGCATAATCTTTTGATTTTTTCAACTTTTTCTGAGATTCAACCAGCCAGGTATATTTCTCATTTGATTGGTATTTTCCTAAAGAATTAAAATATTTATTATCCTGTAGTTGTGTGAATTTTAGATAAAATTATCAATTTTTTCTTAAAGTTAATTGTGGATATTATGATTTATAGTATTGACTATTTAATTTCCCCTTCTCTTAATATTACTCAATTTTAACTTAAATTTTCGTACTTATATAAAGCAAAAGGGATGTGTGACTTGCCACTGGCCCGACAATTACCCAGATGTATCAGTAAAACCCGCCAGCAATCGTTACAGGTAAGCCGTATAACAATGCTGTCATAATACGATTTATATGCAAGGTTGCCGTCTGCTGCATGGAAATCCACGAAGATATTTCGCTACGTTTACAGCGACAGCCAGAGCTATGAGCCACTGGCCCGTATTGATGGCGAAGAAAGTCCGGAGATATTCTGGTTCCACTGCGCGGCTAACGGCACGCCCGAGCGACTGACCGACGTTGAAGGCCAGAAGACCTGGGAAGGTGTGAACAGCCCGTGGGGCAAACTGCTGCGCGAATCGAATCAGCGAATTCCAGTGGTAGAGCAGAACCTGCGTATGCAGAGCCAGTACCTGGACCGCGAAACGGGGCTTCACTGTAATTTGTTCCGTTATTATGACCCGGACAGCGGCCGGTTTACCCAGCATGACCCGATAGGGCTGGCGGGGGGAATCAACCTTTATCAGTATGCGCCGAATGCGCTGGGATGGGTGGATCCGTGGGGGTTGATGAAGTGTAAAAATCCTTCTGAGGAAGCAACAAAATGGCAAGGTCCAAAAAACCCCGATTACCCAGGAATTGACGTTTACAAGAACAGGAAGCTTAAAAAAGGTACAATTCTCTATGCTCTTTACCCTAATGGCGACCAACAACCTGCATATGTAGTGACGTTCCCTACTGTTAATCAGTACAGAGGAGATCCGTTAGGTTATCATCAAGCATTGCAAGTTAAATTGGATCCACGCTGGCCTGTGCGTACGAAATTAAGAGCATTTTATGTAAGCGAAGACATTGACGTTGCTTACGGTAGAGCTGCAGCGAATAAAATGTATGGCGATGGTGGGGGGCTTCAGTTCTTCATACCAGAGGAAATGAGACATTTATTAATCCCAGGGAAAATTATTGATATATGAAAAAATTAAAAGTTGATCTAATTACAGGTACAATAATTTTAGATAAGTTAGGTCTGGACGTTACAGATGAAGACACTTTTTGTGAAAGTAATTTCTATAAAAGCATGAATAGTAAAGGGAGTATAAAAAAGATTATTCCTCATCATTATCTAATCGAGTCAATAATTTTTTTCAATAAAGAATTTGAAATGCATATAAGGCCGATATGCTTTAACTTTCCGTTTATGGTGCAACTTATAGATAAGAAAAGTAAATGTTACGATTCCTTAAGTGATTGGGATAAACGAACCAATATTAAAATGTTAAATGAATCAGTAGAAAATTTGTCAAATTGGCTTGGTTCATCATTAGAATTAAGAGAGCCAGATTTCATTTCAAATGAAGTAGTAAGGTGGGAGTTCTCTTGGGGAGATATTTCAGTTTCCTATGAGACAAGGTCATTCAACCATGGTATATACATAACATGGAATGCTGGTGAGTAATGAAAGTCATAATAACGAGTAAATTTATTTAAGGTTAACGAAAGCCAAGAGTTTGCTTTCATATAAACCTGGCTGCTGGTGTTTTTAAAAGGTATCGCTAGTTCGAAATCCATAATTGAAATTTTTTAGGCAGTATCTACTATACAAAGAGATTAATAACTTATCGTATGAGTATAACCGGTTGTTGAAAAAGTATGTTGCTCATTTATGGGATCTGGAATATTCCGGCTCTCATGGCTATGCACATCGATATGGAGTTCTGAAAAAATCCGTAGTAATTTTTTATAGTTAAAACCAGAACCCTGTACAAAGCTCAGTAAATTACCGAACACGGGTTGGTTGAATATAAAAGCCAGCTTATTCATAAATACCTAAGTAATCTGACGTCCGGAAAGTTACTAATTGATAGCTGAAACCTGTAAGTCTCAAAAAGTGCATGAAACTAAAATAATTGTAATTATCCATTTACCTTATAATATTCAGAACCGGTATGCCACTTCTCACGTCATGCATAACCGCGTAACCGAACTGAACGAGGGCCGCTGGCAGTAGGATATTCATACTTTACCAGTATGCGCCGAATGCGCTGGGATGGGTGGATCCGTGGGGGTTGAGGCGTACATGTAAGCCTAATAAACCAACTAAACATAATGCTCACAACCAAGGCGCGTTTGCAAGACAGTGGCAGGGGAGAGACGTATATAAAGGGCGTGATACTTGGACAAATACTATGTTGAAGGAAGGTGATATTGTCTATGGTGGTGTGCCCGGACAATCTGGCTTTTATTTCGACAAAACAACTCTGGATGCCGCAGGCGGGAGCAGAGAGTCACTTTGGAAAAGTTTACAGGTGTTACCACATCCAAAATTTGGCTATCGTGGTCAGATACAGGCTTACAGGGTAAAACGCGAAATAATTGTTGGAACTGGCAAGGCATTATCACAAGATCCAGCAAAATTCGGAAATGGTGGTGGAACACAATTTTTCCTTTCTAATTATAAGGCTGTTTTAGAGCCTGTTGGAAATCCATTTAGTATGGGGATATGAAATGAAAATTAATAAAGAAGACGGAAGTTTGAATTTTGAGAATGGATTGATTATTTCCTCTACTTCGACTAAGAAAAATTTGTTTGCAATGGGTGGTTTATTTTGGGAGGGATGGCCTGACAATGGTGATGATACCGTAAATTATCGAGCCGTTTTTAATACGAAAAACAATAGGCAAGGTGATATTTACCTGATCGTATTTTTATCTCATAAAGGTGATGAGAATGCCACAGTAGTAAGTTGGTGCTTTGCACCTGATAATCTATTGATGGGAGAGCAAAATAAACCAGAGGGTAAAGTTACACGAAAATTAAGAGAGTGGTTTAAAGTGCAATCTGGTTGTAATCTTCCAGTCTATGGCGCGTGGGGACACATTGATGCAGCTTATGACCCACATAACAGAACAGGTATGATTACTTGTAACTATCGTTCAGGCTTTGAAGATGCAAAGTCATGGAGTAATTATTGTGAATGGAATAAGTTAAAATTTTAATGTTGATAGTGAAGTATCTTTATATGGATTTTTTATGGTTTTTCAATAAATACCATTTGTAGTTATTTTCTATTAGCTAATCTTTTTATCCTGCTATATATAATAACTATTTGCGGTATGGTGGGTTTTATCATTAATTTTAAAGTTGGTTTTTTTTGGCAATTCAATCATTGACGGTATTTTAATGAGATTTTTACCATGGCTTGTCGGGCGTGATATCACTGAATTACTGCAACATGGTTTCGAAATAGATGAGGTAATCGCACTACAGGAAAACTCCATACTTGCCTGTTCCACTACAGAGCTTGAGCTTTATTTTAAACAGCCTGCTGAGTCTCTTCCCTGGCAAAATGCCTTTCCGATTGCAATAGTGCTGGAGCTGGAGTTGGCCGCCTTTGCATTTAATTTGCTGATATTTCTGCGTGCTTTACTCTGCTCAATCCACAAGTACATGCGTTGATTTTTTTATTCCCTCAATCGTCATTATTGGCGCGGTACTCACGGCCAGTTACCTGCTTGCCCGAGGCAAAACAACCGGTGTGGCGGGGCTAGCATACGTCTGTGGGACATTGCTTATATTGACCGTTTTCTATTGAGCTTTGCTCAAAGTCGCTGGCTGAATAAATGGCTACACTTACGCAGGATATCGGTTTCAAAATCATTGGGTTAATGAATTACCTGTCAGGTGCGTACGTCGCCTGTTCAAGCTCTGGAAAGCGATCTGGTGCCTGGTTTCGGCTGGGTACTTCAGTATTACGCAAGATTCGTATTATCGCTTCTGCCGCCTCGTCTGCACCGCCCATCATTATGCCGTTTATTACCGCTGAGTTGCATGCCATGGTGATGCTATTGATACACGTGTCCGGTACAAACACCACTTCAGATCGGCGCTCAGAAAATATCAACGAAAAAGGCAAAACCATGTAGCCACTCACGCCCAAAAAAATTTCATTTTCCTCGCTTGAAATCCCACTAAATGATCCTATAAATGTCTGTGAGCAGCGGGGGAGATCCCCACGCCGATGAGCTTTTGAATGAACCATTAATTCAGGAGGTTATCACTATGGCATTACGTAATTTTCCCGTATTTCCTTCTATCGCAGATTCTGCCTTTTCAGACCGGTTTAACCGTATCGACAGGCTGTTCAGCCAGTTGACCGGTGATGCGCCCGTGTCGGTTTCTCCCTCTTACGACCTGAAACAGGTTGATAACGAACACTACGAACTGACCGTCAGCGTGCCGGGCTGGAAAGAAAGCGAGCTTGAAATCGAAGTGGCAGGCGGTCGTCTGACCGTGACCGGACAGAAAGAGGAGGTCAGCGATAACGATACGGAAAAAGAAGGGCAGAACAGCGGTTGGCTGCACCGTGGTATCAGTCGTTCAGACTTCCGTCTGAGCTACAGCGTGCCGGAACATATGAAAGTGACCACCGCACGCCTGCAGGACGGTTTGCTGCGCGTCGGCCTGCACCATGAGATACCGGAAAGCGAGAAGCCTCGTCGCATTCCGATCGAACACCGTACGGCGGAAGCCATTGAACATCAGGCCTAATGGCAGGTTAACGAAAAAGCGGAGGGCGCTGACGGCGTTCTCCGCGCTTTGTCATCAAGGTGCCAGAGAATCAGGAGGCGGTAATGAAAGTCATCAGCGTGCCCGAAGATCGTGCTCTTTATCCCAAACTGGTTGGCGAAACCGTAATGGCGGCAAAGTTACAGTTAGGCCGCACCCGGTTGTCGGTGAATTACAACAAAGTGCCTGGCGGTATCATGCCGGTGCTGGTGGTGGATTTCTACAACGAAAAAGGCAAGCTTTACTCCCTGCGTTACAACCTGCCGCCCGATACACCAGAGCGCACTGAACGTCGATTGTCGCTGTTAATGCGGCTGATTGAGAAAGAGGCCAGTGAGGAAAAGCTGGCTGAGGCGGTATAAAACCGATAAGTGCAACCAAAACGAAGAGGAGGTGACGATGCTCAACACACTCATGCTACATACCTCGTTGGGTGCTGGCATGCTAGCGATGACGGCCAGCCTGTTTCACAATCGTTTTAAATAAGCCGTTTTCGTTTTCTCTCTTCAGGGTGCCGACATCGCGGCACCCTGTTTCATTAGTGCCCGCCGCTTGTCTTTCTGCGCCTCAATTGTTATGTTATAACATATCTATTTGTGGGGTGAAAAACATGCCGTCGTCCAGAGCGTTACCTCAATCCGATCCTGTTTTGCAGGTCAACATTGCGCAGTTGAACCGAACGGACGGCGAACCGCTCTTGCATCACATTCACTTCAGCGTCAGAGAGGGGGAGCGGCTGGTCATCATCGGGCCAAACGGCAGTGGCAAGACGTCATTACTGCGGGCAATGTGCCGTGAGTTATCGTCACTGCCACAGGCGATTCAGCTTAACGGCGCATGTCTGGCAACGTTTTCACGGCAACAGCTTGCCAACTGCATAGCCGTGATGGCGCAGAATGATATGCCCGATCTCAGGCTGTCGGTTGAAGAGTACGTTGCGTTGGGCCGTATTCCGCATCTACGCGCCTGCCCGGCAGGAGTAAATCAACGGATCGTCCAGGAGTCCATTGATGAAACCGGTCTTTCAGCACTAAAAACACGCCCGCTGGCTGCGCTGTCCGGGGGAGAACGACAACGTGCTGCACTGGCGCGCGTGCTGGCGCAAAAGCCGTTATTGATCTTACTGGATGAACCGACGAACCATCTTGATCCGCTGGCCCGCCAGCAGCTACTGGCACTCATTAAAAACAAAGGGATTACGGCAATAGCGGTACTGCATGACCTGTCCCTGATTGATACGTTTGCCGATCGTGTGCTTATCCTGTCGCAGGGCGAGCAAATTGTGTGTGATCACCCGTCGCGCGCGCTGACGTCGCGCTATCTCCAGCCCGTGTTCGGCTTAAACAGCTTTACCGTAAAACATCCTGCCAGCGGTAAGCGCTTACGTATTTTTGAGGTGCCCGACTGTGCATGATGCATTGAGTAAAATCGGTTTTGCCGCGTTTCTGGCCGTGACGCCAGCCATGTGGGCCAGCGCAAGTGATTTTCCTGTCACCATCGACAGTTGCGGCCAGCCCGTGACGTTCACCTCGCCGCCTGCGCGAGCCGTGATTAACGACCTCAATATGGCAGAAATGGCTTTTGCGCTGCATCTGCAGAACCGCATTGTCGGTCTCACCGGCATCAGTGGCTGGTACAAGATGACGCCGGCCTTTAAGCAGGCCATGGGATCCATCCCTGAGCTGGCACCGAAATATCCCTCACTGGAAACGTTGCTGGCCGCGAGCCCTGATTTCTTTTTTGCTGGCTGGAATTACGGGATGAAAGTGGGCGGTGACGTTACGCCTGCTTCACTGCGTCAGTACGGCATTAAAACCCTGGTGCTGAGTGAAAGCTGCGTCTTTACACATAAGGACAAGCAGAAAGCGACGATGGATCTGCTCTATAACGACGAGATTAAACTGGGCAAAATTTTTGGCAAGCGGGCCGAAGCCGAGGCGCTGGTGACGGACTGGAAGCAGCAACTGCAGGCCTTACCTCAGCGTCCGGCTGACACGCCGCCTCGAAAAGTCTTCGTTTACGACTCAGGCGAAGACAAACCGTTCACCAGCGGACAATATGCCATGCCGACCGCCATCATTGAGGCCGCCGGAGGTAAAAACGCGATGGAAGCGCTGGAGATGAGCTGGGGCACCACCTCCTGGGAGAGCGTGGCGGCCACGCAGCCGGATTTTATTATCTTGCTGGACTATCAGACCGGCAGTGGGGCAGAGGCACTGCGCCACTTCCTGGAAAATCATCCGCTTATGAAGCTGACGCCTGCGGTAAAACACCATCGCTACCTGAAGTTACAGTACGCTGAACTCACACCGGGGCCGGCCAATATTCAGGCCGTAGAGAAGCTGGCTCATGCGCTCTATTCGCCGGATGCGCCGTGAATCGATCGCCGTATCGTTATCCAGCAATAATGAGTGCGTCCTGCCTGCTGCTGGCGATCCTGATGCTGATCAGCACGGCGGAAGGCACCGTGTCATTGTCTTTAACGCAGGTGCTGTCCGCACTCGACATGGCAGACGCGCCCGTCTCTGAAATGGTAACCCGAATCGTGATCGACCTACGGTTACCGCGCACGCTGCTGGCCGTGATGACGGGGGCTGGCCTGGCCATGGTCGGGGCTTTATTGCAAACCACCACGCGTAACGCGCTGGCCGATCCCTTTTTGTTTGGTCTGTCCTCAGGGGCGTCCGCGGGTGCGGTGCTGGTCATTACCCGCTTTGGCGATCGGCTGGCGGCGTTGACCTTGCCCGTTGCCGCGTTCGCAGGCGGTCTGTTTTCAGCCGCCGCCGTCATGTTGCTTTTTCATTTCAAAAAGCAGCGCTCAGCAGAGCACTTGATTCTCTGCGGGCTGGCCGTGTCATTTCTGTTTGGTGCGGTGACCAGCTATTTGATTTTTTCAGGCGACCAGCGCGCGGCCAGCTCGGTGATGTTCTGGTCACTGGGCGGGCTGGGATTAGCCAGCTGGCTTAACCTGCCTTATGCACTGGTAAGTCTGGCACTACTGACAGGGTTTGTGGCGCTGCGCGGGCGGCAGTTGGATGGATTGCTGGCGGGCGAGCAAACCGCACTCTCGCTTGGTATTCACGTCAACCGGTTACGCATCGAGGTGTTTCTGTGCTGTGCGCTGGCAACCGCGTTGCTGGTGGCCCTGACCGGCGTCATTGGCTTTGTCGGACTAATGGTGCCGCACCTGTGTCGGCACGTAACGGGTGTGAAACACCGGTTGCTGATCCCACTGTGCGCGCTCTGGGGCGCCATTTTGTTGTGTGCTGGCGATATTGCCAGTCGGACGCTGCTGGCCCCGCAGGAGCTGCCCATTGGCATCATCACGGCCGGTATCGGCGGAGGATTTGTGATTGTGCAACTGATGCGAAACAGGACGTGAAGGTCAAACCGGCCACCTTATAGGGTAAATATAAAGTGGCCTTGTCCCGGAAGGGGCCTTATCACCCGCTGCATCACTGGCTACAGACAGGCAACGCATAACAGATCATGACGCGTTTATACCTTATGCGGTATCAACGTACTGTGCAGGTATGGCTTGTCATTCCTGGCCCGCTGCGCCTGACCTGGCGAAATTCGCCGTAGGTTCCCCGAGCCCATGCCACCTTCCCGCTCAACGTTATGCCACCGTCTCATTCTCAAGCTTCTGCCTTTTCCGCAGATTCGGAAAGAGCATCATCCAGAGCCCAACTACCACCAGTGTCCCGACGCCGCCAATGACGGCGGCAGGCACCGCGCCCATCCATGCCGCGAGCAGCCCGGATTCAAACTCACCCAACTGATTTGAGGTATTGATAAAGATAGCGTTAACCGCATTGACGCGGCCGCGCATCGTATCCGGTGTATCCAGCTGAACCAGTGCGCCACGGATCACCATGCTCACCATATCGAAACCACCCAGCGCGGCCAGCGCCAGCAGAGAAAGCCACAGTTTTGTTGAGAGCGCAAACAGCAGCGTCGCCAGGCCAAAACCGGCCACGGAACCAAACATAATCATGCCAACATGTTTTTCCAGCTTATGGCGGCTGAGCCAGACACCGACCAACAGGGCACCCACTGACGGCGCACCGCGTAACAGGCCAAGTCCCCATGGCCCGGTATGCAGAATATCCTGGGCGAAGACAGGGAGCAGGGCGGTTGCACCGCCCAGTAACACGGCGAACAGGTCGAGCGATATCACGCCCAGAACATCCTTGCGTTCGCGAATAAAGCGTACGCCCATAAACATGTTCGACAGCGTCATCGGCACACGTTCCTGAGGAGGACGCTCATAACGTAAGCAACTCACCAGTATCAGCGAGAATAAATAAAACAGGGCTGAAACCCCGTAAACCACCTCGGGGCCGGCTATATACAGCAGGCCACCCAGCGTTGGCCCGACAATCACCGCCGCCTGACCGCCAACAGAGCTTGCCGCCATGGCGCGCGCCAGAATCGGTGGCGGGACCAGCGCCGGCAACATAGAGGTAATGGCTGGCCATTCCAGTGCTTTCGCCAGCGAAATCAGAAAGACCAGCCCCCAGATTTCAAGTTTGTCTGCCCAGTGCAATAGCGTCAGCGCCACCAGGCCGAGCAGCGCGGCCCACTCAATCAGTTGGCCGATAACCACGATACGGCGGCGGTCGAACTGATCGGCCAGATGTCCCGCAGGCAACGCCAGAAGCACTGAGGGCAGGAACTGCATCAGGCCAATCATGCCTAACGCCATTGCGCTGTGGGTTATTGCATAGATTTGCCAGCTGACGGCCACGGAAAACATCTGAAAACCAAATGAAGAACAGGTTCGGGCGAGCCAAAACGCCACAAATGACCTGTGTTGCAGCAGCGAGTCTTCGCCTGTTGAAACGCCTGTACGCATCCTGATTCCTGTCCCGAAAAGCCTCGCGGCAAAAGTGATTGCCTCAGTCTGATTGATGACCGTGATGCGGTCTGGTTTTTTCTGACTAAAGCATGGCGATGTTACTGCCTGGCGGTCCGCGCGATATTCACGCCATGGACAGCGTCAGTCAGCACAGATAGAGCCCTAAATATTAGCATGCTCAATATTCAGTTTGATAAATCAAAATATCGACAAGATGTGATTTTAACCCGCTGAATAATGGGGAATTGCCGGATTACTTTTTATCATTCACCACAGAAAATGTACGAGCGGATCGGAAGGGACGCGACTTATCAGAGCTATTGGTCTTTCGTCGACGCAGCGATGATAATATATGACCCAATGTTTTTTGACCGTCAGGCAAAGCCGTGTCAAAAAGCAAATAAAGGCGGGCTTGCAGGGCATAACGCTTTTTACGGCGTAAAAGACGTTACCCGCCCGACTGTTTCATCCATGGTCCGGGCTCATAAGGCGGCGTAAGACGTCAGCAAAGACGTTGGCAGGCTGACTCGACGTCGTCGCAGAAGTCCCCGCCTTGCCTTCGTTTCGCCGTCACTGACGCAAAAGGCGCAGACGGAGGAGATGATGTCCTTGAGTGTGCTACAGTGTTCAGGCACTTTTTTTCCTTGGGTTTTCAGAGGTCCCAGCTAATGACGAATAAACAGGGTGTTTTAATTGTTAACCTTGGAACACCAAAAGAACCCACGACTGCTGCGGTTAAAACATTTTTATCGAAATTTTTGCACGACTACAGAGTGGTCGATTTACCCCGGATCCTGTGGTGCCCGATCCTGCATGGCGTAATTATCCCGCTACGCGCCAAACGCGTGGCTAAATTGTACTCCTCTATCTGGATGGACGAAGGTTCACCGCTGATGGTCTACAGCGTCCGTCAGGCGCGCGCACTGGAAGCGTTGACGGGCATGCCTGTTGAGCTGGGCATGAGTTATGGCGAGCCGAGCATCGGGGGCGCTATCGACAGGCTGCTGGCGAAAGGTGTCGATAAAATTATCGTTATTCCTTTGTATCCGCAGTTTTCCTCGTCCACCGTGTCATCCGTTTTCGACAGCGTGAGTCGTCACCTGCAGACGATGAAGAACCGCTACACACCGGCGATCAACTTCATCAACGACTATGCCGATCATCCTGCTTATATCGATGCGTTAAAAACGTCCGTGCTTGAATCGTTTGAGGCCAATGGCGTGCCGGATGCCTTACTGGTCTCCTATCACGGTATACCGGTCAGGTTTTCAAACGAAGGCGACAAATATCAGGAGCGTTGTGCGTTAACGACGAAATTACTCACCGACGCCCTGAACATGCCTTCGCTAAAAGTAGTGATGACCTTCCAGTCACGTTTCGGCAGGGAACCCTGGTTAACGCCTTATACCGATGAAACCATTAAAAATCTGCCTGCGGAAGGCGTGAAAAGCCTGCAGGTAATCAGTCCGGGCTTTGCGGCAGACTGTCTGGAAACGCTGGAAGAACTGGATGAGCAGAACAGGGAAATCTTTATGCATGCGGGCGGGACGTCCTTTACCTATATTCCTGCGCTCAATGATAAACCTGTTCATATTGAGATGCTGCGCCAGCTGGCGGAGGGCGCGAAATAGCGTGCTGCGGTCCGTCACTTGTTAAAGACCGGTAGCGACAAAGCCAGAATGCGTTCATTCTGGCTTTTTTTTTATTAACCTGCAGCATTTTATGATGGCAGATTGCTAAATTTGGCCGTAAAGCACGCGCGGAGAGAAGGCAGAGAAAGGCGATCGGCTGAAAAGCAAAAAGCCTGCTCGTAAGCAGGCTTTTTTAATTCTGGCTCCTCTGACTGGGATCGCCTTTGCCAGTAACTGGCTAATAAATAAGCTAAATCAGGATCGCTTTCCTGTCAAGACCACCAGAATGACCACCAACAGTTGCTGGTTACTAAAAGCCGGTTTAAATACTTCGCTTCATGGGTTGATCGTTCTACGACGTTCTCTGCAAAGGAAGGGTCGCTTGAACGAGCATAAAAAAGTCTGATCTATGCGAGATTGTTTCCAAAGATAGATGTGAATCGCCTCGGGCTATTAAAGCCGTCAGGACCCGTTATAAAGCAACGGAGGCTGTACTACTGGAAGTCGATACTTCTGATGGAATTAAGATGCTTTCAACCAAAGTGCTATTTGGCTCTGAACTGCAGGATTGGATTGACCAGTTCCTGCAGATCCGCAAGGGCGTTGTCGCAAAATCAATTAGCTGGCCAAATGAGTTATTAGATTGCCTGTTTGGTGAGCTTAACCACATTGGCATCAACCATCCGAAGCATCAGGGGGCTGAGGCTGGGAATATTCCATTAGAGTCTATTGAAAGCTGGGCGTTGAGGTTTGTCCAATGCATAGTGAGCTAATTTGGCTTTTTAAAACTACAAATTGCCCCCAGTTGAATCGAACAGACTTTTTAGGTGCGATTTGACCTTTCCCCAAATTAAAGACTATTACCTTGAATAGCCATTCCGCTAACCTTGGCCATTTCAGGATGGCCGCTACTCCGACTGTCTGGTAGACTGATGGCGATTTAAAACGACTTTAATCCCTCTGTGAGCGCTAATGCCATGAACTCTGAACCGTGGGTCACTGCAATTGATGTCGCTCGGCATCTGGGCGTGGTGAAAGACACCGTGTATCGCTGGCGAGAGCGCAAAGGTTTGCCTGCGCACAAGATTGGGCGGTTGTGGAAATTCCAGCTCTCCGAGGTGGACGAGTGGGTGCGTGCTGGCGGCGCCGATGAAAACACAGAATACAGGAGCGAACAAAAATGAATTCAGCATGGGAAGCTCTCGCGTGAGCCTACAAGGACAGCTCCTAGACCAGAAGCACTTGCGGGCACTGACCAGCATGACGACAGACTGGAATGAAATAGCTAAGGATTGCATTGCTTTTACGAATGCAACCGGCGGTCTTCTGCTTCTTGGCATGGAGAATGGTCAAAGCACACCACCGACCGACCAACATATCTCGTCAGGCTGGCTAGATACAGTGCGACGAAAATTGGCCGAGCGTACCGTTAACGTATCCGTTTTGCCTGATGTTGTTACCGCCCCGAATGGCGGCCGGTACATCGAATTACGCATTCCGAGCGCCATGGCAGTAGCGTCCACCACCGATGTCCGGTGCTTCCCTCGCGTTGCAGACCAAAGCAAGCCAGTCACCGGTGATGACGTGATGCGGCTGGCCAGTGAGCGTGGCACATTGCCTTGGGAAACACAGACTATTTTGCATATCCCGCGCAGTGACGTGGATGTCATCATCGGTGATAGCCGAGCGATAGTATCTGTGCGATACGCCTACGCAGGCCAAATAAATCAAAGACTTATATCGACCACCTCCAGTACTGGTCGGTCGATAGAGGCAAAACAGAATCCATCGAACTCCAGGACGCATCCATGAGTGCCAACTTCCAACAACTTGCCAACTTCATTTGGTCTGTCGCCGATCTGCTGCGCGGCCCTTACCGCCCACCACAATACGAGCGCGTGATGCTACCGCTCACCGTATTGCGCCGCTTTGATGCTGTTCTGGCTCCTAGCAAGGATGCCGTGCTCAAGCGCTATACCGAACTGAGCAGCAAGGGCATTGCCAACATTGACGCCATCCTCAACAACTTGGCCAAAGATGAAGATGGCACGCCGCTGGGCTTCCACAACCACAGTCAGCTCGACTTCTACAAGCTCAAGGGCGACCCGGACAACATCGGTCGGCACCTGGCCGACTACATCGCGGGCTTTTCCGAAAATATCCGAAAGATTTTCGAGCGCTTCGAATTCGACAAAGAAATCGAGAAGCTCGAAGAGTCCAACCGCCTGTATCAGGTGGTCTCTCAGTTCGCGGAGATCGACCTGCACCCGCGTAACGTCGACAATATCACCATGGGTTTGGTGTTTGAGGACCTGATCCGGCGCTTTAACGAAGCCGCCAATGAAACGGCTGGTGATCACTTCACCCCGCGCGAAGTCATCCAACTGATGGTCAACCTGTTGCTGGAGCCCGACACCAGCGTGCTCACCCAGGCAGGTGTCATCGTTACCATCTGCGACCCTGCTTGCGGCACCGGCGGTATGCTGGCCGAGGCGCAGAACTGGATTCGCGCCCACAACGATCAAGCCACGGTTAAGGTCTTTGGACAGGACTACAACCCACGCTCTTACGCAGTGGCCGCTTCCGACCTCTTGATCAAGGGCCACAAGGATGGCCAAGTAGTACTGGGTAACACCCTCATCGACGACCCGTTTCCCGACCATCGCTTCGACTACCTGTTAGCCAACCCGCCCTTCGGCGTGGACTGGAAAGCCGAGAAGAAGATCATCGACCGCTGGCCCAATTTCCGTGGCTACAGCGGCAAGCTGCCTCGCATCAACGACGGCGCCCTGCTGTTCCTGCTCTACATGATGAGCAAGTTCCAGGACTACAAGGCCGGTGACCGCAACAAGCCCGGCTCGCGCGCCGCCGTCGTGTTCAACGGCTCGCCGCTGTTCACCGGCGGCGCTGGCAGCGGCGAGAGCGAGATCCGTCGTTGGATCATTGAGCATGACATGCTCGAAGCCATCGTCGCCCTGCCCGAACAGATGTTCTACAACACCGGCATCGGCACCTTCATTTGGGTGGTCAGCAACCGCAAGGTCGAACACCGCAGAGGCAAGATCCAGCTCATCGACGCCCGCGAGCGCTACACGCCGATGAAGCGCAGCCTGGGCGACAAGCGCCGCTACGTCGACCAAGCGGCGCTTGATGACGTCACGCGCGAACACGGCGCCATGGAGAACAGCAAGACCAGCCGCGTGTTCGACAACACCGACTTCGGCTACCGCCGCATCACCGTGCTGCGTCCACTGCGACTGCGCTTTAAGATCACCGATGAGGCTCGCGAGCGCTTCCTCAATACCTGCCCCGAACTGTACGATGCCCTGCAGGCCGTGCAGGACACACTCGGCAGCGAACCACTATTGGACTGGAACGACACTTGGGACACCGTGCAGCGGGTTTTCAAAGACCTGCCCAACGACGTCGAAGGCTGGGCCAAGGGGGCTAAGGGTTCGGCACAAAAGAAAATCTTTCGCGACTGCTTCACCGTGGCGGATCCCGAAGCCGCGCCGGTGATTGCCAAGCGCCACAAAAAGGGCGATGTTACCATCGGTACGGATTTGTTCCCGCGCCAGTCGCTTCCGACGATGAGTTCCGGCGAGCTGTATGCGCTGCTCGGGCTGCACACCGAGGGCAAAGCCCTGGTGGAATACGAACCCGACCCGGCACTCAAGGATACGGAGAACATTCCACTGAAGGAGGACATCATCAGCTACGTGCTGCGCGAGGTGCGCCCCTACGTGGCCGATGCTTGGATCGACCGCGAGGCGCTGGATGAGCAGGACGGTGGCATTGGCAAAGTCGGCTACGAGATCAATTTCAACCGTGTATTCTTTCAGTATCTGCGGCCACGCCCCCTGCGCGATATTGATGCCGAGCTGGCGGAGGTGGAAAAGCGGATCTTGGGTTTACTGGGTGAGGTGACGGAGTGAATCCAATCAGCATTGCAACCTCTCTGCCAAGCCACTGGCGTGAAGTAAGATTTAGATACATTGCAGCTACATCCAAGGGGCGATTACCTGCAAAGGAAGAGGAGGATGTTACTGTCGATGTTCTCCCTTATCTGTCAATGGAGTATTTACGTGGTGATACGGAAGCTTCCCAATATGTGCCTGCACAGGGAATGCTTACTGCAGAGGATAACGATGTTTTATTACTATGGGATGGTTCAAATGCGGGAGAGTTTCTGAAAGCTAAACATGGTGCTGTTTCCTCCACTACCTCACTCGTCACACCTCTGCAGTTTGATCGGCAGTTTCTTTTTTGGATTTGTAAAGCCGTTGAGCCTGTTCTGAAGACATTTACAAATGGCATGGGAATACCACATGTTGATGGCGAATTCCTAAAAAACTTGAAATTGCCATGTCCAACTAATCCTGATGAGCAAAGTCGAATCGCTATCTACCTAGACCGAGAAATAGTCCGCATCGACGGGCTGATCGCTGAAAAAGAACGCATGCTGGCGCTGCTAGAAGAAAAGCGCGCCGCCCTCATCAGCCGTGTTGTCACTCGTGGCCTCGAGCCCAATGTCCCGCTCAATCCATCCGGTCAGGAATGGCTGGGCGAGATTCCGGCGCATTGGGGACTACAGCGCATTAAATATGTCATTATCTCAATAGATCAAGGCAGTTCGCCAATTGCAGCCAACACGCCGGCAGGGCCAGACGAGTTGGGAGTGTTGAAGCTAAGCGCCGTTTCAAAAGGTCGATTCAAGCGGGAGGAGAACAAGGCGCTGCGCGGAACCGATGAAGAAGAGCAACTACTTTCGCTACGCAAAGGAGATGTACTCATAACACGGGGCAACACACCGGAGCTCGTGGCTGACGTCGCATGCGTCCCCTATGCCGAGCCAAACCTGTTGCTCCCAGACCTTATCTACAGGCTCCGGGTTCACGAGAAGAAAATTCTTCCTGAGTACCTGACATCGTTCCTAACGACAGCAGCAGCGCGCGTTCAGATTCGTCGCGACGCAAGAGGTTCAAGTGGAACAATGGTCAAGGTATCGCAAGGCCACGTTTTGGATTGGCTTACACCTCTTCCTCCACTCAACGAACAAGTTGAGATCGTGGAGTGCCTTGAGCGCGCCGAAGAGCGATTTCAGTCAATCACGAGGGAGGTCTCTTCTTCTTTATCTTTACTCTTGGAGCGTCGCACCGCGCTGATTACTGCCGCCGTTACTGGGCAGATTCCGCCGGAGGAAATAACATCATGAAACTACATAGCTTAGGGTTGACCAGCTTCCGAGGTTTTGATCGGCTTGACATTGATTTTGACGAGCGGTTGACCGTAATTGCCGGTGTCAATGGTGTTGGCAAATCAACTATTTTACAGGCCATTGCGATAGCATATTCCCACTCCTTACCAGATTTTACAGTTTCGCGAGAGAAAGCACTTCCGGTACTTGATGCCGATATCCAGCAAGGAAAGTCCACCTGCATCATTGAAATAGGAAGCAGTGACTTAGGAGCTGCATACTTGATCACCTTCCTGTCCAAGGAAAGCCTTGATAAGAGTGAAAAGCTGACTCTTGAGCATAAGCAAGCCCAGATGAAGAAGGATCTGGCTCTTCTGGAAAAGGGGACGCCTGATTACAAAAACCTAAAAAACGAGATCACTTGGATAGACAAGCGACTAGAAGGAAATTTTGAGAAGCGTCTGAACTGGTTGTTTACCGACACTCATGAAACAGAAGCAAGGCTGAAACGCTACTTAAAAAGCAGCCCGACACAACCACTGGTTGTCTATTACTCAACACACCGCTTGCTTTCAAGGCTTCCGCCAAAACTTCAAGGCACATTGCCTTTTAAGCAGGGGGCGGCATTCTCAAAATCGCTGACGCAACTTGAGATATCGCTGAACGAATTTGCCAAGTGGCAACGTGCCATATTCTCGACCCGCGTGCTTCGAAAAGAAGCTGTGCAGTATGGGGAACGGATTTTGAAGCTGCTTCAGGAAGCTATTTCTAGCCTCATGCCCCAGATCAAGGAATTCTGGTTTCATGAAGAAAACCCACCTCGTTACTCCGTCGTGAAAGATGCGACGATAGATGAACAGGCCCGCGGTAAAAAAGCGAGAAAGCAGTTATTTTTGGAGCAATTATCCGACGGCGAACGTGGATTGATTGCTTTGGTTTTTGACCTAACCCGCCGTCTTGCTGTCGCCAATCCTAATCTCTCAAACCCAATAGCAGAAGGTGAGGCGTTGGTGCTGATCGACGAGATCGAGCTGCACCTGCATCCGAGGTGGCAACGCGAGGTGCTGCAACGTCTTCGCGACACCTTCAAGGCTTGCCAGTTTGTTGTGACCACTCATTCGCCACTAGTGTTGGGGGAGGTGCCTGCAGGCTGCGTACGCTTCCTCGAAATTGTGGATGGCAAAGTGAGTGTTACCGTTCCCACTGAGGCCTATGGCATGGATGCCAATCGTATCCTGCAAGAGCTCATGGGCGCACCGGTGCGCAACCGTGAGGTGGAGGGGAAGTTGAATGCCCTCTTCGAGCTGATCGACCAGGAGCGTTTCGACGAAGCCCGTGCCGCTATTGCGGCTCTTGAACAAAAGCTCGGCGAGGATGAACCCGAGTTAACCCGGGCCAGTTCGCTGATCCACTTTCTGGAAGGTTCAGATTAGATGCGGACCATTTACAAAGGATCAGAGCCGCCCTGTTTGACAAGACATCGGCAACAACCACACGCGAACTATGACAATTACACCAACAGTGTAGATGCCAATACGGGCGCGAAAGTACTGAATACAGGCAAAGACGCATTGCGACAGGCGTTGGTGACGGAACAGCGGGGGCTGTGTTGTTACTGCCAGTCCAGAATCCGCGCTAACGAAGATGAGATGAAAATTGAGCACTGGCAGAGTCAGACTGGCTTTCCCGCACGTCAATTAGACTACAGCAACCTGCTAGGCGCTTGTCTCGGCGGGCAGGGCCGCCCTGCGCGCGAGCAACATTGTGACACGCGAAAGGGCAATAACGGGCTGTGCTTCAGCGTATGCGACCCGGCGCATCCCATTGAGCGAAAGATCAAGTTCTTGGGGGATGGGCGAATCGAGTCTGACGACGTAGCAATGAACGATGCCTTGAATGACGTGCTAAACCTAAACTGGTACCGTCTCGTAAATAACCGTAAAGCTGTACTTGATGCGTTTAAGCTGCGGCTAGGAAAAGGGACTCTTAACGCTGTACAAGAACTCAAGAAATGGGATGGCACTCAAGCTGGGGATCTTCCTGAATTCGCGCAGGTGATGGTGTTCTGGTTGCAAAAGAGAATCTCTAGGGGGGGCGCATGAAATCCACGAGTGAAGCCGCATTTGAAACCGCCATAGAGGCGGTCTTGCTGGGCGAGGGTTACTCCCGGCTCGACACCAAAGGCTTTAACCGCGAGCGCGCGATCTTCCCCGATGAGGCGCTGGCCTTCATCCGTGTTACCCAAACCAAGGTGTGGGAAAAGCTGGAAGTCCTGCACGGTGAGCAAACCGGTACGCGCGTTCTGGAGTCTCTGTGCAAATGGCTCGATACTCATGGTGCGCTGGCCACGTTGCGCCACGGCTTCAAGTGTTTCGGCAAGACGCTGCGAATTGCCTTTTTCCGCCCGGCCCACGGCCTGAATCCTGAGCTGGAGGCGCGCTACCAGGCCAATCGGCTGGGGCTGACCCGCCAATTGCATTTCAGCCCGAAGTCGGGAAAGTCGCTGGATGTGGTGTTGTCGGTCAACGGTATTCCGGTGGTTACGCTGGAGCTCAAGAACCCTTTGACCGGCCAGACGGTGGCGAACGCCCTCCACCAGTACCGCCACGACCGCGATCCGCGTGAACCCATCTTCGAGTTCACCAAGCGTACCTTGGTGCATTTTGCAGTGGATACGGAAGAAGCGCACATGACCACTCGCTTGGCCGGGACCTCCACCTATTTCCTGCCGTTCAATCGGGGTTTTAATGGCGGTGTGGGCAACCCGCCCGACCGGGACGATCGCAACTACAAAACAGCGTATTTGTGGGAAGAGGTTCTACAGCGCGACAGTTTGCTTGATCTACTTGCCCGCTTTTTGCACCTGAACATTGAAGAAAAAACTACAAACGATGGAAAAAAGGTACGTAAGGAAAACCTGATCTTTCCACGCTATCACCAGTTGCAAGCGGTGCGTGAGATGGTTTCGGCTGCAGCTACCGAGGGGATTGGACATAACTACCTAGTCGAGCACTCGGCCGGCAGCGGTAAGAGCAACACCATTGCCTGGCTGGCGCATCGCCTTTCCAGCTTGCACAATGCACGCGACGAGCGGCTGTTCGACACTGTGGTCGTCATCACCGACCGCGTGGTGCTGGATCGACAATTGCAGAACACCATCTACCAGTTTGACCACCGCCAAGGTGTGGTGCAGAAAATCGACGAAGATTCGCGCCAGCTCGCAGAGGCGCTTGAAGATGGCGTGCCGATCATTATCACCACGCTGCAGAAGTTCCCGTTTGTGTCGGCCCAACTTGCGAAGTTGAGCGAGGAGCGCGGTGAAGGCGGCAATAGTCATCTACCAACGCGCAAGTACGCGGTGATTATCGACGAGGCGCACAGCTCACAGTCAGGCGAGACAGCAACCGAACTTAAGGGCGTGCTGGGCGGTGCCGAGCTGCGCTGCAAGGCGCAAGAGATGGCCGAGGAGGAAGGCGAAGTCGAACTGGAGCGACTGTTTCGCTCCATGGCCAAGAGGGGCCATCAACCGAACATGAGTTTCTTCGCCTTCACCGCCACGCCCAAGCACAAGACGCTGGCGATCTTCGGCCGCAACGGAGAGCCCTTCCACTGTTACACCATGCGCCAAGCAATTGAGGAGGGTTTCATCGAGGACGTGCTCAAGAGCTACGTTACCTACAAGACCTACTACAAGCTGATCAAGAAGGCTGAGGAAGACCCCAACGTCGAACGCAAGAAAGCCGCCAAGGCGCTAGCGCGCTTTATGCGCCTGCATCCGCACAACATCGGCCAGAAAACTGAGGTGATGGTTGAACACTTTCAGCATTTCACTCGACACAAGATAGGCGGGCATGCCAAGGCGATGGTGGTGACTGGGTCAAGGCTGGAGGCCGTGCGCTATAAGCAGGAGTTCGACCGCTACATCCGGGAGAAGGGCTATCCGATCAAAAGCCTGGTAGCATTCTCAGGCGCAGTGGAGGACGACAAGACTCCGGAGAAGTCTTACACAGAGGTCGAGATGAATGGCGGCCTAAAAGAGAAAGAGCTGCCCGACACCTTCGCCAAGCCGGATTTCCGCGTTCTGCTGGTGGCCGAGAAATACCAGACCGGCTTCGATCAGCCGTTGCTGCACACTATGTATGTGGACAAGCGCTTGGCAGGCATTCAGGCGGTGCAGACTTTGTCACGCTTGAACCGTACTCATCCGCTTAAGGACGACACATTCGTGCTCGACTTCGTCAATGAGCCCGGCGAGATCCAGGAGGCTTTCCGCCAGTACTACGATGGCTCAGTGATGGGTGAGCAAGTCGATCCCGACAAGCTCTACGAGGTGAAAGCCGAGCTAGATGCGTCAGGCGTGTATCTGCAGACCGAGGTGGCCGAGTTCACGCGCGTGTTCTTCGCGCCAAAGCGCCGCCAAAGCCCCGGCGACCACAAGGCGATGAACGCGATTCTCGATCAGGCAGTCGCGCGCTTCGTGCAGTTTCAGAACACAGAGGAGGCGGAAGCTGAGCTGTGGCGCGGCAAACTACAAGCCTTTCGTAATCTCTACAGTTTTTTGAGTCAGGTGATCCCCTATCAAGACAGCGATTTGGAAAAGCTCTTTACGTACCTACGGCACCTCGCGTTGAAGCTGCCTAAGCGCAAGAGTGGACCGGGATATCAATTTGATGAGGAGATCGAGCTCGACTATTATCGATTGCAGAAGATCAGCGAAGGCTCGATCAGCCTCAATGAGGGTTATGCTAAACCGCTGGATGGCCCGCGTGAGGTTGGGTCTGGAATGGTGCGCGAGGAACATGTTTCGCTGTCGCGCCTCATTGATATCATCAATCATCGTTTTGGGGGCGAACTAAACGAAGCAGATCAACTGTTCTTCGAGCAGATCGCCGAGGCGGCCAGCCGAAGCGAAGCTCTGCAGAAGGCGGCCGAGGTTAACTCCCTCGACAAGTTCCAACTGGTTTTCAGGCAGGTGCTAGAGTCCCTCTTCATCGAGCGCATTGAATTGAACGAGGAGTTGTTCACCGACTACATGGGCAAGCCGGAGATGCAGGAGTTGGTATCGAAATGGCTTGGTAATCAAGTCTACGAGCGGCTTTCTGCTGCGAAGAAGGCGGGGCCGTAATGGGCATGGTTTCGTTCCGCTGGTGGTCAGCATTCAGGAATTTCCGGACAGTTGGTCGCTTGCCCGCGACAGTGCTCATAATCTCGGGCATCGAGCCTTGCTTCGAATGTGGGATAAAAGGCTGCGCGGATGCAGAGTCATGGGTTATCGAATAGCACAAACACAAGAAATAGGAAAAGTTTAGAATTATTTTGTTTCTTTTCCCGTATTAGTAAACTCCTGACCCCGAATATGACCACCAAATTCTCCCGATGTGGAGGGTAAACTGAAAATGCATCGGGAAGACTTTTCACGCTAATCTTTTGAATCTAAATAACATAAAGATTCGCAAAAAAACAAAAAGCCCGCTTAAGTTTCCTTAAGCGGGCTTCTCTAAATATGGCTCCTCTGACTGGACTCGAACCAGTGACATACGGATTAACAGTCCGCCGTTCTACCGACTGAACTACAGAGGAATCGTGTGAACGAGGCGAATAGTAACGAGGTCGGCTCAGGGTGTCAACAGTATAAAAGCGTTTAGCATTCAACTGGCTAGCTTTAAAGCAATGCGTCTGCAAAGCAGGCGATTTAGTCGTGAGCGGCTCCTGTTCTGCTTAACGGGTCCTGCTGATAAAACTGCTGAAGATGACGGTACATAGCCGGGAAACGGTCCGCCAGCAGGGCCGGGGCCGTAAAAAAATACTCGGATAATACCGCGAAGCACTCTGCCGGATCGCTGGCGGCATAAGGATCGATGCTGGCGGCCTGCTCACCGACACTTTCCACTTCATGTTCAATCCCGGCCATCGCGCTACGCAAATCTTTTTCCCATTGGGCAACCTCACGTAGCGGCATCATTGGCACGCCGCTGGTATAACCGCTACCGCGCGCATCCAGTTTGTGCGCCACTTCATGAATGATCAGGTTGTAGCCGGAAAGATCGAAGGAGTCCTGAATATCCAGCCAGTTGAGCACGATTGGCCCTTGCGTCCAGCTTTGCCCGGCATGGACGGCAGGGGCGTGATGGACCAGGCCATGCTCATCCTGCCACAGGTCATCCACATTGAAAGGCTCGGGATAAATGAGCACTTCGTGAAAGCCGTCCAGCCAGTCGAGCCCCAGCTTCAGCACCGGCAGGCAGAACAGCAAAGCAATGCGCACGGTACGCAGCGTATCAAGCTGACAGCCTTCAAGCGGAACCAGTTTTTTTTGCTGCAGAAAATGCTGAGCCATGGCCTGCAGCGACTGACGTTCATCGTGGTTGAGGAGGGTAAAAATCGGCTGTGTCAGCCCGGCCTGCCAGGGCAGGTCAGTCAGATCCGTATTGCTGTGTGTTTTCCATGGCCATTTAAACATCGTTGGTTCCGCACTGAATGCTGCAATTGCAGAACCCTGAGCGACCAGACAGTAAAATGCCAGCATCAAAACGGCATGCTGGCATCGTCAGGCTTCAGGGATGAAGGAGCAATATTCAACCTGTTAGCAAGGAAATTGTCTGTGATTCAGCCCACAAAGCGCAGGCTAAGTTGATTCGCGCGTGGCACGCTCGAACTCAATAACCCAAACCCACGGGTTAACCTGCCAGCTGGTTGCCCCGTACTGTTTTTGCCAGGCTTTGCGATAGGCTTCTTTAGGCAGTTCAGAATTGACGTTCATGGTAAAGAAGTTGTTCAGGAAGTGCGAGTCGGTCTGCACACCTTCCGCCATAATGTCGTCTTCACTAATATCCTGAATCTGCTCTGCGCGCACATCCGTAATAATCAGGTCGATGCGGCTTGCCCAGCGCGGCATATGAATGGCTGTTTGCCAGCCAAACTGCTCGGCGTCCGGTCCGCCTGACGTATGTTGGCCCAGTTCATTGCTGTCCGCCCGGTACTGGCAAAAGTCCGGCGAGCGAAACGGGGTGGGATCGCGTTCATAATCCGCCAGCGCATGTTCAGGCACGATGGGGCCACGCCAGGTTTCGCGGACCCAGAGCTTGTCGCCAGGCATGCCGTAAGGACAATGATAACGAATGTCGTTCATGGCCATCATTTTGTCACCGTGCAGGTGATTAGCCTGCACATCAAAGGCATGTACCCCTTCATGATGATCCTGGCCTGGACCAAAAGCCTGCGTTTTCATTATGCGCCGGGTTTGGGTTTGTTGGCCAACCAGCAGGGCTCGGACCCGCTGTTCGGAAAAAAGAATCGGCCGCTCTTTCATGGATTACCTCTTTTTATTAGTCGATCCCGGTTACTGCTGAAACAAAAAGGGCACCTAAATGGTGGCAATATCATAAAAAATATAAATCATTATTCCTGATAATTGGCCACCGTGTGGTTCGCTCAGTTGTGATGATTTTTAATCCACCGGACAGGTGTGGATAAAAAATCATCAGCACTGCTGTTAACGCGTATTACCGGACATCTGATAGTGAGAATACAGTACGTTATATCGGCAAAAATAGGAACCTTTTCAGATTTATCCATCTATAATTTTCGCCGCTTTTATTGTTTTTTACATTTTTATTATGACATTAATTCCCTCACTCTGAGATAAAATAGCGCTGATTAATCATTATTAATATTAAACTATTCATCCTGCCTAAAACTGAATCAGTCAAGGCTGAAAAAGCAGCAAATGGCTGTTTTCCTGGTAGCAAATTGCCATAAAAATGATCAGCGTCTCATTTTTAAGAGGAATTTAAAGGTCCCGACCGGCTTTTTCCTTAGCGATGTAAAGAAAATGTCATTAGCCATTCGTTATGATGACAAAGCCTATACGCGTAACAGGTCGTCAATTGAGACGAAAATAACCCTTACAGGAAAAGATTATGTCACTTGCACTTTGGCAGGCTCGCTATGAAACCTGGTTTGAAAAAAACTGGGTTCATGATGATGGCGCACACGATATTGCGCATTTACGTCGGGTCTGGATGAGCGCGCAGCGCATTATGGCAGGTACATCTGCCGACCCCCTGATCGTCCTGACTGCCTGCTACTTTCATGACGTGGTGAACTTACCGAAAAACCATCCTGAACGTCATAAGGCTTCCACTTATGCCGCCAGCGAAGCGCAGCGTATCCTGCAGCAGGACTTTACGGATTTTCCTGCCGAATTAATCGCTGGAGTGATGCACGCGGTTCAGGCACACAGTTTTAGCGCGGCCATCACGCCTGAAACCCCTGAAGCGAAAATCGTTCAGGATGCCGATCGGCTGGAATCGCTGGGTGCAATCGGGCTGGCCCGGGTGTTTTACACAGCCGGTACGATGAACCGTCCTCTGTTCAACAGTGAAGACCCGCTGGGGAAAGCGCGTGAACTTAATGATGTGAAATGGACACTGGATCACTTTCAAACCAAGCTGTTACGGTTGCCTGAAACGATGCAAACCGAAGCAGGGCGGAGACTCGCAGAACACAACGCGGACTTCCTGGTACGCTATATGGCCAAGTTGTGTGCTGAGCTGCAGGGTAATCTGGTTAGTCTGGATGAAGCAGTACTTCGTGATTTTAGTCCCTTACACGCTGAATATTAAATTTTTATGACAGTATAGGAATCGATACAGTCATCCGGTAGCGTGGAAGCAATAACAAAAAAGGAGTGAGGAAATGACCGAAACTGTTAATTTGACGATTAAAATTGATCCTGCATTGAAAGAACACATTAAACAGCTGGCGCTTGAAAACCAGGTATCAATGAGTCAGGAGATCGTGCAACGTCTGCAGGCCAGCCTCGAAGCACCTTCTCAGCCCGCCATCGACAGTCAGAACACGGAAGAAGGCGCGTCGGATGCTTTAAGTTCCAGCGAAATCAAACAACTGCGTACGCTGCTTAAGAAGCAGAGTAAGAAAAAGAAATAATGGTTATCGGTTGTTCTCGCGATGAAAGCCGCCTTTGATAAAGGCGGCTTTTTTATTCAGAGCGCGTATTCAGACGGCAATGCGAAATTGTTGCACGCTTTCGGCCAGGCGTGAGGCCTGATGTTGTAAGGTATCGGCGGTGCGTACCTGCCGCGCCGTAAGCCCCTCGTTAGTATGCAGTTCCTTGTCCAGCGCCACCACTTCGGCGGCAATGCCAGACACGCGGCGACTTTGTGCTGTGGCGTTTTCCTCCAGTTCTTTTAACTGGGTGACCACGGCGCTGACCGACTGACTGATTTGGTAAAACAAGGCTTCCAGTGACTTCACCTTGTTGAATCCCTCAGAAATATGCAGCTGTGTATTGTTCACCAGCCCGTTAATTTGCTGTGCCGACTCGCCGCTTTTATTCGACAGGGTACCCATCTCTTTTGCCACGACGCTAAAGCTGCGTCCATAAACCCCTGCATGCGCTGATTCAATCGCCGCATTCAACGCCAGCAGACGCGTTTGCAGTGAAAGACCGTCCAGCAGCTCGACAATACCGGCGATTTCCCCTGAGGAATCGACGATGTGGCGCATCTGCACCTCCATTTCATCGACCTGACTGGCGCACTGCTGCATCAGTTCATCCGCGACATGTGCCTGCTGTGCGGCCTGTTGCGAAAACAGCGTACTGTTTTCAACCTCTTCCGAGACACGATGCAGGCGCTGCGAAATATGACTAAAGCTGCTGTTTTGCACCTTATAGTGCTCGCTTACCTGGTCATTGGTATGCTGCATTTCCCGCGCGCCCTCCGCCACGCTGGCGGCTATGGTATTAATTTCTGCCACAATGGTGCGCAGCCCTTGCCGCATATCCGCCACCGCGTTAAACAATCCGGCGGTTTCTAACGATTGCAGACGAGGCGGTTGCGGGCAACTGACTAAGTCGCCAGTGGCAATAGCCTGCAGCTGGCGGCTGGCCAGTCTTAAAGGAATAATCACGCCGCGCAGCAGCAAAACCCCACCCGTCAGCAACAGCGTAAACAGCAGCCCTGTGACCAGCAGCGACAGGTTACGGCTGGTGGTCAGCGTCTCCAGTGTCAGGTTGTTGACGGCAGAAAGCTGTTTGTTGGCCTGGGTGATTTCGTTAAACCAGGCGCTGTTAAACTGCTGTTGATAAGCCTGCATCGGCACCATAAAGAACGCATCGATATTATTGGCTTCCAGGCCTTTAAGCTGCTCTTCAAGGCCCTGGGTTAACATCATGAAACCCTGCTCAAGCTCCCCCTTGGGAACGGCATGGTACTGAGCAAACAGCTGTTCTGCATGCACGAGTGAGGATTTTGCGGTTTCCGCCAGGCTCTTCCAACTGTCCACCGATCCACTTTTCTGATCTTCCATCAGATAAATGCCTGCCCGGTGACTGTTATCGCTGGCCGTCAGCAGCTCTATGCGAGCGTGATCGAGCAGCGCCAGCCGGTCGCGCATGGCACTCGCCTGCGTCAGGTTCACTTTGGTATGGCTGACCTGCGCGGTCAGCAGAACAATCCCGATGGATTGCAGCAAACAAAACAGCACAACGAACAGCATAAAATTGCCGCGCAGGCTGGTAAGCCAGGTGGGCACTGGGGGCAGTTTGACGCGATAGCGACGCTTCAGACTGCGCAGGGATAACAACGTGAGAGGTGACATCATTCTACCCATCAAGTGAAAAAGCAGCAGTATTCTGGGCTTGTATGACGAGGTTGTGACAATATCGCCTGGCAGCGGGAAAAGAGGAGAAAGGTTGCGCCTAAGCGCAACTTTTAGCGTGTTTTATGCTGTAAATCGCGGATGTAGGGCAGGAGAAGCTGCGCCACGGCGGCAAAAACGGGGACGACAACGGAATTACCAAACTGTTTATACGCTTGCGTGTCGGAGACCGGAATGCGAAAAGGCTCACTGCCGGCATCATCGAAGCCCATGATGCGTGCGCATTCACGGGGCGTAAGACGACGGGGACGATGCGCCATATTGGTGGCATCAAGGAAATCACGCTCGCCTTTATCCGCGTCCCAGCCGCGATCGATCAAAATCTCAGAGCCATCTTTATAGTAGCGGGCAGACAGGGTGCGCACGCAGCACTGCAGATTGCGCGGATCGTTCAGACCAAAGCCAAAGCCATTTCCCAGCGCTTTATGCTTTTTGGCATACTGATACAGATAACGCCACAGCACCGGCGACAGGATGTACTTATCATCAGGTTCGGCTTCCAGCAAACTTTGCAGGCTGGGCACCTGGGCAGGGAAAAAGCGTTTGATGTCGCGCAGGGTAAAATTCTCGCAGCCGGCAATGTCCCGTCGAATGCCCACCAGCACAATACGCTCGCGGTGTTGAGGCAAGAAATGGCGGGCATCAATCACTTTCGGATCCGGTGCACTGGCATTGGCATCCGCGACGGCATAGCCCAGCTCATCCAGCGTGTCCATGATGATGGCAAAGGTCCGGCCTTTGTCATGGCTTTTTAGGTTCTTCACGTTCTCCAGCACGAAGAAGGGCGGTTTTTTGGCGGCAAGAATGCGTGCTACATCAAAAAACAGCGTACCCTGCGCCTGGCATTCGAACCCATGCGCCCGACCCAATGCATTCTTCTTACTGACGCCAGCCAGCGAAAAGGGCTGACAAGGAAAGCCTGCCAGCAGCACCTGATGATCGGGGATGGCTGCATCAATGGAGGAGTAGATCGCTGCTTCATCGTATAGCCCGGCAGGCTGCGTGACCTGGCGGATATCGGTATTGAAGCGGTGCTCAAGCGGATCGCTGTAATGGTTGGCCCGGTACGTGCGAATCGCCTCTTTATTCCACTCACTGGTAAAGACACATTTTCCACCAATGCGCTCAAATCCGCGACGAATCCCCCCGATGCCGGCGAACAGATCAACAAAACGAAACGCAGGTGCATCATAATGCGCAGGACGAGACGGCAATAAGCGCTCGAACAGATCCCGCTCCGCAGTGCTCAGTGCGGGCAGCGTGCTTTTACCCTGACGAATACGGTTGATGAGCGTCGCTGACCAGTGCGCAAAGCCGGCCTGATGCAGTCGGGCAACGATATCCCTGACGGAATAGATCGACAGGACCTGGTGTAACAGATTCAGTTCATCGGAATGCAGAGCTGCAGAAAGAAGAGGTTCAGCGGTTGCGACGGCGTGCATGCAAATATCCTTAACAGTGAAGCGCCTATGCTATCACTCCTTGCCCGATGAGGAAATCCGCCTGACGCGGCGGCGGTGTGCTGCAAAACACGCGAGTGTAAAAGTCAGGACAGGTAGCACCGGACGCGTGATTACCGTCCGGAAGCGCCAAAAAAATGGCTGCTTTTGTACAGGTGGCTTTCGCTTTTCAGGACGGCGACTAAAGTTGAAAGAGTAGCCTTTAAGGAGATGCTATGGCCGACGTTCACTCCAGCGAAACGCGCAGCAAAAACATGCGCGCTATTCGCCAGCAGGACACTGCGATTGAGCAACGCATCGCACTGTTGCTTAAAGATCGCGGATTCACTTACCGGGTTCAGGACAAAAACCTGCCAGGGCGGCCTGATTTTGTCCTGACCGCTCATCAGGCCATTATCTTTGTGCACGGCTGCTTCTGGCATCGTCATCACTGCTATTTGTTTAAGATACCCGCCACGCGCACCGAGTTCTGGACAGGCAAGATTAACAGCAACGTCGAACGAGACCATCGCTATGTCCGGCAGTTACGTGAGAGCGGCTGGAAGGTTCTCATCATCTGGGAATGTGCACTGCGTGGCAAACTCCGTCTCGACGACGACGCGTTGCTTGAACGACTGGAAGAGTGGTTACTGGTGATGAATGACAGTGCTGAAATCGATCATCAGGGCATTCATCATTATCGTGAGCAGGAATGATCGGGCCTTGCTCATCAGTAACATAACATGTTAGATAGACGCTTTTCCGTGACCGGGAGACCGAGATGAGCAGCATAAAACTGACGGTTAAACGTCTCTACCAGATTCGTGATGAGCGCATGGTGAATACCAAAGCCACCGCCAGAATTTATGTGGGCGAAACGCTGGTGGCCACGGAAGAAATTACCGGCATGACGGAAAGCCCGGTCAGTAAATACCTGCATAGCGAAGGACTGGCTGGGCAAGCGGTGCGCGTCGAATGGGATTGTGAGGGCATCGCAGAGATGACGGTAACGGAAATCGAACGATGCCCATGTTGTCAACATAACGAACCGGAATAGTCACAACGCACGCATCGTGTGCCGTTGGGCTTCGTCGAGGATGAGGCTTCCACTGTTTGCGATGTAAGTCGTTGTCGATGACCGTATAAGGGACATATTTTGGCAGGAACCAGTTTATTAACGTTGCTGGATGATATCGCCACGCTGCTGGATGATATCTCTGTAATGGGCAAAGTCGCGGCAAAGAAGACGGCGGGCGTTCTGGGTGACGATCTGTCACTGAATGCGCAACAGGTCAGTGGCGTAAAAGCCAATCGCGAACTGCCGGTCGTGTGGGGCGTGGCCAAAGGCTCGTTTCTGAACAAGCTGATTTTGGTGCCGCTGGCGCTGATTATCTCGGCATTTGCGCCGTGGTTAATCACGCCGCTGTTGATGATTGGCGGCGCTTACCTTTGTTATGAAGGTGTCGAGAAAGTGCTGCACAGCCTGCAACACGATAAGCAGCAAAATTCACCGGAGGCCCGTCAGCAGCGTCTGGATAACCTGGCAAAGCAGGACCCGCGTGAATTTGAAAAGAAAAAGGTTAAAGGGGCTGTGCGCACCGATTTCATTTTGTCCGCCGAAATCGTCGCGATTACGCTGGGCATCGTTTCGGAAGCACCGCTGCTGAATCAGGTTCTGATCCTGGCGGGCATTGCCATTCTGGTCACGATTGGCGTTTACGGTATTGTGGCGGGCATCGTGAAAATCGATGATCTGGGATTCTGGTTAAAGCAAAAACCGTCACGGGTGGCCCAGTCAGTTGGTGCCGTGCTGCTGGCTGCGGCCCCCTGGCTGATGAAAATATTAACCGTGGTGGGTACGCTGGCCATGTTCCTGGTGGGAGGGGGCATCATTGTTCACGGGATAACGCCTTTGCACCACTTTATTGAAAATGCTATCGCTCCGTTTAGCGGTCTGGTGTCAGGGCTGCTGAGTAACGGCGCTAACCTGGTGATTGGTTTTATCATTGGGTCGATCGTGCTTTTAGTGGTTAACCTTATTGCCAAACTGCGTGGGTAATCGGTATAACAGCGCCTTCTTTTACGCGTTCTGGGGAGAAAACAATGAGCGACGATATGTTTGAATTCGATATAGATGCTCAGTTAGAGCAGGCCGAAGCCAAGGCAGAAAAAAAGGCGGCCGAAGTGCCTGACGACCTGAGTGACGAAGCGGATTGCGAAGGCTGCAAAATCTGATTCATCCTCCCTCTGAAGCGGATAGCCTCTTATCCGCTTTATTCCTTTCCAGGATAACCTTCTACTTTATTCTGAATTTGCCCTTTTTCTGCGCGCCTTAACAGCAGCAACTTTTTTACCATGCTATAAATAAATATTAAGAATTAATGTCAATGGATAAAGAGGGCGCAACATGGTTTTTGCAATCAGTGATGAAGTGCAGCATAAGGACGGCGGGCAAACGATGGTGGTGACCGGTCATGCCAGTGGCATGGTAGAGTGTCGCTGGTATGATGGTTATGCGGTCAGAAGCGAGGCGTTTCGGACAGACGAGCTCAGCCACACCCGTGAGTCACAACCGCAGTTAACGTCCTGATTGCAAATGACCGGGCCGGTGTTGTACACTTGGCCCGTCTGTCTTCCTTCCAGGCATCACGTCACGTAATAGCCTGTCTTCCACCTATGGCACACTAGACGTTACCGTCATTATCCTCTTCTACCGCCTTGTAAATTCGTTGCAGAATATCCGGGAAGGCAGACTGAACCCGACTCCAGCTTGGGATAAACGGCTTGTCATTTGGGCGTTCTATAAAGGACTGACCCGCATCCAGGATAGCCTGGGTAAACATCTCGACCGCAGCCTCTTCCACGTGCTGATCGAATTTCAGTCCGTTCATGGCGGCCTCATGATTGTAGATTTCCATCATATCTAACGCGTTGCGATAGTAGGTGGCTTTCAGCACGCGGAAGGAGTCGCTGGTGAGCGGCACGCCCATGGTGGCAAGTTTACGTAAAAGCGACTGAACAATATCGTTGCTCATGCGCTTCAGGCCGCCTGTTCCGTCATCCTCTGCCAGCGGCTGATGCTTGTGGTCATAATTATCCGCAATCTCAACCTGGCACGACTGGCGTGTGGTGTAATTGCGATAGATCTCGGAGAGCACGCCAATCTCCAGGCCCCAGTCACCCGGAATTTTAATCCCGTTAAGGACATGAGTACGCATGGCGAACTCGCCGGAGAGCGGGTAACGGAAACTGGAGAGGTAATCAAGGTACTCCGAGTGACCATACACTTTTTGCAGGGAACGCAGCAGCGGCCCGACTAATAAACGGCCCACGCGACCATTGAGTTTGCCGTCGGCGACGCGCGCATAAAACCCTTTACAAAACTCATACTGAAACGCGGGATTCGCCAGCGGATAAAGCAGACGTGCCAGCATACCGCGCTCATAGGTAACAATATCGCAATCGTGTAGCGCGACACAGCTGGTGCGGTCGGAGGCCAGCGTATAGCCGGTGCAGAACCAGACGTTACGCCCTTTGCCCGGATTCGTCGGCGACAAACCTTCTTTGTCCAGTTCCGCGTCGATCGCCTTCAGGCGGGGACCATCATTCCATAAGATCCGATGGCGCTGCGGCAGGCGAGAAAAGAACTCGCGGGCATGGAGGAACTGATCGCGATCGGCCCGGTCAAGGCCGATGACAATTTCATTCAGATACGGCACTTTCGCCAGTTCATCGACGATTTTGCTCAGTGCCGGTCCTTCCAGCTCAGAAAACAGGGAGGGCAGAATTAACCCCATTTTGCGTTTACGCGCAAAACGCACCATCTCTTTTTCCAGCGATTCGACGCTGCGGTGCGTGAGATTATGAAAGTTAGTAATTACGCCATTCTGAAAGAAATCACTCATTGCATCATCCTTATGGGGTTGCCCGAGGAACCACAGCCGTTCATGGCTGCGTTAAAAAATGGTCCAGACCTTCGCGCCAGCCTTCAGGGCCGTGATGCGTTGTATGATAAACCTGCCCATCATTACGCGTTAACGTGACAGGGTTTTTGCTGAAGCCTTTAATCACGATGGCATAATCGACCGCATCGAGCATAGGTGCATCGTTAGGGCCATCACCCAGTCCAATCGTGATCAGATCCTGATGGCTGTAATGCGACAGTAATTTATGCAGGGCATGGCCTTTTCCGCTTCGGGCCGGCATCACGTGCCAGAAGCGGCCGCCCTGGGTAAGCGTCAAATGGTAGTCAGCCAGCGCATGGCGAAAACGGTCTAACGCCTCGTCGGTATCGCGCCAGACGATAACTTCGGAGGCATCGCGCTGGCGGGCGAGCGCGGCCTCGGCGTCCGGTAAACCTGTCATTGCCGACACGTCGCTGTCGCTAAAATCCTGAAAGCCGCTAAAGCGGAACTGCTGTTTCATCGCGCTAAGAATCCGACAGATGGCGACGTAGTTCAGCTTATCGTCAGGGATACGAACGGGTTTGTCCTCGCGGAAGTACAGAACCGCGCCGTTTTCGGCGATAAACGGCGTACCGCTAATCCCGATTTTTCGTTGCAGCGGCAGAATTTCCGCCGCCGTCTTGCTGGAGCAAATCACCACAGGAACCTGATGCTGGCTGAAGGTCTCCAGCCATGCTGTGGCGGCATCCCAGTTGTAGTCGTGGTGGTCAAGCAGCGATCCATCGAGGTCGGTCACGATCATCAGCGATTCATTCAGGTTGGGCATCCAGGTCTCCTCCACACGGCTCAGGTTAGCCACGGCATCTGTTTAGTGTAGTTGAGTCCTGAAAAGGCCCGAGGTTCCGTACTCATGCAGACAGAACCAGGAGGATTCTTAAAACCCGATAGGACAAAAAGCGGGAGCGGTCAGAATGTGCACGACGCATGGCGCGCACGCTGCGGCTTGCGTAGGCAGGAGGAGAGCAGGAGCAGAATAAGATGAGCGAAACGTGCATCGCAGAAGCTTGTTTTCATTACCGGAACAGCTACTCTGAGAAAGCAGTATGTCTTCCCTGGTGTAACGATTTGAATACTTGCCTGGCCTGTGCCGGGTATTTTTTTGCCTGCTATTCCGCCCGGCGAGCGATCCCGCTAGCGATTGATCTCACTGTAGCGGCAATCGTGAATGTCCATCTCACACTGCTCCGCAGGTTCACGGCACGGCGCTGTCGGCCCGCCAGCATTTTTTTCAGCCTGCGCAACCTGAGGCGAAAAATAGTCCTGTACCTGTCCTGCCGTGTCACGCTGGATGGCATGAAGAAGCGCATCCATTTCACTGTCCCGATCACTTTGGTTTTCATCTGAAGCGAGAAAATGCGTCATAGTCTGCCTCCAAAGAGCAACGTGAATACTGAGTATAGAACGGCGGGCTGACAGCAGGGAAGGGTAAAAAAAAGCCCGCGCTGCGCGGGCAAAATAATCCTTGTTACTTTGGGTGTGTTGTTTTCCTGGGGTAGGAAAGCAACGCAATGAAGTGTAACGATTCTCGTGTTAAACGTCCGGCTGTGAAGTGTCAGGAAAACGAAAAAAACCCTGACTCAGATTTACCTGACTTTTCCTGTAACCCTTCAGAAAACGGCTATATTGGTAAGCAAAACGGTTTTTCTCAGTACCTAAAGGAATGGTTATGGACTTACTTCGAATTCTTATCGCTATTTTACTTCCACCACTGGGCGTTTTCCTGCAGGTCGGTTTTGGCGGCGCGTTCTGGCTGAACATTTTACTGACCTTGTGCGGCTACATTCCCGGCATCGTCCATGCCGTGTGGGTGATTGCCCGACGTTAATGCCTGCATTCGTCCTACGCTTCCATTACACTGTTATCAGGAACGTTTCTGGAGAGTAACAGATGAAGGTAGACGATCGCGTAAGCGTTAAAACCGACGGTGGACCCCGGCGAATCGGTACGATCCTGGCGGTAGAACCTTTTAACGAAGGGACGATGTTTTTGGTGGCGCTGGACGATTACCCGCAGGGGATCTGGTTTTTTAACGAGAATAATCACCGGGACGGCGTTTTTGTCGAGCCCTGGGTTCCCGCCTGATTATCGGTCAGTCTGATGAAAACGCCCGCGATGTCTGAGGATGTCGCGGGCGTTTACTTTTATCTGTCCTGTCACGCATGTCACAGGACAGGGGCGTCCGCTTGGGTCAGAACGTTTCCCAGTTTTCATGACCAGAGGTAGTGGCTACCGGACGTAGCACGGGTGAGCTCGCTTTCGGTGCCACGTCTTTAACATCGGGAGTTTTCGCGACCGGTGTGTCGACTAAGCGAAATGCGGAAACCGCTTTCGTCAGTTTACCCGCCTGATCTTCCAGTGATGCCGCCGCCGCTGAGGCTTCTTCAACCAGCGAGGCGTTCTGCTGGGTCACGTTATCCATTTCCGTTACCGCCTGGCTCACCTGCTGAATACCGCGGCTTTGTTCATCCGAGGCGGCAGCAATCTCAGACATGATATCGGTCACGCGACGCACCGCTTCGACAATTTCACCCATCGTACTGCCGGCCTCGCCAACCTGATGCGAGCCACTGCTGACTAACTTCACAGACTCGGCAATCAGGGATTCAATTTCCTTCGCGGCCTGGGCGCTGCGTTGTGCCAGACTACGGACTTCACTCGCAACAACCGCAAAGCCACGCCCTTGCTCTCCTGCGCGCGCGGCTTCGACGGCGGCGTTCAGCGCCAGAATATTGGTCTGGAAAGCGATGCTGTTAATCACATTGGTGATCTCAGCAATTTTCTTCGAGCTGCCAGAAATATCGTTCATGGTTTTCACTACACCACTGACCATGTCGCCACCGTTGCGTGCTTTATCTGATGCATCGGCTGCCAGTTGGCTGGCATGGTGCGCATTATCGGCGTTCTGTTTCACCGTCGCCGTTAACTGCTCCATGCTGGCTGCGGTCTGCTCAAGGGCGGCGGCTTGCTGCTCCGTCCGCGAGGAGAGGTCGGTGTTACCGGCTGAAATTTCACTGGAGCCTTGATAAATGGCGATAGCGCCTTCACGCACCGAACCGACCGTTCTGACTAACGATTCCTGCATGCGCTGCAGATTATCCAGTAGTAAGCCGATTTCGTTACGACCGTGCGGTACTGAAGGGGCGGTTAAGTCACCCTGAGCGATACGCTCAATATGGGCAACCGATTTGCGTAAAGGCGTGATCACGACCCGACGGAGAAAAACAAAGGTCAGCAGCACCAGCACCAGCGCAGCCACAAACGCACCACCCATGGAAATAAAACCAATACGTGACTGTTCGGCAGCCTTGGCGTTAATGAAATCAGAACGGATATCCCGAAGTTTGATCGCCTTGACCAGCACAGCGTTATAAGCGTTATCCAGTTTACGCGTGGTGTCGGTTTCCTGGGCAATGATGCTTTCGAAACTGCCCTGTTTACCGGCATCAATCATCGGCTTCAGGCCTTTTTGAACATACTCTTTGAAGCGAGTAGTGAGCTCTTCGTCCAGCCTGACGTCTTCGGGGGTTTTATTCTTGCGGTTCAGGTAGACGTTGAGGCCATTTTCAGCCTGCTTAATACGCTCATCCGTTGCGGCAAGGTTGGCATTGAAATCATCCATCTCACCAATACGCGCGGCCGCACCGGCCTGGATGATATTCAGTCGGGCAGAGCGGAGGTTTGAGGAGCTGTCGATCAGACCGTTGCGGACCTGAATTTCCTCAGTTGCATCTTTCAACGACTGATTACTCAGGATGAGGAAGTAGCTGGAAATGCCTATACAGAGTGCGAACAAAAATAATATCCCGCCGAAAATCAAACTAAACAGCGGGACCAGTCTGAGATTCTGCCAAAAACTGACGTTGTGATGTCCTTCATTAATCAGCGTTGTGTTCATTTCCTTGCTCTCTTAAGGGGGCCTGATGAAAAAAACATCGGCAGGAGCAGGAAAAGGTTTATGCTGAAAATTGAGATCTTGATCGCTAATCACTAAAAAAAACCGGCCTTTTGGGCCAGTTCTGTGAGGCGGCAAACTATCTTACGTTGACGTAAATACCAGAGGTCACGTTATCGGTTAAGCGCACGACATGGTAAATAACCTGCTTGTTGTGCGTTTTAATTTTCCGCTTAATGTTTCCTTTATGGGAAGAGACCGTCTTAGCTTTAATTTGCATTTTGTCGGATATTTGGATGGTATCATGACCCGACATCCACATTTTCAGCATATTTGACTCAGTCTGGCTCAACGTCAGAGGGTGAACGTCCAGCCCTGAGGAAATACGCGGAGACATGTTAAGTTTCTTTTGCAAATACGTGCTAAGGAGAGAATCCAGCGTTGAAGGTTTAATGGCTTTCGATGTAATAATTAAATTTTTTCGGACATACAGATATTCTTCAAAATGAATATTACTGATGGCCATAAAAATAAAAAAGAGTGTTTCGGGATGCTGATTAATAATGCTGCGAATGCGCTCGCTTGAGTCGGTTTCGTGAATGAAACAGTCTTCATTAATAAACACAACACCTGGTTTCAACTGCTCACATCTTTGCTGTAATTGCTCAATATCGGAGACAGAAGTAATATTTTTCTTCTTCACTCCTTTAGAAGACATATAGTCCGATAATCCCAGGCGTGTGTAGTTGCAGGAATCCATAATAATCGTTGGCATGTTAGCGACCCTCACCAATTTGTTATCCGTTTAAATCAACGATGAATTACGCGTTGCGGTACGAGAAGATTTCCAAAGCGCTTTTTTTTATTCTGCTGATGCAGCGTGGCAACGGGCAAACGCCCGTAAAAGTCTTCTTCCTTGACCCGTTCTGCAAAATTTTTTCTTACTCTGGCCCCACACCTGGCGTCGAATCCACATCGGGTATTGATGTAAAGTCGTACCGGAGCGAAACACCGTTTTTGGGAGCAATGTCACTATCGCTGAAAACCCAGAGTTTTCTGATAGGACAAGTCTTAAAAACATTTGTTTCACGAAAGTGTAAGGCTGAAGAGTGAGTTGACAATGCCGGAAAAAACATTTTCTGACAAGAAAAATCACACAATATTTTTTCTTTTTTAATTTCAATGCATTGCCGATTTTATCACCAAAACAACCCTGTCGATGACTCTGTGTACCGCCCGACTAAAATACGCGATGCGCGGTTTAATAAGAATTATTTTAAGACTTATCGCACATTTATCAGAATATCCTTAGTTGATTTCTGGAAAATATGGTTTGAAAAATGCCCGGATAGTTGTGAATTTCTTAAGTATGGAAAAGGAAAAATAGTTAGATACTTAATGTTCAGGAGGGGGACAGTTCGGTGAGGAACTGGGCCAGAAGATCAAATATTTCGCCGAACAGGTGCTCACAGAACGGGGCGAGAAGGGGCATCAGCAGGCTGATCGTCAAAATGCCGACTGATAAGGTAATCGGGAAGCCGATCGCGAAGATTGATAACTGTGGTGAAAGACGGTTTAACAAACCCAGGACCATGTTTAGCGTGAGTAGCAGAACGATCAAGGGTAACGCTAACATCATGCCATTAAGGAAAATCATGCCGCCTGATTTTGCCAGCGCCATAAAAGCATTAGCTTCAAGTGGTGTTCCACCTACAGGAAGTGTATGAAAACTGTCCGCCAACAGTGAGATAAGCCACAAATGCCCGTTGAAGGATAAAAACAGTAACATGGCCAGCATGTCGAGAAAACGCGCAAGGACCGGCATATTAAGCCGACTGGCGGGATCAAAAAACGTCGCAAATGACAGACCCATCTGCAAACCAATCAGTTCACCGGCCGCCCGGACAGCTGCAAAGGCAAACTGCATCGTAAAACCAATGGCGATACCAATCAGCATTTGCTGAATCAGCAGCATGAAACCGGCCGGCGAAAACAGGGTGACGTTCACCGGCGGTAACAGCGGGACCAGCAGCCAGGTGATCATGGCCGCCAGGCCGATTTTCACCCGTTTGCTGATGGCGCGCTCACTCAATACCGGCGCTGTCGCAATCAGCGCCAGAATGCGCACCAACGGCCAGAAAAACTGGCTTATCCAGTGAACAAGCTGGCTGCTGTCGAGCGTAATCATCAGCCGATGATATAGGGCAGGTTAGAAAAAACGGTGCGGATATAATCCAGCAAGACGTTTAACATCCAGGGACCGGCAACGACGCCCGTGGCCGCCACCGCAATAATCTTAGGAATGAAAGACAGCGTTTGTTCATTAATCTGGGTCGCTGCCTGTAGCAAGCTCACCAGTAAACCGCTGACCAGGGCGGCCAGCAGCATCGGAGCGGCCAGCAGCAACGCGACGCGCATCGCCTCCTGGCCCATTACCATTACCGATTCAGGTGTCATGAATATCTCCTGTGCAATTCACAAGATCAGGAATAGAAACTTTGTGCCAGCGATCCAACCAGCAACTGCCAGCCATCCACCAGAACAAATAACATTAATTTAAAGGGCAGGGCGATGGTTGCCGGCGGCACCATCATCATACCCAGCGCCATTAATACGCTGGCCACGACAAGGTCAATAATTAAAAAAGGAATAAAGACGGTAAATCCAATCTGGAAGGCGGTCTTTAATTCACTGGTCACATAAGCAGGTAATAAAATACGCATCGGCACGGCTTCCGGCCCGACAATGGGAGGCGTATTTGCCAGACGGGCAAATAACGCTAAGTCAGCTTCACGCGTTTGACGCAGCATAAATTCACGCAGGGGTTGTGCGCCTTTATCAATGGCCACATCCATACTGATTTTATCCTGACTGAAAGGCAGATAGGCATCCTGATAAATTTTATCAAAGGTAGGTGCCATAATAAAAAAAGTTAAAAAGAGCGTCAGGCCAAGTAATACCTGATTGGGCGGCGCAGAGGGCGTGCCCAGCGCATTACGCAGCAGACCAAAAACAATAATGATGCGGGTGAAGCTGGTCATCATTAACAGAATGGCCGGCAGAAACGTCAACGAGGTAATAAATACCAGCGTTTGTACCGGAAGTGACCAGCTCTGGCCACCATTGGCTAATGGCTGGCTTACAAGGCCTGGTAACTGGGCGTGAGCAACCGGTGCCAGCAACAGCAGCGGCAGAAGAGGGAGCAGTCGACGCATCATGGGTTTTTTCCGGGACGTTTAACCAGATTCTGTAATAACTGACGAAAATCCTGCGGTGCTGCCTTTTCCGCGGTGTCTACATCGGGTGAAGCCGGTGGCAACGTATGCAGGTGGGTAATTTGCTGTGCCGTTACGCCCAGTACCAGACGGGCATCTGGCGTATCAACGATGACGACGCGCTCGCGCTGACCGACCTGGACACTGGCCGTGAGCGTCAGCTCACGGCTGCCGACTTTTTTCGGCGCAAAGCCCATACGACGGGCCAGCCAGGCGCATGCCAGAATCAACAGGATAATAACAACCAGAACACCACTTACCTGAGTCAGTACAGAGCCCGCTGAGATGGCGGGCGTCTGCGGTGTAGCCGGTTGGACAGTATGATTCTGGTTATTCATATTAACGGCTCAGACGGCGCATACGTTCTGAAGGCGTAATGATGTCGGTGATACGCACACCATATTTGTCGTTAACGACCACGACTTCACCCTGCGCAATCAGGTAACCGTTAATCAGGATATCCAGCGGCTCGCCTGCGAGACCATCCAGTGAGACCACAGAACCCTGTGTCAGACGCAGCAGTTCTTTGATGGTCATCTTGGTGCGGCCCAGTTCCACAGTCAGTTTTACCGGGATATCCATAATCAGGTCAATATCCTGCAATGAGCCTGAAGTGTTGCTGCTTTCAAACGATTTGAAAACGTCATCACTCTGTGAGGTGCTGGCACCAGAGCCCACCTGCTCATTCATTGCTTCAGCCCACAGATCGTCCGCAGAGATGGTGTCATCGGACGGTTTCTTGCTGTCAGTCATGGGGCTGTTCCTCGTTAAGCGAATTCAAAATCGGGTTAATCAAATGTTCTACACGCAGCGCATACTGACCGTTAAGTGTACCGTACTGGCTGGTTAAAACAGGCACACCGTCCACGTGGGCAATAATGCGCTCGGGTTTTTCAATCGGCAGGACATCGCCGGGTTTCAGCTGCAACACGCGTGACAGACGCAACGACGTTTCAGCAAAATGGGCAATCAGTTCCAGTTCAGAATGCTGAACCTGCTTCACCAGATTGTCCCGCCAGTGTGTATCTTCTGACCGCGAGTTTTCCAGCGGCGGATTCACCAGCATTTCACGCAAAGGTTCAATCATCGAAAACGGAATACAGATGTTGAACTCACCGACAAGGTTGCCAATCTCGACCTGGAACGGCGTGTTGACGACGATATCGTTAGGCGATGTGGTGATGTTGGTGAACTTCACCTGCATTTCCGAACGGACGTACTCGACATCCAGAGGATAAATCGCTTTCCACGCATCGCTGTAGCCATCAAGCGCCAGTTTCAGCATACGACGAATGACGCGTTGCTCGGTATGCGTGAACTCACGTCCTTCTACTTTAGTCGGAAAACGCCCATCTCCGCCAAAAAGGTTATCAACGGCAATAAACACAAGGCTCGGTGAAAACACGACCAGAGCCGTGCCGCGCAGCGGCTTCAGGTGGATCAGGTTCAGGTTCGTTGGCACCGGCAGGTTGCGGGCAAACTCATGGTATGGCTGAATCTTGATCGCGCCCACGCTGATATCCGGGCTACGGCGCAGCAGGTTAAACAGCGCCATACGGAAATGACGGGCAAAACGCTCGTTAATAATTTCCAGCGCCTGTAAACGCTCGCGCACCACGCGGCGCTGGGTATTGGGATCATAAGGGCGAATATCGCCCTCTGGACCGTTTTGTTTCTTTTCTTCTTCCGCGCTGCCACTGTCGCCGTTTAATAGCGCGTCAATTTCAGCCTGGGAGAGAATGCTGTCGCCCATTGATTCACCTCAAAATGAAGGCGGTAAACAGTACGTCGTCTACGACCTGCGGAGGTTGACCTTTCACCAGCGGTGGTGCCAGCGCCTGTTTGATTTGCTCAACAAGCGCTTGCTTTCCTTGCTCTGTCGCCAGCGCAGCAGCGCTCTGGCGAGAAAGCAGCAGTAACAGACGACTGCGAACCTCAGGCAGATAGTCACTCATCCGACGACGCGTTTCTTCATCCGGCAGACGCAGAGTAAACCCTACGTACAGTACACGGTCTGGATCGTTGTCGGGATTGACCAGGTTAACCGTAAATGTATCAAGTGCAAAAAAGACCGGGGCGGGAGGCGGTTCAACTTTCGCGACCTCCGGCTTATCGCCCTCATGTTTATTCATTATTCGCCAGACTGCATAGCCTGCCACGCTGCAAGCGGCCAGTGTTACGATCAGCAACACTGGAATCAGGATTTTACGTTTGCGACCTTTAGCTTTCGCGTTATCAGACATTTTAGCAGTTACTTCCTGTGAATTATGGGCGAGCCTCTCGGCTCACCTGAACAGATTATCGCGTGTCTTAAGTCAAACAATGGCAAGAAAAGACACGGGTTTTACGCTTACCTTCAGCGTTTGTCGCTGTCAGGCAAAGGTGTCTACGGCGCCCTTACCGTTTAACCGGGCCTGAAGAGCCTGCGGTACGGCAATCGGCGTGATGTCGTTATCACTGTCCTGGGTCAGAGAGAAGCTGCCGTGCTGTCCGTCGCGACGCGCCTCCTGTTGATGCTGGAAGCTTTGCCCTTGCGCGAAACTGTCACTGCTGACCTGACTCTCACCCAGGTTAATACCATTTTCAGCCAGCGCAGTGCGCAGCTGAGGAAGCGCGGCTTCCAGTGCAGCCCTGACATGGCTGTGACCTGAAACCATATTTAACTGTGCCTGATCGTTATTCAGTTTCAGGCTGATCTGGATCGCACCGAGATCTTCTGGATGCAGGCGTAACTCCGCATTCTGCTGGCCGTTACGACTGAACATCACAATTTGTTGACTCAGGGCCTGCTGCCATTCATTGCTACCCAGGTGGGCATTCAGCATCGGCGTAGACGGCGTGTTCATCGACGCAGAGGCCGTGAAGGGTTGCATAACGCTGCTGGCGCTGGCTATCGGCGCGGCAATCATCGTCTGATTATCGCTGGCTGCAGCGTTTATCGGACGCTCATCCTGCTTGTTGACGCTGCTCAGTATCTGCTGAAAACTGGCGTCTGTCGTCAACTGTGCCGGTGTCGATGCGGTTTGCGTCGTGGCTGCGGGCGTTACCCCACGGCTGGCCTGGTCAACGTTACTGGCCAGGCGACCGCCATCCTGCAGCTTGCTGTTTTTCGCCTCTTTGTCATCACCGCTCAGTGCCGTGGTCACCGCCTGCGTCAGTGCCGATAAGGCCGAACGCGGTCCGGCATCGCGTTGCATATCCACGTCACGCGTCGTCGTGCTGTCTTTCACGGCCTGTTGCAAGCCGGTTGCCGGTAACATGGCAAACAGCGCCTGAATATTTTGCATATCGCTGCTGTTCAGCGCGGCCTCTTTCGCGTCACCCTTATCATCGGCTGATTTTGTACCGGCTTTAATATTTTCCGGTTTAAACAGCGCACTGAGTGCAGTCGGGTTTTCCAGCGAAGAGATCAATGCATTCAACGACGTGGCAACCTTGCTGTCGTCATCAGCGACGCTATTTTTTTCTGCTGCAACTGTGGTTTTACTGTGCAGTTTCGCCAGGGAAAGCAACTGATTTCCCAGCGTAGTGATAAAGTCCTTCGGTAGCGCCTCGCCACCGCCCAGCAGATCGGTTGTCCCCGATGTTTCAGCGGTGCCGGTTGTTTTCGTTGTCAACGCAATGTTTGGCAGCGTAATCATTCGCCTTTCCTCAGTGCAGCCCGTTGGGCAAATTCATCCATCCGTTTCTGGTCGAGACGGTTTTCTTGTCGTAATGCATTTTCTTCTGCCCGGGTAATCAGCGTCTGATAGGCATTGAGGCGTTGTTGTTTTTCACGCCAGTTAACCAGTGCCTGTTCAAGCCGTTGATTCCATTGCTGCAACTGACTGCGGTGTTGCTCAATGGCTTTTTCCAGCGTCTGAATGAACTGGTGATAGTTCGTCCAGCGGTTGCTGGCAATACCGCTGGACATGTCGCTGTTCAGCTTGTTGCGGTATTCATCCTGATAGTCAAGCAACATACTGAGCTGCTCGTTTGCAGCCTGCTGGCCACGCCGCATATCGCCTAACAGCACGGCGGCGCGTTCAAGATCCTGTTCCGCCAGGTCACGCAAAGTGTCAATGGCATTGACTGTTTTCATTACGATGTCCTCATATCAAACGCGCGAATTAACCGAACAATGCATGTAAATGCAGGCAGGCATCGTCGTACTCACTGCGCTCAAAAATGCCTTGTTGCAGGAAGGCTTCCATCTGCGGATAAAGCTGAATGGCTTTGTCCAGCATCGGATCGCTACCGGCGGCATAGGCACCGACGCTGACCAGATCCCGGTTGCGCTGGAAACTCGAGAGCAACTGTTTGAACTGGCGCACGCGTGCATAATGGTTTTCATCAATCAGTGACGTCATGGCACGACTGATTGAGGCTTCAATATCAATCGCCGGATAATGGCCGGCTTCGGCCAGACGACGTGACAGCACAATGTGGCCGTCAAGGATGGCACGCGCAGAGTCAGCAATCGGGTCCTGCTGATCGTCGCCTTCGGTCAGTACGGTATAAAACGCCGTGATCGAGCCGCCGCCATCAATGCCGTTACCCGCGCGTTCAACCAGGGCGGGCAGTTTGGCAAATACGGAAGGTGGATAACCTTTGGTGGCCGGCGGCTCACCAATCGCCAGCGCGATTTCACGTTGCGCCATGGCATAACGTGTCAGCGAATCCATGATTAATAAAACATGTTTACCGCGATCGCGGAAATCTTCCGCAATGCGCGTGGCGTAAGCGGCACCCTGCAGACGCAGTAGCGGTGAGACATCTGCCGGCGCGGCGATGACGACCGAACGGGCGCGGCCTTCAGCACCTAAGATGTTTTCAATAAAGTCTTTAACTTCACGGCCACGTTCACCGATTAAGCCCACCACGATCACATCGGCCTGGGTATAGCGCGCCATCATGCCGAGCAGCACACTTTTACCCACGCCTGATCCGGCGAACAAGCCCATACGTTGTCCCCGGCCAACGGTGAGCAGGGCGTTAATCGCCCGAACGCCGGTGTCCAGCACATCGGTAATAGGGGTGCGCTGTAAAGGGTTAAACGGCGGTGTGTTCAATGGAGCACGGTAGCCCGTTTCCGGGGAAGGTAAGCCATCCAGTGGGCGGCCGCTGCCATCAAGCACCCGGCCTAACAGCTGTGGCCCCAGCAGCAGCTGTTTACCTGAATGAGGGTTATCGCCGGTGGTACGGGCATAAACGCGCGCGCCGGGCAGAATGCCGTCCACTTCTTCCAGCGGCATCATCAACAGTTTCTGACCGTTGAAGCCCACGACTTCGCTTTCAATTTCGCTAATCGTTTTACCGTCATTACGTTCAATCACACAGGTCGAACCGAGCGGCAACTGCAGGCCGGTAGCTTCGAGAACCAGGCCGGTGGCACGCGTCAGCCGTCCATAGCGACGAACAGGTTGCACCTGCGCAATACGACTTTCGAAGGCATCAAGCGAGCCCAGCCAGCGGTTCAGACGAGTGGTCATTAAAACTCTCCAGGTGCGGCAAGACGGCACAGTTCCTGCCAGCGGGTTGCCACGCTCGCGTCAAGATCGCCGTCTTCGGCACTGAGCTTGCAGCCGCCGGGGTGCAGCGTATTGTCAGCCAGTAAACGCCAGCCGTGCAGATCAAGCGTTGGCCCCAGTGTTTGTTCAATCCTCAGCAGGTCATCAGGATGCACCCGAAGCTGCGGCTTACCGCTAAACATGGGCTCCTGCTGCAGTAAGCCCTGAATCTGGCGCAGCAACGCACTGCCATCCACCGTGGTGGCCTGACCAATCACCGAACGCGCGGCTTCCAGAGCCAGCTGCATCAGGCGGGCAGCAATGACGCTGTCCAGCGATTCCAGCGTATTTTGAAATTCCGTCACCAGCTGCTGCATTCGCGCCTGTAAGGGAGCCTGCTGTTGCTGCGCATCAGCAAGGCCTTGCTGAAAGCCCGCGTCATAGCCGGCTTTCTGACCTTCATTAAACCCCTGCTGATGGCCTTCGCTGTAGCCTTGACCGTGGGCTTCTTTACGCAACTGCTGCTGCATCTGCTCAAACTGCTGTTGCTGTTCGTCTTCTTCTGATTCGAAGAATTCGATTTCGGGTTCAGCCTGAATCGTCGCGGGCTCTTCAGGACGCCCCAGTTCTACAGGCTGCCACAGTTGCCAGGGGCGGGCGGAAAATGCATCAGACATAGGTTTCCTCGCCGCCACCGATTACCATCTCGCCGGACTCTGCCAGACGACGCACCACCAGCAGGATCGCTTTCTGTTCGTTCTCTACTGCAGACATACGTACCGGACCACGGTTGGCCAGATCGTCGCGCAGGATATCGGCCGCACGGGCTGACATGTTTTTGAGGAACTTCTCGCGCAGCGGCTGCTCGGCACCTTTCAGGGCGATCAGCAACTGCTCGGATTCCACTTCCTGCAACAGACGCTGGATACTGCGGTCGTCCACTTCCACCAGGTTTTCGAACAGGAACATCTCGTCGATAATTTTCTGTGCCAGTTCGCCATCGAAGTCGCGTACCGCTTCGATAACCGCTTCTTCCTGCTGCGTTTTCATCAGGTTGATAATTTCGGCCGCCGTTCTCACGCCGCCCATCTTCGCACGCTTGAGGTTGGTACCGTCGAGCAGGCTGTTCAGGACTTCGGTCAGTTCTGCCAGCGCTGCCGGCTGCACACCACCGAAGGTAGCAATACGCAGCATGACGTCATGACGCAGGCGCTCATCAAACAAGGCCAGAATATCGGCAGCCTGACCCCGTTTCAGGTGGACCAGGATAGTCGCGATGATCTGTGGATGCTCGTCGCGAATCAGATCGGCTGCGGCCTGCGGTTCCATGAAGTTGAGCGTTTCCATACCACTGGTGGTATCGCGGGTTTCAAGGATATCTTCCAGCAGGCTTGACGCACGCTCTTCACCCAACGCCCGGGTCAGCACGGAGCGCAGGTAATCGTTCGAGTTGAGGCTCAGTGCCGCGAACTGCTCGGCATCGCCTTCAAACTCACGCAGCACTTCGGTCAGTTGCTTATGCGAGACCTGACGCATGCTGGCCATCGCGGCACTCAGATGCTGAACCTCACGCTGGTTCAGGTGCTTAAAGACTTCCGCCGCGCGTTCTTCACCAATGGTCATCATCAGAATGGCGCTTTTTTCAGTACCGGTCAGACTCATAGTTCGTTACTCATCCATTCGCGAATCACCAGCGCAACAACGCGCGGATCGTTTTCAGACATGTCGCGGATACGCTGGCTCATGACTTCAGCGCTCATGCGGTTATTAGATTTACGTTCCTGCTCAAGTTCATCTTTGCTGAGCTGGACGCTGTAAGCTTCCTGATCGTTCTGCTGAGCAGCACGGGCAGCCTGAGCTTCTGCAGCGGCCTGCTCTGCGGCTTTCTTACGCAGAACATGCGGACGCACCATTTTGCGATACAGGATGAACGCCACCAGCGCAACCAACAGCCATTTACCTGCATTAATCAGCTGATCAAAGAACGACTGCTGTTGCCAGAAGGGCAGTTCAGTCGATACAGGCTCGGTGGTATTAAACTGCGAGTTCACCACGTTGACAGTGTCGCCACGTGTCTGTGAATAGCCCATGGCTTCGCGCGTCAGGTCTTCAATCTGCTTCAGCTGCTGCTCATTCAGCGCAATCGCTTTGCCTTTATCGTCTTCGCGATAGTTCACCACCACGGCAACAGACAGGCGCTGCACGTCACCCACATTCATCTTGGTATGACGAATGGTACGATCCAGCTCATAGTTCACCGTATCATCACGGCGCGAGTTGGTCGGTACACTGCTGGTAGAGGCTGTGCTGGTCCGTTGACCATTGGCTGCATTGTTCTGACCATTGGCATTCTGGCCATTGGCCGCATTGTTATTGGCCGTATTGATCGGGGCCGTATTGGCTGGCGCAGGCTGGTTAGACAGTGCGCCCGGTACGCCGCCCGGATAAGGGCTGCCCGTCTGCTCGCTGGTGCTGGTCTGCTGAGAGCGAATAGACGCGTTTTTCGGATCGCCGTTCGGCTGGTACTTCTCATCCGTCTGTTCACTGGTATCGAAGTTAATCTGTGCCGTTACCTGCGCATGGACATTGCCCTGGCCCAGAATCGGGTTAAGGATCGCTTCGATACGTTGCTGGTAACGCGCTTCGACTTCGGCGGCATATTTCAGCTGTGCATCGTTCAGATCACGGCCTACTGCGTCAGAACGGGTTAACAGATGACCGCTCTGATCGACCACGGTCACGTTCCCCGGCGGTAAACCGGCCACGCTGCTGGAAACCATGTGCGTGATGGCCTGAATCTGACCTTCATCCAGCGCACGGCCCGGCTGCAGAGTTAACGTCACAGACGCGGATGGCGCTTTTTGCTCACGTACGAACAGGGTTGGTTTAGGCATCGCCAGATGGACGCGCGCCGTTTTCACCGGCCCCAGAGATTCGATAGTACGTGCCAGCTCGCCTTCCAGTGCGCGCTGGTAGTTCACCTGCTCGCTGAACTGGCTGATACCGAACTTTTCTTTATCCAGCAGTTCAAAACCGACGTTGCCACCTTTAGGCAGGCCCTGTTCAGCCAGACGCAGGCGCAGCTCATGCACCTTATCTTCCGGCACCATTAATGCACCGCCGTTATCCGCGAAACGATAAGGGACATTCATTTGCGTCAACTGCGTGACAATGGCACCCCCGTCCTCATTGGACAGGTTGCTGAACAATACGCTGTAGTTCGGTGTTTTGGCCCAGAGCACCAACGCAAAAACCACAGCGATAGCGGCTGCGGCTGCGACGATTAACGGAATACGTGGATTGGCACGCAGGCGAGCGAGAAGGTCACCAAAGCCTTTCGTTTCTTCATTTTGTGTGGCGGCTGCACTCGCATTCATGACCGATTCCTGCCTGACGTAATTGACCGGGTTAGTTGTGATGGCAAAACAGACTCCCTGACCTGCTTAAATAAAATTTCTACTTCAATGCCTGGCATTATTTGATGAAACGCAAAATTCGATGGGTGAATAAGCCACGGTTTTTAGCGTCATTTAGCGGCTTTGTCTTATTGACAATGTGTTAACTTCTCCCCACGTCAAAAATCTTCATCTTTTTTAATGAGGTAGCAACTATGTCAATTCAGGCAATCGACGGTGTTTTACAGCAGTTACAGATGACCTCGCTTCAGGCCAATAACAAAAGCGATGAGGTCAACAGCCATATCGATTTTGGCGCGACCATGAAGGCCGCTCTGGACAAAATCAGCGAAACCCAGACCACCGCCCGTAGCCAGGCGCAGGCGTTCGAAATGGGGAAACCCGGTGTCGCTTTAAACGATGTGATGGTCGATCTGCAAAAATCGTCTATCTCCATGCAGATGGGGATTCAGGTCAGGAACAAGCTGGTTTCGGCCTATACCGACATCATGAACATGCAGGTGTAGTCGGGAAAACGGGTCTTTATTATCAGGTATATGCCTGGCGGCGTTGAGTTGGGACAAGAGCGACACAGAATGTGGCTTTACCAAAAGCGCCTTCTTGTTGCTTTATACGTGTTCAACGATGCAATCGTACACCTGATAACCTTTCCTGATGCGTTCAGGCCATGCCAGCCGCGCGCGGTAGCTGAGTTGGGCTTGTCAGGGCCGCGTCTGAGACGCGATTATCGCATCACGACCTGCCTCATCATCCCTTTACTTCAGACATCTACCTGTCGGTGTTTATTCTCCTTTCCTTGCCGAAAGAAAATATATCCTGCATCTTTATCCTTCGCTTCCGTGCAGGCGTTCACTATGACATTTTCGCTGTGCCGGTTACGGCTGCATGACGCCATCCGCTAAAGTATTTTCAGCACGGTTCCTGCGTCAAAAAATATCATTTCTAATGTTGTAATTTTTCTACGACTTTTAAAAGCAAAATTAGTTAGCTTAATAACTAAAAATATCCCTGAAGGTGGGAAGTAAAAAATGAAATACTGAAAGCAAAAGATGTAATCTGGTATGTATTCGTAAGCCAGCAAAACCTGTTTACCTTAACGGCGACGCGGGTTGCGACAGCAGCGTAACAGGCACCACGCGGCTTCCATCCCCGTTTACACATCAAACGGAAATATTCCTCTTCTAATCTAATTAAAATATTTAACTGTTTAAATCTGTCGCCTGATATTAATGTCAGCATTCATTCTGCTCACGGATATATCAACATGAGATACTTAATTCAAACACTTCTCACGAACTCAAAAAGTGGTGAGCAGATTAAATATGAAGTCTATTCGGAAAACCGGAAGTCAGATTTTATAGATAAAATCCCGGAAGGTTCCTGCACAGTAATTTCTTACAAACTGACTGAGAGGACGATTCAGTTGCTGGATCGGGATGTGAATCTGCAACCGTTATTCGATGCCCATCGACCGGCGCAGGATGTTTTTTATCCAGACGGCCCTCACCGGATTAATCTTGAGATGCTGGTCGATTATTTAAATCAGCAAGCCTGATCACGTGCAGAGGGGGCCCGTTCCCGTAGCCGGCGGTTTTCTGCGCCTGCGAACCGTTGAATAAAGGGCCAAAGCCTGTTGCCCGCCCGTCCCTGACCGTTGCCAGGCGAGCAGCCCACATGCCAGGCCAGCTGGGTTAACGAGCAGGGAGGCATGGCTTCTCATCCTGCTGGCCTTAAAATAATGACTGCACCGGCTTCAAAGCATGGGGCAGATCACCGTCTGCCCCGGTTCAGTGGGCAGACGGTGACATGTCATGATGCTTTGAAAGGATCCTTTTTATCATCCTGACTGTCATCATTTTTTCTGGGCACTTCACCGTGATCTTTCGGTGCATCGTTTGCGGGATGATCATCTTCCTCGTAGGCATTTCCCGCATTAGGTGCGGCTTCGGGTAATCCTTTGCTGACATCGCCTTCATGTTTACGTTTATCGTTACTTTGGTTGTGCATCGTGTGCTCCTCTTTGTCGTCCTCTAAGTCTAGACCAGCACAACAAAGCTGTGGGCGGAGACCCGTCAGCATATTTATCATCACGTAAGGACGGGGTATGACACCGCCGTTTTCCGCCTGACCACGGCGAGAAGCCATGTCCTGTAAAAGTGACTTCCGATTATTCCTAATGCAAAACCGCTATATTGTCCTACCTTTAAATCTCCAGACGATATTTTCATTGGAAAAACAACCAAAAGGAAACACAGCATGAGTGATTCAATCGAAACTAAAAGCAAAACCGATTATCTGCGTGACGTGGCATCCCAGTTGAAAGAAATGCGCCACTATGCGCAAACGAATACTGAGACGCTTTCCGCCCATTGGTTAGCCTTTGATGCCGGTGAATACAAGGATGAAGGGAATGCGGCCCGTATTGACGCATTACTGAATAAGCAGGGAACGTTGCTGGAAGATCTGGAGAAAGCCATTCAGGATATTGAAATTGAAATCAACCACAGTGAGCAGGAGAGTTAAGGTATCTCCCGCTAACTGAGGGGTGGCGATTAACGGATTAATCCGCCACCAGCCAAAACTCGGCTTCATCAAACATTTCTTCCACCAGACGCGCGACAGTGGCTTTATCATTCTTGCTGAGGTCGGTTTCTATCGCGTTACGTTCCATCGGTTTCACCTTGACCTCGATGTCAGGAAAAACACGATGCACACGCTTTTCAAGCTCTGCCAATATCATGTCGCGCGCCCCTGGCAGGCCCGCGACATTACGCTTATCGTAAATTAACTCTACAAACATAATAACCATCCCTTCAGGGCAAAATCGCGTTGCCATTTTACTGTAAATAAAAACAGTATCAAGCTGATGTTTGCATGAATCCGTTTTTTAGGTCCCGCGTAGAAAAGCATTTTTATCTGGTTTACTCTGAGGGCGCTCTTAACGATATATGCGCTCACTCACCGGGAGAAGTGCAATGCGACAATTGGTTATTGATATTCTGCTTAAACTGGCAAAAATGGATGTCGATGCAAAGGAACTGACTGCTCAGGTCGAAGCGCAGTCATTGCTGGTTGCCGCTTTATTAGTCCAGGCGAAACAAGATAATGCGTTAACGATTTCTGAGACGGTGCAGGATGCCATTGTCACGGCATCGCGTTCCTCATCAGAGTTCATGCAGTCTGATATTGATCTGTTGCTCACGCACCTCAACCGATTACTGGCCGTGGCTAAGTATGTTGAGGTGAGGGGAAAGCTCGAACAAGAAGAGTGATGGTTAACGCTGGCGGCAGAGGGGTTTTCTGCCGCCAGCGAGGCCGTATCAAAGGCATTAACCGTTTGTTGTCACGACGCTGCGCAACGCCATCGCCGTTATTCTTCCTGTCCGCACAGCTGAGGTATAGCTAGAGCTCGTTCTTTATACAAAATTCTTCCCAACTCATTCCCAGAGATTCGGCATGCGATCGGAGATAGGCTTCGATGGCTTCGGCGGCGACGGCTTTATCCGGCTCTGCCAGTTGAATCGAAAAAATCATACCATCAAGATTTTTCTGGCGTAAAAAGGCGGCATAAATGCGTTCGGCGTGCCACTCGCGCAATTCACGCAGGGACATATTGGCGGCACGGGCATCCTGTTCGGTCAGTTCATCGAGTGCGGCCTGAAAATCGGCGTGGGCAGTGAAGAACATTTGGCGTGCCTGGGCATAATAAGCTTCTGGAGTTTTCATGACAAATCTCTGAGATGTAATGCAGGGCGACAGTGTAGCCTGTTGTGCCTCCCTTGTCAGGCCGGAGAGGACAGGTTCATTCACAGCGATAAAAGCCGGCAGGGAAGGGAATAAACATCACCCGGTGCGTGATGAATCCAGGAAAAGCGCGCTTTACGTTGATTTCATCCCTCAGATATCTTGCACATCTGGCGGTAAAAATTATAACGTAGCCGCCATTAACCGGATTTAGGGATCAAAGATGAAAAACTGGATGCTGATTGCCACACTGGCGCTGAGTGGCTGCGCACAAATAAACAGTTATCAAAGTGCGGTGCAAACGCCGGCCCCGGCAAATTTACAAGGCAACTGGCAGACGGTTGGGCCGCAGAGTAACCTGATTAGCGACAAGGCGATTGGGAGTCTGATTATCAACGCGGACGGCAGTACGCTGGATTGCCGGCAGTGGCAACGGGTCATTGCGAAGCCAGGCAAATTGACGCAGCTGAATGGCGATTATGTCAATGTCACGCGTCAGTTACGCATTATGACACTGGATCTGGATGGCGGTGAGCTGGATTACGACGGGCTTACGTTGCGTAAGGTCGATCGACCCACGGTGGAATGCCAGAAAGCTTTACAGGAAGCGGCCCAACATCCCGGTGTGGATGTGATTCAGAATATCGAACCCGAGATTATGCGTCCGGTTCTGAACAAATAAATGACGCAAAGCGGTCTTAAGGACCGCTTTGCGCTGATGCGCAGGCTGTTACCGCGCCAGAAAAAGCAGCGGACCTGTGGTTTTACGCCTCAACAACCCAGACACTCACGCTGCCTGCATTACAGCGAAACACGGCGCTGCCGGCGTCGTCCGTCGTAACGGTATCGGATTGATGTCCCAGATAGTCATACCATACTTTCCCGGCATATCCTTCTCCCATTGAAATCTGTTTTTCCCCCGCTTCGCCATTCGACATGATCACAATACAGCCCGGCTTTTCAGCGGTTCCGCTGCGGCTGAACGCGACGCAGTTAGGATGGTCGAAGTAATCGGTTTGCGCGCCCCAGCCAAATTGCTGACGGGCACGAATCAGCCCTTCGAGTTCAGGAATGACCGGCATATCGACCTGATGCATTTCACCGTCTCCGCCTTCATCCTCATAGTGGGCACCGAAAAGGTCCGGATAAAAAATGGTCGGAACGCCTTGCTCGCGCAACAGAATCAGCGCATAAGCCAGCGGCTTAAACCAGGCTTCAACGGGCGCTTCCAGAGACTGCAGCGGCTGTGTGTCGTGGTTGGCCACGATAGTCACGGCATGCCACGGGTCGGCTAATACCAACGAGTTATCAAAAATTTTGCTCAGGTCATAATCGCTGCCGGCTTTAGACGCCTGATGAAAATTCATGTGCAGCGGGGCGTCAAACAGCAGCGTTTTGCCTTCCACCTGATTGATATATTCCTGCAACTTTTCGGTTTCAAAGGACCAGTATTCCGCCACAATAAACAGCGGTTCGTTAGCGACGTCCTGAATATGTTCGATCCAGTCTTTGTAAAACCAGGCCGGGATATGTTTTACCGCGTCCAGACGAAAGCCGGTGCAGGGGACCTGCTCCATGACCCAGCGCGCCCAGTATTTGAGTTCTTCGCTCACCGCCTTATTGCGGAAATCAACATTGGCGCCCATCAGATAATCAAAGTTACCTAACTCGTTATCCACCTGGTCGTTCCAGCCTTCAGCGGTGTAATCGTTGATAATTTTGAACACGCCGTTTTCATCGGGATTTTCAATATGGTCGACCCCGCTAAAACACTTATGATCCCAGATGAATGTCGAGTATTCGCCTGCCCGCGCCGGAAACGTAAACTTTGTCCAGGCTTCGCATTCCACGACCTCGGGATAAATTTCATCACGATTATCCGGGTTAACGCGATTTACGCTCACCTGTTCTTTCTCGTCCGCGCCCATTTTATGGTTGAGAACCACATCCAGCAGCACGCCAATGTTGTGGCTGCGCAGCGCATTGACGGCAGCCAGCAACTGCTGCTTATCACCATATTTGGTGGCGACGCTGCCTTTTTGCTCAAACTCGCCTAAATCGAAGAGATCGTAGCTGTCATAACCCACCGAATAACCACCGGACTCGCCTTTATAGCAAGGGGGCAGCCAGACCATGTTGATGCCGATGTCATTAAGCAGGGCCGCTTTTTCTGCGACTTCCGGCCACAGCGTGCTGCCATCGGGATAATACCAGTGGAAAAACTGCAAAAGGGTTGGGTTGTGCATGACAAACGTCCAGTCAGAGGAGAGGGAACTGGAAGTATGGGATAAGAGTGAAGAAATTACGCGGGTAAACTAAAAAAAGAGTGTTTACCCGCATAAGTCGGCCTTTACTGGTCTTTTGGGTAAAGAATATTACCCGCCATCTTGCCGTAAGAAGAGACAATGTTGTGTTGCTGCGTTGAGGTCGTGACCAGCGAGCGCAGTTCGCTCATACGTTCACCCAGCAACGTCTTCAGCGTGGTTTCATTCTTCAGAATTTGCTCAAGTACCGGGCGAATTTGTGCCCGCTGTAATGCGGACAGCGCACTGGCATCGTTATCACGCGCAACACGCTCGACGCTACTAACGTAAGTTGATTCGCAACTAAGCAACTCATCCCATTGTCCCTGCCGGGCATTTTCCAGCATGGCATTACTGAGCGTGAGTAAGTGTTGATATCCTTTTAGCAGCTCGAGTGGATGACTCATTAAAAGGTATCCTGCTGTGGCTGGTAATTAGGGCCAATCTGTTTCCACGCATCCGCAATATTATTGAGCAAGCCTTCGACTTCCGTAATGGCCTCAAGGTCGTTGTTCAGGTTAGCCTGTAACAGACGACGGGTCATATATTCATACAGATCGTCGAGATTAGCTGAAATTTCACCGCCAACCTCATGGTTCAGGCCTGCGCGCAGCCCGTTAGTAATGATATTAATGGCCTTAGATAAGGCGTTACCTTTACCGGGAATATCGCCTTGCTCAATTAAAATGGCAGCTTTTTTCATGGCGCTCAGGGCGCCATCAAAAAGCAGCACGACCAGCTGATGTGGGCTGGCGCTTAATACGGCGCTTTCCACACCTACCTGCGCATAGGCCTGAATACCGGACTTAGCGTACATGCTTACCACTCCTGTTATAGTTTGGCGAACTGCTGGGTCAAATAGTTACCGGTCTGGGTCATGGAGCTGACCAGGGTAGACAGACTGGTAAACTGTGTTTTGTAACGCGCCATGGTCGCCGCAATCTGGCTGTTTACTTCGTCGTACTGATCGGACAGTTTTTTCAGTGAGGTATTAATGCCGTTAGTGGCATTTTGTACCTGTCCGTCACTGGCCAGTATCTGCGTCAGTTTGTTATTTGCCTGTGTGGCAAACCCGGTTGTTTTACCGTCACCCGTCAGAAAGTTCAGGACATCTGTCGGTTGATTGGTCAGGGCTTTGTCCAGTTTGGTGCTGTCCACAGTCAGCTTGCCGTTAACGTCCTGCGTGATCCCCAGTTGTGACAGACTGGTCAGGTTTCCGCTGGCTTGTGCGCTGGACAGTTGACTGCGCAGGCTGGTCTGGATGTTACGTAAGGTATTATCACCCAACAGATCGCCGTTACCGGAACTTTGCGACTCACCCGCTTTCACCGCCGTGTATTTCGTCTGGTTACCGATAGTGGTTTGCAGGGAGTTGTAGGCATCCACGTAAGCCTGGATTGCCGCCGTCATTGGCTGATTGTCTGTGGCGACGGTCAGCGTTTCCGGTGTATTTGCAGCGGTGGTTTTCGTCAGGTTGAGCGTGACACCTTCAGGCGCGTCCGTGACGGTATTGCTGCTGCGGGTGATGGACACGCCGTTAATTTTTAACTGCGCATCTTTAGCGGCAACCTGTTCGGTCATCGCGTTGCTGCTGCCACCCGAACTGTAATTAATATACTGGGACAGCGTGCCGTCGTCCGTACTGACCGTCATCGCATTCGCTGTGCCACTGTCGCGTGCAGTCAGAGACAGATAATAGGTATTATCGTCTGCTTTAATAATACTGGCGTTTACGCTGCCTTGCTGTTTATTAATCGCATCGCGAATATCAGACAGGCTGGTTTGATCTTTGCTCAGTGTTACCGTGAGCGGCGATTTCTGCCCAGACTGGGAAATCGTAATCGTGCGAGATGCCAGGCTCTGATCACCTAAATCGGTATCTTTACTGCTGGCTGATTTTGACAGCAGCGATTGCGAAGAGGCGAGTTGAGTAACCTCAATAGAATAGTTACCGGCGGAGGCTTTGCTCGCCAGCGTGGCAGTGAAAGCGGTATTCGTGCTGGTGACTTTCGTAGCCGCAATTGTCGAGGCATTTTGCAATGCCGCCGCCGCGGTCTGCAATTTTGACAGGCCGGTTTTCACCACGCCCCAGGCGGTAAGCTGAGCGTTATAGGACGCCTGCTGCTTAGTAATAGGCGTCAGTTTAGTCTGCTCAGCGGATTCCAGGCTGCTGTAGAGAGTATTCAGGTCGAGGTTCGTACCAGCACCGAGTGAACTTACACTTGCCATGCTTTAATCCTTTACGAGTTTACGTTAAGTGAAATGGGTATCGGCAGCGAGTGGCAAAAGATTAGCCTGTTTCTGAAAAAATTGATGGCTGAATAAAACCCCTTTCTTTAATTGTCTTCCCGGATTTGGCTGGCGAAAAATTACTGAATTTTTTTTCTAAAGGTTGAACGAGGGCTGACGATAATCAGGTTGTCGGTAAGCTAGCCGAATTCAGACGCCTAATATGGCTCAATTTTTTAAAGGAAAAACATCATGGCAGTGATTAACACTAACACCCTGTCGCTGGTTACCCAGAACAACCTGAGCAAGTCACAGTCTTCTCTGGGTACTGCAATTGAGCGCCTGTCTTCTGGCCTGCGTATCAACAGCGCAAAAGACGATGCAGCCGGCGAAGCTATCGCTAACCGCTTCAGCTCTAACATCAACGGCCT
>NZ_QICO01000014.1:0-67940 GCF_003201175.1 Pantoea sp. PNA 03-3 | reverse complement strand
GTGCGACTGCAGCAGCAGAACCTGCACCCACAGCGCCAGTGGCCAGTGAGTCTGCAGCAGCTGAACCTGCACCCGCTGCGCCGGTAGCCAGTGAGTCTGCAGCAGCTGAACCTGCACCCGCTGCGCCGGCGGCCAGTGCGCCTGCAGCAGCTGAACCTGCACCCGCTGCGCCGGTGGCCAGTGCGCCTGCAGCAGCTGAATCTGCACCCGCTGCGCCGGTGGCCAGTGAGCCTGCAGCATCTGAATCTGCACCCGCTGCGCCGGTGGCCAGTGAGCCAGGGGCAAAGGGTGAAGACATAAAAGAAGCCCTTGATCAGGCAGTTAACGGCAGCGCCGAATTCATATCAGAAGCGAACGTATCTGTACTGGAAAATGAGGCCCGGCAGGGCACCGCCGGTCTGGTACAAAATTATGAGGACGGCACATATGAAGTTCTCATCGCCATCACTGACAGTGAGAATGATGATGACGTTTTTCAGCTTGCCAAAGGTCTGCCCCTTGACACGGCAGAGCGGCAGGTCGCTTTTCTTAACGGCCACGATCTGAAAGATATAGCCGCCCTGATGCGCGAGCAGCTTGAGCCATTGCGGGAGGAAAAAAAGCTGACTGCATCTCCTGCAGAAGATACGGGATGGAGCGGCCAGTATTCAGATGCAGACGACGATATCAACAGCAGTGCAGATGATATGGAGGCTTATGCCGCCATGATGGGTGCTGCCGGTGCAGCTTCAGCTGACGCTGCGACAGAAGAGAAATCACCCGCTTCAGATCCTCACGATGCTTCAGCTCAGGAAGGCGACAAGCAGGCTGCAAATGCGGGCGAGGACAAGAAGAAAAAAGCCGAGGCTGAGGCTGAGGCGCAGAACGGTATAAGCTGGACCACGTCGGCTGATGCTGCGCAATCACCAAAAGAGCGTATCGATCTGGAGGGGCTGATCGCCCGATTCACCTACAGAGCTGAGAAAGACCATACCGCATTCATGCTCGATGGCAAAGATGCGTTCTACGACTATGCCACCCACATGCGGATGGCCAGCCCGGAGGCCAGCCAGAGTGAAGAGATGATTCTGGCCGCCGTTCTGACAGCCTCCAAACAGCATCCGAAGGGTATCGAAATTACCGGAACGGAAGAGTTTAAGGACCGTGTTCTCTCGCTTATCAGTGAATACAACATCGATGCCAGACTTTCTAACCCGGAGCAACGAGTCAAACTGCTTGAGCTCAAAAAAGCGAGCGCGCCTGCCGACGACAGTAACGCAAAAGCTCAGCACGGGGAAAAAGAAGATGCTCAGCAGGGTTCTTCGCAGCAGGGCAGCTCCACAGCACCACAGGACGGGATGCGCTGGGCTGAGTCCGATTCGGTTAAACCCGAACAGCAAAGCAAAGCTGCCGGACGCGCAGGCGCAGAAGACAAGTCACCCGGTGATGGCTGGGAGAAGGGCGTGATTATCGATCACGGGCCGGCAAACTATGAATGGAAAGAAGACGAGTCCCGGAACTATTTCGTCAAACTCAAAAATGAACATGGGGAAAAGGTTCTGTGGGGCAAAGACCTGGAAAGGGCAGTTAAAGATGCGGGTGTCGATAACGACAGGCTGGTCACGATTAAGAAGCTGGGTTTTGTTGACGTTGAGGTTGATGCCCCGGTCCGGGATGAGAACGATAAAATCATCCGTTATGAAAAAATCCAGACAAAGCGTAACGAATGGGAGGTGAAACCCGTATATCCGCAGCCTGCAGCAGGCAATGAGCAGGCATACAAACCCTCAGAGCTCGTGCCTTATGATGCCGCAACTTTCCAGAAGATGCGTACCACGGTTCAGCAGCTGACCGGTGTTGACCTCAGCCGTGAGCCGGTCCCGGAAAAAGAGATCTACTGGTTTTTACCAAACGGTAAGCCAGCCCCGGAAGAGATGGCAAAACCGGCAGGCTACAAACTTCCCCAGGAATCAAAAACGGCTGGCGCGCTCTTACTTGTCGCACCTCATAAAAAAGGAGAGACGCCAGACTATGCCCTGTTTGAATCCCGCAAAGGATTCATGCAGGGCGTCGTTAAAGACAAGGAATCCGGTGAGTACCATAGCGTCATCGGAAAAGTGAACACCCGCAAAGACAACAATGGAGAATGGAAAACATATATGACACTTTCAGCAATCAATAAGAATGCTCAAAGTGGAATTGTTTTACATGGTTATGGGCATGTTGATCAGGCCGGGAAGGGGCTAGTTTATAGAAATACAATCGCAAATGAAAAACAGCCTCAGCATTTACAACCAGCGTCGGATGATGTAAAAAACAAAGCTGTAATGAAGCAACTTTTTCATCCTTCAAATGCTGCAAAAAGAAAAGATGATGAAAGGAGAGAACAGACTCATGCACCAGTCGCTAAGTCAGCACCTCGGCCGTAAGACAAAAACCCTGCTGCTTGCAGCAGGGGTTTGCTTTTTTTCCGTGAATACACTCGCTGCAACCCAGACCTGTGCTGCATATGATTTGGCTAAAGCCGGCGCTGATGCTGCCTATAAGCAGGAAGTGGAGAGAATTAACAACGCGGCTAAAAGTGAATCCAGTACATCTGATTCCCTCGGGCAATGCCTGGGGTCAATGTCTGTATCGCTGAAAATTCCGCAGTTCCCGTCCATCGGTGACATTATCGATAAGGTCAAAGATCAGGTATGTAATACCGTTAAATCGAAGATAAATGAGAAATGGGGAAGCCTGGCGAATACGACGCTTGACCCGTGGTCAACCATTTCGTCAAGGCTGCCAGATACGTCAGGTATCCTGCCCAACGCATCTTCAAGTAATGTGCAGTTAAATAGTCCGGCCGCAGCCAGTGGAAGTGGTGAGGATGCAAACAGTGATGCATTCCCATTCCATCTCTAACTACCGGAAGAGTCCCTTCGGGATTTTATCGAACAGTTTGCCGGTTTGGATTTCAACGCGGCGGTGTTCCGCCGCGGTCAGCAAACGCATGAAGTCAGAGGCGGGCAGCACGTCTCTTTTCGAGTCTACATATGTGTCAAGCGAGTCTTCATTCATGAACCGCCTGACAGTATGCAGCCAGTCTTCAGCTGATTTCATATTTTTTGAGCTCTTCTTTGCTCATCCCTTCAAAGGCATTAGGACGGCGGCCTTTTCCGGTCCAGGTAACGGGTTTTCCGTCTACTTCAATTCTGTATTTTACCTTACCGAAAGTGGACTTGCTTTTTGTGGATGGCCCGAAGAGATTTTCAAAAATCTGCATAGCCTCTTCAGAGGAAATATTGTGCTTTTCCATAAACTGTTTCGTGGCTTCCAGTTTTTGCTCAGTGGCTTTCTGTTCTTCCTTGTAATTTTCAATCATTCCTTGAGCGATGTCGGACCACATGTTAATGAGTTGTTCAAGATTTTCAGGCGGGATCTTTCGCAAAACGGCCGTCGCTTTGCGACGTTCGCACATTATCACTGCGCAGGTTCCGTAATCATTATGCTCGCTCATGTCTACCCCATTGTTAATAAACGATCTGCGTGATTTTCTATCACAAACTTTTGAAAAGAGAAACTCTATGAAAACACAAAATAGTGAAAATATTCCTGAACCAGAGGATAAAAATCAGGCATCAGCTGAAATTGATGATCGCCTGGCTTTGGCTCCGGCGCTTGCTGAAGAGAGTAGCCGAACGGTACAGGAAATCGTATCAAAATATGGCTTAAAGGTGATCCTGATCCTCAGTATCGTTGCCCTGATTCAAACACCCGCAAACATTGCCTTTGGCTACCTGCTGTACAAAAAAGAATTCCGCTACATCGCGACGAATGGCGGGAAGTTAACTGAGGTTCATCCAACTGAAGAACCGGCCTATTCAGCCGAAGCGGTAATGGATTTTGCAAACACCAAAATGGTGAAAGCGCTGTCCCTTAATTTTGTGAATTACGAAAACCAGTTAACTGCCTCACGCGGTGATTTCACCCCGGATGGATACATTAGTTTTCGTAAGGCCCTTACTGACAGCGGACTCCTGAAAGATATCAGCGAAAAACGCCTCAACGTCAAATTATCAACTACGCCAGGCACCCTGATCACCGAAGGTGTTATCCGGGGAACCAAAATCTACGCATGGCAATTCCGAATCCCTGTCACCGTTCAGCTCGTCGGTCAGTCGCAGGACTACCGTCCTCAGCCATACGATCTGATGGTGCAGGTCCGCCGCGTCAAAGAAGACGAAGATCCGCGGGGAATCCTAATCGCGCAGGCCATCCTTAAACCCCGGAACTACTGAGGTTCATCATGAAAATTAAGCTCCTTACTGTAATTATGGCCACGCTGTTATCAGCAAACGCTGCTATGGCCGCCGATGAACCGGCAAACAGCAACGGTAATCAGCAGCAGTCTTCGTCTTCAAAGCCCGGAAATGACATTGCCGAATGGCAGCAGGCCAGCTCGATGCCGGCGCAACAGCCACAGGCGCAGGATGCGGGACAGCAGCAGGCCCAGCAACAGGCACAGTTGCAGGCACAGCAGCAGGCACAGGCTCAGCAGCAGGCACAGGCTCAGCAGCAACAGCAGCAACAACGTCCGACTACGGCACTTCCTGCGGCACCACAGCAGCAGCAACCATCACAGCCTCAACAGCAGGTAACGCACGTTAACCCGCAAACGCTGGAGGAACTGCCGCCACCCGTTGTGCAGCAGATACAGCCGTTGACGCCAGGACAGGTCAGATCGGCAAGGAGTGCGATGGAGGATATGAGTGCCGCAGCTAAAACCTCTCCGCTGACGGCCATTCCGCGGATTTCCAGTCAGACTGTTTCGCTGTCTGCAGGTGCATCCATTCCACAGGTCCGCGTATTTCCCAATCAGGCCACCACAGTGACGTTCTCGGATTCGACCGGCCATCCGTGGGTACTTGGCGCTGCACCTTATAATTCAAGCCCCTGTAATGTTCCCGGAGGTGAACTCTGCGTCGGTTACATTCCTGGCTCAGCTGTTTTTACCATCCAGCCATCAAATCCGTATGCCAGCGGTAACGTCACAGTGATGCTGAAAGGCCTGGCTACACCGGTGATCATCAACGTCAAGGGTGCAGAGCCATCCGTGAAAAACAGAACGGTTGATGTTGACTACCGTCTTGACCTTCGTATTCCGATGCGTAGCCCGGATACGCCGGTTTACACGGCCACGCCTGAAAAGAAAATTTCGCTGTATGACAAACAGCTGCAGAGTTTCCTGGACGGCATCCCGCCTGAAGATGCACAGCGTCTGAAACTTACCAATGCTCCGGGCAGTACAAAGGTCTGGCAGATCGGTGACGAACTCTACGTCAGAAGCGCCATGCAGCTGCAGGATGAGTTTGAGAAAACGCTGTCAGCAATCGACGGCACTCACGTTTATGTACTTCCTGCGACACCCGTATTGACCTTTTCAGTTAACGGTCAGGCGCGTGATGTAGAAGTCGAGCTGAATTAAGGGGAGCACAATGGCTACTGAAAAAGGCAAAGAAACCAGGAAGATGATGTTCTATGTCGGCGGAGCGGCGGCAATTGTTGCCCTGATGGCCGGCTACTGGATTTTTGGTTCATCTGACAAAGGCGCCACCGGTGAGTCGCAGGTGAAAGCGCAGGGGCTGGAAGGCGGAACGGGGCAGGATAAGCGAAACGACCCGCAGTACAACAAACTCCTGACGGAGTGGAACGTGGATAAGTCGGATAAAGCTGCCATGACAGGAGACAGCTTTATCTCGACGCTATCCGCCAGTAACCCTGTCACGGTCAATACAGCTACCAAACAGCCAGCACCTCAGTATTCCTGGGAGAACGGCAAAGCCAGCACGAAAAACAACCAGCAGGAAAATGATGCTGCAGCGAAAGAGCGTGAGCGCCAGGCTAAAGCCGTTGCCGAGCTTTTGAAGAAAATCGATGACGGCAAAAAACCGGTGACCACGGGAGTTGCACTGGCTACAGCTTTGGGCGGCGAAGGCAATGATAAAAACGGTGGTGCCTTCAGCGGCTGGACGTCATCAGTCTATCCGCAGGCTCCGAAAGAAGATGCAGGAAATAAACAGGGTGAAAAGGATAAGGTGAAAGACAAAGGAGCCCGTCTGGTTTCCGCCTACACGCTGATCCCTGCTGTGCTGGATACCGCAATGGACAGTGATGACCAGAACAGTATTGCCATTGCTCACGTACCGACAGGCGAACAGGCCGGCGCTAAATTCTATTCGGGACAGAACAGGCTCGCCGGCGACGGTATCCGCATTCACTTTACTGGCATGGAACTTCACGGCGTACAGTGCAAGGTTGATGCCTATGGCGTTGCCTCTGACTCGTTACGTGCAGCGGTTTCAACCAACGTTAACAACCGCTGGTTCAGCCGAATCATCCTTCCGGCCTTTGCTAATGGTCTGGGCCGTACCGGACAGCTTTATGCTGACAGCAATTCGCAAATGATTATCACCGACGGCGGCAACGCCATCCGTTCTACCGGAACACCAGACGGGAAAGCGGTAGCCGGCACCATTATCGGTGGTATGGGTGAGCAGGCTGGCCGTGTAATGGCCGATGATGCTGCCCGACTGCCAATCAAGCAGGTCACCGTTGACCGTAATCAGCTTATCGGCATTCAGTTCGTTGCGCCGGTATATGAAAGCGACTGTGGTGAGAATTTCGATAAAGCTAACGAAAAAACACAGCAGGCAGAGCAACAGGCAACGCCCACCCTGACCAGTGCGCCGGCACAACAGATGCCGCCACAGGCACCGAACTATCCCACGCAGAATTACCCAGGCTATCCCGGCTACGGGTATGGCGCCAGCAACCCGTATTACCGTTAAGGAGATAACCGATGAGCCTTTTTGATGATGATCAGAACACAGTAGCCACGCCGCAGCCGGAACAGGAAAAAGTGGTGAGCACTGAAAAACCAAAAGCGACTGTGAAGCCGGCGGCGAAAGCGAATAAAAAGCCGATGGCCATTGGCGATTATGCGTGGATAGCCGGGATTGTCGTGGTAGTCGTGATCCTTGTTATCTGGCTGTTTGGCGGAAGCAGCAGCGATACAGCGCCGGCGAAAGGTGGAGGCCAGATCCAGAGTTCAGGGCCGCGGCCGGCAGCACAGACCGATAACAGCAATCAGTATGACGGTGATTTCCGAGAACAAATCTCCGGCATCCTGCTGCAGCAGAAAGAGAAAATGGATTCTATTGAATCGACATCCAAGAACGGAATGATGGTCCTTTCCAGCCAGCTTCAAAGTGCTAACGAGCAAATCAAAAACCTAAGCACAGAAGTACAGAGACTGAAAATGAGATTAGCCGGAAATGGCGATTCTATTTCTGGATCTGATACAAATAATTCTGGTCAGTATTCGCAGGCATTGCCGCTACTTAAAGGTTTTTCAATTAATGATTTATCTGGCGATCTGGCTTGGGTAAAATACAATAACCAGACCTATGCGGTTAAGGTCGGTAGTCAGCTTGGTGGTGTCACCGTAACCGGTATTGATACTGAAAACAGAATCGTAACTACGAGTAAAGGATTAATACGTTAATCCGGCTCTGAAAAGGCAACGTTATGGATTTAGAATCGGTACTAATTCAGGTAGCAAACGGCGGGCAGCAGCCTTTAACAAGGCTCATCATTGGCATTGCTGCCATCGCCGGAATTATAGGTGTCATTGCATACCTGATAAGCCTCAGAAACAAGGCCAGACATTCAACGAAAGGTGTTGAAGCCGGCAAGATTTTTGCCGGCATCATCTTTTCGGTATGCCTGATCTCACTTGAGGCACAGATGAACACAGGTGGTGCAACGTTAGGATTCGGCGACGTCAGCTTTGGCCCCGTCAGCTATGCGAGCGAATCGACATTTGGCATGGGTGCCTCAGCTGTGAATGCCGTGCTAGGGATAGTGAGAGTTCTGGGAGCCTACTTCTTTTACAAAGGCATAAAGGGGTTGAAGGACTCCTTTCTTGAAGGACATACAGAGCTCTCTGCATCCGGTCAGCGGGGCGCTTCACTTGTGAAATGCCTCTGTGGACTCTTCCTGATATTCGATACACAAACGCTCGACTCACTTCAGAGCACCCTAAATCTCCATTGGTAAAAGGAAACGTTATGAACATGGTAAAGCGCATCAAAGATAAAGTGTTATCAGCCTCTGTTGCGGTCGATCAGCTGCGTGGTGCAGCTGTGAAATCAATGGTCATTATGCCGCTTGCATTACTGAGCAAAGAGGCTTCAGCAGAAACGACAATCTGGGAAAAGATCAATACCTTCACTGAAGGTATGGCCAGTACCCAGCCAGGGCTGATTACCGGTGCAAAAGTGGTGGGTGTTGTGTGCTTCATTGGTGGTCTGGTTGCTCTGTGGATGAAAAACAAACGCGGAGCAGACATCAAAGGCAGTTACATCTTCTGGTCAATGTTTGTGGGCGCCTGCCTGATTGGTCTGACTGCATGGATCTCTTCCGTCGGCTCAACCGTCGGCGTTGACTCAACCCTGTAATACCCCCCTCATGGCCCCGGAATCCGGGGCCAATACCGGAGTACCCTCTATGAAAGAGTTCAATCTTAAAGAATGCGAATCACCGGCCCGGTGCAATGGATGCGGAATAAAGAGCAAAGACGTTTTCTTGCTGACGGAGAAAGGGCAGAAAGAGAGAACACTTTGCTCTGTATGCCTGTCAGTTGAGCATCCGGAAAAAATGAAGCTGGAAACCCAAACTGGTCTGCTTCTGAAACGTAAAACAAACAGAAAGCTCTACAGCCTGCTTTTCAGGGCGATCGCCAGTGCCGAAATGTCCGGAAACGAAGAGTACCGGGAAAAAGCGCAGCAGATGAGAAAAATTCTGGCCAGCACGTCTGACGTTGTACTCAACGAAACTGAGAGCGACGACGGTTATGATCTGCTGCATCTGATAAAACGACATCATCAGCTGATCCCCATGAATTTTGACGAAGAATTTATGCGTTCTGTAGCCGATGCGGACAGCCTGCCAGACGTCGGTGACTGGAATAAAATTTACAAGGGTAAGAGGGGTTTAAAATGATTTCACTGATTGAGGATATGATTGAAGGTGTCTCGCGCCACCTTACTTCTAACGACTCGCTGAAATACTGTGATCTGACCACCGTTCACGGCCTGACCACACAGGACCGCCTGGAACATCCGGAAATTCATTCACCGTACATCCTGATCACTAAAAACAACGATTTCCTGTCAGTCATTGAAGTCCAGGGCTCCAAGTCAGCATTTGACGAGCGGTCTTTTAATAACTTTATCTCTCACCTGTCGAGCTCGCTTTCAAACTCTTTCATCGAAAGCGGCCATAAGCTGTCTGTTGTTTTCGAGCGCGACTTTACCAAGAATCAGGAAGAGCTCAATAACGTTTACAAGTCCCAGATTTCGGCAGCAGAGCGCCTGCAGCTTGATATTAAAGATCTGATTGCCGATGACGCCAGGAAGATCGCGGCGCATTACAGCCGTGAACGTGCATATATCGTGCTCTACACGGCTAAAGGGATGATCTCAAAAGATGAAATGAAAAACGAGCAGGCAAAAGCTGCGGCTGCACTGAAGGACATCCCACGTACCCGCTTCAGTCAGAACCCTGTCGAATTTCAACTGGAAGGCCTTAAAATCACTCACGATGCGATGCTGTGGCGTCTTATCAGTATGCTGCAGGGTGATGATGAAACCGGCATGGGGCTTCTGGTAGACGTCCTGGACGTCAAAAAGGCCGGCGCCATGATGCGTCAGCTGATGTTCCGTAATTCCACATCCGAAAACTGGTACCCGCGAACACCCTTCGACCGTAATCTCAGGGCTTATGGCTCGGGCAGAAAGGACAACATTGATTGTCTGCTTCCGCCGCGTCTGAACATTCAGCTGATGGAAGGTGAGCTTGAAGAAGACGGCGGGCTTGTTTACTGCGATGGTAAGTATTACGGCTCAATCTCGCTTGAATTACCGCCTCTTCACCCTGTTAAATTTAAGCAGTTATTTAACGCCATCAACCGCAAAATTCCGTACCGGGTAAAGTACGATTTTATGGGCGGCGGCAAAAAGGCGCTGTTCTGGCCATCGTTCATCATGTCCTTCCTGAGATTCCTTCCCTCACTCGGTAATATTGCGCGGGACATGGACTATGTTCAGGCCCAGAGCGAAACCGATCCGGCTGCTATTATGGCCATCAACTTTGCCACCTGGGGGGATACTAAAGATGAAGCCAAACGTAATCTCGCCTCGCTGACAAAATCAATCGAGGGCTGGGGTGTCTGCGGTGTTTCACGGACCTATGGCAACCCTGCCAGCGCGCTAATTGCGTCAGTGCCTGGCCTGACTACGGCAACGCCCGGAGCACTGCATTATCCACCGCTGAGTGAAGGTCTGAGAATGCTTCCGTTTGAGCGTCCGGCGAGTCCGTGGCACGGAAGCGGTAATATCAACTTCATCACGCTCGACGGCAAGCTGTTCCCCTATCAGATTGCCAGCCCACTGCAGGAGAAGTTCACGGATGTGATCACGGGCGTACCTGGTTCAGGTAAGAGCGTTCTGGCCAACCGTCTCAATCTCAGTGCCCTGTTCAGGGCCGACAAAAAACTTCCTTATCTGACCATCATTGATAAAGGTTTTAGTGCTAAGGGTATCGCTGATCTGATCTATGACGAGCTGCCGGCAGATAAGCGTCATCTTGTTGCCAGCATTACGCTTAACAACGATGAGCACCACTGTATAAATATCTGTGATACTCAGCTGGGTTCCCGTTTCCTGACGCAGTTTGAAGCCGTATTCCTGAAGCAGATGCTTAACGCATTCTGTATTGATCCGGCCACGGGTCAGCCACCTAACGCAATGGCCGTTGACCAGATTATTTCCAGGCTTGTGAACAGCGTTTATAAATCGCTGGCACATACCCATGCAAAACCATTCAAACGAAACGATCCTTTAGTGAATGAAGCATTAAGGGAAACCGGCCTTGAACAGGAGCTGGGCGAAGAGTGGTTTGATAAAGCTACCTGGTGGGAAGTTGTCGATAAGCTGTTTGCCAGAAAACAATTCCACGCCGCGACCGTTGCGCAGCGCTACGCGGTGCCAACCATACACGACTTCATAGCCTTACTGACCGAGAAAACGTTTGCAACTCAATACAACGACGTAACGGTTGATGGCAGAGAATCGGTTGTGGCTTTCATATCACGCTGCTTCAAAGCTGCAGCTGCAGACTATGCTATTTTCTCCGGCATCACGGTTTATGATTTCAGCCCGGAAACGCGCATTGCGATTCTGGACATGCAAAACGTTCTGGGAGACAGAACAACACCTGCCGGCCGGCTTAAATCCGGCATTATGTATCTGTTTGCACGTCAGATGGCCGTCAGAAACTATTATCTTCCGCAGTCTGCTGACACTTTCCTGCCGGCATTGCCGGAGCAGTACAGGGCTTACCACCGGGCTCGCATCAGTGAGCTCTCAGAGGAAGTCAAACATACGTTCTACGACGAGTGTCATAACTTCGATGGCATCGAGTTCGTGCAGAATGCCCTGAACACGGCTGACCTTGAAGACCGTAAGTTTAACGTTCGTACCGCCTTCTCGTCGCAGTTCCTGAGCCATATGCCGACGAGCGTCCTGAAAACCATGAACAGTCTTTTTATGATGCGCCTGAGTGAAGGTGACGAAGAGCATCTTAAAAAACTTGAAATCACAGTGCCGCCAGAGATTCTTCGCCGGTTCCGACAGCTTCCGCAGGGTGTTTACCCGGACGGAAGCGGCACGGCATTTCTCGGTATTTTCAAAACAAAACGCGGGCTTATTTGCCATATACTGAAAAATACTTTAGGTCCTAAAATGCTCTGGGCGCTTAACTCCTCTGCAAAAGACCGGTCACTCAGAACGACACTGTACGAGGAATTGGGAACTAAAAAAGCAAGGGAGGTTCTTGCAAACAAATTCCCAATGGGAAGTGCATCAAGTATCATTGATGAAATGGTTATGAATCAGGGTGGAGACAGCGAGTCTGAAGAAGAATCACAGACAATGGCTACGAAACTCGGTAAGCAACTCATTTCTGAAGTGAGAAGGGGGATTTGATGAAATACTTCGGAAAAACAAAAAGGCCGATACTGGCTGTCTCAATTCTCGCTATCAGCGTTCAGACGGCGTATGCCTTTACCGTTAACGTCAACAGCAGCATTCCAATTTCAACTCAGGTAATGCCAGCGCTGAGCACGGCAAACGGTCTGCTGGGTAACATACAGGCCACACTTATCAACATCGGTACAGCCATCAGCCAGCAGGGCGACCGGCAGGCCGCGCTCATGCAGCAGGTCGCGGAAACTAACCGGCAGTTTGACGTAGAGCAGAAGCGTAACGATCGCCTTCTGCAGGCGCAGGACAAATACCGTGTGCCGGACGATATCTGCTCTCAGGCTTTGGGTGGTGGTGCATCCTCTGTTTCGTCAGCAGCTGCCGGTGGCCAGAGAACGCTGGGCAGCGCCAGCTCAGCTAAGGATGTGAAGGCAATCTTTGAAGTGCCAGCGCGTGCGGTAGATGTTGATGCCTCAACGTCTGCTGACGTTCACAGCCAGTACTGCGACAGCTCTGACTATGCGGCTTTCGGTGGAACCTCTTTCTGTCCGTCCGTTTCAGACATGCCCCGCGGTGATACTTCCCTGAGTTCGGTTCTTTATGGCGCCGGTAAAGAAGGGAAAGCACCCGATTTAACTTTCTCGGATGACCAGACAGATGCAGCACTGCGTTATATGAAAAATACGGCGCTGCGCAGCGCCGGCAAGCAGCTGAGCCGTGGAGAGGTAAAAGGCCCCAGCGGGCGTATCTATCTGGGCATGATTCAGCAGTACCAGGCTCTGACAGACGCAGCAGCGCAGCCGCAGATGGAAATGATAGCCAACTCTAAACCGAACCCTGCAACGGATTCAGCGCTGGCAGACGCACGAAAAGTGCCTGAAGTTGAATCTTACTTCCAGGCAACGGCCAGCACAGAGGCTAAGCGCCTGAATCGTATGTCAGCCAGGGAGTTCGAAGAGTTTGAGGTTGGCCGGCGTTACAGTAATCCTGCCTATCAGGCAACGCTGACAAACAAAAACACTGAAGATCTGATGCGCGAGCAAATCAACATCGCCAATCTGAACAACTGGCTTGTGCTTAAAACGAAACAGCAGCTCGAAAAGCAGAATGTCCTGATCGGGCAGCTGCTTGCCAACGACGCATACCAGACATACAAACCCATGCTGGCAACCCAGCTGGATAGTGTGAACGCGGGGGTATCGAAAAAATGACGGATGAAAAAATTACAGGGGAAAAAGATAAGCATCAGCCAGGGAAGCTGAAAAAGAGTGTTGATGCGATCACTGGCGTTAACGACCTGCCGCAGGGGAGGGCGAAGCGAACGATCTATTACCTGACCGGTGTCAGTGATATCTACTTTATCATTGCGTCCGTCAAACAAACATTCGGCCTGCTATTTCAGCGGGCTTCTTTTGTTAAGGAACAAATTAAAAATCTGGAAGCGCCAGCTGACGGGGCAGCGTCAAATAAGAACTTCGACGAAGTAATAAAAAACAGCAAGTTAAGTATTGATGAAAACATTATCAAAGCAGGTAAGTACAAAAAATACTGGTTATCTTGTTTCTTTATTGCTTTGTTAATGAGCCTTTTCATGGTGGCAGGCTGCGTGAAAATGCTTGTTAATGCTGAATACAGCATGGTTTTCCTTAAGGTCACCCTGACATTAGGAATGATGTTTTCTGTAGGCATCTTCTCGTTCATCAAAGCATTAACTTACGAATTTTTAGGCTGGCAATTACGGAATCAAATTCACTCTGAAGCTGAAAGAGGAACGTTGCGATTTTTCTTGAGTGACAGCGGAGTAAAAAACACTTTTAACTTCGAACAGGCGGGTCAGTTAAGGGGGGAGTATGAGTAAATACAAAACAGCACTGATCACGTTCATGGCTGCTTTGACTGCCGCCTCGCCTGCCTATTCTGCCGATCTCGATATTGAGAGCATATCCGAAGCAGCTAAACGTACCGGTGATTTGTCACGGCAGATGCTGCATACGGTCTTCGGTGAAGTTGTAAACAACCCATTTAGTCCATCCGGTGATGGACTGCTTAATAATGTTTTTTTTACTGTCAATGAAGTCATTGCCATTCTGGCTCTCGTCTACATGGGGATTATTACGCTTAAAAAGTTCCATCAGGCAGGTCAGTTAGGGCAGTTTGTCGAAGGTGATAGCAATAATGCTTTCAAAATTGTTAAGACTACATTCGGCTGGCTTATGCTGGTGCCGACAGTCGTCGGATGGTCCGTAGCTCAGCTTTTGTTCCTGTGGTGCGGCTCTATTATCGGTGTTGGCTCTGCTAACGTCATTGCTGATAAAACAGCTTCAGAACTTGCAAGTGGGAAGGCTGTTTATATAACGCCCGTCATGCCCGAGATGGCCTCAGTTGCTAAGGGTATGTTTGAAATGAACCTTTGCGCACTTGGAGTTAATCAGGGATTGGCCCAGATGGAAGCATCCGGACAGCATTATGAGGCTGATAGCCTCATGAAATATAATACCGGATCTTCAAGTTACTCTATCTCCGTCGATAATGGTTCTGCAGTCTGCGGCACAGTAAAATTGCCTCAAAAACCTACGGGCTGGTCTTCTGTATTCTCAAGCGGATACGCTGATGCAGTATATACAACGCAGCAGCAGGCAACTGATACGCTCTGGAGCAAAATGAAGAGTACGGCTGAGCAATTTAATTCAGCGTATATGTCAAGATTGCGTGCAGGTGATGGCGAACTGCCAGACGTTGAAACAGCAATTCAAACTGCTGCCAGAGATTATCAGCAAAAGGTTCAGCAGGCAGCTGATAACGCGGCAGGAAGCAATGACATGCTTCAGAAGATGGAGACAGACATTAAAGACAAAGGCTGGCTATATCTTGGTATCTACTACCATACGCTGGCTACGGCTAACACTGAGCTAAAAGACGTTGCAAACCTGAAGCCGGTAATTTCGGGGATGAGTGGTGACGGGGATGTAGGTTCCACTGATTATTATAAAGGCCTGTTCCAGGCTTATCATTCTCAGCTAAAAAACAGTACCTACACCCCACCATTGGGAACCGCGGATAACGCCTTAGCGCAAAACATAGATAACAAAGGGATTGAAGAAGCAGCCAAAACAGGTGATGCAGGTTCATTGATTACTAAAATCTTTAACTTCAACGTAACAGCCTGGTTAGCAACACGAAATTATGGGTCCGGCGATGGCTATAGTGACGTAACTAACCCCCTGCTTAAAATGAAAGCCATTGGGGATTACACCATGTTTACGGCCGAGAGCGGGCTTGCAGCATGGGGTGCCGTGAATGTGGCCATGGCTGTTGCAGAGGGAAACAATGCGGCCGGGCTGGGAGCAAGCGCACTTAACTTCTTCTCAGGTGGCAAAGACATAATCAAAGGGATAATTAAAACAGTAGCCCCTATGATTTATATGATCTTAGTGGCACTTTTTTGCATTGGATTAACACTATCCATCTGGTTGCCGTTTGTTCCTTTCATATTCTGGTTTGTGGCAATGGCCGACTGGCTGGTTACGCTTATGACAGGAATCGTCGCATCTTCTCTCTGGGCCGCTACGCATATCAATATCGGCCAGAGCAATGAAGACAGGTCTACCTATGGTTACATCTTTTTAATCGATGTAATGATTCGACCGTTACTGATGGTGATGGGCTTCATTTTCGCATCGCTAGCGGTTGTTGCACTCGGTACAGCACTTAACTACATCTTTGCGACAGCAATGGAAAATGTTCAGGCTGATTCAACTACCGGCCTGTGGTCAATGATAGGCATCCTTTTTGTATACGCCCGAATCTGCACAGGTATGGTTGCAAGGGTTTTTGCGTTACCAGCCAGAATGCCTAACTATGTGATCAGCTGGATTGGTAACAAACAGAACGATTCTATTCTGGGTGATATGCAGAACCACGTTCACGACCTGTTTGCAGCCTTCGGCCGCGGTGCTAAAACGACAGGAAAGGTCCCAGGCGGACCGAAAAATTTCAACCCTACGAATGCGGTAGATAAAACCAAAGACGGTATAGCAGGGGGATAACATGAAAAGCTATGTACATGCCATTAGTGACAACAATTCCATCAGAGCGAAAGGCGCTGGTTACTACCTTTCAAGAGTAACCGTTGCTGCCAGTATGGTCGTGTTAGTCGTCAGCTTGCCGTTAACAATATACGCCGGGTTACGTTGCTTGGGAGGCAGCCTGCCTGTCATCTGGTTCGTGGCCCCGTTACTGATGGATTTGGTCTTGCTTACTTATGTGGCTAAGAAAATTAAGAGCAAAAGACTCAAAGGCGTTGTTGCAGGGATGAAAGAAGAGGGATGCTTTAATCCTTCATCGAGAGAGGAACAAATCATGCCGGCACAGCAGGTATATATGGGCATAGACATAGATTCTGGGGTTATTGGCATCGCAGCACTCTATGCCCAGGGAGCCGTAAGGAACAAGCGCACCTACTTCGAAGCGGAAACCATAGAGTCATGGGAGTACAACGAAGGAAAGCTGACCATGAACCTTCGCAACCGCAACATTCCTACTATCGAGCTTGTGTTAATTAATGCAGGAGCTGCATACCGTCAGCTTGAAATGGTGACCCGAATGTATGAGCAGCATCAAAAGTACAGGGGTGAGAAGTATATGGGCTGGCGTAAAGCTATGCTTGATAAGGGATGGATGCTTCCAAGAACTTACTAAGATGGTCCAAAACCGCCAAATTTGGCGGTTTTTTATGTATACTCAAATAGTTATAGTTGTGAGATGTGGGGGGATGTGTGAGCAGAGTAGCTGAGCGGCAGGAACTGAAGAGTAACCTGGAGAAGCAGCAGGATTATCGCAACCGTATCCGGGAAACACACGACCAGCTGAACCTTTATCTGACCAAGGATGCAAAAAAAATGCTCGTTGAGATCACAAAAATCAAGAAGCTGACTCAAGCCGAAGTCCTTGAATTCCTTATAAAGAGCTATCATGACGGAATTAAGTTTGACGATTCAGGAGACTGAAGTTACTCTGTAACCATTAAACAGCGCGCATTGATCTGTAAAAAACCACATGATATGTTAAGCGCCGTTTACATAACCTTACGGGGTTATTACTGAATTAAGTACGGGGAGAGCGGCCCGGAGATGTACCGCTTGGGGAAGTGGCTGGAGCCACAAAGTAAAAACCCCCTGATTCACCCCTCAAACTTTGGCCGGTAGGGGAGGTGAAATCAGGGGGTCGAAACTGCCTGCTGGCAGAAAGGATTATAGCAAATGGGTACTCTATTGCAATACAGCCCGGCCAATATGTGCAGGGGCTGGTGAATCAGAAAAACAAACACTCCTTAGAATTTTCAGATATTGAGTCATTTGAAGGACTTACACCGTCTTTCATCAACTGGCTTAAAAATCACACCTCACCTGATCCCCAGGAATCGCTGACTTTACGCGATGGTTCTGCACCTGCGCGCAAGACTCGCCGGCGCCGGGGAACCCATTCAACAGCCTGCCAGTGCCCGAATCCGCGCTGGTTCCGTCCGGATAACTTCAAAAAGCTGCCTGGCGAAATCGGCCACGGTTACAACCGTCTGGTAAAGCGCGATCGCAAAACCGGTGAACTGAGCCTGCGTATACGCATTTCACGTCACCCTTACTTTGTGCAGCTGCGTGAGGAGGTCGGGCGCCAGCGCGATTTCCGGCCGGAACGGGAAAACCTGCTTGATGCAATCGTTGTGCTGATGGTCAGCACCGTGGATAAAGCAACCCATATCGATACCATCAATCTCAGTAAGATGGCCTGGCAGCTCAGCGACAAGGACGACAAAGGCAACGTCATTAATAAAGTGACCGTAACGCGCGTGAGCCGGCTGCTGGAGCACATGATGGAATTCGGCCTCCTGGCATTGCCTGAAGGCGTCACCTGGGACCCGTTCAACCGCAAGTGGTTCCCCAAGCACGTTGTGCTGACCGCGCGCCTGTGGGAAATGATCGGCGTCGATCTCGATAAGCTCTATGCTGAGCAGGCCGAGTATGTGATGGCTGAGGCAGAAGGCTGGATCACCCGCGACGAGGATGGCCACGCCGAAGAAATCTCTGTCAGAACCGCCCGCAAGCGCTGGTATGAGAGAATGCGACATGCCACCCTGGTGCGCCGGCGGGAAGCGGCTCTGAAGGGTAAGCGCGAGAAAAAGCTGAAGAAACTGGCCGAGCAGCCGTTTGATGACCGCGTGTATGCCATGTCCGATCACCTGATGCGGACCCTGCCCAGAGACGAACTGCACGCGCTGTCGCCCCGTGAGTTCGCGCAGCGGGTGTACAGCCACCTCTACCAGCTCGATTTAGGACTGGAGAGGGAAGCCGGGCCACCCGACTACCACTGATTTCCTTCCCCCGTAAATCTTCAACCGCCGCCGGCGGTTTTCGTGCTGGCCAGCCGGCCGCACCCGACCAAAAAACGCGCACGTTTTCCTTCTGGCCAGCGGCCATTTTTCCCGAAAATGAATGTCCGGTGGATAAGATGGCCATGCCGGCACCTTTTACACAATTACCCGCAAACAAGAAAACGAACATACGGGCAATCATCAAATCAGCAAGCCGCAAAATACTCTTAACTTCTTTAAAAAGATCTAATTCATAAAAGAGTTAATAGTTTATTCAGGCGGGATTTTCTGTGAATAACGGGGAATGTCTGTCCTTTCAGCGCCGCTGACGCGGCACGACGGACAGCAGCGGTCGCGGGCTCCCTTAAAGGTAGCACCCGGCAGACTCGCCGGGCAAAAACCCTCAGTGCTTATTTCGATGCCGGTTAATCTTTTGCCCTCGCCGTGTTTTTCCCCGCCGTGCCTGTGGCACGGCAGAAAAAAACAGGTGAGGATGATGTAACTAAGTACATCCCCGTAAGTCGTCCGGGCTGCGCAACGCAACCCGTCCAACAACGCTACTGCACACGCGCCCGGTGCGCCACAGGCGTCACACCGCCCGCTCGCAGTAGCAGGGGGATAATGATACACGGGCGCTGCTGCAGGAGGCCTGGCACGGAAATATCGTCTGCAGGCCACTGCAGTGCCTTGCAGGCAATCACCTCCGTGCCGGCTGACAGATTTTAAAATTTACAGGGAAAAGAGATGTGATTTAGCCGCAGTTATCCACATCAGCCGCTCTCAGCCGCGTTAAACAGGGTGAAGACAGGGGAATGTTGCTCTTTTGCAGTGAAGGCCACTGGGAGCGTTTCAGGCGCTTATTTGAGTTAACGTGATTTCAGCAGGAGGGGGTAAAAAAAACCCGACTGGTGAGATCGGGTTTTTTTGTTTTGGCGCTCAGGGTTACATCTCGATCATCGGGAAAAAGTCTTCCTGCTGATGGTAGAGCACATCGTCTGTGTCTTTATCCTCAAGCCAGTCAGCAAACAGCTCAAACAGGCATACCGACATCATTTCCGGCCCGATGGCGCCATACTGCAGCTCGTAAAATACCTCGATTTGTTCCAGCAGGCTGTTGGCTGACTTGTCGTAGCCAAATAACTTAACCGGCGGGAAGTGCATTTCATCCGGATTGCTTTCTGCCAGCTCGTCATCGCGACGTTCCGGATAAATGCTGTAGAGCGTTGCCGGCGTGGGAGGCAGAACCTCAACGAACCGGTTAATGCGCATGGGCAGCGTGCTGGAGAACTTTTCATTATCGGGGATGTAAAACGCGGCGCTTCGTACCAGGGCGTCCTGAAACGAAATTACGCCCTGTCCTTCGGTCTGCTTACGCAGCTCGCGGATGTTGACGCGATCCTTTTCGCGGATCTGGTATTTATCGCCTTCCCGGATGCTTTTAGAGAACGTGCCCTGCTCAGCCTCCTGCCCGGACAGCTCTGAGTAATAATCTTGTCCCACGGCTTCGCGCAGGATTTCGAAGGTTTTGCGGTCCTCAATCGACTCAAAATACTTCACGCGCGTGTTGGCAATGAGTGAGTCCACTTCACCGTTCGCGCCGCGGGCCAGTGAAGGATGGTCCTGCGAAGAATAGACCCCCATTTTCTCCAGTGAGCGTTTCTGTGCGGCCAGCGTATCCATACCGCTGGTAAAATACTGGCCCAGCTCGTCATAAATCATGCCGTAAGGTGCCGTGTTTTTCAGTGAATGAGTCAGCATAACTTCCTCCTGTTTACCTTCCAGCTGGTAACCGAGGTCTTTACTGATCGTCATACGCTGCAGCGTCACGTACAGGCGGCCAAGCGTTGATGCTTCGCCGCGTGACAGTTCCAGTGACGGGATCATGACTATCAGGATGCGGTCGTTATGGAAAATATCATCCATACGGATATCGCCGCTGTCTTCCGGGAAGACGTGGCCATAAGTTTCATTAAACAGCGACAGCGTTTTCAGGAACTGACGGCTCATGTAGTTATGCTGTTCATAGGCACGGGCCTCCCAGGTATCCGGATATTCCGCATTGTCCAGCTGGAAGCCTGGCAGGTTTTCCAGGTAGGTTTCCAGTGCCGCATAACCCTCACTGTGCCAGCCGTTCTTCTTCGCTTCGACGTACAGCGCCGCCATTGCCGGCAGCGACATGTTTTTCTGGATCGTGCGCTGCGATAACAGCAGCTCGCCGCGCGCGCGCTTGTAGCACAGCGCGTTGATCAGGGCATTCATCATGGCTTTAGCCGTGTCCTGCCACTGTGCAGAATCACCGCCGACCTGCGGCAGCATGGACTCCATCAGCTGGATGATGAACGTGGGCGGCGCCACGCTGAAGAGGTTTACAGAGTTTGACTGCGCGGGCTGAGTTTCCTGCTTCACCAGGTTCACGAACCGATCGATGCTGCCGGTAAGCAGGTTCAGGACGTAGTAATCATCCTCGCGACCAAACCGGCGGGCAAGCGACCAGGTGGCGAACGCCAGCTTGTTATCAGCCTTACCGTCAGAAAGACAGTAGCCCCGGCACCACAGCAGAAAGTTAACGACAAAGCCGTAGAAGGTTTCTGTTTTACCCGAGCCCGTGGTACCAAAAAACATCATGTGGCGCAGGAGGTCGGTCATATTGAGCCACAGCTCGCGGCCGAAAAGCCGGCCACGTTCGTAGCCGACATAAAAGATCCCCTTCGCTTTGTTGCGGTTCCTGACCTTATACGGCAGGCGTATCGGCCCCAGACGGAATTCTTCCTGTGATTCTGTCGTCAGGGTGTCATCAAACATCTCAGAGTCTTTAGGCATCCGCAGCGGCGGCCGGAACTTACGGTCTGAAAACGTCACCATGAGCGGCGGCAGGAACAGAATGCTCAGCAGCATGGTGAAGGGGATAAGCAGCCCCAGCACCGTCAGAATGGCCAGCAGGCCAAACTGAACGTTGGGGGTAAGGAACCACTCCATAAAGGAGCCGGCGCCGCGGACGACTTTTTTACTGTCTACAGATTCCTGTTGCATGACGTCTCCGGGTTATTCACCAAGCGTCTGCTGCAGCTGGGCGTCGTCTAAAACGACGGCCACGGGCAGCACATCCCCTGTGTCGGCAACGATTGACGGCGTGCCAATGAAACCGAACTTGTTATAAGCCATGTCATTCGCCTCAGACAAGCGCGCACCGGTTGTATCGGGTACCGCTTTGGGATCGTCAAATTTCGGGTCCATTGTGGTCATACCCATGCTGATAACATCCTGCCAGCGCTTAACCCGGTCTTTTTTAGCCGTATCGAGAACCATCGAGGTACGCACAACAGAACGTAATCCGCCAAAAGCGGACACGGGGAAGACTTCAACGTTATAGCGCTTGCTCAGCTCCTGCAGGCGGGGCTCCAGATCGCGGCAGTGCGGGCACATCGGGTCGGAGAACACGTAAAGCGTGTGTTTATGTCCGGCGGAAAGGGAGATGGTAAAGCGGCCATCAGTGACAGCATCCTTCAGCGCGAGAATATCATTAGCTGCCAGATTTTTAGGGGCTTCGGGCTGCTTCTGAACCTGTGGCTGCGGGGATGCAGGTGCCTGCTGCTGAGGTGCCGCCTGCTGGCCGGGAACCGGGATATACATGTCTGCCGGCAGCTGCTGAGCAGTCCTGTTCATGTTCATGATCGCACCGTTCACTGACACGATGAATGCCAGTGCGGCAACCGGCCAGAACACAAACGTGGCCAGACTGCGCACGCTGTTCAGCCCGCGCTGCTGCCGGAGCTTTTTGCGGATGCCGGTAAGGGCTTCAATGGCCTGATATTCATTTTCAAAACGGAACAGCGGGGCTGCTTCGCCGTTCAGCCCGCGGTACGTCAGCGTATGGCCACTGGTGTGATCCTGCTCAAGGCCAAAATGGCAGGCTGACAGGGGGAAAGTGTGCAGCGCATGTTCCTGATAGCTTCCGTCAGAAGAGAGAAATAGCGTGTTCCGGTCGGTTTTTACGGTAAGTTTCATGGTTCCTCGCTTAAAGTTCCAGGTGATCAATTCGGGGGGCAGATGACGGTCTGGCCGGCTCTGATTCATCGTCGGTCAGGCGCGGGCGTTCAGGCTCAGCAGCGTCCGCTGGCGGCAAGCCGGCGGGCCCGTCAGCATCTTCTTCAGATTCAAAAGCAAACGGGGGAATAACGTCTTCCGGGAGTTCAGCTGCGGGGATCGCGGGTTCGCGGCGGTCAACAAGACGGAAATGCAGCAGGTCGAGCTCAAGGCCGAGTACAGCCGCACGCACTGTGGGCGGGAACATCACAACCCTGTCCTCTGTCAGTGTCCGGCGATACGTCTCACACTGACTCCAGGCAATAACGCCGGCACCCTCAATGAAGTATTTGCCGCGGCCGACGCTGGAAAGCGCGTACCACAGCGTGCGATCGACGCCCTTCAGCCAGCGGAAGTGTGCGGAGGGCAGCTGCAGGTCATCATCAAACAGGGCGTGAAGCAGTGTTCGTGAGCTGCGGTGTCCGGCGGCAAAGGCGCGGAAGTCTTCACACGCGCTTGCCGTGGTCCAGAATGTTTCGGCCAGGCCGTAATCCGGGAAGCCGTCTTTGGTGCGCAGGCAGGAGCGGTTAAGGTCGTCGAGTATGGCTTTGGCCGTGGGGCGGTCACCCATAAAGCGCAGGTGAACGAATGAGGCGGCCAGCGCCTTTTCCCACGGCGCCAGTGAAAGCGCGGCACCGTCCGGCACAAGGTTCACCTGTGCCAGAAAGACTTTATGAGCGGCTTTTTTTCGCAGCCGGCGGCGGGCTTTATCGACCAGGCTGTGCTGCTCCGCGAATTCCACTGGCGAACGCGCACTGCGGGCCTCTTCAGGATCTTCGTTCAGCAGCAGCTGATCGAAATGTCCAAACCGGGCCAGGATATGCGCAATGCCGGGGTAGTTTTTCACCATGACCCACGGCAGATTGCGGATGGTCAGCTTACGGGTGAGGCGGTAGTAAGGGTTACGCGAGATAAGCCAGACAAACAGGCCAATGATTAAAATGAACAGGGGGAAAAGGACGCTGGCCGTGTCATTCACTACACCGATAAAATCCCACAATGAAACCTGATGATTGTACCGGGCGGCAGACTGAAGCATGTCGCGGCGTTCACCGGCATTGCCGGGCGTGATGGCATCGGGTAAGACGCTGTAGAGCCAGTAAAGCAGGTAGCATACGCCGTACACCACATAATCGCGGAAACCCAGCCACAGCACCGTGAGCATGATAAGCACGCCCCCGGCGATCATCAGACCGTCATCCCCGCCCCCTTTGTTTTGCTGCTGATTTTGCATCAGAACCTCAGTGAATTTTGATAGACCTGACCGATATACCAGGCCTTGCGCGCTGGCGTATTGGAGTGGTAACGGCCGACACCCTGCCAGAAATCGCCGCGTTCGAGAATGATGTTGTATTTGAGGATATAGGCGCTGGCATAAGCAGAGGCGCAGAAGTCGTTCTGCAGCTGCTCAGCTTTAACGCCAAAATCAGCAAGCAGTTTGTCAGCCCAGATGGTATTGACCTGAAAAGCGCCGTAGTCATAGGTGCCATTTTTGTTTTTATTTTTCATTCCGGGTTTTCCGCCTTCCGTAAGCCATAGAGCAAGGAATCCGCGGAGTGGAATGTGGTAGAGATTGGCTGCTTCTATCATGCAGGTAGGAAGCGGGATTGAGGGCGGTACGTCAACCATAACACTCTCCTATTGATTTAATTTTCGTTTGAAAAATATACCATCAAAAGGAGAGTTTTTTAAATTAATTCGTTTTCTCTGTAAGTGAATTTACAGGGTGAATATCATTTGCTGTCAGGTGATACGGTTTTTCCGTCATTCAGATCTTTCCAGGCCGGATAGTCACCGTCACGGCCGCAGCGGATCGTCATTGCGCCAACAGTGATAAGGGCACCACCACTGTAGTATTTGTTGTCATACACACAGGCGGTTTTTTTCTGTGTGTCGGTCAGGGATACAGCGGAAGACGAGTTTTGAGCGATCAGTGTCTGAAGTAGCTGATTGGTCTGTGCCTGCTGAGCAAGCTGCTGCTTCATAATGTTATCTGAAACAGGGGCCACTATTGTTTCTGCCAGTACGCTGCTGCTGACAGCGGAAACAGCGAACATCAAAGCCAGTTTCGTAGTTAACTTCATTTCTCATTCTCCTGTTAAAAAATCCGGTATTGGATGAAAGAATCATTTAAATTAACAGGGTAGAAACTATCAAAGTCAAGTCAAAACGTATTCAGTTCAGACAGGAGTAAAAATGCACTATCCGCACAAAAATTTATTGAGTTACATGATCGCCTGGCTCTCGCCTTTCGCGATCGTTTACGGAACTCTGTTTGTTATGGGGCAGGCGGTCATGCTGTACGGTGCAGGACAGCACAGTATGTTTGTGGGGCATGGTGCCGTACTGCTTTACCTTCTGTGTGTGTTTTTCGCCTACCGCTGCTGGGTAGCACCGCTGCCGGTAACGGGACAGCTTCGCAACGTGGGGGCGCTGTGGCTCGTTATCGCGATGGCCGCTGTGTATGTCGCGGAATATCTCTGGGGCAAAGCCGCCGGGCAGCCGGCTGAAGCGTTCGTGTCGGAGCTTTACGCCGGAAAAACCGCCGCCGGCGTTCTGAGCACCACGCTGACCATTTTTATCCTGGCGCCGCTGAATGAGGAAACCCTGTTTCGCGGGATCATGCTGAACGTGTTCCTGTCAAAGTACCGCTGGACTGGCTGGCTGGGTGCCGTATTGATTTCCCTGCTGTTCGCCGCCGTGCATACGCAGTATCAGAACGTCAGTACGCTCGCAGAAATGTTTATGGTTGGGTTCATCACGTCTGCGGCCCGCATACGCAGTGGCGGGCTTCTGCTGCCGGTTCTGCTGCATATGGAGGCAACCGCGCTGGGTCTGCTGCTGGGATAATGACGTGCTGGCGAGCCTTTCCGTAATTCTCACCTGAATCAACCAACTAGCGTAATTGCCGGCACAACCTTCTGCGCCGGCATTGCCAGCGGCCGAATCTCAGTCATATACTGTTTAAAAATACAGTATTAAAAGGTTGACAATTATGGCGCTGGAGCGGATCACTCCCCTGCCTTCTGACGAAGGTATTTTGCTGCCGTTATTTGCCGAGCCTGTGGCGGCCGGCTTTCCCAGCCCTGCAGCAGGCTACGAAGAAAATGAGCTGAATCTGCATGACTACTGCGTGCGCCGGCCTTCTGCGACCTTTTTCCTGCGGGTCACCGGGGATTCCATGCGCGATGCACGCATTCATGACGGCGACGTGCTGGTTGTCGATCGTGCGGAAGAGCCCTGTCACGGCAGCATCGTGATCGCGAGCATCGACAATGAGTTCACGGTCAAGCAGCTGCAGCTGCGCCCCTACCCCTGCCTGATGCCCCTTAACCCGGCTTTTGCACCCATCCGCTTTGATCCGGATACGCTGCAGATCTGGGGCGTGGTGACGTTCACTGTAATGAGCCATGCCCCATGATGGCCCTGATTGACGTGAATTCCATGTACTGCAGCTGCGAAGAAGCCTTCCGGCCCGATCTGCGCGGGCGGCCCGTTGTCGTCCTCAGTAACAACGACGGGGCGCTTGTCGCCATTAACCGGGCGGCGAAAGCGCTGGGCCTGAAGCGGGGTGAACCTTATTTCCGCTGCCGGCAGGTGCTGGAAAAGAACAACGTGGCCGTTTTCAGCTCCAATTACACTCTCTACGCTTCCTTTTCCGCGCGTTTTGCGGCCGTCGTGGAAAGCCTGGCACCCCGGACCTTCGTTTACTCGATCGACGAACTGTTTGCCGATGCGTCTCACATGAGTCAGGTGATGTCGCCGGAGGCGTTCGGCCGGCAGCTGCGCGCCGAGGTGCAGCGCCAGACCACCCTGACGTGTGGCGTCGGGGTATCCCTGAATAAAACGCTGGCCAAGCTCTGCAACCATGCTGCCAAGACCTGGCCCGCGACCCGTGGCGTTGTCGCGCTGAGCGATCCGGACAGGCTGAAAAAACTCATGAGCCTGGTGGGAACCGGTGATGTGTGGGGCGTCGGGCACCGGACAGAAAAGGGGCTGGCCGGTATGGGGATCACGACGGCTCTGGGGCTGGCGCAGATGGATATCCGGCTGGCGCGCCGGCTGTACGGCGTGACGCTTGAGCGCACTATCCGCGAACTGCGCGGCGAGGTCTGTTTTGCCCTGGAGGAAGGCGCCGGGGCCAAACAGCAGCTGGTTGTGTCACGTTCATTTGGCGGGCGCGTCACGCAGCTGGCAGATATGCAGCAGGCCGTCACCCGCTACGCCACGCGGGCCGGGGAAAAGCTCCGTCAGGAGAAGCGCTGGGCGCGCGTGGTGTCCGTATTTATCCGCAGCAGTGCCTATGAGACGCAGGGTGCGCCCTACGGCAATCAGGCAACCGAGGTGCTGACAATGCCCACGCAGGACACGCGCGACATCATCCAGGCAGCTCAGACCGGGCTGGCGCGTATCTGGCGTGACGGCGTGCGTTATGCCAAAGCGGGCGTGATGCTGGCTGATCTGCAGGACCGCGAAACGCAGCTGGACCTCTTTACGCCGCCGTCGGTTCGTCGCGGCAGTGAAAGCCTGATGGCGACGCTGGATAAAATTAACCGTGACGGACGATCGCGCGTGTTCTTTGCCGGCGAGGGCATCGATCCGTCATACGCCATGCGCCGTGACCTTCTCTCACCCGCCTATACCACGCGATGGAAGGATATTCCGGCGGCTTTTCTGCGATAATGCAGGCAGCTAACCGGAGGAATAACCCACTATGAGTGAACGTCGCTACCGTCATCCGCAGGTCAATCTGCGACTGCCTGAAGAGCTTAAGGAAAAGCTGTACGCTCTGGCAGGACGCCACCACAGGTCAGCCAACACTGAAATGGTGGCAGCGATCACGGCATGGATTGAACGGCACGAAGAGGGTCTGGCGGACGAGCCGCCGGCAACAGCAGAAGAAAGGATTTCAGCACTTGAAGAGCGTGTGGCAATGCTTGAGGGAAGAGACTGAGCGGCCCGCGCGGCAGCTTAAACACCCCTGACGCCGTTCCGGATCAGGACGGTTCAGCCTCTTCTAGGCGCGCGTTGTAGATTTCTTCGGCCAGCGCCAGTCCCTTCGGCGTCAGATCAAAGCCCAGATTCAGGGACTGATGATAACGATAGCGCTTCAGCAGTCCGTGGCCTGCGAGTGTATGGCAGGAGCGGCGGAAATTTGTGTCGGCAACCGGCTGCAGTCTGGCCTGATTGAGAATGGTCAGCAGCTGCATCGCCGGCAGCGGATTGCTCATCTGGCCACGCCGGGTGAGCCCGCACAGGACAAACAGCACATCTTTTTGGACGGAAGACAGGCGCATACCCGGTGATCTCCTGTTAAAAATTAATGATGTGTCACATCATTAAGGATTGTTAGCGCAGAGTGTAGGTCAGCTCGGGTGTCGCAGCAATAAAGCTGACTGACTGCGGGAAAAGAAAAAGCCGCTCTTATCGGCGGCTGGGGTTTTCTCTGGTGTTGGTCGTTCGCTGTTGCTATGTACTATATAGCACTACATAGGCACTATGTGCAACCACTTTAATCTATGCGCCAGCTATCTACACTGTCCGTCTGATAATTTAAGGACGGAAACCAATGGCTGAGCCCTTTCTGAAAAACCGGAAGCGATTTACTTCATCCCTTGAAAACAAACTTGTGCCCCTGTTTGACGAGCTTGCCCGCACAAGCCGCATTCCGAAAAGCCGCCTGCTCGATGAGGCCATTGCGGATCTGCTCACCAAGCACGGTGTCGCTGTGCCAACTGACGACGGGCGCTGATTTTCACCGGCATCCGGTCCCGCCGCATGTTTCCCCTGTACGGTTTGTTGCCATTTCAGACCCTGGAAGCGCGCGCGCGGGCTGCAAGGCGTTCGCTGCCGTGTCCTCGCCGTGCTGCGGGCCGCACCTGCCGCTCACTTCCTCCCTGCATCCCCCGCTTGCCCGCATCCTGTTCGTGCCTGAGCAACAGACACCCGTACAGGAGATCGAACATGGCCATCCGTAAATACGTCACTGAAAATGAATACCGCGCCTACCTTCACCAGTTCAGCCGCGTGCGCACCGCAGAGAGCCTGCACCGCGATGACACGGACTTTCATACCTGGGGCGTAGTGGACGGTAAGGAAGTGCTGATTGGCTGGGCAGACTATTACTGGAAGTTCTGGTACATCTTTCTGCACTGAGAAGGACGGCTGCGCCGCCCTTTCAGTGAAATGAGACAGGGAAAAGAGATTGCTCAGGCCTGCGTGTTCACGTTCTGCGGTCGCGGTATATCGTCGGGCAGCTGCACGTCGGCAAAGAACGGATGGAGATCGGCACCGGTCAGCGCGCTGCCGGCAAGCAGCGCCTCCGTCAGGCGGGTATGCACTTCCCGGTTACGGTCAAAAAATGCCTCAAGCCGGGCATTCTGTGCGGTCCTGAGTGCGGACAGGTGACGCTGGTTGACCTCGATTTCAAGCCGGGATGCCGGGTCCGGGTAGAAAATACCGCTCTGCGGGTAACAGCTCAGATACGGTATGGCCACGGAGAGCCAGCGCTGGTTGTCATTGATCGCGCCCAGCGACATCTCGCCCGTGTAGCAGCGTTCGCCGGCGCTGCCCGCCAGTGACATGAGCATATTCCACTCGGCAAACGTCTTATCCGTCAGCAGGTGGCGCTGCTGGCCATCGTTGACGTAACCCAGCGAATTACTGCCGTCAGAGCCGGCTTTTACCACTACCCGGAGACTGTCAGGATACGGCGACCAGGCCGCATAAAGCAGTGCGTGTCCGGCCTCATGAGCGGCGATGAAGCGCCGGTCCCGTCCGGTGGCCGTGCGCGCCTGCAGCGTAACGGGCATGCCGTGGCGCACGTCGTAAAGGCGCTGAGTGTCAGGCTGGCTGCTTGCCAGCTGACAGCTCAGTTTTACGATCTGGCAAAATGCCACCGCGCCGATAAACAGCGCCAGATAGCCCGGTTCACGTACCATATCGTCACCGAAGTTACCCACTACGGCGAGAACCGAAACCAGCGCAACGGCGCCGTACAGCATGACGCGCGGATTCGGTCCGGTGCGGGAATAGTCTTTGTACATCTGATACAGGATGATTACAGCCCCGATGACCACAATGACGTTGAACATCAGCTGCGCCTGCGCCGTGGCCGGCTCCTTTAAATGCTTCAGGGCTACCCAGGCGATCAATACAAGCCCCATGCCTTCAATGCAGGTGAGCAGCAGCGATACCAGGCTGGCAGGTTGCGGGAATTTTTTCACGATTTCGGGCTCCTTTCTGTGCGTTGTGCGCTGTCAGTAAGCGTATCCAGTACGGTCGTCAGGTGCTGACTGCGGCCGCTGTGATAGTCAGGCCAGGGCACGAAGGGGCGTGAGGAATCAGACATCATCGCAATGCCTTTCGGGCAGCGCCAGTCAGCCGGCACGCCTTTTGTGTAATGGATCAGCATTGCCGGCTGCGGGCAGTCCACGTCGTTCCCGCTTCCCTCTGCCAGCACAAACGTGGCCATCACGCCGGCATCCTGGCGCGAAACAAACTGCAGGCTGTCGGCAAAGATGAACGTCAGCAGTGCGCCGGCCACGACAAGCCCCGAGTACCAGAAGCGGCGCGATGCCCGCCAGGCACGGCGCGCATAAAGCACGGTCAGAATAACGGCGGCCGCCAGACCTGCCCACTGTGCGTATGATGAGGCACGGGATAGCTGATCGAGGGTCATGGCGCGGTCAAGGGTGTAGAAGCCTGCGAGGAAAGGTGATCCCAGCGCCAGCGGCAGCATGGCCAGCGCGAGGACTTCCAGGCGATTACCGGTAAAACGGCCTGCGCCAATTTCGGTTACGGTTCGGAACATCAGCTGAAACGACATTCCCATAAATAAAATGCAGAGCAACATGTAAAGCATGCAGTCAGTCCCTCTTTTCCTGAATGGCCAGCGGCGGATATATTTTACTGAACTGCTCCGGGGTAAGCCTCTCCGGATGCGTCTCGACTTCAGCGGCCGCGGCGGCACGCTGGTATGCGCTTCCTGAATACAAAAAGGCGAATGCTGCCATGCCGACAGCAATGCCACCCGCGAAGCCGGTGAGCCACCGTTTGATCATCGTGCGTCCCGAAAGGCCTGAGCAGAGGCATTCTGCCCCGCCCAGTCCGTACCCGGCAGTCAGCACAATCCAGGTGGGCGGAAAGACTATAAGGTTGTGGTATTCCAGCGTCAGCGCAATGACGGCCGCGACAAGCACGATACTCAGGTGAACCATAATGGCCAGCTGTATCGAGCGTGGTCTGGCTTTTATTTTTCTGGCCATGTCTGCCCCTCAGTATCCCAGCCAGCGCAGTACGGCCTGCGCCTGATAAATATCGCAGTCACCCACGTCAGCGTAAAATTCCGCCACGTCTTCCGGCGCATCCTGCTGATGGCGGCGAAGCTCTTCCAGGGCGCGCCGGCGGGAAATGGCCGTGTTTTCAGCTGACTCGTAGTAGTCACGAACGGTCTCATCCATTGGTGTGTTCCTCACTGTTGCCGCCGGGGCGGATCTGCGCCAGTACGATCTGCGCCTGTTCGTCACTGAAGCCAAACTCTGCTTTCAGCTCGCTGATCAGCGAATGGGGCGGCAGTGCCCAACTGGTGTCGCCGCTCTTGCTGAATGTCAGGCCGTGATCGCGCAGGTCTGTCAGAAGGGCGACAATCTGGGCCTGCAGGGACTGCGCCGGTGACTCGCCTTCCTGACCGCTGACCAGCCCGACAAAGCGCTGCGGCTCGCTGCAGCCGATGCCCTGTCCGCTCATAAAGGCCAGGAAGCGGTAGGCAAACTGTACGCCATCCTCCGCCAGAAACGCGCGGCGTCTGCCGCCATCAGCAAACTCTATGGTGACGTTGGTATTGTTGAGCAGGGTCCGGATCTCGCCTGGCTGATAAGCTGATGCAAGCTGCGAGGCGTCGGCAAGAACAAACTCAACCGGCTCTTCAGCGGTGACAATACGCTGCTGCACCGGCAGGCGACCGTGCTCAACAATAAAACGGTACAGGCTGGTGACGGCGTCGGTGGCAGAGATGTTCTGGCTGGTCAGAATGGCTTCGGCCCGCTTTTTAAGCTCTTCAGCGATGCGGATATTAAGCATGACTTTGCGCAGCGGGAGGGTTTTACCGGGGCCGGTTTCACCGGCAATAACGGTCACTTTTTTATCTGGCATACGGATTCCGTGTCTGAGAAGTGATGCGGAGTTAATTACAGCTTGTAAAGCTGAATGTAAAGCTATAGTTTAAATTCCACTCAACATCACGCAATATCGTACCTTCGGAGCTAACCATGCTGATCCCTGAAATCGACGTCCTGGACCATCTGAATACACTGCACGAACTGGCAGAATACGGGACGGCGCTGCACGGCGGTGACAGGTGGCGCTTCCTGATCCTGTGCGCGGGACTGCCGGCAGGTCTGCTCTCGTGTGGTTTTGGCGTTACCGCCGCTCTGCTTAAGACGTTTCCCTCTTTAAGCGGGACCATGCGGCTGATCGGGGTAATAGCCTTGTCAGTGTTTATTCGGGCCGGCGTGCCATTTACCTCAATAGCGGACTGGATCATATGGTCGCCGCTGATGCTGACGGCAATCGTATGGATACTGCAGCCATACTGGCTGACAGGCCGGCTGACCGGGCAGATCCAGCGTGACCGCAGGCGCGAGGCGTGTCAGCGTGAGTACGGCCGCCGCTACCGCTAACAAACAAATTAACAGGGTAACAAGATATTAAAAGTTGCACCTGTCCCCGCCGTCAAATAACAGCGTGATGCTCAGAAAAATATGACCCTGTTAAACGTTTGTGGAATCTAAAATATCAGTGTTTTCATGCCTGAACCCTTTATTTCTTCGTTTGCTTACTGCCGGACTTTGACCCCGGCAGTAAGGCTGTGTTATTATTTACACAGTAAATGAGCGACCACTCTTATTACTGTTTCCTTTTTCCCGCTGATCTGCGCTTTCTTTTTCCTGCTGCCCAGACCACGAATCTGCGCAGGTAGAAAAGGAGCAGCGCCCCGGTGATATAGGCCACATAGCCCGCTGCAGCTGAGAACACAACCGGCGGCAGCCACGGCACCAGTACCATCAGTCCCGGAAGGTAGAGCTGAATAAATCCATACACCGCGATATAAATCGGGGTATGCCACGCCTTATTGAATGACGCTTCAATGATCGTGTTTCTGATTTCTTTCAGCTCTCGCCTGAACCAGCCTTTATTTTCCGGCTCAGCCGCTTCCGGCGGTTCGTCTTTATCACGATTACGGCGGTCCGGAATACGCTCTAAAGTGTAAATGGTGGTGCTGGTATCGCCGTTTCTGGTCTTGCGGTTGACCCTCTTTTTCATCAGTTTTAGCATTATAAATCTCACTCTTATTATTTTGGTTCTGGGTTCTGATAAACGTTTCTGGCGTTCTCATAGCCATTTCTCCAAATGATGGTTTAAAAAATAAATATCCGGTTTTTACTGCTTTACTGCCTGTCGGTTATCGTCGTCGCATAGTTCACCCCCGTATCCTTAAATATCGTTTACTGCGTTAAGACAAAAAAATACCCGGAGTGTCTGACACACGCCGGGCATAAACTGGTTCCGATCCGGATCACCGTTATCTGCTTTACGCTGTGCTCATTTCATATCTTCCGGACCCTGATTACCAGTTTTCACCGCTGAACCCATCAGCGATTTATGCAGTCACTTTAACAGGTTACGGATAAAAAGTCAAGTTTTTTGTAAAAGTGCTTCCATTATGGTTTTCAGTGTGGTAATGGGTTGTCGGACCGCATGATATAAGGCTTTGCGATTTTTCACGACTTTTAACGAGCCAATATAAATACAAAAATGGCCGAATATATTTTAAAAGACCGCGCGATTTTTTAATAAAAAATATCTTTTCCCCCTGTGATTTTTGAAGCTTTAATAAGCTGTTTCCGGTTATCTCATTATATTCAGGGGCTGAGAGCGGGGCAGTGAAATCGCATAGCACGAAGTCGTGGCGCGCGTGTACACTTCTCTCACCTCCCTCCTGCTGCGATGAAACCCGATGCCCGGTCCCTTCCCTTATGAGAGCTTTACCTCCGACAGGCTGCCCGCGTGGCGCTGTCCGGCCTGCCTTAACGCTTCGCTGGTTCTGGTGCCGGATTCCTTTACCACGCGGGATACGGCTGACTCGCTGCGCCACCGCGGCGAGGACTGGTATACCGAAGAGGACGACCGGGAAGTGTTCTGCTGCATGCTGGAGTGCAGCCGGGCTGACTGCCGGGAATCCGTGGCGGTAGCCGGTACGGGGCGGGGCATGATTGATTTCGATGAACAGATGCGCAAGACAGGCTGGTATACGCTCTATCGCGCCATCACCTTTGTCCCGCCCCTGCCGGTGTTTCGCCTGCCTGTAGCCTGTCCGGAGGGCGTGAAAAATCAGCTGGAGACAATCGCCGCGCTGATACCGGTCAGCCTCAATGCGGCCGTCAACGCGCTGCGCGTGACACTGGAGCTGCTGCTTGACGAGCTCAGCATCGCCCGGCTCACGGACGGCGATCCGCCGAAACGCATCCCGCTTGCCCGACGCATCCGGGACAGCGAGGCAACGCTGGGTGATCACTTCGCGGCGTTTGATGCCCTGAAAGACCTGGGCAATCATGGCAGCCATACGGACGGGCGAATCCGGCGTTCCCACGTCGAGGGGGCCTGCCAGATCCTTGACGAACTTATACAGCAGCTGTTTGCGCTGCGACCCGATCACGCAAAAATGGTGGCCACGCTGAAGGCGACATACGGGAAAAAATAAACGCACAGGGTAAAAAGGACGCGGGCGCAAAAAAGCCCGCCTTTGCGGGGCGGGCTGTTCTGCCGGTGCCGTCAGCTGATTCGCGGTCAGCGTCGTGCAGCGGGGTGAAATTCTCTTTTGGCCCGTTCAGTATAGCGCACGATAACAGGCAGATAAACCGCCACGGCGCCTTATCCGCAGAAGCAGAACAGTATGCGCATGTCCTGCGCCGCGTTCAGCTCCCTCAGTACTTCCAGATGAATAAAGTACATTTCGCCCAGAAACTCCCGGCAGGTCGTTTCCAGCGGCGGTACGGCGTTCACATCGGTAAATGACCGGTCATAGTCGAAGGCCAGCAGCTCGGCGGCAGAGAGCCAGCTGTGGCCATAACTTTCCTTATCGGCCATTGCAATGCGGTCCGCCACTGAATCGGGCAGCTCCGTTTCAAACCCGCCGTAACCGCACCCCGTTTCGATCTGACTAATTTCCGGCACCAGATGCAGCAATGCAGATTCCGTGATGTCTTCGGGAAAGCCGCGGGGCGTACTCAGCACCGGACCGTTGCTGCGGTTACGCACGCCGGCAAACAGCGCAAACATACCGTAGCTCTGGTAGTTGAACGGCTCAGGGCTGAAGGCGGGTTCGCCGGCATCGATGTAAGACGGCGGTCGGGGAAATACCGCGTCGTCCATCTGTTTCCAGCCTTCCGGCGTGCGTTTTTCCGCGCAGGTCTGAATAGTGGTGCCCATTATTACTCCTGAACTGTGTGTGTCATGTTAAGCGACAGAAAGCGGTTATCACCGTGCACGGGCAATCCGTAAAAACCGGCGGCACAGAAGGAAAAGTACCGCGAGCGTCATCAGCTGTGCAGCGGTAAACAGGACCAGCCACAGTACGGGCCAGGGCCTTGAAAAGCCTACCAGCGTGTCTGAAAACGTATGAAGCTGAATGGTTCCAAACAGCCCGGCTACGCAGTGCATGGCCGGCAGCATGCGAGGGTCGCGCAGGAAAGGATGTGCCACCCTTAAAAGCCGCCAGTAAAGAAGTACCGGGAAAACAATGTTAAAAAACAGGCCGCTCACCGCCTGCTGCCACGGTGAGGCGCCGGACGCCGCTACATGCAGGTCTGCGCACTGACATAAAAAATACAGGGTAAGCGAGATGAAGAAGATGGCTTTAGGCGAGCGGAGTAAACCACGGAGGCTTGTTTTCACGGGAGCTCCTTTTGCAAACGGTTAATCAGATAAAGTCGGGCAGACCGCGACAGGCATCGTCCCAGAAAGAACCCCGGTCAGGGGTGCTCACCGTTTCAGACAGCTGTCCGGGTGAGACGGCCCAGCGTGCGGCCAGCAGTCCTGAAGTCCAGCCTTTCTTTTCCGTCAGGGCCCGGAATTCTTCAGCGGTAAGCGGTGGTGCGTCCTCACTGGTATGGGGCAGGCCGCGAAAGGCATCGTCCCAGAGTAACACCCGGCAGGTCTGTCTGGAAAAGTGACCGACCGTCTGCTCTGTCATATTCCAGCGGGCGGCCAGCGTGCTGTTCATCCAGCCACCTTTTTCCTTTTTCAGCGCGCGGAGTTCCGCCGCTGATATGACCGCAACACCGCAGCGCAGGTCCGGCAGACCCCGGCAGGCATCATCCCACTGCGTGCCCCGTCTGTTGTCGTTTACCAGCTTACTCATCCAGGTGTCAGAAATCTGCCAGCGTGCGGCCACCGCTTTGATCATCCAGCCCTTATCCTTTACCTGCTTGCGGAACGCCTGCGCGGAGAGCCGTTCTGCACCGGCTGGCCATTCGTTACTCATTCCATCCTCCGCGCGGGCTGGATCTGGTTCAGTACCACGCCGGCTTCATCGGCCGTAAAACCGAATTCCGTCATCAGTTCGCGTGGCAGCGATTCCGCCAGGCGCGGCAGCTCTGCCACGGTTTCATTGTGAAAGACAAACTGTGCATGCGACATGCCTCTCTGCGTCATGACCCGCATAACGGTCCGGCGGATACCCTCAACTGATTTGTACTGACAGACCTCAGCCGTAAAGCGCGCAGAGTCACTGCAGCTGATCCCCCGCGCTGCCAGAAAGGCCAAAAAGCGGCGGGCGAAACCTGTCGCGTCGCTGTCCGCCTGACTGTCTTCGTTACCGTCTGATGAGGCTGAAGCTGTTGCGGCAAAGTGGGCGCCATGCGGCACACGAAGAACGTTGTCTTCCGGGTCTTCACTGTTCAGCCTGCTGAGACTGAACGACGTAATCTCACCCTGCCGGAAAAAGGGATCGTCGGTCGTCACCACGCTGGTTGCCAGCGGCATGCGGCCATGCTCAGCGATATAGCGGTAAAGCTGCTCCACCGCGTCAGTGGCGGTCATGCCTATCGCCTCCATCCGCAGTTCCGCACGCTTCTTCAGCTGCTCATCAATGCGGACAGTGAGCTGGGCGCTTTTAGCCCGCTTCGGGCGGTCAAAAAATCCGGTCATGTTTTGTCCTTTCTGTATAGTCATATGGCTGTATCAATCGTACAGCCATTTGTTTACAATGACCAAGGTTTGTGCCATTTTTTTAGTGGAATGCGGGACATGATGAATGAAAGGCCCCACTTCCGGGGCATCTGTCACAGAACATAATGCGGGGTAAGGTGATGAGCAGCGACCTGTCAGTACCGGAAATTGAAGAGGATATTGCTCTGCTTGAGAGTATCATTCTTCGCCATCAGGCTGCCTATAACAGCAGTCTCAGACGGTTTGTATCGGGGCTCAGTAAGGTAAAAGTCAGTGAAGTCATCAACCTGCATAGTCAGAACCACAATGACTGTATTAAGACGCAGTTAATGTATAACAGCCTGACGGTAGGTGATTTGCAGGAGTCACTGTCAGTACTGTCTATCGAGCTTCAGGAGCGGAGAGCCCGCCAGAATGCCGAAAGCCACTCATAAAGAAGGATATACTGTGAAAAAATATCCTTATGATCCCTGCCTGTACGGCCTTCGTAAGATGCCGGGTATTAAAGGTATCCGGATAACCGGTTAAAAACTGGCAGGTTCAGCGTTTACAGGCCGGAGGGCTGCAATGGAATCGGAAAAATATTTTCAGGGTTATTCAAGCAGGCTGGGTGATCATCTGTTTCCCGGAGAGGACTTTTACGACAGGGAAGCCTGTCATTTCGTGTCGGAGCTGCTTGCACGTCATGGCGGCGTCAGTACGCCACAGGCGTTTCTGATCCTGCTGGAAACCTTTACGCCGGAGATGGTGCAGCACAAGATTGATAACCCGGACTGGAGCACGGAAAGGACGGTCAGCCGCTGGGAAAACATGACAAAGAAACTGATACGCCAGCGGACAGAGCAGCGGTTCGGGGCCGAGCTGGCTGCGGCGCACTCTTCCGGCCAGAAATAAGGAAAACACTATGAACAGATCAGACAGGGAAAACAGTGACCCGATGCGCGGTGAGGTGTATGCCGTGAACAGGCGCACGGTGGCGGCCGTATGCGGGCTGTGGGGCTTCGGCATTCTGGGCGCGTTCATGCTGTTTCAGGCCGCCTTCAGGCTGGTTATCTGCGTGTGGGGTTATACCCTGAAAGGGCTCGATCCGGTGCAGGCCGGCGTGGCGTTTGCGTTTGCCACGTTCTGCTTCATCGTGGCCGCGCTGTGCTACCGGGGCTATGACGGCTGCCGGGACGCGCTGCAGCGCCATAAGCTGCCGGAATGACTTTTAACTGAAACTGCGGAATAAAGACGATGAAAACAGAACTGGAAAAGCTGATCGATAACTGCACTCAGGGGTTTGTGGCGTGGATGCAGCAGAACGACATGACAGACGTGACGGCCATCATTATTTACGCTGCCTTCTATATTGGAGGCCTTTACATGATAGGTCATGCGCTGACGCCGGCGCGTTCGCCGGCCCCCGCAGCCTGCCCGGCCCGTCAGCCGGAAAGGTGATAATAACCGTGTCGTCAGGCTAATCCTCAGCCTGTGCGTCCCGGACGGTATAGTCATTGACGTCAATATAAATCACCGGTTCGCCGCCGCCGCTGTAATCGTAATGGGGCGGGAATTCATCGCTGACGACGAAGGAAATCAGCGTGCCGGGCTCCAGTCCCTTTTTATAGGTTGCGGTTCTGATCGTCACCTCATCGCCCACGGAAGGCACGCGGTCCGAAGCCGATTCGGCAAGGGTCGTTCCGCTGAATACAAATCGTATGGTCATGGTTATCTCCGTTCCGTTACAGGTTAAAAGCCGCATCACCGTAGTGTAGCAGTAGCCTGCACCGGCGCAGCCCGTGCGGCTTCAGGACCGTGACGCAATGATTAAGACGATCGCAGCGCGGCCGCCATCGCCTGTAAACGGGCGCGGTCAGCGTGCTCGCGCGGGTCCTGCGTGCCGGCGATGCCCTGTTCCCACCATTCACTCATCATGCCGGCAACCGCCAGCACCGAAGGCCGGATGCGCTCACCGTCGCTGTGCAGGCGGGCGGCCAGTCTTTCCAGAACGGCCGTTGCCTGGGCGGTCTGGGCGGCATAGTCACCCGGACGTGCGCTGGCCGGCGTAAAGCCGGCGTCTGAGGCGCAAACCCGCTTCGCATGGCTGGCTGTCATGGCGCAATCCCCCTGGCCGGCACGCGGCACATCTGATCGGTAATATTGTGTGCGGTATCCCTGCCGCCGCAGCGGGCGGGCAGATCCGCAGCCGGTTCGTCCGGTGTCGGGGTGTCGGGGGTCACAGGAGCCTCACGCAGGTAGTTTGTGTACGGCAGCCATTACACAGGACAACGCGGCAGACCGCACGTTTTTTGTGCCCGTGCGCAGCGGTTGCGTTCCGGCGGTCAGTTACCCGCCGTTGCAGATAATACCGCCCGTTATTCTTCTGCACTGAACTGTCACCCGGTAAACGCAAATCCGGCGCCGTTCCGGTGCCCTGTGACCGCTTTTTTCTGCTGTTGCGGTTTTCCGGCAGAAGACGCAGCGGCGCACTTATCCCCAATTTCTGTGGATAAGCCTGGATGTTGTGGTTCAGGCAGCTGACGCGGGCACAAGATGTAGTGATCGCGCCTGTCCCGCCCCTGTCGTCTCCCCCTGTTAATTTTGCCTTTCGCGTGTATTTCGTTTTTTCCGCAATCCGTGCGCGGGCGAAAACGTATTTAATTTGTGTACTGCAATATTGCAGTACGTTAAGCCGTGGTGTAAGGTAATGGTGTACTGCAATGTTGCAGTACGTTAAGCCGGGGTGTAAGGTAATGGTGTACTGCAATGTTGCAGTACGTTAAGCCGGGGTGTAAGGTAATGGTGCACTGCAATGTTGCAGTACATAACAGTGGAGCGGCAGGATGGATAAAATGACACTCGGCTGTATTGTCTTCGGGATATGTGCAGCGCTTAGCGCCTACTGCGCAGTTCAGATGCTGGCGCTGATGATTTCCGGCAAACCTTTTTAACCGTCAGCCTATCCCGTTCAGCTGAACCTTATAAGGAATACAAGCATGACTTTTAACAAAACCCTGCTGACGCTGCTTTTTGTCTCCGCGCTGCCGGTGACGGTAATCGCGGGTATGGAGAACGCCGGCGATCCGCCGCCGCCTTCCGGCAGAATGCAGGTAGATGACGCCAAGACAGGAAAATGGGGGCCGGCGGACGCGCAGGTTGCCATTGAAAAGGAGAATAAGCACCTGCTTGACGCCATGCTGCAGCTGGCCGCCGCTAACGAATGGTGCCGCCTCGCCTTCAGTGACCTGAACCGGTACAGGCCGCTGGGCGCACAGAAACGCGATGACCTGCAGGGCTGTCTCTGGGCGCGGTATGCGACAGAACAGGCCGCGGAAGGCAAAAGACCGCTGAGCCGGGCCGGGTGGCTGGAGAAAACCCAGCTCGATGCACGCGCCGCCGACAGCCAGCTCGTTGCCGCCTGGCAGTATCCGCGCACCGTGAAGGGGCCACAATGAAGACCGTGACCGTGCGTATTGAAGACCAGCTGAAGGCGCAGGCTGAGGACGTGCTGGCCCGTCATGGCGTCAGCCCGACCGAGGCCGTCAACCACCTTTATCTGTATCTTGTCCAGCACGGCCAGCTGCCGTTCCGGGTGTCAAAGCGCGCTGAAGCACCCGCTGACGTTTTCCGGGACACGCTGATCCGTGTACGACTGGCCATCGATGCGCTGCAGAGTCTTGCGGCACTGCCTGATGCTGCCCCCGAACGTGACTACCTGGCGACTCAGTGCCGGCTGCGCTGCGAGCAACTGCGGCAGGACATTGCCGGATCGGCCGCGTTTATGGCTCTGGCGGCCTGCCGCGATCCGCTGCCACGCGAACCGGATGAAAATACCGGGCTTTACTGGCAGTGGATGCAGGACCATCTGGCGCAGGCAGAGGGCGTACTGGAAGACGCCGCCGGAAACATGTCAGCGTTACTGAGTGCCATGACCGGGCAGATCAACGCTGTGTACTGGCAGCTGGCAACATTTATTGACCTCTATGGCCCGGTTGATACCGGTCCCTTCAGACCTTCACGGCAGGCGGATAACAGCAGCAAGTCCTGACCGCCAGGCTGGCCCGCAGCGCTGCCGCTTAATACAACGGAGTGATCATGAATACTATCTGGAAATATGTACTGGACGCGGAACTGAGGCAGACCATCAGCATGCCCGACGGCGCAGAGATCCTGACTGCCGGTGCAGTCGGACGCGATATCTGTCTGTGGGTGCGCGTTGATAACGCGGCACCGGAAACCCCGCGCCGCTTTCTGGTCGCGGGTACGGGCGACCAGCTGCCACCGGAGGACAGACTCACCTTTATTGGCACGGTGCAGATGCCGTTCATTGCCGGCAAAAACGTGGTGAACCTGAATTCGCATCCGCTGGTTTTTCACGTCTTTGAGATCACCGGCCCGCGGAGAGGCGTATGAGACTCTATGCCTGGCTCTGGTCGGTCGTCCTCCTGGGTGCCTACGCCGTGGTGGACTGGCTGTACAAAACGTTTCTGCCTGACCGGTACAACCCACTGGCGGCGGCGGCGGGCGTCGCTCTGCTGGGCGTGGTGATCGTCGTCAAGTGGGTCAGGGGTGATTTTCATAAGGCGTGGCTGAAAAGGCAGGCGCGCAGAGCAGAAAGGAACAGCCGGCGATGATGGCTGCCGGCGGGTTCATCATGCAAAGGGGGGGCGGAACGTGAACACAAATTTTTCTGAGCGGCTGCAGAGCCTGATACCCATCGATGACGGCACCTGGTTTGTGGCGGGTGCGTTTTTGCTGGGTATTATCTGGTGTTCCTGCGCGATCATAAGGCAGGTGGAAAGAGAGGAAAAGGACCGTCAGGAGGCGAGCTGGCGAGAGCGTGAAGTCAGGGCGCTGGAAACGCTTGCCCGCCGGACAGAGAAAGATGAACAGGGGAAAGAGTCATGAAAACTCTGACTACAGTGAACGTTGTGAAGGAGTAATAGTGATGGCAGAAAAGCGCGTACTTCTGGGCGCAGAGCATCCTGAAGCGGGCATGCTCTATCTTAAAATTATCCCGGACAGTGAAGTTGGCTATACGGATATCTATCAGATAACCGACAGCCTGTTCGGCAACTTTCTGGTCAATCATGCACCGGACTGGCGACTGCGTGAACCCACCTTTGATGGCAGGCCGTGGGATGAATGGGTGATCAGTGAACACCTGTTACGAATTGAATGGTTTTCGAACGACGAGATCCAGCAGATATGCCGGAAACACGGTCTGTCCTGTGCGGACCTGGAGCGCTGGGGTAAAGACACGGAGCGCTGGAAAGACGTACCGGTAATGGTCGGGCGTGAGGACGACAGCATACCCTTCACACTTCTCTCAGGGCATTCAGAAAGCTGAACCTGACTCACCCGGAGGGGGTTATATGAGCGCGTTGGATAATATGAACGGCTTTTTGAACGGCATTGATTTGGTTGCCGTTGCACAATTTGGCGCGGCCATCATTCTTGGCGGCGTAGTAGGCTTCTTTATCAGTTATGTCATGAAGTTCAGGCTTCCTGCTACTGTACTCACGATGCTGGCAGGGAGCGGCTTTTTCGTTTTCCCTATCTGGTAGCAGTTAAAATGCAATCAGTGACCGTATGGCTGAACAGAGCTTACTGCCCGGCGCATAGCATCCTGAAGCGGGCATGCTTTATCGGGATATAATACTGAGATCGAATAATGGAAAAGGCGGTGAGGAGAAGAGATGAGTAGGAAGCCTCGTTATATTGTCATGATAAAGGGAGTCAGAACCCTTTATCGTGGAAATAGTCGCTTACTTGCCTGGGCGGTATGGCTGGTTAACCGCCGTCATAAGGCGATAGCCTGTGATTGCGGAATCTGGGTTGTCGAGCCTGCTTACTGGATTAGCGTTCAGAGCAACCCTGACTGTCAAGATTAAGTGAGAGCGGCATTCACTACAGACATAAAAGGCGTCCAGCTCTGAAGAAGGACGCCTTTCAGTTATGGACGTTCTGACGGCTTAATTGTCCGGAGTGAACGGAAAATTAAGATGTTAACCCCGGTCAGCGCGATGCAGTTGCGTATCAGAAATTGCCGCCGGTGGTTGAATTCAGTGCCCTGAACAGGGTGTCATGCGCACTTTCCAGCAGGCGACCGGGCAGGCGGAAGTCATTCACGCGGTAAGTCTGCCCGCTGCGTGTGGTCACACTGAGATAATACTGGTCCTCAAACTGCGATCCCGCACCGATGTGCTCAATGGCAGCAGCGTCGATCCAGATAAGGTTGGTCCCCTCAGCCTTCTCGTAAGGCGCAATACAGGCTTTAAGCCACTTGTGCGGTTTTCCCGGCACGCATTTCACCGTGATACCGGTCTTGTAACGGCGCGATTTCGCCACAAACGCGGCAATCTGGTCCTCATTCAGCGTCTGCGCCGGGTCCAGCTCGCTGAAGGATTGCGGGGTGAAGTTATACTGCAGCTCTTCAAACAGCACGGCATAGACGGCCTCATCATCCAGGGTGTCTCCGTTCTCTTTAAGAGACTCCCCCCAGATTGTTTCCATCTGTTTTTTCAGCGCCAGCGTGATCGCTTCGAACTCAGCAGCATGCTCGTCATAATATTTGATGTTCATCGTCTCTCCGTTCAGTCAGCAATATATAAGCCTGTTAAATGTATTATAAAAATGTTCATATCTGAACATTTTTGACGTATATTTTTCATGACGGCACAGCATTTCTGGCGTGCCATGAAGCGATGAACAGGACGGGGGAAAAATGAAAAAATTACTGATGACCGGCATCCTGCTGGTTATGACGCAGGGCGCTCACGCGCAGAATGATAATCAGGAGATGCAGCAGATGCTGAGTGAAGCAGGCGTGCAGGGCCTTTGCAGCGCACTCAGGCAGACGCTACCGGAAACCAGTAGCGCACTCAGGCAGGCGGGGCCGGAAAACAGTAATGAAGTGAAGCTCAGCACGGACGACAGGAAAAATCTGGTCAGCTGCGCCTACTTCGACGAGCAGCAGGCGCGCAAAGGTGCCGGCATGGAACCGGAAGCCTTTGACGCATGGTCAGCAAAGCATACCGCTCTTACGGATTATGACCTGCCTGATTCTGCCTGGCTTAAACTCTATAACGGATTTTCCCTTCAGCTGCGTCATCGCTATCCGGACAGCAAATTAACCGGGGAAAAAGGATGATAAACCACGTAACGCCTGCGGGAGAGTCCCGGATTGACCGGCTTTGACCTTATTCTCTGGCGCCGGGGGCTGAACTGGAACCAGGAGCGGGCAGCTTCAGAGCTCGGGATCAGCCGGACCAGCCTGGTCAAGTACGAGGACGGCGCGGCCGTGCCCCGCACTGTCCAGCTCGCCACCGTTGCCCTGACCCTGAAAGCTGAATGGCCAGCCATGAAAAACATGAATAAAGACAAACTGCTGCACCTGCTGAAGTATGAGGTGATGAGGACACAGGATGATTGATCAGCTGCACGCCGCAGGCTATCTATTTGCCGCCGTTATCACCCTTTTCCTCCTGTGGCGGGGTACGCGGCGACGCAACCGCCGGCATGAGCGCAAGCAGGCCAGCGCCGGCCGCGTGATTGACAGGATCAACGCCTTTCCGCATTTCGGGCAGAAGATTGCCTATCTGCGTAAAATTGACCCGTTTGTGTTTGAAGAGCTGCTGCTTGAGGGCTTCGAGCGGCGGGGCTTTAAGGTGATCCGCAACCGCCGCTATACCGGCGACGGCGGCATTGACGGACGGGTAGTCATTGACGGCAGAACGTGGTTCATCCAGGCGAAACGCTATACCAGCTTTATTGCGGTTGGCCACGTCCGTGATTTCGACGCGCTCCTGAACGGGGCCGGCGCCCGTGGCTTCTTCTGCCATACCGGTAAAACGCGCGAGGGAACCAAATCGCTGATCCGGAGTAACAGCCGGATGGTGCTGATCAGCGGTCAGAAACTGCTGGATCTGATTGCCACCGATGCCCCGTTTGTACCCTATCCGGGCTACCGTCCGGCTCCCCTGCAAACTGAGATCGAGAAGGAAACAACATGAGTTACAGAAGACTTATTACGGTGCTGCCGGCACTGCTGCTTACCGGCTGCGCCATGCTGCCGGGGCAGTCCGATTACGATCGCTTCTGCAGTGTATCGGGTCTGGCCAGCCGGGGTGAAACCTACCGCGTAACGTCCGGTCAGGATTTCTGGCTGACGCAGAACGGCCGCTATCTCAGTCAGGCGGAATACAGCAGCCCCGCCGACACCTTCCAGAAGCTGACCGGCCTTGTCAGCGGGGAAGATCCTGCCCAGGTGCGCAGCAGCGCCGTTAAAGTCAGGGTGTTCCGCGTTGACAGCGAAAGCGCTGATAAGGGGGCCTGCCTGCCGGTCCGCTACGATGACAGGGACGCACGCCGGAAAATGGATTCACTGCGTAACGGTCGCCGCATGATGGTGTACAGTGAGGATGCGGGCCAGTCGGGCCAGCAGATTTATAACAACAGCCGGGGTGCTGGCTTCAGCTACAGGTTGCTATGAGTGGATTAAAAGGTCACCGAATCAGTGCAGACATGTTCGCCGCCATGCTGAAACTGCCGGCAGGTCAGCTGGTCTTTGCCGCAAGGCATGGCCAGCCGCTTCGCGGGCTAACGCTGCCGGCTTTCGCCATCGCCGGCGGTAAGAGCTGGAGCTCAACGACAACCACGCGCAGTATGACGTTCGATATGCAGGAAGCTATCGATTTCAGTGACAAATATCATAAAAATCAGGGCAGTAAACCCTGATCAGCGGATTTTAAAAAATTGACTACTTTCCCCCTGCAGATCTCCCAGAATTCGCGTAGCGACGCCATCAGCGCCGATCGCGTGACCTATGCCTACTTTGATTACGCTGACGCGCTGGCATTGCGGGAAATGGCGGCCCAGGCCGATCTGCCCCGTTACCTGCTGGCCCCGGAGGTTTCCGCCTTTCTTCGCTACGTGCCAGACCTGCGCCAGCAGGTGCTGTTTGACACGCTCTGGAACACCGGTGCCAGAATAAACGAAGCGCTGGCGCTCACCGGCGGCAGCTTTCAGCTTGATGGCAGCCGGCCGTTCGTGCGGCTGAAGACGCTGAAGCAGCGGCAGCGCGGCCGCGGTCGTCCGGGAAAGGACGACACCGTTTTCCGGGTGGTTCCGCTGACCGATCCTCACTACGTCCGCAAGGTGCGGGAGTTTATGACGACGTTTCGCATAGGCCGTCAGCAGGCGCTGTGGCCCGTGCTCAGCGATAACACGCCGCGCAACTGGATCAGGAAGGCCGTGGAGCTTGCAGAAAGTGACTCTGTCACTTTTAGTATTCCTATCAGCTGCCACACCTTCCGTCACAGCTTCTGCATGCACCTGGTTCAGCACGGGGTGCCGCTTAAGGTTATCCAGGCGTATGCCGGACACACACGCCTGGAGAGCACGGAGAAGTATACCCGCGTGTTTGCCCTCGACGTCGGGCGTCAGTTCGGCGTGCGTTTCAGCGTACCCGACGATTTCCAGCCCCTTCCTGACAAGCGCCAGATTTAGTCATCGTAATTCTCTTTTCATTCGTCATTAATCCGCAGTATTTCTATATTTATCCGCAAAGCCGGCCTTTGTACCGGCCTGATGCGCGTTTTATTCTCTGTTTTTCTATATTAATCTAAATTAAATCGCTTTCGTGTCTTTACACGCCGATCGGCTTACGCAATAATCCATATGTGTCTTATGTTTTTCCTGATTAGTACTTTTTTTTTCTAACAACGTGAGGTTCAGAATGCGCATTTTTGTTGACGACGGCTCGACCAACATCAAACTGGCATGGTCAGAAAACGGTACGGTGAAGACGCTGATCAGTCCGAACAGCTTCAAGCCCGAATGGTCCATGAAGCTGCCGGGGATTTCCGGTGCGGGCGTGGGCACCTCCGAGAACTATGAAATTGACGGCGAGAAATACAGCTTTGACCAGCTGAGTCCGGATGCCGTGCGCACGACGGAGATCCGCTATCAGTACAGTGACGTTAACGTTGTGGCCATCCATCATGCGCTGATGCAGTCCGGACTGACGCCGCAGCCGATCGATATTGTGGTGACGCTGCCGCTGAGCGAGTACCTGGACGAACACGACCAGCCGAATCTTGCAAATATCGAACGCAAGAAAGCCAACGTGAAGCGTCCGGTCAGCGTGCAGGGTCAGGAGAGCTTTACCGTGCGTAAAGTCAGCGTGCTGCCGGAATCCGTGCCCGCCGGCTTTGACGTTCTGAAAGAGCTGAACGAGCTCGAATCGCTGCTTATCGTGGATATCGGCGGAACCACGCTCGATATTTCCCACGTCCGCAGCAAAATGTCAGGCTTTGTCAAAACCTCATGCGATCCTAAAACGGGCGTGTCCATCATCACCGAAGCCGTCAAGCACGCGCTGGATACCAGCGTCAGCACCCGAACCAGCTCCTATGTAGCCGACCGGCTTATTCAGGCGCGTAACGACAGCGCATTTCTGGCCAGCTACCTGCAGAACGCCGATCAGCGCGCGCAGGTACTGCAGGTCATGCAGGAACGTGAAAAGACCCTGACCAACCGCGTCATCAAAGAGGTCGGCCGTTTCTCCGGCTTCACGCACGTTATGGTGGTTGGCGGTGGTGCCGGCATCGTGGCGGAGGCGGTAAAAGCGGCAACCGGCGTGGGCGAAGGACGTTTCTTTGTAAGTGAAAACCCGCAGTTCGATCTGGTGCTGGGTATGGTGGCAATGAAGGGCTGATCATGACTGATAACCGCAAGTGCTCATTTTACATCTATCCGGACCGCAACGCCGCGGACCGGGTGGCTGACGGACTTCTTGAAAGGCTGCCGCAGAAAGAGCGCGGCCGGGCCATGCGCGCCATGATGCTCTGTGGCGCGGCGCTGATGAAGCAGGATGAACGTCTGCCGTTCCTGATCGCCGAATTCATGACGGACAGGACCTCGATGCAGGACATCCAGCGCATTATAAGCAGCACGCTGCCACAGCAGGAGCAGGATGATATAAACCGGCTCGCGGAGCTGCTTCGTCAGGCCACGGGCGGCAATGCCAGTGCGGTGCAGCTGCTGCAGCTGCAGCCGGGCAGCGGGGGCGTTGCGACGGCGACGCCGGCCGAAGACAGCAACGGGGAAGAAACCCGGCGTAACAGCCAGAATATGTTCCCGGACGACGACTGAAGGAGCCGCCAGTGAGATACGTTCTGTTAGTTGCAGCGATGCTGGCCACGAACGTCATGGCCAGCCCGGTCGCGGAGCCGGGCAGTTCCCCCGCCTCTGCGCTGAGCGGCGTAGAGGTTCAGACCGGGTTTTCTCCCGGCGGAACCGCTCTGCGGCTGGTACTGGATTCCATTAAGGGTGCCCGGCATGAGGTCCTGGTTGCGGCCTACAGCCTGACCAGCCGCCCTGTCGCCGGCGAACTTCGCGCCGCTATGGAGCGGGGCGTCACGGTCGCGGTTGTAGCCGATCGCAAGGCCAACGATAACCGCTACACGGCCGTCAACTTTCTGGCCAACAATGGCGTACCGGTGCGCATAAACGACCGCTACGAGGCGATGCACAACAAGTTTCTGGTCATCGATCGCAGCATTCTGGTGACGGGCTCATTCAACTACAGCGCCAGCGCAGACAGCCGCAATGCGGAAAACGTCGTGAAGATCAGCGGCGTACCGGATGTAGCCAGCGCTTACGTGAATGAGTTTTCCCGGCTGTGGCAGGAAAGCCAGGACGTGGCGCCACGGTACGGATCGGGCCGCCTGATAAATCGTGGCCACGAAGTAATACAGCTTGATTGATATGGCTCATTCGTCGTATAATTAAGCACAATCAACGGTAGCGCCCCGAATGGCGAAGGAGTGAGTCCCATGCAATTTTTCCCCCTGTTAATTTCCCGTGCCGGTCAGCCGGCGTCCGCTGCTGCGAACGGTTTACACCGTCACAACCCGCGTACTTTGAGGCGTACTGGCACGCCAAGACCGTCTTATGTGCCCTGCTGCCGCGCGGGGTTCAGGCAGGGCGAATCGGACCGGCCACCGGGTTTGCCCCGCGGCAGCTGGTTGACGTATTGCAGCCGGGATTTCTGCCCACCGGGCGTAACGGGGCGCGTTGATCCGGATAACCGTATGAAACAGGTTTATTACAACGAGGGCTGGCGTTCTGCCAGCAAGTACACGTTTGAGGTCTATCAGCTGGAGAACGGTACTTATCAGGCGCTGGTCCGTAAGTGGAACGGCAAAATTAACAAGGTGATGCAGGAGAGTGAGTTTCTGTCCGAGACGCGCGAAGCGCTCAGGCACCATGACTATCCGCGCACCCGTCAGGTGCAAATTTTTCTGAACTCTGACTTCTGGGAGAAAGGCGATGATTAAGGTGGTCAGCGTGGTTCCGCAACCGGAGACGGTGAAGGCGATCCGCGAAAAAACCGGCATGACTGAAACTGCTTTGGGTGCGGTTATGGGGTACGAGCTGCGCGCGTGGCAGCGAAAGGAAGCCATCAGTGACGACCTCAGCCAGTACAATAAAACCAGCCTGCGTCCGGGCGAGTACAACATGCTGATGCTCATTGCCGGCGTGCATCCGCACTACCGCCTGGATAAAGCATTCACCCCGGAGGATATTGTCAGGACGCCCGCCACGGCCGCTGACGTACGCCGGCTGCGCATGGCGCTGGGCCTGAAACATGCCGAAATTGCTGCGCTCTTCGGCTACAAGCCGGCCTCCTGGCAGACCAAAGAAAAGCCCGCTCAGCGCGGCGTCAAGCTCAAGACCGGAGAGTACAATTTTCTGCTCCTGCTGGCAGGTGAGCACCCGTCACTGCATCTCACTGAAAAGCGGAGTTAATCCGGATCAGAGGCTTAACTATGAGTCCTTTCAGCAATAAGCGTATGTATTTGACCGCTGCAGCGATTCTGTCATGCGTCATAGCGGGATTTTCACTCTTTGGTGGTGAACAGGGGAAATCTGGCAGGCCCAAACCGCCGCCGCTGGTAACCGCCAGTCAGCAGGATGAAAGGGCCGTTGCGGCCGTGCGGGAACGGGTGCAGCCGGGCTACAACGAATCCACGCCAGAGCCCGCAAAGCAGGTTGCAGTGCCACTGCGCGTGACAACCATGAGTGCAGATGACGCCGGCCGCGCCGTGCGTGTGGTTTCGGTCAGGGTGTATCAGAAGGACGCCGCGCAGATGAACGTCGTGGCTGCCGATGAAAAATACCTTGTTGTTATGAACACAGCGAACGGAGAAGCAGACACCGTGCGTCTGTCACACACCGCGATCCGACCCGGAGAGAACCCCTGATGCGTGACTGCAGCTCATATCCAGGACGCCCAACCGCCCTGAAACGGTTTTTCGTGCTGTTTGCGCTGGGCTGCGTGCCTGTCGTCCTGACAGCCTGCGACCTTGCGGACTATTTTCCTGATGCACCTCAGCCCGTTTCCGTGATCTCGCCAGGCTATCAGGTGCGCATCGACGGGCAGGCGGTGCCGGTGTCGGGATTTGATAAATGCCCGCCTTCAGGCGGCGACACAGAGCACGCCGCGCAGACCGATGCAGGGCACTGCATCGTCCTGTCTGAGGGGCGTAAAACGGTCAGGGTGAGTCTGCACCGGCCGGGCGGTTCCGTCACTGAAACCTGGCAGATCATCCGTGCCAGAGACGCACATAAACGCGAAATCACCCGGCTGCAGCGTCCGGATGGCCAGTTCGTGATGGCTGCGAACCCCTGACCTGCACGTAAGCCGTGTCCCTGACGCTGCCTGCAGCACGCTGAGGGGCTGCAGCATAAGCATGGGAAGATTATACCTACAGGCCGAAAATGGCGCTGAGAGCGTGTTGAGCGTCACCGACTGAAGAGGAAGCAACGATGCGATACCTGATACTGTTATGCGGCTTTTCCGCGCTGTACACGATTGTGACGGAGCAGATGCCGCCTGAGAAAACGAACTCAGCTTTGTACTATGTATTGGCATCCTGCGCGCTGATTGCGCTGGCGATAATCTTGAACGACAAATACGACAAAAGTGGCAGCTTTGACGGGGTGATTGGGACAGTGATGACCACCCTGATCCCACTGGCCGGGATAGCCCTGACAGTGTACGGTGCCGGATCGAAGCTGGGCTATTTCGGCAACAGTGCGGATACCGGAGACTTTATTAGTAGCAGTTCTGAACAGCTGGCCACACTCAGTCTGGTTACAGGGCTAGTGCTGATACTTATCAGCGCTATCAGGATCTGGATGAACCACATGCACAAAAACTGAAGTCCATAAAAGCCCGTTAATACGGGCTTTTTTATGTGATGCTGGGTTTACATATAGGACAATTTGTCCTATTATATATTTGTGGCCGGGCACGGTGCTCAGGTCCCCTATCGAGGGAAATATATGAAATTTTCAGCAGAAGAACTCAATATCATTCGCCAGGCAGATGCCATTATTGCCGGCAAAATTATTACAACGGATTTTATCACCGGTGCCGATGCCGCGCGTACCTTACTGCGGTTTCGTCTTGTTGCAGAACCAGCCGAATCATTCTGTATGTTCTTTCTGGATAGCCAGAACGGTGTGATTGCATTTGAAGAGCTGTTTAAGGGAACCATCAGCAGCGTTACCGTGCATCCCCGTATCGTCCTGCAGCGCGTTCTGCATCACAATGCCGCCGCCGTGGTCATGGCGCATAACCATCCTTCCGATGTCACTAACCCCAGTCAGGCTGACAAGCTGATCACTGAGCGTCTTGCGCAGGTGCTGGGGATGGTTGATGTCAGGGTCCTCGATCACCTGATTGTGGGCAGCCGCGATATTTACTCTTTTGCTGAACATGGTCTGATTTGACAACCGCGGCCGCACGGTGGTGCGGCCTGCTCTGGAGCCTTGCTATGGGCAATAAATATACCGTACCGCTTGACGTTGGCGCGATCCGCGAAAGTTGTTTCCGGCCCGCTGATAAATGGACCCCGCCGACAGGGGATGAGCTTCGCTATCTGCTGGAAAATGTGCTCAACCTGAGTCAGGAAGGGCTGGCGAGATATGTTGGTGTTAACGGCAGAACGGTTCGCCGCTGGGTGAACGGAGACAGTGGTATCGCGTACTCCGTCTGGTGCGTCCTTTGCATCGATGCCGGCTTGCCGCCGATCTGGAAATAACAGGGCCAACACCGACGCGCAAATGTGCGTCCTGAGCGTATCGGATAAACGAAGGAGTTATTATGAATGCTGATAACTATTTTTTCAGAGTGCCGGCCACACGCGGGATACAGGGCGGCACAGAACAATACATGCTGACGGTTCCTATGGTCGTGTTACGCCGTATTCTTGCGATGGATGATGATGGCGATGTTATGGACCGCAGCCAGCGAGAAGCGAACAAAACGCGGGCGAAAAAAATACGGAATTATGTTGCTGGCGCAACGTCTTCACGGGCCCCCTACATACTGCCGTCAATCACCGGAAACATTGACAGTCATGTTGAATTCCTCCCCAGCGAACTCTCGCCGGCAGTGGGTATTCTCAAGATTCCAATGGACGCAGACTTAAAATTATTCGACGGCCAGCACCGTGCCCTGGGTATTTTTGAATTTGTGCGCGATTATTCCAATACGGAAGATACGATCAGCTTACTGCTTACCGTTGGCTTGCCACTTGAATTACGCCAGCAGTTTTTCGCGGATATTAATAACAACGCCAGTAAACCGGCAGCGGCGATCAGCATGGCATATAACAACAACGATCCGGTTAACCAGCTGGCAATGCATCTGGCCCGCTCCGTCACCGGGCTGGCGGGTACAGTGGATTTCGAACACAACGTGGTCCCGGCGAAAAGTTCACGGCTTATCAGCTTTAAAGCGCTGAACGATGCGACGAAAAAAATGCTCCGTCTGCGGGTCAACAGCGTCCCTTCGCCGCAACAGCGTGCTATGGCGGAAAGACTCTGGACAGCCTGGGCGCTGGCCATGCGCTGGAATGACATTGCCCAGGATGATATCGCCGCGGAGTACCGTCAGGAGGCGCTTGGCCTGCATGGCATTATGATTAATGCAATGGGGATGGCGACGGCCAGAATGCTGCAACACAGAACGTGTGAAAGCATCGAGAAACTGCTGGCCTGTGCTGAGAGCGGCGACAACGGTTTTCATTATCGTGAGTCGTTTGTACCTGAGTGCTGGGAAGGGAAGTGTGTTGATCCGGAAACCGGCACGATTAAAACTGACCGGCGGGCGCTTGAAGCCACGGCCGAAGCGCTGCAAAAGCTGATAGATCCGTTTGCGGATGTGATGTGGCTGCGTGCGTATCTGCCAGCTGAAGAAGCAAGTGATACGGCATTACTGAAATATGCGGCCGACATCGAGAATTGTAAGCAGCACGCTGCCGTACCGATGATCGATATTGTGGAGAAGCTGAAAGCGCTGGCCACCGGGGAACCGCAGTACAGGAGGGCGGTTCTGGCTTCCCGTGAGGGACTGAACCAGTTTCTGGCTGGAACTCAGGGCTGACGCGACAGGCTGATCATGCGGGGTAATACGGGGTTAACCCCGTGTTGCCCTGAAACGCGCTGTACGGCTCTGTAAAGGCGTATCTGAAAAAGACGTACCCAATGTTGCCTTAATCATAGTAACGCTCCCAGTCGCCTGTTTTAGCCTTTCTGCCGCGATTTCCGGCCTGGCGTCAGCCAGTAGTCCTGTTCTGACACTCTCAGAACGTCTCATCCCTGTTTATTTCTGCCCGGTTGCCGGCGTTTTCTGGCAGGCCTGCAGAAAGAAAAAAACACTTCCGGGCCCCCTTCGGCTCCTGCCCGTCGGGCAGTCGTCAGCCACACTCCGCTAGCACGGCCAGCCGTGCAGCTCCGCCGAACCCCCTGCGGGGTTTCGGGCTATCGCTAGTGTCTGAGGTCTGGATCACTGGTGACTGAGGTCTGGAACCCTCCGACTCATTGCTGCCCCGTCATTGCCTGAAAAAGAAAAATTTACAGGGGGAAAAGTCTTAAGAAAAGCTAAAAAAAACTTACTAATCAGGTAAGTAGTACTTGCCTACTACGGCTCATTAGACGTATAATGATCGCATCCAAAGGCAGTACGGCCTTTGGCGGTAGCGTCCCGACCGGCGCAGGAGTCACCCCCATGACCAGACCACAAACCCCCTCACAGCTCAAAGCAGAACTGGAATCACAGAAAGATCTGTTGCTGAAAGCGTGCCTGCACGCCCTGAATGAAATCCCTAACACCCGTCTGAGCGGGCCTTTTCCGTCAACCTACGCGCTGGCCGCGCAGCTCGACAGGCTGATCCAGAGCAGCAAATAAACCGCACGGGCTGGCACAGTCAGCCCGATTTCAGAATTAACGGCAGCGCCCCGACCTGGCGCAGGAGTCAACATGTCAGAAAAAAACAACGTTCCATCCGTCGATATTTTCAGCCGTCAGCAGGGCACCGACGCTATCCCGTCCACCGCCATTGAACACATTATCTCACTGCGGAACGAAGGCATCCGGGTTTACATGGCGGGCATCGAGCAGCTATGCAGGGCACGCGATCTGATGCAGATGGCCGGGAAAGATTCGTACCTTTTCGACTTTGAAAAATCCGTTGAAAGCGCACTCCGCTGGAGCGATAAGGGCACCAGTCAGGCAGAAACCGCCATCGGGCGCGTCATTGACGGCAAAATCTGGGATCGCCTGATGTCCGAAACAGGCATGTACACGCTTATGAGCAACAAACAGCGGAGTGAATGGGATAAACAAGTTGCCGGTAAGGACATGCCTGAAATCACGCTCGACAACGTGCTGAACACGTTCCGCCAGCTTAACGCCAGCAAAGGCGACACGTTCACACAGGGGCTTATCGACATTTTTAAATCCCTTTCGTGGGATTACAAAACAAATAATCCCTGCATGTTTGGCAAGCGCGTGATCATCTCGCCACTGCTCGACGTGCACCGGGGCGGCTGGATCACCTTTTCATCTGACGGACATACGAAAATAGACGACCTGGCGCGCCCGTTTTATGTGCTTGAAGGGCGCAACGTGCCGGATTACCGCGTATCTGACGGGGCCAGACTGGATGAGTTTTTCAAGGCCAACCAGTTCAACGGCGAAGTATTTGAGTGTGATTACTTCACCGTGCGCTATTTCAAAAAAGGTAGCGGGCACATCACGTTCACGCGTCCGGATCTGGTTGATGAGATTAACAACTTGGTTGCCCGACACTATCCGGGGATGCTGCCGCCACGCGTCTGAGCCAGAGCACAGGCCGCCCCGGCGGCCTGAAAATTAACAGGGAAAGGAAATAATCCGGGCCTGAAATATCGCGCCCGGACGTTAAATAGTGCTTGCTGTTTATGGCTCATTAGACGTATAATTATCACATCGGAAGGCAATCGGTCTTCCGCGGTAGCGCCCCGACTGGCGCAGGAGTGATAATTATGACTATCCAGTCCCTTCAGTTTCGTAACGGTTCCGTTTCGCTCGGCAGTATTTTTGTCTCAAGCTGGGGCTATGAGCAGACCAACACCTATTTCTACCAGGTAACGGCTCTGCGTGGCAAGAAAACAGCCGTCCTTCGCCGTATTGCCGCGCAGCAGGTGAAAGCTGACAGTTCTATGTCCGGCGAATTAAAGCCGGTTCCTGACGACTTTAAAGGCGAGCCGATCACCCGACGCATCCGGGATGAGTACGAAAGCCCCTCTGTTTTTATCGAAAGTTTTGAACGGGCAATCATAACCGATCCATCTGAAAGCCATTTCTACAGCTCCTGGGGCTGATCATCCGTTACGCCCCCCAGGGGGCGTAACACCGGAGACTTATTCGATGAAAACAAAGATAATCACCACGAAAGACCATGCGTCAGACGTTAAAACGCTGCTGCTATGCAGCGGCATCCCGGTAACAGAACGCCCGCTTGATAACAGGGAGCATCCGACCGGCGATTACTGCAACCGGCCTGTACAGGTTGAACAGGACATTATCGCGGTGTGGGCTGAGCGTGTTGAAAGAAATGGCGGTGCATTTGTGCGCCTGATGTGCCTGGCGCTTGATAAAACGGAAAAGGAATAACATGGCTGAAACTGAATTTCAGGCGAGGCGGCGTTATTATCTGCTGCGCTTTCGCCGCAGCCGCAGCGCGGACACGCTGGAAAAAGTGTATGAATCCATGCGCGATCGCGGGCAGGTTCCCCCGGAGGACAGAGACGCCTTTGATTCTGCTGCCGATCACCGGCGTGCAGAACTCGCGTCCGGGAAGCTGTGGGATAAGATCCCGCCGCACATCTGGCAGTATGTAAAATAATGACAGCGCCCCAGACGGGGCGTTTTTTATGGTTGCTATCATGGCTCGTTAGACGTATAATAATCCCACTGATGACGAAATCAGTACCTTCCTAACCAGCCTTACAGGTGCTCTATGACCTCTTCTGAAATCCTCCACAATCTTCCCCAGATTATCACCGCCGTCGCAACCCTGATCACTGCCGTGACCGGCCTGATTAAAGTGATGAAGGATAAAGGTAAGGACTGAACCCGCGCAGGGGGCGAAAGCCCCCTGACCTCAACCCCGGTAGCGCCCCGTTCCGGCGCAGGAGCTTAAAGTGACCCATGACCTCATTCCTTCCCGCTCTGTCTCAGACGACGATCTGTGTGCATTCTGCCAGCATCTTGACTACCACCCCGGCGAACTCAGCGCGTGCCGCCTCGCCGGATGCGGGCGGGACGACTGGCCGTCCGTTCTGAACAGTGACGGGTATTGCATAGCGTGCCCGCGCTTTTTACATGAAAAAGAGCTTGTGCGTTATGGCTCATTAGACGTATAATTATCACATCCAGAGGCAACCCGCTTCTGACGGTAGCGCCCCGACTGGCGCAGGAGATAAACCATGCACGGCAACGTAAACGACATCTGCGCGCGACTGCTGGATCAGTTCGATCCTTCTACCCCCCTGAGCATCCTCATCTGGACGACTGACGACATTCACGACAGCACCAGTGATATGTGCCTGTCACACCAGGAAGCAGAATCCGTTCTGGCAGAAATCAGTGAATGCCACTCTCACCATCAGTATGGCGTCGGACGCGACACGATCTGGAGCCTGGCGAAGCAGCTGCGCGAGGACGCCGCGCGCGAGCGCAAAATCACCGTATCAGCCGGGCCGCTACAGGAGGTGCTTAAGCTGGCAGCGGAATTTCTGCGGCTGGAAGATATTCAGGGCGGTGAAGGTGCGGCAAAACGACTCTATGCGGACGAGTCTGAGGCGGTTCGCTCTGTCAGAGAAACGCTTGAAAAACTGACGCGGCCTGACGCCGTGAGCGCCCCCCACCGGATGCAGGAGCCATCAAAATGACACATCAGGATGCCTATTTTGACACGCTGGCCCGCATCGAAAAAGGTGAATGGGACTTCGGCTGTATTGATGAAGACAACGAGACACGGGCCACCAAAGCGGCTAAAGCGCTGGCATGCTTTGCCCGCCTGAACGAGCAGGACAGCGACGGCTGCCCGGTGTCAGAAATCATCGTGGACTTTCTTGCTGACCTGATGCACCTGGGTGAGGTGATACATTTCCGGGTGCTCGATGCGGAAAGTGCGGTGATCCCCCTGGTACGCATCGCCGCCGTTCACTTTAACGCTGAGATAAACGAGCCGCAGGGATAATCGCAGAAGGGGCAGCCTGCTGCCCCTTTGCCGGTAAAACCAGGGAAAAAATTAACAGGGAAAAGAGAGCGGTGCAGTGCAAAAAAAAACACTGCGGAAGGCAAAATCAGCTTGCTTGATATGGCTCATTAGACGTATAATTATCACATCCAGAGGCAACCTGCTTCTGGCGGTAGCGCCCCGACTGGCGCAGGAGTCAAGAAAATGTCTGATGAAACAATCCAGTTTCCCATCACCGCCCGCACTATCCCTGATAACCGCCGCATGGCGTTTCTGCCGCGCCTGTTCGGTGCCTGGTATCTCACCGCTGAGGCGAGCGTGTACACCCACGCCCGCACCATGTGCGCGGGTTACGTGGGCGGCTCATGGGAGTTCGTAGAGCTGTCCTGCGGCAGCGGCTTTCTGTACCCGCTGAGTGCCGAACGTTTCACGCTGTCCGTTAGCGGAAACTGGTTCGAGGGTGAGCTGAGCGCCGAAGCAACCGGCATCGTGCTGACCCTGTTCACGCTGAATCATCTTATCTGGCACGCCCACGACGAAGGCTATGCGCATATCTGCAACATGCTGATCACCCAGCAGGAAAGGCTGAAGCTGTACGCTGACCAGCACCCGGAGGCCGGTCTGATATATCGCGCCATTGACTAACCAAACGGCCCCCGCACAGGGGGCCAGAATAAGCAGGGGGAAAAATGCAATCTCAGACCGACGCTCGCGCGAGCAGCACCGTAATTGTGACCGAAATAAACGGCGTGCGGGCAGTACACTTCTGCGCACATGAAAAATTAAGCGGCAGCGACTGCGATTTATGGTTTCCGCTGGCCGCCGATGCGGACCTGTTCGGGGCGCTGGAGGCGATCATGTGCATTAACCGCGCTGCTGCTAACGTGGTTTCGCTGGAGTTCCTGCGGGACAATGGCCCGTGTAAAGACTATCGGATTGTCTACAACAGGCCAGGCATAAGGGAAGACTGACAAAATAAGCATTAGGATTTGTTCATATCTGAACAAAAAAAGATGTGATAAGCGGGATTATTTTCTTGTCTATATGGCTCATTAGTCGTATAATTATCACATCCAAAGGCAGTCCGGCCTTTGGCGGTAGCGCCCCGGCTGGCGAAGGAAAAAACATGAAAGAAGCTGACCAGAAAAAACTTAACGCGGTAATGGCTATCGCAGATTATCTGGGTGTAAAAAGCCAGATTGAGGTAATCGAATACTCCGCAGAATCCATTCGGGTTGAATGGCGAAACCCAAAAACAAACCAGCTGATTCATCGCGGTTTTACTTTCGAAAATTACTTTGTAAAAGACTTCGAAAAGGCTCTGAAATCTAATGTGAGATTCTGAAAGAAAGAGGGGGGATAACCCCCTCTGTTTCCCCGCCTGCTACACGGGCGATCATGAAAATGAGAGGTGAAAAATGTTCAAGCGTGGAGAAAACAAAGTCATCCTTATGGGGCGCGCGGGCAAAGATGCCGAGCTACGTTATACGCCTAACGGAACGGCCATTGCGAGCCTGACGCTGGCTACTGAAATCAGCTATAAGGACAGCGATGATCGCGAGAAAAAAGAAACGGAATGGCACGATATTGTCATTTTTGGAAAAAAGGCGGAAGCCGCCGGAAAGTATTTCAAAAAAGGCATGATGCTGTATTTCGTCGGACGCATCCGTAACAACAAATGGGAAGGTAACGACGGCGTGATGCGCAGCAATAAAGAGATCGTGATCGATAATGACGGTGAAATGCAGATGCTGCCGGGGTCCGGTCCGAAGCAGGCAAGCGGGCAGCACCAGAGCGGGAGCAATCAGCAGGACGAGCCGCCTTTCCCGGACGCGAGCGACTACCCCCAGGCAAAAGTCTGAACGGAACCGGCCCGCTTTGCGGGCCAATCCTGAACCGGAGATGATATGCAAATTAACGAACGTCATCACGTTGCCGTTATAAGCACAGGGCACATGACAGGAAGCGATTCGCAGCGATTCTGGGAAGCCTGGAAAAAGCAGGAAGCCGGGCGCGGAATCTTCTGGGTGCAGCAGACTGAATACGGCTGGCTCTTGCGCATTTCTGCTTCTGAAGACTGGCGAGCTGAGCTGTTTAACGCTCAGGTCAGCCCTGAAACTGTCGATAACATTGCAGCACTGGAAGCGGCCGGATTTGACTGGATCTGGTTTGAGCGCGACGCAGACAGGGTGGAAAAACTGGCCTGGCAGGAGTGGTAACAGCGGAAAAAATGAGGCCCGGAAGCGGCTTTTTTTTCTTGCATTTAATGGCTCATTAGACGTATAATTAACCGTGTTGTTAATTTATCTAATCCGTAGAAACGCAGTGTAAATAACGTGGAGCGTGTTTTATGTCTACCTTATATCCCTATGAGGTTTATTCCCTGATCGTGTCAGAACTTATTTTACAGACTTTCAAAGATATAAGCGTCAGCTATCCTGGGAAAAATGAAATTAAGTCAAATTATGAAAAGGGTGTGAGTGTTATTCAGGTTGTAAACGGCATTCGTGAAAATATGATTAATGCCGGAAATATCACCTGTGACGATGTGCTGCTTCTGACCGAATGGGATGAGCACCGCATCATTGAGCAGCTGATAATTGATTACCGCCTGATTATGAATCGTGAGTACGAACTCAACCGCGTTCGCCAGCTGGTTGCGCCAGAACTGCTTACACGTATGGAGAACTGGAAGGAGCAGAAGTATTCAGATTCAGCGAAAGAATTCGAGGTTATTTTTGAGACCGTCAATATCACAGGTGCAGAAATAATGTGCAAAGCAAGCATTACCGCCATCAGTTTGTACGATGCCGCTTTTATACTGGGGCAGCGTCATGCTAACGACAGTTTTATGGTAGTTGAGATAAAGGAGGTGAAAAATCAGTGAACTTTAAAAAAGGTGCCGGATTGCGTCAACAATCCGGCGAGGTAGGCAAGTTAAATTGTGAGGTTCAAAATGCCGTTAGAGATTATACACTATGCGGAAGATGTCGCAAATGGCGTCAAAAGTAAGGCGCTCCATATGAACGCGGCAGAGTGGGAACACTTTATTTTCTGGCTGCATGTTTACCAGAGGATAAGAGCCACAGCTAAGTAAGACAGACGATGCACAGGGGGCGCTATAAGCGCCCCCTTTTTTATGCCCTTACCCGACTCTTTACCCTGTAAATTTATCGGGATCGCAGGCGGATCCGGTGTTAAATGCGTGCAGCATTGAGCGCTGCGAAGCAGTGGGACCGGAATGAAATTCCGGCCAATGCGCATCCCGTCCCGTGTACGGGCCGGGTTACGCTCTGGCTAAATCCGAAGACAACTTTTGCCCGGCCAATGATGGCCGGGAGGAACATAAAAGGGCAGAGTAAGGGGGAATAATTTTCAGAAATATTTCTGCCTACTGAGTCAGGGAACCATCAGTACGCTGTTCGGACGATGCGCCATTATCAGCCGCTTTGTCGTCCGAACGCTGCTGAGGTTTACCGGAGGCGGGGTTACGGCTTCTGCGTACCCTGCCGGTCGAAATATCTTTAATATCACGCAGCGTAACGTCACTGAATCCCGCATCGCTCAGAAACTTTAGTATTTCCTTATCGTCATACCCTTTCGATTCCTTGAGCGTCCGTATATCAGCTTTAAGCTCATCCAGAACGTGTTTTTTTTCCAGCCTCTGAGAGGTAATGTCAGGAAGTTCTGTAAGTACATTTTTAAACTTACCAACATCCTCACTGCTGTAAAAAGCCTTTCGTTTTCCAGCCATCTCTAACCTCGTATATGGTCCGATAATTTTCGCGTTCCCGTTGCTGAAGGGGAGCGAGCTAACCCGCTGATTTTACATTTTAATGCCCGGATTTCAAACCGGCATCGGATCTGACCTGGCTTTGCTGGCCTTCAGGGGGCGCTGATGGTACAATTCAGACTCTTGTTTAAATACGGGACAAGATGTGTTTTTGCTATACCGCCGACACGCCGGCAGTAACGCAAAAACGTCTTGGTCAGGGCAAGCCCCGACACCCCCAACCGGAGTTGGTTATCTGATGAGCCGCAGCGAATCCCGAAAAACGGACGTGCAAATAAATTTCCGCTGCACGGCAGAAATCAAAGAGTTATTGACTGAAAAGGCACGAGAATCAGGACTCAGCCTTAGTCAATATCTTATCAAATCCGGGCTTGGAAAGCGCATTCAATCAAAGGGGAATTACAACGCGCTGGCTGCGCTTATCAAGATGACAGCTCTTCAAAAACATCTGTTCAATGAGGGGGAAGGAATGTTCAGTAAGGAGTATGCGGACATCATGATTGAACTTAAAAAAGCAGCCCAGCTTCTGCAGAAGGAGATTGACGGTGATACCTAAAATCATTGAGGCAAGGCGTGATAAAAAATCCAGCTTTGGCCAGCTGATTAAGTACATGGCTGATAAGCCGTCTCAGGGATTGACTGATACCGTTCAGCCAACCCCTGAGACGGTTTCGGCTGTAGAGCCCGATATATTTGAAGGTCTTAATGCGTATCTGCTCCGTAAGCAAAAAGTGATCAGCGAACCCGTTGACGTTGAGCCAGGCGTTCAGCGTGTTAAGGTCGGCGACGTTACCTGTCAGTACAATACCTTTTCACTGGATGGCGCCTCACTCGAAATGAGTTCTGTTTCTCAACAGAATACCCGATGTAAAGATCCGGTCATGCACTACGTTCTTTCATGGCCTGACTACGAGAAACCGGAAGACGATCAGGTGTTTGATTCCGTGAAGTTTACGCTTGCCTCAATGGGTATGAGTGAACATCAGTATGTGGCCGCCATTCACCGCGATACCGATAATCTGCACGTTCACGTCGCCGTGAACCGTATCAATCCGCAGACACACAAGGCGGCATCTTCAAGTTTCACAAAAGACACTCTGCATCAGGCGTGTCGAATGCTGGAAATGAAACATGGCTGGTCGCATTCCAACGGTGCTTATGTTGTTAACGAGCGACAGCAGATTGTCCGTAACACGCATAGCAAACAGGAACGCAGCAACTCTCGTTCACTCGATCGCATCAACAAGGTTGAAAACAAAGAGGGCGTTGAAACCCTTTATCGTTATATCGTTGGTGATGACAAGAAGCCGGGAAGCCGTCAGAACTTTATTCATGTCTCCACCGGACTTCGTGAGGCTAAAAGCTGGCAGGATATACACCAGACGTTTTCGGATATTGGTCTGCGAGTAGAAAAAGCACAGGGTAAAAAGGGGTACGTGATTACCCACGAACATCAGAACAAGAAGACGGCCGTTAAAGCGAGCCTTATTTTCAATAAAGCTCAGTATACGCTTAAGGCTATGGAAGAAAGATTTGGTGATTATCAGCCCTCTCAGGTTGCTCCGGCCAAAGTGTCAGTATTTAAAACAGCGTATACGCCTGGTGTTTATCGCCGCGATGCAAATAAACGTCTGAAGCGCAAAATTGAGCGTGCCGAAGAAAGATTGTTACTTAAAGGCCGCTATCGTGCCTACCGTAATAACCTGCCTGCCTATTCACCGGATAAAAACTTCATATCCGACGAATACCGTAAAATTGCACAGCATACGCGGCTGCTTAAATATAACGTCCGCATGACTGTGTCCGATCCCTACACCCGAAAGCTGATGTATAACCTTGCCGAGTTCAAGCGTATGCAGGCTATTGCTAACCTGCGTCTCAATCTGCGGGAAGAGCGTAACGGATTCCGGGCTGCTAATCCCCGACTGTCATATCGTGAGTGGGTTGAGCAGGAAGCGCTTAAGGGTGATAAGGCAGCTTTGAGTCAGATGCGTGGCTTTGCCTATTCCTCCAGGAAGAAGGATACCTATAAGCAGAAGCTGGTCGCTGAAATCGGATTCGTTAAGACGCAGAACGGTATTACCAGTCACGATCGGGACGACGTGGCCGTTATGGCTTCTTCCCGCCACGGCGTGAAGCCTCGCCTGCTCAAGGACGGCACCGTTATCTTTGCGAAAGATGGCCAGCCTGTTGCGGCAGATCGTGGTCATGTGGTGCTGACCGAAAGTCACGGCGATGGAAAAGAGAAAACCGCCGATCTTGCAATTGCATTAACGCTCGCCGGTAAAGCTGAATCTGTCCGCGTAACCGGGGATGCTGAATTCAAGGAGTTCTGCTGTGATCGTATTGCAGATGCTGCTGTTAAGCATTCACACCCTGTCGCGCAGGGCATTACGTTCACTGATTCCAGCCAGCAGGCTTATGCTCAGGACGCGAAACATCGTTTGATTCGTGAGCAAAATGATAGTAAAAATGAAATGCAAAACAGAAGTCAAAGCGACGACAAATTCAAACCGAATTAAAAGAGGTAGGAAATGAAAATGAAAATGCAAACGGCCCTCGCGGCCGTTTCTGTGTTGGTGCTTGCCGGTTGCAGTTCTCACAGTAACAAAGAAAAAGAGATTTCTGCCCAACAACTCGTTGATCAGGAAATCCGTGAACAGGCCATTACCATTAAACTTGCACAGGATGAGCTGTATCAGGCAGGCGCCATTAACCGCACCCGCTACAAATTTCCTACCGTCATCAATGCAAACAGTCAGTATGTTCGTGTGACCTGGCAGGGCGACGCCTATGAGCTGCTTGGTCAGCTGGCCAAACAACGCGGCCTGCAGTTTACCAGCCAGGGTATCAAGCTGCCTCTGCCGCTTAACATCGACGTTGGCGGTTCGAAGGTTACGTTTGAACAGCTTCTGACCCTTATCCGTCAGCAGACGCAGTATCGTGCAACCATCAATCAGAAACCTGGCGAACTGCAGCTGCTTTACCTCACCCCGTCCAACAAAAATACGTTCCTGCGGGGAGGCCGCTCATGAAACTCAAACTGATCGTGCTCGTATCGCTTCCGCTGCTCGCTGCGAACGTGGCGCGCGCGGACGACTCAGACCCCAAAGGCGTTGATTACTACATGAACCCGCCAAGCCAGGGTGAAGATCAAAGCGACGTAACGGGCAGCATGCTTAACGAGGCTGCTCATACCATTGGTTTTCGTGGCGGCAAAGCTGAGCGTTCCAAAGAGATCCGTGCGGCGCTTGAGAATCAGCGCTCTAACCTGGACTACATGTATTCTTTCCAGCCGCTGATTTCTACTGACGGCTATCTGCCGCCGGTGATTGCTGAAGCCAAAGATGTCGCGCACATCACCCCTGACCAGATCCGTAGTGCGAACCGCGCCTATGACATTGTTGTGCCGGCGAGATTTGTCAGTAATCCGCCGACCTGGAAAAGCTATCTCCTGACGGGGCTGATGGTGCAGCGTATTGAACTGCCTGAACCGGCCGCCATGCCAAAAGACGGCAAAGAACGTGATATCTGGAAAAAGGCAGTTCAGCTGGGCTGGACTGACGGGCGTAAAAAAGCTGACGAGATCTTTACGTCAAACTTTAACCGTCTTACGCGGGATTACACCGGTATGCTGCGCTACAGCACTCTGCTGCAGCAGGACATGATTAAGGCACCGGTCATTACACAGCAGCAGCAGACCGTCACGGGTGATAAAAACCGACTTCTGCTGGGCGACAAAACTAAACGCATGAAGCAACAGGCTGAGTTTGACGTAAACAAACGCAGCTGGAAGCCGACGGTGCGCTGAGGGACCGTTTATGGAAGCATTTAATTTCGGTCCCACGCTTACTCCCGGAAAACTCGAAAGTTTTCTCGTTCACTGCTCCAACAACAGCGTCTCTGACATTCTTTTGCAGGGCGGAGACAGGATCTGGGTAGAGCGTCACGGGCGCCAGCTGCCTATGACGGACTACCCGATTGATAACCTTGAACTTGAGCGCAACGTCGATAAAGTCTTCGGGCAGGAAATCAAAGGCATCCTGAAAAGCGCCCAGACGCATAACTCTGCTATCCAGCTCAAAGGTGACGAAGCCTGCACCATCGGACTCAGCCGGGGTGAAACCCGCCGGTTCCGCGCAAACTTCACTCAGGCCGATATCGGTAATACTGAAGCGGCAATGTCCCTGACTCTTCGCGTACTTAACGAAACCATCCCCAGACTGGAGGATATGGAGTTAGAGCCTGAGCTTTTCAGGTCGCTTTTGCCGGCAGCGGGGCTGGGTCTTATCTGCGGAGAGACGGGCTCTGGTAAATCAACACTGATGGCCAGCACGTTTGAGTACTGCGGTGAGACGTATCAGGACCGCAAAATCATCACTGTTGAAGATCCCATTGAGTACCGTCTGGGTAAAACCAAAAAGTGGAAAGCCCCCAAGCCGGCACAGTCTCAGATTGGCCGCGACATCGATACATTTCATAATTTCATTACTCTCTCCGGGTTAAGGCGTTCACCAAAGGTCATGGGCGTGGGTGAATTATTAAACCGTGCGTCGTATGAAGCCGCCGTACTTGCCGGCAAGTCGGGTCACTTTGTTATGGGAACTCAGCATGTTAAAACGTGCGGGGAATCCATTTCCCGATCACTTCAGAACTATCCGCCAGAAATGCGTGAGGCCGCTGCTTACGACCTGCTCAGTATCCTTCAGTACATCATCGTGCAACGCCTGCTTAAAACGCAGGACGGGCGTCGTAAGGCCGTCCGTGAATACATCGTTATCGATAACAGCCTGCGCCGCAAGCTCTTCGACATTGAATACAGCCGCTGGGGCCGGTACATCGACGACATTCTTATCATGGAGCAACGCAGCCTCATTCAGAACACCTGGAAGATGTATCAGGACAACCTCATTGATGAGGAAGAAGTTATTGAGGTCGCAGGCTACATGGATTATCTGGCGTTAAAAGAGGGTAAGTATGGACATTAATCAGTGGCGTTACGCCGGCAGACGAATGACCTTTTTCGGAATACCGGTCATGTCATTTCTCGTTTTCTTTCTCTGGTTTCCTTTCCCGTCATGGAACACGTTTTTCTTCTGCAGCGGCGTGGTCTTTTTTTACTTCATTCTTTCAATGATGGGATTCACGGTGCCGGTGCTCTATCAGGTCATCCTGCGGGTGATCCGTGGCAAAAAACTGACCGGCCGCCCGTGGTGGTATCGGCGTTCACAGCGTTAATGAAAAATTAACAGGGGGATAAGTTCATGGCTAAACCTGAAATTGCGACAGAAAGAACCCGGCTCGCTATACCCTGGGACGATCGGGAGCGCGCTATGCGCGCCGCCGGCCGTCTTGCCGATGGCAGCAATGCACTGGATTACGTGCGGGAAGAAAAGGTGTGGTACGCCCAGCCAGGCGCGAATCTGACCCGGCTTAAAGAATGGATATATGATCCAAACAAAACGCCGACAGCTGCGCCGGTCATGGATCTGCCGAAGCTGGAAGAGGAATTCAACCACTGGCTGGAAATGCAGGGGGCCATCCTGACCGAGCCTGCCAAACTCGACGGCGTAAAGGTCTACGTTGACACTGAAGGCTCCAGGCTCGGCAGTAAAAAGGCCGCTTACCAGGGCTTTCTTGATGGACGGCCGGCCGGATGGTTCCGGAATTACAAAACCGATGACGAGCCCCGTAAGTGGGTTTCATCCGGACAGAAAATTGAGCCGGAGCGCCTTGCTCAGATGCGAGCTGAAGCCGCAGCGCAGCGTGAAGTGCGAGAAGCGCAAAGGCAGCAATCTCACAACGAGGTTGCCGCCCGGCTTCTGGATGAATATAACCGCCTTCCGGATGCCACGGGTGAAGTAGCGTACCTGCGAGACAAGCAGGTAACAGCCGCTGATGGCGTTAAGGTCGATGAGCGTGGAAATGCCGTTATACCTCTGTATAACGCAGACAATGAATTCAGAACGCTGGAGCGTATCTGGACGGACGGGACAAAGCACCTTGAAAAGGGTGGACAGGCATGGGGAAGTTTTTTTGTTGTGGGTGGTCAGCTGCAGGATGGTGACGACCTGCTTTATGCCGAAGGCTATGCCACTGCGGCGAGCATCAGCGAAGCTGTAAATAAGCCCGTTATTATGACCGTCAATGCCGGAAACATGGTTGAAGTTGCCGGCCATCTCAAAGAAGCCTTCCCCGCCAGTCAGCATTACTTTCTGGCTGATAACGACATCTACAGCGATGAAAACGCCGGCCTCGAAAAAGCAACCGAAGCTGCCGAGCTGACAGGCGGTCATGTCCTCACGCCTGTTTTCCGCGAACCCCGCAAAGGGCTGACTGATTATAACGACCTGCATGTTTCTGAAGGTCTGCATCACGTCAGAGAGCAAATCGAAAACTCCATTAATCAGATTAACAGGGTGGAAAGTATGCCAAGCGTAACTCCCCAGGACGATCAAGCCGTACCCGAAACTGAGCAAGGCCTGAACCCGGCAGACAGTATGCCAGCAGCAGAACCAGCACCCGCTGCGCCGGTGGCCAGTGCGACTGCAGCAGCAGAATCTGCACCTGCTGCGCCGGTGGCCAGTGCGACTGCAGCAGCAGAATCTGCACCCGCTGCGCCGGTGGCCAGTGCGCCTGCAGCAGCAGAACCAGCACCCGCTGCGCCGGTGGCCAGTGAGTCTGCAGCAGCAGAATCTGCACCTGCTGCGCCGGTGGCCAGTGCGACTGCAGCAGCAGAACCTGCACCCACAGCGCCAGTGGCCAGTGAGTCTGCAGCAGCTGAACCTGCACCCGCTGCGCCGGTAGCCAGTGAG
>NZ_QICO01000013.1:0-71557 GCF_003201175.1 Pantoea sp. PNA 03-3 | reverse complement strand
ACGCCATCTGAATTTGCAGCAGGCTGGCGAAACGGGAAACATGAAGAAAAACCCACCGACATTACTAACTGAAGGTTGTATCTAATACTGGGGGCTGGTCAGTGGTGGTATTACCACTGTAATTTGTTTCTGTAGATGTGCCATCCAGATTATTTGTCAATGTACTAAGGAGAGTGCCCGTTTCGTTTTCACCACTATATTTACTGGTCACGGTGCTCCAGTTACCAGTGGATTCGTTATAGACGGTCGTTTCCGATGTGCCGTCGAAGTTGTTTATTTTTGTTTCTGTGATCTGATTGGTATTATTAGCATCACCGTAAATATTAAATTTATTAGTATCAGTCCCTGTTATACTGTTCCCCGTTCCGACAATTGTTCCTGTGGAGTCATCGCCCATGAAAGCACTGTTGTTATTTCCAAAGACTGAAACGTTATCTGATGAACCACCTGTTATTACATTGCCGTTACCTATAATGTTGACTTCAGCATCAGATTCTAGATTAATAACAGAGTTATTAGCTGTAATATCAAGCCTTCCAGATGAGGATGAGATAGTAGCTGCCGAATTATTACCAACCAAAGTTGCAAAGCTTGTATTTCCATCCGAAGTAGAATAAGAGTATGTATTGCTTTTTTCGGATGTCATTGAGGTATTTACACTACTGCCATTTCCGAGATTAAATGTATCGTTACCAGTTTCTCCAGTAATGTTAACAGTTATACCACTGTCAACATTAAGCTGAACGTTTTTTAATTCACTAAATGCCGCTATTGTTGCATCATCTCCATCACCTTTTGTAATATTTATAATGGTTTCAGGGAGAGATTCTTTGGACACGGTATTATTGAAGGCATCACTGCGCGTTGCATCGCCCGGATCTGCCGCTGAAAACCAGTTTTCCATGTTCTCAGAAGCAGTTAAAGAATCACTCCATGTAAGTGAAATACCGTTAGTTACGATTGATTGTCCCGATAAGAAACCTCCGAATTGGCGTAATAGGCTGGTACCAAAGTGATTTGCGATGTCGTAAATACGCTGTATAGATTCAGGTTCTGAAGCTATTTGCGAATAAATATCGTCATTAGTAATATCAAGGAGATTGGTAGTTGTGTGAACTAATTGCGCTTCATAATTGTTAAGCAAATTATCCATGATCTGCTTACCAGCAGTAGTTGCCAGAGCAGCTTGTAGCTGTTCGCTTAATGCTGTTTTAACGTCATTACCAAGAGTACCTCTTTGGGATAGTTGGTCAATTTGAGTGTCAGTAAAGCCCATGGACCTTAGCGCGTCCTCTGCAAGATCATTGTTTCTAACATCAAATTGATACAATCCGAAAGAATAAGAACTATATCCACCTGCCCAGTTAAACTCGTTTAAGACTGATGGTCTCGAACCATCTTCTGTAGCAAAAGCCGTCGTTCGATATTGTTTGAGTTGGTCAATGAGAGTTTGTTTATCAATAAATTCACTTGCAGACATGATCGTTTCCTTATATTAAAGTAATGATAATTTATTTTGGCCAGGAGTCCCACAAGTCACCGATTTTTTCATTATAAATTATACTGTTATTTTTTTGTTGTTCTTTAAGTAATGGGGCTAACTTAAGCTGCCAGATATTTACTATTTCATCTTTCCCTTGTGCCGATTTAACAATATTAGTGGGAGTTCTATATGCTTCCTGATTGTGAACACATTCAAAACTTACCTTTCCGTTCATAGTGACTGCGCTTGGATTGTCATTAATATTTTCATCGAAATATAGACGAAATAAACCTTTTTTTGTTTCAGCCTGCAATATTGTTGATGCACCGCTTTTTGGGATATTAACAATTTGTTTTATTTTATCTAGTTTCAGGTTTTTAATATTTAAATTTTCTTGGTATGCAAAAAACATTTGTTTATTTGCACTATTCATGCAAATAGCTATAGTTTCTTTCGATTTGCTCGGGCATGAGAAAATCTCTATTTGTTCTTTATTGCATATTGTTGGATAGGATGTTTCTGGGGTTTGCACCCATGCCTTTACATCAATATTATCAGAAGCATATACTTTTATGATTGCCAGATTTGAAATTAAAATACAATTAATTAAGAGAATACTAAAGAAATTGAACATTTTAGTTCCTTTTGAAATCCCAGGTTTTTTCTGAAGGTTTAAATTAGAAAAAAGAGCACAAAGAGATTGGGAAGCTAACAGATAGAATTATTTTAAAGAAATAAATATCTTAAGTAAGTCCCTTATAATATTAAGCTTACAGTAGAAATATAAAAAATTCTCGCCAATATCATATATTGTCAACATGGAAAAATAACTTCACCCATTCATGGGTTATTATATCATCTTGTCATTTCTAGACTATTTATATTTATGGGTGGTTATTAATCATCCTGAAGCTAAAATTAATTTTTATTTCTTCACACCGCCTGACAATTTAAAACACCTTAAGTGCAATGGAGATTTTTCGCCACTTGTTTTTAATTTATTTATGCATTGTTTAAACTTCATTTAATCATAAGTATAGTGCTAGAAGCATAAATATTTACACATATAATGATAAACAAAATAAAATTATCTTACACATAGACACAAAAATAGTTTAAGCAAAGGTTTTTTCTTTTTTACAGCTAGTACTTTTTATAAATAACTTAAAAGTAGGGGGGGTGATTTTTTAAGTAGTGGCAGATGAAAATTCTAATTTAATTTTTAAATTAAGTTTCTTATAAACCTTAAAGAAAAATAAACAGGCTAAAAATGAAGTGATCTGTAAATGACATGTGATTAATCTGACACAACTATCATTTCTTATGGGGTATTAATTTAGGCAATGACTGTAGTGTCTGACATGAACGATGTGAAAATTTATTCAGTGGTCAGGCTATGTCATTAAGATGATAACCACTATGCTGTGCAAAATCTGACGCATAACTCTCCTGCTTTTTTGCCAGAATTAATGAAACTACGTCTGTTTTTTATCCTGTTCATTCTCGCTCGGACCCAGTCCTTCATCCTTTAAGTGTAATGAACTGTCACCTTTCACACAGCTGATGCTCCTCAATATACTTTCCAGCTATCAGGTCATAGGGAGCAGCTCACTTGGCGTATTGATGCGGAACGAACACGACCGTTTTGATGACCACTATAATACTGACATTATTCCACAACTCCGTTCCTGACCAGGTATTCATACCAGAGTGCCTGGACGCCCCCGCCCTGTCCGCCTTTTTCAGTTTCTCCTTTACCGGCAGGGGGTTAGCGGCGCTGACTGCGCGAGAAACGGCGCCGGGCGCCTGCTTTTTGTTTTCGGCCGACCAGGTTATTCTCCGTATACGGGAGAAAAGCCGGAAAACCGTTCCGACGAGGATCCTGTGTGGATCGATTTATTCTCATCGAAAATCCTTTACAGATGCGCGAAAATACGTTACACACCCGCAGAAAACGGAGATTAAAAGTTTGGGCACTTTGCCCCGCGAAACGACGCAGATTTCACACAGCGACGCCAGTGGTCATAATGCGAACAGTTCAGGCGCTGCACGCTATTTTGACTACGAAAGTGCGGTCGCGCTGCGAAACCTGGCGGCCGCCTACGGCACCGACATGCCACGCTACCTGCTCGCCCCCGAGGTGGCCGTGCTGCTGTCAAAAGTGACCGATCTCCGCAAACGCCTGTTTATTGATACGCTGTGGAACACCGGCGGCCGGCTCAATGAAATACTGCCGCTGACCCGAGGGGATTTTGTGCTGGACGATCCACTGAGTGCGGCTCCGCTCGTCTCGCCGTTCGTGGTGCTCCGCACGCTCAAGCAGCGCAGGCTGGGCGAAATTGCCGCCAGCCGATCCCGTCGCCGCGGGCGCCCGACAAAAGAAGAGCAGCAGGCTGAGCAGGAGGCGCAGGCGGAGATACGCGATAACCCGCCGCGGGCCGTGCCGCTCACCGATCCGGCCTTCGTCCAGCGGCTCAGGGAATGGTTTGCGACCGCACAGCCCGCCGCCGGCGCACGGCTCTGGGATATCCGGAGCGAAGACACGGCCCGCAGCTGGATAAGTCAAGCGATAGAGGCTGCAAAGCGTGACGGCGTCACGTTCTCCATCCGCCCTGTCACGCCCAAGACATTCCGGGATTCGTTCGCGATGCATCTGGTCCAGCACCAGGTTCCGCAGAAGGTCATCCAGACCCTGATGGGCCATAAGGACTCCAAGTCAACAGAATGGTACACACGGGTGTTTGCACTGGATGTGACCCGCCAGCTGGGCGTGCGCTTCACCCTGGATGCCGATGAGGCCAGACGGCTGCTGCTGTGTAGATGATCTGCTGCTAGGGGCCGGAACGACCGGAGACCTGGTTACGGTATCAACCCGATATGGCCGCGGACGCGTGGGCCGCCGATATACTGTTTGCTTCTTGTTGACTGCGCTGCCGTTTTTAATACAAACGGCATTAACGTCATCCCGATGCGTGCGGTGATGCTTCTGGAGAACAATCTCATGACGTTTTTTCCGGCTCAGCCTGCCGGCTGTTTCAGTCCGGAGATGAAGAGATATCTGCACTTCAGTGGGTTAAATCAACTCTGCTGTGATAAACCCGCACACCGTAAGTGAGCTTTGCCCGTTTTTCCGGGAGTGTCGCTGTCAGACAAAATACAGGCGCTGTCCGGGACTTTCATGACGGGTGAAACCCTCTGGCAGCGTGGCACGTGTATTGCTCTCCCGGAGGATGTCAAAACTGTGCTGACAGCCATTCCCTGAAGCTAAAAACTTAAATCGTGACAGCCGGCGTCTTTACTTCAGGATCGGCGGTGAGTCCCGAAACCTTTTTAACACAGCCGTTACTGCTGCTGCCGCATAGTGCAGCAGGCAGGGGAAAACTCCAGCATCGTCATGCCGCGGCTCACGCGAAGAGTTAAGCAACATGCTGAATAAGCCTGAGTTTCAGCTGCGTTTATTTTTTTCGAATGTGCGCTGACCTCAGTGTCCGGCAGTTTCAGCTGAGAGTCTGTAATAAGCGATTTTTTTCCCGGCCTCGCGACCGCGAAAACTGCGCGCTTATCCCTGCAACCGCCTCTGGGGGACTGTAAAAGTCATTTATCTCCCCTCCCCGGAAAACGGAAAGCGCCCTTATCTACACTGCCAATAATATCTGTCTGTACGTTCAGAATGAACAGGTCACCCGCGAGGCGCCATGCATAAATAGACGGGGCTTTTGTAAGTGGCTAAAAAAACTTAATCGCCTGCCTGCTCGCAGGATTTTTATGGCCACATGACTGAGTTGAAACGAATACTTTTGATGCCGAATGACAGCCGTCTATCTGCAGCCGGTGCAGGGCGGATTTCGTTTGGTCAGGCACTGCCTGCCTGTGCCGCAGTAGTGAACAGAATGAACCTGGTCCGTGGTATCCGGGCTCGCTTCATGACCCACCTCAGAATCCATTCATATAGAGGCTGGCAGAATTCGGGTCTTCCTAAATTGCAAAAAGGTAATGCAAAAAGATGCGTTTTTTTGACGTCAGGTTTTTATCCCGACAAAAGACCTCTTTCAATACTGGCGCTGTCAGGTAGCCTATGAAGACCCAACCGACTGATGCCTTTCTAGGGACAGCAGGAGAATATGCGTAACCTGACGAGATAATATTCAAACAGGAGGTTTTACATATTTTGTTCGGAGTACGCCTCATGTTCTGCCCATAATTCTCCAGCATCGACATAACTGACACTATCAGCCCTTGCTTTTCTCATCATGGGATTCAGCAGTCAGTCCCGATGACAGTTATTCGTGTCACTGAGAAAAGTGTCACCGATCAGTTCCTGCAATAAACTGCCGCGAGGTGCTCAAGACTGAAACGCCGGGGCGGCTCTGAATCAGGTCAAAAGTCAGGACAATAAGCAACGAACTTTTAACGAACTCATTTTCATATTTGCTCCATTCTTGATAACTGTAATTCTGCCCAGGAGTGTCAGCCTTTCTGTCAGAGCCCCCTAAGAGTGTCAGTATAAGCCCTGCAATATGGCCGGCTCCAGGTCACTGAATGCAGACTGAACTTTCATCAGGGAACGCCTTTGCTGCGCCCTTTCATTAGGGTTCGGATTTCAATGTTTGGAAATGGGCCATGCTCTGTGCTTAAGTTTCTGGCTGAAGGCACCTGAGCTCATTAGTGTGCTCATCAGTCATGATTAATCACCGGCCTGACGTTAACATGAAAAAATTTTAGCGGGGCATGAAAGGCTGGCTTGTACGCCAACCCGGAGAATACATCTCTGGCATTTTGATTCAGTGGGTTTCTCATTAACCGCCGGGTTTGCGCATTATTCTGTAATTCGGATGCGTCGGAACAAGCTTAAAATCCAGATTTACTCGTGACTTTACTTTTTGCCGCATCTACTGTTACTGAAAAAAAACCGATCGCAAGCCGGCAAGCATCATAAAAAACCATGGGAATTTCAGGCTGAAATTATTTTACTTTATCTATTAAAATCAATAGTTTATATATGATTTCCGAGGGGTAAAAATAATTTTTCAAATACTGAAATCTGTTCACTGAGGTTCCGGCAGCAGGGCCCGTTCACCGGTCGTTCACGGATTTAATCACCATGCGGTCAATGACGCTTCGAACGGCGGCATCAAGCTCAGCTTGGCAGGCAGCAGATAGACGGGAAAACTCGTAAGTGACAAGACGTTTATCAGCGTCCGTTTTTTTTCGGGCGAACTGCTTTTTATCAGTAAACTCTGCCAGCTTCTCTGTCACGATTTTTTTGCTGCCCGCTGTTTTACGAGGACCTTCACTTTCAGCACGAAAATAGCTGATTATCCGGTTTTTATAAGCGGGATCAGCAATATCATGAGGAGCTTCCTCTTCCATCCGGCTGCGGACGCAACTAACTAAGGTGTCAGTTGTGATATGTCTTGCTCGTGCTTTATCACTCACTTCCAGCAGAGCCCGATAGTCACTGATGGAAAGCTCGCTGACAGAGGGAAAAACCGCGATAATTTCATCAGGCACAGCGGCAGCCTGAAAAGCCCGGGTTACCTTGGCGGCAGACAGCCCTTCTGCAGCGGCTATCTCTGACTGATTCATATCTTCCGGATACATGAGTCTGAGACGTTTTCCGAGTTCACGCAGCGTATGCTCTTTTGCTGTCTGAATGTCCACGGCCAGTTGTCTGGCATCGGAAAGAGACAAGGCATCACGCGTCACCAGCACCTCAAATGCGGTTCCGTTGTAAATGCAGGCAGCACGACGTCGTGAACCATCCAGTATCTCTGTTCGACCATTAACCTCACGTCCGATGGCTGGAAAGAACTGCTGGAGCCGGATGGTCCGGGAAATATCACTGACCGATTCGCGCGTCAGAAATGCCTGGTCACGGCCGTTTACCGTGGCATCAACGAACGTCTGTGTTTCGATTTCGTCATGCAGTATCTTGGTCAGGACAAACCGGGCCTGAGCACCGGACTTGAGGGTAAATACACGCTCGCTGCCTGACTCGTTCATCATTTTTGAAAAACTGGAATTACCCAGTTGCCGGCCCAGTTTGACCATTTCCTTTTTCATTTCACACCTCTGATGAATTCAATCCTTTTAAATACGGCCTGAGTGAAACGCTCCGCCTCACGCTTCGCTTTTTTGAGCGCCTCGGCACTTCCCGGATAGGAACTGGGATCAGCACTCACAATGGTGTCGAAGCTTTCGCCGCAGCGTTCAAACCCGTCAAGCCTGGGCAATGTCGCATCAAGAATGTAAGAGGTAAAAACATCACGGGCGAGGCCGTGTGTCATTTCATGATCCCGCTTCGAGGTCATTTTCGACATGAAGCCAATATTTCCCTTTATCCGCGGCGTGATGCCCTCTTCCTCAAGCTGCTCAATCATTTCAGGCAGCCTCGTGAGGTACTTAAGGGTGGAGTGAAAATCGACCTGCGCGGGCGGTGTGGGCGTGAGCAGCAGATCGCTCGCGGCGAGTGCATTTAACATGAAGGCATCGAGGTGAGGACCTGTATCAATAAAGATGAAATCGTAATCAGAACCGACACGATCAATAATCGTTCGGCGCAACACTTCAGAAGGAAGCCTGTCAGGCAAATGCTCTCTGACGAGATCATTCCACTGACTTGCAATAAAACCATCGTCAATAGAAGCTGGAATGACATCAACACCGGGGATAATGGTGGGTTTAATGATTTCCTCTCTGAGCTGGCCAGCATCCAGATCGTTAAGCATTGCTTGTGCAGCTGTTTCCATTATGGAACCAATGCTGTTTTCCTGGCTGAGAAACATGGTACTAGAGGCCTGAGGATCGAGATCAACAACCAGAATACGAAGATCGTGCTGAAGAAGATCCTGATGGACCCGCAGGCCATGCGCCAGAGTCACCGTACTGACGGTTTTTGATACCCCGCCTTTCAGGTTCACAACAAAAATAACAAAAGGCCCATCCCCCGCGTGCACATCACGATATTTAGGCACTTTACGGTGAGCATAGATATCGACAACGTCCTGGATGGTCAGAGCATAATGCCGTGTGTTACCGGCATCTTTTTTGCCAAAGACGTGTCCCTGCGATTCCATTTCTTCAATGGCCTGCTCAACGGCACGGCGGCTGAGTTTGGGAAGATTAGCTACGGAATTGCGTGTGAACGTCTGATAGTACTGATCAAGACCAAACTCATTCCTTCTGACTGAAATATCGTCGCTCATGCTGCGCAGCATCGCGCTCGCTCTGCGGGCCGTCTCGTCCACGCCACCGTAATGACTTTTCATTTAACCGTTCCGTTGTCAATTTTGAAACTGATTGTACATCTGAAAAACGTCAGATCAACTTATTTCGTAAAATCATAGAAATGTTGTACAAACGGAAAATATGCCAACTGACAGTTTTCTTTAGTCTGTCATTCAAAAATCATCCAGGTAAGGCAAAAATCTAAAAAGCTTTAATCCGTTGAATGCAAGCTGAGAAGCACCTACCCTGACTTGATTGTGGCTTACTTTATTGATTTTAAATGTTTTTATTATTATATTTCAGATTGAAATTCCCATGTGTGTTGTCTGTGAAGCCCAGTGGAAGGCGTATGCTATGTCATTTATCAGACCTGCGTTCACGTGATTAAAATTACGTTCATTACACCGTCCGCAATAAACGTTAACTTCATTACCTGACTCAGGTCTGATGAATTTATGAAAAAGATACCATACGGCTGAAAATCTGATTCAAAATCCCATGAGTCTTCGAAGGCTTGTTGGCTGTTACGTTAACCTGTCAGATGAAGATGTGTGCTGAAGGGATGTTATATTCCCCCCCTCGAAAATGTGCGCCTGAGGGGAGATGGATAAGTAATAAACAAATGTGTGTCCTGGCGGGAGACCTTTTTGTACACATGAGCAGGCGGAATGACCAGCATCCTTTCTTTTAGCGGCATCGGCACAGCCAGACATTACCTGGCAGGACAATAGGGCAAACCATTTCTTAACAAATCAGCTAAATATGTGTGCTGGAGGGACGGTTCCGCTCTCTGCTCAGAAATACGCGGCTGCAGAATCAACGGAATTGAAACTGAAAGTGTGCGCTGACGGGCGACAGGCGAAGTAATCCAATGCTCGGTGTGTGCTGACGGGTTTAGGACAGAAAAATGTGTGTGCTAGCGGGTGTAAATAACGCCCTGAGATGCCATTGTGTGTGCTGGCGGGTACCTCACATGCATTTTAAACACGAGTACATGTGTGCTGGCGGGCTACAGAACCATCAAGTTGCCCGGGTGAAAGATAAAAATAAAGCAACCGGTACTGATGTGTGTGCTGACGGGTAACAATTCTGTGCTTAAGGTGCGAAAATGTGTGCTGGCGGGAAACTCCCCATTTGAATGAACGAACATGTGTGCTGGCAGGTGCTAACTAACCATAAGGAAATGAACATGTGTGGTGACAGGCGGGTATTCACAAAAACCGCTGAGTATGTGTGCTGGCGGGTTCATCGGCCGGGACGTTGCTTCAGTGCAGGACACAACCTTGACGAACACGTATTTATCCCAACAGCACACACTTAAATGTCGGAAGGTTTCAGCTTGGGGTTACGTTTATGAATAATAACAAAGTTTTCGCGGGCTTTACGAACGAGCGAAAACTCCAGATAACCGATGTTCTGTAACTGCTCAAGCGCCTTTTTAATCGTACGGTTCTGTTCACTGACAGAACTGCTAAGAGAAAGGCGCTCGCGCAGTCTTGAGAAGCTGACAGGAATCGGGTTGGCAGGAAGACTTTCAATAAAAGTATAGATCGCCTGAGCGGCTTCCTTCTTTGGAAGTGCTTTGATGGCGTGGTGCTGCAAAAGGACTCTGTAGTCTAACTGGAACAACTCCCATAGTTTTTCATCAGCCTCCAGCTGAACAATATCTCTTTCAGCATCAAAATAACCCGTCTTCAGAAGGCCTGTCTGATAGCTTCCCCTCGCATCACTGCCGCGCTTAAAAGAGATTGATTTATTACGTAATTTTCCCAAGGACTCGTGAATGGTAAGCCGTAGACGGGCGTCAATTCGTTTAGCAGAAAATCCACACCCTTTGGCAAACTCAGTAAACTTCAGTTCGATCTTGTTTGATGCCAGACCATATTTACTGAATGCATAAATAACCCCAATCCAGACCTTAAAATCGCTGTCCATATTAAGACGTGGCCCAGAAATGTTAATGTGATCGTATCCCTCGGCCCGTGCTATCTCTAACTGAGAGAATAATTCAGATGCATCCACAACATTGTTTTCGCCCTGAGACTTCGTGGGTTTGGGTACAAAAACACCGAGGCGCATAAGTGCTACAGGCTGAACGGTGTTATTGGAATTAACTGTGAGTTGTTTGTCTTTACTGACCATGTCACTGTAAAGTGCATCACCGATAAATGACTCATCTTTCATATAATTATCTCACTTACTAGTCACAGGATCTTACTGTGAGTAAAGATCATCTCTATCCCAACAGCACACACATTACATCCCAACAGCACACATTACCAGCCCACTAGCACACATGTTTATCCCACCAGCACACATGTTTATCCCACCAGCACACATCTGGAACTGGCTTAAAGTCAGTCACCACAAGGCCTGAGAGATAGCGGGATCTGTTTGGAGCTATAAGGATCTTACTGGAATATTTATTGGATCGAGCCTGTGCACATGTGGATAAACGATCGTCTCTACTAACGCGCCTTCGGCTTGTTCAACTGGCTCAGCGAACACAAAAAATTTGTATTCGCTGAGCCAGTTCCTGATGAAAAGCTTTTATGGCAGGTTCACTCTACGAATTTCCAGACATGAGCAGGAACGCGGTCATAGAGCTTACCTGTGGCCAGTTCTGCCTTACGGTGATCGTAGGCACAGGTGATTTCATATTGTTCGTCATTGTGGTCTGAATACATCAGATGTTCATACACGGTTTCAAGCGTCTCCGCTGAACGGCAGCGGCGAAATTTCATGAGCCAGTCAGTTTTATTCATTTTTACCCGGTGAATTGATCAACGTTACTTCCGGTCTGGAGACAAAACGCATTCAAACCGGCTCTGTCAGCACCTTTCCCTGGTTATGTATGTTTCCTACTGCATTATCCACTTTATGCCATTTAAAGTCGCTCTCTGGCAGAGCACACTCATGCGCTATTTCACTGGCCCTTTCTGCACTGGTGTCTTCGCTCAGCCATTCCCTCACACTCTCAGGCTGCAGTACCAGCAGCCGCCTGTCATGAATATTGACCATTCCCTGATTACTTCCGGCCGTCACGATGACAAATCCCTCATGGCCATGATCCTGACCAAAGGGCGTTTTGCCGATCGCCGCGAAGAAAAGAGGCTGCCGTGAACGGTGATAAATAAAATACGGCTGTTTGCCCTCCTCCGTCCGGGCCCATTCAAACCAGCCATTCGCCGGCACGACGGCCCTGCCGTGCTGCCACAGCGGCTTAAACATTCTGCCGGAGGCGGCCGTTTCCCCTCTGGCGTTAATCAGCATGGCCTTGTGCCACCAGTCCGGCTTATAGCCCCAGAACACCGGATCAAAATGAAGCTGCCCTTCCCGCTGATTCAGCAGCATCACACGCGTTCCGGGCGCTCCGTTGTACCGCCCCAAGGGTGCACTGTCGAAAGGCAGTTCTTCCGGCGTGATACCTGCGACTTCGAAATACGCGTCTCTGCAGCTGTACTGCGCAAACCTTCCACACATAATGACCTCCGTCGTTATGATTAAGGATAGTGCGGTATACTGATCTCAGGAGGAGTTACCATGTCACATTATCTGGCCGCCAGAGACTGGGCCGGACGGGATAAAGTTAATTTGGACCTGGCCGCGTCAGGGGGCGCTTACCGGGGGCGACTCAATCTGCCAGTCATTCCTGCCCAGGTTGAGCATCAGCAACCTGAAGACCTGAGAGACTACTTCAGAGAAAGGCTGGCGTATTACCGTAACCTTTCGCTGAAGCTGCCGGGCGGAAACGATCCTGTTTATCAGAAAGAGCCAAAAGAATGATCCGGGACGGAAGCCTTAACCGGGCTTCCCGTCTGACTTTTCCTGCGCATGCTTTATCAGGGCGTTGATATTATCGGTCATCTGACGGCTTTTTCCCTGCCGGTAGTCCGGCCAGGGCAAGAAAGGATGCGAGGATTCGCCCATCAGCACTATGCCGGTGGGACAGCGCCATTCAGACGGCGCATCCGGGTGATAACGTACCAGTAAAGCCTGCGCGTCACAGTCTTCCTCACCCGCTCCCAGCAGCACGGGCGACGCGATGGCGGCGTCTTTCTGCGACACAAACCACAGACTGTTGGAGAAGATGAACGTCAGCAGCGCCGAGGCAATGAACGCGCCGGTGTACCAGAAACGTTTTACGTCGCGCCGTGCCAGCATGAACCAGAGGCCGCTCAGGAAGGCCGCCCCGACCGCTCCGGTCCACTGGGCCGTGATGGCCACCCTGTCCAGGGTGTGCTGTGTGATTTCCATTCCTGCTGGCAGGAACCCCGCCAGAACCGGTGAAACCAGCGTCAGGGGCAAAAGCATAGTGCCGGATGCCAGGAGAACGTTTCCGGCACTTACCGTAATGTCGGCATTACGGAAACGGAAGATTTCATGCAGGCTCATCACCAGCAGGAAAAGACACAACGTCATGTATAACACGGCCACCCCTTTTATGTTCTGACGCAGAATGAATCTCAGAGCGAGAATGCCTGCTGTATTAAAATAATATTTACTGTATCTGTGCGCTGTTATTCCGCGACGTAACAGGTGCATAATACCATTCAGTTATTTTTTCAGGAAAAGAATAAATAATGAAATTTATGCGGGTCAGTTTATTTATTTTGTCTGCCGTGTTCAGCGTTTCTGCGTCCGCAGGAGACAATATCGCCGTGGGCTTTTCACCGGGCGGAAGCGCGCAGCGCCTTATCCTGAATCTCATCGCGGGGGCAGGGAAAACGCTGGACGTCGCGGCCTACGAATTTACCAGCCGGCCCGTCGCAGATGCGCTGATAAGCCAGTCGCAGCGCGGCGTGGCGGTCCGGCTGGTTGCGGACGAAAAGGTCAGTCACGGCAGTCATTCGCTGGTCTCCCTGCTGGCATGCAGCGGGGTCCCGGTCCGGACGGACGACCGCTACAGTATCATGCACAACAAGTTTATAGTGGCCGACGGAATGAATACGGAAACCGGGTCGTTTAATTACACCTCGTCGGCTGAAAAGCGGAATGCGGAAAATGCGCTGGCAGTTTTTGATAATAAAGCAGTTGCTGCTGAATATAACGCGGAATTCGAAAGACTGTGGAATGAATCCACGCCGGTGACGTGTCAGGATAAATAAATGCGTGATTTCTTGTGCGGCTGCGAAAAATAATTCCGGACGGGGGGAACGGGCATGGCCAGAAAGAAAACCTACGCGGTGCATTTCCGGGGACAGCGCGGTGAGCGGGACGCCAGTGAAGCCTTCCAGCAGGAGGAAACCGGAACCTGGCAGCGCTGGCTGAAGCACGCCCGCGACAACAAGAAAACCACGGTGGTCACCTGCAGCTGCCTGCCGGCAGAGACCGACCCCGTCAGACGACGCCTGAAGGTCCACTACTCCCGGGAAACCGAACGCTGCTGGCTGTCCTCCTACGCCTTTACCGGCAATGAGCACAAACCGGACTGCCGGTTTTATTCGGTGTGGTCAGACGAACGCCAGGCGGAGATTTATCAGGGCGATGCGGTCCGCACCGCCGCGGACGGCACCATCGTGGTCAGGCTGCCCACCGGCCTGCAGAAAAAGGCACCGTCAGAGGTAAAGCCGGCTGAAGACGTGTCTGTTGATGAGCCTGTAAAGCGCAAACGCCGCCCCTCAATGCGCCTGCTGGGGCTGCTGCACCTGCTGTGGGAACAGGCCGGCATCAACGTCTGGCACCCCGCCTTCGACAAAAAGAAACGCACGCCCGGCTGGGTGAGCTGGCACCTGCAGCAGACGGCGGGCCGGATACGCGTCGGCCGCGTGCCGCTGGAGGAGTCGCTGCTGCTCATGGCCATGAAGGGCACGCCGCAGGTCGTGGCCAACCGGGAACGCCTCAGGGCGGCCGGAAAGAACAAAAGGCGGCTCATTGTGGTGTCCGTGCTGGCCGGCTGGAATGCCGCTGCTGAAGCCCGGCTGCAGTCCACGCTGCCGCTGGGGCTGTTTTCTGGTTTTCCTGACCTGGTGCTGCCGGAGGACGTGCGCCTGCGCCTGGAGAGGAGCTTCGTCCGGGAGCTGGGCGACTGGCGCCGGGGTATGAAGGTCGTGGTCATCGCGGAAACGGAGCCGCCGGAAACGATGTTCAGGCACACAGACGGGCGCAACCGGCCGTTCAGCTGCAGCACCGTCATCGACGTGGCGCTGATGACGGTCAGCCCCCGCTTTATTCCGCTGGATTCCGGCTTTGAGGGAATGGTAGAAGACCGGCTGTGGCAGGAAAAACGCGCCTTCATCAAGCCGCTGCGCTACGACGGCGAGGAAGACGTGTTTCCGGACTTTGTGCTGAAGGACGTTCCCGGCGTGGATGCCCTGCCCATGGAAGTCTTCGGGATGAGCTCGCCTGAATACCTGCAGCGTAAGCAGGCTAAAACTGACCACTACGATTCGGAGTACGGTGTAGGAGGATGGTGGTACTGGGAGGCTGCAGACAAGTCATCCATGCCGGCATTTCCCCCTGTATGAAACGGTGACCGCCACCAGAAGGATTTTAAGGGGGCTATCTGCAATTCCTGATTCTGTGCCAGACCGTCAGGTTGTCAGTCGTAACTGTCAGGGGTATCTTCACTCACACGTCAGGAAAACAGCTCAGTAAGAACTTATGGGAGCAGGCAGTGGACACGACTGAAGAACTCAATGACACCTATTTCTACGCGGGCAGACCGAACCTGACCGCCGGTGAACTCTTTTTCATCATTTTTTGTGAAGAAGTCGCTGATCAACTGGGTATTGATGACTTCGGGGCGATCGTCGCTATCCTCACAGGCCGTAATGTCCTGACGACCCGCGCCAAACCCCGCGATGCGGAAAAGGGCACATCCTATGCTTCACGTGCTGCGCGCAGAGTATTCCGTACCGCCAAGTTCCCCTTCAACATTCAGCTCCCAACCGTCGTAGGAGGATATCCACCGTGGACGGCGCGTATACGATGGACAAACAAGCTCAGCACTTTTATCGGGCGTGCGGTCCCTGTCGTGGGCTGGGTGATTCTGGCCAGAGATGTTGCCGATATCAGCTTTCACACGGTCAACCGGTACAACACCATCGCCCGTGGGGAGGATAAGTTATGGTAGATGACACCCAGGCGCGCGTGATGGCGCTCATTGAGCCGTGGAACGGTCGTTCCCTGCTGACGTTCCGGAAAAAAACACTTACGCCCGAGATGTCGCTCAATCTGGACATGAAGCTGGACCCGGAAGATGCTGCGGAATGCCTACAGAACGTCTTTGATGCGTTTGGAATGGATTCTGATCAGGTCATGTTCAGCCTCTACTATCCGAAAAACCCGCGTGAGGCCATCCCTCTTACCATCGGAATGCTGATCGAGTCAGCAAGGGCCGGGCGATGGTGCTATGACTGATTTGCAAGAAGCCAGAGACAGTCATAATCGTTGAGACATGAAAGCCTTTGCGGAAAACAGCCAGGGCCGATGATGGTATCGGGAGGTGGCAGGAACATTTGGAATGCATTAATTTCCACCTCCTGAGTGCTGTAATTGCAATGTGACCTGTGAGCGATATCAGGAATCATATTTCAGTAGGTCTTCCCTACTTCTGTTCCATAAGCCCATCAAATGATCTGAGTGTTGTCTAACCCAGTCTGAAAGTATTTTTAGTGAATGCTGATTGTACTTTTCTCCTTCGCACTGTAGAAGACTTCCATCATTAATAGCAAGAACATGCGCGCCGTTGTGATTTCTGAAAACAATCCGGGGAACAGCATCAGGTTCATTGCATATAACCAAAACTTCTCCGCCAGTAAAATTTTCTTCCTGAAGTATTTCGTTCAGCTCATTAAATTGCTGGGGTGTAATGGAATAGAGACCTACCTTTTCAAGCTCTCGACGTCCGTGTAACTCAAAGTCGTAAGGTACATAGACATCAGTTTTTTCCATAAACTCAATGGACAGAATACGCTCCACCGGTAATTTTTCAGTGTGAACATACCAAGTGTCATGCTTCAGTTTAGGACTTTTTGTCCACCTCATCAGTTCACGGTCAGAAAGGCTATCGATATTAACCCAGCCTGCCACGCCCAGTATCTTAGCCCTCAGTGAAGGCTCTCCATATTTGAGCATTATCTGTTTCATTGAGTAAAACGTATCTTGTTTTTTTAACCAATCCGAGTCTACAGTCAGGCGTATAAGTCTTTTATTATGGGTGCCTCTGACTGGGCCTTTAGTATTTGGACCTGAAGCTCGTGATATAAAATTCTTAGTGCTCTCGCTGAGGACTTCTGTACCATCCACTAAACCATGACCATAAGGTAATGGGGACGACGTGTACCAGCTGTGACCGTAAAGCATCCTTCCGTCACTCAAGTGAAAGTAGCCTTTACTTATTCCTCCCGCCGCCAATATGTTGTGTAACATTGCAACACCAGTGAAATGATATAACTTCATTTTTTATATCCTTATGTAATTCTGGCTGTTTCTGAATGATATTTCTCTGGTTTATGCCGACATGGAACCAGACAACGAACGTGCATCTCTGGTTGTCCACCTAGCCTCAATTCCTTTAGTATTGAGGGCGCCTGCAATACGCTCTGCCTGCTCACGACTGGCCACAGGGAAGCTGACAGGATGTGGTTCAAACCAGACCATAACAGAATGAGTCTTATTCAGTGAGGTATAAAGTGGACGAGGCTCAATTATATGCGTTATAGCATTACGGCCGTTCAGTTCAGGCACTACGCTGAAAACACTGGAAAGGTAATCATCAAGGCATTTAATGAAGGCTGGACGTACCGTTAAAAGTTCGGGGTTGTCTTCTGAACTGTTCCACTGGTTTGCCTGCCGCCTCAGACTGTCCAGAAGTGATAACGATTCATAAGGAATTTTTTTCCCGGTACTTTCACCCCGAATAGCGGACTCCAGCTGGTTTATTCTGGAAGACTGTTGCCTGATTTTCCGCATCAAATAAATACAGATAATCAGCATGGCCACAAACACACTGCCTGGCAAAATGGTCATTTCTGTCCCCTCTCTGCAATGCAACCTGATTTATGTTTAAATACTGACCGGATTTATCTGCCTTGTATATCGACCAGATGCGTTTTACCTGGCTTATGCTGCAGCCTGCCAGGGTGGCGGTCCGTTCAATCGTCATGCCGGATTCACGAAGCGCAATAATGCGCTCATGCGTTTTATTGTCTGGCCTTCGCCCTTTGTACTTACCTGACGCCTTTGCCAGCTCAACGCCCTGCCGCTGTCTTTCCCTTCGGGTTTCGTAGTCGTCACGCGCCGTCTGCAGGGCAACCTTAAGCAGCATATCCTGGACGGACTCAAGCACGATTCTGGCCACGCCGTCCTGGCTTATGGCCAGCTCGGACAAATCCACTATGCCGGGGATGGCCAGCTTTGCCCCCTTAGCCTTAATCAGGCCGATCAGCTGCTCGGCCTCCGTAAGCGGAAGACGGCTGATGCGGTCAATTTTTTCAGCCACGACCACCTCCCCGGGCTGCAGGTCGGCAATCATGCGCTGAAGTTCAGGGCGGTCAGCCCTGGCACCTGAGGCCTTTTCTTTATAAACGCCGGCGACATAAAACCCCCTGCCCCGGGCATCTTCAATAATACTGTTCTGCCGCGTCAGTTCCTGTTCATCCGTACTGACCCGAAGATAGATACGTGCAATCTGCATAGGTTTAGCGGTCCTGTCCTCTTAACGTAAATAATCCCTGAGCGCTTCCCGGCCGCCGTTGTCTTCAGGCATGACGCTCACAATCCTTCTCAGCGCGGCTTTATGAAGGGGCGTACTGTTCACGAGCGCCATCAGCTGCCGCTGTACATCTGTCGCCGAACGGCTGGCTGACGAGTATTTACGGGTTCTGAACAGACGGTCCCATAAGCCGATGTTCATCAGGCGGTTTGTCAGAACATACATGGCTGTAAGCGCCTGACGCACCTCAGTCTCCTCTGCTGGCAGTTCACCCTCCGCACAGAAGTCTCCTGGGGGACTGAGATAGGTTTCATCCAGTGGATGGTTCACTAAAGGGCTGAAGGGTTTCACTGTGACCTCCGGGAATGTTTTCAGTCCGGGCAAATGATGTTAACTGAGGGAGTGAAATTCCCTGTACGTCGTCCCCTGGATATCAATGTCGTCCCGTACCCTGATTTCAACGTAAGCGTCCGGGCTGAGAAACGCGATTTTTTCAGCGTGTTTAATTTCCGTCGTGCAGATGCGCAACCATTCCGGCTCTCCTGAAAGCAGAACGCCATACAGCATCAGGTTAACCTGATTGACAGTGGCCACATGTACAACGTGTTCGACCCTTCCCGAAAAAGTTTCCGTTTTGGTTACTGGTATGCATAACCCCTTTGTTATTAAGGTCTTGTTACGGTCATTTTGAGTATACCTTTAATGGCCTTTTTTTTATCAAAGCTGTATCTGAAATCCTGCTGGCGATGAAATTAAAGAGGTTTGACGGACTGAAAATCTGCACAAGCTTCATTTAGCTTCCGCTTTCAGGGTTGACATCACTTTTATGGTTTTTCTGGCGCTCATATTTCCAGAAAATGAATTATTTCAATTTATTTGGTCTTGAGATGTTAGGCTCTGTAAGCATGTTGATCTGAGGTTATGAGTTAACTCAGTCTGAAATTTTATTTTTTTTGTTAGTGTTTCATTGTTATTTAATTTTAATGAAATTTTAATTGCAATGTGTGTCTTATTATTTTTCATTGTAATCATGAGGTTGGTTTTTTTTGTTTGCTTGCTAATTTCTGAAAGTGATGTTTTATGAAAGTCTGTTAAAAATTAAATAGAAAAATAACAATATGTTCATAAAAATAGCGCTTCACCAAAAAAGGATAAAATAAAATGAACAGTTACGATGTTGTTCTTATCGGCGGGGGTATTGCCGGACTGATGTCTGCCTATAAGCTCTGTAATATTGGCCTATCTGTGGCGCTGGTTGAAAACAAACCTGTGTTCGCAGCTGGCCCGTCCACACGCAATGAAGGCTGGCTCCATAAGGGGACTTATCACGCGACCTCGATTAAAAACAGGCAGGAGGCTGTGCAGGTGGCTAAGCGATGTATTTATGGACACGAATACATACGTGAGTTTGCCCCGGAAGCCCTGGAGGATATTGACAAGCGGCCTCTCGCGTTATTAAAGGATGAATCGCGAGCGGATGAGGTTATTTCCCGCTGGAATGAAGCCGGCGTGTCCTTTACCCCACTGACGTTGTCAAAAGCGCGCAGCCTGGTTCCTGAAGCCGATTTTACTGAGACGAAAGCTATTTTTGCGGTCGACGACGTCAGCCTGAACACCCGCTTACTCTACAGAAAGCTGATCAGTGCTGCTCAGAAAGCAGGATGCGTATTCTACCTGGGGCATGAGATTACCGCGATCGAGGGCCAGACACTTCACCTCGAAAGCCTCTCGGGTGACAAAGCCGCAATAGCTGGTCAGCGCATCGTTTACTCTTCCGGTACCGGGGCCAGGGATTTATTTACCAGACATCATGACCTCGCCATTCCTATCAGGTACTGGAAAAGTCATCTCATCATCACACCAAGGCTCTGTGCAGAAGGCGTTTTTTATCTGGACCCGCATCAGGCTGCGATGATGCATCACGGCGACCACAGCATTGTGGGTTTCAATGAAGACGCTTTACTGTCGCCATGTGCCGATTATGAGGTGATTCATGAAAGAGCAGAAAATATTAAAAGGGGCATCGCTTCAATATTTCCCGGCTGGGACAGTCGGAATTCAGTAAGTATAGCCTGCGTCAAAGTGGATCTGCAGACATCCCTGAACTGCAACCGTTCACTCAACGTTGCCATCGCAGAGCCGGTGCCAGGCCATATACTCGCCTTACCCGGAAAAATGACGGAAGCCCCGTTTTTAACTGACAAGCTGGTCGCCTATCTTCATGACGCAATAGATAACGCTTCTGTTGCTATGCGTCCCTGTGATGAGTTCCGTGTGCTGGAGAAAATTGCGTGATGGACATTACTATTTTTAACCGTATGAGAAAAGACAGTGGATTTCTGACGCTCGACGAACTCGGTGGATTGTGTGAAGCCGGGAATATTATTTACGATCCCTTCTCGACACTTATATACAAGGACATAAAAATCGGGAAGGGAAACATTTTCTTCCCTAACGTAATTCTTGCTGGCAAAAACGGAAACACCCTTGAGATAGGAGATTCCAACACCTTCTACAGCAATACATCGATCGATGCCTCGGCCGGACCGGTTTTCATTGGGTCAGAAAACCAGTTTGGTGAAGGTGGCTTCACCGTTAAGGCTAACAGAACCGGTGCCGTTGTAAAAATAGGTAACCACGGCCGTTATCTGGGGGGCGCGTCAGTTTTTGGCGTCTCCGACCTTCAGTCCGGAAGCCAGATTCTGGGGCAGATTACCGTTGACAGCTGCACACTCGAAAGCGGCGGTGGCTGGCATGAGCCATCACCTGATGAAAGAGCCGGGCTGCTGAAGGGATTTGGTACAGCCCGAAACCTTAACATACCCCGAGGCCGCGTCATCAACGGCGCCGGACGCTTTGAAGAGAGCGGAATTGAACTGCAGTCAGTTTATCACCCAGTGAAAAAGGCCTGACAGGCTGAAGGACCGATCGAACATGTGGATTTATTACGGTGTTTCAGCCGGCGTTATCTTGGGTTTTTATGATTTCTGGACTAAAAAGGCCATGTCAGGTAATGGTCTGTTTCAGGTGGTTTTCTACAGTTCTTTTTTTGGAGCTCTGCTGTGGCTGCCCGTATTTTTGCCTCAGGTACAGGCGTTGAGCCCGCAGCTGAAAATAGGTCCTGTTCGTTTTACAGAGCAGTGGCCTATTCTGGTAAAGAGTCTGATGATGACCCTGTCTTGGGTTTTCGCTTATTTCTCTGTAAGAGAGTTGCCGATGTCCTTTTCAGGTTCCGTCAGGGCCTCAGGGCCGTTATGGACGCTTGCGGGCGGCAGCGTGGTTTTCGGCGAGTTCCTGTCCCCCCTGCAGTTCACAGCGGTACTCGTTTCCGTGCTCTGTTATTACGGGTTATCACAGACAGGCAAAAAGGAAGGGATCAACACGCTACGCAGTCTCCCCGTGGCCATGATGCTTCTTGCAACCATACTTTCCTCATTAACAACCGTTTTTGACAAATATATCGTTCATAATCTCGATATATCGGCTTATACCATTCAGGCTTATTCTTCACTTTACCGGTTTATCTTCGCTGCAGCGTTTCTCTTTGCGTTTATCCGGCTTGGGCGGAGCAACCTGCGTTGCATGTGGAGTCTGTACATTCCCCTGGTTGGTTTTTCATGGGTTATTGCGGAACTCATCTATTTTTTTGCAATCACAGACCCCGATGCTAATGTGACATATCTTTCGGTATTCAGGAGAATGAGCCTTGTGGTGGGGTTCATTCTGTCCGCATTATTCATCGGAGAGAAGAACTTCCGGAGAAAACTGGTTATCATCTCTCTTATTGTGATGTCTACCCTGTTACTGATAGTGAAAATTTAAAACTGTACAAAGAATCTTGTCACATCCAGGAGGAGCAATTTTTCCGGGTGCTGTAAGTGTATTTTCCTGGGCGGGTATCAGTAATGGTAATTTTCTGAACTCAGCCAGCAAAGCCCTGTTAATCAGCAAAGGAGCAGCCTGTCGGCTGCTCCTCTTTTTCATCAGTGACCAGTATCGCGGCGATCACGCCCTAATCCACCACCACCGATGTCGATGTGATTGTTACTGTCTTTTTTTACTTCCACAATGACATCATCGTGGCTGAAAGCTGACAGCTCAGCCGCGATCTTATCCAGATTATCTTTTTGTGACTCACCATATTTATTCAAGGACATACATACCTCCAATATTTAAAGTTGGTCAAACTGCCAGCAACGCCTGGCAGAAGAATTCTTGTATTGGGCCAGAACGAAAGTCAACTCATAAAGTTATGAAAAAACTTATTTAACAGCGTAAACAAAGTGCGCAAGGATAAATTTCTTTTATCTTCAGTTGAATAGTAAAAAATAAAGTTTAAAAAAATTTTTCCTTTTATTATTAATAATAAAACTAATTTAACCTGAACAAAATTGATAGGTTTAAACTATTAAGTTGGGATGGTTATGTTTTTTTTAGATGTAATTTAATAAGATAATCATGAGGTTATTGGTTATTTTTTTTGAGAAAAGTTGAATCGTCTGGAAAAGGATATTGAAATTACCTGAATATGAGGTAATTATTTTTTATCCATGGCGGGGGTGAAATATGCATGAAGATGATATTGTTATTAACAGAAATACGGTTATCAACGAAGAAGGTGACAAGGTTGAGCTCACGCTTAATGAAAGAAGAGTCAGTGTGACGGTCAGTGGTAAGCTGTATCAGCTTTTAAGAAAAATGACAGAACAGGACATAAACTTTAAAGACCTGCTTTCGACACACAATGCGCATCTTAAAGAAATTACTTCACTTCTGTACTTTAACGATATATTAATCTCCCGGAAGGACGATGAGTTACTAAAAGACGGCATTTTGTATAACCCTGCGCGAATACAAAAGGTGGCATTATCCATACCTGACACCCCGCAGGATCAGTGGTGCTTTTTTGGTGCCCCGGCAGATTTTGCATTAGACCCCCCCAGATCGCCGGCGCATGGCCCCTATATTTACCGTAAATTAGGACGCAACCACGCTGAAATGAGGGATGTTGGCGACATCGCTTATAGTACAACTGATAATATATACAGCTTCGGGGAGAAAATTCAGCATGTTGTCGCCAAAATCAGAGCGAAAAACAATAAAGCGATGATGTTCGGTGGCGATCACTCGCTGACTTATTTTTCCGTGGCAGAAACCGCGCGGTTTATCCCTGAACTCGTGCTGATACAACTGGATGCGCATTCCGATATCAATACCAGCACGGATAAGTCAAACGCGCCTCTTTACCATGCAAATTTTGTTTCAAAACTCATTGCTGATAACGCAATCAGGTCAGTGATACAGATTGGCGTCAGAGAGAAAACAATAAGATATTCAAGGGATTACCTTCAATCTTCATCCATTAATCAGTTCAGTGCAGTAATGAGCACCAGCGATAAAATAAAGCTTGCGTCGTTAATCGAGGGGAAAAATGTCTATATAAGTTTTGATGCAGACGTGATTGATCCTGATGTTTTTCCGCACGTCACGACGCCGCTGGATGAGGGGATGAACGAGGAAAATATAACGGATGTTCTGAGCCTGATTAAGAATTCATGCCTTTCCGTCGTGGGTGCCGATATCATGGAGTTCACCTGTGGTTTTGATAAAAAAGGAAATCCGTTTAACCATGAAATGCCCTTGCTGGATAAAATAATTTCTCTCATTATCAGCTGATAGATCAGGAGGTAAAGATGTGTGTAAGCATGTTAACCGGTCACCTGACAGAATTTAATATCAATGAATTCTACCATCAGGCAGGAGTTCTGACGGATCCTGGCGCGCTGCTTGCCGATATAGAGCATATTATCCGTAAAAGAAGGAGTATTTCAGAAAGCCTGCTCAATGCCCGTGTGTTTATTAATAATGGCACCCGTGATGACTTTGGTTACAGTGTGTCGAATCATCCCCCTCGCGAAGACGAGCGCCTCAGTGAATGGCTTGAGCGAATAACCGGCGCCTCCAGTTTTTGTGCCGTTATTAACGGGCTTAACGGATGGTCCGACTCTCTGGCACAGAAAATTAACCGGGATTTCAATAAAGAATGGGTTGAGAAATACGGTATTCCGAGCCAGGGGATTGATGTTTATAGCTTCATGGGGCGATATAGCCTGACACCATTTGGTATTCACAAAGATCAGGAGCATACGTTTCTTTATCACCTCGGCCCCGGAATCAAAAAAGCATGGGTGTGGGATCCGGCCATAAAAGACATTGCGCCGGTTGTGAAGTCTGACTCCTTTAATCTGAAGGAAACCCTCTCATGGGCGACGGAGGTCACTCTGCGCCCGGGGGATGCGCTGTTTATTCCTCAGAACTGGTATCATGTTCTGGAAAATCCCGAATTTTCCGTCACGCTGGGTATTGCTCCTTATGAAATGAAACGATCACAATTACTGACGTCTTTTTTGTCAGATTTCCTGGCTGTCCATGATACAGAGGATCCTTATATCACTCTGCCTCTGAGGGCCGAAGCTGACGTTAACGATATTATTACAGCCGTTATCCCTCCTGACTCTGCAAAAAACAGCCTCGGTGATATTGCACACAAAGGTCTGGCACGGCTAATAAACCGGCTCAAAAGTAATAGTTATTTCAAATATACTTCACCAGCCCGAATGACCGTTAACAGGCCTTATCAATATCATGGTGACATCGTCTTCGGTGAAACGGAAGGCAGCTCAACGCGGATATACCTCCGTGGAAAAGATTTTTTAGTCAGAAATGAAGTGGCGGACAAGCTGTTTGATCTTAAAAATGAGATGGCCAGATCTGGTTTCAGCTTTGAATTCCGTGATACTGACGCGGAAGGTGTTTTCAATAAGGTTATCACGCAACTGATCCGTACCGGAGTGCTGGTATGATTACCTTTCCAATGAATGAGCTGACGGCTCTGCTGACAGACACTGAACCTTTTAAAAAGGACTGCGTATTGTCAGAGGGAAATTCCTCCTTCTCTGAGGCTTTATTTAATTACTCACTTCACTATCTTTTTCGCGGGATCCGTCATCCTGAAAAAGACATCAAATTGCTCTGCTGTGGCGATGTCTACTATCCTGCCAGTGAGACGTGTACTGACGGAATACTGGGATTTTACACTATGGCCCTTATGCTGCTTCGTAAGCGGACCATCGTATTCAACCACCTCGAGAAAAGGATGCTGGAATACTTTTCTCTGTACACTTATCTGGCTGATAAAAAAGGGATCCTTTCACACTACAATATTTACTGGTCGCCCGCTGGCAGCACCGGTGCCGGTGCCCACACTGATGACCATGATGTGGTCATCGTGCAGCTCGCTGGTAAGAAAAAATGGAGGTTTGAACACGAAGACATCACGTTAAAAGCAGGCGATATTCTCTTCGTCCGTAAAGGCACGCTTCATGACCCGGTTACGGAAGACGGACACCAGTCGTTGCACCTGACGGTGGGGCTCGTTTACGGGGTGTCATCTTTCCCTGCTTTCCCCGAACCCGCGTCTGCAGGAGATCACCCTGGCGATGTCTCAGCGGTGACATTTTTCCGGAGTATAGGCAATCTGCTCGGGGGGGCTGAACTGGTACTGCATACGGGGCAGGATGTTTTATTGGATGAGGAGGATTCTTACATCCGGTTCATTTACAGGGAAAATGTCCTTGAATTAACGAAAGAAGTCTTTCATCACATCTTTGAACGCCGGAGCCTCACTAGTTTCTCTGCACGCCCCGGAGCTGACAGAAAAGACGTCATCAACCTCATTCTTTCTTTCTATAAAACAGGCATCCCCGTGGAAATAAAAGGAACAAGTTAATGCTTGATTACATGGTTGAGCAGTTCAGCAGGCTGCCTGTTGACTCCGGGTTACTCAGAAACGGCATGAAAGACTATATTGATGAACAGCTGCTCTGGTGTGAGGACAGCAATTTTTCATCAAACTTTCCTTTCCGGGAGACCGGCCTGCCTCAGGATTTTTTTCTTCAGAAAATCGTTTCCTGCGACGGTAATGACTACCTCACCGGTCCACGATACAGAGGCGGCGATTTGAAGAAGCCGTTCATTGATCTGGTCGCCAGCTCTGCTCCTCTGACCCGGCGGGCAATGGCCTCAATACTGGAAGTATGGCATCCCATGGGCGCCTGTTCAGTTCGCGTTCTCCGGCCCGTGTCTGAGGATACGCGTGGTTGTGCCGATCAGTTTTTCTATGTCGGCGAAAGCATGCATGAAAGAAATGAAGCGGTTATCAGCGGCCAGACTGTCTGCATTGAGCGGGCCTGCCCACAGTCAGCTGAGTGGTGCCTTCAGGCTCTGCAACTGGCCTATGCAGGGACGTATTCCCGCTATCCTTTCCTGAAGGATAAGGTGTTTCCTGCAGATGAAGAAGACATTCGCGATGCCATTAAGGATGGAAACCTGTTCATCATAGTTTATGAAGGGGCGCATGCCGGTTTTATCATCTGTGAGAACGGACGCAGGGCGTTTATATCAGGACTGTGGATCACCGAAGAGATCGTTATTCCGCGCTTTCGAGGAAAGCACGTTGCGGGTTCTGCACAACAGGCCTTACTTTCTTTTCTCAGCACGCTCCGCACACCGGCATCGCTGTGGGGAACCATTGAAAGCAGTAACCATCCTTCAATACGCGCCGCTGAGCGTGCCGGGAGAAAGCGGGTGATGGAATATGCTTTTCTGGATAGGGAAGATGTGCATGATTAAGAGCTTCCGGCAGCTTACGCTGTGTCTTTTCATACTCTTGTCCACACTCGGTTTCTGCCTTTATCTGGGTTTTTTTTCCTTTTATCTGGTTAAAATCAAAACCGACCCCCTTTTTATTTCAGTACTGATTGGTTCAACTGCGCTGTCTAGCCTGGCGTGGGGGCCTCTGGCCGGGCGGCTCATCGACAGGAGCCGTCACCGGTTCTTCTGGCTGATGACTGCGCAGGCGTGTTGTGGCTTTCTGGTTTTCGCTTTCGGAAACCAGTCGCATTTCAGTCTCGTAGTCACACCTGTACTGGTTATATCCCTTTCTCTCACCGTAAATTTTGCGACGATTATCGTTAATCAGTATCTGCTGCCTGAACTTCACAGGGATTATGAAACGAGTGTGGCTGTGGCGTCATATATCAGCGGGATCGCCGTTTTCGTCACCGGACTGGTGCTTGCCGCCCTTTATGACCGCTATTCACCCTCCCTGTTTTTCAGTGTGGCCTCCGGCTGTTTCCTCCTTTCGGCCCTTACTCTTCTTCCCCTGATCCGCGGTAAGAGCTGCGCCGGTCCGGATGAGGCTGTCCCTGAGACGGATAAAAGAGACTTCTCCGGGATCTATCGTCAGACTTTCCGGTGCCTTAAACGCAACTGGTTTCTTGCGCTGGCTATGTGCGTGATGGCGTTTACGGAGACGTCGTTTAATACCAATTTTGACGTGATTGCATTTTCACTAGGTACCACACCTTTCGCTGCTGTTTTTATTCTGGGCGCGATCAGCGGCGTTCTTGACAGCCTGGCTTCGTGGTTTTATCCCCGCTCGGTGGGGAAAACTACGGTTAACTTCCGGTGGCGTTTTTTTCTGTGCACCTTTTTAGTTATTTTTTCGGGAGCGGTCTTACTTACTTTCTGGGACTACGACAAAAAGCCGTGGTTTCTTCCCTCTCTTGCCCTCTGTCTTGAACTCACGGGAGTATGGTGGTCAATTTTTATTGCCGGTCAGGTCAGGGCTGCAAGTCATGAAGGTGAATATGGCCAGACCATGGCCGCATTCCGCGTTCCGCGTTCAGTGGTGACATTCTTCGGGATGACCACTATAGGTACAGCGTTGCAGTCCGGTGAAATTGCCTGGGTTTTATCTGCTGATACCGTCCTGCTTTTTCTTCTACTTGCCCTTAATGTTTATCTTTACTTGAAAAAAAATGCAGCCCGTTGCGAAATGGAGAATTCCGCTGCGCCTGTGGATTAAAGCCGGGAAGGCCCTGCACCGGGATTGCCGGGCCTTTACTCTGTGCAGAGCCCGTCAACGGGCTGACAGGGAGAATTCCTTGAGCACAGGAGTGCTGACTCTTTTCTGCCGGGATTGGTGTTATCGGTGTGCAATATCACGGGCGGTTTTCGTATGTAAAAGCTCTACCCCCGGTCTAACTTTCCCCTGAATCATTTAAAACGCATCAGGCCGTTCATCAGATTCGGTTTAATCCCGCAACAGTCCGGGATGCTGACCCTGATGACGCCTTTTTTAACGTACCGGCATTCGTAAATAGGCGGTACCGCATCCCTGTCTGATGCTCCTTCTCAATATATATGTCGCTGCCACCATTCGGGTGCTTTATTACAGTGAACTCACCAGGAAAGTGAAGATATACTGATGTGAATTACAAAAAATAATAAGGTGACAACATGCTTAAACAGCCAAGGCTGGCTGATGTTCTTTTTCACGCAGCCTCTCCGGAGCCAGACGAAATAAGTACTGCTGATGAGTATGAAGCGCTTACGCCCAGCATCATCGAGCCGCAGGAGTCGTCCACTTATACCGATGCACTAAACTTCGCCTGTTCCCGTGGGGATATCAGAAACATTGCCGTAACCGGTGCCTATGGTGCGGGTAAAAGCTCTGTCCTGCGGACATGGAAGGAGTGTCCTGATAACGATTTACGCATCATGACCGTCTCACTGGCTGACTTCGAGATGCAGTCCGCTCTGAGGCCAAAAGCTGAGCCTGCGGAAAAGGATGGGGCACCAAGCCCTGCCGACGATAAAAAAGCCGCAGCGGAAGAAAAAACCATCGAGTACAGCATCCTTCAGCAGCTGCTGTACAAAGAAAAAAAGAGTTCGCTTCCCTATTCACGTATTGAACGCATTACCGATATCTCTTCATTTCAGGTTGCTTCAGTAGCCGCAGACCTGCTTTTAATCCTGATTGTTATGCTGGCTGGCCTGCTCTGTCTCTTTCCGGAGTACGTCAGTAATAAACTTTCCCTGCCCGGGATGATCAGCCAGTATCTTATCGACAGGACAGTAGGGAGACTTGTTCTGGCCGGAGTACTGCTCTTTACCGCGCTGTTTCTGTCTGTCAGAAAACTTCACCGTATCGGCCTTTTTGACCGTCGTGTCAGCGTTGACAAGATCGACATGCTGAAAGGGGCCATATCAACCCGTTCCTCTTCCCCGTCCCTTCTTAATGTCTACATCGACGAAATTGTGTATTTCTTTGAGCAGACCGGGCACAACGTGGTGATTTTTGAAGATCTGGATCGCCATAACGACGGAGCCATTTTTATCAAGCTCCGGGAAATAAATCAGATTATTAATAACACCCGCCCCGACGACGAACCTGTCCGGTTCATTTACGCCGTCAGGGACGGGCTTTTCTCAACCGCGGAAGCCAGGACGAAATTTTTCGATTTTGTGATCCCGGTGATACCGGTCATGGACAGCGAAAATGCCGCAGAGCATTTCAGCAGTATGTTCAGGGAAACTGAACTCGGTGATCCTGACTTCACTAAGTGTGTCTCCAGCCTTGCCCTTTTCATACCGGATATGCGGATCATGAGGAATATTGCGAATGAATTCAGGATCTATCAGAATCTGGTAAACGGTGCCGGTGACATCACGCGCCTTCTTTCCATGATTGCATACAAAAATATATTCGCTGAGGACTATCACAGTATTGATGAAAAAAAAGGGGTTCTGTATTCCTTCGTCAGAGCCTTCGTATCCGGTGGGTTAAAAGAAGAACCGGTTAAGGAAAGGCTTGAAAAAATAAAAAAAATTCAGATTGAAATTGATTCTCTTCTCAGTGATGACGCTGGAAGCGTCGCAGAAATAAGGAGAAGCATCCTTTCTGAATATATCACACCAAAGCAAGAACCGACTTTTAAGTTCAGTTTTGTCGTGGGTGAATATTTTAGTTTAGATGCGCTTTCTCAGAATGAAGGTTTGTTTAATAAATTAAGGAGCGTTAATGCTTTATACCTATATTCAGGTGAAAGGGGAGGCAATGTTTTTACAATCAATCAAGCTGCTATTAGGGAGATAATGACGGGTTATGAGGACAGGAAAAACGCTCTGGATAAAAAGACTAATGGCGAAGTCATTCAGCTGAGAGATGATATTGACAGCCTTAATGATGAGATTAATGCGCTAAATCAAACCAGCCTGGTTGCTTTAGCCCGCATTCTGGGCCATGACGGTTTTTTAAAATGGGTTTACGTAAACGGTAACGCTGATGAGCCAACGCCGGGAACAGATAAAAAAAGGACTGAACACTTGGAGTTCCTCTATTTTCTTCTGAGCCACAGCTATATTGCGTCTGACTACATGTTTTACCGGTCGGTATTCAGGCCGGGCAGCCTCAGCCATGAGGACAATGAATTCATCAAGGCGGTCAGTATCGGCCGGGGGCTGAACTATACACTGGACATGCCGCTGAGGCAGGTCGAAAACGTCGCAGCCAAGCTGTTCAGTCTGGGACTGATGACGGATGCCAATGCCTGGCATCCTGACGTCCTGCTTTACCTGCTTGAAAATGACCTGAGTAAACTTCACCCCATCGTTCAGGTTCAGGCCGCAGATGACTGGTGCCTGGCTCAGCTCGCAGAGCATACCTTTAAAAAGTGGAGTATGCCGCAGCGTATTCGTTACGTTGAACGGATTGCTTCCACTAAAGAAAAGGCATTCGCGTTTGTCCAGCGTCTCTCTGAAATGAAAGAAAGTGTGGCCGCGTCTGAACTCCTGCTCTTGCAGCTCTGTTCTTCCCGGCTCAGGTGGAATCATGAAACAACCGACATGAAGCAGTGGGCGCGGTCCATCCTCGCCAGTAACGCCACTTTTCCTGACCAGGTGCCGGAAGGATACCTCAGCACGTTCATCAGGAATGTCACTGACACGCGTCTGCACCTTTCAAGGCTGGACGTGTGTGAGTCAGCGGAGGGAAGAAAAATTGTCAGAAGTATTGTCGATAACGGGCAGTGGTCATACTCTGCGGATAACCTAAAAAATATCTTCGTGATGCTGACTGACGGCGCGAAAACAGACCGTGAATATCTTCATAACTTTCCCCTGTCAGCCATTGAAGGGCTGAATATTCCGGCGCTTAAAACACTCGTGTGGAACAATATCAATAATTTTATAGTCGATTACTTTATTAACTCACAGGAACACTCCCGCATACCGGAGCTGCTCAATAACAATTCAGTCACCCCTGAAAGATGTTTTGATATAGTAACCAGAATGCAGTTCATTATCGACGAAGTCAGCGGGATTAAAAACCGATCAGTAATGTTCGACGGGACTGAAAGTAAGCCGGAAGGTAATGATTTATATTCTCTTCTCCTTGAATATTACCGTGTCAGTACAAACTGGAAACAGATGAGTTACCTGCTCCACCAGGAAGTTGTCTCAGTCCTGACCATCGCAAAATGGTTTAATGAAACTCACCTCGCATTTAAAGATACCAATATCCTTTCACATTCATCTGATTCTTCTTACCACCTGATGCAGCATTTTTTTAATTCTCCCGTGCTGAGCGAATCTTCCCGCAAAAAGATTCTTGCCAACCTCCATGTGGTGTTTCTGTCTCTGCCCGGGAATCTTCCCCCTGAACAGGTCGCTCTTATGGTTGAATACGGTAGGCTTGCACCGACAGCCGCGGTATTCACGGAGATCCGTGACACCTATACAGATAATGATGAGGGCGTGAGTGAAATACTGGCCAGTCTCGTTTCTCAGTATCCGGCTCTGCTCACAAACCATCCGCTGACGGTCCTTGTGCATGATGATGAGCCCGATTTTCCCCTGGCTGAGAGGCTGTTCAGCAATGACGAAGTCATGAAATCCGCTGGCATAAGTACCCTGAACTCGCTGTGGGGCTACGACCCTGACGTCTTTGAAGGGCCGCTGTTTATACCGGCAGAGTCTCTCAGGCACATTGTGCCTGCGCTGAAAAATGATGACCTGCGGCTTGCTCTGCTTTTGCAGGCGCTCAGCGCCGGGGAGCTCTCCCATCAGATCATTACGCTGGTTCTCAGCTCCCTTTCCGACGATGACTACCGGGTTTTTCTCAGTACCAAAGCGCACCGCTCGGTGCCTTACACGAAGGCCCTCATCAAAATGGCGCGCCTGCTGGAAAAGGCCGGGTTCATCCAGTCCCTAAACGTGAATGAAGCCCGTCAGCGCATCAGGTTTGTTCCACACTGCAGTTCAGCTTTCAGGCATCATTAACGGTTATTACCACAAATCCTGCATGCGGTGCTCAATGCTTCCTGTATGCAGGATTATGACTTTTAATACTTAAAACTGCCTTTAAGTCTTTTCTGCTGTCGTCTGAGTATTTACCGCCTGATTCACTGCATGCTGCACACACCGCTTCTGTTACCTCCCGCGGATCCGAAAAAAGGTGGAAGCGGATCCTTACCCCTCCTGTGGCGGTTTTCTGCGCAGCACACCACATGTTGTGGCTCAATCAGTTGCACATGACACAACATAGGGGATGGGTCAGGCGAAAGGCGTCCTGAAAACCCCGCTTCCGCCCGCCCCGCCGCCGTGCTACCCTTCCGGTTACTGCCCGATATGGAAAAAGTCGGATCCAGCTGAAGGCGGCTTCCGGCAATTGCGGTGCAGGAATATAAGCAGGCTATTTTTCATATTGGTGAATATATCGTGTGTTATCTGTTCAGGCATGACCGTTATGCCGAAGTCAGTCACTCAGGTAAATTAAATTATTTCTGATAATCACCTGGTGAATTTTCATGCATGAACAAGTAATTTTCCGTGACAATATCTAAAAGGACACATTTACTGCATAACTGTTCAGGGCGTTACCGGTTCTGATGAACAGAGGGCAGTGCCGGGATCTGTTATTTCCCCAGCGTCCTGTATCGCTGCCGGAAGCTCAGCTCCGGTTTCTGACAGTCCTCAAAACGGAACCATGCCGCTGCTCGATGCGGGCACCCCTGAGGGCGGATCGTCTTTAGAGCAAAGGAGGATGGATGGACCGATTTACTCACAGGCCTGAAGATATGTGGTTCAGGGAAAATGAAAATGCGTGGCTGCTGACTCTGCCGGAAATACGGACGGAAGGGCATCTTATACCGGCCTGCAAGATAGTCGCTGTCCGGACTGTAGGTGGCGATCGCTACGAGGATGGGCTCTCCTGCACGCTTTTTCTCAGTTGCCAATATGAAGGCAATACCCTGGACCAGACTTTTGCGGCTGTGCTGAGAACCTACATCCGTCCGGACGGCAGTGAGTATTCATTTCTGGATCTGACCGGCGGGGATTTCGTTATTGACAGCAGACTGAGGGGGCGCGGTTTGGGATCCTGGATCATGCAGCAGCTTGTCTGCTGGGCCAGAACCCTGCCCGCGGATATGCGTGTCCGCCGTATCAAACTTTCAGTCCGGGACGATGCTGATGAAGAAAATTACCTGCGGCGTGAGAACTTCTGGCGCGGGCTGGGTTTCCGGTTTGCAGAGAACAGTGATAAGTCCTTTTCTTTGCGTATCCGTGATCTCCGGTTCCCCAGAGGCCGGCGCTCTTCGCTGGCTGCCGTTCGCCTGGACCTGGCCGTCAGCGAGCTGAGCCGGACGTGCACGCAACAGCAGCAAGAGCTTGATTACCTGAAGGCGAAAGTGGCAAGGCAGGCTGAACGTATCTGCTTCCTGACTGAACGTCAGTGGAAGGTGCGTCTTGTCACTGGGCTGTGGGCCGGGCTGTTTTTTCTGCTGAACAGGGCAGACCGCCTGTTTAAAAGAACGAAGGCCGGCCGGCCGGACGACCTGCCTGATGACCGGAACCCGTCACAACGGAGACATGACTATTAACACTGATCTGCAGATTTACCCGACACAGGCGTCCGCGGTGACCCCTGCTTTACTGCCCGTCGCGATCGATTATCCGGCGGCGCTGGCGCTGCGACAGATGGCTGCGCTGATTGACGACTTACCCAGATACCTGCTGGCGCCGGAGGTCAGCGCCCTGCTGCACTATGTGCCGGACCTGCACCGAAAGATGCTGCTGACCACCATGTGGAACACCGGCGCGCGCATCAATGAGGCGCTGGCCCTGACGCGGGCCGACTTCACCCTGACGCCGCCCTACCCGTTTGTGCAGCTGGCCACCCTGAAACAACGTGGTGAGAAGGCGGCCCGTGGCCCCGGGCGCGCGCCGTCCGGGGTGGTGCCGCACCGGCTGGTTCCGCTGTCCGATCCGCAGTATATCGCCCAGCTGGAGATGATGGTCGCCACGCTGCGGATCCCGGTCGAACGGCGCAATCCTGACACCGGCCGGACGGAAAAGGTGCGGCTGTGGAGCGTGGCCGACCGCACCGTCAGGACCTGGATCAATGAAGCCGTGGCGGCCGCTGCGGCCGACGGTGTGACCTTCTCGGTGCCGGTGACGCCGCACACCTTCCGGCACAGCTATGCCATGCACATGCTTTACGCGGGGATCCCGCTGAAGGCGCTGCAGAGCCTTATGGGTCACAAGAGCCTGAAGTCAACTGAGGTATACACGAAGGTCTTTGCGCTCGATGTGGCGGCGCGTCACCGGGTGCAGTTTCACATGCCCGGAACCGACGCAGTGGCTATTCTTAAAAAAACCTGACAGCCAATACCCCGCGTTTCAGGATGTGCACCTCTGCCCGGCCGTTTCGGTACGCTGTGAAGAAAAGGCTGTCGAGTAAAATTCTAATCCAGTGAAAGTCGTCCCGCACGGGATTCACGGGAAGGACCGGACGGCGCAGTTGCAGAACAACGTCCCGGGGGAAAATGTCACGCACCGTCCGACTCAATATGAAATACCACGGCCTGCGTAAAAAGCCACCGGATGCCGGTGAAGCACAGAAATGGTGTACTGTTGCTGCCGTGAACTTACATCGTTTTTAACCGGGGCCTGCAAAAGACGAGGCGTACTGCTGTGTATTACTTTCAGCGGAGTAATTCCAGCCCCCATTGCTGACAGCAGGCATTAATATCACGGGATGACTTCAGCATCACTTTGGGAAGAGTGCTTTTGCAGAAAAGCTCTCTGTGACGGAGCTGGTTTTTAGGCGCAGTCAGCGTGATGTATTTGAGCATTTCCCAGGTCACGTTATCCTTTCCGGTATAAAGACCACCGATTCTGGGAATCGACGAATAGCACCGCTTTATATATCGCAGCAGTGCCAGAGGCATCGAAACATCCAGCAGTATCAGCCCAGTGGCACGCGCAAGTCGCCGTTGTAAACACTTCGTGTAATTACCATCCATCACCCATTTTTCCGTGTTCACGGCTTCGGTATGTAATCGATGAAAATCTTCTGATTTCCTGGGGATCCATTTTGTACCCGGCTGGTGATGGAGTTGGTCCAGATGGATTAAAGGCAGAGATGTTTTGGCTGCTATCGCGCTGGCCAGCGTGGATTTACCGCTGTTGGAGGGGCCCAAAATGCAGATGCGATGGCCGAGTTCTTCCAGTGACACTGATATATCCATAAATCACCCCCGATCACTCGTGTCCCCTGTAAACCCGGCTATCTTAACATATCTATCTTATCTGCCTTCCCCTGAGACACTGGCGAACAGGGCCTGAGCGGCTGAGGCTGACCGGAAACGTCAGGGATGAATTGTGGTTTATAGGCTGAGAAAATAAAGCGTATTTACCCCTAAATAAAGGGCCCAGCCTCCAAAATGTCATAGTACTGTCGTGAATGGTGCCAGGGGGAAGATTCAGGAGGTATACTTAAATTAGCCTGTGTGTTTTAACAGGCCAATAATATCAGTTGGGGGTTTAAATTGGCCAATTATTTATTGGCTATCTAAATTGGCTGAAAGTGTGCTTTCGAAGCATCCATAGTGTTCAATTAATTTCATTTTTATATTATTAGTCGGTTAATATTATACCTTAATTTAATATCCCTTCTTATAATAACCCCTATGTTTTTTTCAAGCGTAAATTTAACTGTCAGGAACTAATGTAGCCTCATTGATAGTGAGCTATTTAATAGTTTGATGTTTTATAGCTAAAAATTTAATCGGGCATTAACAAAGCATCACGTCTGATTCGGGCTTTAGCCGTTTCCTGTTGACGTTCCCCGAAACTGATTAAGAAGTGAGATTTACAAAATTATTTTTCCGCTGTGACTTTTACTGACTAAAGGGATGAACTGATTATGGGCTTTGAGCTTACATTTCTGCGACTACGTAGGAGTGTGGGGCGTGTTATAATAGCGGCGTTATGATTTTTCTTTCTGAGTAGTTCAGGCGAAAAAAAACCTGGTTTGGAGACCAGGTTTTTTCAGTTCTGCGTATGGTTGGAAGCCATACCTGTGAACTGGGTACTGCATGTATCGACTCGTAGTGCAATTTTAGCACTACTGACGGTCACGTCAACATAGCGTCAGCCTTATAATGCTTTTATAATGTCTGCACGTGTTGATGCAGTACCTTTGGGTGAATCTTAAAGGATTCTCCCAACCGGCAACGGGTGGAGCCGTCCGGTTTGCCCCCACTCAATGGGTGCTGCATGTATCGACTCGTAATTGATACACACCGCGAGGGAAGTTCAAGGGCATAAGCGGTGGGTAGCGCCCTCCTGTAAAGGAGGCTGCTAAGTGATAACGCTAGGTACTGTCCTGCTGGCATTGCAGATAGTGCATGTCAGTTTAAGCATTATCGTTGTAATCAAGCAACTGACCGGACGCTCATAAGGGCTGAAGGAACTTGAATAAAGGCGGGGTTCACCACCCCGCCTTTTTTCGTTTTGCAGACTCTGCGAGTAGTGTTCCGATTAAGTTTTCGCATGTCGTTGTCCGCTATGAGCGGAAACTGACGTTTCACATTCAGTGTGAATCAGCGGTGGGCATATCACTTCTGCTCAAAGACCTTTTTGAAGGTGTGCCAGACTTGCCGTTTAAGCATGTCAGATGCTTTTTGATGATCACCGTTTTTTCTGAGCATAATGAGTTCGCTCGTCAGCGGCCTGAGCTGATGTTTCCTATTTATGTTAGAAGGCAAAACTAATTGCCTCGTGATGTCTGTAAAAAGATGCAAACTTCGGGCAACGCAGCACGCCTGTGCTTTTTCAAGGGAGTCGGAATAAGTCAAATGCCTAGCGTCTTCACGGTTTATTCCATGTACGTAATGGAGTTGGTCGAAGTCTGGCAAAAGTTCAGCATCGTCCACTTCAACTTCGAATACTGAAAGAAAATCCTCTCTACGTAATATGGCCTCTTTATTAGCCACATAAATTGCAAAGCCGATATTATCCGTCAAGTAAACGAGGCCGTTTGTCGTGGGAAAAAGTGAAGATTCACTATAAGTGCGTTGTATTTCATGAAGGATTTTCTCTGAGGTGATAATGCTCTGAGAGGCACTGAATGATGTACCATGGTAGAGACGCATTGTTTGTCCTAATTGTCTAGAATTACAGCTTTTTTACTAGGGTGTAACAAGTAATGCAACTCAGCAAATCCGATACGTTGTTTTATGCCATATATGACTGCTTATTCAGGAACTGACCCGCTCCCCGTTAATCATAAAAGAATGTTGATAGCTACTTCCGCTATTGGCTCTGAGCGGACTCATGAACAGATCTATGCCCGCTTAAGACAGAGAGCAGCTGACATGGGCATACCAATATTGGTAAATCAAAGCACGGGGACTATCAGTCCCCTGCTTCTTATAAGTCTTCTTTTCATTTTGATCGCGCTATAGCCTATCTGCCCTGCCCTGCTATCTAGTTATCAAGACAATACGATGTATAGATATTCATTGTATACACTATGTGTATCCATTATGCGCCTGTAGTGTCTACTTTGTGGGTATTTTGAGGGCTCATGGTGTACATATCATGCTTGCTGATAATTCTCTTTAGTGTTATAAAGTTGAAGCCTTATAGATATACATTGAGTATCTATCGGATATCTTAAGTAACTTTCATGTGCGCACTTAGAATATCTTGTGTGCGCTTATCAGATATACAGGGTGATATGTATGACAGTGATTGTTATGGCACACAATAAAGGCGGGGCAGGTAAGACCACCTCAGCCGTCCATGTTGCCGGCGAGCTGAAACCAGCTAAAGCTCTTGACCTAGATACTCATAAAGGCCTTTCTATCATTCATGGGTTGCGCCCTGAAGACAGACAGATCCCTATATCAATTCCTGAAACCCAGGAAGAGCTGGTTCACGAAATCAGTCCGTTTAAAGAAAGCGATGAAATTTTATTCATCGACTGCGGTGGCTTTGACTCAGATATGACCCGTACAGCAGTCGCTTTCGCTGATCTGATTATTGTCCCGGCTAAAGATTCTCTTACTGAAAGAATTGGCCTGATGAGTTTTGACAGGGTTTTGGGGGAGATAAGTGAGATCATTGGGCAGCATGTCGAAGCTCATTTATTTCTCTGTAAAACCAATCCCAACAAAAAACACTACCCTAAGTTAGAGGCTCTGCTTCCTTCGTTCAATCACATTAAATTAATGAAGAGTCGTCTTTCGTACCGTACGCAAGATTTTGAAGAAACAATCGAAACGGGTTTCGGTATCACCGAATCTGTTCACGGACGGGTAACTGCAGGCGGTAAAGAGGTGATTTCAATGGTTGAAGAAATGCTTGAAATCATCAGGAAAAAGTAATTACTTTCAGTACTCACAATGAATACATAAAAGGTATCTTTAGTGTATTCTATAAATATCTTATGTATATCTGTTGTGTATTTATGGTGTATCTATGACTAAAAAGCTCGATTTTGCAGACCAACATGAAAAGCTTGCTGGACTCATGAGTTCGGCAAAGCTCAAGACCTCTCCGAGCCCTGGTGAGCAGAAAGGTACTGAGCCAAAGACCGTCGTCAAAAGTAAAGCTCGTAGCAAGAATCTGAGGGCTGTACCTGAAACATATTTTGAGGCCCATGCTCAATTAAAGGCGTCAAACAAAACCTCGTTGGATTTCAGCGCCTATATACTCGAGGCTTTGCGGGAGAAGCTGGAGAATGATGGAGCGCTTAAAAATTAGAGATATACAATAGATATTCAATGCATACTCGATGAATATTTAATGTGAACTTGTTGTATATCTTTAAAGTGTTCATTATGTACTCTTTAGATATACAAGTACTGTTTGTGTTTAATGTTGGTGGCTGAGGTTTCAATGAGAAGATTCGCACTGCTTGTGTCAGGATTTCTAGGGTTCAGAAAGCTCACCGGCAAAGATCGGAAAAGTGCAGGCGAGTGGGGCTTCCTGATCAGTATGTTGTTTATCGTTCCGCTGCTGTTCTGGGAACACCCCGGCGTCATCGTCTCTGTGGTTCTGCAGTTGCTGTGGGCGGCTGTCGGGACACGCTCCGCTTTTCTGGCCAGCGAAACGTGGAAGAAAAACAAACAACAACCCTGACCCTCTCAGTAACCGGTTTGCAGAAATCAGCGCTTAATTTCACCGCAGATAAATAATCGCAATTATTAAGGCAGGCACCATGGGCAACTTCAGCGATATCCGGCCGGTTAACATCACCCACGAAGGGTTTGACCGTAGCCACAACGGCCAGTATTTCCAGACCAAAGACCTGGATATGAAATACGGCATGGCCGATTACTGTATCTTTAACGGACAGCTCTACAGGAATGTCAGTGATGCCGGGGCAGGGGAGTCCGCCGCGGTGCCTGTGCCGCATACGGGCACAGTCGATATCTACACATCGGTTAAAGAGTGCAATCAAAAGCTGATTTACTGGGTGGAATACCAGCTCGTGTTTGAAGCAGGCAAGCTCATGACCGTCGTGCTTATGGACAAAACGCTGCAGGAAGATCTGCGGGACCTCTCTAAACTTCGGCCGTCTAAACCGGCCAACAGGGTGGAAGTCACGATCAGCGTGAAAGAGCTGAGTGGGGAAAGACAGCGGGCATTTGCGGCCTCGCTGACGGACGATAAGCTGTCACGCATCCGCGATATTCTCGGCGAGCCGACGGCATCCATTTTCTTTCCCGCTGTACCCGTAGTGGAAGGGAATAATGATCCGTTCTTACGCCTCTCGTCAGCCATGACGGTGGCATCTGTGGTACAGAGCATGGAAGATTTACGAAGCGCAGCCGACGAAAACCTGAATGTCATCTCCCCCACAGGTGACAGGATTGTACTTATTGATGAGTTACACTCAAAATAAGGGTTCCACCGGTTCAGTCCTGATGACATGAAGTCTGAATGACGTTCGCACCGTCACCTCCTCTGTGCGCTGGTTCAGATTACCCGGGCAACCGGTATATCGCTCCATCGCGTCGTCCACGCCGGTGACAGCATGTCCCGCTTCATCTTCCACTCAGTATCGATCCCCTGACCCGCAAACCATACCCGTCCCAGGCCTGACTGGTTAATACCGTCCAGCACCTGCATCAGCTGCGCGCTGTTCGCCCGCGGCCGGTTGTCGTCAAACAGGTTCAGCTGGCTGACGCCGTGAGGCGTGAAGTCATCGAGCATGACGCCTGCCTTCATGTACCGGTGGCCGTCTATCCAGATGCGGTCAAGCGCGCGCATGGCCACGCCAATGATGTCCCGCGTGTCCTGGGTGGGCAGGGTGAGTTTTTCCCCGGCCGTATTGCCGTAAAACGTCTCGCCGACCGCATGCGGTGAGGTACGGACAAATACGCTGATGTGCCTGCAGTACTGGCGTTCGCCCCGGAGCTTCTCGGCCGCGCGCGTTGCGTACTGGCAGAGTGCCTGCTGCATGGCCACTTTGGTGGTAATGCGTGAACCGAAACTGCGGCTGCAGACAATCTGCTGCTTTGCCGGCGGCATCTCTTCCAGGGGAATGCACGCCTCGCCGTTCAGCTCCCGCACCGTCCTTTCCAGCACCACCGAAAAGTTCTTCCGTATGAAGGCGGGGTGCGTGCGTGCCAGCTCCAGCGCACTGGTGATGCCGAGCAGGTTCAGCTTTTTGCCAATACGCCGACCAACGCCCCAGATCTCCTCGACCGGCTGGCGCATCAGCAGCGCTTCGGTCCGCTTCGGGTTTCCGGGCGTCAGCGCCAGCACGCCCTTAAACTGTGGCCACTCTTTGGAGGCCCACTGTGCTGATTTGGCCAGCGTTTTGGTCGGGCCGATGCCGGCGCCAATCGTCAGTCCGGTTCTGGCCAGAACATGGGCACGCAGCCGGTGCCCGAAGTGCTCAAAGTCCTCACAGCCATCGATGCCGGTCAGATCGAGGAACATTTCATCGATAGAATACTGCTCGACTTTTGGCGTCATTTCCTCAAGCGCTGACATAGTTCTCTGCGATAATGAATGATTTATGTGGAATGCAATTTAAACAAAAAAAATCAGTTACCATTCCTCTGAAGTTTATTTTCTGAACAGGAATTATTCAGCCTTGAACTACCTCAGTATGCTTACTGACAGGGGGGAAGGTTGAGGGTGGTAAGACATAGTCGGAAAATCGATTTCCCCGCCAGGATTTAATCTGCCACGCTTACTCTGAAGCCCTCAATCGGGCAATGAGTCTTATCCCTTACCCACCCCAATGCAGGAAAAATGATGATAAAAAAATACAGGATCCCGGGACTGACCGCGGTGGCGTTTCTTCTTATCAGCACCCTCGCCGGTGCCGCAGAGGAACGCTGGACGTTTGACGGCGATATCCACAACAATTCCCTTGCTGTCAGTCCCGATGAGAAAACGGCGGTGGCGTCCTACAGTGAGCGCTCTGAGGTGGTGGTCTACGACCTGGCTGCCGGGAAAGTCAGAAAGGTGCTTAAGGGATACGTCACGCCCCGCAATGCGCTTTTCTCCCCCGACGGGAAGGCCGTATATCTTTCAGACAGCAGCCTCGGCGTGGTCAGAAAAATCAGCACCGGGACGCTTGACGTGGAGACCTCGCTGCCGCTGGGGCCCGGGGCATTCGGCACAGCTATCAGCCGTGACGGTCAGCGCCTGTATGTGAATAACGAGGCCGCCAGCACGCTCTCGGTGTATGACCTGACGCACAACCGGCCCGTTGCGGTCGTGACGGGTTTTGCCCAGCCCCGTCAGGGCATAAAAATCAGCCCGGACGGCAAAACCGTCTACGTCACTAACTTTAAGGGCGATAAAATTACCCTGGTTGACGCCGTAACGGGCGAGATTCGCGGCGAGATAACAGGCTTCAGCAAGCTGCGCGCCATTTCAGTCAGCGCCGACGGCCGCACACTGTACGCGGCTAACAGCGGCAGCAACACCATCGCCGTGGTTGACACGCAGAAGCTCGCCATTACGGCAACCATTCCCGTGGGGCAGGATCCTTACGGTGCCGCCCTGACGCCGGATAACCGCTATGTTTACAGCGGCAACCTGGGCGACAACAGCCTCTCCGTTATTGATACCGCCGCCGGTAAGGTGGTCTCCACCGTTACCGGACTGGATGCGCCCCGTCAGGCCATCGTTTTCAGCAAAGACGGTGCCCGCGCGTGGGTGCTGAATAAAGACCTCAGCATTGCGGTCGTTGACCTGAAACAGAACCGCGTCACGGCCACGATTAAAAGCCCGCCGCAGGCCTGATTCAGTCCTTCCCTCACTCCGGCGGTGTGACGGTCCTTCCCGGAGTGGGAGAGTCTAACCACTTTTACTGGTTTATTTTAACTGAATAACCTGTTTTAAAGATTTAACCCGACGTGCCTATACTCTTTCTGTCTACTCAGGAGATTACGGCATGAACGATAAAATATTTACCCTGCATAACGGAGCGCGCCCGCTGAGCGCGCTGAGCAGCCCGAAAGAGGCTATACGTCAGTTCACGCCTAACTGGTTCGCCGCGACCATGGGGACCGGTATCCTGTCTCTGTCTCTGGCGCAGTTCCCCTGGCCGGTTCCGGGATTACGCCTCGTCGCCGAGGGACTCTGGATGTTTAACATCTTCCTGTTCAGCGTCTTTGCCGTGATGTATCTGGCCCGCTGGGTGATGTACTTCGGTGAGGCAAAGCGCATCTTTGGCCATTCAACGGTGTCCATGTTCTTCGGCACCATCCCGATGGGCATGGCCACCATCATCAACGGGCTGCTGGCGTTTGGCCTCCCCCGGTGGGGGGCTGACGTCATTCCCGTAGCGCACGCCCTGTGGTGGCTGGACGTGGCGATGTCGCTGCTGTGTGGCGTGTGTATTCCCTACATGATGTTTACCCGGCAGCAGCACAGCATTGACCAGATGACCGCCGTCTGGTTACTGCCGGTCGTGGCCGCCGAGGTTGCGGCAGTCAGTGGCGGCCTGCTGGCACCGCACATTGCCGACCCCCACGCGCAGCTCGGCATCATTATTACCAGCTACGTGCTGTGGGCGTACTCGGTGCCGGTGGCGCTGAGCATCCTCGCCATCCTGCTGCTGCGTATGGCGCTGCACAAGCTACCACACGAAAGCATGGCGGCCTCAAGCTGGCTGGCACTGGGGCCGATTGGTACCGGCTCGCTGGGGATGCTGGTCATCGGCGGAGATGCGCCCGGGGTGTTTGCCGCGGCGGGCATGCCGGAAATCGGTCATATCGCGCAAGGCGTGGGGTTCGTTGCCGGCATTCTCTTCTGGGGCTGCGGCCTGTGGTGGATGCTGCTGGCCACGCTGATAACCGTGCGATACTTCCGTGAAGGCATTCCGTTCAATCTGGGATGGTGGGGCTTTACCTTCCCGCTGGGCGTGTACACGGTCGCCACGCTGAAGCTGTCCACCCTCGTTGACCTGGCGTTCTTTAAAGGCTTCGGTGCGCTTCTTGTCGTCATGCTGGCCGCCATGTGGCTGCTGGTCGCGGTGAAGACGGTGCGCGGGGCATGGAGCGGGAAACTGTTTGTTTCCCCCTGTCTGGCAGGCCTGGACCGGAAGCCGTGAGTGAAACCTGCACGTCGCTGCTGGACCCGTTTTTACGCGAGGAACGCCTCGCGGCAGTCACCGCGCCGCACGTGGCCGCGCTGAATCGCTGGGTCAGCGGGCTGCGTCAGCACGGCGTGGAGCTGCCGTGGTTTGATCCGGCCGACGGCGGGACCGGGGCCGGACTGCTCGTCCTGCTGCAGTCGCCGGCGCGCAGCAGCCCGTCACCCCGGTTTGTGTCGCGGGATAACCCGGGGCCGGCCCAGCAGAACCTGGGGCGGTTTCTGGCGGAAGCCGGTATTGCGCGCCGGGACAGCGTGCTGTGGAATACGGTGCCCTGGGTCAGCGACGGGCCGCAGAAACGGCCCTCAGCGGCGGACATCCGCAGCGGCTGCGCCTGGCTTGAGGACGTGCTGGCGTATCTGCCCGCGCTGCGCGTGGTGGTGCTGGCCGGTGCCGTAGCGGCTCAGGCCCGCGGGACGGTCAGTCATCAGTGCCCCGGCGTCACGGTGCTGAAGATGCCTCACCCCAGTCCGCTTTCACTTTGCACAAGCCCGGCGGTGCCGGAAAACATCCGCCGGGTGCTCCGCGAGGCACGCGCTGCGCTGGCGGGCTGAGGGTGCCAGCAGAATAATACTGACAGGCTTTCCGTCTGGCTCTATACTCAGAGTACAGGGTGATGGCGTTCCACCTTTCCCAACCGCTCCGTTCCGGAGCTGATGACGCCTGATGTGACTCTTGATTTTCAGGAGGTACGTCAGGCCGTCCTTACTTTCCTCCCGGCCTGCGTACTTCCCTTTACGGGGAGAGACCCTTGATACACGTTTTTGGCCACATCAATCCTGACAGCGACGCCATCTGCACGGCGGTCGTCACCGCTCACTGGCTGACCGGGCGCGGCATGGACGCCCGCGCATGGCGTCTCGGCGAGGCTAACCGGGAAACCCGCTTTATCTTTGACACCGCCGGTCTTACGCTGCCGCCGCTGCTCGCTATTCCGCTGCAGGATGAACGGGTGTGGCTGGTCGATTTCACCGAGCCGGCGCAGGGGCCTGACGACCTGCTCCGGAGCAACGTCGTGGGCATCACTGACCACCACCGGCTGGGCGGGCTGATAACGCAACTGCCGCCGGAGGTGCATATCCGCCCGGTTGGCAGCAGCGCCACGCTGCTCTGGCTGCTGATGGACGCTGAAGCGCGCCGCACGCTGCCCCCGACGCTCGCCGTGCTTCTGCTGGGCGCACTCCTGAGTGACACCGTGAATCTTCGCTCGCCGACCACCACCGAAGACGATATCCGTTCGGCGACCGAACTGGGCGTGCTGTCCGGCGTAAACCGCAGAGCCTTCGCCCGTGACCTCCTCACCGCCAAAACGGACGTCAGCGGCCTCAGCGCCCAGCAGCTGCTGGGCAGGGATCTCAAGGCCTTCGTCATTGCCGGCACCGACGTGCGCATTGCCCAGATTGAGGTCAGCTCACCGACACAGGTTGCCCCCGTGATGGACGACCTGCTCGCTGCCCTGGCGTATCTGGCGGACCAGTCGGGTGCCGGGCTGACGGTGCTGATGTTGACCGACATTCGCGCCGGGTTTTCAACGCTTTACTTCGCCGGGCGGGAGAGCGTTAACGCGGCCTCCTGCTCCGTACCGGGCATGCTCAGCCGCAAAAAACAGCTTCTGCCGTGGCTTGAGTCCCGCCTTAACCAGAACGGGAGTTCATTATGACCTGCTACACCCACGCACTGATACTTGTGAACGACAAAGACGACGGCACCCTCCTGCTGAAACGGGCGGTCGCGCTGGCGCAGCCGCTCGGCATGAAAATCACCCTGGCCCACATCAGCGACGACTACCGGGAAATGAACTACGTGTCCGACAGCCTGATGGACGACGTCGTGTCGGAAGAGGTGCTGAAAGCCAAAGCGTTTATGAGCGAGCTGGCGGCCTCCGTGCCTGAGGCGGTAGACACGCGGGAGCTGGTGACCATGCGCCGCTTTGAGGACGTGGAGAAGTGCATCAATGAGCTGGGCGTGGACCTCGTGCTTGCCGGGCACCGCAACCGCTTTATGGGAATGCTGACGTCCCGCTCGGCGGAATACATCAACCACCTCACGGTGGATGTGCTTATTACTCACCTGAATGACTAAACCGGGAGAAACGCTATGCACTTTACACTGGATAACGTGACCGCCCGGGAAATTCTTGACTCTCGCGGCAACCCCACCGTTGAAGTTGAGGCCCGGACCCCGGACGGGATGATGGCACGCGCCTCGGTGCCTTCCGGGGCCAGCACCGGGTCGCGCGAGGCCGCAGAGCGCCGCGACGGTGACGCACAACGTTTTGGCGGCAAAGGCGTGCTGGATGCCGTCAGGGCGGTTAATACGGAAATCTGCGAAGCCGTGCGCGGCCTGGACGTGCGCGAGCAGCGGCAGCTGGACAACATCATGCTGATGCTGGACGGCACGGAGAACAAGAGTCGCCTGGGTGCCAATGCCATTCTGGGCGTATCGCTGGCGGTGGCCCGGCTGGCGGCACAGGCCTCGCACGAGCCGCTGTGGCGCTACCTGGGGGGCCTGCAGGCGAATCTGCTGCCCGTGCCGTGCATGAACATCATCAACGGCGGCGTGCACGCCCGCGGTCAGGGCGCGGACTTCCAGGAGTTCATGATAGCGCCACACGGGGCACCCACGCTGCGCGAGGCCGTGCGTCAGGGCAGCGAGGTCTACCAGGCGCTGCGCCAGATCCTGCTGGACAAAAAACTCTCAGCGGCAGTGGGCGACGAAGGCGGTTTTGCGCCCGCCGTGTCGTCGAACCGTGACCCGCTGGCGTTTATCGTACAGGCGATTGAGAAGGCGGGATACAGGCCCGGAGAGGACATCAGCATCTGCATGGACCCTGCCTCAAGTGAGTTTTTCGCTGACGGTCAGTATCATCTGCGCACCGAGGGCAGCGCGCTGAGCGCGGCGGAAATGACGGCATACTACGGCGAGCTGATGGACCAGTTTCCGGTCATCCTGCTGGAAGACGGCCTGGCCGAGGACGACTGGGCGGGCTGGAAGCATCTGCACCAGCAGCTTGCGGGCAGGGCCGAGCTGGTTGGTGACGACCTGTTTGTAACCAACGTGAAGTACATCCAGCGCGGCATTGACGAAAACCTCGCCAGCGCCGCGCTGATCAAGCTCAATCAGATAGGCTCGCTCAGCGAAACGCTGGACGCCGTGGCTCTCTGCCAGCGGCACGGCTGGGGTGCGTTCATGTCTCACCGCAGCGGGGAAACCACGGACACGTTCCTTGCCGATCTGACGGTGGCCCTGCGCGCGGGACACCTGAAAACCGGCGCGCCGTGCCGCGGCGAACGCGTGGAAAAGTACAACCAGCTGATGCGCATTGAGCAGGCGCTGGGTGAGGACGCGCACTACGCGGGGCTTCATGCGTTTGTGCGCCGCACGTAACACATCCGCCGGACGGTCCCCGTCCGGCAAAGAAGGAATGCCTGTGGCCCCTGCAACGCTGATCCTCCTGCGGCACGGCGAAAGCCAGTGGAACCGGGAAAACCGTTTTACCGGCTGGACGGACGTGCCGCTGACGGTCAGGGGGCGGCAGGAGGCCGACCGAGCCGGTGACGCGCTGCGGGCAGTGGGCCTTATGCCCGACCGTGTCTTCACCTCGGTGATGACACGCTGCGTTCACACGGTCTGGCGGGTGCTGGACCGTCTTGACCGAAGCTGGACGCCCGTGGAAAAGAGCTGGCGACTGAACGAGCGCCACTACGGTGCGCTGCAGGGGCTGAACAAGGACGACGCTGCCCGGATGATGGGGGAAGAGACCGTCCGGCTATGGCGCAAAAGCTTCAGCGGCATTCCGCCCGCAGACGCGGAGGCTCCGGCGCAGCTGCGTCGGGATCTGCGCTATCGCCGCGTTGCGCTGGCCGACCTGCCTGCAACGGAAAGCCTGGAAATGACCCTGCGTCGCGTCATGCCATACTGGCACCACGTTGTGGTGCCACAGCTGCGCTGCGGAAGTACCGTTCTGATTGTGGCGCACGGCAACACGCTGCGCGCCCTGACCGCCTTTCTGAACGGCATGCCCCACGACAGCGTGGCACAGCTGCACATCCCGACCGGCGTGCCGGTTGTATATGAAATGGATACGGCCGCACAGGTCGTGTGCCGTTATGTTCTGAATATTAAAAAAAAGGAATGAACGTGAATCAGCTTTTTGCCGTCATCACCGGCGGTGCTTTAGGGTGTGTTATCCGCTGGCAACTGGGCGCACGCCTGAACGCGCTTTTTCCGGACCTGCCGCCGGGGACGCTGCTGGTCAACCTGCTGGGTGGATTTATCATCGGGGCGGCGCTGGCGTATTTTCTGCGCCATCCCGGCCTCGATCCGGCCTGGCGGCTGCTCATTACCACCGGGCTGTGTGGCGGAATGACGACCTTCTCCACATTCTCAACTGAGGTTTTTGCCCTGCTGCAGTCAGGCAGCTATGCCTGGGCAGCCGCCTCGGTGCTGATACACGTGCTGGGTTCGCTGGCCATGACGGCGGCCGGATTTTATATCATGACGCTGTGTGGTTAACCCGGACCGTACGGCCTCTATCCAGGGGAGACCTCAGTGCAGCGACCGCTGCACTGAGGTCAGACAGTTCAGTATATTGTTCAGAAGCGCTCTCTGCGGGCCTGATCCGACAGGGTTTACGCCTGTAAGGCTTCCCCTAAATCCGGGACACTGTCGTGACAGAGTTTCAGGTCTGCCTGTTCTGGTAAAGGTCCCAGCGATTGCCATAGATGTCCTCAAACACGACAACCATTCCGTATTCTTCCTCGCGCGGCTCCTGACAGAAGTGGACGCCTTTTGCCTTCATAGCATTGTAGTCGCGCCAGAAGTCGTCGGTCTGCAGGAACAGAAAAACCCGTCCGCCGCACTGGTTGCCGATAAAGCCTTCCTGCCGGTCGTTCGACGCGCGGGCAAGAAGAATAGCACAGTCGCTGTCAGGGTCCGGCGTCACCACGACCCAGCGCTTACCCGGCTGCGGCGTGTCCTCAATCAGGGTAAAGCCCAGCTTATCGGTGTAATACTCAATTGCACGATCGTAGTCATCGACCACGACAGCCACATACCCCATACATCGCTTCTGTTTTCTCATCTGCTGTTCCATCAGTTACGTCATAACGCCCGCTATAATCAGATTCATATCAAATACGACGTTCGGTCGTCTGTACTGACTCTGAACTGACACCCTCAGACCGGACATTGAAAGCATTTGAGCACTCAGGATTTTGGGCCCAATTTTGTAAGAGCCTGCTCAACCTTTTCAGCATCCTGCTCCAGTACGGCTTTCTCATCGGGAGTGAGCGGGACCTCTTCGAGATAACGCCGGATGGATGCTTTACTCTCCAGAATAAGCCCGCGCGCGCTGTCCTTCAGCAGGTTAAAATCGCAGCCGATGCAGGCCATCCGGTGCGGGCAGCTGCTCCAGAACGGATTTGTGCAGTATGAATCACCTAAATCATAATACGTTGCAGGTCCGGTCAGGCTGGCGGCGTCAGGGTCGCGATCAATCAGTACGCTGATCATGTGCGCGACTCTGTCTGCTTTTACAAACGAGGCGGCCAGCTGTGTCGGGCGGATACGGAGATAATGCATGGTGGACTGGGGCGTTGAGTGACCAGCCCACTGCATCAGTTCATACAGTGACATGCCCTGCGGTACGCTGGCCAGTGCGGTCACGGCTGAGGCGCGTCCCCGATGGCTGGTTATCACTCCGCCGCTGTCTTCAGAAGGAACGCCCGCTCTTGCGCAGAGCATCGGTATCACCGTGCGGTTGAGGATAGCGCTGCCGGCAGGCTTCCCCCGGTACTGAAACAGCAGCCGGACCTTCTCACCGGTCCGCTCATCAGCCAGCATGGCCTGTTCTGCCGGGCGTTCGGCCAGCCAGATGTCGACATATTTTTTTACCACTGTCGCCACGGGTTTAACAAAGGCTTTTGATGTTTTTCCGGCGGGGACATGCAGGTAACAAAGGGTTCCGGCCGGGATGACGCTGCCGTCATCTTTCGTTATTTCATCTGCCTGCGGCGCGATGCAACCGGTAGTCAGGCGGAGCAGCTCATTTTTCCTCAGCCCCGCATGGGTCCAGATGACGGCCATCGCCTGCAGCATGGCCAGCGGATAATGTATTTCAGTAAGCAGGTCTTCCTGACGCAGATTGAGGCTGGCCCAGATGAGCTTGAGCCAGACCGGATCGTCGATAACACGGGGATTGACGTCGCGCCGAAACAGGGTGGTATCCGGTGTGGAAAGATGACGGGCAGGGCTGAAGCGCAGGCGACCCCAGCCCCAGTTTTCGTAGTCGACCATAAAACGGCGCAGTGAGTAGATAAAATGCGCCCTTGAATGCGGCATCATAGGCTCACCGGATCGCACCGATTTTCGGGTGCCCCTTTCCGTGCCCAACTGTAGCTCATCCACGTTCATCCGGCCGACCGCAGCGATAAAGCTGGCGCAGATTTCCATGCTCCAGTCTGACGGTTCACGCACCTCCGGATGCGCCTTTGCCAGCCAGAGGCCGCAGCGCAGTATAAAACTGTACTGGCCTTCACGGGTGCGAGGCCTCAGCACAGACGTTTCCCGCCAGCGCCGGCACCACCTGACCCAGGCCGGATCGATCCCGTCTACGGGTTTTTCATACCATCGGGTATAATTACGCATCCTCATCGGGGCGCTGAAGATGCCCAGCGCAGCAAGGCCGTGTGAAATCCGGCCAATGTACCGGGATGTCCCGCTATCTGTGTTGTTCTGGGCTTCCCACAGCAGTTCAGGCGTAAAGGTTTCAAGACGGGGATCTCTGTTCATGACCATCAGCGTGGCCAGTATGCCCGACAGATGCGTGACCTGACTACCCGCAGCATAGCCCAGCGATTTCAGGGTTTCAGTCAGGCGGTGAAGCTCCCGGAAGTAAATAGCCTGACCAAAAATGGCACAGGTATACAGGGCAGGTTTTCTGATGTCTGGCAGGCTGAGGGGATCATACCGTCCGGCGAAATGCCATGCAAAGGCGGCCATCAGCGGCCGTCCTTTTCCGTCCGTCCGGCTGAATGTCTGCCAGCGTTCCTGCGGCCATCGCCAGTACGGTATACCCGAAAGGTGCATCTCACGCAGGAGGTCCAGTATTATCAGGTCAGCAACCTCGCGGCTGCATCCGCTTTCTGCTGCGATGTCTTTCAGCGGCCTGATAAACTCAGGAGCAGGTTTCATCCGCAGCAGCCTGCCCCGGCTGTGAGAGGTGGCCAGTGCGGCCTTTTCAGGCTCAGTCAGTAAAGCATCAAGCCTGTAAGCGGAGAGATCGAAGGGAAGCCACACATTCTCAGGCTGTTCAGACGCTGCCATATTATTCCTCCGTGCCGAAAATGAGGTTCGCCATCCTGATATCTGCCGTTTCAATTGCTCCTGCCATCCGGGCGGCAAGATCCCTGCCGGAAAGGTGAATATAAATCTGAGTGGTGCGCGGATCACGGTGACCTGCGTAGGTGGCAAGTTCGTGCAGTTTCCAGCCCGCACGGGCCAGATGCGTCAACCGCAGGTGGCGGAAAGTATGGGTTGAAATGTCGGGCAGCCCTGACTCAAGCGCCCATTTCCGTACCGTTTTGCTCCAGCTCCAGTAAGAGAGCGGTGCCCCCTGATTACGATCGGACTCAGAGCGGAACAGGGCTCCTTTTACCATCCCCGACAGCTTCATCTGTAAAAGATGAGCCGCCAGCACCGGCGTCAGGGCGGGACTGTAACAGACGATCCGTTCATGACGGTTCTTGGTGGTTTCAGCCCGGACGCGGATGAGGCGGTGGGCAAAGTCAAGGTCATCAGTACTCAGCGCGGTGACTTCCGATCGTCGCAGCGCACCGCAGTAGGTTAACGCCAGCATCAGCCGGTCACGAAGCGGAGAATCCGCGGCATGAGCCTGAAAAAGCTGCCACTGTGCATCGTCAGGAATACGCGGCAGCTTTACGATACGGGGAACCAGCCCCCGTGCGGAACACAGCATGCCCGGCGTGCCGGAACGGGGCAGCGGATTTACCTTACACAGGTCAAGATACATCAGGAAGTCGTACCAGAGACGGACAGCCGACAGGCGCAGCTGGAGCGTGGCGCTTGCGGCCGGGAAAGGCATACCGGGTAACTGAGGACGGATGTAGGCAGCCATGTCATCAAACCTGACCTTTTCAGGTTCAATCCTGTTCCGGCTGCAGAACGCAAAATAATGACAGAGGGCTGCGCGGTAGGCGGTCAGGGTGGCGGGTGCCCGCCCCAGGTCGGACAGCAGCTTCAGCCAGCGTTCCGCCAGTAAAATGGCACTGTTGTTTAGTGGAGTCGTCATTGCGTTTACCTCTGAGGTCAGCGTTGCTGTTCAAAGTCTATACGATCAATGTTGCATTCCACTTAACTTACTATAGAGCATAATTTGAGCTGAAGACATGCACTTTTTCCGGGAAATCCAGCGCTTTTAACTGAAACCACGGCACCCCCATTTTTATGCCCAGGGCTTTGGCCGCTTTGCTTCTTGCTATGACGCAGCCATCGTTGTTCGAAAGGACGACGACAGGTTTTCCACGCAAATCAGGCCGGAAAAGGGCCTCACAGGACGCATAGAAGCTGTTGACGTCAGCCAGACCAAACATCGGCATGGTTACCTCCGGCGCGCCTCGGTATTGTGGAAAAACCAGGTGACCACGCCCAGCAGGTGCAGCTCCTCGGGGTATATCACCTGATAGGCCGGGTTCATCGGGCGCAGCGCAATCTGTGGGTGCAGCTGCAGGCGCTTGACGGTGAACTCCCCGCCGACCTCTGCGATAACGATGTCACCGTGCGTGGCTTCCTTCGCGCGATCGACGACCATCACGTCCCCGTCGTACAGACCCAAATCTTCCATGCTGCTGCCGCTGGCGCGCACGAAAAACGTGGCGGCCCGGTGGGTGATGCAGAGCTCGTTCAGGTCCAGCTCGCTCTCGACATAATCTGTGGCAGGGGAGGGGAACCCGGCGGCGCAGCGCTCAACAAACAGCGGGATGCGCATCACGGGACGGATGTCGGCAGGCCTGAATACCGTCAGTCCACCCCGGGAGGATGTTGCTTTCATGGCGCCATTCTCCGGACTGAATGGCCTGAAGCCGGTGCGGCAGTGAATGATTCTGACATGATAAATTCCCCCTTAAATAGCACTGTATATAAAAACAGTATTATTGAGCCGGAGTCGCATGGCAAGGGGAACCGGACGCCAGGCAATTCAGGGGACGCTTATCTTACTGAGCAGGCTAATAATTTTTTTGTCAGGCAGTTTCAGTCAGGGGATCGCGTAAGCAGTCGTTGCTGACATAAGTGAAATGACGCTTCCTCGACACGGCTGTTCGTTCCTCGCTCCGCTGCGGTACGCCTCAGTCATGTTCTGCGGCGAGCGTTGCCGGCTAACGTTTTAAGGGCGGTATTATCTGGCTGTGTGAACGTTGAACAGGGCAGGTGCATGTTTTATGCTCGGGTGAAAATCACGGACGAAGGACGCTTTTATGGATGAGCATGAATCAGTGGGCCGTTTTCTGGCGTCTCTGCTGGCTGAGTATGACATGAGCGTGGACAAGTTTTGCCGGCGTTCCAGGCTGCAGGAGCATGAGGTCAGGCTTATTCTGCGGGACAGACTGACGGTCACTCCTGCCGTGGCAGAAAAGCTGGGCCGCGTGTTTTACTCGCCCGGCTTCTGGCTGGTCCGGCAGGCGATGTCGGAACTCAGGAAGCTCAGTCACGACAGCTAAAAAAAGCCCGGTATGCCGGGCAAAATAAGTCAAAAACAGCCATCTTTAGCTGACACGACGGTGTGCAGCGAAAGAAAGCGTAGCCAACTTTTTATTCATTTCTGTAAGCACCCTGTTTCACTTTGTGAGCACCTGTATAACGGCAGGGCAGGTGCTGACTGAAGTTACCGGCTTCACCTGCAGCCCTCTCCTGATAGGGCCGGGGTAAGACGCCGCTCCTGAATGTCATCTGGCACAGATACACTGTGCAGGTTTTTTAGCTGAAACTTTCCATCTCATTTTAAAGCCTGCCGGTAATCAGAAAAAAATCACTGACGAAAAGCGCACGGCAAATATTGCACTCAGGATGAAGTGCGCCAGAAAAATGGCAAAAGCGATGCCGCCGAGTAAGGCACCCAGAAAGGAGTGCTTCTCCTTAAGGATGAACGTCAGGCCGGACAGCACCGCCAGGGAAAGCAGGGCCTGCAGAACATGACTCACCGGGATCACCCAGTAATGCCCTGCATATGCACCTGCCTTGCTGATGGCCACAATCAGCGCGGTTCCGCCGAATCCCCATCCCCAGAATGTTTTTGCCAGACTTAATTTTCCTGTCACAAGCGCCTTTAACATCGTCAGTTCCCTGTCTTAATCCGGTTAGATTCGGGAAATTTAACATTCAACGACAGGCTCAACCAGAAACTTTGTGTGTTTCTGGAGCGCTGATATGGGTGAAAATCACAGATAAAGACGGGCCTTACGGACGGGTATGTACCCACGCCAGATGAACCGGTGGATATCTTTTAGCCGGGGTAAAAAAGGGGTGCTGTGCGGAAAAAACGGCCCTGTTGCGATTATCAGGGGGCTGATGAGCAGTTTACTGGCTACTCATCCCGGACACGGGCAGTATTCTGGCAAAAAAAGCCCGCCGGTATGGTCACGGCGGGTGCGCCATCAGGTGCTGAACAAATTTATGACAACGAATGCAACACAGCCGCTGTACGGTAAACCCGGGCTTTGTGACATTCAACTGTCAGGTGAGGTCAGATTTTAGCGCGGTTTAAGGCTTCTCTCTGTGGTCTGATGCTCCAGGCACCGCATAAAGTTCTCAATGATGCCTACGGCATGCGTCATGGCCAGCAGTTCTGCCGCAGTCATCACGTCCGTACGCAGCAGCGCCTCCATGACGCCGGGCTCACTGAGTACCGGCTTCATTTTGTTGACCCGGTCTATCAGATGCGCCCAGTTGTTGACGAAGGTGTCCGGGTCAGCATAGGCTCCGTCCCTCAGCTGCGTGTAAATCACATCCAGATCCGCTTTCATCGACCTGACGGCCTTCACCAGTTTCTCGTCAGGATGTGGCTGGTTATCATCAGACACGGAATGCCTCCACCATACCTCTCAGCGCGTGCGCCTGCTCAGACAGCGAGCGCGAGGCCGATGAGGACTCCTCGACCAGCGCCGCGTTGTTCTGCGTCACGCCGTCCATCTGGCTCACGGCCACGCTCACCTGGGAAATCCCCTGCATCTGCTCCGACGAGGCCAGGGCAATCGTGTCCATGGAGTCGGCCAGTTCGCCGACCATGCCGACAATCTTCAGGATGCTCTGTCCGGTCCCCGACGCGACATCCACGCCGCTTTCCACCTGAGCGACGGCCTGTTCAATCAGCGCCTTGATGTCCTTCGCGGCCGTGGCGCTGCGCTGCGCCAGCGTACGGACCTCGCCGGCCACCACGGCAAAGCCGCGGCCCTCTTCACCGGCACGTGCTGCCTCCACCGCGGCGTTGAGCGCCAGAATGTTGGTCTGGAATGCGATGCCTTCAATCACCGACGTGATGTCCCGGACCTTCAGGGCACTTTCCTGGATGCTGTGCATGGTCTCGGTCATGTGGCGCACCTTTTCCTTGTCGCCATCCACCGTCCGCGCGGTCTCGCGGGCGGACTCTGCGGTCTGCTGTGCACCGGCCGTGTTGCTTTTCACCGTGGCGGTGAGCTGCTCCATGCTGGCGGCCGTTTCCTGCAGCGCGGCGGCCTGCTCTTCGGTCCGGGAGGACAGCTCGGTGTTGCCCTGCGCAATTTCGTCGGCGGCCAGCGCGACCGGGGCGGCGGTCTCTTTAATCTGCGTCACCAGGCCGCGGAGGCTGGCCTGCATGATACCGAGGGAGGCAAGCAGGCTGGTTGTGTCGTTTCGGCGAAGCGTTACGGGTGACGTCAGGTCACCGGCTGCGATGGTGGCGGCCAGCGCCTGTGCCTGTGCGGGTTCGCCGCCCAGCTGGCGCATCAGTATCCGGACGACCACAAAGCAGGCGCCCGCCGCCACAAGGACGGAGGCGCCCGTCAGCAACATCAGGATGAGCGAGGCGCGGTCGGTGGCGGAACTGTTCTGCTCCACCGCAACCTGACTGTTGTGCTCCTGTATCTCGGCCATATCTTTAAGGGCCGCGAGGAGCTTACCCTGGACCGGGCGTAACTCCCGGATGAGGTAATCCAGTGCCTGCTGGTCAAGGTTGGCCAGCCCGAGCTGAAGGCCTTTATCCACGGCAACAAAGGTGGGGCCTTCAGCGTCGGTGATACGTTTGTAGGCCTCCCGGCCCGCAGGTGTTGAATCGGTTTTCATGATGTCGGCCAGGGCCTGGCGGTTGGCAATAAACAGGGCCTTCTGTTTGCTGATGCGCTCAACTTCAGGCTTCATCATCGCCGGATCGCTGAACAGAATAATGTTCCTGACCGCAATGGCGATGTCCCTGTTTTCACCGAACATCGCCTGAGCGAGCTGGTATTTCTTCATTTTGATGTTGACGGTATCGTCCATGCCCTCACGGGCATGATGAAGCGCCCGCAGTGCCGTGCCGGTGCACAGCGTGAGCAGGATAATGAGCAGGCCAAAACCTGCGACAAGGCGTGTGGAAATTTTCATAAACGTTCTCTTTTTAAAGTTATCTGCTGTGTTTGTGTTTGCTAACCACAGGTTACTATCGGCACTCGGTATCACGGGTTCTATGTCTTTATTGGCAAATGTTTCTTATCAGTTAACGGCCGTTAATCACCGTTTTTTGCGGCCGTCGCTGCGCTCCGCTTTTAAGCGGCGTGGCGGCTTCGCCTGACGCCGGATCTGTTCCCTCCCTCTGACGCTTCTTCCCCTCATTTTTCAGGAATGCACCGTGCCTTCACGTTAGCCGGGCCGCGTCGCCGTCAAGGGCGTCGTGCTCACCCGTTCCCCGCCGTGCGCGGGACATTCAGTCCGCTCCGGCGGCGCGTGCGGCTTGCGCGTCCTCCCGTGACTGCTCCGCTTTTCGCCCGGCTGTTGTGGCGGCACGGCGCAGGTGAGGCCGTGCAACCACTGACTGAGGAGCAAATCATGCCGGACTGGATTATCAACAACGCCGGGCACTTCGGCGGCTGACTGGAGGCGGCGGGTAAAGCCCCGCCGGACAATGACATGAGAGAAATGACGGTTCGTGAATTTAAGGCGCGCCTCGATGCCATCGTGGATGACGAGCTGTGCTGCGGCACCTTCTGGCTGGATGATGACTTCCTCAGCATTGACCCGGCGCTGACACGAGAGGAAATCGCGTCGGCAATGGAGATTGCCGAAGACAACCATGACGCCGGCGAGGGGTTCAACTGGTGGCATCTGGAATGGGCCATCGGCGAAATGAAACAGAGCGGTGACGTATGAATTCCTGGCTTGTCAGCTGGCAGGAGGCGGTGGGCAGCACCTCACACGAGTATCACATGCTGCTCAGGGGAGGCGACTTCCGGCTGGCGGAGGCGGCGTGCGAGCGGATGGGTGAAAACTGGTGGCCACCGGAGCGGCCCGTCTGCTCGCAGGGCTGCTACTGGCAGTTTGAACGGGGCAGCGTCTGGCTCAAAAGCATCGTCCTGCTTGATGAACGGGAGGCCGACACCCTCACCGGCCTGCGGTTCCTCGATGAGTGGGCGGTGAGCGGCACGCCGGATGCACCCGTCATCTGTGATCGTAGCGACTGCCGGTGGGAAGATTACCGGCCCTGACCTTTCACCCCGATGCCGCCCTGACCGGCGGCATCACTTTCAGAAATCCCTGAGTCTGTCGCTTCGCTCCGCTTTTTTTGCCGCTTCCCGTCCGCTGGCCGGAAACCGGCCGATGCAAAGTGCCGTGCCCTCACTGTAGCCGGGCCGCTTCGTCTGCAAGGGAAGCTTCGCCGCCATCCTCACCCGTTCCCCGCCGTGCGCGGGACATTCAGTCCGCTCCGGCGGCGCGTGCGGCTTCCGGTGTCGCCCCTGCCTGCTCCGCTTTTCGCCCGTCTTTGTGGTGGTCACGGCACCACAGGGGTGCCCCCTGAAACTGAGGAGCATAACTATGTCCCGATTCATGCGTGGCGACAGCGTACAGATCATGTCCGGCTTTCCGGATAACAGCATCGATTTCATTCTCACCGATCCGCCGTACCTCGTTGGCTTCAAGGACCGGTCCGGCCGTTCGATCGCCAACGACGTTAACGATGAGTGGGTGCTGCCGGCGAGCCAGCAGATGTTCCGCGTACTCAAAAACAACAGCCTGGCAGTGAGTTTTTACGGCTGGAACCGCGTTGACATCTTTATGCAGGCCTGGAAGGCGGCAGGCTTACGCGTCGTCGGGCACCTCGTTTTCACCAAATCCTACGCCTCAAAATCGGCATTCGTCGGGTATCAGCACGAAAACGCCTACGTGCTGGCCAAGGGCCGTCCACCGCTGCCGGCAAACCCGCTGCCCGACGTCATCCCCTGGCAGTACACGGGCAACCGCCACCACCCCACGGAAAAGCCGGTGAGCGTCCTGCGGCTGCTTATCGAGTCCTTCACGAAGCCCGGAGACCTGGTTCTGGACCCTTTCTCTGGCTCGGGCTCAACCTGCGTCGCCGCGGACCAGTGCGGCCGACGCTGGATTGGGATCGAACTGCTGGAGCAGTACCACGCCGCCGGCCTTAAGCGCATCGGCGAACTGCGCGCCGCCCGGGCCGCCTGATTTATCCCCTTAACCAGACCAGAAGGACAACACCATGACAGACCAGACACTGAATACGGAACTGACTCAGCTCACCGACGACGTGAACGACCTGGAGGAATCGCTTTACGAGTTTCATTTACGGCTGCGGGACATGGTAAAGCGCAACCTTTACCGCGGCGCCTCGCCGGCGCAGAAAATGGCGGGGGTGCTGATTGAGGATATCGATTTACAGCTCCTTGACCTTTACCGGCGTGCCGCCCTGATGCGCAGCCACCTGAATTAAGATGCCGGAGCGGTCATTTTTGTAAGCGTCACACGCAGACCGTCTTCCATTTTTTGTCGTGTTTCCTACCATGGACACTTTCACGAACGTGGACACTACCGTGGACAGAAACACGCCTTACATCAGCAGACCCTGGATTACCACCGCACTCAGCCTGCGGTTTAACGACGCCCTGACCTACCGTGAAATCGCTGAGCAACTGAACATCAGCACTTCCGCTACGCATAAAATGTTCAAGCGTTTTCGCCGTACGGGTATTAACTGGCCGCTGTCCGAAGACTACACGCCGGAACGGCTTGAGGAGGAACTTTATGCTTTCAATCTGGAAACAAACCTGCCCGTGAAAAAGCGGCGTCCTGACTGGCCGCTGGAGTTCAAAATCCGCATGGCGGAACTCAGCCTGCAGCCGGATGCCTGCGTGGCACAGCTGGCACGGGAGCACGGCGTCAACGACAATCTGGTGTTTAACTGGCGAAACCTCCACAGGCAGGGCCTGCTGGACCCCGCTACTCGGGCCGGGATGATACCCGTCACGGTTGAGGCTTTTCCCGCACCGGTCAGGCAGAGCAGTGGGATTCCGGATTCGCCACCCGTCATCAGCTGTAAGCTGACGCTGCCGGGGGGCACCCTGAGCCTGACGGGCCCCGTGACGCCGGAACTGCTGCGGGCGCTGGTCAGTGAACTCCGGGATGGCGGACAATGATTAGCTTTCCGGCAGGCGCACGCATCTGGCTGGTTGCCGGCGTGACGGACATGCGCTGCAGCTTCAACGGGCTGGCGGCGAAGGTGCAGAACACGCTGCGTGCCGACCCGTTCAGCGGACACCTGTTTATCTTCAGAGGCCGGCGCGGCGACATGGTAAAAATCCTCTGGGCCGACGCGGACGGTCTTTGCCTGTTCACCAAACGGCTGGAGCGGGGGCACTTTGTCTGGCCGGTGAACCGGGACGGCAGGGTGCACCTCACGCAGGCTCAGCTGGCCATGCTGCTGGAAGGCATCAACTGGAAGCATCCGCAGCGGATAAATCCTCCTGGCCTGCGCATCTGAACCGGCGTAATGTGAGCGCATGGAACGCTCACTTTCTGCAGAAAACGCCCGGCTCAGGGCGCTGCTGGACACGCAGCAGCGAAGCCTTGAGCAGATGGCCGAATATAACCGCCTCCTGTCACAGCGGGTGGCGTCGTACGCCAGCGAAATCAGCAGGCTGAAAGCGCTGGTTGCGAAGCTGCAGCGCATGCAGTTCGGCAAAAGTTCCGAAAAGCTGCGGGAGAAAACTCAGCGCCGGGTGCGCGAGGCTGAGGAGCGCATCAGCGCCCTGCAGGAAGAGATGGCGGAAGTACTGGGTGAGCAGCCTGAGCCGGTACTGCCGCAGCCGCTGCGCCAGTCCTCTGCGCGGAAACCGCTGCCGGCCTCACTTCCCCGCGAAACCATCAAGCTGATGCCGGAAGATGCAGTCTGTCCGGCCTGCGGCGGTGACCTCAGTCCGCTGGGCTGCGACGTGTCGGAACAGCTGGAGCTCATCAGCAGCGCCTTTAAGGTTATCGAAACGCAGCGGCCCAAGCTGGCCTGCTGCAGGTGTGACCACATCGTTCAGGCCCCCGTGCCGTCAAAACCCATTGAGCGCAGCTACGCGGGTCCCGGCCTGCTGGCTCGCATCGTCACGGCAAAGTACGCAGAGCACACGCCGCACTACCGCCAGTCTGAAATCTACCGCCGTCAGGGCGTGGAGCTGAGCCGGGCCACGCTGGGAAGATGGTCCGGTGCGGTGAGCGAACTGCTGGCACCGCTGTCCGACCTGCTGCGCCAGTACGTGCTGATGCCGGGCAAGGTGCATACTGACGATATTCCGGTGCCGGTACAGGAGCCGGGCAGCGGCAAAACCCGCATGGCCCGGCTGTGGGTGTATGTGCGGGATGGCCGCAACGCCGGTTCACAGCTTCCGCCTGCGGTATGGTTTGCGTACTCGCCGGACCGTAAGGGTGTTCATCCGCAGCGGCACCTGAGCGGGTACAGCGGCATCCTGCAGGCAGATGCGTACGGTGGCTATAATGCGCTGTACGAAGACGGCCGTATCACGGAAGCGGCCTGCATGGCGCACGCCCGGCGAAAAATCCACGACGTGCACGCTCGTACACCCACGGATATCACCACCGAAGCGCTCAGGCGCATCGGTGAGCTGTACGCCATCGAGGCGGAAATAAGGGGAAGCCCCGCAGACGAACGGCTGTCGGTCAGGAAAGCCAGAAGTGTGCCGCTGATGCAGTCGCTGTACGACTGGATACAGGCGCAGATGACGGTACTGTCGCGCCACTCGGATACGGCAAAGGCGTTCGCATACCTGCTGAAGCAGTGGGATGCGCTGAACCTGTACTGCAGTAACGGCTGGGCGGAAATCGACAACAACATTGCAGAGAACGCCCTGCGTTGCGTTGCCCTGGGCCGGAAGAACTGGCTGTTCGCCGGATCAGACGCGGGCGGGGAGAGAGCAGCAGTACTGTACTCGCTGATCGGCACCTGTCGGCTAAACGGCTTGGAGCCGGAGACGTGGTTGCGTTACGTCATCAGTCATATCCAGGACTGGCCAGTGAACCGTGTTAAGGATCTGTTGCCCTGGCAAGTGAGTTTAAATTCTTGATAATTTTGTAATATGGACATGCAATAATTAACTTTAACTCCTTCTAATCGCTAATCGGCAGAAAATGAGGTTGTCTGTTAAATGCTGGTCACACGGGATTTTTTTAGAATGCAGCTTGAATTTGCTGCTTATATAACTTCTGTCACAGATACGTCGCTGGGTGCTGCAATTATGGATTATACAAATATTTATATCCGACTGGGATTTGGACGGGATTTTGGTGCCAATAACCTGGAGTGGTTAGAATACGTTGGTGGCCTAAGAAGTACCCCAGCCAGTAATGCGAGATATACCTATGAAGTCTGGCAGTCGAGAGCCGAAGTGCAGCCACCAGATGTAATAGCTATTTCGGGCTGTTTTTCATGCGGATATGAGTCCGGGAACACCGCAAGGATTCATTTCGAAAATCGAGAAGGTGAAAAAGAGTCACCATTGAGCTATAGCCAGCAGGAAATGAGATATGCAGAATTGCGGGAACTGTTCCGGTTTGTACTGACATCTCATCCTGAAATTGAAAATGTTTGCGGGCTTTCATGGTTATATAATATAAGCGCATACCAGAGACTTTTTCCTCCGGAATATATAGCTTCTTCGAAGCCTGTTACCGGTAAGTACCGGAATATGCCCCTTTGGGGACAGTTTTTATGTAGAAATGGGGAGGTAAGAACTGACAAGGCTGATTTATTTTATGAAAAACTTAGTCAAAACCCTTCGTTAAGTGAGATTTCAACGTGTTTTCCACTGCAGCCTCTGGCAGTTAAATCTCCTGTTACAGTGTTTCAACATTATTTCGATATATATTAGTTCTCTTGTCTCGTGTTTAAAACCCGGCTCCTGTAAACACGGTTTGAATATTACGCTTACTCATTTTTTGACCGCTCCTTTTCAGTTCGCTGGTACTGCCGCCGCTGTGCTTTTATCCACAGGGTTCCGGCCGGTTTATTCACCGTGCTGTGGACAACCGGGAACAAGGAGGTTGCTGCGCGCCGCTTTGCTCCGCCTGTCGGCGGGGGAGGGCAGAAAACCCGGTCCGTGCGGTCTGCGGCCGGTGCCGTGCCTTCACTCTAGCCCGACCGCTGCGTGATCAAGAGACCGCTCCGCTCGACTCCTCCCCCGTTCGCACTCCCTCCGCCGCGCTTACTTCCGTCGCGCTTCCGCTCAATATTCGCGTCAGCGCCGTGCGTAATCACGTCTCCGCTCGCTTGCGCTGCGGCCTCGTCGTCGCTCCTGATCACTCCGCTTTTCGTCGGGCTGTCATTCAGGCACGGCACAGGCCGTAACGGTAATTCCCTCTGACTGCGGAGATGTCTGATGAACACACAATTCCAGGTTTACCCGCCAGCGTCCGTGCTGGCTGATTCTGAAAGGCTGCATTTTCTGCCTGCGCTGTTTGGCCACGACTTCATGCGGGCCGAAAACAACGTTTACCTCTACGCCGACCGCTACCTGGCCAACTATGACGGGGCGGTGTGGGACTTTGTACGGGTGCCAGGCGTGCCCCACGGCGGCGGCTACATGAAGCCCGCCGGAGAAGAACGCTGGCAGTTTTCCAGCCCCCACGTCTGGACTGACCTTGAAATCAGTTCGGACGCGGCGGGGATCATCATCACGGCGCTGGTACTGAATCACCGCAGTTGGCTCTACGACCGCCACGACGACGAGGAACTGTGCGCGCATTTCTGCCGTCGCTACCGCCAGCTGACCGCATTTGCACAAATTCATCCCGAAGCCGCCGCGATTTTCTGCGCCCTTGACTGATAACCCACGGGGCGGCGGGCCGCCCCAGACAGGAGAAAAAAACATGCATGGCACCGTAAATGAAGTCTGCGCCTGGCTGCTGGAAACTTATATCCCTGGCTGCACCCTGACCGTTCTGGTGTGGACAATTGAAGATGTGGAAGTCTGTAGCGAAGACATGGGCATTACCGAACAGGAGTCTGTCGAGGTGCTCAGACGCATCTCACAGGATGAGGACTACATTGAGCACGGTATCAACAGACAGAGCGTATGGGAGCATCTCAGCAACATTCGGGCGATGCATCAGGTGCGCGAAGTCAGCCTTGACGCCAGAAGCCTTCAGATGCTGATCGAGGCCGCAGGGCGCTTAGTCCAGACCGGAGGAGAGGACGACCCCGACCCGATTTTGCAGGCCGTTGCTCAGGCAAAAGTGGCCCTGAACAGATAAGGAGAAAAAATGAAACTGTCACCGCAAACCCGCGACATTCTTCGCCAGTACAGGGCGCTGATTAACGAGCACCGCCGCAGCAGTGGACTGAGAGAACTCAGGACGGAGGAAGTCGTGGATGAAATCTGCCATTTCATGACCTGCCAGTGTGCCGTCTACATCGGCGGCCGCTTCATTAAGCAGGACGGCAGGGGATAATCAGCAACGTTCAGGCGGTTACGGCCGCCTGTCAGTCCGCCCAAAACCCTGCGCCTGCGGCGGCAGAACGTCAGAAGACGCGCCTGGCGGCGCGCTTCCTGCCGTTCTGCTTATTCCGGCAGCGTGCAGGGGATCAGGGGAAATAGAACCAGGCCGTTGAGATGAGGCCATCGGTGATTTCAAAAACGGCGATGCTTTCAAGAGGCGAGGGTGAAAGGCCGTGAATAAATTCATGATCAAACACTTTATTCCCCAGCACCGTTCTTGAGATCAGTTCCGCCCGGAGTGCGGGATTGTTGAAACGGTTGTTAATGTAGAAATCACGCAGCGCCGGTTTTCCCTGTGTTGAGGGCGTTTCAGCAGGCATTCGGTAGCCCTTGAAATCTTCAGCAAAGCAGGCCATGAAAGCGTCGATATCATGGGCATTGTAAGCCTCAAACTGAGCAGCAACGGGGCGGGTAACTGACATACTTAACCTCTCTTTTGTGAATAAATATGCTATTTATTAGCATTAATATTCATTTAAGAGAAGCGATATGTAATCCCGTTCTCAGTTCGCTGCAGCTTAACAGTAAAAACGTTCTCTGCACCGGGCGTCCGGTCGGCTGTCATGCTCCGCACAGAGCCGGCAGGCCGTCTCTGCCCGGCCCCGTTCCGGGGCAGCGGGTTTCCATCCTGACGCAACACCTTCCGCTTGCAGCAGCCGTTCCGGCTGCGCCGCTCAGTCTCGCCGTAGCCGGTGCTCAGTGCACCCCGCCACAACACACGGCGGGACGTAAGGGGCATCCTGCAATGGTGTGGCGGTTCCACCGCCCCTTATTGCGTTTGCAAAACGCCCCATGGCCGGACGCGCATCCCTTTGAGCATGATCAGCCAGGCGATGACAATGGTGACCATCAGGATGACAAACAGTGACCAGGACGGCAGCGTGGTGAGGATCACGCCGGTTAACAATGGGTTCATCGCCGCGCCCAGCCAGCCGAGCGCCTGCGCCGAGAAATAGGTCGCTTTCATGCCCGGCGGCGCAATATTATCAATCAACAGATACTCGCCAGGCGCATAGATCACCTCGCCGAGGGTAAACACTGCTGCGGAGAGGCCCCACAGCCATAAATTGTCGCCAGAGAGCATAAAGCCCGCGAGACCGATAACAAAACTGAGCGTGCCAATCCCCATCAACGGCCGCAGGTTGCCAGGGGTGAGTTTTCGCCCAACGGCATACTGCAAGGTGACGACTATCGCCGCGTTGACCGGCAAAACCACCGCCACCACGCGCTCGGCGAACTCACTGCTTGCCACCACCATCACATACTGCGACAGGCAGGAAGCAAAGGATCCGGCAACGAACGATGCGAGAAAGTTAGAGAGGGTAAACCAGCCCAGCGCTTTATCCCTCAGCAGCACCGACGGGGACCAGGCCGCAGCGGGATCGTGACCGCTGCCAACGGCAATGCGCTGAACATAGAGCTGAATAAATACCAGCGGAAAAGCGGCGCAGAATACGGCCAGCCAGAAGGGCAGATTGATGCTCTGCATCACCAGCAGGGTGCCGAGCGGCGGCCCGACGGTCCAGCCGATGTTGAGGAGGGTGTAGTTGAGCGAAAAAATTTTCGCTTTCGTCGCCGGCAGCAATGTATCGGCAAAATAGGCCTTCAACACCGTTGAAAAGACCGAATAGGCGCAGTTGATGAGGGCGAAAAAGAGCATCACCAGACCAGCATGATGAGTTAGCGGAATGGCGGCAAATCCGCCGATAAAAGCGATAATTGCCAGCAAAAGATAGCGTTTTTTATCGAACTTATCCGCCAGCATGCCAAAGCCAAGGCTGAAGATCACGCCGACGGTCAGTGCGATACTCATCGCATAGCCAACCTGATCGACCGCCATGCCGTACTGGCGATTGAGGTAGATAGTCATAAACGGCAGCGTTGCGCCGCGGCCAATCGTTAACAAAAGTGATGAAAAAAGTAATGCGGCGGTGGAGCGCGTTTGTGTCGAGGTCATTTTCTTACCCGGCATGATTATTTAGTTTTTGTGATACCAATTGCAATTACACGTCGAAACTGAGGCGCACAACCGCCAATTTGTCTGTAGGTGCCAAAAACGACCTACCGAATTTAATAATCTATTACTGGACTATTTTTCAGTAAACGTAAGTTTTTACAAGTTTGTAAACAAAAAGGGCCGTAGATGGCGCGTAAAGATGTGCTGCTGGCAATGCTGGTATTCGTGGCCTGGGGCCTCAATTTTGCGGTGATCATAGTGGGTCTACACGCCATGCCGTCGCTGATGCTCGCGGGGCTACGCTTTCTGCTCGTTGCTTTCCCGGCGTTGCTGTTTGTCGCCTGACCAAAAGTGCCGATGCGCCTGCTGCTCGGTTATGGCCTGACTATCAGCTTAGGGCAATTTGCTCACGAATTTCGCGGCGGCGGGTCAGGGCTCCGGCATTACGTGCTGAAGTATCCAGTTCTTCTGGTTTACCAATATGGGACAGGATTGCTGACCAGTTATCGTGAGAGTAGTTCATAAGAACGTTAAATCATATCCGGTGTAATGCCACAACCCTTAAGTTAGCGCCTATGGGAACCGACCCCCGCAGTCGTCCGGGCGCGCGCAAACCCCTGTGGCCTGCGGCAAAGGAAAGGAGAGCGGCGCTGGCGCGCCACTCTCTTTCCCTTTGCGGCTGCGGGCCGGTTTTAAGGGCATGTTCATGCCAGGTTGGTTTTTTCCCTTCAGATCATTGTTGCGGCGAGCCTGAAGGCTGTCTCACCGGGCGTCCGGTCGGCTGTCATGCTTCGCACAGAGCCGGCAGGCCGTCTCTGCCCGGCCCCGTTCCGGGGCAGCGGGTTTCCATCCTGACGCAACACCTCTCGCTTGCAGCAGCCGTTCCGGCTGCGCCGCTCAGTCGCGCCGTACACGTCGCTCCGTGCATCCCGCCACAACACACGGCGGGATGTAAGGGGCAACGCCGTTTCGCAACCGCGCTCAACGCCATTGCGGCGGGTTCCTGCTTTCCTCAGGGGTTGTGTTCGCCCGTCTGAGTCCTTTCGCCGGGGCTGAGACAAGCACAAACCGCCTGGCTGTCCAGGGACGGCTGAAGCCTCTCGCCGGAAAATTTTTTGATGTGGCTAAAAATTTTTCCGCTCGCTCCCGGACACCTGCACCGGCCCGTGCCCGTTACGCCCTTTGCGGCGAACGGCTCTCAAACGGGTGAAGGATACAACCTGGGGACAAAGCAGCAGTTCCCCGCAAAACGTCAAGACCGCGGCCCCGGCAACTCAACGGGTGACGGTTTTTAAGGGCAAAAAAGAGGAGATTTCAGTGGAACAGTCAGCAGTGGTGCGCTTACCGGACGACACCTTTACGCGTGAGGAAGCCAACGCAGTCGCCGCGCAGTACACCAACGTCGCCATTGAAGACGATCAGGTAACGCACTTCCGCCTGGTCGTGCGTAAAGACGGTCAGGTGGTCTGGCGCGCGTGGAATTTTGAGGCAAAGGCGGGTTACTGGCTCAACCGTAATATCGGTGAGTATGGCATCCGCAAAACGCAGTAAGCAGTGAAAGGTGCCCTGACGGAGCGGTCACTCCGCAGGGCGTGACAAACATTAAACGAATGAGGTATCAACGATGTCAGTAGCGGATGTTAAATCAAAAGCAGCAAAAAAAACCAGCGTAAAAAAAGTTACCGACGCCGAACAGGCGGCGGTCAGCGCGGCACTTGAAGCCGCGCCGCTGGAGCGCGCGCCCCTGTCGGCGTTCGTGGTGTCGCCGCTCAATGCGCGCACCATCCCGTATTCTGCTGAGAGCGTGGAGAGCCTGGCGGCCACCATTAAGTCGGTCGGCCTGCTGCAGAATCTTGTCGCCCACGCGCTGCCTGACGGGCAACTGGCGGTGGCTGCAGGCGGCAGACGCCTCACCGCCCTGAATCTGCTGCTGTCTCAGCAGGTTCTGAGGGCCGATCATCCGGTGCCGTTCAAGCGTGTGTCTGAAGACATGGCGGCGCTCGTCTCTTACGTCGAAAACGCCCAGCGCAGCGACATGCATGCGGCAGAGCAGATCGCCAGCTTCGGTACGCAGGCGGCGCAGGGGAAAACCGCCGAGCAGATTGGTGCAGAGGTGGGTTACAGCACCCGCCACGTCCAGCGCATGCTCAAACTCGCGAACCTCGCCCCGTCACTCCTTAAGCTGCTGGCAGACGACAAACTGACCGTTGAGCAGTGTCAGGTGCTCTGCCTGGAAGACGATCAGGCACGTCAGGTGAGCGTCTACGAGTCGGTGAAATCGGGCTGGCCTGAACTGCCCGTCAGCATGCTGAAAAAGCAGATCACCGACAAAGAAATTTCCGTCACAGATGATCGTTTCCTGTTCGTGGGCCGTGAGGCCTACGAGAACGCAGGCGGCGTGGTACGTGAAGACCTGTTCAGCCAGCAGGACGGCGAAGGAACGGCAGACATCGTGCTGCTGGAAAAACTGACCGTGCAGAAGCTGGAGGCGATGGCGCAGGAAATCCAGGAACTGGAGGGCTGGAAGTGGAGCATGGGCCGGATGGTTTCTATCAGGACATACGGGGATTCGCTTGAATACAGCCTGACGGACGCGCCGGAGCCGGTTTACATCAATGACGAAGAACAGCGCCTGACCGCGCTGTATGAGAAAGGCGACGAGTGCGCGGAGGCCGGCGACGATGACGGCTACAGCGATGCCGAGAGGGAGTGGGAAGCCATTGAAAAAGCCGCGCAAATCCGCGCGTGGACGCCGGAGTTTCGCGCAACGTCAGGCGTGGTGGTGGGCTTTGACGGTTACGGCGATCTCTGCGTACAGCGCGGCGTGATCCGCCTTGCGGATATCGAGACGGTGGAAACGGAAGAAAGCAGCGGAACGGAGCCGCAGGAGAGCGATGCCGAGCCATCCGGTGCCAGCCGCTTTGAGTATCAGTCACCGCCCGATGAGGCCGAGGGGATCAGCCTGCCGCTGCTCACGAAAATGTCCTCCGAGCGCACCCTTGCCGTGCAGGCCGCGCTGATGCAGCAGCAGAAAAAAGCCATTGCCCTGCTGACCTGGCAACTCTGCCGGAGCGTGTTCACTGCCGGTTATACCCGCAGCAGGCCGTTCCGGATCAGCCTGACCGATTCACATTCTACCCTGACGGGTAATGCGCCTTCTGGCGAAAACGGGGCCGCTTTTCTGGCACTCAGGGAGGAGCGCAAAAGGCTGGAAGGGCTGTTACCGAAAGGCTGGGGTGAAGACCTCACCGCGTTTTTCACGCTGAACGGCGAAACGCTCATGGCCCTGATGACCTTCTGTGTCGCCTGCTCGGTAGACGGCGTCCAGACCCGCGAATGCGGCCACACCTCGCGCAGTAACCTGATTGAACTGGAGGCCGCGCTGGGCTTCCACCTTCGCGACTGGTGGCATCCGACAAAAGCGGGTTTATTCGGGGATCTGACACACGCCCGAATCATTGATGCCCTGAACGAGGCCGGACTCACGGGCGCAGCGCGGGATGCAGAGAAGATGAAGAAGGGCGACGCCGCCGAACTTGCTGAAAACAGAATGCGCGACACGCGCTGGGTGCCTGCCTGGATGAAGGGGCCGGAGCCGGAAAAGGCCACTGACGAAGCCGCTGCCAGCGAGGCTGACAGCGACACGGACAACAACGATCCCGCTCACGCGGCCTGACAGGGAGCGCGGCCCTTCGGGGCCGCATGGAGAACATCATGGAAAATACCGTAATGAACAATCTCAGTATGCTGGCGTCAATGCTTCCCTGTGAGTTTGAAGAGTGGCGTGAGCGGGGCGAGGGCGAAAGGCATGTGCTGACCAGCGCCGTGCTTTCCCTCCTGACCGTCCCTGCGGGCTGGACGGTCAACGGCGAGTACCGGGCCGAGTTCGGCGGCCTTTTCCCGGTGCAGTTGCGCTTCGCGCCGCCCGGTGAGGCATTCTGCCTGTGCGTGTGCAGCCCCGGCGAAGTCGCCGGAGAGTGGCTTGTGCTGATCGCGTCGGCGGATGGCGGCTGCGTGCGCGACGTCCTCCGGCTGACGCCGTTCGATCCGCCGCGCATCAGCTCCCTGGTCGCCGCTGCGGCGCAGGCCTGTCTGCTGGAGTACAGCGTCAACGGCCTGGCTGATTACCTGGTACAGGAGGGCAACGCATGATCCCGAAAAACCGTTCACTGGTGCCACTGTGCGAGGCCAGGCGCGCGATGCTTCAGGCTGTTGAGTACGTGGAGCGCAGGCGCGAACGTCAGACGCTTCGCGCTGACTTCCCTTATGCGCAGGCGTTCTTCCGCTTCCTGAAGGGCAGTAAGCGCATCACCCTGCGTGAGCTGCGCTTCTTTCATCCAATTCTGCGGGAGGAAGATTTACGGGGACGCAAACGCGAGTGGCTGCGGGCCGTTGACTGGCTCATCGAAAGCGGGGGCTGCGCCACCCACCCGCTGCCGTCGGACGCGGCCCGCCTGCTCTTTCCGGAAGTCATCTTTCAGTGCGGCGAGCGGCGGCACAGAAAGGAAGAGATGCGCGCCGAAAAATACAGCCGCCAGTTTCGCCGCAGGGAGGCGCTGAAGGCGCGGGAGGTTCAGGCGCTGACGGCGCAGGCTGAAATTGAACTCGCCTTCCAGACACCTGCCACGGTCGCCAGCTGGGCCTCAAAGTGGTCAGACACAGAGGTGAGCGAGAGCGAGCTGATCAGTCAGTTTTACCGCTGGGCCGATCGCTTTCCATCGATGGCCGGTTTTGTCCGGCTGTATTTTTACGGAGAGCCGTTGTGGCGGCTCACCGCTGAGGCCGGTTTCCGGTCAGAGGAGGCGGGCGAAGCGGTGCGGGTGCTGGAGCGCTGGATGGTGCCGAACAAGCTCACACAGGGCAGGGAGGGAGCATGAGCAGAGGCGATTACGTTACCGAACTGAAAACGGCCCGCAGCCAGCGCCGCAAACTTGCCACCATTCGCGCGAAAATAACGGAAATGGTGTCGGAATGGGACGGCCTTTCAGGGCCGCTGGAAACGGGTACGGAGCAGCTTCTTAATGCGCTGGACGAGCACATCAAAGCGCTTGATGAAGACATTGAATACTGGCGCATCGGCGGTGATTCGGTCGATGAATGACAGGGACGAGCAGGCTGTTGCCGGAAGGCGCAGCAGTTGATTGCTGACCCCGCTCAGCCGGGTGGGGTTGTTCAGTGGCTGTGTTAAGGCGGTTTTTTCCGGCCATTTACTTTGTGTTTTCATCCTTATCAGTGTTCGCCTCAGTTTTTTCTCTCCGTCCATTATCAAAGCAAACCCCTGTGAAACATGGCCCCCTTCGGCTCCTGCCCTGGCGGGCAGTCGTCAGCCCCACTCCGACAGGCGGCGGAAAAGCTGCCGCCCGTCTCCGCCGAACCGCAA
>NZ_QICO01000012.1:0-73778 GCF_003201175.1 Pantoea sp. PNA 03-3 | reverse complement strand
TACCGGTACTAATGACCCGTGAGGCTTAACCTTACAACGCCAGAGGCGTTTTGGGTTGAGAGACAGAAAGAATTTTCAGCCTTGTTTACCGGATAACGCCGTGCGGCCCGAGAGGGCGGTGCGGCAGACAGAATCTGCCTGGCGGCTGTAGCGCGGTGGTCCCACCTGACCCCATGCCGAACTCAGAAGTAAAACGCCGTAGCGCCGATGGTAGTGTGGGGTCTCCCCATGCGAGAGTAGGGAACTGCCAGGCATCAATAAAGTAGAAAAGCCCCGTACGAAAGTACGGGGCTTTTTTACGTCCGCAAATCATGGTTCAGCAGCCAGCCGGGCAGAATCTTATGGCCGTTTAAAGCCTCTTGAGCCCGATATCCTACGCTGCTGTTTGCACTGAACCGGCTGGCAAGACTCCTTCCATCGTCGCCTGGTACCGTTTCTTTGTATAAATTCTCCAGGCCCGCCATCCTGGGTCAGAAAGTAAACCGTACCCTCAGACCGGCAGGGGATGGCTTTTCTTCACTTCCCTGAGCGAAATCGAAGAATTAATGCTCAGGATCCCCGGCAGCTTGCGCAGTTCCTTTTCAATAAACAGGCTGTAATGATCTAAATCCCGCGCAACCACCTGCAATAGGAAGTCGGCCTCGCCAGTGATATTGTGGCATGACAGGACATAAGGATTCGCATTGATCCGCTCTTCAAAGTCTCGTGTTGCCGCCTCACTGTGTTGGCTGCAGACCAGACGCACGAATGCCATCACGCCAAACCCCATCTTTCGACGATTCACTACCGCCTGATAACCTTCAATGAAGGCTTCGTCCTCAAGCCGCTTCAGGCGCCGCCATGTTGACGCCGGGCTCATATCCAAATCCTGAGACAGCTTAAGACTCGATACTCTGCCGTCCTTTTGCAGATAGCGCAGTAACGCCACATCTTTCTTATCAAGAATGCTCACTGAAATATCCACTCAGCCTTACTATCATTAATGAAAGATAATTTCATAAACCATGATCCGCCTGCAATACACGAAAAGTAATTTCACGGCCTGTCAGTATACTTTTAGTAAACCATACATGAGGGTTTACTGATGAAAGCGGTCATATACGAATCATTTCTGTCCCCGCCTGTCCTGAAAACGCTGCCGGATCCCACACCGGAACCCCATGGCGTTGTGATTCGGGTTAAAGCCACTGGGGTTTGCCGAAGCGACTGGCATGGCTGGGTCGGCCACGATCCTGATATCCCGTTACCCCACGTGCCAGGGCATGAATTCGCCGGCACGATTGAAGCGGTCGGCAGCGCGGTGACGAAATGGCGCCCGGGCGATAATGTCACCGTGCCCTTTGTCTCGGGATGCGGTTTATGCCATGAGTGCCATTCAGGCAATCAACAGGTCTGCGATCATCAGTTTCAGCCAGGCTTTACCCACTGGGGATCCTTCGCAGAATATGTCGCCATACAGCAGGCGGATCTGAACCTCATTGCTCTACCGGATACGCTGAATTTCACCACTGCGGCCAGTCTGGGATGTCGCTTCATCACCTCTTTCAGGGCCATTGTTGATCAGGGGAAAACGTCCGCGGGACAGTGGCTTGCTGTGCACGGCTGTGGTGGCGTAGGCCTTTCCGCCATCATGATTGCCAATGCACTTGGCGCCAATGTCATAGCGGTGGATATCTCGGATGAAAAGCTGCAACTGGCGCGTGAGCTGGGCGCTGTTGCCATCGTAAATGCCACGCAGGTCTCCGACGTAGCGGAAGCGGTCAGAGAGTTCACCCACGGCGGGGCGCACGTTTCAATCGATGCGCTGGGTCATACGGCAACCTGTGTCAACGCTATCAACTCATTACGAAAAAGAGGCAGGCACGTTCAGGTTGGCCTGATGGCAGGTGAACACAGCGCACCGCCCATTCCTATGGCGCGGGTCATTGCTAATGAACTGGAAATTATTGGCAGCCACGGCATGCAGGCCCATCGCTATGATGTGATGATGAGCATGATTCATGCAGGAAAACTTTGTCCGGAAAAACTGATCGGCAGAACCATTAACCTGGAGCAATCCATAGAGGCGTTAATGAATATGGATAAGTTTGAATCGCCCGGTGTTACGGTGATCACCGCATTTTAACGGTCTTCCTGTGCGCATGTCAGTGCTTCCAGGATGTCATCGTGAGGCGCTGACGCAGCGTTATCGGTAAATGCCGCCTGATATATCACGCAATGATTTCAGTAAATTAGCAACACAGGTCACATTTTATAGGCTCGGGGCAACACCTCTTTCCGTTTTATTGCCGTCCATGCTTTACTCAACGCTTTAACGCTGCTTATCAGCAAGGAGCCGAGGCATAGCATGTCAGACATGAACAGCACTCCCCACACGCAGGCGATCGACAGAAAAAAACGTATCTGGGCCATCGTAGGCGCGTCCTCAGGTAATCTCGTCGAATGGTTCGACTTTTATGTGTACTCGTTTTTCTCACTCTACTTTGCCCATATTTTCTTCCCCCAGGGCGACACCACAACCCAACTGCTGCAGACCGCAGGCGTCTTTGCGGCGGGCTTCTTAATGCGGCCGATTGGCGGCTGGTTATTTGGCTACATTGGCGACCGCCACGGCCGCAAAAAATCCATGCTGATCTCGGTCTGCATGATGTGTTTCGGATCGCTGGTGATCGCCTGCCTGCCGGGCTACGAAAGTATTGGCATCGCCGCGCCCGCACTGCTTTTGCTGGCGCGTATGTTTCAGGGACTGTCAGTAGGCGGTGAATACGGCACAAGCGCCACCTATATGAGTGAAGTCGCGCTGGAAGGACGAAAAGGGTTTTATGCCTCATTCCAGTATGTCACCTTAATCGGCGGCCAACTGGCTGCGGTACTGACGGTCGTGGTGCTGCAGTTTCTGTTAACCGATCATGAGCTACGAACCTGGGGCTGGCGTATCCCGTTCTTTTTAGGCGCCGCGCTGGCTGTCGTCGCGTTATGGCTGCGCCGCTCGCTGGATGAGACCTCAGATAAACAAACCCGTGAACACCGCGATGCGGGCAGCGTCATCGGCTTATTGCGAAATCATACTAAGCCGTTTCTGATGGTACTGGGTTTTACCGCGGGCGGATCGCTGAGTTTTTATACCTTTACCACCTATATGCAAAAGTACCTGGTCAATACGTCAGGCATGGATGCGAAAACGGCCAGCGGATTAATGACCGGCGCGTTACTGGTTTATATGCTGCTGCAGCCGATTATCGGTGGTTTGTCGGATAAAATTGGCCGCCGCACGTCCATGATGATCTTTGGGGCAGGGGCCGCAATCTGTACTGTGCCCATTCTGACACTTTTGCAAAACGTTCAGAGTCCGGGCATGGCATTTGTTCTGATTATGCTGGCGCTGCTGGTCACCAGTTTTTACACCTCGATCAGTGGGATTTTAAAAGCAGAGATGTTTCCACCGCAGGTCAGGACGCTCGGTGTCGGGCTTTCCTATGCGGTGGCGAATGCCATTTTTGGTGGATCGGCAGAGTATGTTGCGTTGCTGATGAAACACCACGACATGGAAACCACGTTCTTCTGGTATGTTTCTGGGATGGGGGCACTGGCCTTCGTGGTATCGCTGTTGCTGCACCGGCAGGGTAAGGGCATGACGCTTTAATCGGTCAGCATGCCGCAGTCAGTCTGCGGCATGCTGAAAAACTAGAGGATACGACTGATCAGGCGGTCAATACGGATACGACGCAGGCGTCGTATCAGTTTACGGACTTTAGCCGGGTAGTCAGCAATACTTTCCAGCTCACGGAAATGCTTAACCACAGTGGTATGTTGGCGAATCAGCATCAGTTCGTGCTGGCGCTGATCGGCCAGCTGCTGATGCGGATCGTGGATCAGTACCGCATTTTCCAGATCCAGCCGCCAGGCGCGCGGATTCAGGTTGTTGCCTGTAATAAGCTGCCATTCATCATCGACCCACATCCCTTTCAGGTGATAGCTGTTCTCACCCTCTTTCCATAAGCGCACGATCAGCTGTCCGTTACTGACGTAATACTGCAGGCGACTCAAAAAGCGACGCAGATTAATTTCGTAGAGATAGGGCAGTGCACCGATGATCTTGAACGGCTCATCGGGTGCAATATAGAAGTCATTCGCCGTCTTATCACCCACAATGATCTCGACATCTTTGCCCTGACGTAACAGGGCAATGATATTGCGCACCAGCAAGGCGGGCAGGTTGAAATAGGGGGTGCAGATAGTGAGTTTTTTCTCTGCGCAGGGCATCAGATGGAAAATGGTCTTGTTCAGCAGGCTGTGTTTGCCTAAGCCTACTAAAGGCGTTACGGCCAGTTCATCGTTGCCAGCGTTGCCTTCAAACTGATAGTTAAAACCGCGCAGGTCCTGACGAAACTGCCGGGTTTCATTTTTAATTTCCGGGCTGGAAGGCCGCTCTGCATAGTCCAGACGATTCACCGCCTCCGCCTCTTTCAAATGGTGATTAATCCATTCGAACATGGTGTCAGCCAGGGCGGGGTTACGGATGAGCTGATAGCGGTCGTAGCGGTATTTATCATGCTGGTGCAGGTAGACGTCATTAATGCTGGCACCGCTGTAAAGCAGCATGTCATCAATAATGAAACCTTTAAGGTGCAGTACGCCCAGCGCTTCACGCGTATTCACCGGGATGCCGTACACCGGAATTACGCTGTCGGGATGTTGCTGGGCCATCTCACAATACCAGTCGGCGTTAGTGACGCCGCGCGCGGCACCAATGCGCCCGCGCTGGGCGCGGTGCCAGTCAACTAAAATACTGATATCCAGCTGTGGACGCGCGATTTTTGCCGCATAGAGTGCGTTCATGACGGCGCGGCCCGCATCGTCATTTTCCAGATAAAGGGCGACGATACAAATGCGCGATTGCGCTGACGCAATCTTTTCCAAAAGCGTCTCACGGAATTCGCCAGGCGAATAAAGCGTCGACACATCCGCAACAGATTGTGACAGTTTAGGCAGCTGTGCGAGGTGTTGTTGGTGTTTATTGCGCTTAAATTTAGACAACATCACAGTGCACTTCTTCTCGGTTCATTGTATGGCCTTTTGCCACCAAATCAGGGTCATAACGCTAAATAATAACATCAACCCGGGCTGACCGGGCGATTTTTACTTTTCTGTACACGGTAAATTGACATTATCCTGTAACAAAAGCTTAAGGCTGACGATACCATCGTCCATCTGCACATCCACGTTAAAATTGAGTTTTTTCGCCAGCGTGACCATGCCACGGTTGCCCGGCATGGTGATGCCGTTCAGTTGTTGCAGGCCATGGGCGCGGGTGTAACGAATCATTTTTTCGAGTAACCGCCGCCCCATTCCCAGACCTTTCAGATCGGAACGTACCAGCACGGAGAACTCTGCATCAATGTTGTCGGCATCCGAAATGGCGCGGGTGACGCCGATGATCTCCGGCTGTCCCTGGTGCTGACGCACCGCGACGATCGCCATTTCCCGGTCATAGTCGATCTGTGTCATATTGGCCAGATCGTCATGTGTGAATTCGTTAATTTCGCTGAAATAGCGGTAGTAGAGATCTTCTTTGGTTACCTGACTGATGAAGTCACGCAGCAGCGGTTCATCTTCAGGTAAGATCGGGCGGAACAGGCAATGCTGACCATCTTTCAGCTCTACCTCCTCTTCCAGGTGCTGAGGATAAGGACGAATCGCCAGGCGGGTTTCGCTGTTGCCGTCAAAGGGGGCCAACGACAGGGTGACGTCCAGCAGCGTGAAATCACTGCCCGCCGCCAACAGCGGATGAATATCCAGGCGCGCTATTTCCGGGCAATCCACCACCAGGTTAGACACCTGTACCAGTAACTGGCTCAGCGCGGCAACATCAAGAGGGATGAGCGCACTGCGGCTGCGGATCTTACCGCCTTTTATCGCCTGTATGACCAGATAGCGCGCCAGCGTCATATTGAGCGGCGGCAACGCTACGGCAGCCTGTTTCTCAGCCTGCCATTCCACGCCACCTTCACCCAGCATGATGATCGGGCCAAACAGCGGATCCTGTTCCACGACGATGCGCAGCTCCTGTGCTCCGGCACGATTTGCCATGCTCTGCACGACCAGCCCTTCGATTCGGGCGCTGGGTAACGTCTGTTTTACGCGGTCGATAATGGCGTCTGCCGCGCGCCGCACTTCAGCAGCATTGCGCAGATACAGCATCACGCCCTGAACGTCGGATTTATGCGCCACGTCCGGGGAGCGCAGTTTTAGCGCAACCGGGTAACCGATTTGTTCGGCAATGGTGACCGCATCATCGCTGTCTTTCGCAATCCAGGTGGGCAGAGTGGCCAGTCCGTAGGCTTTGAGCACTGGCTGCACCTCATGCGTATCCAGCGATAACACACCCTGATTTAAGGCCTGAGATAAGATCTGGTGCGCCTGCGCACTGTCCTGAGTCAGACTGGCCGGCAGCGCGGGGGTTTCCCGCAGTAACTTCTGATTACGCCGGTATTCCACCTGGTGCATAAAGGCGGTAACGGTACCTTCCGGCGTGCGCCAGGTAGGAATGCCCGCCTGCGTAAAAGCCCGGCGCGCCGCCTGAGAAGAGTATTCCCCGCACCAGTTCGTCAACAGCGTAAGCTGTTTACCGCGCGGATGTTGTTGCACCAGCTGAATAATTTTCTCTGCGGTTTCGGTGGCGGGGGCAACGGCACTGGGGGCATGAATCAGCATCAGCGCATCTAAATCATGGCTGTCGAGCAGCACGCTAATACAGTCAAGATAACGCGCCGGTGTGGCATCGTCTTTTAAATCAAGCGGATTGCCATGTCCGACGCCCTCCGGCAGGACAGCATTGAGCTGCTGCACGGTCTCGTCGCTCAGCACGGCCAGCTTACCGTTGCGGGCATAGAGTTCATCCAGCGCCAGTGCGGCGGGCGCGGCACCATTGCTGACGATCATCAGGCGATGACCACGCGGCGGGCGCATATGGCTTAAGGATTCCACTGCGGTAAACAGCTCGTGGGTATCCTGTACCCGCAGTAACCCGGCGCGCTGGATGGCGGCATCCCAGGCGGCATCCAGACCACTGTGCGTTCCCAGCAACGCCTGTGCCTGACGGCTGCGCCCACTTTTGATGATCAGGATGGGCTTATTACGTGAGGCGCTTCGCGAAGCCGAGACAAAACGGCGTGCATCACTAAGATGTTCAAGATAAAGCAGAATCGCGCTGGTTTTGCCATCGCGGGCAAGAAAATCCAGCAGGTCATCCACGTCGGTATCCAAACTGTCTCCCAGCGCGATAAACCAGGAGAAGCCCAGGTTACGCTGCTGTGCCCAGTCGAGAATGGTATTAGAGACGGCGGATGACTGCGAAATAAACGCAATGCGGCCCTTAGCAATGGGTACGGGCGAAAAGCTGGCATTCAGTCCCTGCCACGGTGCCAGCAGGCCCAGACTGTTAGGGCCGAGCAGGCGGATCTGCCAGCGGCTGGCGCACTGTTTTAATTCGGGAAGCTGGCTGGTGGGCGCAGAAAGAATGATGCAGGCTTTACAGCCTTTCTCGCCAAGCTGCTGCAGCAGTTCCAGATTCCTTTTGTGATGGGTGCAAATCACCGCCAAATCCGGGGCGAAAGGCAGACTGTGAATATCAGGCCAGGCCAGCACGCCGCTGACGGCTTTGTATTTTGGCGTAACCGGCAACACCGGTCCGCTAAAGCCGCCGGCCAGCAGGTTGCGCATCATGAAATAGCCTGCGCGTCCCGGTTTGATCGAGGCGCCGATAACCGCAATGGATTTCGGCCTTAACAGCGCTTCCAGTCCGCGTTGACTCATCACGTACTCCATTCATCAGGATTTAGGTGATTGTAAACGTATTTGCCCCGTTTTACCGCCGGGCAGATCGCAGGCTGAAGAAGGGCGTACATCAGCGCGCCCGGGACACTATTCGTCACGCATGTACGTGACCGCTAACGTTATCGGTTCTGACCGGGATGGTGCGGTTTACCGGCCAGGTAAGCCTGGCGAAACTGCTCGAAATGCCGGGATAAAGCCTGCGCTGCGTCGCTGTCGCCCGCCTGCTGCAGTAATGCCGCTGCAATTTCTGCCGTACAGTGCTGGCCTTCGCCATGTGCTTCACGCAGCGTGTAGCGGGAAGGGGACGTTACATTGAGCGACAGCACCGGGAAACGATCAAGCCAGGGGCTTTTGCGAAACATCTTCCGCGCCTCATTCCAGGTACCGTCCAGCATAATAAACAGCGGCGGTTTGCCCGACAGCGGCGGCGCGTGGAGAACCTCGCGACCGTCATCCGCATAGGAGGCAGGAAAAACCACCATCGGCTGATAAGCCCCATCGGCCACCGCCGCCAGTAACAGCGGATCGGGCTCCGTGCGTGACCAGCCAAAGGCCTGCGTATTTGGCAACACATCCGCAATCAACCGGCCGGTATTGCTTGGCTTCATCGGCTCGGTATCAAACATCACCAGGCAAAAGCGGCTCCGGGCGGACTGTGTAACGATGCTGTCGCACAGGCACTGTTTTTCCGGCAACAGACAGCCCTGACAGCGAAGCACACGATTTCCGCGGGCTAAAAAAGGACGCGTAGCACGCGCCAGACGTTGGCTGCGTAAACGTAAAACGGCGTTATCAGACATGATTCTTCAGGACAGGAAAAAGCGTAGTGTAATCGAAGCGTCGGACAAAAGGAAAAGGCCAGCAGATGCTGGCCTCAGGGACTTACAGGGATTCGTCGAGCCACTCATTAAAGGGGGCTTTCGGCATCGCGCCGTTCAGCACATCCACCATCTCGCCTTTTTTAAACACCATGATGGTCGGGATACTGCGAATGCGGAAACGGCTGCTCAGGGCGGGCTCGGCTTCGGTATTCACCTTCAGAAAGCGAACCTTACCGCTACGCTCCTGCGCGACGTCTTTATAAACGGGCGCAAAGTTGACACAAGGGCCGCACCAGGGTGCCCAAAAATCCACGACGACAGGCAGGTCATCCTGCAGATAGCTGTCCAGCGTGGCGGCAGTGGCGTTGATCACGTCACCCGAAAACAGGCTTTCGCCACAACGACCACATTTGGCACCATCGGCAAGCCGTTCTTCGGGAACGCGATTGGTTGCCTGACAAGACGTGCATACCGTATTCATAAAAAACCTCTGATAATGATGTAGAGCGCTTTGCTCAATATTGTCCATTATGAAAGGGTGATAAGATCCGCTCAATGTGGATTGCTCTATAGGTTCAATAGTTGATAGCTAAGCGCAGTCACATCAGGTAATCTTCGCGCTCTCAATGCAGGAGGAAGAAATGAACGACGAATTTAAAGGCAAAAGTGGTAAGGTCAAAGTCATGTATGTGCGTGGCGAAGATGAGCAAAGCGCGCGTGCGCCCAATCCTCGTACAGGCAAAGGTGGCCGTCCTGCTGCTCGCCGTGAAGACACTCGTCGTTCATCCGGCCCACGTACTGAGCGCAGTGAAGAAGGCGGACGCAGTACAGGTCGTCGCAGCGACAGCGCGCCACGCCGCAATGACAGTGCACCTCGCCGCAACGATCGCAGCAGCGATAACCGCGACGCTTACGGCAGCAGTGATTCGCCCTGGCGCACCGTTTCCCGTGCACCGGTCGATGAGCCCAAATCGGATAACCCGGGCATCAGCGGTAAAGGTGTCGTGGACGTAGAGCAGATCCGCCGCCAGCGCCTGGAAGAAACCCGGGTTTATGGCGAAAACGCCTGTCAGGCGCTGTTCCAGAGCCGTCCCGAAAGCATCGTGCGTGCCTGGTTTGTGCAGAGCGTTACGCCGCGTTTTCGCGACGCGCTGCGCTGGCTGGCAGCGAACCGTAAAGCCTACCACGTGGTAGATGACGCTGAGATCACCAAAGCCTCCGGCACCGAACACCATGGCGGTGTGTGCTTCCTGATTAAAAAGCGCATGGGCATGGATGTGGCCGCGTGGCTGGAGAAGGCCGAAAGCAAAGACTGCGTGCTGGCCCTTGAAGATGTCAGTAACCCACATAACCTTGGCGCTATCATGCGTAGCTGTGCACATTTCGGTGTGAAAGGGCTGCTGGTGAATGATGCCTCGTTGCTGGAATCCGGCGCGGCAGTTCGTACCGCGGAAGGCGGGGCGGAACACGTTCAGGCCATCAGCGGCACAACCTTTACGCAAGGCCTCGACGCGTTCCGTAAAGCGGGTTACACCATCGTAACCACATCCAGCCATCAGGGTACGCCGCTGTCTGAAGCCGAGCTGCCTGCCAAAATGGTCCTGGTGTTAGGGCAGGAACGTGAAGGCTTGTCCGACAGCACGTTCCAGCAGGGCGATATGAGCCTGTCAATTGGCGGCACCGGTAATGTGGAAAGTCTGAATGTGTCGGTCGCGACCGGTGTGCTGTTAGCCGAATGGTGGCGTCAGAACGCATAATCTGTGCGAGCAAAACGATGGCGCGGCCAATGCGCCATCATGCTCTATGCCGTTCGTTACCGCGCTTTACTCTCCCTCAGGCTTTGATCGCTGATAATGCGCATCCATCTCATCAAGTACCTGTTGATTCTCCAGTCCCCATTGATAAAGCTGTTCCACCGGTTCCGCAAAGGTTCTGCCCAGCGCCGTTAACTGATATTCCACTTTAGGCGGCACCACGTCATAAACATGGCGGGAAATTAGTCCGCGTTGCTCCAGCTCTTTTAGCGTCTGAAACAACATCTTTTTCGATATTCCCTGCAGGCTTCGCTGCAGTTCCCCCGTGCGTGCGCGGCCACCTGGCCAGTGAAACAGCGCGTGCAGCACCATTGTGCTCCACTTCACCGAAAACAGATCCATCAGGCGGCGCGGTGGCGAATCCACATAAAAAACCAGTTTTCCGTCAACCCAGGCTGGCATAGTGTCCTTCCTTTCTATGGTCACCAAAGGGTGACTACTATCAATAATGAACCCATTTGAGTAGAGTTTGCCGCCTTCCGTTAAATAACGCCAGATACGATGAGAGGCACAATGAAAATCAATGCACTGATCGCCCACGATGCGACACAACCCCTGACGCCCGGCCAGATAGCGCTGCGTCCGCTTCAGCCCAGTGATGTCAGAATCGAAATTCTTTACTGTGGCGTTTGCCACTCCGATTTGCACATGGCCCGCAATGAGTGGGCGGTGAGCCACTATCCATTAGTACCCGGTCATGAAATTGTGGGCCGGGTTATTGAAACCGGCGGAAAGGCCAGCCGTTTTGCCCCCGGCGATCTTGTCGGTGTGGGCGTGATGGTGGATGCCTGCCGCACCTGTCGTTTTTGTCAGCAGCAGGAAGAGCAGTATTGCGAAGCTGGCTTCACCGCGACCTATAACGGCACAGATAAATATACCGGGGAGCGCACCCGGGGCGGTTATGCGGAACACGTTGTCGTCGATCAGGATTTTGTCGTATCGGTTCCTTCGCACTTGCCGCTGGCAGGCGTGGCCCCGCTATTGTGTGCGGGCGTCACTGTGTGGTCACCGCTCCGTCACTTTGATGTCAAAGCGGGCGACAAGGTTGGCGTCATTGGCCTGGGTGGGCTGGGGCACATGGCGGTAAAACTGGCGAGCGCACTGGGTGCGGACGTCACGCTGTTCACCACCTCTCCCGACAAAGCGGAAGATGCGCGCCGACTTGGTGCCCGTCATGTTGTGGTATCACGTCATGCAGCAGAGATGCAGGCCTGTCAGCAGTCGCTGGATCTGATCGTGGACTGCGTTGCCGCGCCTCACGATCTGGATCCCTATCTGGCCACGCTTAAAACCAATGGCCGTCTGGTGCTGGTGGGCATTCCCGACAGCCCGCACGCCTCACCGGATATCACGCCTATGGTATTCCGCCGTTTAAGCATCAGCGGCTCTTCTATTGGCAGCATCAAAGAAACGCAGGACATGCTGGACTTCTGCGGTGAGAACAATATTACGGCTGACATTGAATTGATTCGCGGAGAGCAGACAGAAGAGGCATTTGCGCGGATGCTGAAAGGGGAGGTGAAATACCGGTTCGTGATTGATATAAAAGCGACGCGTTGGTAAGGACGTTCTGGCGTACCGGGCAGGTACGCCAGAACCGGCGAAGACAGTGCGGCAGCCGCTAGTGCGCGCCGCCGCCTCCGCCGCCTGCGCCGAACGGTGGACGGGCAAACCAGATCAGGACCAGCAAGACGAGGAACACGCCCGCCGAGGCCCAGAAAATCTCATTGGCAGAGATAATCAGCCCCTGATTGGTGACCTGCTGGGCGATGTAGGCCGATGCCTGCTGATGCGACATGCCCATCCCTTCAAGCTGGCTGTACATCTGCTGCGCATTGATGTTGTACGGCGTCACCGATTCGGTGAGGTTGCTGTGGTGCATTGCCTCACGATCCGTCCACATTGTCGTGGTAATGGAAGTGCCAATCGAGCCCGCCAGCGTACGCACAAAGTTAGACAGGCTGGATGCCGCGGCCATGCGCTCCGGTGGCAGACCGGAAAGCGTGATTGTCGTCAATGGCATAAAGAAGCAGGCCACCGCGAAGCCCTGAATAAACTGAGGCCAGGCGGAGGCCGCAAAGTCCATCTCGGGCTCAAAGGTGTAAGCTCGCCAGTAAAAACAAATGGCATACATAATGAAGCTAAACGTTACCAGTTGCCGCATGTCTATCTTATGCGAGAAACGCCCAATAATCGGCGACAGGATAACCGGGATAATCCCCACCGGTGCCGACGCCAGCCCGGCCCAGGTTGCGGTATAGCCGTAGACCTCCTGCAGCAACTGCGGCAACAGGACAATCGAGCCAAAATAGAGCATGTAGGCCAGGCTAATCGACAAACAGCCTATGGTGAAATTACGCGATTTGAACAGCGACAGATCGACTATCGGATGCTCATCCGTCAACTCCCATATCAGCAACATCACGAGCGCCACCACGGCGACAATGGTCAGAACGATGATTTCCGTCGAACTAAACCAGTCCAGCTCTTTACCCCGATCCAGCATGACCTGCAGCGAACCGACTCCGACAATCAGCAGGACCAGGCCGACGGTATCGATCGGTCGAATCTGTGTCTGGGTTTCACGACCACGCAGGGTTTGCAGCGTCAGCATAATGACGACAACCCCGATAGGAACGTTGATAAAGAAGATCCAGCCCCAGTGGTAGTTATCGCTGATCCAGCCGCCGAGGATCGGTCCACATATCGGGGCCACGATCACCGTCATCGCCCAGAGCGACAGGGCGATACTGCGCTTGGCCGGGGGATAGTTGTTCAGCAACAGGCTTTGCGACAGCGGAATCAACGGACCGGCCACGATCCCCTGAATGACGCGGAAGAAAATCAGCATCTCCAGGCTTTCTGACATACCGCAGGCCCAGGAGGCCAGCGCAAACAGGATAGTGGACCAGGTAAAGAGTTTGACTTCACCGATGCGCCTGGCGAGCCAGCCGGTAATCGGAATCGAGATAGCATTGGCCACCCCGAATGAGGTGATGACCCAGGTTCCCTGGGAGTTGGACGCCCCCAGGTTACCGGCAATCGTCGGAATCGCAACGTTCGCAATGGTAGAGTCCAGAACCTGCATGAACGTCGCCAGCGATAACGCAATGGTCATTAAGACCAGCGGCATCCCTTTAAGCGGTGTTTGTGCCATTACAGCCTCCGGCTCATCATCCGGCGTTCGCGTGGACGATATCGGTGATCAGCGTATTAACCGGTGCCAGGTCAATGGCCAGCGCGTTAGTGCTGTAGGCTGCCTGCTGACGTACGCTGGTAGCCAGTACGCTACCGTCTTTATTGTCGGTATCAATTTTGACCAACGTTGACAGGCCAATACGCAGTGGGTGCTTCGCGACTTCGTCCTGGTTCAGCTCAATGCGCACTGGCAGGCGCTGAACGACTTTAATCCAGTTGCCCGTGGCGTTCTGTGCAGGTAACAGGGAAAACGCGCTGCCTGTGCCCATATCCAGCCCCACCACTTTGCCGTGATAGACCACATCATCGCCGTAGATATCTGCCACAACGGTGGCCGGTTGACCAATACGCACGCCTGCCAGTTGGGTTTCTTTGAAGTTTGCATCCACCCACAAATCCGTCGCCGGGACGACAGCCATCAGCGGGGTACTGGTGCTGATTTGCGATCCGACCTGGACGCTACGACGCGAGACATAACCGTCCATCGGGCTGCGAATATCGGTACGTTGCAGTGCCAGCCAGGCGTCACGCAACTGCGCGGCGCTCTGTTTTACGGCAGGCTGGTTTTCCAGTGAGGTGTTCAGGATCATCGCCTGGTTGGCGTTGTATTGCTGAATCGCCACATCCAGCTCTGCTTTCGCCGAGGCCACGGCATCGCGCGCATGTTGCAGTTCTTCACGGCCAATCAGGTTGGACGCACCCAACGGTTCGCGGCGTTTCAGATCGGCCTGCGCCTGATCCAACGCCGTCTGACGGAGTGCAATGGTGGCCTGATACTGTTTCGCATTAATCATCTGTTGGTGCACCTGACGAACGCTGGTAGCCAGCTCCGTCTGCGCTTTTTCAAAGGCCTGCTGTGCGTCAGTTTTATCCAGCGACACCAGCACATCCCCTTTTTTGACATAGTCCGTATCGTCAAACCAGACTTTGTTCACGCTGCCTGATACCTGGGCCATGATCTGCACCTGATTACCCGCAACATAGGCATCATCCGTTTCCTGAAAATGACGCAACACTAAAAACCAGTATACGCCCCACGCAATGCCGAGCAGTACGACCACCAGCGCCAGTAAAATCAGTGCGCCTTTGCGCTTTTTCTTTTTGTTGTTCACAGGCTGATGCGGGCTTTGCGCCTCTGATGCACTCATGTATTTCTCCACGTTTTCCACTATGTCGGCGAGGTCAAGTCCGTTTTCGCCTTCGCCCGAGCCAAAAAAGCCAGCGACTAAGCGCTGGCCGGATGAAAGAGGGTTAAAATAACGATTTCGTCAGGTGATTGTGTCGCAGATCTTGCTATTACCGTGATAACGAGGCAGACAGTTTGTCTTCTTCCATTTTATCCAGTCGGGTAAGCAACTTACGGGTGATGCTTTCGAGCTGCGACTTTTCGTCAGCGGTCAGAGCGGACCACAGGTATTGCAGGCTCTGATGCTGCGGCGGCAGAACCTGCTGCAGGAAGGCATTACCTTTGTCGGTCAGATGCAGATGCAGACAGCGGCGATCCTGCGCACTTTCACGGCGCTCAATCCAGCCGCGTTTTTCCAGCTCATCAGCGATGCGCGTGGCGTTGGTACGTGATGAACCCAGCGCGGTGCTCAGTTCAGAAGGCTGAATGCTCTGATCTTCCTGCGCATCCAGGGTCAGCAATGCCATAAACAGGGTTTCATTGATGCCCTGTTCTTTCAGCATTTTATTACGATTATCCAGCAGCTTACCTTGCATATGCATGCAGAGTCGCGTCAGAAGAATCTCCTGAAAGGGGAAATCCGCATGACGATTGGCGCGGATGTTTAACATTTGCTCAATGGGAGTAAACGAACTTTCCATTAGAAAAAACCTCACTAATTTCAACTTTTATAGTAACCACGGCGACAGCATGACTGTTGAGTCACCGGACACAGAAGCGGTGTTCTCGGGCTGTTCCACTGTGGTGATTCAAGATCTGTCCTTGACCCCAGGGTGAAGGTGGTGCGCATCGATATCACAGGCGTTGGTCGTAGAGCGAAACGGTACGACATCAAATGATTTCGAAAGAAAAAATAACCGACGTGAATAACTTTGGGGCCAACCATAGCAAACTCACACTCGGCTGAACAGGCTAAATCACACTATTCTGGCTATTCGGTTGCTCTAAGCGGTGATTCCTCCACCAGACAAGTAAATTCAGTAACGTCAGTGTTGCACCGGCTGCGCAAACCCCATGCCAGCCGCCCAGATGATAGGCATTGGCAGACAGCAGCGAACCCAACGCACCGCCGATAAAGTAGCTGGTCATATAGCCGGCATTCAGGCGGTTACGGGCATCAGGCTGACGCGCGTAAATCACGCTCTGATTGGTGATATGCACGCCCTGTACCGCCAGATCCAGCAGCAAAATGCCGATAATCAGAGCCGCAAGATGCTGCGTGCCCCAGGCGGTCACGCTCCATGACAGCAGCATAATCAGCAAGCCCATGCTGGTGGTCAGTTTCGCTTTACCTTTGTCCGCCAGCGCCCCGGCTTTTCTGGCCGCCAGCGCGCCAGCGGCACCCACCAGCCCCAGTAAGCCGATCTTCCCTTCCGAATAACCGTAGGGCGCGGAAGAGAGCAGAAAGGCCATTGAGGTCCACAGGATGCTGAAATTGGCAAACGTCAGGCAACCGGTAAAGGCCCGGGTGCGCAGAACAGCGTCGGCCGCATACAGCCTGAAAATGGAAACCAGCAGCTGCGGATAATTTAACGAGACCGAGGGGGTAATACGCGGCAGCGCGCGCCACAGCGCCAGCGCCATCAACAGCATTAAGACGCTGGCGACCCAGTAGACGGTTTGCCAGCCGCCCAACTGAGCCAGGCCGCCCGCCACGGTGCGCGCCAGCAAAATACCCAACAGCAAGCCACTCATGACGGTGCCGGTCACTTTGCCCCGTGTTTCCGGGCGGGCCAGGGTGGCCGCCAGCGGTACCAGAATTTGCGCCGCGACAGAAAAGAGCCCGGTAAGTACCGTTCCCAGTAACAACACAGGAAAAGAGGAGGAAAGGGCAATGATCACCATACCAAGCGCCGCCAGCACCATCATGGCAACAATCAGTCCACGCCGTTCCAGCATATCGCCAAGTGGGACCAGCAACAGCAGACCGCAGGCATAGCCGAGTTGCGCGCTTGTCACGATAAACCCGGCGAATGCGACGGATAAGTGAAAGTGAAGGGCGATAGTATGCAGCAGAGGCTGAATATAATAATTACTGGCGACGCACAGTCCCGTGGCAACGGACATCAGTCCCACCAGCGCGGAAGATAAACCAGGGTGAGACGTTGTCATAGGTCGTCAGTAGCAAAGATGAATAATAATGTGGCGTTAATAATAACCTAAAAAATAATTTGATAGCTATGTTTATGTGATAGTCGGGTAACAGTAAAGATCGACAGCCGTTTACGTCGGGTTTGTTGGTCGCGATTTCTCGGGTCGTGGCAGGCACAGACTTATCCCTCTGTCAGATTGGATCCGGGTACGGCGCCCCGTTTTGGCGTCGGAATAAACGGGTTTCTCAACGCCATGCCAAAGGCAGCGCGATGCTGAGAGCGGTCAGTGCGTGAGCAGTGATCTCAGTCTGGTTAACCCTGGCAACGGCGGCCAAATCGTTACCGTCATTTATTGTGGCGCGATCGGCACCCGTTCCGCGGACGGAGAGGGAAGGTTCAGCGCGCTGTGAAAATGCCGCGCGCCTGTCCCTTCGCTAAGGGGAAACGTGCCGTTGACAGCACGGCACACAACGTCTTAAAAATTCCAGTCTTCGTCTTCGGTTTCGACCGCTTTCCCCATCACGTAAGACGATCCTGAGCCCGAGAAGAAATCATGGTTCTCATCCGCATTGGGTGACAGTGCCGCCAGAATGGCCGGATTGACCTGCGTCAGCTCCGCCGGGAACAGAGCCTCGTAGCCCAGATTCATCAACGCCTTATTGGCGTTGTAATGCAGGAAGGTTTTCACCTCGTCTGCCCAGCCTGTTTCGCCGTACAGCGCTTCCGTATAGGCCACTTCATTTTCATACAGCGCCAGCAGCAGATCGATGGCGAACTGCTGTAAGGCTTCGCGGCGGCCCTCATCGACCTGCTCAAGCGCTTTCTGGTATTTATAGCCGATATAGTAGCCGTGTACCGCCTCATCGCGGATGATTAAACGAATCAGATCCGCCGTATTGGTCAGCTTGCCGCGGCTGGACCAGTACATCGGCAGCCAGAAGCCCGAATAAAACAGAAACGACTCCAGAAAGACGCTGGCGATTTTTTTCTTTAACGGATCGTCAGCGCGGTAATGGGTCAGGATAATCCCGGCTTTATTTTGCAGGGCCTGGTTCTCTTCACTCCACTGGTACGCCGCATCCACATCGCTGGTATTGCATAAGGTCGAAAAAATCGAGCTGTAGGAGCGGGCATGCACCGCCTCCATAAAGCTGATATTCGACAGCACCGCCTCCTCATGCGGCGTCAGCGCGTCAGGCATTAACCCCGGTGCGCCCAGCACATTCTGAATGGTGTCCAGCAGCGTCAGGCCGGTAAAGACGCGAATGGTGAGCTGCTGTTGTGACTTGTCCAGCGTCTGCCAGGCCGGCAAATCATTGGACAGCGGGATTTTTTCCGGCAACCAGAAGTTGCTTGTCAGACGGTTCCAGACCTCAAGATCTTTCTCATCCTGAATCCGGTTCCAGTTAATCGCGTGAATATGTCGAAGTTGCATAACAGGTTTCTCACAGTGCACAGGAGACGCAGCCCTGCACTTCGGTGCCTTGCAGGGCCATTTGGCGCAGTCGAATGTAATAGAGCGTTTTGATGCCTTTCTTCCAGGCGTATATCTGCGCTTTATTGATGTCGCGCGTGGTCACGTCGTCCCGGAAGAACAGGGTCAGTGACAGGCCCTGATCCACATGTCGGGTTGCCTCAGCGTAGGTATCAATAATGGCCTCCGGCCCAATCTGGTAGGCATCTTCATAGAACGCCAGATTGTCATTGGTCATGAAGGGGGCGGGATAGTATACGCGACCGGTTTTACCCTCTTTGCGGATCTCAATACGCGACACAATCGGATGAATACTGGAGGTGGCGTGATTGATGTAGGAGATCGACCCCGTGGGCGGGATAGCCTGCAGATTCTGATTGTATAAACCCGAGGTCATCACCGCTTCACGCAGCGCCAGCCAGTCTTCACGGCCGGGCAGCGTAATGCCCGCTTTGGCAAACAGGGCGGCAATGCGGGCGGTGCGCGGCTGCCAGTCAGCGTTCAGATACTTGTCAAAGTAAGCGCCGGTGGCATAGGTCGAGGACTCAAAACCCTCGAAGGTTTGCTGGCGTGCTTTTGCCAGCTGATTCGAGGCGCGCAGCGCATAATAGGTCACACAGTAAAAATAGAGATTAGTGAAATCCAGTGCTTCCGGGGAACCATAGACGATGCCTTCCCGCGCCAGATAGCCATGCAGGTTCATCTGGCCCAGGCCGATCGCATGGGAACGCCGGTTACCTTCTGCAACGGAAGGCACGGACGCAATATCACTCATCTCTGATACCGCCGTCAGGGCGCGGATTGCCGTATCCACCGTCTGTGCGAGATTGCCCGAGTCCATCGCATGCGCGATATTCAGGGAACCCAGATTACAGGAAATGTCTTTTCCCACGCGGCGGTAGCTCAGGTCTTCATTAAACTCGCTGGCGCTGTTCACCTGCAAAATCTCTGAACAGAGGTTGCTCATATTAATGCGACCGGCAACAGGGTTATCGCGGTTGACGCTGTCCTCATACATGATGTAGGGATAACCCGATTCAAACTGAATTTCCGCCAGCGTCTGGAAGAAATCGCGCGGCTGAATATAGGTTTTACGAATGCGGTCATCCGCCAGCATCTCGTGATATTTCTCACTGACGCTGATATCACCAAACGCCTGACCGTAGATCCGCTCCACATCGTAGGGCGAGAACAGCGCCATCGGCTGATTCTCTTTGGCAAGCTGGAAGGTGATGTCCGGGATCACCACGCCCAGCGACAGGGTTTTAATGCGGATTTTCTCGTCGGCGTTTTCGCGCTTGGTATCCAGAAAACGTAAAATGTCAGGATGGTGAGCACTGAGCCAGACTGCGCCCGCTCCCTGACGTGCGCCCAACTGGTTAGCATAGGAGAACGCATCTTCCAGCATTTTCATGACCGGAATGACGCCGGAAGACTGGTTTTCAATGCGCTTAATCGGCGCACCGGCCTCCCGCAGGTTCGACAACAGGAACGCCACGCCGCCGCCGCGTTTGGACAGCTGCAGGGCGGAATTCACCGCCCGGCCAATCGATTCCATATTGTCTTCAATACGCAACAGGAAGCAGGAAACCAGCTCGCCGCGCTGTTGCTTGCCGCAGTTAAGGAACGTCGGCGTGGCAGGCTGAAAACGGCCACTGAGGATTTCCGCCAGTACTGCGCGTGCCAGGCTTTCGTCGCCCCGTGCCAGCGTCAGTGCCACCATACAGGCACGCTGCGCAAAGGTTTCCAGGTAACGCTTGCCGTCAAATGTCTTCAGCGTGTAGCTGGTGTAGTACTTCCACGCGCCTAAAAAGGTTTTGAACTCAAAACCCCATGCGTCGGCTTCATCGTGCAGGGCACACAGGAAGTCAAAATCGTACTGATTCAGCACGTCCGCTTCATAGTAGCCTTCTGCAACCAGATAGCGCAGGCGCTCGGCTACGCTGGCAAAGTGCAGCGTATTGGGTTGCACGTGCTGAATAAGGAACTGTCGCGCCGCCTGCTGATCCTTTTCAAACTGAATACGGCCATCGGCGTCGTACAGATTCAGCATGGCGTTCAGCGCATGGTAGTCCAGCGCAACGTTGTTCAGAGTGTCTGTTGTTGCCAAAATTGGGTTACTCCCGCTTTTACATTGGCGATATCGTCCGGCGTTCCCATCAGTTCAAACCGATACAGGTAGGGAACCTGGCATTTCTTAGCAATGATGTCGCCCGCCAGGCAGTAGCCTTCACCGAAGTTACGGTTACCGGCCGCGATCACGCCGCGCAGACCGCGACGATTGACTTCATCATTAAGAAACTGAATCACCTGTCTGGGCACGGCGCCGCGATGACTGCCACCGCCATAGCTCGGCACCACCAGAATATAAGGCTGGTGAATATGCAGCGGTTGCTTGCTCTCAATCGGTATGCGGTGCGCGGGCAGGCCCAGACGGGTAATAAACCGATGGGTGTTTTCCGACTGGCTGGAAAAATAGACCAGTGGGAACATGTGACTACCCGCCGATGGTCGTGGTTTGGGTTAAACGGGCTATCTTGTCAGGACGAAAGCCACTCCAGTGATCGTCATGGGTCATCACCACGGGCACCTGGCGATAGCCCAGCGCTTTCAGGCTGTCGATTGCGTCCGGCTGGGTATCCAGATTGATCAGTTGGTAATCGATGCCGTGGCGATCCAGTGCATTCTTCGTGGCATTACACTGGACACAGTGGTTTTTAGTGTAAATAATAATGCGCATGATTCGTATTCCTCTTTCATTGCGGTCCTGCTGCGAATAACGACGTGTATATCCCTGAATCAGGCTTCGTTCGTGCAAACATCTTGTGGGCTGACAATGAAATGAATACTAGATGTAGTATTTATGGCGGTCAATAGCACCATATGTAGGGTTAATCGCGATTATCGCGGCAAGTCAGGCCTGGCGCGCTCTGCCACCCGAAAAATAAATTTGTAAAGCTGATTGATTAAAAAACAGGCATAAAAAAGCCCCGCTCAGTGAGCGAGGCGGATGATAACGGGGTGGAACAGCGTTAGCGGCGTGAAACCAGTAGTGCGCCTAACACAATGCCGACGGCCGCGCCGATACCGACACCGTACCAGGGTTTGTCATGGACATACGCGTCAACCTGATAGCCGGCATCGCGGGCCACCTGCGTGACACGGTTACCGCCGCCGTTCAGTTTTGCCCGGGTTTGCTTAAGCAGGGCTTCAGCCTGACTGCGCGCAGAATTGACTTCGTCTTTGGCCTCGCTGCCGTAAGACTTCAGCAGGGCTTCAAGTGAATCTGCCAACTCATTAACATCCTGATTGATATCAATGTCATCGTTTTTTTGCGTTCGATTAAACATTTTTGGCTCCCTTGTCATTAACACGTAATACTCAGTGTAGACCACGTTTTGCTTAACGAGGCGCGGGACGACCCTTTAGGGAAAATTCCGAATGCCCGTACAGCCACGCTGATGTAAGGTTGCGTGGCTTTTGAAGAGGAGAGGATCAAGCATGTATTTACGACCAGATGAGGTAGCGCGCGTCCTGGAAAAAGTGGGCTTTGAAGTCGATGAAATTACCCCCCGTGCGTACGGCTATCGTCGTGGCGACAACTATGTTTACGTCAATCGCGAAGCGCGCATGGGGCGCACGGCGCTGGTCATCCACCCGACGTTAAAAGAAAAAAGTCAGCCTTTCGCCGAACCGGCCTCAGAAATGAAAACCTGTGATCACTACACACAGTTCCCTCTCTACCTGGCCGGTGATACGCAGGAACACTACGGTATTCCGCACGGTTTCAGTTCGCGAATGGCGCTGGAACGCTACCTGCAAAGCGTGTTTGGCTAACGCATTCCGCCCCGTTATCACGGGGCACCGATCCCGGCCTTTCTGGCACCTTACCGCTTCGCCCGTTGCATTTCGGCGCGACGACGCGTATAAATCTGCTGCATATAGATGTTTAGACGTCCATACGGATGAGGTTTATGAGCGAGCAGAATACGTCTTCGCAGGGTCAGTTCAAGCGAACCATGAAAGTACGCCACCTGGTGATGTTATCGCTGGGCGGCGTGATCGGTACGGGCCTGTTTTTTAACACCGGCTACATCATTTCCACGACAGGGGCCGCCGGTACGCTGCTGGCTTATCTGATTGGCGCGCTGGTGGTCTGGCTGGTCATGGCCTGCCTGGGTGAGTTGTCCGTGGCGATGCCCGAAACCGGCGCATTCCACGTCTATGCGGCCCGCTATCTGAGTCCGGCAACCGGCTATACCGTGGCCTGGCTCTACTGGCTGACCTGGACCGTCGCGCTGGGGTCCAGCCTGACGGCGGCAGGGTTCTGTATGCAGTACTGGTTTCCGCATGTGCCGGTCTGGATCTGGTGCCTGGTTTTCTGTATTGCCATCTATCTGCTGAACGTGATTTCTACCCGCTTCTTTGCGGAAGGGGAATTCTGGTTTTCCATCATCAAGGTCATCACCATTGTCGCCTTTATCGTCCTGGGCGGCGCAGCCATGTTCGGGTTTATTCCCATGAAGGACGGTACGCCAGCACCCGGACTGAGCAATCTTACCGCGCACGGCTGGTTGCCCAACGGTGTGTTGCCGATCATCATGACCATGGTGGCGGTGAACTTTGCCTTTTCCGGCACTGAGTTAATCGGTATTGCCGCCGGTGAAACCGAAAACCCGCAAAAAGTCGTGCCGCTGGCTATTCGTACCACCGTTGCTCGTCTCATCCTGTTCTTTGTCGGCACCGTCTTCGTGCTGGCGGCGCTGATCCCGATGGATCAGGCCGGTATCGTCAAAAGCCCGTTTGTGCTGGTGTTTGAGAAAATCGGTATTCCATGGGCGGCGGATATCATCAACTTTGTTATTCTCACGGCCATCCTGTCAGCCGCGAACTCGGGCCTGTATGCCTCGGGCCGGATGCTGTGGTCGCTGGCCAATGAAAACACCTTGCCGCGCGCCTTCGCCCGGGTAAATAAACGTGGCGTACCGCTGCTGGCTATCACCGTCAGCATGATTGGCGGGCTGCTGGCGCTGTTTTCCAGTGTGGTCGCGCCGGACACCGTATTTGTGGCGCTGTCTGCTATCTCTGGCTTTGCCGTCGTGGCGGTGTGGCTCAGCATCTGTGCATCGCACTATGTTTTCCGTCGCCGCCATGTGCAGCAGGGCAAAGCGCCAGCGGACCTGATTTACCGCGCGCCACTCTATCCGTTTACGCCGATTCTGGGCTTTTTACTCTGCCTGCTGGCCTGTGCCGGGCTGGCGTTTGATCCCTCACAGCGCATTGCCCTGTGGTGCGGAATTCCGTTTGTGCTGTTTTGCTATGGCGCTTACCATGTGACCCACAAAAAATCACAGGCTAAGGAGGCCAGAGATGTCGCGTAATCCTGTATCACACGCACTGCAGCAGACTGCTCCGTTGATTCTGGATGGGGCGCTGGCGACTGAGCTGGAAGCCCGGGGCTGCGATCTGACGGATGCGTTGTGGTCCGCGAAAGTGCTGATGGAAAATCCTGAGCTGATTTACCAGGTGCACTATGACTATTTTGCTGCTGGCGCGCGCTGCGCGATTACTGCCAGCTATCAGGCGACGCCACAAGGCTTTGCGGCACGCGGTTTGAACGAACAGCAGTCGCTGGCGCTGATCGCACAAAGCGTCGAACTGGCTCAACGTGCCCGCGCAGATTACCTGGCGACGCAGACAGACGACAGGATATTGCTGGTAGCAGGCTCGGTGGGCCCTTATGGCGCGTTTCTGGCGGACGGGTCGGAATATCGCGGCGACTATACGTTGCCCGAAGCCGAGATGATGGCGTTTCATCGCCCCCGGATAGCTGCCTTGCTGGCAGCGGGCGTGGATGTGCTGGCCTGTGAAACCCTGCCTTCGTTTGCCGAAGCGCAGACGCTGGTCAACCTGCTGCGCGAATTCCCTGACAGCTGTGCCTGGTTCTCCTTTACGCTGCGTGATGCGGAACACCTCAGCGATGGCACGTCGCTGCGTGACGTTGCGGCCTACCTGAATGCGCAGCCGCAGGTTATTGCCGTGGGGATCAACTGCATCGCGCTGGACAGTGTCACACCCGCTCTGCAGCAGCTTCAGCGCCTGACAGAGAAGCCCCTGGTGGTGTATCCCAATTCGGGTGAGCAGTACGATGCCAACAGCAAAAGCTGGCACTCCGCGCCCTCAGGTTGCACGCTGCATGACAAATTTGCCGAATGGCAGCAGGCCGGCGCCCGACTGATTGGCGGCTGCTGCCGCACCTCACCCCGTGACATCGCGGCGATTGCCCGCCATTGTCAACCGCAATAAAGCAGCAGAATCGGGCGATGATAGCCCGATTGAGAAGGATGAAAAGGTGGGAAGGGCGGTTTACACTGTGCTTCCTGACTTTTATCGGATCCTGCCATGAAACAGCACATTCTGGCTCTCGCTGCCGCGATGCTACTGAGCGGTTGCGCCACCATTGTTGGCAACGAAACCCAATCGGTTCTGATCGATTCGCAGCCGCCCGGCGCGCGTTTTACCGTACAGGATGAAACTGGTCGTCCGGTTGCGGAAGGCTATACGCCAAAAACCGTCATCCTGGAAAAATCCACCCATCGCTATTTTGGTAAAAAGCACTATTTGCTGATGCTGGAAAGTCCGGGCTACGTGCCCGTCACGGTGCCGATCGAAGCCCGTGCCAACCTGTGGTACCTGCTGGGGAATATTCCACTGCTGGGCTTCCCCGGCTGGCTGCTGGTCGATCCGTTCTACGGGGGCATGTATAACCTGGAACCCGAGCATCCAAAGCCTTACATGAACCCGGTCGGCGCACGCGGCTGATTACTGGGCGGTAGGTTTTACCATACCGCCCGGTGCTTTATGGCGTTCCAGATACTGATGCTGGAAAATGCACATACGAATGGTGTTGCGGTATTCGCCATTGATAAAGAATTCGTGTTTAAGCACGCCTTCAATCTCAAAGCCCAGTTTGCTGTAGATGTGGATGGCTTTCTCATTTTCCTGATCGACGATCAGGTAGAGCTTATACAGATTCAGCACGGAAAAACCGTAATCCATCGCCAGCTTCGCCGCCTGGGTGGCCAGGCCTTTGCCCTGATGCGCCGGATCAATGATGATCTGAAATTCAGCGCGGCGGTGAACATGGTTAATCTCCACTAACTCCACCAGCCCCGCTTTTTGCCCCTCATGCTCAACCACGAAGCGCCGTTCGGTCTGATCGTGAATGTGCTTATCGTACAGATCGGACAATTCCACGAAGGCTTCATACGGCTCTTCGAACCAGTAGCGCATGACGCTGGCGTTGTTATCCAGCTGATGCACAAAGTGAAGATCTTCTCGTTCCAGTGGGCGAAGTCGGATGCTCATGGTTTTTCCTTGCATCAGGCTGAGTCGGCAATCTGCTCAACGATCCGTCCCTGCGCCATCCGGACGGCACGGTCACACATGTGATCAATCACATCGGGATCGTGGCTGACCAGCACCATCGTCAGACCATCCTGACGCTTAAGATCGTTAAGCAGATTGAGAATCTCAGCCTGGATTGACATATCCAGTGCCGATGTTGGCTCATCCAGCAGCAGTATTTTGGGCTGAAGCAACAGGGCGCGCACGATAGCCACACGCTGGCGCTGACCGCCGGACAACTGATGAGGATAGCGATCGGCCAGCGACGGATCCAGCCCCACATGGCGCAATCCCTCATGAATACGATCGTCGATGTTGTCCCGTTTCAGCAGTTTGAGCGGCTCGGACAGCGTACGGCGCAGGCGATGGCGGGGATGCAGGGAGGCATAGGGATCCTGAAACACCATCTGCACCTCCTGACGCAGCGCGCCGGTAAAGCTTTTGCCCGGCAGAACTTTGTGCCCTGCCAGTTGCATGTCCCCCTGCCAGTGCGGATTCAGTCCGGCCATCACCCACAGCAGCGATGACTTGCCGCAGCCAGACGGGCCGACCAGACCAAAACACTCGCCCGCGTTAACCTGCAGGTTAACGTCGTGTACGACGGTACGCAGATCGTAACCCTGTTTGTGTGACACGCTCAGGTGTTGCAGATTAATCATGGTGAGCCTCCAGCGCTGCGCGGTCCAGCACCGGTAGTGGTTGTCCGTGCGTGGCTTTACTGGGGCGGCAGGACCACAGCGTGCGAGTGTAGGGATGGGTTGCGCGCGGCAAATCCGCCGCAGGCAGCGTATCCAGCACGCGACCTTTGTACATTACCATCACGCGCTCGCAGTGCTCTGAGACCTGTTGCAGATCATGGCTAATTAGCAGCAGGCCCATGTTGCGGGACTCCACCAGCTCACGAATCAGCGACAGCACCTGATCGCGCATGGCGTGATCCAGTGCGGATGTCGGCTCGTCGGCAATCAAAAAGGCCGGATCGGTAATCAGGGCGATGGCCAGCATCACGCGTTGTCCCATCCCGCCGGACAGCTGATGCGGATAAACCTGCATCAACTGGCGCGGATTAGGCAGGCCGACGGCATCCAGCATGTCGCACACCTTTTCTTTGCGCGCTGCGCGGCTCAGGCGACGGTGCAGAATCAGCGGCTCTTCCACCTGCCAGCCGATCGTCCGTGATGGATTCAGCGCATATTTGGGGTCCTGCATGACCATGGCCACGCGCTCGCCCCGCAGCTTACTCCAGCCGCGCTCGTTCAGGGCCAGGGCATTTTCACCCGCGACCTGAAGCTGGCTGGCCTGCAGATGCAGGGCAGGGGACAGTAAGCCCATTAACGTCCGGGCGGTCAGCGATTTACCCGAACCGGATTCACCAACCAGCGCCACGCGCTCCCGCCCGATGGAGAAACTGATATTGTCGACCAGCGTCGCCGCCTCGCTGCGGATGCTGAGTGACTCCACAAGAATGTTATTTTGCATGTCGGGTATCCAGTCGGTCACGCAGGCCATCGCCTGTCAGGTTAAACGCCAGGCTGGCAAACAGAATGGCCGCGCCGGGAGCCGCCGCCACCCACCACTGGTCAAAGATCACCTTACTGCCTTCCGCAACCATTGAACCCCACTCGGCGGTAGGCGGTTGCACGCCCATGCCCAGAAAGCCCAGTCCGGCAGCGGCCAGGATAATCCCGCCCAGGCTCAGCGCCGCGCGCACCACGGCGGTGGGCAGGCACAGCGGCAGAATATGGCCGAACATCAGGCGAAAGCCGGTAATGCCTTGCATACGGGCGGCGGCCAGATAGTCACTGCGCCGCAGCGCCAGGGTTTCGGCGCGCGCCTGACGGGCAAACGGCGGCCAACTGGTCAGCGCCAGCGCCAGCGCACCGTTCATCAGGCCCGGTCCCATAATGGAAACCAGCGCCAGGGCAATCACCAGGTTTGGCAGTGAAAGAAAAATATCAGTGATGCGCATTAAGACGCGCTCGGTCCAGCCGCCCGTATAGCCGGCGGTAATGCCCACCAGCAGGCCCACCGGGATAGTGAGGATCAGAATCAGTGATACCAGCAGCAGCGTCGGACGTGCGCCATAGATCACCCGTGAGAGCAGGTCGCGGCCAAAGCCATCGGTGCCAAACCAGTGTGCAGCCGAAGGCGGCAGCAGGCGGCTGGAGATGGTTTGCAGATTGGGATCGTAAGGCGCGATGAGCGGTGCCAGCACTGCCATCAGAATGACAATCGCCACCAGCGTTAACCCGATGGTTAACGAGGTGATGCGTCGGCGGCTGCGTCGTGGTCGCACCGTTTCAAGTTCAGTAAGTTGTTGCGTCATCGTGTTCTCGGATCGGTTAACCAGGTGAGGGCGTCCGCCAGCGCATTGATCAGAATAAAACAGCTTCCAATCAACAGAGTGGCCCCCAGAATGGCTGGCACATCGCCAGAGAAGAGCGCATTGGTCATATAGCGCCCTACGCCAGGCCAGGCAAACACGGTTTCTGTCAGCACCGAGCCTTCCAGCAGCGTGGCGTAGGACAGCGCAATCACGGTAATGAGCGTACCCAGCACGTTCGGGAAGATATGGCGCAGCAGAATCCGCACCCGGCCCGCGCCTTTTGCCCGCGCCAGCACCACGTACTCTTTACTGCTCTCTTCCAGCAGCGCCGCGCGCAGCAAACGGGTAATGCCCGCCATCGCCAGCAGGCCCAAAATCACCACCGGCAACCAGAGATGGGCCACCGCGTTCCAGAAAATTTCCCGGTCGCCCGACAGCCAGCTGTCAACCAGCACAAAGCCGGTTTTCGGCTCCAGCGTATAGGCCCAGATATCATCCAGCCGTCCCGGTCCGGCAGACCAGTGCAGCACCGCATAAAACAGCAATAAGCCCAGCAGGCCCAGCCAGAAGACCGGCACAGAGTAACCCAACAGGGAGATAAAGCGTGCCACGTTATCGATCACGCTGCCGGGTTTCCAGGCGGCCAGCAACGCCAGAGAAACGCCAAAAATCACGGCAAAAATCATTGCGCAGGTGGCCAGCTCAATGGTGGCCGGAAACGTCTGCAACAGGTCACTGCTGACGGGCTGATTCGTCAGACGGGAAACGCCGAGATCGCCGCGCATCAGATGCGCAATGTAGTGCCAGAACTGCATCAGTACCGGCTGATCCAGCCCGAGATCGTGACGAACCTGCGCATAGGTCGCTTCACTGGCATGATCGCCCGCGATTTGCTGTACCGGATCGATCGGCGAGAGATGCGACAGCATAAAGGTAAACGCCAGCAATCCTGACAGGGTGATTACCAGTGACAGTAAGCCTGATGAAAGGCGGCCAGCGCGCCGCCAAAAATGCCGGGCGGACCCGGCAGAAGAGGCAGAGTGTGCCATTACTTAGTAACCTGCGAATAGTAAACCATGTCCGGGTTAATGCCCTGAACGTAGCCTTTAAGGTTATCGCGCAGGGCGATAAGGTTTTTCGCCTGCAGTCCAATAACATAAGGCGAGCTTTTCAGCACTTCACGTTGCATCGCCTGGTAAAGTTCAACGCGTTTTTTCGGATCGCTTTCCGCGGTTGCAGCCAGCACCTGCTTATTCAGCTCTGGAATATGCCAGTCAGAACGGTAAGCAATCGTCTTGCTGCCATCTTCCGGGTTGTAGGCGAACGACGAGGCGTTGGTATTCGGATCAAAGTAGTCTGCGCCCCAGGCGTTGATCGTGCCTTCGTAGTTATGCGCTTTGACGCGGGTAGAAACTTCAGAGCTCAGTCCCGGCAACACTTCCACTTTTACGCCGCCTTTAGCAAAGCTGCCCTGCAGTGCCTGGGCAATATCCAGATACGGGGGCTGATTGCTGGTGGACAGGGTAAAGCTGACATTCGTCAGGCCGGCTTTTTTCAGGATCGCTTTCGCTTTTTCCGGATCGTAACTGTACGGGTTGTCGTTTAAGGCACCCAGAAAACCTTTCGGCAGAAACGTCTGGTGCACATCGAACTGCCCTTTCAGCAGCTGTCCGGCAATGCCTTTATAGTCGAACAGGTAGCGTGCCGCTTCCCAGAAGGCCGGGTTTTTTAACGCCGGGTTGTTTTTGTTGCCGATGTTGAACTGGATGTAATACAGCGAGGCCATCGGAATCGCGTCGGTTTTCACACCGCTTTTGCCCTGCAGCGAGGCAATCTGGTCTGCCCCCAGGTTACGGGCGATGTCGGCGTCGCCTTGCTCAAGCAGCAACCGGCGGGCCGCCGGTTCCGGCACATTTTTGATCAGAATATTTTTAATCTTCGGCGCGCCGGCCGGTGACGTCGGGTTGGCGGTCAGGATGACGGCCTGATGCATCACCACTTTACGAATCTGGTAAGGGCCGCTACCGGCAGAGTTGGTGGCCAGCCAGCCGTTACCGAAATCGCCTTTTTCGGCGTGCGCGCTGACAGTTTTTTCATCGACGATGGAGGAAACTGGTGCGGACAGCAGGCTAAGAACGTAAGCCGGGCTGACGTTCGCCGTCCAGCTAATCTGCACATGGTTGTCATCAACCTTTTTCAGGAAGCCATCCACATTATCTTTGTTCCAGCCGAGCTGGGTCAGAATAAAGGAAGGATCCAGATTCAGTTTCACCACGCGCCCCAGCGAGAAGATCACATCTTCCGGGCGCAGGGGATTGCCGCTGGCAAATTTGGCGTCTTTACGCAATGCAAACGTCAGGCTGCGGTTATCGCTACCTGGCTGCCAGGATGTCGCCAGGGTCGGTTTTAAATCTGTGGGGTTTTGTGGATCCGACTGCACCAGGCGCTGATAAATGTTGGTAAACGCTTGCACGCTGGTCAGTTCAAACCCTTTCGCCGGATCAAAGCTGTCTGCATCGTCTGTTGACTGTACGACGACCAGGGTATCTTTTGGTGTGGCGGCGTTAACGCTGAATGCGGTGGCCAGTGACAAGGCCAGTAATGATGGAACTATTTTTTTCATGGAAAATCCTTGCCTGAGAAAGTAACGCGAGTGTACGAAAGGGCTCATGCAAAGAATAGTCGATTATGGGCTAATGATATGCAAAAAAGTTATAACAAATGCAGCACAGTTATAAGGCTGATCAGGCGGTCATGCTGAAGTCACAACGGTTAATAAACGAAACCGGGATTGAACCGTTATTTTTCTTTACCCGAACGGGGCTGAGATTATACTAAGTGAAAATAGTCGCAGGAGTCATACTTTGGACAGTCACCCTAAATACGTTATTACTCCGGCAAGCTAACTGCATTTCGCTGCTTGCCACCTGGCGGGCAGCAATCTTCTCTGTACGATCCGATTGCTCTCCCTGAAATACACGCTGTAGTCACTGCGAGAGCGCATTATGTTTATGTATATTCAGGCCCTTTTTCCTCCGCCTCGACAGGCGTAGCCGCGGGCTGCGCACCCTTTCTCATACAGTCATTTTTTGTGCGTTTATTTCGCCAGGTCCGGTATTGCGCGGTATTTTTATTTTTCTGCGCGGCGGACGTGCGCGCTTATTTATTAAAAACTGACTGAACCTCTTTACCGGAAATAACCGGAAATACAGGCATGCTTTATTTCGCATGCAGGATATCTGTTGCTTTAAATCAGGGAGATGTCGACATGAGCGACATGAAACTCGAACACGCCGCGATGATTCACAACCGCCAGCGTGCACTTAAAAAAACCAAAACGCCCTTTGCCATTGAACGCGAAGCACGCAATCGCACCGATGTCACGCTGAGCAACCTCCACAGCAGCTATGAGGGCCTGACGCACACGGAAGCCCGGGCGCGATTAGGTGATTATGGTCGCAATGAGGTGGTGCATGAAAAAGCGCCTTCCGCGTTTGTCCAGCTGATCCTGGCCTTTAACAATCCGTTCATCTATGTGCTGATGGTGCTGGCACTGGTCAGCTGGGTAACCGATTACTGGCTACCGCTGCGGGCCGGTCAGGACACCGATCTGTCTGGCGTGATCATCATACTTACCATGGTAACGCTCAGTGGACTGCTGCGTTTCTGGCAGGAGTTCCGTACCAACCGCGCCGCGCAGGCTTTAAAGTCGCTGGTTCGCACGCAGGTTACCGTACTGCGTCGTGAAGAAGGCAGCACGACTGGCCGCCGTCACGATATCGATATGCGTGAACTGGTGCCCGGCGATGTGATTTTATTGAGTGCGGGCGATCTGGTGCCGGCCGACGTGCGCTTGCTGGCCTCGCGCGATCTGTTTATCAGCCAGGCGATCCTGACCGGTGAATCGCTGCCCGTTGAGAAAAACGATCTCAGCGCAGGTGAAGAGATCGCAGAGCAGCCCGGTCGCAGCGTACTGGAGCTCAGAAACAGCTGTCTGATGGGGACCAATGTCGCCAGCGGCACGGCTCGCGCACTGGTCGTCGCCACCGGCAGTGAAACCTGGTTTGGTTCGCTGGCGGCCTCGCTCTCAGGTCGTCGTCCGCAGACCGCGTTTGACCGTGGCGTAAACAGCGTGTCCAGACTGCTGATCCGCTTCATGCTGGTGATGGTGCCGGTTGTCTTACTGATCAACGGCTTTACTAAAGGCGACTGGATGGACGCCACCTTGTTCGCGTTGGCGGTTGCCGTCGGTCTGACCCCCGAAATGCTGCCGATGATCGTCAGTGCCAATCTGGCCAAAGGCGCGATTGCGATGTCACGGCGCAAAGTCATCGTTAAACGGCTGAACGCGATTCAAAACCTCGGTGCAATGGATGTGCTGTGTACCGATAAAACCGGCACGCTGACGCAGGACAACATTTTTTTGTCGGCACACCTGAACGGGGAAGGCGTAGAGGATGCGCGCGTATTGCTGCTGGCCTGGCTCAACAGCAGCAGCCAGAGCGGGGCAAAAAATTTGATGGACCGCGCGGTACTGAAATTTGGAGAGCAAACCCTGTCTGCGGCCCAGTGCAGCCAGTTTCAGAAGGTGGATGAGCTGCCTTTTGACTTCGTCCGCCGTCGTGTCTCTGTGGTAGTGGAAGATCTGCAAACGCACCGTCCACTGTTAATCTGCAAAGGGGCGGTCGAGGAAATGCTGGCTGCTGCGACCACACTACGTCAGGGCGAGTCGGTCATTCCGCTGTGCGAACAGAAACGCGTCGAACTGTTGAACCTGACGCAGCATTATAATCAGCAAGGCTTTCGCGTCCTCCTGGTGGCAACCCGTGAGCACGGCATAGCGCTGCCACTCAGCAGCAATGATGAGTGCGAGCTGACCATTGAAGGGATGCTGACCTTTCTGGATCCGCCTAAGGAGAGCGCGGGCAAAGCGATTCAGGCGCTGAAAGACAGTGGCGTGAAGGTCAAAGTGCTGACAGGCGACAATCCGCTGGTGACGTTGCGCGTCTGTCAGGAAGTGGGGCTGGCTTCTGAAGCCATGCTGACCGGCAATGAGATTGATGACATGAGCGACGCGGTGCTGCGCACTGAAGTGGAGCGCTGCATGATTTTCACCCGGCTGACGCCGCAGCAAAAGTCACGCGTGCTTAAACTGCTGCAGCAGAATGGCCATACCGTCGGTTTCCTCGGCGATGGCATCAACGATGCGCCTGCGCTGCGCGAGGCTGATGTGGGGATCTCTGTCGATACGGCGACGGACATTGCCAAAGAGTCATCGGACATTATCTTGCTGGAAAAAGATTTGGCTGTGCTGGGCGAAGGTGTCCTCAAAGGGCGCGAAACCTTCGGCAATATCATCAAGTATCTGAACATGACGGCCAGCTCGAATTTCGGCAACGTGTTCTCCGTACTGATTGCCAGCGCATTTATTCCTTTTCTGCCCATGCTGTCTATCCAGTTGCTGATTCAGAACCTGATGTATGACATCTCTCAACTGGCTCTGCCCTGGGACAAGATGGATCGCGAGTTTTTACGTAAACCGCGTAAGTGGGATGCTGGTAACATCAAGCGCTTTATGCTGTGGATGGGGCCAACATCGTCTATTTTCGATGTCACGACCTTTGCGCTGATGTGGTACGTCTTCGGGGCAAATCATGAAAGCGCCCAGTCGCTTTTCCAGTCTGGCTGGTTTGTGGAAGGGTTATTGTCTCAAACGCTGGTGGTGCATATGTTGCGGACGCAGAAAATTCCCTTTATTCAAAGCTGCGCCCGGCTGCCGGTGCTGCTGACCACGATGGGTATCTGTGCGGCGGGTATCCTGCTGCCGTTCTCTTCGCTGGGTACGCTGGTGGGATTAGTTCCGCTGCCCTGGCACTATTTCCCCTGGCTGGTGCTCACCCTGTTTAGCTACTGTCTGGTGGCGCAGGGAATGAAGATGGCGTACATCAAACGCTTTGGCCGCTGGTATTAAATGCTTCAGCCGTAAAAACATCGCCGGTCAATGCCACAAGGTGAGGGTGGCATTGACCGGTTTTCCCTCTGTGCGCATCTGCACGGCCCGTCTTCGTGAACTTGTGCTATATCATTGCAAAAAACGTGATGTCGATAACGTAGACGAACCTTTCTGCCATTCCCGCTACCGCCGTGGCGTTCTCTGATACAATTACAGCGAAATTATTTAACCTGACCTGACAATATTCCGGGTTGGAGGGATCTGCCGTCATCATGCGTGTTAGCTCAGCGAACGGACACGTATCTGAACGCCGCCCGTTTCCCCGGCCGGTAATGCACACTGCCCGCCACGTCAGAAGATTTTGCTCAGTGGCCATGCATACCACACCCGACCGGCGCTGATGATGCGCGGACTTTTTTGCCCGATGATTGAGGATCGTTATCCCGCATGCGTTGTTGTTTACTGCCTTGCCTGTGTGTTGCCGGAGCCTGAAATGCAGCAGACAGAATATGTAATTGAAGGTCTGGTTCGGTTTTCACCCGCTCAGGGACGACTGTGCCTGGTCGAGTCCAGTGAAACCAGCGTGCCCTTATCGCCTGCCTGCAATCATTTACTGGAAATGTTTCTGAAAAGCCCCGGCGTGGTGCTGGCCCGGGAACATATTCTTGATAATTTCTGGCAGGAAACGGGCGCAACGCCTTCGTTCAACAGCCTGAATGCCTATGTATCGTCTATTCGACGCGGTTTTGCCTTGCTGGGCATCAGCCAGGACGTTATCACCACCGTTTATAAAGTGGGCTTTGTTTTCAATCCCACGCTGGCGATTCAAACGACGCACCTTGAGCCGGAACTGGCGGCTCCCACTGCGGAGCCCGTCTCTCCGACGGCGGCTCTGCCGCGACGCGACCGTCGTTATTACGCTGCAGGTATTGCGGTGCTCCTGCTGGCAGGCATGACTGTGCTGGTGCTGTCTTCCCTCCGGCCTGAAAAATCGATCGCGCCTGTCAGCGTGGCAGACGTCAACGGCTGCGAGGTACTCTATCTGCCGGTGCATCCGGGGGAATCGGCTTTCCCGCCGGAACCCGTGTGGCGCAAAATCATCGCCAGCAGCGGCATGCCCTGTCAGAAGGGCGGCAAATATCTGTTTTACGCGGACAGAAACGTGACGGCCGGCCACTGGGGCAATGTCTACGTCGCTTACTGCCGCCACGTAACGGGCGGCCAGGCCTACTGCTCAAACTATTCTGAACTCGGATGGCGGGCAGAGAATGAATAAGAAGAACGTCGTGTCGCTCAGTCTGGTTTTGCTCTGTGCCATCCTGGTTATTGCGGGAGGCCTGTACTCTGTAAAATCGCAACGCGCCATGTTCGAATTTACCTGCGCAGCGAATTTTCAACAGCGCGATCTCACCCGGAATTATCATCTGGATGCCAGCTTTGTGCTGACGCTGCGTCATTCCGGAGAAGGCATGGTGTCCGTTGATGGAACGGTCTATCAAGCGGGAAATACGTATATCTTAAGACGTAATGTCGAATTTCAGTATTCACCCTATATTCAGTCACTTTATAAGCTCGACCACTATAGTGTGAGTCGCGGTCTGCGCGACAACGTACCGGAAAATATATTAAACAGCCACTTTGCCTATCTCTATATTTCGAAAATTAAAGGAATGGACGATGCGATATTGGTAGGCAGTCGGGTATTACCTCTTATCGTTTGTCATACCCGCTAATGGCGTTGTCCGCAGACGCGGGTAGCGCCGTTTCGCACGTCCTTGCCCTGCGGAATGTGTGCGGGTTTACGCCTCCTTCTGGTGGCTACCCTGCACAGCGAGCGTCTCTTGCGTGGAATTTAATTTTATATAAATTTATAAAAAAAGTTTTTCCTTTCTAAAATTAACCATTCTAAGGTGTTTGTAGCTATTTTAGCCCCGTAATTGTTAAATCCTCATATCGGCAGCATGCCCGGGTTCGTTACAGCCTGGCGCTGTAACGAAATAACAGACATAGCCGGAAAATTTAATTTTTGAGGTGTTAACACTTTACGGGGAAACGGCCATGAAAGAGCTTGCTTATAAAATTCAATGTGACGCGAAATGGAATCAGCTTCAGGACACTGAGAAAAAACCACAGATGAAAGACGTCATTATGTGTCTTATTAAAAAACAGTCGGAAGGCATATTAACCCGGGACGTCGCCGATGAGTGCGATATGTCTATTTACGCTGCAAGAAACTGGCTGTTAAAACTGGAAAACAGTGGACTGCTAAAAAGAGAGGCCGGAACCAAATCCTGTAAATGGTTTATTCTTTAGTGTTTCCCGTGCGTGCTCCCGATGACCTGACGCTCACCGGCAACCGTGCGTGACTGCACAGGCGGGATGTGCCGCAGGGAAAGAAGCCCGTCATAACGCGGCAACGGACGCGCCCGCGCGCGCGTCAGACTGATGGCCGGTAACCGGCCGTCCTGACGGCGCGCCGCGGGGATTCACACATAGAAATGAATATGTTTTTTACCATGTACCGGGGACGTCTCGATCTGTGTTTTGACCCTGAACACGTCCCACAGCAGTGACTCCGTGAGAATCTCATCCGGCGTGCCCTGCGCCACCACGCCCCCGTGCAGCATAATGATAAGACGATCGCAAAACAGCGCGGCATGGTTCAGATCGTGAATTGCCACAATGCTGGTGACCGGTAGCTCGCTGATCAGCTTCATCAGCTGAATCTGGTGGTGAATATCCAGATGGTTGGTGGGCTCATCAAGCAGTATTTCATTCGGTGACTGGGCAAGGGCCCGGGCGATATGCACACGTTGCCGTTCTCCGCCAGACAGGCTCTGCCAGCCCTGATCGCAACGTGAGGCCATATCCACACGTTTCAGTGCGGCATCGACGATGTCGTCGTCCTGATGGGTCCAGCTGGAAAACGGCGAGTGATGCGGAATGCGTCCCAGTTTGACGATATCGCGCACGCGCATATTGGCACTGGTTAACGCATGTTGTTCAACGAAGGCGACACGACGGGCAAGCTGTTTGCGGGCAATGGACGACAGGTCCTTGCCATCCAGCAGCACTTTGCCCTTTTGTTGCTTACGCAGGCCAGCCAGAAGACGAAGCAGGGAGGATTTGCCTGAGCCATTTGGCCCCAGTAATCCCACCGTTTCGCCCGGCGATACCGCCAGGGAAACGTCATTAACGATGATTTTTTTCCCCACCTGCCAGGTAAGGTGTTCGGCGCTAATGCTCATTATTGATTCCTGGAGCGATAAATAATAACGGCAAAGAATGGCACACCCACCAGCGCGGTAACCACGCCCACCGGCAGGCTTTGGGGGGCAATCAGCATGCGAGAGGCAATGTCCGCCAGCACCATCAAAATCGCACCCGCGATAGCACAGGCCACCAGCAGGCGGCTGTGCAGAGGACCGAAAAAGAAGCGCATCACATGCGGCACCACCAGCCCGACAAAGCCAATAGAGCCGGCCATGCTGACAATCGTGGCGGTCATCAGGGCGGTTGCCGTGAACAGCACCAGACGAACCACGCCAACCGGAATACCTAACGAAGCCGCGGCATCGTCGCCAAAGGTGAAGGCATCCAGCGCGCGCGCATAATAGAGACAGACCGCTAAACCGACCAGCACGACCACGACCACTAACTGAAACTCCGGCCAGCGTACGCCGCTAAAGCTGCCCAGCAGCCAGAACATGACGTCGCGTGCCTGCTGCGCATTCGCCGAGGTACTGATGGTGTAAGCGGTTATCGCATTAAAGAGTTGCGATGCCGCAACGCCCGCCAGAATCGTGCGCTCCGTCCCGCCACGTGCGCCATTGGTCAGCAGGGCAACAAACGCAAAGGCCGCAAAGGCACCGGTAAAGGCACCCAGCGAAAGGGAGATAGCACCCGCGCCGACGCCCGAGACCACAATTAACACCGCCCCGGTTGATGCGCCAGCCGAAACCCCTAACACGTAGGGTTCGGCCAGGGCATTCTTCAGCAGGCTCTGTAACACCGCCCCGCAAATCGCCAGACCTGCCCCACTGAATGCGGCAACCAGCGCCCGGCTTAAACGGAAATCCCAGATCACGCTTTCATGGATACGGTTAACGGGCACCGCCGTCATTCCCAGTTTATTGGTGACGGTATAAAAGACGGATTTTAGCGGTATTGATAACTCGCCTACGCTGACGCCCAGTGCAATCACCACAACCAGCACGACGAGGGCGAGGATCGCAATGGCGATAAACCCCACTCGTCGTGCCTGAACAACCCCTTCACTCATTAATTCAGGCCCATCTTACGTAACTGCTCTGCAACCTGTTCTGCACCATAAATCGTACGAATCGTCGGGTTCATCGCCTGACCGTCCATCACGACAATATGGCCTTTTTTCACGGCATCGAGCTGGCTCACGGCCGGATCGCTTTTCAGGAACTTAATCTTTTCTTCGGCGCTATCCAGCTTCCAGCGATTACGATCAAGGCTGGTGACCACGATGACATCCGGATTGGCGGCAATGATACTTTCCCAACTGACAGTGGGCCACTCGGTTTCGGTGGTAATGGCATTATGGCCGCCCAGCAGATCGGCGATAAAGCCGGAGGCACCATTTTTACCGCCCACGTAGGCATCCGCGGTGGGGGAGGAGCTGGAGAACCAAAACACGAAAGACAGGTCTTTCTTGCCTTTAGGAAAGGCTTTTCTCAGGGCGCTTTCACGCTTTTTAAAGTCGTTGATCACCTGCTGTCCGCGATCTTCAACGTTAAAGATTTTGGCAAAATCGGCGATTTCTTCGTAAACATAGGCCATATTCCACAGCGTCGAACGGCTGCCATAAATATCGCCGGTATTCTGCTTCGTGGCACACATGCCTGGTGACAGGTAGGTGTTTATGCCAACGGACTCAAAGTCTTCGCGTTTGGCAACTTTACTGCTCGGCCCCATCAGTAGCTGAATCTGGGCAGCCACAAAATCGGGGTTTTTCGCCAGGATGGATTCCAGCGTAGGGATTTCCACCGTCAGTACCGGCACTTTCGCATTCTTTTCAGCAAGCTCAGGTAACACTTTGGTCGGCCAGAATGCGCTCGCCACCATTTTATCCTGCAGCCCCAGCAGCAGCATGATTTCCGCCGTATTTTGCCCAAGCGCTACGACGCGCGCTGGCGCTTTGGTAAAGGTTTCCTTCTGACCACAGTTTTCGATGGTCAGCGGATAGGTGGTGGCCCAGGCGGAACTCGTCGTGAGGAAAATAAAACTTAACAGGCTAAGCATTTTTTTCATTGGTGTTTTCCATCATTAAATGAGACGGCATGCCGTAACGATTCTGGCGCGGCGAATTTTATCAGACAAAAAATGTAAATAGAAATCATTATTATATGAGTTGATATTTAACAAAAACGCATAAAATTTACTTCAGTTATTAGCCGGGAAAGAAATATCAGCGCAGCAATAAAGATAAATCACGCCGAGTCAAAACAGCGTGATAAGCCCTTGCTGAGGCGGCACTGACGCCGCTCTTGCATAAGAACGGGTTAATCGTTTTCCACGTGATAAAAAGATCACGAACCATTGAGCGGCATCGATATCAGAGAATAAACCCAAAAACCGCTTTGCACTTTGACCGAACGCACGATTAAAACGGGCCTGGGTGAGACAGCAGAGTGAAACAGATAGCCTCCATTTGCGCTCCACAGTTCAGACAAACTCAGGCAACCTGGGGTGCTTATCATCCTGCCACCATTGTGGAGGATGTCATGAATACCCTTACGTTTATTGCTAAATACTGTGAATACGGCCTCAAGGTTGCAAGGTGTTTTATTATTAATGATGCACGTTTTCATACGCAGCGATTGCGTATTTTACTGGGCAGAGAGCCTGACCTGATTCATCCGGTCACCCTGAATGAAAAAATGTGTCATCGGTTGATATATGACAGGAATCCGCATTATACGCAGTTGGTGGATAAATTAGCGGTGCGCGATTACGTGGCCAGCCGGACCGATGATGTGATGATTGTGCCACTCATTAACACGTATAAAAGCACCAAAGAGATTACGTTAAAACGTTTACCCGCGACTTTCGTTTTGAAATGCAATCACGACAGCGGCAGCACGATAATCTGTAAAGACAAAACGACGTTCAATATCAAAGCCGCTTTACTGAAGCTGGATTTAGCGATGAAAAAGAATATGTATTACACCACTCGGGAATGGCAATATAAAAACATCTCGCCGATGATTCTCTGTGAAGAATATATTGAATTGTTTGCAGGCCGTGAAAGAAGTACAACGCCTGAGATGTTGCGTATCCATTGTTTCAACGGTAATGCCAGCATTATTGAAGCGGATTTTACGGATGAGCAGGGCAGGGAATATGTCAATGTCTACAACAGAAAGTGGGAACTGCAGCCTTTCCAGATTGCCTATCCTCATCATCCCGCGCCGATAGCCGAGCCCGCGTTGTTTTATCGCGCACTCTGTGCGGCGCAGGCGCTGGCAAAAGATATCGACTACTGTCGGGTCGATTTAATGCTGAAGGATGACAGCCTGTATTTTAGTGAAATCACCTTAACGCCTCAGCGCGGCAAGCTCAAAATAATGCCTCTGGAATGGGACGCTAAACTCGGCGCGATGTGGCAACAGAAGCCGTATCAACCCACCTTATCCTGCCGATCTGCCCTGGCGCGCAACGGGCCAGCGCAATAAAAACAGCGAACCGCCCTGAGAAGACGTTTTATAGCCGATATCGCCACCGTGAGCCTGCATAATTGCTTTGGCGACCGACAGGCCCAGCCCGCAGCCTGTCGGATTGGCCGTACGGCCTGCGATACCACGTTGAAACGGCTCGAACATATGACGCTGGAACTCTTCGGCTACGCCCGGCCCCGCATCTTCCACCTCAATAAAGTAGGCGCTGTCCCGGACACCGCTTCGCACAGCGATCGGGCCTGGCGTGGCGTAATTGCGTGCATTATCAAATAAAATCGTCAGGCATTGAATAATTCTGAGGGGATCACATTGCGTTATCGCCTGCGTTTTCTCCATGACCAGAGTGAATCCACGTTCACGGAACGGATGGCAAAACGCAGTACTGACGTTCTCCAGGATATCGCTAAACGGGACAGACTGGATATCCAGCGTAAACGAACCCCCTTCCGCCGCGCCGACAACGCGAAGGTCGTCGATCAGACGAGATAATCCCTCAGTCTGCCGCAAGAGGCTGATAAATAAGGGGGGGTCAGGCTCAAAAACGCCGTCGACCAGCCCCTGCAACCTGCCGCGCAGAATAGTCACCGGTGTGCGAAGTTCGTGGGCAATGGCCGCGTTCCAGGACTTCCTTTCGTTGTCCAGGGTCTGCAGTTTTTCCGCCATGTCGTTAAAGTCCCGGACTAACAGATTGACCTCGCCCAGGCGGCTCTGGCTGCTGGCGGCGCGCGCGCTTAAATCACCCTGAGAAATACGTCGCAGGCTGGCGGCGACGGAACTTAAAGGGTGAAGGATTTTCGCGGTGAGTTTAAACGCAAACAGCAAGGCAATCAGGATGCAGAGAGAGGAACTGATGGCGATCCAGACCCAGTCGAAGACCGTCATATTTTCGCTGTTGCTGGCGGATAAGCCACCAGGGATATGATCAATGACAAAGCTGTAGAACAGATAAGAGCCCACCACCGCAACAAAAATAATGGCTAAGGCCAGAGTCAGCATAAACAAAAGAATTTGCCGACTGAGCGCTTTGTCTTTATTCACTTCTGTTCACCCAGCCGATAGCCCATGCCGCGAATACTTTCCGGTACGCCTGATATGCCACAGTTTTCGAATTTTTTGCGTAATTTACTCATGTGGCTGTCGACCGTTCTGTCCAGCGTATCGCTTTCAGGTAAGCAGGCGTTCAGCAACTCTTCCCGACTAAAAACTCTACGTGGGTATTTTGCCATGTGCGTCAGCAGTTTAAATTCTGTCGTGGTCAGGACAGGCGTCAGTGTCTGACCGTTGCTGTGGATCTCCACATAAAACTCATCGGGATAAAGCGTCATGAAACGGGTTTTAATCAGGTTATGCGGTGCCGCCTGAGGGTTGGCGCGGCGCAACACCGCCTCGATACGGGCCACGACCTCAGAAGGATTAAACGGTTTAACGATATAATCGTCCGCACCCAGCCGAAGCCCCATGAGTTTATCGATATCCTGATCCAGCGCTGTGACCATGATGACCGGCGTATTGCTCTCTTTACGCAATGTTGAAAGGACATTCCAGCCATCAACGCGGGGCAACTGGATATCAAGCAGCACTAAATCAGGCTGCAGGCGGGTGATCAATGTGAGGGCTTGCTCACCGTCGGCCGCATGGACGGTTCTCATCCCGGCTCGCTTGATATAACTCATCAGGATATCGGAGATTTCAACATCATCCTCCGCCACCAGGATTAATTTGTCGTTATTCATGACGCCCTCAACATCAAAGTCAGAAACGGTTGTCGGTCAATGTTACATCCACACCAGAATGCGTCGCCTCGCAATCGGCACAGTATGTCAGTCGCGGCAGACCAGCAAAGCACAGTGCGACATAACAGTCATCAGGCCCTGAACGCATACAGCATGATGAGACCGCAGGAGGCTCGCAACAGTTCACTCACCACTCTTTTTGCAGCAGGGCAAAAACCAATGTGTCCTCATACACAGGCGCACCGTCTTCCTGCGTAAAACAGACGTACTCTTTGAAGCAGCCTTCCAGGCGCATCCCCAGACGGCGGCATAGCGCTTGTGAGCCTGCATTATCGCTTGCAACATACGCATAGAGGCGGCGGACGTCCCTGACGTTAAAGAGATAAGTAAACAGACAGGTCGTGGCTTCCAGTGCAAAACCCTGTCCCTGATAGTGTGGATTGACATACCAGCCAACGCTTAACGTATTGTCATCAGGCTCGGCCTCACCAGAAGCAAACAGATGGCCGATCACGGCACCCGTTTCTTTTAAACAGATGGCATATTGCGTGTCATCATCGCGCCTTTTTGCGGCTTCCTCTCTGGCGGCGGCCATGTCTTCCAGTTTTTCATCGTAAAAGCATGCGGGCTGGGGATCAGACAAATAAGCAAACAGCGCTTCGGCGTCGTCCGGCATAAAACGCCGCAGGATTAATCGTTCTGATTCTGCTATTTGCATAACGCACCTTTACGTGAGGAAATAGAAGCGATAATAAGGACAGATGAAGCATTTTTAAAAGGCTGCACTGTGTGAAAACTGGCGCTATATTACTGTTGATGGTTTGATGTTGTCCATCGTATATAAGCCATTCCCCCCGTTTTTATTTAATGATTTTCTTCTCCATATTCCCTCCATAAAAATGACATCATGGCTCATTGTTCGCGCGTTAAGCTGTAACTATGCGCATTATTATGAGACCGTTCGTGATGAGGCCAGGTATTTTAATCAGGTTAAGTTATTGCTGTTTATTTTGGTCATTACTCGCGACAGGAATAAGTCCCGCATCAGGCCTGTCTCAAAAAATTTATCGTGTTCCCCACGCAAAGCCGACGGTTATTGCGCTTTATTATCCAAAAAAAACGCTCACCGTTCACGCGTGGAACCGGCATTTTTGGCAGGCCGTCGCGACAAACGCCACAGCCTGGCGCGGTGGTCGGGTTACCCGGCTGTTATATAAGTCCGTTGTCCATCGGCTGACTGAAAACTGACGGTGGAGCGCGTCGGGTGAAATGCATCCCACAGATGCGCACAAAAGGGCGTCATGCGCTGAATAACACCTGATCAAATGCAGCAGGAACACACCTTACTTATTTTCTCAGGGTAGAACATGCCTCAGTTTTTTATTAACCGCCCCGTTTTTGCCTGGGTAATTGCCATCTTTATTATCGTGTCTGGCCTGCTCGCGATTCCAAAATTACCGGTGGCCCTGTATCCGTCTGTCGCGCCGCCTACCATTACCATTAATGCCTCTTATCCGGGCTCAACGCCGGAAACGATGAACAACAGCGTAATTGCCCTGATTGAGCGTGAGCTTTCTTCGGCGAAGCACGTGCTGTATTACGAATCATCCAGCGATACCAGCGGCATGGCTTCCATTACCGTGACCTTCGCGCCGGGAACCGATCCCGAGCTGGCGCAGGTTGACGTGCAAAACCGTATAAAAGTGGTGGAGCCTCGCCTGCCGCAGGTTGTGAGACAGAATGGCCTGAGCGTTGAAGCCTCAGGCGCAAATTTTTTGATGATTGTCGGGCTGACTTCGAAAGACGGTAAGCTGACTGACGCCGATCTGAGCGATTATTTTTCCCGTAACCTCTCCGAAGAACTGCGCCGGGTGGAAGGCGTGGGCCGCGTTCAGCTGTTTGGTGCCGAGAAAGCGATGCGGATTTGGATCGATCCCGTCAGGCTGAGTCAGTATCGTCTGTCCGTCAGCGATATTAACCGGGCGGTCAGCATCGAAAACGCACAGATTGCGCCCGGCCGGACCGGTGATTCACCCGCTATCCCCGGTCAGCAGGTCAGCTATCCGCTGCTGGTCACCGGGCAGCTCGGCTCACCTGAGACGTTTGGTCATATTACCTTACGTGCCAATCCCGATGGTTCGCGCGTCATTCTGTCGGATGTGGCCCGCGTCGAACTGGGTTCCCAATCCTATGGTTTTGCTACGCGTGAAAACGGTCACGTGTCGACGGCGGCGGCCATTCAGCTGACGCCGGGAGCAAACGCCGTTAAAACCGCAGACAGGATCAGACATCGCCTGAATGAACTGAGTAACGCCATGCCCGAAGGCATGACCTACAGCATTCCGTTTGATACCACGCCGTTTGTAAAAATCTCCATCGAGAAAGTGGTTCATACCTTTATTGAAGCCATGGTGCTGGTCTTTCTCGTCATGTACCTGTTTTTGCAAAACATTCGTTATACCTTTATCCCGGCTATTGTGGCTCCGATTGCTCTGCTGGGCACATTTACCGTTATGCTGCTGTCTGGCTTCTCGGTCAACGTACTTACGATGTTCGGTATGGTACTGGCCATAGGGATCATTGTTGATGATGCCATCGTCGTGGTGGAAAACGTCGAACGTATCATGGCGGAAGAGGGGCTGGGCCCGAAAGAAGCGACCCGGAAAGCGATGAAAGAGATTACCGGCGCGGTCATCGGCATTACGTTAGTGCTGAGTGCCGTGTTTATCCCGATGGCGATGGCAAGCGGGTCGGTCGGCGCGATTTATCGCCAGTTTACGCTGACAATGGCTGTCTCTGTCTTGATCTCGGCATTTCTGGCGCTGAGCCTGACCCCCGCCCTTTGTGCGACATTGCTCAGGCCTGTCAACCAACACGCGCAGCAGAAAACAGGATTTTTTGGCGGGTTTAACCGCCAGTTTGCCGCCATTACGGCGCTGTATGGTCGCGGCGTCAGTCGCTTACTGAAACGCGTCGGCAGCGCGCTGGGGGTTTACGCGGCGCTGTGTCTGCTGCTTTTCCTGGCGATGAAAAACCTGCCTTCGTCCTTTTTGCCTGAAGAGGATCAGGGCTACTTTATGACGTCCATTCAGCTACCCTCGGAAGCTACGGCAGCGCGCACGTTAAGCGTGGTTAAGGCTTTTGAACAGGCGGTGCTTTCACGCCCCGCGACGCAATCGACCATCGCCATTCTCGGTTTCAGCTTTGCCGGATCCGGGCCCAACTCGGCGATGGCGTTTACGACTTTAAAAGGCTGGGACGAACGAAACGGCGCGACCGCCTTTTCTGAAGCGGCGCATGCGCAGGAACAGATGGTGATGAATCCTGAAGCGGAAACCTTCAGTTTGATCCCGCCCGCCATTGATGAGCTGGGAAACTCCTCGGGCTTTACCCTGCGTCTGCAGGATCGCGGTGGTAAAGGCCTTGCTGAACTGAAGAAGGCTGAAGCGCAGTTGCTCGCGCTGGCGGCAAAAAGCCCGGTGGTCCGCAACGTTTATGTCGATGGCCTGCCTGACGGACAGATGATCCGACTGAATATTGATCGCCAGAAAGCCTTCGCGTTGGGCGTCTCTTTTGAGGAGATCAGCCAGACGCTCTCGGGAGCGATCGGTTCGCTGTACGTCAATGACTTCCCGAACCGCGATCGTATGCAGCAGGTCATCATTCAGGCGGATGCGAGATATCGCATGCAACCGGACGACGTCCTGGCGTTATATGTGCGCAACGCGACAGGCGGCATGGTGCAGCTCGCTGAGTTTGTGCAGGCTCAGTGGGAAACTGCCCCCTTGCAACGGGTGCGTTATCAGGGCTACCCGTCAATAAAAATCACCGGTAACCCTGCACCAGGCTATTCAAGTGGCGATGCGCTTAACGAGATGGAACGTCTGGTAAAGCAGTTGCCTGAAGGGTTTGCCCTTGAGTGGAGCGGTGGATCGTTACAGGAGCAGCAATCTGCATCAGAAGCGCCCGCGCTCATGGTGCTGTCGATGCTGGTGGTCTTTCTGGTGCTCGCGGCGCTGTATGAAAGCTGGTCAGTTCCGATATCGGTCATGCTGGTCGTCCCGCTGGGACTGCTGGGAGCGGTACTGATGGTCAGCATGCTGGATATGCAAAACGACGTCTTTTTTAAAGTCGGGATGATCACTCTCATCGGGCTGTCGGCAAAAAATGCCATTTTGATCGTCGAGTTTGCGAAACAGATTCACGAAGGTGGTAAGGGGCTGATCGACGCCACCTTAGCGGCTTCACGTATGCGTTTGCGGCCTGTTCTGATGACATCGCTGGCGTTTACCTTGGGTGTTGTACCGCTGATGCTGGCCACAGGGGCCAGCGCGACAACGCAAAAGGCGATTGGAACGGGCGTGTTTGGTGGCATGATCAGCGGCACGTTACTGGCCATCTTCTTTGTTCCGCTGTTCTATTTCTCGGTCATGAAGGTCGTGGAGAAACTGACGCGTAAGCGGTCTTAACAGTGTGCAGGGCCGCGTGGGCAAAAGGCCGCCTCTTAGCGTGAAAAGCACAGTGGAGAAGACCAACGCCTTCTGCATTGTCGTCGTGAGGCGGACAGAGCGTAAATAACGGACGTGCCTGTTTCGTTCGTGGATCTGGATTGTGAACGGGCCGCCCCACCAAAGATGCTGTCCGGTCAGTGCCGTGAGCGCCAGTTGTGAAACCGCAGAGCGATAAAAGCCGCACCATAAAAAAAGCCAGCGCAGAAAGCGCTGGCTTGATACAAGTACACCGGAATCAGAACTGGTAAGTCAGACCCACGGCCAGGATATTGTCTGTTGAAATACCGGCTGCCTGAGTAAAGTCGGTTTCATCAAGCAGGTTGATCTTGTAATCGATGATGGCTGACATGTTTTTATTGAAGTAATAAGCCGCGCCTACGTCGATGTATTTCACTAAATCCCGATCGCCATAGCTTTCAAGATCTTTCCCTTTTGACTGCAGATACGCGATGCTGGGGCGCAGACCGAAGTCAAACTGGTATTGTGCAACGAGTTCAACGTTCTGGGCTTTATTGGCGTAGCCTGGATTACCATTACCAATGCGGGTAGCATTGTATGTCTGTGTATATTGTGCTGCCAGGTAAATAGCATTGGCATCGTATTTCAGGGCGCCTGAATACGTTTCAGCATGATCGCCTTCGCCCAATGCCAGGCCGTTCTGGTCCAGCGTACGCTTAGAATGCGAATAGGCGACACCGAAATTCACACCTTCTGGCAGAGCATACGTTACAGCCGCGCCATAGCCATCGCCATTCTGTTTCACTGCATTTCGGTTGTTATTGGTGAGACTGCCGCCTTCAGCGTTGGAGCCCCCATTTCTGCCCTGGTACTGCAAGGCAAAATTAAGGCCGGAGACCAGGCCAAAGAAATCGGTGTTACGATAGGTTGCCAGGCCATTGGCACGCTGCTGCATAAAGTTATCCGAGCCGTAGCTGTCACCGCCGAACTCTGGCAGGACGTCGGTCCAGGAGGTGACATCGTAAACGACGCCGTAGTTGCGGCCATAGTTGACCGAACCATACTCACCGAATTTGAGACCGGCGAAGCCTAAACGTGTCCAGGACTGGTTTTCAGACCTTTCATCACGGTTCGCCTGCATATTGTATTCCCACTGACCAAATCCAGTCAGTTGGTTAGTAATCTGTGTTTCACCTTTTACTCCGAGACGGGCATAGGAGTTATCCCCACGTCCGTCGTTATCACTGGTGAAATAGTGCAGCCCCTGCATTTTACCGTAAAGATCAATTTTATTACCGTCTTTGTTATAAACTTCCGCAGCATTTGTTACGCCTGCGGCGAATAAGGTGGTAACGGCCACTGCAACTAAGTTAAGTTTCATTAAAGAAATCCTTTTAATTATGTTTTATCTCGACCAGAGCAATTGAAAAGCATGGTGCGCTTAAATGGCGCGTTATTTTTAAAATAGAATGCAGTGTAAATTCAATAATAAGTTTCCGTAAGATCTTGTTTGTTTTTGTTTATATGATCCCGATCCAGTAATCAGTGGTTATTTGTTATCACTTTATTATGCTGTTTGATTTTATTGTGATATTTATTTTGAATGTTTTTGTATATATTTTTACCTTGGCGGTGTTTGTTGTTACTGCTTCTTATTTTTACTTTTTGTTTGAATTTTTATGGGTGTCGCTGTGATGGTTTATGTCATTTTTTGTATCGATCAGAATTCGTAACTAGCATGTTAATTACAGAGGCATATCTTAAGTAATAGTTAAAGCTGTATCGAATTATATTATTAAAATTTGAGTGAAAGGCAGCGTGCATAGCGTCAAGAGAGAGGTATTTTGCAGATGACACTAACGCTGTAATAAAGATTCCTTAAAAATGCCCATCAAGCCTCCTGATGCTGCTGCAGCATCGGTTAAAACATCGGGCCTGATCGTTTTCTGTATTAGCCTGCCAGCACAAAAATGGAGCAGGTTGCTAAGCGTATTCATTTTTTTAGGTGTCGCCTTAGAAAGGCACGCGTAATTAAAGCGCGTTTTTATCATACCTGTACGGATTGCAGTAATAAGAAGTCTGCGTCGATGCATCAGGTGTTCATAGATGATGCGGTGTTGATGTTTAATTCGCTGTTAACGTATTCACATCTCGCATTTCAAAATGAACTCACTATCCGAAATGGGTTTTCTTTTTGAAATTCTCATTTTTTTATTTCGTGACGGATTTCACTTTTATCCCTTTGCCTTCTTTTACTGCAAAATAAATTAAATCCTTTCTTCTCAGGCGATTGCATTATTTCTTCTGTTTTTTTATCGGGTCTGGCACGGCGTCTGCAAACAATAACGTTGTCGCGTATAACACTGGAGATAATGGCATGGCTTATAAAATTTTACTCCCACAGGAAATTATGGCGGAAGGGAGAGCGTATCTGGAGAGTCGGGGCTATGAATTAATTACGGGCTCTGGCATGGAAGAGGACGACATTATTCGTGATATTCCCGACTGTGATGGCATCATCGTCCGGCTTTCAAAAATGTCTGAACGTGTATTCAACGCCGCGAAAAAACTCAAAGTCGTCGCACGACACGGCGCGGGCTACGATACTGTCGATCTTGAGGCCGCGAAACGTCACGGTGTTGTGGTGCTGAATGCGCCGGTGGCGAACAGCATGTCCGTGGCCGAACTGGCTATTTTTTACATGCTGCACTGTTCCCGCAATTTCAGGTTGGTTGAAGAGAAAATGCTTGAGGATTACTACTGGGCAAAATTGCGCACGCCCAAAGTGGAACTGGATGGCAAAACGCTGGGATTAATTGGTGTAGGCAATATTGGCTCGCGCGTCGCTGTTAAAGCCTTACGGGGTTTTAATATGAAAGTGATTGCATACGATCCCTATAAGACGCAGGAACAAATGCCAGACGGCGTTGAACGTACAGATGATATTGACCGCATTTTCAGCGAAAGCGACGTTGTCTCTTTGCATTGCCCGACAACGGCAGAGACCCAGAATTTCGTCGGAGAAAAGCAATTTGCCATGATGAAACCGACGTCTTACTTCATTAATACTGCGCGCGGCAAACTCGTCGATGAAAAAGCGCTGTATCACGCCCTCAGTCACCACCTTATTGCCGGCGCAGGTCTGGACGTCTTGAAGAAAGAGCCCTTCGACGCCAGCGATCCGATTTTTTCACTCAGCAATGTTGTTATTGGCCCTCATATCGGCGCCGCAACGAAAGAAGCCACCGACAGAGCCTCACTTCATACCGCCATAGGGATTGATGAGGTGCTGTCGGGTAAAAAACCAACCTGGCCCGTTCCTGGCTTTGGAGAATAATAAAATGACTATTGGAAATCGTATTTATTTAAAACGTCCTGCAGGTAAGCCTGATTTACTCAAGGAATACGCGCAACTTCCCGCTGCGAATATCGCCGATACCATGAATCGTATTGCGGTGTTGGGCAACGGTATCAGGCGGATTTCTTCCCCTCAAAAACCGGTTATGGCGGGTTATGCCATTACGGTGAAAGCGCGCGCGGGCGACAACCTGATGTTGCATGCCGCACTGGATATGGCGACGGAGAATGACGTTATTGTCGTATCTAATGAAGGTGACCGTTCGCGAGCCCTGATGGGCGAAATCATGGTGGCTTACGCGCATCACTGCAAGAAGATCGCTGGCATCGTGCTGGATGGTCCCATCCGCGATATTGATGCTTTGTCACAGTTGGATTTTCCCCTTTTTGCCACAGGGGCAAATCCGGCCGGTCCGTTTAAAGAAGGTCCTGGCGAAGTGAATACACCTGTTGCGGTGGGTGGCGTAGCCGTGTGCCCTGGCGATCTCATTATTGGTGATGCGGATGGCGTAATTGTTGTTCCTTTGCATGATGCAGAACCCTTACTCGAAAAAGCTAAAGCGTATGCAGCATTCGATGCGAGCAAAGTTGAAGCCGCAAAAAACGGCACGGCAAATCGTGAATGGGTCACCAAATCACTGGAAGAAAAGGGCGTTGAATTTATTAACGACGTATTTCGTTAGTCGACCAATATAATATCCATTCGCTCAAACCACGGGAGTCATGCTCTCGTGGTGATAAGCAAAGGTAAAAATATATGTTCTCTTTAAAAATCTTATTGATCGTGTTTTTCCCGGTTTTATTCTGGATCTTGCCTAACCCTGACGAGATTTCCGCCACGACCTGGCATATGGTCGGTATTTATCTGGCGATGTTATGCGGGCTGGTATTTCGGCCTTTTACGGATGCGATTATTATGCTCATTATCCTCGGTATCGCATCTGTTTTTATCGATCCTCATATTCTGTTTGCAGGTTATGGCACGGCCATGGTCTGGTTTATTATCAGCGCCTTTATTATTTGTAAGGCATTCGTTATTACCGGACTGGGTAAACGTATCGCCTACATCTTACTGAAACGCTACGGCAGAAATACTCTGACGCTGGGTTATCTGATGATGGTTACGGACACCGTGCTGGCTCCGGCCACCGGCTCGAATATGTCGCGCTCTGGCGGTATCGTCTATCCCATTTTCCGCAACATTGCTGAAGCGTTGGGCTCAAAACCTGACGAAGGTAGCCGCCGGATTGGTTCCTACCTGACGATTCTGATGTATGTCGTATCAATGGGAACATCCAGCTTGTTTTTAACCGGTATGGCCACCAACGCTATCACCGTGTCACTGGCTAACGAAATTATGAAGGTCGATCTGGACTGGATGACCTGGTTTAAGGCGGCCATTATTCCGGCCGGATTAGTTCTGCTGCTGTGTCCCTGGATACTTTATAAAGTTTATGCGCCTGAACTGAAAAAAATTGATAACGTCAATGAGATCGCTGAACAGGGACTGCGTGAACTCGGGCCGGTGAAGCGCGAAGAGAAACTACTGATCGTGTTTTTTATTCTGGGCGTTTTGGGATGGATGACCGGCTCAGTAACGGGTATTCCTTTTATTCCGGTTGGCTTTGCATTCCTTGCCTGCTTGTTGTTATTTAAAGTGCTGAGCTGGGAACATGTGGTCAGTGAAAAAGCGGCCTGGCAAACGTTTGTCTGGTACGGCGCGTTCTATGGATGTGCTGTCGCGCTGTCAAAAGGCGGGTTCTACGTTTTCCTGGTGGGGGTGATTAAAAACTACCTGGATCTTTCTCATCTCAATGAATTTAGCGCAATTGGTGTGCTGATTTTTATCAGTCTTGCCGTACGTTATTTCTTTGTCTCAAACAGTGCGTTTGTCGTCTCTTTTTATCCCGTGTTGTTTACCCTCGGCATGACGACGCAGGCCAATCCAATGTACGTTGCATTGTCGTTGGCGTTTTCAGCAGGCTACGGTGCTCTCCTCACGCATTACGGTAACGGAGCGGGGGTTTTTACCTTCTCCAGTGGCTATGTGCCGCAAAAAACCTTCTGGCTGTTGGGCACAATGATTGTGCTGTTTAACGTCATTGTTTATTTCCTGCTCGGCATTCCTTACTGGAAATTCATCGGTATCTGATCGGAGGATAAACATGAAACTGGATCTTCGTATCAAAAATGGCCTGACGATAGACGGCCACGGCCAGAATTATATTCAGCGGGACGTGGGCATTATGGGGGATGTTATCGTTGATCTTACCCAGGTTGACGGCATTGAAGCTGAAACTGAAATTGATGCCGCAGGCTGTATTGTCCTTCCCGGTTTAATTGACTTTCATACTCATGTTTTTCATGGCGGAACGGCTATAAGCGTGAATCCAGACATCATTTGTTTGCCCAATGGCGTAACCAGCGTGGTTGACGCTGGTAGTAGCGGTTGGGTCAATTATGGATTGTTCCGTAACAGTGTGATCAACACGGCTACGGTAAGGATAAAAAGTTACTTAAATGTAGTAAATGTAGGCCTGTCTACGCTGGGTGGTGGGCCGACGGGATATCTGGAAAACACGAACCCGGCCAATTTTAATCGGGAAAAAATAAAGCAGGTTGTCAGCAAAAATGCAGACAATATTCTGGGCCTGAAGCTGCGCTACAGTCAGGATATTGCGAAAGGCAAACCCTACAGCAGCGATCCTTTTCTGACCACCGTTGCGCTGGCACGTGAGCTGAATACCTCGTTATGCGTGCACGTCACGGATTCCCAACGCCAGGCGGACGAACTCATCCCGCATTTCAACCCGGGTGATATATACGCGCACTGCTTTCACGGAACGGGTCACACCATCCTTAATGAGCAGGGCGAAGTGTACCCGTCGATTCAGGCAGCCCAGCGGAAAGGCGTCATCTTTGACTGTTCAAATGGCGTGGCGCATTTTGATTTTAATATTGCCCGTCATGCGATGGCGCAGGGATTTTATCCCGATATTATCAGCACGGACTTAACGCAGCGTAACAGCCTGCGTACGAATAAGGTCTACAGTCTGCTTCATGTCATGTCAAAATACCTGAATATGGGTATGTCACTGTTTGATATCGTAAAAGCGGTCACCAGCACCCCTGCCAGGCTAATGAAAATGCAGGGCCAGATCGGAACGCTCACACCGGGGGCATTTGCCGACATCGCCGTGGTTAAAATACGTCAGGCAAAAACCATTTTCGAAGACACGAGGGGCAATCAGTTACAAGGCGATCGCTATATTGATAACTGCTTAACCATCAGTCGTGGGCAGATCTGCTATCGCCGTCTGCATGTTTAATCACGCCTTATCCGTTCGCTCAGTCCTGGAATATTAACGCCAGGTAGCTTTTACGTGCCTGCACATGACGTCTGTCAATATAGGGGCAGACGTTATCTTTATACTTGTTCAGCGCGTTATCGATATAATCGGACTGTTAATGAAGTTCAATGAAATTGTCATTTTCTCTGTTTCAAAAACCATTACTCAGCGTATCTCTAATGTGCTGTTTGAAAAACAGCTAGAATTACCCGTCTACGAAATAGGCTATTCAGATGTGCTGGATAAAGCGAATGAAATGATTCGCGCCGGCACCAGAATCATCATCAGTCGTGGCGGTACCGCTGCCTTACTGCGCAGCAGCCTGGCCATCCCGGTGGTCGAAATTGCACATGATTTTCAAGGCGTGAACCGTATTCTTCAGGAAGCAAAAATCAAGTCACAGAAGATTGCTGCGGTCGGCTTTCCCCAGTTTTGCCACGCGCTTAAGCATTATCAACATATGACTCATGATAATTTCAAGATCTGTCAGGTCTATAATCATTACGATATCGATAATGTCGTCAAAAGCCTTGCGGAAAATAATTATCAGGTCGTGATTGGCGGTCTGACCGTTGCTGAAATGGCCAAAAAATATGGTCTGAAGGTTGTAATGGGGGATACCGATAATATCTCTATTGAACAGGCCATCAACGAGGCCTTCAGCCTGTTAAAATATATTAACCAGGAAAATCTGAAGCTGGAGATAAGTCAGTCCGCGATAAATCAGTCACGGGAAGGCATTATGTGTCTCGACCCGATGGGGACTGTCGTCACAATAAACAGCAAAGGAAAAGCGCTTTTTCAGTGCCGCGTCGGGGAGAAAATATACAAAAAAGAAGAATTCAAAGACGTATACAACGCCATTATTGACGAGTCTGACGTCAGCGATATGACCCTTGAACTTGACGGGGAACGCATTTCTGTCGCGATAAAGCATTACTGTAAGCGGCAGGAGAGCTATTCAATCGTGACCGGCTGTCTGCAATCGCAAGCCCCGTGGCGAAACACGGTCAGTAAAAAGCGAAAACAGCGTGCTTTTTATACCCGTTACACCTTTGATGATATTGTTGGTGAGTCAGCCAGTATTAAGTCAGCGATCGAAAAAGCAAAGCGTTGTGCCAGCCATGATGCACCTGTCCATATTTTAGGTGATACCGGTACGGGTAAAGAATTGTTTGCTCAAAGCATTCACCAGCACAGCACCCGAAGCCACAGCCCGTTCATTGCGATTAACTGCGCGGCGATTCCTGAAAGTCTGCTTGAAAGTGAACTGTTTGGTTATGCTGACGGGGCATTTACCCAGGCCCGGAAAGGGGGCAAACCCGGTATCTTTGAGATGGCGATGAAGGGCACCGTATTTATTGATGAAATCAGCGAGGCCCCACTCAACGTACAGGTCAAATTACTGCGTGTGCTACAGGAAAAACAGTTTGTTCGCGTGGGCGGTGATGGGCTGATTGCGGCGGATTTTCGACTCATAACAGCAAGTAATAAAGATTTGAAGGCGCAGATAACCATGGGCGCTTTTCGTCAGGATCTTTATTACCGTATCAATATCCTCACACTCCGGCTTCCCGCGCTGACTGAACGTAAAGGTGACGTTGAACCTCTTATCCGGCATTTACTTCACCAGCAGGGAAAAGACAGGGTCTTTTCGCCGGATGCGCTGGCGTATTTAAACCGTTATCACTGGCCGGGGAATATACGAGAACTGCAATCGGTCGTGTGCAGACTGGCGGTATTTCATCAGGGCGGTACGGTCGATAAATCGACCGTGATCTCCTTGCTTGAGGATGAGCAGGTACTCAATAACGTGGTGTATGAATCATCCTCTTTTGCGTGCATAGACGCTGAAACCGATCTTCTGAAAAAACAGGAGCGCCGGCTAATTATTGACGTGATGGCAAAATGCCAGGGTGATAAAACCCAGGCGGCGGAAATGCTGGGGATCAGTGCGACCACCTTGTGGCGTAAGCTAAAAGCGTATGAGATCAGCGGCTGAACGTCGACAACGGTGCCGCTTTGATATAGTCAATAAACGTCCGCAATGCCGAAGACATATACTGGCGATTAGGGTAATAAAACTGCAGGCTGGGCCGTTCCGGTAACCAGTCCTCCAGTACCGAGATCAGACTGCCGTTTGCCAGATGATCTTTCACCTGCTCGTAATAGAGATAGCCGAGCCCCGCCCCCTGCAGTACGGCATCTAACTGTGAATCCATGTCGTCAAGGATAATATTTCCGCCGGGAAGAAGCGCAAACTGGCCGTCCGGTCCGTTGAATTCCCACTGATAAATCCGGCCACTGCGATGACGAAACATGACGCACGGGTGCACGTCGATTTCGCGTGGATGCGTGGGACGAGGATGACGGGCAAAATAATCGGGACTGGCCGCGACCACCAGTTTGACTTTTGGCCCTACCGGCAGGGCAATCATGTCTTTTTCCAGCGTACTGCTCAGGCGAATGCCCGCATCAAAACCCTCTTTCACAATATCGACCAGCCTGTCTTCTGTCGTGATTTCCACACGAATATCCGGATAGCGCTGGCTAAACCCGGTGACCAGCGGAATCAGCACCAGACGTGAGGCAAGGCGCGAGGCATTGATTTTCAGCACGCCCATCGGCGTCTGGCGATAGCAGTTGGCTTCATCCAGCACCATGTTGATTTCATCGAAAGCGGGGCGTAAACGTTCAAACATACGGGCGCCGGCTTCGGTGAGTGACACGCTGCGCGTGGTACGGTTAAACAGGCGAATTTTCAGCCGCTGCTCCAGTTGCTTAATCGCGTGGCTGACTGCCGATGGCGACAGTCCGAGTTCATCTCCCGCGGCGCGAAAACTGTTGTGCCGGGCAACGGCAATAAAAGTCGCGAAGTCATAGACGTTCAGTTTCATTGATGAAAATCCCTCATTAACCCGTCTCAAATCATACGATTCCCACAGCAATGTCGCGAGCGTAAGGTGCTTTCGTCAGCACAAAAATGAGGTGAACGATGAAACAACATGTCTATATCGTCTGGTCGCATCCGCGCAGGAATTCGTTAACCGCGCAGATGGTCCACAGCCTGCGCCAGCGCGCAGAGGCGCGCGGCGCCCATGTTACTGAACTGGATTTGTATCGCAGCGATTTTGATCCGGTGTTACGTGTCGAGGATGAACCGGAGTGGGGCAACCCGGATAAGCGCTATTCGCCAGAGGTCCACCGCCTGTTTGCTGAACTGGACAATCAGGACATTATCTTCTTTGTCTTCCCGGTGTGGTGGTACAGCTTTCCGGCCATGTTGAAAGGCTATCTTGAGCGCGTATGGAATTATGGCCTGGCCTATGGTGAGCAAAACCGGTTAACGGCAAAAACGGTGCGCTGGCTGGCGCTGGCGGGCGGCTCCCATCGGTCATTTATTAAATATGGCTGGGAGAAAAACATCACCGATCATCTTTTGGGCGTTTCGGCTTATCTGGCGATCCGCGATGTGGACGTCCATTTCCTCTACAACACGTTAGGGGTTGAGGAGGCCATTGAGGATGACGCCAGCCACTATGCACAACTCTTTGAGCAAATGTATGCGGTGGTAGACAGCACGGTTTAACGCGAGGCGGGGCGCCAACAAGCGCCCTTTAACATGCTCACCCGTACAATGAACGACGCGCGGGGTGCTCTGCTTCGCAGTGCCCGTTTTGCAAGGCGCGAGCGTGCCCTTTACGGCCGTTTAGCGGGAAACGGAGGCGCGCGTTGACAGCGCTGCGACGTTAACCACGGTGATGATGGTCACGCCTTTAGCCCGGTCACCGTACCATCGCGCAGGCCTGAGCGTATTCTGTTTGCCGCGATCCGCTTCCTGATGACGACATTTTACAAAATCTCCCTGTGGACTATGTTAAGCAACATGTCTTAAGAAAACACATCAGGCAACGGAGAACGTAATGAAAGCAATGACCCTGAAAGCCCCTGGCGGACTGCAGAACATCCACCTGTCAGACCGAGCCGATCCGGGACAGCCGGGAAAAGGCGAAATCCGGGTCGCCATCAAGGCCAGCTCACTGAATTTCCATGACCTGGTCGTCGCGACCGGACAATTTCCCACCGAAGATGGCCGCATACTGCTGTCCGACGGCGCGGGCGTGGTGGAAGCCGTGGGCGAGGGCGTGACCGATTTTCGCGCAGGTGATCACGTCGTGTCGACATTCTTCCCCGTCTGGCTGTCCGGCAAACCCACCGCGGACGTCGGCGGCTTTGCCCACACGCCGGGCGACGGCATTGATGGCATGGCCAGTGAATACATTGTGCGGGCGCAGAGCGCCTTTACCCATGCGCCAAAAGGCTGGACGCACGCTGAGTCAGCCACCATTACGACAGCTGGCCTGACCGCCTGGCGAGCACTGGTGACCGAAGGCAATCTTCAGGCTAATGATACTGTGCTGGTGCAGGGCACCGGCGGTGTATCTATCGCTGCCTTACAAATCGCTAAGGCCATGGGCGCGAAAGTGATTGCCACCTCCTCTTCGGATGAGAAACTGGCGCGCGCCCGACAGCTGGGCGCAGACGAAACCATTAACTATCGCACGACGCCAGAGTGGGGGAAGAAGGTGCTGGAACTGACCGGCGGCGTGGGCGTGGATCAGGTGGTGGAAGTGGGCGGACCTGCCACGCTGGGTGAGTCGCTGAAAGCGATCAAAGTGGGCGGCCACATTACCCAAATCGGCATCATTTCCGGCGATGAAGCCCGGCTGTCCATTTTGTCTGTCCTGGCGAAGCAGGTCACCATCAAAGGGGTGATCGTTGCCAGCCGACAGGATCAGATCGATTACGTGAACGCGCTGGAAGGGATGAATCAGAAGCCCGTCGTTGATCGCCTCTTCCGTTATCAGGACCTCGCCGAGGCCTTTGCCTGGCAGCAGAGCGGTTCGCATTTCGGCAAGATCTGTGTGGAATGGTGAGTCACGCGCAGTAAGGCTGGTGTGTCCGTAGAAACGGTGCCTGATGAGGGCTGAAACCAGAACCTTCATCAGGCATCGCGGCCTGCGCAGGATTAATTATTGTCGTGAATATAATAGGCCGCGTCAGCGGGCATAAAATGGCTGAGCCCGCCTGTCGCAATGCCGACAGCCAGTGCGTGTTGATTATCCAGCAGCATATGGTTGTCTTCGCTGTAGGTAATTTTGTCGATTTGATCATCCGTCAGGTTGGTACAGGTGTGATAAATATTTTTAATAATATTGCGGAATCGGCTGCTAAATTCATTTTTTTCAACCAGCATATTTTCTGAAAAATTTCTGTCCTGAGCATCATGAATCGTGGGCGCATGTAATAAAAAAATCGAATCGTCCATGGTTAGCCGTTTCTTTGCGCCACAATAAATTAAGGTTGCTGAGGATTCGACGGAGGACATATTCACGGTGGTCACCGGAATGGGTGAGTCCTTCACTATCTGATAGCCCATTTTCCCGGCATCAACATCACCGCCGGGGCTGGTGAGATAAAGCTGTATCTCCGTAGCGGCTTTGTAGTTTTGCGCAATTTCGTCAATGGCGGCGGACAGGGCCATAATTTTGTTCTGCGTTATCGCGCCAGTGAAAGCAATTTTTACTGTTTTAACGGTGTTGGGTGGGCGCTTCTCGTCAACGACTTTGTTCATCGCCGCCTGTGAGGTAAAACTGGTCAGGACAAAAACGGCAGCCGCACAGAAAATATATTTCATATTAACTCCATCCTTTTTGCCCTTTAATTATCAGTACGACATTATGTCTGCAATATCTATTATCATTTTGCACGCGTTTGTTACCGCTAAAAATATATTTCAGTATTATGGCTTTTAAATGACTTTTTCAAAATAACCTGCGGCGACGCTAATTTTGTCGAAGAGGGGAACAACGAAGCCGCATCACATATGCAGTCCGGTAAACGGCATACTGCTTTTCAGTATTGTCAGCACCGCAGGGCACCGTGCTGCTTTTATCGCACGGCTCCGCTTTTCCTGGCGTTTGTACCTGCGGGCTTTCTGCGATTCTGCTCAATGCGCCATGTCCCGGGGACGCGGGGGAAGCGGGAAAAGCTCCGGCTGCGTCACATATCCCACGGCAAACTGATCCCTTTTTGTGACAAGTCACACAACCTCATAACATTTGCCAGCACAGGAAAAAGTTTCGCCAGATAATGAGTGTACTTTGTACACCATAGTTTTACAGAGTAAAACATGAAGTTTACCCAGATGTAAAACCATGAACCTTCTGTGAGGAACACCATGTCTGAAAAGAGACCCAATGTGGCCATAACCTCCGATATAGAGCAGCAGACGGTAAAGCGTGTTATATGGCGCATTCTGCCGTTTCTGATTGTCTGTTATCTGATCGCTATCATTGACCGGGGCAATATCGGAATGGCGGCCCTGCAGATGAATGAAGATCTCGGGCTGACCAAAGCGGTGTTCGGTCTGGCGAGCAGCCTGTTTTTTGTGGGATATTTTCTGTTTGAAGTGCCCAGCAATCTGGCGATGCAAAAGATCGGGGCGAAGATCTGGATATCGCGCATTATGGTGACGTGGGGCATCGTGTCGGTCTGCACGGCCTTTGTCTCCAGTGCCGGGATGCTTTATTTCCTGCGCTTTTTACTGGGCGCGGCGGAGGCGGGCTTTTTCCCTGGCGTGATCCTCTACCTGACCTACTGGATCCCCGGTAAATACCGCGCCCGCGTCATTGCGACCTTTATGGTGGCTATCCCGGCAGCAAACTTTATCGGCTCACCGATCTCCGGGGCCATCCTGTCACTGGATGGCTGGTTTGGCTTACGTGGCTGGCACTGGCTGTTTATTTTAGAAGGCTTCCCGGCCATCCTTTTAGGAATAGCCGCCTTTTTCCTGTTAAGCAACCGCCCGGAAAACGCGACCTGGCTGACGGAAGCACAGCGCAACTGGCTCAGCACAACGTTGGCGGACGAGAATGCGAAACGTAAGGTGATCGGTCATATCTCGCTGTGGCAGTTACTGCGACACAAGCACATCTGGGTGATGGCCTTAATTTATGCCGGTGCCTCGGCGGCAGGTTCCACGCTCAGCGTCTGGTCGCCACAATTACTCAAGTCGTTCGGACTCGACAACTTTACGACCGGTCTGGTGAACGCCATTCCTTACGGCCTGGCGTCCGTGTTGATGATCGTCTGGGGCCGCAGTTCCGACCGTACGGGCGAACGTCGCTGGCACACGGCGCTGACGCTGTTCCTTATTGCGGGTGGGCTACTGTCGGCTTTCCTGACGCAGTCGCTGGCGGGCAGCGTGGTCATTCTGTCGCTGGTGCTGATTGGCGCGTACTCCATGAAAGGGCCGTTCTGGGCACTGGCTTCCGGCTGGCTGTCGTCCAGCACCGCAGCGGCGGGCCTGGCGGCTATCGGTGCCATGGCGAACCTGATTGGCGGCGGCCTGATGGTTAACGTGTACGGGATCATCAACGAGCAGACGGGCAGTCATGCGCTGGCCATGGTTCCGCTGGCCGTGCTCTGCGGGGCGGGCGGTATCGCAGTGCTGATCATGGGCCGCAAAAGCGCGACCAGAATCGAAGCGGATCACAGCCTGTCGACCGTCAGCAAATAAGTCGCATCGCTGAAATCACTGAAGCGCCTCCGGGCGCTTTTTTTTATACCGGAGAAAAGTGAAGGTGAGGCGAACCGCAGGAATGCCGGGAAGGAGCGGTGCCGGGTTCGGTTCTGCCATCCTTATCGGGCAGGCCGAGCGCTCTGATGCGGCAAGAACGCCTGTATACCATTTCAGCCTGCTCTGCTCCATGTGCTCGCCTGCCATCGTGATGGGATACTTCCCGGAAACCGGTATCGGTTATCGGAAACACCGGGCCGCGATCAGCAGACGAACGCGAACGTTGTTGCGGTGGGAAAGACAACGGCGTGGAAAAACAGTCTGCATGCGCAGGAACGGCGGCAGGAAGGAGGATAACGGAGAAATGAAGCCGTGGGGGATAAAACCACGCCGCCTCTGATATTGGCGTGGCTTTGTGTCCATTCAGATCGTGCGTCGGGATTAGTTAACTGAGGCCATAATCCGAGGCGACATCACGCCACCCTGAATGTCGGCGGCGTGGTCGTTTTGTCCGGTCAGGTGTGACGGTAAGGATCCTTGACGGACGCTACGCAGAAAGCTCCCAGCAGCAGCACCGCCGAAACCGCCAGTAGCGCCCACATAAAGCCACCGCTGGTCTGGCGCACATAGCCAATAAGCGAAGGACCCACGAAGCCGCCCAGATTACCAATCGAGACAATCATCGCCAGTCCACCCGCCGCCGCGCTCCCTGTCAAAAAACCGGAAGGCAGCGCCCAGAATGATGCCTGAAATGCCAGGATGCCGCTCACAGTGAAACACAGCGCAAGCATTTTGAGGACGGGTTCATCAATGAGGGCGCTGCAGCCTAACGCCACGGCGGCGATCACCAGCGCCGCGCTGATCCAGCGAATACGGTGGCGGGAAGCATTCGCGCGCTGTGCCCAAAACAGCATGCTGAAGGCGCCACAGATATAGGGCAACGCGGTCAGAAAACCCGTCGCGGTGTGGCTGACGCCAAGCTGTTTGATAATCTGCGGCATCCACAAACCTACGCCAATTGAGCCGACAATGCCGCAAAAGTTAATAAAAGCCAGAAGGTAGAGCAGGGGATTACGCATTGCATCCCGCAGGCTGGAACCGTGTGCCTGTTCGATCTTTTTCTGTTCATTCGCCAGCCGCCTGCTCAGCAACGCTTTTTCCGCCTCGCTTAGCCAGCCCGCTTTGGTCGGACGGTCATGTAAAAAGAACAGGCACATGACACCAAGTATTACCGCCGGAAAGCCTTCCAGCAGCAACAGCCACTGCCAGTTGCGGATAGTGTCGTGTCCGGTAATTTGCATCAACATGCCGGATAACGGCGCACCGATAATATTCGCCACGGGAATGCCGACCAGAAAGGCGGCCGTGATTTTGGCGCGCCAGCTGCCGGGGAACCAGTAGGTAAAAAACAGGTAAATGCCCGGGGTGAAGCCCGCTTCCGCCACGCCCAGGCAGAAACGGGCAAAGGCAAAGCTGACGGGACCGGTGACGAAGGCGGTGGCCATGGAGATCAGCCCCCACGAAATCATAATACGGGCGATCCAGATGCGGGCACCTACTTTTTGCATGATCAGATTACTGGGCACTTCGAAAAGGAAATACCCGATAAAGAACATGCCCGCGCCAAAGCCAAACTGCTCTGCTGTAATCCCTAAATCCGCGTTCATGCCCAGCGCGGCAAAGCTGACATTCGTGCGATCCAGATAACTGACCACGTAGCAGATAAAAATAAAAGGCAGGATCCGGCGAAAGGCTTTACCTGCCGCGACTTCACTTTGTTCAAAATCCGTTTGAGTCATGCCGTCATGGGACACGGGCACGTCATCCTGCTCCGTCATTGAGCGGGAAGGCGTTGAGTGCAGATTCATGGTTGTCTCCGCTGCGTTGCGTCAACGCAGAGTTATTCTCAGAGAAAAGCAGTGGAAAGAAAGGGCAGCGGGTGGCCTGGCGTTTGCATTGAGCAGGTAAGAATGCTGCCGCTGACAGATTCGGTGATAAATAACTGCCGGCGCTGATCGCCGCCAAAACAGAGGTTGGTGGTGGATCGTCCGACCGGGCTGGTCAGAATCTCAATCGGCTCTGCCAGATCGTTTAACAGCCAGACGCGGCCCAGCCCCGGGTTAGCAATCAGCAGTTCGCCCTGCGCGTTGACGGCGATACCATCAGGACCGCTTGGCCCGTGCGAGGTAAAGAACTGGCCGACTTTGCTGACCGATCCGTCACGCTGAAGCGGTACGCGCCAGATCGCATTGCCGCGTGTCATGGCGACATACAGCACCTTCTCGTCGGGTGACAGCACCAGGCCGTTTGGGCTCGGGCAGTTATCCAGCAGAACGGACAGTTGCCCGTCCTGGCTGAGCCGGTAAACGCGTCCGGACGGATCGTGCAGCCCCGTTTGCCCCTGATCGGTGAAATAAAGATTGCCCCGGCTGTCAGGGGTAAGATCGTTCACGCCGCGAAAACTTTCGCTGTTACGGCGCGAGAGCCACGGCGCGATCGTGTTCTCCTTGAGGCACAGCTTCATCAGGCCGTGACGGTAATCCGTGATCAGAAGCGTATCGGGATCGGTCAGTTTCATGCCGTTGGGTTCGCCGTCGTACTGCACCACGAGCTCCCAGTTGCCCGCCATATCGACACGGAATATGCGGCCATACGGAATATCGGTCAGGTACAGGCAACCCGAGGGATGCCAGACCGGCCCTTCCAGAAACGAATCGGTCAGCTGGCCGCCGCGATTAGCGGCCGCCCAGGCATTGTGGCTGTCAGGTTGGCGGAAACGATCGGGCAGCCGGGTAAATACCGTGGTCTGCCTGATCTCCGGTGTAGTCAGGCACATCATACCGTCGCTTCCTTCTGCGCTAAGATCTTCAGCAGATTGGTCACGGAAGCCGTCCCCATTTTCACGTAAGAGTTATCGCTCACGCCGCCGATGTGCGGGGTAATAATGACGTTTTCTACCGTCTGCCAGAGGTTGGGCGCGGTCAGCGGCTCCACAGTAAAGCTGTCCAGCGCCGCCCAACTGAGCCTGCCGCTCCTGAGCGCACGCACCAGAGCATCGTCATCAATCAGTCCACCGCGTGCGGTATTCACCAGCACGGCACCGGGTTTGAACTGTGCCAGCGCCTGGTCATTAATCATCTGGCTGTTTTGCGCGGTCAGCGGACAGTGCAGCGACACAATATCCGCGCGCGCATACAGCGTGGCTAAGTCGTCCACCTGCTCACAGCCCGCGGGCAGCGTTTTCGCCCAGGGATCGTAAGCAATAACCTGCATACCAAACACGCGGCCAATATCGGCCACCCGGCCGCCAATCGCGCCGAGGCCCACGAGCCCGAGCGTCCGGCCTTCCAGTTCAAGGGACTTGTGGCTGGATTTGTCCCAGTGTCCTTCACGCATCCGGCGATTCAGCGGAATCAGGGATTTGGTGCAGGCCAGAATCATTGCCCAGGTATGTTCAGCCACCGCCGCCGCGTTGGCACCCGGCGCAGACTGAACGCTGATGTTTCGTTCGGCCGCCGCGGCTTGATCAATAACGTCAATGCCGCTGCCATGTTTAGAGATCACGCGCAGCGCAGGCGCGGCGTCCATGATGCGGGCGTTAATTTTTCCATAGCGCACCACGATTCCGACGGGATTATACTGCTGGCACAGCGCGACCAGATCGTCTTCGGTTGGCCTGGTGCCCGCAAACACCACTTCATAATCGTTCAGCATCGCAAGCGCGGCGGGGGCGATGTCAGCGCCGGTAATAATGACAGTATTCTGTTTGCGCATCAGAGTTCCTCCCCTTCCGCTAACATGCCTGCTGCACGCAGGGCACCGTTCAGCCAGGTCGGTCTTTTGTCTCCGGCTTTGATTGCCGCAATACGGCGGGTTTCCATATCCAGCTTTTTCGCCGCGAGTTCCAGCACCAATTCGACCTCGTCACGTGGGACGACCACCACACCATCGATATCACCGACCACCAGATCGCCCGCGTTGATCGTCGCACCGGCCGCAGAAACCGGGTAATTCACACGACCGGGAATCAGCTTGGTCGGGCCACATGGATTCAGGCCAGCGGCGAAAATCGGATAGGTGTGGTTGCTCAGTGCATCCGCATCCCTGACCGCGCCATCGATGATAATGCCGGCAATGCCGGACGCTTCTGCCTGGGTCGCCATGATTTCGCCTAGCAGCGCACAACTGATATCGCCTTTACCGTCTACTACGATGACATCGCCGGGTTTGGCCACCGCCAGCGCAGCATGGATCGCCAGGTTATCACCTGAACGCACTTCCACCGTCACCGCCGGTCCGGCCACTTTCATATGCGCACCCAGTGGCTTAACGCGGCCATGGAGCGTGCCTCGTCTGCCCGCGACATCCGCAAGAATCGCGGCCTGAAATTCAGCGGCACGTCTGACATAATCATGACTGACTCGCGTAACGTCGCGGTTGATCATCGGTTTTTCGTTCGCGGACATGGGTCACCTCACAGGTTTGATGTTTTACTGAGTAAAACTGTGTTGTACATAATGAAATTACTATATCGGTGACACTGACGCTCGCGCCAGTGTTGCGAGCTTGTTTGTGATGTAAATAAGATGTGACTCACAGTTTCAGGTACACTCAGTGCCAGCAAAAATCAGGAGAAGCGAAATGGGAAACGAAGGGGTTAATGCGGTAGAGAAGGCGCTGGCATTGCTGGATTGTTTTAAGCCAGGCGAAGAAAGCCTGTCCCTGACGGCGCTGTCGCAGCTCTCGGGCTACCACAAAACCACCGTTTATCGCCTGATGAATTCGCTGGAACGCATGAGTTATGTAGTCAGACGGGATAACGGGATTTATACCCTGGGACCAAGACTGCTGTATCTGGGCAAGCTCTACGAACAGTCGTTTCATCTGGCCAGCGTGGTCCAGCCCGAGCTACAGGCGCTGGCTTCGGCCACCCATGAAAGCGCCAGCTGGTATGTGATTGATAACGGTCAGCGTCTTTGCGTCTTCCGTGCGGAATCGTCGGATGGCCTGCGCCATACGCGACTGCCGGGCTCGCTTTATCCTCTGGATAACTCGGCGATTAGCCAGGTGCTGCGTTACTGGGGAATGGGCGAACCCCTGTTTGCTGAGACACCGGACTTACCGCTCTATACGTCGGGCGCGCGCGATCCGCACACTGCCGCCTTTGCCATCCCGGTGTTTGGCGAAGGGGATAAATTAACGGCCGCCCTGGCGCTGACCGGTCCGTCATCACGCTTAACCCTGGACCGCAAAGCGGCAGGGCTGGGTGACCTGATGCGGGAAAGTGCCGCCAGATTGTCGGCTCAGTTAGGGGCCAGAAAGCCGTTTTGCGATGGGGTTTACTGGGGTAAATAGCGGGCAGTGCCGCGCGGTTGGGTCAAGAACCGTTCGGCGGCTGAGCAGGGCAGGCATGTGCTGCCGTCCTCCGCCCCGGTAAGCAGGCAGAACTCCGGCATGTATTCTACTGCTGAGCCGGGCGCATCCGCGTTTCTCCGTTTGCCTGCAATCGGCCAGTGATAAAGCGGACCGCGCGGCGACGTCCACGGCTCCGCTTCCGCACCACGAAAGCGTGAGTCAGGTTAGCGGTAATAGATCGCTATCCGCTGTTCCGCCACCGTTTCAATCGCCACCGGAATCTCAAACAGCCGCGTCAGCACGTCCGGCTGCATGATGTCGGCTGGCGTACCGCGCATAAAAACGGCGCCGTTTTTCATGGCAATGATGTAGTCGGAATAGGCGGAGGCGAAATTGATATCATGAATGACCAGAATGATGGATTTGTGCAGTTCATCCGCCGCTCGTCGCAATTGCTGCATTATGGTCACGCTGTGTTTCATATCCAGATTATTTAGCGGTTCATCTAACAGAACGTACTGCGTATCCTGGCACAGCACCATCGCCATAAAGGCCCGCTGCCGCTGCCCGCCGGACAACTCATCCAGATAACGCTGTGCCAGCGGCAACAAATCCAGAAAATACAGCGCCTGCTCAATATGGTGTCTGTCCGCTTCCGTTATCCGTCCTTTTGACCAGGGATAGCGGCCAAAACTGACCAGATCGTACACCGTCAGCCGATGGGTAAAATGATTCTCCTGCCGTAGCACCGACAGCACTTTCGCCAGCTGTTCAGTGTGCGCCTCGTTCACCACCAGCGAATCGATTCTGATTTCACCGCTGTCCGGCGTCAGCAGTCGGCTCATCACCGACAGCAGAGAGGATTTTCCGGCACCGTTAGGACCAATGATGGCAGTGATGCCCGACGCGGGCAGGGTTTCATTGATATTATTGAGAACAGAAAGCGTGCCGTAGCGCTTATTCACATTCACCACTTCAATCACGTTGCCACCTTTTTAAGCACCAGATAAAGAAAGAGTCCACCGCCAACACATTCAATGATGACGGACAGCGTGCCTGCCCTGTCCAGCAGTCGCTCCAGAATGAGCTGTCCGCCGGTCAGCGTAATCATGCCGATGAGTATCACAGCAGGCAGCATCTCGCGATGACGCCATGAGCCCATGGCGGGCCAGGCCAGATTCACGATCAACAAGCCCAGAAACGTCATTGGCCCCACCAGCGCGGTTGAGATCGCTACCAGCAGGGAGATGAGCAGCAACAGACCGGTCACGTAGCGCTGAACGGGCACGCCGAGTGCGGTAGCGGTATCGCTGCCCAGCGCCAGCACGTCAAGGCGATGGCGCATGCGCCAGATGATTACCGTCACAACAGCAATGACGCTGCCTGACAACAGCAGGACGTCGCTGTCGGCGCGGGTAAAGGTGGCAAACATCCGGCTCTGTAAAACGGCAAATTCTCCCGGTGATAGCAGGCGTTGCATCAGTCCGGACAGACTGCGGAACAGCGTGCCGAGCACCAGGCCTGCCAGTAAGACGCGCTGGAGTTCCAGCCCGCTGCGGTTAAATAACCAGCGGTAAAGCAGCGTGGCAAACAGCATCAGAAGCGCCGTTTCACCCAGAAACTGCACCACAGGGCCGGTCTGGCTCAACGGCGACAGGTGAATAAAAAAGACCATCAGCGTCTGAAGTAAAATAAACAGCGACTCCAGCCCCATGATCGACGGCGTAAGAATGCGGTTTTGCGTGATGGTCTGGAAAAGCAGCGTGCTGATACCCGAGGCAAACGCAACCAGCACCATAGTCAGTAAAATCTGCCCGCGGTGTTTCAGGAGATAGCCGATATTGCCCTGCAGGTTAAGGGTCAGAAACAGCGTGCAGAGCGCAATCGCGATGACGGTCAGCAAACACAGCCGTCCGGCAGGGGAGCGCATCCTGTTCAGCACGCGAGACGGCAGCGAACACTCAACGGCCATGGCGTTTCCCCTTCATAATCAGCAGCAGAAACACCGCCGCGCCCAGTACGCCGAGCAACGTACTGACCGGGATCTCGAACGGCTGCACGATAAGCCGCCCCAGGATATCGCAGCTTACTACCAGCATAGCCCCCGTCAGCGCGACCCAGTGCACGGTGCGTCGCAGGTTATCGCCAGACAGCAGGCTGACAATATTCGGCACGATTAACCCCAGGAACGGCAGGACCCCGACGACCACGATAACCACGCCGCTGATGAGCGCAATCATCGCCATGCCCGTGAGCTGAACACGACGGTAGTTCAGTCCGACGTTTACGGAAAAGTCATGCCCTAAACCGGCGACCGTGAAGCGGTCGGCAAGCAGGCCAGCGAGCAGGGCGATCATCCCTACTAGCCACAGCAGTTCATAGCGCCCCTGCATCACGCTGGAAAAATCCCCCGATTCCCAACTGCCCAGCGCCTGCAGCAGGTCAAACTGCATCGCCAGAAAGGTGGTGACCGAACTGAAAACGGCCCCCAACATGATGCCGGTCAGCGGCACAATAAGGGCGCTTTTCTGACGAACAGGGGCGATTAACAGCATAAACAGCAGGGTACCGGCCAGGGCGAACAGGGCGGCAATGCCCATTTTGACTATGACGGGCGCGGCGGGATAAAACAGCATGACCAGCAGTAAGCCCAGACCGGCGGACTGTGTCGTGCCCACGACAGAGGGCTCGACAAAACGGTTTTGCGTCAGCATTTGCATGATTTGCCCTGCAACGCTCATGGCGCTGCCAGCCAGCACCAGCGCGACCGTGCGCGGCACGCGACTCACCCACATAATCTCCCGCATGTCGGCATCGCGCCACACGCCCATCAGTGACAGCTGCGTGACGCCCGTCATCACACTGAGCATCATCAGCGCCCCCAGCAGGATCAGGCTAAAGCTAAAGGCCACGGACTTCATTCTGGGCGGACGCCGGCTGTGCTGAGTGCCTGCCTGATCTGCTCCATCATCAGGCTGTAACTCTGGATCCCGCCAGCGAGGTACAACGAGGCCGAATCCAGCCAGATTATCTGCTGTTTTTTCCATGCCGTGGTGCGGCGCACCAGCGGATTATCCAGTACCTGCCGGGCAGAAACGCCCGCCTTGCTGCCGATGGCGCTGTCGCGATCCAGAACGAACAGCCAGTCCGGATTGGCCTGCATGATGAGTTCGGGCGAAATGGCGTTTCCGTGTTTACTGGCGGTCGGCAGGGCGATGGCCGGTCTGAACTGCAGGACATCAAAAATAAAACCAAAGCGGGAATGCGGTGTGTAAGCACTGAGTTTACCGCCGTTGACCATCAGCATCATGGCCGTGCCTGCCTGAGCCGCCTGGCGGCGAAGGTCAGCAACCTGCGCATCAAATCTGGCCAGAACGGTGCTCGCCTGCGCCTGTTTACCCATGATTTCGCCCAGTTGCGTGGTTCGCTGACGCAGGCTGTTTAAAACATCATTGGGATCGATATCCAGCGATACGGTCGGCGCAATGTCGCTGAGTTTGTTATAGGCCGCCAGGGCTCTGCCGCCGGCCAGAATCAGATCCGGCCTGGCGTGGCTCAGGGCCTCATAGTCAGGCTCAAATAACGTGCCCGCATTGAGGTACTCATCACTGTTGTAGCGCGCCAGATGGGCCGGATAGCTTATCGCGGTCCGGGGCACGCCCAGCGGATGAATTCCTAACGCATCGGCACTGTCCAGCGTTACCGGGTTTAAGATCACCACACGTTGGGGATGCAGAGGAATGGCTGTTGTGCCCTGAAAATGCGACAGCTGGACGCTGGGGGCGTCGCTGGCCGACGCCAACGGCGCGCTCAGTAAGCAGGCGAGAGCCAGTAAACCTGCCAGACGGGAAAAACGCATACCTTCTCCTTGTACGTTGTCATTGTCCGTAAAAGTGTGCCCGGTTGTCGGGCTGACCATCCGCTTTCCGCCCTGGGTACGTGGTATGTTCAGCAGGGCGAGCGGACCCTCAGTGTTATCAGAACGAAGCCGTCACGGAGGCGTACAGCGTTCGTCCGGGAACGTAATAATTATTGCCGCTGGTGGTACCGGCTGAGGGTTGCGCGGACACCGGATTTTTATCGAAAAGGTTATCGACGCCCATGTTGAATTTCAGATGCCTGGTCGCCCGGTACTGCCCGGACAGGCCATAAATCATATAGGCCTGGCGGATACGTGCAGTTGCGGTATTGCCGCGTGCGGCCTGATCCGCGCGGTTATTCAACCCCAGCATTTTTCCGTAGTATTTGGCGGTCATCGACAGACTGATCGCCTCATTGACCTACCAGTCCAGCGAGGACCAGGTGGCGAGTTTTGGTGTGGTCACCAACATGACGCCCAGTGTGTCTTCCGCTTTGATCATGCGCGTGAAAGTGTTATTCAGGGTCAGGCTTTTCAGCCAGGGGCCTTTCTCTTCCGTAATCAGAGGCACCGTCAGGCTGCCTTCCACGCCCTGCGTGCGGGCGGTATCCAGATTGACGCGCTTCAGCCAGTAGCTACCGGACGCATCGCCCGGAATATAGCCCACCGGTGCGGAAGCAATTTTGTCCTGAAAGCGGCTGTCAAAGAAGGTTAAGCCCACGCCCCATCCCGCATAATCGTACAGGGCGCCCACTTCCCAGTTCTGCGACAATTCAGGCTTCAGCGCGTCATTCCCCAGGGTATAACAGCTCCCGCCCTGGTAATCGGCATAGCCATTACAGCCGGCACCGCGGGAGGTTTCGATAAAGCCTTTGCTGGCCTGACGTACACTGGGCGCCTTAAAGCCTTCGGAATAGCCGCCTTTCAACGTCAGAGCGTCCGTGGCTTGCCAGACAAGATAGGCGCGTGGCGTGGTCCGGTTGCCGTAATCGGTATTATCCCGGCGCAGGCCCAGCGTCAGGGCGAGATCGTCCCGCAGGTCAATCTGGTTTTCGATGAAGATGCCGGTGCTTTTCGCTTCGCCAGTATGTTTACCAAAGGTATCGGCCGCGTCGGCTGTCACGCCCAGCGAGCGCGGGTTATGCAGCTCTTCTTTTTTCCATTGCGCGCCCACGGTCAGGTTTTGGGGCAAACCGAGTTCGAAGGGCAGGTTGAAATCGCCTTCAATAATGGATTCTTTATTCCACAACGTGCTGTCCTCGCTGCCCGTCACCGCGCCGTTGGCGATAACCGGTACGTCCGACACCCAGTTTTTAAATTTATTTTGATAAGCGCTTAGCTTCGCCGTGCCAAATGCAAAAATGCCGCGGTAATCCAGCGCATAGTTTTCACGCTCAAGCTTACTGGCCCCGCGCAGATTAATTTCACTGCCGTTACTGGCGACGCCGGGAAGACCTTCTTCGGTTCCCTGCTGCGTAGAGATCGTCAGCCGATGCTGGCGGGTAATATCCCAGCCCAGTTCGGCACCGTAATTTTCATTCTTGCGTCCCTCCTGACCGCTTCCCCAGCGCAGTGCGCCGGTGTCGCTTTTATCCGCCTGGCGCTTATTCCACGAACCATTCAGACGCAGGTCAAACCCTTTCCCCAGTGGGCCGCCAACGCTACCTGTCCAGGTCTGGGTACTTCCCCGCTTATCGTCCTGCGGCTGGCGCGTGCCTGCGGTTAAGGTACCGTGCCAGACATCACTGTTTTTCTTCGTGATGATATTCACCACGCCGCCCATCGCATCCGAGCCATAGAGCGCGGACATCGGTCCCCGCACCACTTCGATACGTTCAATGGCATCAACGGGGATCCAGTTGATATCGTCGAAATAGTTTTGCTGCGTGCTTTTGATGCCGTTGCTGGAGCTCATGCGTTTGCCATCAACCAGCAACAGCGTATACGCCGCTGGCATACCGCGCAGTTGAATACCTGAGCCCACATCTGTTCCGATGGCTTTGGATACGCCCGCGACACGTTCCAGCACATCCGCAAGATCGGTAGCCGATTTACCAACGTCCTTTGCTAACTGTTCGGCGGTAATCACCGAGATTGATGCCGGGGCATCTTTCAGACGCTGTTCGACAGCTGAAGCCGTCACCACCATCACCTCTTCATCGGGATCAATGATCTCCGGCTCAGCAAACGCAGGTGAAGCTATGCCAAAAACGGGAATGAACAGACTGGTTTTGATACGACGGGCGAGAGGGGTTAACGACGTCATAACGGTTAATCCTTTAACGGTTGTTTGTCCTGAAGATATTTACGGGCTGATAAACAGCATAAGGTGATATATAAATGGGAATCAAATCAATAATCATTATCAGTTGGCGGTGAAATAAATGCGCAGGGTAATTGCGTGGGAATTTTAATGGTTCAGGATCGGCGGGAATGATCTGGAAGCGGGAAAGGGTAGTTGCTTTTTATGTGAGACAGGCCTTTGATATATAAAGATTTAAGACGAAGAATTTCTTCTTTTGCTGATTGGATTTCTGAATAATTCCCTGCCTGTAAGTTTCTTTTTAATATTATCTTTTTTTACGTTTTGGATGATATTTACGAAAGGTAAAAGATGTTCTTGTTAATTTATATAATTGTTAAGAGGTTGCGAAAAATGACTTGGATCAATAATAAGTTTGATTATGTGAAATATTTGATTCTGTTTTGTGAAATAAGCTGGCTTAGCATAATAGTGTTATAAAAATGGGAAATGGTTTTCCCGTAATGCATTGAGGTCTACCATGACGCATGGACCATTAAGTCAGTCAATATCGGATACCTGCAATAAATGACCATGCTTCTCTGGAACCGGTAAGTTTTGAATGCGGGTTTCAAAGGCACAGGAGGGGACAAAAAAGCCCGCAGGCGCTGGCGGAATCTGAATAAATCTCGCAAGCTAATGTATTTAGGTGTTTTTATCTAATTCAACTTTGTTCGGTGTACCTAAACGTGTACCAATTATTGGATCTCATACCCCGAAACGGGTTTGCTAGGATGACTAACAGCCAGCCTAAAATCCAAAAACAGATGATTTTAGGAAAAAGTGTTCACATTGTTCACTTTTAATTTTTGTTCAATAAATTAATCCGCTTAGGTGGTGAATGGTTTTAAGTGATATGTATGTAAGCACACCCGTTTTAGTTCCACGCACTTTTTGAGAGTTCCGGGGTTTCAGTCATCAGCCGGTACTCTTCCGGTGTCAGGTTATTCAGGGAT
>NZ_QICO01000011.1:0-115051 GCF_003201175.1 Pantoea sp. PNA 03-3 | reverse complement strand
TAAAGTTTGATTTGCTGCAACCAGTGCAGCGATGCTCAAGGAAAACGTCGTAATGAATTTCAATACGTGTTCACTCTTAAGACTTGATATTTTTTACGTCCGGAGACGCGGATATCAATCCTGCGAGTGCCCACACAGATTGTCTGATAAATTGTTAAAGAGCAGTGCCACACTTCTCTGTGGCGCGGGCTGCATATATTACGCTTTCCGCTTTATGAGTCAAGCACTTATTTTTGCTAAACTCATCGGTTCGAATGATTCTGAACCTTACTCAACCCGGCGCTTCGTATTCCGTTGTGCCGTGTCAGTGGAGGCGCATTATAGGGAGTTCTTCGAAGCTGACAAGGGCTAATTTCAATTAATTTTCCGAGTGCTGTTTTTTTCAGCGAAAACCCGCTAAAGCGCCAGTTTTTCAAGCAACGGGAAGCCATAACGCTGTAAAACCGGCGATAATTGCGCCGCCTCTTCATCCAGCTCAGTGCAAAACGCCATGTTTTGATCCGGCGAGCGGACTTCGGGTGCTTCATTGTCCAGTAGCCAGGCAGTACGTCTGGCTATTGCGGCACCGGAGTCAATTAAACGCGTACCTTCAGGCAGGACGTGCTGAAGCTCATCGCGAAGTAAAGGAAAGTGCGTGCAGCCTAATACGACAGTATCCGGTGGCTCCGTCATACGTAACCAGGGTTGCACAATGCGCCTGACATCATCCAGTGAAACCTTATCGCCATGAAGCTTGGCTTCGGCTAACTCCACCAGCTCGGCTGAGCCCAGCATTTCAATCTTGCAGGTTTTAGCAAACTGCGACACCAGATCATGCGTGTACGAACGCCGGACCGTTGCGCGCGTCGCCAGCAGCCCGACCACACCGTTACGTGTAAGGCGTGCAGCCGGTTTGATTGCCGGTACAACGCCGACAACCGGAAAGGCAAATCGCTCACGTAATGCAGGCAAAGTGACGGTGCTGGCGGTATTACAGGCAATAATGACGAGAGAAATGGGATGACGGCGAGTAATGGCATCAACCATCGCAACAACACGCTCGACAATAAAGGTCTCGGTTTTCTCACCATAAGGAAAACCGGCGTTATCGAACGCATAAAGATAATGCAGGTCCGGCAGGAGTTGCCGAACCTCATCATAGACAGAAAGCCCGCCTACGCCGGAATCAAACACCAGCACAGTCGGGCGCAGGTCAGAAGCTGTAGCTTCCGTTGAGGTAATACTCTCTTCCTGGAGTCTGGTAGCCATACGCTGTCTCGTAATCTTTATCGAACAGGTTGGCAATTCTACCACGAACGGTCAGATGTGATGTGACAGGATACGATACGGCGAGATCAACGGTGCTGTAGGCCGGCAAACGGCGCTGCTCACTCGTGTACTGGCTCGTGTTATTGTCATAACGCTTGCCAAAATACTGGTAAATAACATCTATATCAGCCTCATAAACCGTTACACCCAACTGATATTTCATCTGTTGACGAGACCGGCGAGCCAGGACTTCATCATCCGAATCGCGTCGGGCATCAAGATAGCCTAAGGTGATTTGATGATGCAGGAAGGACGTATCAAAGTCCGCGGTGGCTTCAATACCTTTCATTGTCACCGCTTTCTGATTGAAATAGCCGCCCTGGAATGTCACCGGATCGGACGCATAGTCAATCAGGTTCGTGACATGATTATGGTAGGCCGCCAGCCGCCAGTTAACGGGGCCACTTAACCCTTCGAGCGCAGCTTCCCATTGTTTTGATTTCTCAGGCTGCAAATCGGGATTGGCGCTAATGCCAAAATGCTTTTGGCCATAAAGCTGCCCCAGCGTCGGTGCCTGGAAACCGGTGCCATAGGAGAGCGATGCCTTATAACCCGGCACAAACTCCCATCCAGCCGCCGTTTGCCAGGTACCATGACGGCCATAATCCTGGTTATCGTCTCCCCGGACAGCCCCTTCAAGCGTAACAGTGCCCAATTGCTGCTGCGTCGTCAGATATGCCCCGGTATTATCCTGCTTATAGCGGTCCGTTTCTCTGGGCTGGCCAGAAAAGAGTTGGCCTACTGAGCTCAACGCTTGCCGCTGCCAGTCAATCCCGGTACTCACCGTGCCATAACCGACTGCGAAGGCGTTCCCCCATTGAAGGTTGCGCTGATCCATATCATCCAGCGTATTGGAGTCTGCGTAACGTCCCTCAGCGCCAACATAATTATATATTTTGTACTTTTGGTAGCTGGCGACCAGTTGAGAAGAATAATCACCTTTAGTAAAGCGCAGGCCGGTATCAAAGGCGTGGTTATAAATCTGCTGCTCATCCGATCCGCCCAGGAAGCCAGCATCGTAGTCAGTATTCGCCGCATAACCATAACCACGAAAGAAACCAGAAAACATGTCATTGAACTTATGCTCAACCCCTGCCCAGAACGCTTTGTTGCGCCAGCCATCACGATCGCGATCGGCTGGAGACGTCGAATCAGGCTGGATGTTATAGCCATTGGTTGCCTGATAAGAACCGGCGACGGTAAGGCGGGTTTGGTCGGTCACATTCTGGTTTACGCCCCCGCTGTATTCCTGATATCCCTTTGACCCCATGCCTGCAGAAAGCACATTGTGATTTTGTGGATTTTGAGTAATCACGTTTACCACTCCGCCAATGGCATCAGCGCCATAGACGGAGGAGCGCGGCCCGCGAATGAATTCAACGCGTTGTATAAGGGAGATCGGGATCAGATTGAAGTCCGCTGCACCGGTGATGCCTGGTCTGGCAAAGGGCACGCCATCCACAAGAATCAACGTCTGGCGCGCTTCAGCGCCTCGCACAAACATTGACGCGCTTTGCCCAATCCCACCGTTCTGCGCAATATCCACGCCGGGCAGGCGACGAAGCACGTCTACCAGATTTTTTGCCTGCCACAGGTCAATCTCATCCCGTGTCACCACCGAGGTTGAAGCCAGTACCGACGAAACCGGCTGTTGAAAACGATTAGCCGTCACGATGAGCGCATCATCACTTCTCTGTGCAAAGCCATTTTGCGCCCAGAGGAAAATCGCCGTTGCACTGAAGGCAAACAGCGGGGTTGTTGTTTTACTCATTTTTATCGCATCCAAAAGAAAAAGGATGCCGCAGGCATACAGTCGATAGCACGCGATGACTGTACGCGTGGCGACGTCACACCGGCAGGTCTTCGGGCTGGGAATCATAGCAGGTGATGACTTCCCATCCCGCAGGACAGTGTCTGCAATTGCAATCACCCTGACATTCCTTACCGCTGCGCGTCAGCTCCAGATTCACACTGGATTCCCTGTTAACTCAAGGTTGAGGCCGGTGCCCGCAGTCTACGAAGCGCGCACGGGCAAGTCCAGATCTGCACACCCCGACGCTCTGCTCGCGCGCGCAGGACTGGACATCAGCAGGTGAATCCCTACAATCGCCCGGCAAGCAGGCTATTAACCAGGATTAAACATGACACCCGAACATCTCCCTGTTGAACAGTATGACGCGCAGCTGGCGGAAAAAGTCAGTCGGTTAGAAACGATGATGACGCCTTTCGCTGCCCCCGCCGTGGAGGTGTTCCGTTCACCGGTCAGCCACTATCGCATGCGTGCAGAATTCCGCATCTGGCATGATGGCGACGACATTTATCACATCATTTTCGATCAGGAGACGAAACAGCGCATTCGCGTTGACCAGTTCCCGGCGGCCAGTGCCCTGATTAACCAGATGATGCCGAAAATGATGGCGGTCATTCGCGATAATCGCATCCTGCGCCATAAGCTGTTCCAGATTGATTATCTGTCGACGCTAAGCAACCAAATCGTCATCTCCCTGCTCTATCACCGCAAGCTGGATGAGGAATGGCAGCAGGCCGCCACAACGTTACGCGATCAGTTGCGGGCGGAAGGCGTCGATGTGCAGCTGATTGGTCGCGCCACTAAGACCAAAATTTGCCTTGATCGGGATTACGTGGAAGAGCGTTTGACGGTCGCCGGTAAAGAGATGATTTATCGACAGGTGGAGAACAGCTTCACGCAACCCAACGCGGCGATGAACATTCATATGCTGGAATGGGCGCTGGATGTGACAACGGGTTCCCGTGGCGATTTACTGGAACTCTACTGTGGTAATGGCAACTTCTCGCTGGCGCTGGCCAGAAATTTCCGCCGCGTGCTGGCCACGGAAATTGCCAAGCCATCCGTCGCGTCGGCCCAGCACAATATTGCCGCCAACCAGATTGATAATGTCCAGATTATTCGCATGGCGGCCGAAGAGTTTACCCAGGCAATGAACGGCGTGCGCAGCTTTAACCGGCTGGAGGGGATCGACCTGAAGAGTTATGACTGCGAGACGATCTTTGTGGATCCGCCGCGCAGTGGGCTGGATGAGGAAACCGTCAGGATGGTGCAGGCTTATCGCACGATCCTGTATATTTCCTGCAACCCGCAAACCCTGTGTGACAATCTGCTGGAGCTGGCGCAAACCCATGATGTCACGCGACTGGCCCTGTTTGACCAGTTCCCGTATACCCATCATATGGAATGCGGTGTGCTACTGACGCGCAAAGCGTAAAAAAACGGGAACCCAGGGGTTCCCGTTTTTGTGATTACCGGTTGCGATTGCGCTTGTAACGCAGGGCAATCCAGAACACCAGCCCGACCATAAGAATCGTGGGGATGAAGTTAGATCCGATATCCGGATATTCGGCACGCACTAATGCGCTGTACACCAGGATTCCCAGCAGGAAGAAGGCCGCAGCCAGCCCCGGAACCCCATCGGGCATACTTTTATTCAGGTAGCGTTGATGCAGGCACCATGCCGCCAGCCCCAACGCAATCAACGGGAAAATAGAAAAAGGAACGAAAGCACTAAACAGCACAGAGAACGAGCCGTTCATAGCAAGGCCGGTAATAAAAGCCAGTAACATCGTGCCTTTATCACGGGAGCTTGGGTGGGTCATGGCAGGGTCCTTATTCATAGCTCTTCAGGTTTATCCAGGGTTACCGCCAGGCGTTCTTGTTCCCGGCGATACCAGTAATACGCGCCCTTCGCGATCATACGTAACTGCAATACCAGACGATCTTCCAGCTTACGACGCTGCGCTATATCAATATCCAGCGCCTCGGCACCGGCACTGAAGACAATAGTCACCATCGCTTCAGCCTGCGCTTCGGTGAAGCTGCGCGGCATGCGGTTTTCGACCTCAAGATAATCAGCCAGTTCAGCAATAAAATGTTGGATTTCACGCGCAACCGCCGCACGGAAAGCCGCAGACGTCCCCGAACGTTCGCGTAACAGCAGCCGAAACGCATTAGGGTTATTTTCGATGAACTCCATAAAGGTGGCGATAGAGGTTTTAATGATGCTGCCGCCTTTCGCAATACGTTGACGTGCCTGTCGCATCAACTGCCGCAGCATCAGCCCGCTTTCATCCACCATGGTTAAACCCAGCTCATCGACATCTTTAAAGTGCCGATAAAAAGAGGTTGGCGCGATGCCCGCCTCGCGGGCAACCTCACGTAAACTCAGACTGGCAAAACTGCGTTCGGCGCTGAGCTGACTGAAGGCAGCTTCAATCAGTGTACGTCGTGTACGTTCTTTTTGTTGCGCTCTGACGCCCATTCTCTCTGCCTTGTGAGGTTCTGAAACAGCACTATAACAAAATATTCAGCGTACAGTCCGGCAAACTTTGTGACGACGTGTTAAACCTCACTGAAAGCCAAAACGTGATGAAAATCGCTGTTAGAATTCAGAAGTGCGCGGCGAGATGTTAGAATCTCGTTGTAAAAATGTATAAATAATAGGACGTACCGGTATGCAAAAGTCTTACGATTACGATGTCATTGTGATTGGATCAGGACCAGGCGGTGAAGGTGCGGCGATGGGGCTGGTGAAGCAAGGCGCCCGAATCGCGGTTATCGAACGCTATCACAACATAGGCGGCGGCTGTACACACTGGGGTACGATCCCCTCGAAAGCCCTTCGTCATGCTGTGAGCCGCATCATCGAGTTCAATCAGAATCCCCTCTACAGTGACCATACCCGCCTTCTCCGCTCATCGTTTGCCGATATTCTCAATCACACGGAAAGCGTGATCAGCCAACAAACCGCAATGCGTCAGGGTTTTTACGAGCGCAATCGCTGTGAGCTGTTTCAGGGCGATGCGCATTTCGTGGATGCCAACACGGTTGAAGTGGAACATCATGATGGCACGCGCGAACAGCTGACCGCCGGGAAATTTATTATTGCCTGTGGTTCGCGCCCTTATCATCCGCATGATGTCGACTTTACCCATCCACGTATTTACGATTCCGATTCTATTCTCAACCTGCATCATGAACCCGGCCACGTCATCATTTATGGCGCGGGCGTGATTGGCTGTGAATATGCTTCCATTTTCCGTGGGCTCAATGTCAAGGTTGACCTGATCAACACCCGTGACCGCCTGCTGGCGTTCCTTGATCAGGAGATGTCTGACTCGCTGTCTTATCACTTCTGGAACAGCGGCGTGGTGATTCGTCACAACGAAGAGTTTGAGAAGATTGAAGGCGTGGATGACGGCGTTATCATGCACCTGAAATCCGGCAAGAAAGTCAAAGCGGACTGCCTGCTGTATGCGAACGGCCGTACAGGTAACACCGATTCACTGTCGCTGGAAAATGTCGGTCTGGAAGCGGATGGCCGTGGGCTGTTGAAAGTGAACAGCATGTATCAGACAGCGCAGCCGCACATTTATGCAGTGGGCGACGTCATTGGTTACCCCAGCCTGGCCTCCGCTGCTTACGATCAGGGCCGTATTGCCGCACAGGCCATCATTAAAGGCGAAGCCTCAGCGCACCTGATCGAAGACATTCCGACCGGGATTTATACCATTCCGGAAATCAGCTCTGTAGGCAAAACCGAACAGCAGCTCACGGCGATGAAAGTGCCTTACGAAGTGGGACGTGCGCAGTTTAAACATCTGGCGCGTGCGCAGATTGTGGGGATGAACGTCGGTAGTCTGAAGATCCTGTTCCACCGTGAAACCAAAGAGATTCTGGGCATTCACTGCTTTGGGGAACGTGCTGCGGAGATTATCCATATCGGTCAGGCGATCATGGAGCAAAAAAATGGTGGCAACACAATTGAGTACTTTGTGAATACCACCTTTAACTACCCGACCATGGCAGAAGCGTATCGCGTCGCCGCGCTAAACGGTTTAAACCGCCTGTTTTAACGTGGTATCGAAATAGCCTTGCATATGTGTGCGGATTGCCTCTGCCAGTTGTTCATAACGGCTGCGCAGAGGTGAGCCGGGACGGTAAACCAGCGCAATCGTACGCTGTGGTACCGGCTTATAACAGGGCAGATAACAAACCCCATCACGCACACGCTGTGGCGGGACAGCCAGAGCAGGCAGTAACGTAATACCGCTTCCTGCCGCGACCATATTGCGCAACGTTTCCAGGCTTGTCGCACGGAAATGGGTATCTTCGTCTGCACCCGCTTCAAAACAAAAACCCATGGCCTGATCGCGCAGGCAGTGGCCGTCTTCCAGCATCAGCAGTTTTTCACCAGCCAGATCGGACATTGGCACACGATCGCGTTCGCGCCACGGATGATCCTCATAAACCGCCAGCTTCATCGGTTCATCGAACAGCGGGACTTCAATAAAGGCTTCGCTTTCTTTGACCAGCGCCAGAATCGCGCAGTCCAGTTTGCCGCTGTCGAGCTGAGCCAGCAATTGCTGGGTCTGTGCTTCATGCAGGTACATTTCCAGCTTTGGAAAAGTCTGATGCAGCATAGGAATAATTTGCGGCAGTAAATACGGACCGGTGGTGGGAATCAGCCCAATATGCAGTGGTCCTGACATCGCTTCGCCCTGCTGACTGGCCATCTCTTTCAGCACTTTGACTTCACGAAGGACAGTACGCGCCTGGTCGACCAGCAGCAAACCGGCCTGCGTAAACAGTACTTTGCGGCTGGTACGTTCCAGCAGCATGACACCTAACTCATCTTCTAATTTGCGAATCTGCCCGCTTAAGGTCGGCTGACTGACATGACAGGCATCCGCCGCACGTCGGAAGTGACGATGTTCAGCAAGCGAAACCAGATATTCAAGATCACGGATATTCATTATTACCCTCCATTCCACGATAGCTCGTGGCGATAGATAGAATAGCAACCAACGATTGGCCCTATCAAGAGCGGATGGGAATAATGCCCACATCAAATTCAGACTCATCGCCACCCAGGGAAATGTTTTCTGAATCATAAAGACAGCGTTATCCGCTGTTTTTAGCTGACGCAAATCTTCTGGCAACGCTGATAAAACAAAAAACTGAACAGGCGAAGGCCAGACGACAAGCGTAACGAATCTGAACATCGGTCGGGAGCACCGATGGTCTGATGATGTGCCTAAAATAAAAGTAGTTTCTGAAGCTAGAGGTTGGCGGGCATGGTATGCCCGCTCTTTTTTTATCTGCGACTCAGGCTAAGCGCGCTTTGGCATCCGCAATGGCACGGGCAACCTGAGACGGTGAAACGCCTCCCTGCGCATTGCGCTTATCCAGGCAGGATGACAGGGCCAGCACCGGATAGACATCGTCTTCGATAACAGCACTGAACTGCTTAAGCTGAGATAACGACAAGGCTTCCAGTGCCACACCTTGCGCGATCGCTGCAACGACCGTTTCTCCCACGATATGGTGCGCTTCACGGAAGGGAACGCCTTTTGCCACGAGATAATCGGCCAGTTCCGTTGAGTTTGCGTAACCCTGTTCGGCCGCTTCCTGGCAGCGAGGACGTTTTACCTGCAAACCTTCCAGCACCAGCACGGACATATGCAGGCAGTCCAGCCAGGTATCCAGCGCATCAAACAGCCCTTCTTTGTCTTCCTGCATGTCTTTGTTATAGGCAAGCGGCAGGCCTTTCAGCGTCATCATCATGCCGGTTAACGCGCCCTGAACCCGCCCGCATTTTCCACGGATCAGCTCCAGTGCATCCGGATTTTTCTTCTGTGGCATCAGGGACGAACCTGAGGTGACTTTATCCGAGAGTTCGATAAAGCCGGCTTCGCCGGTATTGAAGAAAATCATGTCTTCCGCAAAACGTGAAAGGTGCACCATGCCGATTGACGCATCGGAAAGCAGCTCCAGCACATGATCACGGTCGGATACGGTATCCAGGCTGTTACGCGTTGCAGACGCGAAGCCTAACCAGCCTGCCAGTTGCTCACGGTCAATAGCGTAAGCCGTTCCGGCCAGTGCACCACAACCTAACGGGCTGACATCAAGACGCTTTAACGTATCCTGCAAACGGCTTTCATCGCGCGCCAGCATTTCAACGTAAGCGAGGCACCAGTGTGCAAACGTCACCGGCTGTGCACGCTGTAAATGTGTATAGCCCGGCATCACCGCGTCCTGATTGGCTTCGGCAGTCGCCACCAGCGCCTGCTGCAGCTCACGTGTGGCATCCAGCAGTGCGGCAACCTGCTCTTTACACCAGAGTTTCAGGTCGGTCGCCACCTGATCATTGCGGCTACGGCCGGTGTGCAGTTTTTTGCCCAGCGCACCGACTTTCTCAATCAACTGGCCTTCAACCCAGCTGTGAATATCTTCGGCATCGCTTTGCAGGATTTGCTCAGGATTGGCACGAACCTCCTCCAGCAGTGCGTTCAGTGCGGCTTCAAGCTGCTGCTGCTCATCACTGCTCAGGACATTTACCGTCACCAGCGCTTTGGACCAGGCCACTGAGCCAATGATGTCCTGCTCTGCCAGGCGGTAATCAAAACGCAGCGAGTCGTTGAACTGTTTGAAACGTTGATCTGCTGCCTGGGTAAAGCGTCCACCCCAAAGTGCCATGTGAATCTCCTTCAAGTCGTTAAACCAGGGGCGGCCTGAAAGCCGCCCCTGATGTCATACTGAGAGGCGAGGCGATCCCCGCCTGCGATTACTTTTTCTGCTCGTTCAACGCACGGATACGTGAAGAGAGTGAGAACAGACGAATAAAGCCGCCTGCATGACGATGATCGTAAACTTCGTCTTCGCCGAAGGTCGCGAACTCTTCGGAATACAGGCTGTTAGCTGAACGCTTCTGCGTCGCCGTGGCCTGACCTTTGTAGAGTTGCAGAACCACTTCGCCGTTAACCTCTTCCGCCAGCGACTCTGCCGCCGCCTGGATAGACTTACGCAGCGGTGCAAACCAGCGACCATCGTAAACCACATAAGACATTTCATGGCCCAACTGCTCACGCCATTTGAAGCTGTCGCGATCCAGAACCAGTTGCTCTACCGCACGCAGCGCGTTAACCATAATGGTGCCGCCAGGGGTTTCGTAACAGCCGCGTGATTTAATGCCTACCAGACGGTTTTCAACGATATCGATACGGCCCACGCCATGTTTTGCACCCAGCACATTCAGTTTTTCCAGACACTGGAACGGGCTCAGTCTTTCACCGTTCACCGCCACCACGCGGCCTTTTTCAACGGTTACTGTCACGTCTTCTGGCTGATCGGGCGCTTCCAGCGGATCGACAGTCCAGACCCAGCAATCTTTGTTAGGTGCATTAGACGGGCTTTCCAGCACGCCGCCTTCGGTAGAAATGTGCCAGGCGTTTTCATCACGGCTGTAGATTTTTTCCAGCGACGCGGTGGTAGGGATGTTGCGCGCTTTCAGATAATCCAGCAGCGCTTCACGCGAACGCAGATCCCACTCGCGCCATGGCGCCACCACTTTCAGCTGCGGCGCCAGTGCGGTGTAAGTGGTTTCGAAACGCACCTGGTCATTACCTTTACCCGTGGCACCGTGGCACAGCGCATCAGCACCCACTTTCAGCGCCAGCTCAACCTGGGCTTTCGCGATGATAGGACGCGCCATTGAGGTACCCAGCAGATACGTCCCTTCATACAGGGCCCCGGTCTGCAGCACCGGATAAACGTAGTCACTGATAAACTCTTCACGCAGATCGACAACGTGACATTCTGATGCACCTGACTGCAGCGCTTTCTTCTCAACGCCTTCCAGATCGCTACGTTCCTGACCGATATCCGCCACGAACGCGACCACTTCACAGCCGCCATAGTTTTCTTTCAGCCAGGGAATAATGGCCGAAGTATCCAGACCACCGGAGTAAGCCAGTACGATTTTTTTGATGTTTTGCGTTTGCATTTCGTAATCCTTGAATCTGAGTCGTTAAGCGAGAATCCGGGTGCCAATGGACACGCCGTTAAAAAGGGTAGGTAACTGCTCGGCATGACGCCAGCTGGCAATATCGACCGGACGGCCCAGCGTGCGTGCCGCATCCAGCGCAGCGTTCACTTTGACAATCATGCCATCGGTGATGATGCCCTGAGCGATCAGCTGTTCTGCTTTATCTGCCGTCATTTCTTCGATGCGCTGACCTTTGCCATCAAGAATGCCGCTGACGTCCGATAACAAGACTAAGTCAGCACTCAGCGTTGAGGCCAGCGCTGTGGCAGCCTGATCGGCATTGACGTTCATAAGCTCACCGCTGTCGGTGATGCCGATTGAACTGACAACGGGCATGTAACCTGCGCCCAGCAGCGTGTTAATTAATGCAGGATTGCCCGGCGTTGCGTTGCCCACATGGCCCAGCGCTTCATCTAACTGGGTGACATTGACCAGGCCCGCATCGCCCAGGCACAGACCGACGGCCTGAATGCCGTATTTTTTCGCCCAGGCCAACAGCGTTTTATTGGCGGTACCAGCCAGTGCGCCGGTGATGATGTCAATCTGATCGGCAGGCGTAACACGCAAACCGTTCTTCTTTTGCACCGGCAGCGCCAGTTTTTTCATCAGTTCATCGACCAGGCAACCGCCACCGTGAACGATAATCAGGGGGCGCTGATGAGCAGAACGGTAGGCCAGCAACGCGTCAAATAAACGGGCCAGTGCTTCTTCGCTGTCTAACAGCACACCGCCCAGCTTGATAATTAATGGATTAGTCATGGTTTAGTCGTCCGTTAAATCAGTGACTGCGTTTCAGGGAAACCGAAACGAATATTAAGACACTGTACTGCCTGAGAGGCTGCCCCTTTAAGCAGGTTATCTTCAGCAGCCACCACAATCAGGTGTTCGCCCTGTACGGCAAAGCCAATATCGCAGTAAGGCAGACCGACCACGGCTTTCAATGCCGGTACGCCTTGCTCGTAAACGCGTACCAGCGGCTTATCGTGGTAGGCATTGTGAAAGACCTCAGCGACATCATCACGGCTGACGCCGGCATTAAGACGGCAGGTGATCGTGGCCAGGATGCCACGCGGGAAACTGCCCAGGTGCGGCGTAAAAATTACCGGTGTGCCCAGGTGCGCCACAATTTCAGGATGATGACGATGATTAAAAATACCGTAAGGCTGCAGACTGACTTCACAGAAGCTGGTACCAACATTCGCTTTGCGCCCTGCTCCACTGACGCCACTGGTGGCATTGATGACCGGCCACTGCGCCTCATTCAGTAAACCGGCATCCACCAACGGCTTGAGTGCCAACTGAGAGGCGGTGGGATAGCAGCCAGGGACGGCAATCAGCTGTGCTTCTTTGATTTTTTCCTGCTGGAACTCCGCCAGACCGTAAACGGCTTTATCCAGCCAGTCCCCATGCTGGTGCGTGAAGCCATAAAACTGCGTGTAAAACTTGCCGTCGTTGACGCGGAAAGCGCCGGACAGATCGAACACGACGCAGCCAGCTTTCAGAAATTCAGGCGCCAGGTCGTGGCTGACTTCGTGGGCCGTCGCCAGAAACACCACATCAACTTTATCTGCCCATTCGTCGGCGCGGCTCAGTGGCTGCAGCGGCAGATCCACCACACCTTTCAGCTGTGGATGAAGATCGGACAAGCGCTTACCCGCATCGGGACTTTGCGCAGACACCGCCAAAGCGGTTATGTTGATATGTGGATGGCGATTAAGGAAGGTGGCAAGCTCTACGCCAGCGTAACCACTGGCACCAACGATCAGCGTATTCAACATCAGGCTGTATACCTTTATTACAGTCACACGTTCCGGGTCGCGGCCTTGCCCCGTTGCCCACGATGTCGTTTGCAGCGATTTAAGGTTCACATGCACACGACGTTAATGTATTTTTATTCACTATTAATGCATGAATATTGATACATCCTAACTCAAGGACCGTCAACAGTGAAGACAAAATTACCGCCTTTTATCGAACTCTACCGCCAGTTGATCGCAACACCGTCTATCAGCGCAACCGATGCCGCTCTCGATCAGAGCAATGAAACTTTAATCAATTTACTGGCTGGCTGGTTCCGTGACCTGGGTTTTACCGTGGAAGTCCAACCCGTGCCGGGCACGCGGCATAAATTTAATATGCTGGCGCGCACCGGAAGCGGTGCGGGCGGTCTGCTGCTTGCCGGGCACACCGATACCGTTCCGTTTGATGATGGTCGCTGGACTCGCGATCCCTTTACCCTGACCGAGCACGACAACAAGTTGTACGGTCTGGGTACCGCCGATATGAAAGGCTTCTTCGCGTTTATTCTGGACACGCTCCGTGATGTGGATGTGACAGCCCTGAGTAAGCCGCTTTATATTCTGGCCACCGCTGATGAAGAAACCACCATGGCGGGCGCGTCATATTTTGCCGCATCCACACAGCTTCGCCCTGACTGCGCCATTATTGGCGAACCGACGTCGCTGAAACCTGTTCGTGCGCACAAAGGACATATCTCGAATGCGATTCGCATTCAGGGTCAATCCGGCCATTCCAGCGATCCGGGTCGCGGCGTTAATGCCATTGAGCTGATGCATGAGTCGATTACCGAACTCATGCAACTGCGCAATACGCTGAAATCCCGTTACAACCATGATGGTTTTGCAATTCCTTATCCCACAATGAACTTTGGTCATATTCATGGCGGTGATGCAGCAAACCGTATCTGCGCCTGCTGCGAATTGCACATGGACATCCGCCCTTTGCCGGGGCTGACGCTGAGCGATCTTGACGCGCTGCTGAATGAGGCACTGGCGCCGGTGAGCGAACGCTGGCCGGGACGGATTACCATCGAAGAATTGCATCCGCCGATTCCGGGCTATGAATGTCCGGTTGACCACGAGCTGGTCAAGGTGGTGGAAAAACTGCTGGGTACACCGACAGAAGTGGTGAATTATTGCACTGAAGCCCCGTTTATCCAGCAACTTTGTCCAACGCTGGTGCTGGGCCCCGGTTCTATCAATCAGGCGCATCAGCCGGACGAATTTATCGATACCGCATTTATTCAGCCTACGCGCGCCTTAATCGCTCAGGTTGTGCAGCATTTCTGTCACTAATTATCATCAAACGGGGCATTTCACTGTATTAACAGCAAAATGCCCTGCCAATCTGTGGGATTTGATAATAAGAATAACTTATCCCGCTTCGCCGCTATCAAATTCCATGAATTTCCGTCAGTTAGCTGCACGTTTCCCTCACTTTAAGTCATTTGACGAACGCCTGATTACGTGGCTAGATAAAAGACGATGTTATACCCACTGGGCAATCATCCCACTTTATTCAGCTTGCGACGGGCAGCAACTGAAGAACCCCGGTCAGAGCCGGGAGGACGACGTTGCTGGCTTTTCTGCTGCCTGAAAAGGCCGGGTATAGCGGTTTATCAAGACGATAAGGGTGTCAGGGTCACATGAACGAACAATATTCCGCAATGCGAAGTAATGTCAGTATGCTCGGCAAACTGCTCGGGGATACGATTAAGGATGCGCTGGGAGAGAATATCCTGGGCCAGGTGGAAACCATCCGTAAGCTCTCTAAGTCATCCCGTGCAGGAAATGACACTCATCGTAAGGAATTGCTGAATACGCTGCAAAACCTGTCAAATGACGAGTTATTGCCCGTGGCGCGTGCCTTTAGTCAGTTCCTCAACCTCACTAACGTGGCTGAGCAGTATCAAACGATTTCCCGCAGCGGCGATGGCGCAAACCACCCTGAACTGTTGAAAAAAACATTTGAAACTCTCAAGCAAAATAATCTCAGTGAAAGTGCGATTCATAAAGCCATTGAATCACTTTCCCTTGAACTGGTTTTAACCGCGCACCCTACTGAAATTACACGCCGCACGCTGATTCACAAACTGGGCGAGGTCAACAGCTGTCTTGAACAACTCGACCACAGCGATATCTCTGAATACGAAAGCAACCAGATTATGCGCCGCCTGCGCCAACTGGTCGCGCAGGCCTGGCATACGGATGAGATCCGTAAATACCGTCCCACGCCGGTTGATGAAGCCAAGTGGGGATTTGCCGTCGTTGAAAACAGCCTGTGGGAAGGTGTACCTGCATTTTTGCGTGAGCTGAATGAGCAGGTAGAAGAGACGTTTGGCATTAAGTTACCGGTTGATTTTGTGCCGGTGCAGTTCACCTCCTGGATGGGCGGAGACCGTGACGGTAACCCGAACGTCACCGCCGCCATTACCCGCCATGTTATGCAGCTCAGCCGCTGGAAAGCCACCGATCTGTTTCTGCGCGATATTGGCGTGTTGATTTCGGAACTGTCGATGTCCGAATGCAGTCAGGAAGTTGCCGAGCTGAGTGGCGATCCTGAGGCGCTGGAGCCGTATCGCGTGATCTTAAAGCGTCTGCGCAGTCAGCTAATGTCTACCCAGGCTTACCTGGAGCGCCGCCTGAAAGGCGAGCGCTTGCCCCGCCCGGCAGACCTGCTGGTCTCCAACGCGCAGTTGTGGGATCCGCTTTTCGCTATCTATCAGTCCCTGCAGCAGTGCGGCATGGGCATTATTGCCAACGGTCAGTTACTGGATACGCTGCGCCGTGTGAAATGCTTTGGCGTGCCGCTGGTTCGCATCGACGTCCGTCAGGAAAGCACCCGTCACACTGAAGCTATCGCTGAAATTACCCGCTATCTGGGCCTGGGCGATTATGAAAGCTGGTCGGAAGCCGACAAGCAGGCTTTTCTTATCCGTGAGCTGAACTCCAAGCGCCCTTTACTTCCACGCAGTTGGGAACCGAGTGACGAAACCCGCGAAGTGCTGGAAACCTGCAAAGTAGTGGCAGAAGCGCCCCAGGGCTCTATCGCAGCCTATGTCATTTCGATGGCGAAAACGCCGTCTGATGTCCTTGCCGTCCATCTGTTACTGAAAGAGGCTGGCATTCCGTTCGCTATGCCGGTTGCTCCCCTGTTTGAAACCCTGGATGACCTGAACAATGCCAATGATGTGATGAGCAAACTGCTTAACATCGACTGGTACCGTGGTTTTATTCAGGGCAAACAAATGGTCATGATTGGCTATTCCGACTCGGCGAAAGATGCCGGCGTGATGGCCGCCAGCTGGGCACAATACCAGGCACAGGATGCACTGATTAAAACCTGCGAAAAGGCGGGCGTTTCCCTCACGCTATTCCACGGACGCGGCGGCACCATCGGCCGCGGTGGTGCACCCGCGCATGCCGCACTGCTGTCCCAGCCGCCAGGCAGCCTCAAAGGCGGCCTGCGCGTGACGGAACAGGGCGAAATGATTCGCTTCAAGTACGGCTTGCCGGAAGTCACTATCGCCAGCCTGTCGCTTTATACCGGCGCGATTCTGGAAGCCAACCTGATGCCGCCGCCGGAACCCAAACCGGAATGGCGTAATATCATGAACCAGCTTTCTGCCGACTCCTGCGCCATGTACCGGGGTTATGTGCGTGAGAATAAGGATTTTGTGCCTTACTTCCGTTCCGCAACCCCTGAGCAGGAACTGGGCAAGCTGCCCCTGGGCTCTCGTCCGGCGAAGCGTCGTCCGACGGGCGGTGTGGAATCCCTGCGCGCCATTCCCTGGATTTTTGCCTGGACGCAAAACCGCCTGATGTTACCCGCCTGGCTGGGCGCGGGCGCCGCCCTGCAGCAGGCGATGCTGGCAGGCCATCAGGATCAGCTTGAGGCCATGTGCCGCGACTGGCCCTTTTTCTCAACCCGCCTTGGTATGCTGGAAATGGTGTTTTCGAAAGCAGACCTGTGGCTGGCGGAGTATTACGATCAGCGACTGGTTGATAAATCGTTATGGCCATTAGGTAAACAGCTGCGTGACCAGCTGGATGCCGATATTAAAGCGGTGCTGACCATCGCCAACGATTCCCATCTGATGGCGGACCAGCCGTGGATTGCCGAATCGATTGCCCTGCGTAACGTTTATACCGATCCCCTGAACGTACTCCAGGCAGAGCTGCTTCACCGTTCACGTGCACAGGAAGCCCGTGGTGAAGAACCGGATGCGCGCGTCGAACAGGCGCTGATGGTAACGATTGCCGGTGTCGCTGCAGGGATGCGTAATACAGGTTAACTCACAGAAACAGGGCGGTTGATACCGCCCTGTTTCGTATCAGTTAACGCCATCCTCATATCGCCATTACAGGTCGCCCAACTGACGCGGGGGCAAAAGGTATCGCACCTTTCAGATTGTAGAAATGCCGGTCTTTTACCCTTTCGCGTGACAGAATATTCACCCTGCTCGTAGCAGGCTCAGGTGACCAATGGCATGCCATAGCTTCTCTGCCATTTCGCTGATCCGGGGCGGGAAGAATGAAGAGTAATCTGTCCGTTTAGCGCTGACCGGCAAAAAAACGCATCCTGCCACCACCACCCAACGCTTCCCCCCAACATAGTGAGACGTTCAGACATTCAACGTGATCGATGCTCCCCTCAGCGCCAGTCAAAATGGCGCCACAGGCAGGCAAACGTTACCGCACGTTATGACATCGGCGAGCAGAAACAGGGCAAAAAAACAGGTGCCGGAGCACCTGTGTTGAAACCTGTTTAGAGGAGTTGCGCGAGGCGATTGATATCAGACTGTATCGCGCCTGCCGTGACGTCACGACCCGCGCCAGGTCCGCGAATCACCAGAGGATTATCGCGATACCAGCGGCTGTCGATGGCAAACACATTATCGCAGGGCAGTAAGGCTGCCAGAGGATGCTCAGGACGAACGGCTTCCACACCCACACGTGCTTTGCCATTGGCATCAAACCGTGCCACGTAACGCAGGACCAGCCCCATTTCCTGAGCGGCTTCAAACCGTTGCAGCATCTGCTCGTTAAGTTCGTCACCGTTCTCGAAGAAATGGTCGACGGATTCATCACAGTTCTGGGGCACCAGTGACTCGACGCGTACCTGATCGGGTTCAATGTTATAGCCCGCTTCACGGGCCAAAATGACCAGCTTACGCATCACATCCTCGCCAGACAGATCAACACGCGGATCCGGCTCGGTTAAGCCCTGCTGCCATGCCTGATCCACCAGTTCGGTAAAGGGCACCGTCCCGTCAAACTGCAGGAACAGCCAGGACAATGTGCCTGAGAAAATACCGCTAATCGACAGAATGGTATCGCCACTTTCACGCAGATCCCGCACCGTATGGTTGATGGGTAAACCTGCGCCTACGGTGGCGTTATATAACCAGTGACGCCCGGTTTTTTCGAAGGCATCGCGAATCTCACGCCAGGTTTGCGTGTCGGACGCGCCCGCAATCTTATTAGCGCTAATCACGTGGAAGCCATGACTGGCAAAATCCAGATACTGCTGTGCCAGTGGTTTACTGGCGGTGACGTCCAGCACCACAAGATCATCGTAAGGATGCGCCCGCATCCACAGAAACAGCGATTCTTCATCACGTGTTTCCGCTTCATCGTCAAAGAAGGCCAGCGCGCGGCTGGCATCAAGCCCGTCATAGTTCAGCAGGCTGCGTTGACTGTCGACCACACCCGCGAGCACAAATTCAAAACCGGTTCGTGCTGACAAGGTTTCCTGCTCACGCGCAAACAGTTCCAGCCAGCGTGAGCCGATATTGCCTTTGCCAAACAGCATCAGGCCAATTCGCTTTTCGGCACGGAACAGGGAGCTGTGTAAGCCCTGAATTAAATGCTGCGTCGGCCCCACGCGCAGGACCGCCACCACGCTGATATGTTCTGGCGACTGACAAACAAACTCAACCGGCTGATCTTTCAACTGCTGCCAGAAACGGTGCGTATGCAACGGATTACGAGTTACGCCAGCTCCGACCAGCGCTACCAGCGCTAAGCCATCACGTAACTGTAAATGTCCGGGTAAGCCTGCGTCCTGCAACAACGTGAAGGCGCTGTTAACCACTTCAGAGGTGTAACAGAGTTGCAGCAGCTGACGATCAGGATGAACGCCCATTGCCAGTGGGCGCATCTGCGCGCGCGTGAGCAACTGATCGATCTCTTTGCGCAGGAGCGTAAAATCGTGCTGCCCGGGAAGCTGGATTTCGACCAGACACACATCATCGTGACTGGTCACAATGCGTGCGCCCGTTCCGGAAGCGAGGACGCGCTCAATACGGGTTGAGCCCTGTTCTGGCTGATAGCTACAGCGCAACTGCAAATCGATGTCGCTGCCGGAAACGGGCTGTAAGGTGCGGGTATGCAGCACCGGTGCGGCGAGACGCGCCAGTTCACTGGCCTCATCAAGACGCAGCAGCGGCAGCAGACAGGCATCAGAAACTTTACGTGGATCAGCACTGTAAACACCCGCCACATCACTCCAGATAGTGACGCGTCCCACACCGGCCAGCGCACCAATTTGTGTGGCGGAGTAATCAGAGCCATTACGCCCCAGCAACACGGTTTCACCCGCATCGTTGGCGCAGATAAAGCCCGTCACCACGATACGTTTATGAGGATGCTGGGCCAGCAGCGTTTGTAACAACGGCCAGGATTTTCCTTCATCAACCTGAGGCTGCGCGGCACGTTCTGCACGCAGAAAATCGCGCGCATCCAGCCAGCAGGCCTGCAGGTCGTGTTGATTCAGCACGGCGGACATTAAACGTGCCGACCAGACTTCACCATGGCCCACGACTTCCGCATAAACCGCGTCGGTAACGGTACCATCGAGTAATCCGGCAAGCTTCTCAAGATCGCGAATAAAGGCCGATATTAAAGGTTCGGCGATTTCGGCAGGCAACAGGGCACTGATGAGCTCACTCTGATAACGACGTAATGTCTGCTGCACCTGATGCGCGGACAAGCGGTCACTCTGGCTCAGTTTCAGCCAGCTAATCAGCTGATTGGTCGTTGAACCTGCGGCTGAGACCACCATCATGTCGCCTGGCTGGCTGTAATCCGCCATGATGCTGGCAACACGCTGGTAGCAGCGTGCATCGGCAAGGCTGCTGCCACCAAACTTGTGGAGCTGTCTGTTGTTTGGCGTTCCTGCGCCTGCTGAAATCGTCATGGTTAATCCTCTGCTGCGATCCGGAATGCATTATCCAAATCGGCAATTAAATCTTCGTGGTCTTCAATCCCCACAGAAATACGGAGCAATGTTTCAGAAATACCTGCTGCGGCACGGGCTTCTGCAGACATGCCAGCGTGTGTCATGGTCGCGGTATGCGAGATTAAGCTCTCAACGCCACCCAGTGATTCAGCCAGCGTAAACAGTTCAAGCGCTTTCAGGAAACGACGCAAACGCGCTTCATCGCCATCCAGTTCGAAACTGAGCATGGCGCCAAACCCACGCTGCTGACGCGCAGCGACTTCATGCCCGGCATTTTCTGGCAGAGAAGGATGATACAACTTTTTCACCAGGGGCTGCTGCTTCAGATAAGCAACAATTTCTAACGCATTACGCTGAGCAGCGGCCATACGCGGACCCAGCGTACGCATACCACGTAACAGCAGGTAGCTGTCAAAAGCGGAACCGGTCACGCCAATATTATTCGCCCACCACGCCAGATCGGTCGCGACCTGAGGATCTTTGGCAATAACAGCGCCAGCCACGACATCGGAGTGCCCGTTTAAATATTTGGTACAGGAGTGAATAACCAGATCCGCGCCCAGCGCCAGCGGGTTTTGCAGCGTCGGACTCATAAAGGTGTTGTCCACAACGCTTACTGCGCCTACTTTGCGCGCGGCGTCGCAGATGGCCGCGATATCGACGACACGCAGCAGCGGGTTACTGGGGCTTTCTACTAATACGAGCTGAGGTTTCTCGTCCAGCGCAGCCTGTAGCGCGGCACTGTCGCCTTGATCGACAAACTTCACCCGATAAGCACCGCGCTTGCTTAAACTATCGAACAGACGGTAGCTGCCGCCATAGCAGTCGTGCGGCGCCACCAGCAAATCGCCAGGCTTCAGGAAAACCGTTGTGACCAGATGAATGGCGGACATGCCGGTATTAGTCAATACCGCGCCCGCCCCGCCTTCCAGCTCTGCCAGCGCACGTTGCACAACGTCGCGCGTAGGATTACCACGACGAGAATAATCGTGGGCTCGCGGTTCATTGAAATCATGGAAGTTATAGGTGCTGGAAAGGTGGATGGGCGGGACAACGCAGCCATATTGCTCGTCGTCATTCAAACCGCTGCGCACTGCGATGGTTGCCTGTTTACGCGTCATAGGGCTAACTGTTCCTGAAGTGAGAGATAAACTGACCACAGGATATCAGCTTACATTTAGACGTCAATACATCTGGACATCCAAATGTCTTTGCGTATAGATTGAGCATGGCCGCAATAACCGCTAAAATTATGCGCCCATGCTGGCGTTCAACCCATTTTCTTCCTGTGTTGGACGAAGAAACCCGCCAGAGAAGGGGTCCGGTAGAAGAAAATCAGGCATAATCGGCTGATTTCGTAACTTTTAACTTTTATTGATTAAGGTATCCCATGGCTGAATGGAACGGCGAATATATCAGCCCGTACGCTGAGCACGGCAAGAAGAGCGAACAGGTTAAAAAAATCACGGTTTCTATTCCGTTGAGCGTGTTAAAGATTTTGACTGACGAACGGACACGTCGTCAGGTGAATAACCTGCGCCATGCGACCAACAGTGAGCTCCTGTGCGAAGCCTTCTTGCATGCTTTTACCGGACAACCGTTACCAAATGATGTCGATTTGCGTAAAGAACGTAACGACGAAATCCCGGAAGAAGCGAAGAAAATTATGCGCGAGATGGGCATTGACCCGGACACCTGGGAATACTGAGTCAGCCAGACATAAAAAAACCCAGCCTGAGCTGGGTTTTTCTTGCCGCCGAACAAATGTTCGAATGCCGTTTCTTATTTTTTGGTGCCTGGCACGCTGAAACGCTTGTTGAAGCGGTCAACGCGGCCACCAGTGGCAACTTCACGCTGCTTACCGGTGTAGAACGGGTGGCACTTACCACAAACGTCCAGGTTCAGTTCGTGAGTCAGCGTAGAGCGAGTGTGAATCACGTTACCGCAAGTACAGTTGATGGTAACTGCTTCGTATTTAGGGTGAATACCTTGTTTCATGGGAAACCTCATAGAAGGCCGTGTCGCTCTCCGCGCCAGGACGAAACCTGCGCAGCACCACACGCGATTGAACATTAATGGTGTACTCCGGTAAGGTCTTTCCTACCGAAGGCGGCATATTATACAGGCTAATGTTTGCTGCTGCAAATGTCGCCTGAGATATCCGTCCTGTGCGCCAGCGTGTACACTAATCGCCCTGTCAGATGAACCGGAAAGAGAAAGTTATGCCCGTTGTTCAGGTTGCCCTGCCCGTTCCCCTTCCCCGCCTTTTTGACTATCTGCCGCCTGAGGGTGTGCAGCCGGTGACTGGCGGTCGCGTGATCGTGCCATTTGGTAACCGAAAAATGATCGGCATTGTGGTGGCGTTCTCTGACAGCAGCGATCTGGCGACCTCACAGCTTAAACAGGTGCTTACCGTTCTGGACAGGGAATCCCTGTTTCCGTCCTCTCTGTGGCGTATTCTTCACTGGGCAGCCGACTATTATCACTCTCCGCTGGGTGAGGTGCTCAGCCATGCCATTCCGGTACTCCTCAGACAAGGTAAACCGGCTCAGGATGATCCCCTGTGGCGCTGGGAAATCACCGAACAGGGCCGCGCGACGTCCCCGGAAAGTCTTAAACGCGCGCCCAGGCAGCAGCAAGGTCTGGCGGTGCTGCGCCAGCAACCGCTCTATCGTCATGAAGTCAGTGAACATGACCTGACCGAGGCGGCTATGCAGGCGTTGCGCGCGAAAGGGCTTTGCGAATTGCACGAGCACCAGCCGCAAATGCATGACTGGCGAACCGCGTTTGCGGTAAAGGGTGAGCGTCTGCGCCTGAACACCGATCAGGCGACTGCGGTGGGCGCCATTCGGGGAGAAGATGAGCACTATGCCGCCTGGCTGCTGGCAGGAATTACAGGTTCCGGTAAAACCGAGGTGTATCTCAGCGTACTGGAAAATGTGCTGGCGCGGGGGAAACAGGCACTGGTGCTGGTACCGGAAATTGGCCTGACGCCACAAACCATTGCCCGTTTCCGTGAACGTTTTGACGCGCCGGTGGATGTCCTGCATTCGGGACTTAATGACAGCGAGCGTCTGTCCGTGTGGCTGCGGGCGCGACGGGGGGAAAACGCCATCATTATTGGTACGCGTTCCGCGCTCTTTACCCCCATGGCGCGACCGGGCGTGATCATTATTGATGAAGAGCACGACAGTTCCTATAAGCAACAGGAAGGCTGGCGCTATCAGGCACGGGATCTGGCTGTTTTCCGCGCGCATGAAGAAGACATTCCTGTTGTCATGGGATCCGCAACGCCGGCACTGGAAACCCTGTATAACGTGCGTAACGGTAAATATCGCCAGCTTGATCTGATGAAGCGTGCCGGCAATGCTAAACCGGCACTGCAGCAGTTGATCGACCTGAAAGGGGCACAACTTACTGGTGGCCTGGCACCTGCCCTGATCTTCAAAATGCGTCAGCACCTGAAAGCCGATAACCAGGTTCTGCTGTTTCTGAACCGCCGCGGTTTTTCGCCGGCTCTGCTCTGTCACGATTGCGGCTGGATCGCCGAATGCCAGCGCTGCGACCGTTATTACACGCTGCATCAGCATCACCGCCAGTTGCGTTGCCACCACTGTGACAGTCAACGACCGCTGCCGCATCAGTGCCCGCAATGTGGTTCAACACATTTACTGCCGGTCGGTGTGGGCACGGAACAGCTGGAGCAACAGCTGGGCACCCTTTTTCCCGGCGTCCCTGTCTCACGCATTGACCGTGATACCACCAGCCGAAAAGGCGCTCTTGAACAGCACCTCGCCGACGTTCATCGCGGGGGCGCGCGTATTCTGGTTGGCACGCAGATGCTGGCAAAAGGTCATCATTTCCCGGATGTCACCTTAGTGTCGCTGCTGGATGTAGACGGTGCCTTGTTCTCAGCCGATTTCCGTGCCGCGGAACGCTTTGCTCAACTGTATACCCAGGTGGCAGGACGTGCCGGACGTGCCGGTAAGCAAGGTGAGGTTTTACTGCAAACCCATCATCCTGATCATCCCCTGCTGCAAACGCTGCTGCATCAGGGCTACTTCGCTTTCGCACAACAAACGTTGCTGGAGCGCCAGTCGGTCTTTTTACCTCCCTGGACGCACCATGCCTTATTCCGGGCAGAAGACATGGATAATCATCAGGCTGCAGAATTTCTGCAACAGCTACGCAATATGCTGGAAGCCAGCCCGCATAACGATGCGTCAATGTGGTTTATGGGCCCGTTACCTGCCTTGCAGCCCAAACGCAGTGGCCGCTGGCGCTGGCAGTTACTGGTTCAGCATCCCTCGCGTAAACGCCTGCAACAGTTGCTGAGCAGTTCGTTACCGCTGGTCACAACCTTGCCCGCCTCACGAAAGGTGAAGTGGACGCTGGATGTCGATCCTACCGAAAGTTAAGGCCGGCCAGGTTGCGAGCGGGATCGAAATACGTCGCATAAGTCACAATTTTTATGCAAATTAAGTAACAGCCTTGTTGGCCAATCGATAACAATAGTGCCCGGCTTGTTTTTATACCCGTCGATACGAACGTTGAATGCGCGATTACGCATCAGGAGCATGTGTTGGATCAGAATCAACCGCCGGCCGCCGCCACCATGAAAGACGTCGCAGAAAAAGCCGGCGTCTCCACTGCTACCGTGTCGCGTGCGCTGATGAATCCCGAAAAAGTCTCTTCGGCCACTCGCCAAAAGGTGGAACAGGCCGTCGCGGCCGTAGGCTATGCGTCGCAAAGCATGACACGACATTCCCGGCGCAACGACACACAAACGATTTTGTTGATCGTCCCCAATATCTGCGATCCCTTTTTCAGCGACATTATTCGCGGCGTTGAAGTCGCCGCCTCAGAAGCCGGTTATCTCGTGCTTATCGGCGATTGTGCGCATCAGAAACCGCAGGCGTGGACATTTCTCAACCTGATACTGACACGTCAGATTGATGGCATGGTGCTGCTGGGCGCGCAGTTGCCTTTTGACGTCAGCCCGGACGAACAACGTAATCTTCCGCCCATGGTGATGGCGATTGAGTTCGATCCCGAGATGTCGTTGCCGACGGTGAATATCGACAATCTTACCGCCTCATTTGTTGCCGTTAACCATCTGCTGGAGTTAGGCCATAAACGCATCGCCTGCCTGGCCGGTCCGGAAGATGTCGCCCTGTGTCAGTATCGTCTGCAGGGCTACGTACAGGCGTTACGACGCAGCGGGATTAGCGTCGATCCGACCTGTATTGTTCGGGGAGATTTCACTTTCGAATCAGGTGTGGCCGCGATCAATCAGCTCATGACCTTAGCCGAGCCCCCGCAGGCCCTGTTTTGTCACAGCGATATCATGGCCATCGGTGCCATCAGTCAGGCAAAAAAACTGGGCTTACGTGTGCCGGAAGACCTGTCCGTGGTGGGATTCGATGACATCGAGCTGTCGCGCTACTGCGAACCGCCGCTGACCACGGTGAAACAACCCTGTTTTGACATTGGCCGGGAAGCGGTGCTGCTACTGCTGAACGAACTTCAGGGGAAAGGCACGCGGAGCGGGTCAAAGTTACTCGACGCAGAATTAGTGATACGCGGTAGCACAACATTGGCAAAAATGGGGCGTTGATACAGAAAATGTTCCGCTATTTTCAGGAGATTCTTAGGGCTATCATTGCTGGTCAAAGTTCCAGCCCTTAAGTAACATGGCGGGCTCCTTGCCGGGCGTGTGGTAACAACGGATTCGCCCACATGGCATCATATTTTGAAGGGTATCAGGACGAGAGTGGCACAAAAAGATTATGTAGGCCGCGGGCGTTCAACAGGGACGCGTCGCAAGAAAAGCCCCAGCCGTGGTAAAAAAACGAAAAGCGGTTCAGGCACCTCTAAACTTATGATTGTACTGGCGGTGGCTGTATTAGTGACCTTTGCCGGTGGTTTATGGTTCCTTGCGCATCATAAGAAGGAAGATGTGCCGGTCATTACGGATCATAAAGCCAACGGTAATGGCTTGCCGCCCAAGCCTGAAGAACGCTGGAAATACATAAAAGAGCTTGAAAATCGTCAGGTTACCGTTCCAACGCCCAGCGAACCAACCTCGGGTGGCGAAGTCCAGTCACATACCCAGTTGACGGATGAGCAACGTCAGTTGCTGGAACAAATGCAGGCAGATATGCGCCAGCAGCCTACCCAGTTGAACGAAGTCCCGTGGAACGAGCAAACCCCGGCACAGCGGCAGCAAACGCTGCAACATCAACAACAGGTTCAGCAATACCAGCATCAACAACAGGTGCAACAATTCCAGCGTCAGCAACAGCAGGTGCAGCAACGTCAGCAGCAGGTACAACAGCCGCGCCAGCAGATTCAGGAACAACATATGCAGCGCCAGCAACAGCAGAATACCCAGCAGCAGTCACAACCTGCGCCGGTGACACGCGAACCTACCGCCCAGCCTAAGACACAGGATACGGCGAAAACGAAACCTGCTGAAAAAGCGGCATCGCAACGCTGGATGGTGCAGTGCGGTTCGTTCAAGGGAACAGAACAGGCTGAATCCGTGCGTGCTGCCCTGGCGTTCGAAGGTTTTGAAAGTCGCCTCACCTCCGGCGGCGGCTGGAACCGTGTGGTGGTCGGGCCCTTTAAAGATCGGGCCAGTGCCGACAGTACGCTGAAACGTCTGCGTGCGTCAGGCCATTCCGGCTGCATTCCGCTCGCCATTGGGGGTTGAAACCCGTCAAACCCGCCCCATATCTGTCTGCATGATCCTCCGCGCCTTGTGCGCGGAGCTTTTTTCCGACAGTAAAAGGGGTCTGCCCGTGACAACAATAGTAAGTGTTCGACGCAACGGCCAGGTAGTGATTGGCGGTGATGGCCAGGCTACGCTCGGTAATACCGTAATGAAAGGCAACGTTAAAAAAGTGCGTCGTCTTTACAACGATAAAGTCATTGCTGGCTTCGCTGGCGGTACCGCCGATGCCTTTACCCTGTTTGAACTCTTCGAACGTAAACTTGAAATGCATCAGGGCCATCTGGTGAAAGCGGCCGTTGAGCTGGCGAAAGACTGGCGCACCGATCGGATGTTGCGCCGTCTTGAAGCGCTACTGGCGGTGGCCGATGAATCCGCCTCGCTGATTATCAGTGGTAATGGTGACGTCATTCAGCCTGAAAACGATCTTATTGCCATCGGTTCAGGCGGTCCCTTCGCCCAGGCGGCGGCGCGCGCACTCCTGGAGAATACAGAGCTGGGCGCACGTGACATCGTTGAGAAATCGCTGAATATCGCTGGCGATATTTGCATCTACACTAACCACAACGTTAATTTTGAAGAATTAACGTCTAAGTCGTAAGGATTTAACCATGTCTGAAATGACTCCACGCGAAATCGTCAGCGAACTGAACCGCTTTATCATTGGTCAGGACAGCGCCAAGCGCGCCGTGGCCATCGCGCTGCGTAATCGCTGGCGCCGTATGCAGCTTGATGAAGAGTTGCGTCACGAAGTGACACCGAAAAACATTCTCATGATCGGCCCGACCGGTGTGGGTAAAACGGAAATTGCTCGCCGACTGGCAAAACTGGCTAACGCCCCCTTCATCAAGGTGGAAGCCACCAAGTTCACCGAAGTGGGTTATGTCGGTAAAGAAGTCGACTCCATCATTCGCGACCTGACGGACTCCGCGATTAAAATGGTGCGCAGCCAGGCCATTGAGAAGAACAAATACCGCGCAGAAGAAATGGCGGAAGAGCGTATCCTGGATGTCCTCATCCCGCCGGCAAAAAATAACTGGGGACAGGCTGAACACACCAGTGAGCCCTCATCTGCGCGTCAGTCTTTCCGTAAGAAGTTGCGTGAAGGCCAGCTCGATGATAAAGAAATCGAGATCGACTTAGCTGTAACAGGGCCGGGTGTAGAAATCATGGCACCGCCGGGCATGGAAGAGATGACCAGCCAGCTACAGTCCATGTTCCAGAATCTGGGTGGTCAAAAGCAAAAGCCACGCAAACTCAAAATCAAAGAAGCGATGAAGCTGTTGATTGAAGAGGAAGCGGCTAAGCTGGTTAACCCGGAAGAACTGAAACAGGATGCTATCGACGCGGTTGAACAGCACGGCATCGTCTTCATCGATGAGATCGATAAGATCTGTAAACGCGGCGGCCAGAACGCCGGTGGCCCCGATGTTTCGCGCGAAGGTGTCCAGCGCGACCTGCTGCCACTGGTAGAGGGCTGTACCGTGTCGACAAAGCATGGCATGGTTAAAACTGACCATATCCTGTTTATCGCCTCGGGCGCATTCCAGGTGGCCAGCCCGTCTGATTTGATTCCTGAGCTACAGGGCCGTTTACCGATTCGCGTTGAACTGCAGGCGCTGACGGTCAATGATTTCGAGCGCATTCTGACTGAACCGAATGCCTCCGTCACCGTACAGTACAAAGCGCTGATGAATACCGAAGGCGTGAACATTCACTTCACCGACGATGGTATTCGCCGTATCGCGGAAGCGGCCTGGCAGGTCAACGAAACGACCGAAAACATCGGTGCGCGTCGTCTGCATACCGTGCTGGAGCGCCTGATGGAAGATATTTCTTACGATGCCAGCGATCGCAGTGGAGAGTCCGTAACCATCGATGCTGATTACGTCGGCAAGCATCTGGATGAACTGGTTGCAGATGAAGATTTAAGCCGCTTTATTCTGTAACACTCCGCGTCCATGCGTTGTATCAAAGCCCAGACATTACGTCTGGGCTTTTTTCTGCATGCGCTTGATGCAGGACCGTTTTTTTACGGTTGATGATTTTGCCAACAATTAGCATAAAGCGATATACTTAGCGCTCCTGTGGCAAACAGACGAAACCCTTATGAAATACGATACTTCTGAACTCTGCGACATCTACCACGAAGAAGTGAATGTTGTTGAACCGCTTTTCTCAAATTTCGGTGGGCGGACCTCATTCGGCGGTCAGATAACCACAGTGAAATGCTTTGAAGATAACGGCCTGCTTTACGATCTGTTGGAAGAGAATGGCCGGGGTCGCGTACTGTTAATTGATGGCGGCGGTTCAGTGCGCCGTGCGTTAGTGGATGCACAACTTGCGCGTCTGGCAGCACAGAATGAGTGGGAAGGCATCGTCGTTTACGGTTCAGTTCGTCAGGTTGACGAACTGGAAGAGCTGGAAATTGGTATCCAGGCCATTGCAGCCATTCCGGTGGGCGCAGCGGGCGAAGGGATTGGTGAAAGCGATGTGCGCGTGAATTTTGGTGGTGTCACTTTTTTCTCCGGCGATCACCTGTATGCAGACAACACCGGTATGATTTTGTCGGAAGACCCGCTTGATATTGAATAATGTCTGCAAACGAAAACGGGTGCCAGTGGCACCCGTTTTTGTATCAGCAGAGGCTTAAACCTCTTCCATTTTTCCCAACAAGGCACGCAGGCGTTCTTGCCAGACATGCTGCTCCTCTTTCAGATGCTGATTTTCACGCATCAGAGCTTCGTGGTTGCCGGCTGCGTTCTGCGCCTCATTGCGCAGGTTGTTGTTCTGCTCTTTCAGCTCTTCAATTTCCATTTGCAGCAAGGTGATAGTATCAATCGCCTGCTGTACTTTCGCTTCCAGTTTCTCAAACACTTCAAATGACATCTTTCTGACCTCTCCTAAAATCCTGCAAGGCGTTGATGATGCCAGCTTTCGCACACAAGGCGTTTACCAGCAACGTTGTCCCGATTGTATGTAGCCTCATCCCGCAAGTCCAGCAACGCAGGCCTGCAGTCCACTGTCAGTACCACTTTTCAGCCTATCCCTAAAAACCACTTTTTGCTGCGCGCATTACTGTCAGAGCCTGAAGAAAGCCCGCAGAAAGGCACTCAATGGTGCTTAAAGAAAACTGAAACACGCGAAAACGCGCATTTTTTTGACGCGCCACACAAAAATCAATTTCGCTATTTCTCGTTTATGCTCGTTAACGATAAATTAACATCAGCCCTACAACGAAGATGGGTGACTCACGGACTGAGAACAAAAACTGATAAAATTTAACCTCGCTTCAGGAACAACTATCATGAGTCAGACTACAACCACACTCAAAGGTCAGTGTATTGCCGAATTTCTGGGTACCGGTTTGATCCTGTTTTTCGGCGCGGGTTGTGTTGCCGCGCTTAAGCTGGCTGGCGCCTCTTTTGGCCAATGGGAAATCTGTATCGTCTGGGGTTTAGCCGTTTCAATGGCGGTCTACCTCAGTGCTGGCGTATCAGGCGCCCACCTCAATCCAGCCGTTACGATTGCACTTTGTCTTTTCGCTAATTTTGAAGGCCGTAAAGTCGTGCCTTATATCCTGTCTCAGGTCGCAGGCGCATTCTGTGGCGCAGCGCTGGTATATGGTCTTTACTACAGCTTGTTTATCAATTTCGAACAAAGTCATAACATAGTGCGCGGTTCAGTTGAAAGCCTGAGTCTGGCCGGCATTTTCTCTACCTATCCAAATCCACAGATTTCCGTGGGCCAGGCGTTCCTGGTAGAAATGGTCATCACCGCGGTATTGATGTCTGTGATTATGGCGCTGACGGATGACGGCAACGGCGTTCCACGTGGTCCAATGGCACCCCTGTTGATTGGCCTGCTGGTAGCGGTGATTGGCGGTTCAATGGGTCCACTGACCGGTTTTGCGCTGAACCCGGCTCGTGATTTCGGACCTAAAGTTTTCGAATGGCTGGCTGGTTGGGGCTCCGTTGCCTTTACGGGCGGCCATCAGATCCCTTATTTCCTTGTGCCAATTTTTGGTCCACTGGTCGGTGCTTGCCTGGGTGCCTTTGGTTATCGCGCCCTGATTGGTCGCCATTTGCCCGGCGCGGTGATTGCCTCACCCAGCACTGACAAACCGATTGCGTCCGCGCATGAACGTAAAGCGTAAGTTCCACTTTTATCATCAGGAATGAATTTATGACTACCACCGATAAAAAATACATCGTCGCTCTGGATCAGGGCACAACCAGTTCACGCGCTGTTGTGCTGGATCATGACGCTAACATTGTGGCGGTATCGCAACGCGAATTTACTCAAATCTATCCCAAAGCGGGCTGGGTAGAACATGACCCTATGGATATTTGGGCGTCCCAGAGTTCAACGCTCGTAGAAGTGCTGGCCCATGCTGATATTCGTTCTGATGAAATCGCCGCTATCGGTATTACGAACCAGCGTGAAACGACCATCGTCTGGGATAAAGAAACGGGCAAGCCGGTTTATAATGCCATTGTCTGGCAGGATCCCCGTACCGCTGACTACTGTCACAAGCTGAAGAGTGAGGGGCTGGAAGAATACATTCAGCACACCACGGGTCTGGTGATTAACCCCTACTTCTCCGGCACCAAAGTGAAATGGATTCTTGATAACGTTGAAGGTGCGCGTGAGCGTGCAAAACGTGGCGAATTGCTGTTCGGTACTGTGGATACCTGGCTGGTCTGGAAAATGACTCAGGGACGTGTGCATATCTCCGATTACACGAATGCCTCACGTACCATGTTGTTCAACATCCACACACTTGAGTGGGATCAACGCCTGTTGGATGTTCTTGATATCCCGCGTGAAATGTTACCCGAAGTGAAATCTTCGTCTGAAGTATACGGACAGACTAACATCGGTGGTAAAGGCGGTACGCGTATTCCTATCGCCGGTATTGCAGGCGACCAGCAGGCTGCGCTTTACGGTCAAATGTGCGTGCAGCCGGGAATGGCGAAAAACACCTACGGCACCGGCTGCTTTATGCTGATGAACACCGGTACCGAAGCGGTGACTTCAACGCATGGTCTGCTGACGACTATTGCCTGCGGCCCGCGTGGAGAAGTGAACTACGCGCTGGAAGGTGCCGTCTTTATCGGTGGCGCAGCCATTCAGTGGTTACGCGATGAGATGAAGTTGATTAGCGATGCAGCTGACTCTGAATACTTCGCGATGAAAGTGAAAGATTCTAACGGCGTATATATGGTGCCAGCCTTTACCGGTCTGGGCGCACCTTACTGGGATCCCTATGCGCGTGGTGCGCTGTTCGGTCTGACACGTGGTGCGAATGCAAACCACATCATCCGTGCAACGCTGGAGTCCATCGCTTACCAGACGCGTGACGTCCTGGAAGCCATGCAAAACGATGCTAACACACGTCTTCAGTCACTCCGTGTCGACGGTGGTGCGGTTGCCAATAACTTCCTGATGCAGTTCCAGTCTGACATTCTGGGTACGCGCGTTGAGCGTCCTGAAGTGCGCGAAGTCACAGCACTGGGTGCCGCGTATCTGGCGGGTCTGGCCGTTGGCTTCTGGAAAGACCTGGATGAAGTCCGTGCTAAGGCTGTCGTTGAGCGCGAATTCCGTCCAACGCTTGAAACCACAGAGCGTAACTTCCGCTACGCCGGCTGGAAAAAAGCCGTTGCGCGCGCGCAAGCGTGGGAAGAAAAAGAGTAATCTGCCCTATGCCCGTGACCTCGGCTGTCACGGGCCTTTTCCCCGCCTTCTCCCTCCGCTACACTGCCTGCCTGTTTTTTGTCAGGTGCCTACAATGAAACGAGAACTTGCCATTGAATTTTCCCGCGTAACCGAAGCTGCCGCGCTGGCAGGCTATAAATGGTTAGGACGCGGCGACAAAAACGCGGCCGACGGTGCGGCGGTCCATGCCATGCGTCACGTCTTAAATACCATCCAGATCGATGGCCAGATTGTGATTGGCGAAGGGGAAATCGACGAAGCCCCGATGCTTTATATCGGCGAGAAAGTGGGAACCGGCCAGGGTGACGCGGTAGATATTGCGGTCGATCCCATTGAAGGCACACGCATGACGGCGATGGGACAAGCCAATGCGCTTGCCGTCATGGCCGTAGGCGATAAAGGCACCTTTCTTCATGCGCCTGACATGTATATGGAGAAGCTTATCGTGGGTCCAGCGGCGCGCGGCCATATAAATCTGGACCAACCGCTTGAGCTTAACCTGCGTAATATCGCGATCGCCATGAATAAACCGCTCTCAGAGCTCACCGTATCGATTCTGGCCAAGCCGCGCCATGACGCTGTCATCCAACAGCTTAAAGCGCTGGGCGTACGCATTTTTGCCTTTCCCGATGGCGACGTTGCGGCATCCATACTGACCTGTATGCCGGACAGTGAAGTTGACGTGATGTACGGGATTGGCGGCGCGCCTGAAGGCGTGGTTTCAGCCGCCGTTATCCGTGCGCTGGATGGTGATATGCAAGGCAGATTACTGGCACGTCACCATGTGAAAGGTGACACGGAGGAAAACCGCCGCATTGGCGAATATGAGCTGAAACGGTGTGCTGGTATGGGAATCGAAGCAGGAAAGGTCCTGCCACTTCAGACGATGGCGCGCAATGATAATGTCATTTTTGCGGCTACCGGCATCACCAGCGGCGACCTGCTGAAAGGTATTACTCGTCAGGGCAATATGGCCACCAGCGAAACGCTGTTAATACGCGGCAAATCGCGCACGATTCGCCGCATTCAGTCTGTACATTATCTCGACCGTAAAGATCCAGCTCTGCACCCTTTTATCCTGTAACCGCCTGATTGTCACCTGCTGGCTGGCGCGAAAGCGGTAGCCAGCAGAGCAGCATCACCAGCGCCGTGACGAACATCAGCATGCCAAGACTGAACTGATCGCGCTGTGGCATCAACGCCGACAAAGAAGCGACCAGCCCGGACCCCAGGTTCTGCATACCACCAATCAATGCACCCGCGCTTCCTGCCAGCCAGGCATAGGGTTCCATGGCACCCGATGTCGCCAGGGGAAACAGCATCCCCGCGCCAAAGAAGAACAGCGATGCCGGTATCAATAACGTCCAGATAGTCATGATGCCAAACCAGGCAGGCACCCACATCAGCACTGCTGCCAGCAGGCAACTGTTGACGCCAAACCACATCAGGCTGTGCCAGGAACTCTGCTCACGCCCGGCAAACCATGCCCCAAAGAAGGCGGCCGGGATGGGCAGAATGAACAAGATACTGACGGTAAAACTGTTCAGACCCAGTACGCCGCCCAGCAGCACACCACAGCTGGCCTCAAAGACGGCAATGCCTGACAGCGCACCAATCAGCAGTACCAGATAGCGGACAAAATTCGGATCGCGTAACAGACGAATGTAACGTTTAAGGAACGGCGTTACTTCGGCGCTGACCGGGCGTGTTTCCGGCAACCAGCACGCCATAGTCACCGTCACGATCATGCATAACAGCAGTAAAAAAGCGAAACAGGCATGCCAGCCAAACAGTTGTGTCAACGCTGCGCCAATCACTGGCGCGACTAACGGGCTGGCAAGCACGCCCATGTTGAGCCAGCTGTTCGCCTGACGTAACGCATGGCCATTATAGAGGTCGCGCGGCATGGTCCGCGCCATCACCCCGGCCACGCCAGTGCCCGCGCCCTGAATCGCACTGCCAACGACCAGCATATCCAGTGATGAGGCCAGTAAGGCAATTATTGATCCGATCATAAAGATCGCCATGCCCGCCAGGATCACCGGACGGCGTCCCACGCTGTCAGACAACGGGCCATAGATCAGCTGCGATCCACCATAGGTCATTAAATAGGCCGCCATGACATGTTGCATCATGCCGTTACGCACCTGCAGTGCGTCCGCCATTGCCGCCATTGCCGGCACATAAATGGTCTGAGCCATCTGCCCTACTGCGACCAATGCGATGAGCATGATCAACAACGGGCGATTTTCTATCTTCTTCATCATCATTGAACAAAAATTCTGTATGAAAAGGAACGTTTAAACAGCACAACTAACGGCTGAAACAGGTTGTGGCAGGAAAATATCAGGATTACGTGACAAAGCGAGTGATTCACACAAAGTGGGTGCGCCATTCACGTCAATAAATGCAACCAGGATGTAAACTTAATATTACAGTTTGTCGATTAGAGCCTTTGCCCCGTTACCGACTGGTAATCTGTCAGAGCAGTAGCGAAGATGTTTATCCGCCTGACTATCAACGCTTAAGGAGTCACTATGGCCGAGTGGATCAATGCGCAAGTGAAGGAAGTGAAAAACTGGACCGATGCGCTGTTTAGCCTGCGGGTTAAGGCACCGATTGCCCCCTTCCATGCCGGACAGTACGCAAAACTGGCACTCGAAATTGAGGGCGAACGTGTGCAGCGAGCTTACTCTTACGTCAATGCACCCAATGACGACCTGCTTGAGTTCTACTTAGTCACCGTACCCGACGGCAAATTAAGCCCGCATCTGCAGGCGCTGCGCCCCGGTGATCAGGTGATGATCACCAAAGATGCGGCGGGCTTTTTTATTCTGGATGAAGTCCCTGAGTGTCAAACATTATGGATGCTGGCGACCGGTACCGCCGTGGGCCCTTACCTGTCGATCCTGCAACAGGGCGAAGGCCTGGATCGCTTCGATAATATCGTCCTGGTCCATGCCGCCCGTTATGCCGCCGACCTGAGCTTTTTACCGCTGATGCAGCAACTCCAGCAAATCTATAACGGTAAGTTGCAGATCATCACGGTTGTCAGCCGTGAGGAAAGTCTGGGGTCGCTGACGGGACGCATTCCGGCCCTGATTGAGAATGGCAAGCTGGAGCAGGCAGCAGGGTTAGCCATTGACGCAGAGACCAGCCATGTCATGGTTTGTGGTAATCCACAGATGGTACGTGATACGCAGCAGTTACTGAAAGAGACGCGCGGTATGCGCAAGCACCTTAAGCGCAAACCCGGCCATATCACCAGCGAAAACTACTGGTAAGGCGCGCGTTTCAGACGCAAGGGCACCGGCGCGGCACCAAAGCGGTTGTCGCCGACGGTGCCACGAAACACCCCCAGATCCAGAATCAATCCGGCCAAGATAATAAAGGGCAGTACGCGCCCGATGAGCCACTGTAAGACCTCTCCCGTCATGCTCCAGTTGCCTGCCATCAGTAGCCAGGCGGCAATCAGCAGGAGGGCCCAGTAGCCCCGGCGATCGCGATCGTGCAGGCGTTTAACCACAATCGCGCTGGCAGGCCACAATAAGCAGACGATGCCAAACGCAGCCATCTGTGTGTCCAGCAGATCGTTACCTGCCAGGAAAAACAGCAGGCTGGTTAGCAGTACCCAGATTGCCTGCCAGAGCCAAAAATCCCGACGCCCTACGCGCCCGCGAAAAGAGAAAAACCATTGCTGGATTATCATGCACTTTCCTTAGACAAAATTTTACGCTGCACACTTTTGACCTTGAAGATAAAAACCGTTCTAATTTGGCATCGAGTTTATTGGTCAGAGCCGACAAAATGAAGAATTTGCCAGGCGTACTGTTGCTGAGCGTCGCGCTGACGGTTCCGGTATTTGCCGCCGATCCGCAACCCCTCGACAAGGCTGAACACATGCCAACCGCACCCTATCTGTTACCGGGCGCACCCACGCTGGACATGACCATTGGCCAGTTTCGTGAAAAATACAACCTGGCCAATCCCCAATTGCCGCTCAGGGAATACAGTGCCATTGATACGCGCGATGAAAAGAGCGATCTGACACGCGCCGCCACCAAAATTAATGAAACCCTTTATTCTTCTACGGCGCTTGAGCCGGGCACGGGCAAAATCAAAACGTTGCAGATCACGTGGCTGCCGATTCCGGGGCCTGACCAGAGCGCCTCGCAGGCTAAGGCGCTTGATTATATGACCGCCATGTTACGTTTTTTTGTGCCGGGACTCACGCAGGAAGAAGGGCGAAAAAAGCTGGAAACGCTGCTTAAAGCCGGTAAAGGCTCACGATACTATGAGCACGTTGAAGGCGCACTGCGTTTCGTGGTTTCAGATAACGGGGATAAAGGACTCACCTTTGCCATTGAGCCGGTAAAACTGGCGCTGGCTACGCCCTGATGGACGGGGCAAAAATGACGAAAAGCAAAGCCATGGCATTATTTGATCTCTATACTGTCTGGCAGACAACGTTGCCCCAGGGCAGCGCCATTTCATGTATCGCGTTATGCGGAGGATAGAATGCGACATCCACTGGTTATGGGTAACTGGAAGTTGAATGGCAGCAAGCATATGACAGCCGAACTGATCGACGGTCTGCGCAAAGAACTGTCGGGCGTGGAAGGCTGTGGCGTTGCTATTGCCCCCCCTGCGCTCTATCTTGATCAGGCTAAACATGCTGTCTCCGGTAGCCATATTGCACTGGGTGCTCAAAACGTTGATGTAAACCTGTCTGGCGCATTTACCGGCGAGATTTCCGCTGAGATGCTGAAAGATATTGGCGCGAAGTACATCATCATTGGTCACTCAGAACGCCGCACTTACCATAAAGAAAGCGATGAATTCATTGCGAAAAAATTTGCCGTCTTAAAAGCAGCGGGTCTGGTGCCGGTTCTGTGCATCGGCGAAACCGAAGCCGAAAATGAAGCAGGCAAAACCGAAGAAGTGTGTGCACGTCAGCTTGATGCTGTACTGACCACTCAGGGTGCCGAAGCATTTAAAGATGCGGTTATCGCTTACGAACCCGTCTGGGCGATTGGCACGGGTAAATCAGCCACCCCAGCGCAGGCGCAGGCCGTTCACAAATTCATTCGTGACCATATCGCGAAAAAAGATGCTGCTGTCGCTGAGCAAGTGATTATTCAGTACGGTGGTTCAGTCAACGATAAAAATGCAGCCGAGCTGTTTACGCAGCCGGACATTGACGGTGCCCTGGTTGGCGGTGCGTCACTGAAAGCCGATGCATTTGCGGTCATCGTTAAAGCAGCCGCGGCAGCCAAACAAGGCTGACCTGGCGCTTAGTCCATTCTGAGCGGCCAAATCAGGCCGCTTTTTTTATGGGTTGCAGTAACGCGCAGTCGTGATCCTGCACTTCCTCAGCGGAACCTTTATTTAACAACAGCCAGTTGCGCTCCACTGCCATCAGTATCAACCGCCCATCAGACAAGCGCGCTAACGCGAGGCCGTAGCGGCCCATCTGATCGCGTGCATGCGGTATCTCAGCGGCCAGACGGATAAATACGCTTTGCTCTGCCAGCTCGGCTTCACTCAGCGTACGCACGTGATAAGTATGACTGAGAAAGGTGACGGCTTTCCATTCCGGTGTGAACGTGGGTGTCAGCGCATCCAGTTGCTTTCTCACATCAGGCCGAAGGCATGAAAGATGAATATGAAGCTGATTCTGGGTACGGCCGTACTGGGAATTGATGGCCAGTGACAGCACACTGTCGTTGATGGGCTTGCCATATTTTTGCGCCACGACGCCTCTGTCCTGCCAGGCCAGGTCAAAATAATTCGGCGTGTCTGAACGGAGCAACTGTGGGCTTTCGATTCCGGTGATTTTATCAATGGGGATGAGCAGATACTGAAGGGGGCCGTTTCGGTCTTTCAACAGCGCGTAGCGGTGCTGCAGATCAACGTGCTGACACGGCGCGGGTTGACCATGCGTGAGCTGATCGGGCAGACACTTTTCACTGACGATTTGCCAAAGCGCATCCGCATTCGTTTTAACATGCGTAGCCGCAACCAGGATCCCTGCGCCAATCAATACCAGCAGAAGCGCAATGATGATGAAGGCCCGACGATTTGCCTGCATTGTTATCTTCCCCTGACTGTTTTCATTCGCATCCTCACCTGACAGCGCGTAAATGTCACGCATAAAAAAACCAGCGTTTCCGCTGGCTTCAAGAATAACCGGTAAGGATTACGGCTTCATGATCTGATCATAGGTGCCGCCATCAGCGAAGTGCGTTTTTTGCGCCTTCGCCCAGCCGCCAAACTTATCGTCGATGGTAAACAATTTTACCGGCGCAAACGTACTGGCGAACTTCTTCGCGACCTCTTCATTGCGCGGACGATAATAGTTTTCAGCCGCAATCGTCTGCCCTTCCGTCGAGTAGAGATATTTCAGATAGGCTTCCGCCACCTGACGCGTTCCCTTCTCATCGACCACCTTATCCACGACGGACACAGTTGGCTCCGCGAGAATCGATTCACTTGGCGTCACAATTTCAAATTTGTCTTTACCCAGTTTATTGACCGCCAGGTAGGCTTCGTTTTCCCAGGCGATCAGGACATCACCAATACCACGCTCTACAAAGGTATTGGTTGCGCCGCGCGCACCGGAATCCTGCACTTCAACATGCTTAAACAGATCTTTCACGTAACGCTGTGCTTTTGCCTGATCGCCGTTGTTATGATCCAGTGCCCAGCCCCAGGCAGCCAGGTAATTCCAGCGAGCGCCGCCTGACGTTTTAGGATTTGGAGTAATCACCGAAACGCCGGGCTTGATAAGATCGCTCCAGTCATGGATGCCTTTAGGATTGCCTTTACGCACCAAAAAGACAATCGTGGAGGTATAAGGCGCGGAGTTGTCGGGCAGACGTTTAATCCAGTCTTTATCAATGCGACCGCGATCAGCAATTGCATCAACATCCGACTGCAGCGCCAGCGTCACCACATCAGCACGAATACCGTTGATGACAGAAGTCGCCTGTTTACCTGAACCGCCGTGCGACTGGCGGATGACCACGTTGTCGCCCGTTTCCTGTTTGTAGTGCGCGCTAAAGGCCTTGTTGTACTGCTCGTAGAGTTCCCGGGTAGGATCATAAGAAACGTTTAGCAGCTGAATATCCTTCGCCAGAACACTGCCAGATGCCAGTAACAACCCTAAACCCACGGCCCATTTATTCATTGCGCACTCTCCCCATTCATGATGAGACAAGCGTGACATAAACGCGATTATAGCTAAAAGAATTAAAAATAAGCGGTTATAACTTTGGGGAATATGAGGAAGGCATAAGGGCATGCCGTTAAGCATGCCCGGTAATACTTAGTACAGCTGCTTAGCCGTATCCATCCAGTCACGCTTAAAGGGACGTTTCATATTTTCAATGGCATCAATGATATCGTGATGGACCATCTTGTCATTCTGGATACCTACACACCGGCCACCGTAGCCCTGCATCAGCAACTCAATCGAATAGGCACCCATGCGCGACGCAAGAATGCGGTCATAAGCGCAGGGCGCGCCGCCGCGCTGAATGTGACCAAGTACCGTGGCGCGCGTTTCGCGTTTGGTTTCTGTTTCGATGAAACGCGCCAGGTCGTCGATATCACAGATGTGCTCCGTAATAGCTACGATCGCGTGCTTTTTACCTTTCGCAATACCGGCTTTAATCTCTGCCACCAGTTCCTCACGAGTGTAAGGAATCTCAGGTAACACGATAAATTCACATCCCCCGGCAATAGCCGCAGCCAGCGTCAGGTCGCCACAGTAACGGCCCATGACTTCAACAATCGAGATGCGCTGATGCGATGACGACGTATCACGCAGGCGGTCAATGGCTTCGACGACCGTTTCCAGCGCCGTAAAGTAGCCGATGGTGTAATCTGTCCCGGCCACGTCGTTGTCAATCGTGCCTGGCAGACCGATACACGGAAAGCCCATTTCGGTGAGCCGCTTGGCCCCCATATACGAACCGTCGCCACCGATCACTACTAAGGCATCAATGCCCCGCTTTTTCAGGTTCTCGATTGCTACCTGGCGGACATCATCATTGCGAAACTCAGGAAAACGTGCAGAACCCAGGAACGTGCCGCCGCGATTGATCATATCTGACACACTGTAGCGGTCGAGGTTGATCATGCGATCTTCATATAAACCCTGATAGCCGTCATAGATACCAAAAACTTCCAGCCCTTCGCTTAATGCGGAGCGAACTACACCGCGAATGGCTGCGTTCATGCCTGGGGCGTCACCGCCGCTGGTCAGTACACCAATTTTTTTGATCATGACAACCTCTGGATTGTTCAAAACTAAGGGTTAATCCGGCCTGTGCAACGCTGATGAACACTGATGTGGTAAGCGCGACATATGATGGCAGATAGTATATCAAAGGCCTGATGCTGAATTGATTCAGGTCAGACAACTTTTCACTAATTTTTTTAGCAATGTTAGCTGCATGTCATTTTCATCTTTCTAACGTCTTTCCTGTGCGTCAGAAATTGAATGCATCCTGTTTCTCTGACGGTACCACAGAACAGGGATCCTGATGAATAATGACGTCCGACCCGGGAAAGGCTTCGCGTAATGCTTTTTCAACCTGATCGGCGATTCGGTGTGCCTGCACTAACGGTAATTGATCTTCCAGCTCTACGTGAAGCTGAATAAATTTCGTCGGGCCAGACTGACGCGTCCGCACATCATGAACGCCTTGCACACCGGGCCAGTTTGATGAAATCGCAATAATATGTTGTCGTTCTTCATCGGGTAAGGCTCTGTCCAACAGGGACTGAACGGCTTCATAGCCCATCCAAAGTGCGCTGACGAGAATATACACGCCAATGCCCAGCGCAAACAGCGCATCGGCACGAGCGAATCCGTAGCTGGTTAACACCAGCGCGACCAAAATTGCCCCGTTCATGAAAACATCGGATTGATAATGCAGCATATCGGCCCGAATCGCCTGACTGCGTGTTTTTCGTACGACCCAGCGCTGGAAAGCCACCAGCAGTAATGTCGAAATGAGAGCCAGCACCGTCACGATAATGCCCATACCGGGCGATCGCAGTTCATTCGGGGAAGCGAGATGCTGAATACCCGTCAGAAAGAGGAAAAGTGCCGAACCTGAAATGAACATGCTTTGCGCCAGGGCGGCCAGCGATTCCGCTTTACCGTGGCCAAAGGTGTGATCGGCGTCAGCGGGCTGAAGGGAATAGCGCACCACCAGCAGGTTTGTCAGGGAAGCGGCAATGTCCACCAGCGAATCAACCATGGCAGCCAGCAGGCTAACCGATCCGGTATACCACCAGGCAAAAATCTTGATAATTAACAAGGTTGTCGCCAGCAGCGTCGCCGCAATCGCCGCAGATTTAACCCACTTTCCATACGAAGCCTGCATGCCACACTCCATGAACATCATGACTGAAGAGGTAAAATAACAGCAGAGAAGGGCTAAGTTTAACACTGACGCAGGCGATGCGCCCGACTGATACCGTTCGGACAGCGTGATGAGGGATAAGACGGGAAGAGATAATACGACTTCGCCCCATCGGGTAACGATGGGGCGAAGGATTGCTTACCTAAGTAAGCGCCAAATCAACGTGCAGATTTGGTTCAGTGCTCAGCAAAATTATTTTTTGCCGCCTTTCTTGCCCGCTTCGGAGGCTTTTTCGGGGTTATTTTTGAAATTACCGCCGCCGCCGTTGCCGCTGCTCTTTCCGCCTTTTTTACCGGCTTCAGAGGCTTTTTGCGGGTTGTCTGCGAAATTACCTGAACCACCACGATGCTCTGCCATAATTTACTCCATTAATAGATTAATTCGGACTACATGATGTGGTTGCTGCTCTCCGTTAATTTCAGAAGTGCATCGGCTTCCTTGCTGAGACAATATAAGTGTAGGCGAGGCCGGATAAGGTGCAAGCGGAGCGGGATAATTACAGCCCCTTGAAAAGAAAGGAAAATGCACAAATAAATTAATGTAATCTTTATATTTATCAATCGATTGGAAATAACTCACGACCTGTAAAACAGATCGGCAAGACAGTAATAACAGACAGGAAAGCGTGCGTAAGAAAAATAAAAAAACGTTGCCATTCAATCGTCCAGATCATTTTTTCGCGCACTGTAAAACTACAGTAAATAATGGCGAAAAACAGATAAAAAAAACCCCCTCATCATGAGGGGGAAGACAGGGATGTGTCTATGGCAAGGAAAACAGGGATACTATTTACTACTGGTTACTACTGGTACGACTTACGGGTTGCAGCGTCGAAGCTGGCTGCAAACTTGAGAGCTTACGCATGGCATTCAGGCGCTGCTCATAATTCTTCTGTAACGCGGCCTGCTGCTCGGGCGTTAACAGGTGGTACATCTGATTACGCACTCTCGCCATCTCAACTTGCTGTTCAACCTGAACTTTGGCGATGGCCTCTGCCTTGTCACGTATGGCCGCTTCGTTAAATTTATCTGCCGTCACCAAATCGTGCATAGCTGCGATATCATCAATATTCGTTGCCGGACGGTCATGTCGGGCTTGCTGCATAAGGTCACGCATTTGTTGTCGTTGATGTTCCGTCAACTCAATGCCGTCGAACATGTGACTTTGCGAATTTTGCGTCATACTGCCTGTCGTAAATCCGCCGTGATGCACCTCGTCAAGCGCCATCGACTCTGCTGCTCCTGCGCTGGCGTGACTGAGAACCATCGCTGAGGCAAGAACGACGGCGGTTAATTTGCGCATCGTTTACTCCAGTTCGTTCTGTTTTGCGATTCAACGATAGCCAGTGTACGGCGATAGCTGCAAACATCCGTCAGGGGGTGTAAAAGTACGTAAAGCGATGGATTGGTATCATAGGAACACGCTATTTTGCCTGCGGAGGGCTACAAAAATGAATAAAATCCTGTTGGTAGATGATGACCGCGAATTGACTTCGCTTTTAAAAGAACTGTTAGAAATGGAAGGGTTTGAAGTGGTGGTTGCCAGCGATGGTGAGCAAGCACTGAATCTGCTCGATAACTCAATTGATTTGCTTTTACTGGATGTCATGATGCCCAAGAAAAACGGTATCGACACCCTGAAAGAATTACGCCAGCAGTATCAAACACCTGTGATTATGCTTACCGCCCGCGGAAGCGAGCTTGATCGTGTGCTGGGCCTTGAGCTGGGCGCCGATGACTATCTGCCTAAGCCCTTTAACGATCGGGAGCTGGTTGCGCGCATACGCGCTATCCTGCGCCGTTCGAACTGGAGCGAACAACAGCAGCAGCACGATAACAGCTCACCTACGCTGGAAGTGGACTGCCTGCGCCTGAACCCGGGCCGTCAGGAAGCCAGTTTCGATAACGAAACGCTGGATCTCACCGGCACAGAATTCACCCTGTTGTACCTTTTGGCTCAGCATTTAGGTCAGGTTGTCTCGCGCGAGCATCTTAGCCAGGAGGTGCTGGGTAAACGCCTGACGCCTTTTGACCGTGCCATCGATATGCACATCTCGAACCTGCGCCGTAAACTCCCTGAACGTCGCGATGGGCATCCGTGGTTCAAGACCTTACGTGGCCGCGGTTATTTGATGGTTTCGGCATCATGATAGGCAGTTTGACTACCCGCATCTTTGCTATTTTCTGGCTGACGCTGGCACTGGTATTGATGCTGGTGCTCATGGTACCCAAGCTTGATTCACGCCAGATGACGGCGCTGCTGGAAAGCGAGCAGCGCCAGGGCACGATGATCGAGCAGCACGTTGAAGCCGAGCTGTCACGCGATCCGCCTAATGATTTGATGTGGTGGCGGCGCTTATTTCGCGCTATTGAGAAGTGGGCTCCACCCGGCCAACGTTTGCTCCTGGTCACCAGTGAAGGCCGGGTCATCGGCGCACAGCATAATGAAATGCAGGTCATTCGTAACTTCATCGGTCAGTCAGATAACGCCGATCACCCACAGAAGAAGAAATATGGCCGGGTAGAGATGGTAGGTCCTTTCGCCGTCCGGGACGGAGAGGATAACTATCAGCTGTATCTGATCCGCCCCGCCAGCAGCTCTCAGCTGGATTTTATTAATCTGTTGTTTGATCGCCCTTTGCTGCTGCTCATTGTTACCATGCTGATCAGCTCACCGCTTCTGTTGTGGCTGGCATGGAGCCTGGCGCGTCCTGCACGGAAACTTAAATATGCCGCGGACGAAGTCGCCAGCGGTAATCTGCGCCAGCATCCTGAACTGGAATCAGGCCCACAGGAATTTCTGGCGGCAGGTTCCAGCTTTAACCAGATGGTCAGTGCGCTGGAACGGATGATGAACGGTCAGCAGCGCTTACTGTCTGATATCAGCCACGAATTACGCACGCCATTAACGCGATTACAGCTGGCGACTGCGCTGCTGCGCCGCCGTCATGGTGAAGGCAAAGAGCTGGAACGTATAGAGACGGAAGCACAACGCCTCGATGGCATGATTAATGACCTACTGGTGCTGTCGAGGACCCAGCATAAGAACGCGCTGGTCAGCGAGGCCATGAAGGCAAATCAGCTGTGGAACGGCGTGCTGGAAGACGCCCGATTTGAAGCGGAACAAATGGGTAAGACACTGGAGATCCCTTATCCTCCGGGGCCATGGCCTTTGTATGGTAACCCCCATGCGCTTGAAAGTGCGCTGGAGAATATCGTGCGGAATGCGTTGCGCTACTCTCATACCCATATCAGCGTCAGTTTTTCCGTTGATATTTCAGGCATTACCGTTCACGTTGACGACGATGGTCCCGGCGTGAGCCCGGAAGATCGTGAGCAGATATTCCGACCGTTTTACCGCACTGACGAGGCGCGCGACCGAGAGTCCGGCGGCACCGGCCTGGGGCTGGCCATTGTGGAAACGGCCATTCAGCAGCACCGTGGCTGGGTAAAAGCAGATGACAGCCCACTGGGTGGTCTGCGTCTGACAATCTGGCTGCCACTTTACTCCTCTGGCAGACAATAATTTGCTATGCTTCGGCCCTCGTTACCGGGGGCCTTATGCTTAACATCGTACTCTTTGAACCAGAAATTCCACCCAATACAGGTAATATTATTCGCCTGTGCGCCAATACCGGCTTCCAGCTTCACCTTATCGAACCGCTGGGTTTTGCCTGGGACGACAAGCGCCTTCGTCGCGCGGGACTGGATTACCACGAGTTCACCGCCATTAAGTTCCATGCTGATTTTCAGGCGTTCATGACGACCGAGCAACCTGCGCGGCTGTTTGCGTTGACAACGAAGGGGACGCCCGCGCACAGTGCCGTCGCCTGGCAGCAGGGAGATTATCTGCTGTTTGGTCCAGAGAGTCGGGGCTTGCCCGCAGAGGTGCTACAGACGCTGCCTGCAGAGCAAAAAATACGGATTCCCATGCGGGCGGAAAGCCGCAGTATGAATTTATCAAATGCGGTATCCGTGGTGGTATACGAAGCCTGGCGCCAACTCGACTACGCTGGCGCGTTGATTAAGTCCTAAATTCCGTCACCAAACTGAAAACCTGCGCCATTGCCGCTGAAATGCTGGTCCATATCCATGGACGGCTTTTCACTGCCGGGCTTGCCAACGATGCGCGCAGGCACGCCAGCGGCGGTGGTGTGAGGCGGAATGGGTTGCAGCACAACAGAGCCAGCACCAATCTTGGCACCGCGACCAACTTCAATATTGCCCAGAATTTTTGCACCTGCGCCAATCATGACGCCTTCGCGAATTTTCGGATGACGGTCGCCGCTGGTTTTACCGGTCCCGCCGAGCGTCACCGACTGCAGGATGGACACATCGTTTTCCACGACGGCCGTTTCACCGATCACAATACCTGTAGCGTGATCCAGCATGATCCCGTGTCCAATTTTTGCGGCCGGATGAATGTCCACAGCAAAGGAAACGGACACTTCATTTTGCAGGTAAACGGCTAAGGCGCGTCGGCCTTCATTCCAAAGCCAGTGCCCGATACGATGGGCCTGAAGCGCATGAAAACCTTTCAGATACAGCAGCGGCGTCGAATATTTATCAACCGCAGGATCGCGCTGGCGCACGGCCTGAATATCGCAGGCAGCGGAAGCAATCATTGAGGGATCTTTTCGGTAGGCCTCTTCGACAACTTCACGAATCGCGATAGCAGGCATGATTGGATTCGCCAGCTTATTGGCCAGCATATAGCTCAGGGCGCTGCCCAGATTCTCATGCTTAAGCAATGTCGCATGATAAAAGCTGGCCAGCATTGGCTCGCAGTCTGCCAGCGCGCGTGCTTCTGCCTTAATGTTGTTCCAGACCAGTTCTAACTCATCAGACGACATGCTGTTTTCTCCCGATAAAAAAAGCGCCTTGACCGGCGCTACAGGTGATGACGCTTGGCTTCCTGCTTTAGTTTGTGCTGTTTTCGTCCTTCCGTGAACGCCCCAGCAGGCTTAATGCTGCATCTCGTGCCGGTTTTCCGCAATAGAGCACCTGATAAATCTGTTCGGTGATAGGCATTTCAACCCCTGTGCGTGCAGCCAGCGCTTTGACTTCTTTGGTATTTCTGTAGCCTTCTACAACTTGTCCGATAATGCGTTGTGCGCTATCGACATCTTCACCCTGCCCGAGCATCATGCCAAAACGACGATTACGCGATTGGTTATCAGTACAGGTCAGCACCAGATCGCCCAAACCGGCCATGCCCATAAATGTTGTGGCATCTGCGCCTAATGCCGCACCCAGACGACTCATCTCGGCCAGCCCGCGCGTAATTAACGCCGTGCGTGCATTCGCACCAAAGCCGATGCCATCAGACATGCCAGCACCGATAGCAATGACGTTTTTCACCGCGCCGCCCAGTTGAACCCCAATAAAATCGGGATTGTTATAGACGCGAAAGCTTTTGCCGCAGTGCAGTCGCTGTTGTAAATCTTCTGCGAACTGCGCGTCAGTAGCCGCCAGCGCAATCGCTGTTGGTAAACCCGCTGCCAGTTCTTTTGCAAAAGTGGGGCCGGAGATGACGGCCAGTGGAATCGTTTCGCCCAAAATGTCGCGGGCAACATCCTGCAGCAGACGACCCGTTTCCTTCTCCAGTCCTTTCGTTGCCCAGACGATGCGTGAGTCATCACGTAAACCGGGCTTTATCTGCGTCAGCACATCGCCGAAAACATGACTCGGTACAACAACCAACAAATCGCGGCTGGCGGCTATAACGGTATTCAGGTCAGGTTCAACAGTCAGATTATCGGGAAACGTTACATCTGGCAGGAAAGCACGGTTGCAGCGGTCGGACTGAAGTTGTGCCATATGGGCAGGATTGTGCCCCCACAGCAGCACCGGGTGGCCATTGCGGGCCAGCGTAATCGCCAAAGCGGTGCCGTATGAACCGGCACCGATGACGCTAATCGAAGCGTGAGTGGTCATCAGGCATCCTGATGTTGCGCTTCTTCGCCTTGCTGCTGCTGCAGATAATTCATAAACAGCGCATCAAAGTTCACTGGCGCAAGGTTAAGCTGCGGGAAGGTACCACGTGAAACCAGGCTGGTGATGCATTCGCGGGCATAAGGGAACAGGATATTTGGGCAGTAAGCGCCAAGGCAATGCGCCATCTGGGTACCTTCAATGCCACCGATGGTGAAAATACCTGCCTGCTGAACTTCACACAGGAAAGCGGTATCTTCGCCAACGGTTGCCGTAACGGTCACACGCAGCACCACTTCATACACTTCATCAGCCAGCTGCGAAGAGGCAGTATCCAGATCCAGCTTAACGTCTGGCTCCCACTCTTTCTGAAACACCTGCGGCGCATTGGGCGCTTCAAAAGAAATATCCTTCGTGTAAACGCGCTGAATCTGGAATTGCATTTCGTTAGTGTTATGTTCTGACATGTGACTAAGTCCTGTAAGTTAAAATGTCTGGCGTAAAACTACGCCTGAAGTAACGGATCTAAACCCTGACGATCGTTAAGTGCCATCAAATCGTCGCAGCCACCAATATGCTGGCCATCAATAAAGATCTGAGGCACTGTCGTGCGGCCGCTGCGCTTAATCATCTCTTCACGTTTTGCCATGTCCCCATCAATGGGGATCTCCTGGAACGCCGCGCCTTTCTCATTCAGCAGCGCTTTTGCGCGATGACAATACGGACAGGTTGGTTTGGTATAAATCTCAACGTTTGCCATAGGGACCTCAGGATGGTTATTTACCGCGAACTAACGGCAGATTTTCGCCGCTCCAACCGCTAATACCGTCTTTGAGCACGCTCACCTGATTGAAACCTGCCGCGCTCAGATGTGCAGCAGGATCGGCCGCGCTCTGCCCGGTAGCGCATACCACAATTATGGGCTGTGTTTTATGCTTTTCCAGCTCGCCAAAACTGCCTTTCTTGATATCAGCTGCAGCGACGTTGACCGCGCCCGAAATATGCCCCTTGCGGTAATCGTCGCGCGAACGCACGTCTACCACCACCGCATCCTCTTTGTTAATAAGTCGGGTTGCTTCGCCTCGACTGATCGTTTTTACTTTAGAGAACATCCCTTTAACGGTGGTCACAATCACCAGTATAAGTAAAACGACCCATGCCAGACTCAGGATGGGGTGATTGCTTGCAAACTGCATAATTTCTTGCATGAGGGGTAACGACTCCAGACCGGGCTAATAAGCTAAAACAAGGCTTCTGAGTATACCTGCGCCACTTCGCATGTACAGACGCTAAGCGGGCAGAGTGATAATTTGTGCGTCATTTTCCAAAAAAATTCACCGAATGGCAAAAATGTCGTGACGCTTATGCCTTGTACTGTTGAAAATGGTCACGTTTAGGGAAGCAAAAGCCGGTCGGCAATGCTGGTAAGCAACTGTTCATCGTGGAATAATCATCGACCTATGAAGGGAAAGACACCTGCTCTGCCAACATGGACCCGTCACAACGGCGTTACCGTGCCGCTGTTTACACGCTTGTCCGTTCTGTCTTTTAGCCTGCTTTATGCGGGCCTGTTGTCATTGCCCTTACCCGGGCTGGCCGCTGATGATAACAAAGCGCAACTGAAATCCATTCAGCAGGAAATTGCTGAAAAAGAAAAAAGCGTTAAGGCGCAAAAAGCCCAGCGCAGCCAGTTGCTTAATCAGCTGCAAAGTCAGGAAAAAATCATTGCGCAGGCCAGCCGGCAGTTGCGTGAAACGCGCAATAGTCTGTCCGTCTTAAACAATGACATCGCGCAGGTCACCGCCTCCGTTGCCCACCTTGAGAAACAACAGGCTCAGCAGGAAAAACTGCTGGCAGAGCAACTGGATGCCGCTTTTCGTCAGGGCCAGCACAAGGGCCTGCAACTGCTGTTAGGTGGTGAAGAAAGTCAGCGCAGCGAGCGCATCCTGGCCTACTTTGGTTACCTGAACACGGCACGTCAGGAAAATATCACCGCCCTGCAAACTACCCGCAAGGAACTGGCTCAACAGCGCGCATCGCTGGAACAAAAACAGCAGCAGCAAAAATCGTTGTTAACTCAGCAGCAAGCACAGCAAGACAAACTTCAGCAAGCCAGTGCCGCCCGCAAAAAAACGCTAACCTCTCTGGAAAGTGCGCTGCAGAAAGATCAGGCTGATTTGGTCGAGATGCGGCAGAACGAAAGCCGCCTGCAAGACAAAATTGCCCGTGCCGAGCGAGAAGCGCGTGAACGCGCCGCACGGGAAGCGCGTGAGGCTGAAAAAGTCCGCCAGCGTCAGGTGCAGGCAAAAGCGAAAGGCTCCAGCTATCAGCCAACCCAGAGTGAACGCGAACTGATGGCGCGCACAGGCGGGCTTGGGCGGCCAAATGGTCAGGACATCTGGCCAGTAAGAGGACGGATTGAGCATCGCTTCGGTGAGGAGCTTCAGGGCGAATTACGCTGGAAAGGGCTGGTCATTAACGCGCCTGAGGGCACAGAAGTTAAAGCCATTGCCGATGGTCGCGTGTTGATGGCTGACTGGTTACAGGGTTATGGCCTCGTCGTCGTGATTGAACATGGCAAAGGGGATATGAGCCTCTATGGTTACAACCAAAGCGCACTGGTCAGCGTCGGCGCTCAGGTAAAAGCAGGTCAGCCTATTGCCCTGGTCGGCACCAGCGGTGGCCGTGGTACACCTTCGCTCTACTTTGAAATCCGGCGTCAGGGTAAAGCGGTTAATCCACTTCCGTGGTTAGGAAAATAAGTGTTACGTCAGCGAAAGACCCTGGTTGCGCTGCTGAGTGGATTGCTGCTCAGTTTCGCAGCCCAGGCCGGTAAGCTCGCCATTGTTATTGATGATGTCGGCTACCGGCCTACAGAAGAGAATAAAGTGTTGCAGATGCCGCAGGCGATATCGGTTGCCGTCCTCCCCGATGCGCCCTATGCACGTCAAATGGCAATCAAAGCGCATCAGGGCGGACACGAAGTCCTGATTCATCTGCCCATGGCCCCTCTCAGTAAGCAACCCCTTGAAAAAAACACGTTAACGCCCGAGATGAGCAGCGCCGAGATTGATCGCATCATCCGCAGTGCAGTAAATAACGTGCCTTATGCGGTGGGGCTGAATAACCATATGGGCAGCAAAATGACGTCCAGTCTGCCGGGTATGCAAAAAGTCATGCAGGCCCTTAACCAGTACAATCTGTACTTCCTTGACAGCATGACGATTGGCAACAGCCAGTCTGTACCCGCCGCCCAGGGCACGAATGTCAGAGTGCTAAAGCGCAGGGTCTTTCTGGACGACAGCCAGGACATCAACGCCATCCGTCAGCAATTTAGTCGGGCAGTGAAACTGGCCGAGCGGGATGGCTATGCGATTGCGATTGGTCACCCGCACCCGAACACTGTGCGCGTGTTGCAACAAATGCTGCCCACTTTGCCTGCGGATATTACGCTGGTGACACCGGGTCAGTTATTAAATGAGCCGCTGCGTAACGGCAGTGCTTCGCCGGCAAAAACCCTGCCGCGCAATAAACCAGTGCAAGGCTTCCAGCCGCCAGGCGAATGTAAAGTAAAGCAACCACTGTCACCTGTGCCTGCTACACGCGCACTGGGCGTGATTGGTGAGAGCATCGCTGAGAGCCCGCTGTATCGCCGTATTAATGCACTTTTTTGACACACTCAGCATCGGCCTTAAACCCGATGCTGAGCGTCAACGTTAAAAAACAAAGGGCAACATTACGTCCAGCTCAGAATCACCTTTCCTGATTGCCCCGACCGCATATCATCAAAACCTCGCTGAAAGTCATCTATATCGTAGCGATGTGTAATGATCGGGGTGAGATCCAGACCTGACTGTATCAGTGCGGCCATCTTGTACCAGGTTTCAAACATCTCCCGCCCGTAAATGCCCTTAATAAACAGCCCTTTAAAAATCACCTGATTCCAGTCGATGGCCATTTCACCGGGCGGAATGCCCAGTAAGGCAATACGACCGCCGTGATTCATGACGTCAAGCAGGGTCCGAAAAGCAGGCGGTGCGCCCGACATTTCTAAGCCCACGTCAAAGCCCTCTCGCATATCGAGCGTATGCATGACCTCACGCAAGTCCTGTTTCGCCACGTTGACCGCACAGGTCACGCCCATTTTACGGGCCAGTTCAAGGCGATAATCATTAATGTCTGTGATGACGACATTTCGTGCACCCACATGACGACATACCGCCGCCGCCATGATTCCAATCGGCCCTGCCCCAGAGATCAGAACGTCTTCTCCCACCAGATCGAAGGACAAAGCGGTATGAACTGCGTTGCCAAACGGGTCAAAAATCGACGCCAGTTCGTCTGAAATATTGTCGGGAATTTTGAAGGCATTAAAGGCAGGGATCACCAGATATTCAGCAAAGCATCCCTGCCGGTTGACACCTACACCTTGCGTATTGCGGCATAAATGTGTCCGCCCTGCCCGGCAGTTACGGCAGTGCCCGCAGGTAATGTGACCTTCACCCGAAACGCGATCGCCAATCTGAAACCCTTTCACTTCCTGCCCCACAGCCACCACTTCGCCTACATATTCATGGCCAACAATCATGGGCACGGGGATCGTTTTACGGGACCAGTCGTCCCAGTTGTAAATATGTACATCGGTGCCGCAGATCGCGGTTTTGCGGATTTTGATCAGCAAATCGTTGTGGCCAGGCTCCGGAATGGGCGCATCGTTAACCATCCAGATACCCTGCTCTTTTTTCAGTTTCGCAAGTGCTTTCATGGTCTGTCCTCAGGCGATCACACCAAGTTGCTTACCAATCCGCGTGAAAGCGGCCACAGCGGTATCGAGCTGCTGCTGGCTGTGCGCGGCTGAAATTTGTGTGCGAATACGTGCCTGACCTTTTGGCACTACCGGATAGAAAAATCCGGTCACATAAATCCCCTCCTGCTGAAGCAGATGTGCAAACGCCTGCGCTACGCTGGCTTCGCCCAGCATGACCGGAATGATGGCGTGATCGGCCCCCGCCAGCGTAAAGCCCGCTGCCGTCATTTTTTCACGGAACAGGCGTGCGTTTTCCCAGAGGCGCTGACGCAGTCCGTCGCCTTCGCTTAACAGATCCAGAACGCGCAATGAGGCAGCCACGATTGCGGGTGCCAGTGAATTAGAGAACAGATAAGGTCTTGAACGCTGACGTAGCCATTCTATAACCTCGGCTTTGGCTGCCGTATAGCCACCGGAAGCCCCCCCCAGCGCCTTACCCAGGGTGCCGGTGATGATGTCTACCCGCCCCATGACATCACAATACTCATGCGTTCCCCGCCCTGCCTTTCCCACAAAACCCACCGCATGGGAATCATCGACCATGACCAGGGCTGAGTATTCGTCTGCCAAATCGCAAATGCCTTTCAGATTGGCAATTACGCCATCCATAGAGAAGACGCCATCGGTTGCAATCATGATGGTCTTTGCGCCGTTATCTTTGGCTTCCTGCAGGCGGGCACGTAACTCGGTCATGTCATTATTGGCGTAACGGTAGCGTTGTGCTTTACACAGACGCACACCATCAATAATCGACGCGTGATTAAGTGCGTCAGAAATGATGGCATCCTCAGCCCCCAGCAGTGTTTCAAATAATCCGCCATTCGCATCGAAGCAGGAGGAGTAAAGTATGGCGTCTTCCATACCCAGAAAATCAGCCAGTTTTCTTTCCAATTGTTTGTGCTTATCCTGCGTACCACATATAAAGCGCACCGATGCCATCCCAAAACCGTGCGAATCCATTCCCTCTTTCGCGGCCTGAATCAAAGCAGGATGGTTAGCCAGCCCAAGGTAATTATTTGCACAGAAATTAATGACAGCGTGATGATGCCCAACGTCGATTTCAGCCTGCTGCGCGGAAGTGATAATACGTTCTTTTTTGAACAGCCCTTCTTGCTGGGCGATAGCCAGTTGCTGACGAATATGCTGATAAAAATGCGCTGACATTATTACACTCCTGAAAAGGTAGGTAGGGGCAAATACGACTGAACATATCGCCTTTTAACGCCTAATCGACCAAAATAATGTGAATTATGTAGCACAGTTCACGTCACAGGCATTTTGGGTCCTGACCTTACGGAGTCATCTGGCTGTCTGTGACGGGATGAAATGTTATGATGGTGACATTACGCGTGAGACGTCCCGTTTCACCACAAAACGTTAAAGGTAGCAATATGATTATCGTAACCGGTGGCGCAGGTATGATCGGCAGCAATATCGTTAAGACGCTGAACGATCGTGGCCATACAGATATTCTGGTCGTAGATAATCTGAAAGATGGCACCAAGTTCGTGAATCTTGCCGATCTGGACATCACAGATTACATGGATAAAGAAGAGTTCTTAACCTACATCATGTCGGGTGAAGATCTGGGTCCGATTGAAGCGGTGTTCCATGAAGGTGCCTGCTCAGCCACAACGGAGTGGGATGGTAAGTACATGATGGATAATAACTATCAGTACTCAAAAGACCTGCTGCACTTTTGCCTTGAGCGTGAAATCCCCTTTCTGTATGCCTCTTCGGCAGCCACCTATGGTGGACGCAATGAGAATTTCATCGAAGAGCGTCAGTACGAGCAGCCGCTAAACGTTTACGGCTACTCAAAAATGCTGTTTGACCACTATGTACGCCAGATTCTGCCAGAAGCAACGTCACCAGTCTGTGGTTTCCGTTACTTCAACGTTTACGGACCGCGCGAAGGCCACAAAGGCAGTATGGCGAGCGTTGCCTTCCATCTGAATACGCAGATCAGTAATGACGAAAATCCAAAACTGTTCGAGGGCAGCGACAGCTTTAAACGCGATTTTATTCATGTTGATGATGTTGTGTCAGTCAATCTGTGGTGCTGGGAGAACGGCATTTCCGGGATTTATAACTGCGGCACAGGCCGCGCCGAATCGTTCCAGGAAGTTGCGGACGCCGTGCTTAATTTCCATCAGAAAGGTGAAATTGAATACATTCCTTTCCCGGAAAAACTGAAAGGCCGTTATCAGGCTTATACCCAGGCTGATCTGACGAAACTGCGTGAGGCAGGCTACGACAAGCCTTTTAAAACAGTGGCACAGGGCGTGTCTGAATATATGGCCTGGTTAAACCGCAACGTCTAAGGAACGGATACCGGTAATGAAAATTCTGGTGATCGGCCCGTCGTGGGTCGGCGATATGATGATGTCGCAAAGTCTCTATCGTACGCTCAAGGCCGAACATCCTGATGCGGTGATTGATGTGATGGCACCTGAATGGTGCCGTCCTTTACTTTCCCGAATGCCTGAAGTGAATCAGGCGCTGGCCATGCCACTCGGCCATGGTGCGCTGGCGATAGGCGAGCGCCGCCGTTTGGGTAAATCACTGCGCGATCAGGGTTATGATCGCGCTTACGTGTTGCCCAACTCATTCAAATCGGCATTGGTGCCCTTTTTTGCGGGTATTCCTCGCCGCGTCGGCTGGCGCGGAGAAATGCGCTATGGTCTGTTGAATGATGTGCGGGTACTGGATAAGGCCGCGTTTCCTTTAATGGTAGAGCGTTATGTTGCGCTGGCCTATGACACGCCTTTCCGTTCAGCCCGTCAACTGCCACAACCCTTGCTGAAACCGCAGTTACAGGTCAGCGAAGCGGAAAAAAGCGTAATGGCTGCGCAGTTTCAACTTTCCTCTGAGCGCCCGGCTATTGGCTTTTGCCCCGGGGCCGAATTTGGTCCGGCAAAACGCTGGCCGCATTTTCACTACGCCGCACTGGCAGAACAGTTAATTCGCGAAGGGTTTCAGATCCTGCTGTTCGGTTCAGTAAAAGATGGCCCCACTGGCGAAGAAATCATCGCGTCGCTGCCCGAGACAAGTCGTAAGCATTGCCGCAATCTGGCAGGTCAAACCCAGCTGGAACAGGCTGTCATTCTGCTGGCCCAGTGCCGGGCGGTAGTGAGCAATGATTCTGGTCTTATGCACATTGCCGCCGCGTTGAACCGCCCACTGGTGGCTTTATATGGTCCCAGTAGCCCGGACTTCACCCCGCCGCTGTCGGATCAGGCGCGTATCATCCGTTTAATCAGCGGTTACCATCGCGTCCGTAAAGGGGATGCTGAGCAGGGCTACCATCAAAGCCTGATTGACATCCAGCCTTCACAAGTCCATGAAACATTACGCAGTTTGTTGCGTGAAGCCCAGGAGAGTTCATGCACGTCCTGATTGTTAAAACCTCGTCAATGGGGGATGTGCTCCATACGTTACCTGCCCTGACTGATGCTATGCATGCCCTTCCCGGTATTCGTTTTGATTGGGTGGTAGAAGAAAATTTTGCCCAGATTCCTGCATGGCATCCCGCCGTTGATAAGGTCCTGCCCGTTGCAATCCGTCGCTGGCGTAAGCACTGGTTCGGCAGCGAGCAGCGTGAAGAACGTGTTCGATTTAAACGCGATTTACAGTCTCGCCACTATGATGTGGTGATTGATGCTCAGGGGCTGATTAAGAGTGCCGCACTCGTGACGCGTCTGGCTAAAGGTGTCAAGCACGGTCTGGACAGCCGCAGTGCGCGTGAACCCTTTGCCAGTTGGTGGTACGACAAAAAGCACGAGGTCAGTAAGCAGCAACACGCAGTAGAGAGGACCCGGGAACTGTTCGCGAAAAGCCTGGGTTATGAGAAGCCGCAAACGCAGGGAGACTATGCTATTGCTGGCCATTTCCGCAATGTGGCATTACAGGGTGAAAACGCTTATCTGGTCTTCCTGCATGCCACGACCCGTGATAACAAGCACTGGCCGGAATCCCACTGGCGCGAGTTAATTGAACGGCTCCAGCCGACAGGTTTGCGCGTAAAACTGCCCTGGGGCGCTGAGCATGAGCATCAGCGTGCGATCCGGCTGGCTGAGGGTTTAGAGCATGTAGAGGTATTGCCCAGGCTCACTCTTGAAGCGGTTGCTCAGCAGCTGGCAGGTGCGAAAGCTGTTGTCTCAGTAGACACAGGTTTGAGCCATATGGCAGCAGCACTGGACAGACCCAATATAACGTTATACGGTCCGACCGATCCCGGCTTGATTGGTGGTTACGGACAAAATCAGCATGTTTTGCGTCCTGCAGAGGGCAGCAAATTGGCAGATATTAGCGCTAAGGACGTGGCAGATATGGTTTTTGAGATTACCGCATGAAGAAACTTCATATTATTAATCTCGGCAAAATGGGTGGCGTTGAGCGTCTTTTCCTACAGTACATCAACGATTTTTCTGACGGGCGTGACGATGTTATTTGCATCAGTAACGAGATCGATGATGACATTCGCCGTCACATCCCTCAACAAAAAATCATCTTCGCCAATCGATGGTTAAATAACCTGAAAATAAAAGTCCCACAATTTCTTCGGAAATATTTGCTACAAAAGCGCGTAGAGTCGAGCGATGCTGATGTAATCGTCGTCTGGGATTTGATTCCGGGATTAAGCGCAAAACCTGAGCGGGCAAGTCTGGTTTATTACGATCATGGCTGCTCATGGCGATATCCTAAAAATAAAAAAACGCTGGGCTTTATGGCCATGCTGGATGGTGTCATTTCTGCTTCTTATGCCTCTAATCGCGTGATGCAGCTTCGTTTTAATCTGCCCTGTCCCCATCACGTAGTGATTAACCGCATCATGGTGCCTCAGGGAATCCATTCTGGCATCCGGACGCTAAATAACCCGATCCGTCTCGGCACTGCTGCTCGTCAGGTTAGCCTGAAGGGTATTAGCATCGCGCTGTTAGCTTTAAAGGAATTACGCCAGCGCGGCCGGAATGTCGTACTGGAAATTGCGGGAAAAGGGCCCGATCATGATGCTTTTGTTGCACTCGCTAAACGTTTAGATATCAGCGAATTCGTTACTTTCAGCGGTTTTCAGCATGACATTGGTGCATTTTTCAATCGTATTGATATTTATCTCAGCACACCTGTCACTGAACCCTTTGGTCTTTCCTGTATGGAAGCACTCTATTTCGGCGTCCCCGTGATATTCCCGATGATCGATGGACAGCCTGAAGTGGTCAGGCATCAACAATGTGGCCTGGGGTTGATTCCTTCAGTAACGATTGATGAACATGAAAAATTAACAGGAATTCATGTGGATTTCCCTTATAAGATTTACGATCCTGTGCGGGATGTAATGCAAGACGCCAAACTGGTTTCTCATATTGATTGCGCCGATGCCGTTGACGTTTTATCTCAGCATGAAACCTATCAGCAATACAGTGACACAGCAAAAAACTGGACAGCAGAACATTTTGATTATGCGCTGTTTAAGACAGAATTTAACGATGCTTTAATGGACGTTATAAGAAAAAAATGAAAACTGACCATTTAATTATTAAAAAAGAGGCCTTATCTCGCACTATAAAAATACTTATTTTTATAGGATGCATCTTTTCCTTTATTACTTCGCCGTTCGGTGGTTCTCTTGGCAGAAATGCGTTTTATCTGACGAGTTATCTCTCTTTTTTAGTGGTCGTTTTCAATCTAAAAACTTATCTCGTTAACAAACGTAACCTAATATTACCTGGGGCATTTTTTGCTGTTGGGATTATCAGCATAATCTGGACAGTAATGTATAAACAGCCCGGTGATTTTATTAGTCTTTATAGACAGTACCAGTCGACAGGGCGACTACAGATTGCTGCCGCATTTATTTTACTTGTGACGCTCAATGAAAAAGCAGCCCTGCAAAAAAATACAATCATTGCTGCCATTCTTTGTGGGCTGGTTGTGAACGGCTATGCGATTTACCAGGGCATTGACATGCATATCCATCGTGTAGAGCTGAATTTCGACAGGGCGACGGTTGCCGCCTATATTATTACGGCGGTTAACCTGGTTTTCATTAAAGCGGTCTTACTCTTAAAATCAAGACACAGAGTCCTGCTTTTCCTTGCTGCCTTTACCTTTAGCTATGCTTCGATCGTGCTGACCGGAACGCGGGCCGCGATGCTTGCTTATCCAGTCCTGACCTTGATCATTGTGCTGATGAGTACTCACATCATCAGCCGCCGACATAAAATCATTCTGTTCACGCTGGTCCCTGTGATGATTGCGCTAAGTGCAGCCATCTTCCATAACGTTATTGCTTTGCGCATTCAACAATTTAATGAAGATATTGCGCATAAGCATGAGCAAAAAGGTGAAAACTCGATTATTTCGCGCTTAAGTATGCAAACTGTGGCATTTCGGACAGGCTCAGAAGCCATTTGGGGAGAGTCCGCTGAGCAAAGAGCGGAGGAAGCAAAAGCCATTGTGGCAAAAGAACCCGCACTTTATGGCGCGCTTACTTATCTCACGGTTCACATGCATAACGAAGTAATGGAAACCTTTTCGATTAAAGGCATTCTGGGCGTGCTGGCGCTGATTGGCCTGTATTTCTGTTTATTATATAATGCTCTGCTGCCTTATCGTAATCCAGCGTTGTTGGCCGTGACCATTTCGCTCATAACCTATGGTCTGAGCGACGTCATCTTTTTCAGTACTGAAGGCACATTGATCTATTGCCTGGCTGTCATCATGAGTATCTTACTCATAAAAACATCCGATGGATTACAGGAAACGGAATGAGTCAACACCGGGACTGGCTATTAAGCATCATCATCCCTCTATATAATAGTCAACAATATATTCATTCTTGCCTGGCGTCGCTGTTCATTCAGGCAGGTGAGGATATCCAGGTCATCATTATCGATGATGGTTCGACAGATGACTCTGCGCTGCGTGTTAAAGAATTGCTGAGCACAAATCCACCCTGTTCAGTTGAATTTATCCAGCAAACTAATCAGGGCGTTTCTGCGGCCCGCAATGCAGGCCTTCAGGAAGCCAAAGGAAAATTCATTACCTTTCTGGATGCTGATGATTTGCTCAGCAGGAACTATCTCTCAATTATCCGGCCGCTATTGTTAGCCGATGTGGATGACCTGATTGATTTTAATTATGCCCGATTTGAGCACAGTATTCCGGAAGCCACAGATGACGAACTGCCCCAACGCATCGCGTACGATTTTTCAGGTCAGGGGTTGAATTGCCTGAATTCACTCTTTACCCGATCCATGTGGCACCTGTGGAATCGCATTTACAGACGCACTTTGCTGGAAGGTGAGCGCTTTGAAGTAGGGAGACGTTACGAGGACGTGATGTTCACTCCCTTTCAATACCTGAAAACACAAAAAATCGCTCATCTTGAGAACACTCTCTATTACTACCGTGATAACAACCACAGTATTACGCGGAATGTACGCAAGAGTGATATTCAGGATATGCTGTTCGCGATGAACAAAATGTGCACGATGGCGCAGTCAAATAATGAACTGCGCGATCTTGCGGCGGGCATGATTGTTAATTGCTTTAATGAAGTCAAAAGCATGTCGAAAAAAGTTTATGGCTTTTATCATTATGACAATCAGACTAAACACGCAATCAAGTCTGCGGCACGTATTTGCAAGGGCAGTTGCAAAACAAAAAAATACATGCAAATGCGCTACCCGGAAGTCGACACGTTTTTTTCATGGCTTCGCTACAAAAGCCAATAGCGGGCCTTTAACGTTCCCCCGGTCATGACACCGGGGAATGTTTTTTCTTTAGGGCGTATTCAGTCAGCGTCATGCCCTGAGTGCGTACCTGAAGCCAGCTAAACAGCTGTTCCAAATCATCATACAGACGGTCTATATCAGCGTGGTTTTTGAAGGTCGGGCTCCCGTCTGGCATAAATTCAGACGAATGCAGCATGAACTCAACATAATCATTGCCCTGCGCCAGGGTTTGTTCAACCACCTGTTTCATTTGTGCCAGATTTCCACCCACGGGCCTCAACCAGTTTACCCTTGCTCCTCTTGATTTACCCCGAACATTATCCCAGGCTTTTTTTAGCGTATTTTTCAATGCGCCATGCCGGTACTGAATGCTCATCGGTAATTCTAATAAGGTCGAGTCGCCAGGTTTCGAAATGTCGTTGATATCGACATAATAAGCCTGGTCAGGGAAACCACTGTAATCGGTACCGCCCGTTCCCTGAGGTGCCCCCAACGAATTGCGCCAGTCAACACGTGGTGTGACGGAGCAGTCCACCAGATAACCATGCTCAATTAGTGCGCGTGCGTATATTTCATTAAAGGCCCAGCGACCGGCCCGATGACTGCGCATTTTTGTCTCAAAAGCGGTCTCAAGCAAATCCGTCATACGGGCGACTTTATCCCGCAGGATGTTTTCAGGATATTCAATCAGGTAAGGTTTATAACGCCAGTCATCTTCAGTCAGCGCATAATCAGGAGGGCTATACCAGGCGTGCAGATGCATACCGATTTCACCCTGCCCCCGTGAAAGAAGGTCACGCCCGAATTCAACATAAGCCGGATCGCTAACCATTTCATAGTTGGTAAGCCAGGTAGGTTTGAACGCGTATTTTTCGCACAGAGACTGAAAACGTGGCAAAAACCGAACATTGTGCGTAGTGACATTGCCACTGCGATTGCGCCAGATATTATCGCCTTCAGTATCCAGGGTGATTAAAAACGCGGGTTTGTCCATAACTTATCCAACAAGCGGTAGAGATCATCCTGCTATGTTACGCAGGGCAACCGACGCAAGCAAAACTATAATTGTCCACAGCGCGATCTTTATCCGTGGTCATCCGCTAAGTGATATCCTAGAATAATGCGTTTAATCAGGATGTCTTCATCGTAAAAATACGGTAGAAGTATGGCGATGTTTTCTTGATATTCAGTGAGATACCTCAGAACAGTCCGGTCCGTTTTTTGGTATCCCTTTTATGACGGGAAATGTCAGCGTTGAGATCATGCATAAATTGTCGGCGTTGATGAGGTGGTAAGTTGTCCAAGCGTATTTTGATGATAATTGATGGGTTACCCGGCGGCGGCGCTGAAAAAGTGGTGCTGACGCTGGCTCAGGGTATGATCAATGAAGGACATCGCGTATCGCTTTTTTCACTGCGGGACGTTTGCGATTATGCCCTTCCGGCAGGGCTTGATTATCAGGTTATTCGCGACACATGTCGTCGCCCCTGGCGGAAGCTCACAGAAACAGCTCGCCGTGCCACTCTGCTGGGCAATGCCGTCCGACTCAGCGAGGCCCGGGAGGGCAAATTTGATTTAGTGCTCTCACATCTTCATAAAACTGACCGCATTGTAAGCGCTTCGCGTGCACTTAACGCCCTTAAGACCTGGTACTGCATCCACGGCGTCTTTTCAGCCTCTTATCTGGCGCGCAAATCCGGCTTTTCGTTGTGGCTTAAACGTCAGAAAATCCGTCACGTCTATCGTAATCGCCAGGTGATAGCCGTTTCTCAGTATGCGCTTGATGATCTAATTACACGCGTTGGCGTGAAACCTTCCCGGACCGGTGTGATTTTCAATCCTTTTGATTTTGATGAAATCAGACAACGCGCATCAGAACCGTGCCCACTTGCAGGCACTGAATTTCTTCTACATATCGGGCGCTTTCATGAAACTAAACGCCACGACCGTTTGCTGGATGCTTATGCGCAAAGTGGGATTCACGCACCTTTAGTTCTACTGGGTCAAGGCAACGAAGGGGCAAAAGAAAAGTTATATCGTCTGGCTCAACAATTGAGTATTTCAGACCGCGTACAATTTGCAGGCTTTCAGTCGAATCCTTATCCCTGGCTACGGCATGCGCGAATGCTGATTTTGAGTTCGGACAGTGAAGGATTTGGCAATGTGCTGATTGAAGCCATGAGCTGTGGAACGCCGGTGGTCAGCACGCGATGCCCCGGTGGACCTGCAAGTATTTTAACCGGCGATTTAGCACGCGGTCTTTCTGAAATGAATGCCGCCTCGCTGGCTGAAAAAATGCGTGACATCTACGCTAATCCGCCCGATTTGAACCAGGTGGACTTAAGCATCTATAGTCTTTCCACGATTTGTCACCAATATCTGCAGTTAGCGGAGACCTGAACCCTCGCGCTCGCCGTTACTTAATTTTTTTGCTCGTTAGCCGTTCTGTCATCGCCTTAACAGATGACAGGAACGGCATGTTCGAGAGGGGCTATGTCTTATTCAGGACGTCTGAAAAAAAACAGGCGACTCACAGAAGGTTGACTGCCTGTATTCTCCTTTTTGCGAGATCCCCTCGAGTTCTCGCCAGGCGTGGATAACGTATTCCGGGGTGAAATCATTGCTTTCACCAGAAGGTGACTGCAAAATTTTGTATTCACCTGACCACGGATGCCAGCCAAGGGCATCCGTATCACCAAAAAACACGACCTGTTTTTTGTGCAAACCCGCTGCGATATGCATTTGACCGCCGTCACTACACAAAATCTGATCACAGCAATGAAAACCCGCCATCAGATCACGCACTGACCCTGTAGGATAGGCTGCTATTCGTGAAGAATTAACTAACTGTAGGAGCTTTTCAGCACGCGCGTTATCTCCCATATCCTCAGGCCCCAGCGCACCCTGAGGTGACCAAAACAGTAATACGCGAGCCTTTTCATCCTTTAAGAGGTGATGGATAAACGCAGCATAATTATCTATTGCCCAGCGGCGCTTTGCACAGCGACTGCTGATATGCACGCCATAAGTCTGGCCCTCAACGGGAAACAACGCATGTACACGCGATTCTGCCTCCTCCCGCTCTGACTTTGTCAGATAAACTCTTACGGGGGGAACGTCGGGTAAATGAGCGGTTAACGATGAGAGGTAAGAGTAGGTGTGTTCAACCTGATGATTTCCAGAAAAATCTGCGCTACTGAAACTTCGGGTAAACCCTTGATTAGGCTGGCCCGCGCCAATGATATTTGTTGCTCCCGCTAAACGTGCGAGACGCAGGCTGTACCTGCAGGGCACCGGATTGGCCAGCACTACCGCATCAAAACGAGTCTGACGCAACATCCAGAAAATTTTCAAACGATGCCAGTAGACACCCATTGCGCTCTCGTTTTTACTACGGTGTTTGGCTTTTTTATAGACATGTAGCGAATCAATGTGGGGATTATTCAGCACCACATCCTGCGCGACTTTGTTAACCAATAATGTCAGTTTTGCCTCGGGAAAAACCTTTTTAATACCTTCCAGCAGCGGGGTGGTACACACCATATCCCCGATGTTATCGCGCCTGATGACGAGAATATTTTTCATACTGTGCCCAGGTTAAAACAGTCATAGCCGGGCTTTTGATCACCCGCACGCAAAAGTTGCATAAAAAATAATTTCTGCTACTCGTTTATTTGACCCTAAATGCACAAAAAGTTCTGAATGCTTTCGTAATAATGCGGGCAAAGTTCCGCCTAGATTTCACTAAAATGCATAATGCCGTGATACAGAATTCGCCTTTATTGTCCATTATCACGCCGATGTTTAATGCTGGTGCCGGTTTTGAAAGCTTTATCCAGTCTTTACTGGCGCAAACGCTCACATCACTTGAAATCATCATCGTTGATGATGGTTCCACCGATGACTCCGGTAAACAGGCTGACAACTACGCGCAACGCTATCCTCACATTCGGGTCATTCACCAACCAAACGGTGGCGTATCCCGTGCGCGCAATGCTGGCCTGGCAGTGGCTAGCGGCAAGTACGTGACCTTTCCTGATGCTGATGACACCATGAAGCCCGACATGTACCAGACGCTGACAGATATGGCAGAAGCGGATAATCTGGATGTAGCGCAATGTAACGCTGAATGGTTTTTTCCGGCCGACAATGCGATTCAACCGCTAATACCGCTGGAGCGCCTTTCTGGCACGACAGTTCTCAGCGGCCCAGAGTGGCTTAACAAGGCGCTGAAAACACATCGCTATAAGCATGTTGTCTGGCTGGGCATTTATCGCCGTGAACTGATTGAAAAAACAAAACTGGCGTTCGAACCCGGACTACACCATCAGGACATTCCGTGGACGACAGAACTTATGCTCAATGTGCAGCGCGTGCGCTACACCGACAGACAACTGTACCGTTATCATACGCATGACGCTTCAATCAGTAACCGCAAGCGCACCGGACAGGCCAATGTCGAATATCAGCGCCATTACCTGAAAATTGCCAGAATGCTGGAAGAGATTAATGCGCGCTACCGCGATAAAGTTAAAATATACCCGACGTTCCATTATCAGGTAACGCACGAAGCCCTGAGCGTTTGTCACAGTATTCGACGTGAGCCCGATGAGGCTGCGCGTCAGGCGATGATTGCAGATGTGTTCGCGACCGGGACGCACAAACGTATGTTGCGCAATGCACGTGGTATTAAGCAGTGGTATCACCTGCTGCTGTGGCTGGGACGGATTTATTACTGGCGCAGGAAATAAGCGCCGTCACTTGCTTTAACCCCTAAAGGGTTTGCCCTACAATCAGCTCACTGAATTTTGAGAGCATTTGAGTATGACAAGCCCGATTCCAGTCCAGTTTGCACCGAAAAAAATACTGATAATCAAACTGCGTCATCATGGCGACATGCTGCTGACCACGCCTGTCATCAATGCTTTGCATCGGCATTACCCACAGGCCGTGATTGATGTTCTGCTCTATAAAGAAACCCGTCCTATGCTGGAAGCACATCCTGCCATCCGCCATCTGCATGTCATTGACCGCGGCTGGAAAAAGGAAGGTGGCTGGCAAAAATTCCGCCATGAAATGGCGCTGGTCGCTGCCGTCCGCAACTGTCAGTATGACCTGGTCATTAACCTTGCCGATCAGTGGCGCAGCGCCATTATCACCGGTTTATCTGGTGCACCAGTACGTATTGGCTTTGCCTTCACAAAACGTGACAAGGCCATCTGGCGCTGGTGCCACACGCATTTGGTTACCACTGAAAATCATGAGCAATTACACACAGTGGAACAAAATCTGTCCGCACTTTCTCCATTGACTATTCCAGCGGAAGGCATCGGTGCCTCAATGCATTTCAGCCCCGACGATGCGCAAAAAGTGCAGGACAAGCTCCGTCAGCAGCAGGTTGCCGGGGGCTATATTGTTTTACAGCCCACTTCACGCTGGCAGTTTAAATGTTGGGAAGAGGACAAGGTCGCGGCCACCATCGATCAGTTAGCCCAAGCCGATCGCAAAGTGATACTGACGGCAGGCCCCGATGCAAATGAACGGGAGATGGTCGAACGTATTCTGGCACAATGCCATTCCCCTCACGTTATCTCGTTTGCGGGTCAACTCTCTTTACCTCAGTTGGCGGCGCTTATCGCGGGCGCGCAACTCTTTATCGGTGTCGACTCCGCGCCCATGCATATGGCGGCGGCGCTGGATACACCCTGCATCGCCCTTTTCGGACCGACCAAGCTGCAGCACTGGCGTCCGTGGGGAGATAACAATCGGGTGATCTGGGCGGGCGACTATGGATCTCTGCCCCATCCGGATTCTATTGATACCCGGACCGATCAGCGTTATTTATCGGCCATCCCGGTTGAGGATGTCGTGAATGCCGCAAGGAGCTATCTGAATGCGTAAGTTACGTCTGGCCATTGTCCGGCAAAAATATCGTCCTGATGGCGGCGCAGAACGGTTTATCTCACGCGCGCTGGAAGCGCTGGGAAGTGAGCAACTGGATCTCAATATCATTACCCGCAGCTGGCAGGGCAAACCCAACCCAGACTGGCATCTGCACATCTGTAATCCAGGCAAACTGGGGCGGGTTTCACGCGAGCGAGGATTTGCACAGGCTGCGCGGGCCTGCTGGGAGCGGGAGAAGTTTGATATCGTACAAAGCCATGAGCGCATCGCAGGCTGTGATATTTTTCGGGCCGGCGATGGCGTTCACCGTGTCTGGCTTGAGCAACGTGCCCGCATTGTATCACCACTACAGCGCCTGAGTGCCAGCCTGAGTCCTTACCATCGTTACGTTTTGCGGGCGGAAGCGGACATGTTCCAGTCTCCCTCACTGAAAGCGGTGATCTGCAATTCTGAGATGGTAAAACAAGACATTTTGCGCTGTTTTACGCTGCAGGCAGACAAAATACACGTTATCTACAATGCGATTGATGCCACGCGCTTTCAGCCTGCGACCGAGGCCACGCGCCATGCCATGCGGACCCAACTGAATCTGCCCACCAACGCGACAGTGCTGATTTACGTGGGATCGGGTTTTGAACGCAAAGGCCTGAAAGCGGCCATTGAAGCGCTGGCCAACAGTCATCGTTATCTGATTGTGGTAGGCCAGGACAAACAGGTAAAACGTTATCAGCAGTTGGCTAATCAACTGAACTGCCTTGACCGCTTGCGTTTTGTCGGCGTGCAGCAGGACGTACAGCCTTTCTATCATGCTGCCGATGGTTTGCTGCTGCCGACCTTATATGATCCCTTCCCCAACGTCGTACTGGAGGCGATGGCCTGTGGTTTACCGGTCATTACCAGCACCGGCTGTGGCGGCGCTGAGTTTATTCGCGAAGGCCAGGAAGGATTTGTTCGCGATGCGCTGGATATTAAAGGCCTGAACCAGGCGATAAACGCCCTGTCGAGTCTGACCGTCGACGCGCGAATGGGAGAAGCGGCGCGGCGCAGGGTTGAGCCATACAGCCCACAGCACCTGGCGCATTCCCTTACCTCACTCTATGAGCAGGTGCTGCGTACCCAATCATGATGTGAGATGAGTGATCATGCTGTTTCTGATAATATGCAGTAATCTGACTTTAAACTGCTTTTTTGACGCCAACGTGTCATAACGGTAACTATGACGACCATTTACACCGCATTGCTCTATTTCATTCAGCCACTCATCTGGCTGCGCCTGTGGCTGCGCGGTCGTAAAGCCCCGGCCTATCGCAAACGCTGGGCAGAGCGTTATGGCTACTGCGCCGGAAAAGTGAAGCCGGACGGCATTGTCCTGCATTCGGTTTCTGTGGGGGAAACGCTGGCGGCGGTGCCGTTGGTACGCGCGCTGCGTCATCGCTATCCTACCCTGCCCATTACCGTGACCACCATGACGCCAACCGGTTCGGAGCGCGCGCAGTCCGCTTTTGGCAAAGATGTACACCATGTCTATTTGCCTTACGACTTACCCGGCGCCATTAATCGTTTTCTTGATACGGTGAATCCACGTTTGGTCATCATTATGGAAACGGAGCTGTGGCCTAATATCATCCGTATTCTGCATCAGCGCCATATTCCGCTGGTGATCGCCAATGCTCGCCTGTCAGAACGCTCAGCCAAAGGCTATCGCAAGCTGGGCAAGTTTATGCGCAATCTCCTGCAGAGCATCACGCTGATCGCTGCGCAAAATGCCGAGGATGGTGAGCGTTTTATCCAGCTTGGGCTGAAACGCTCTCACCTGTCGATCACCGGCAGCCTGAAATTCGATATTTCAGTTACTCCCGAGCTGGCGGCACGCGCCGTCACGCTGCGTCGCCAATGGGCTCCGCGCCGTCCGGTCTGGATCGCGACCAGTACACATGAAGGTGAAGAAGCGATTCTGTTGGATACGCATCGCCGTTTACTGGAGACCTTTCCCGATCTGCTTCTGATTTTGGTACCACGCCATCCTGAGCGCTTCAACGATGCGCGCGAACTTACTCAAAAACGTCACTTCAGCTTTACCTTACGCAGTAGCGGAGAGATCCCCTCCAGTTCAACACAGGTTGTCATTGGTGACTCAATGGGCGAACTGATGCTGCTCTACGGTATAGCCGACCTGGCTTTCGTAGGAGGCAGCCTGGTTGAGCGTGGCGGTCATAATCCGCTGGAACCGGCAGCCCATGCTATCCCGGTACTGATGGGCCCGCATACCTGGAACTTCAAAGATATTTGCAGCAAACTGCAGGAGGCACAGGGATTGATCACTGTGACTGACGCGGCGTCGCTGGAAAAAGAAGTGACGAATTTGCTACAGGATGACGACTATCGTCGTTATTACGGTCGCCACGCCGTCGAGGTGCTGCACCAAAATCAGGGTGCGCTGCAGCGCCTGCTACAGTTACTTGAACCTCATTTACCGCCACGGGCTCATTGATGACCGCTACGCGCCAACGCCTTTCAGTGGTGATGATTGCCAAAAATGAAGCCGCCTTGCTGCCTGACTGTCTTGCGTCAGTCAGCTGGGCCGATGAAATTATCGTGCTGGATTCCGGAAGTACCGATGACACCTTCTCGCTGGCTCAACAGGCCGGCGCACAGGTTTTTCAGGCAACGGAATGGCAGGGTTATGGAAAACAACGCCAGAGGGCGCAAAGTTTTGCCAGTGGCGATATGATTTTGATGATCGATGCCGACGAGCGCGTGACGCCAGAATTGCGTCAGGCGATTGAACAGGTTCTGGAAGCGCCGCCGGGGCCAACCGTTTACAGCCTCAGTCGTAGCAACCTGTTCCTGGGCCGTTTTATGCGTCACAGCGGCTGGTATCCTGACAGAGTGATGCGTCTGTATCCGCGTACACTGGGTTATAACGATAATCAGGTCCATGAGTCACTCAAAACCGAAGGTGCGCCCGTTAAGGTACTGAAAGGGGATTTACAGCATCTGACCTGCCGTGACCTGATGGTTTTCCAGCGAAAACAACTGGCTTATGCTGAAGCCTGGGCGCAGGAAAGATTCCAGCGTGGAAAAACGTGCAGCCTGTTTTCTGTCTTCAGTCATACAGCGGGTGCCTTTGTAAAAACGCTGCTGCTGCGTGCCGGATTCCTTGATGGCAAACAGGGCTGGCTACTGGCAGTCGTTAATGCCCAGTACACATTCAATAAATATGCAGCGCTTTGGGCGCTAAATAAGACTTCGGCGGAAGGGCGCACATGACGACAAAAGCGATTTATCCTGGCACCTTCGATCCCATTACCCTGGGCCATATTGATATCGTCACTCGTGCAGCACAGATGTTTGATCGGCTTGTTGTGGCGATTGCCGCCAGCCCGAGTAAAAAACCGCTGTTTACGCTGGACGAAAGAGTGGTGCTGGCGCAACAGGCCACTGCACATCTGCCCAATGTCGACGTGGTCGGTTTTAGCGATCTGATGGCAAACTTCGCCCGGGCGCAGCAGGCAAATGTGCTGGTTCGTGGATTACGTGCCGTGTCCGATTTTGAATATGAAATGCAGCTCGCGCGTATGAACCGACACCTGTTGCCAACGCTGGAAAGCGTATTTTTAATGCCTTCAGAAGGCTTTTCTTTTATCTCATCGTCACTGGTCAAAGAAGTGGCGCGGCATGGTGGCGATGTCTCTGCCTTCCTGTCCGCACCTGTCCATCAGGCCTTACTCGCAAAGCTGCCTTAATGCTGGCAGTTGGGGCACCAGTAGGTGCTGCGCTGCCCGTGCTTCCCACTTACAATCGGCGTGCCGCACGCCCTGCAGGGTTCGCCAGCCCGGCCGTAAACCTGCAACTCCTGAGCAAAATAGCCTGGCTTGCCATCGCTTTGTAAAAAGTCACGCAATGTCGTTCCACCCTGCTCGATAGAGCGGAGCAGTACCGCTTTAATAGTGTTAGCCAAAAACGCCGCTTCATCGTGAGACAGGCTCATCGCTGCTCGATCAGGCAGGATCCCTGCCGTAAACAGTGACTCGCTCGCATAGATATTGCCCACGCCCACCACGACTTTATTGTCCATCAACCACTGCTTGATCACCGTTCGCTTACCGCGGGATTTTTCAAACAAATAGTCGCCACTGAACATTTCACTCAGTGGTTCTGGACCTAAATGGGCCAGCACGCTGCTTCCGTCCAGATCGCTGCTCCACAACCAGGCACCAAAACGTCGGGGATCGGTGTAGCGCAGGACCTTCCCGTTGCTCATCACCAGGTCAACATGATCGTGTTTGGCGGCAGGCAATTCTTCGGGCAGAACGCGCAGACTGCCAGACATACCAAGATGGATAATGATCCAGCCGTGTGGCAGCTCAAGCAAAAGGTATTTAGCGCGCCGCTGAACACTCAGTACTGGCTGATCGCTTAATGCGAGGATTTCATTGGATACCGGCCAACGCAAGCGTGCGTTGCGAACGACGGCGTGAAGAATTGTTTGACCAACCAGATGTGGCTCAATGCCGCGTCGGCTGGTTTCTACCTCTGGCAACTCTGGCATAACCTCTCCCCTGCGCATTACACAAACAAAAAACCCGGCCGGAGCCGGGTTTTTAGCAGAACACCAAAATTATTTAATTTTGGCTTCTTTGTAGATCACATGCTGACGTACAACCGGATCGAACTTTTTCAGTTCAAGTTTTTCTGGTTTAGTACGTTTGTTCTTCGTGGTGGTATAGAAGTGACCTGTACCAGCAGAGGAAACCAGCTTGATCTTCTCACGAATACCTTTAGCCATGATTCAGTTCCTTAGTACTCTTAGTACTTCTCACCACGGGCACGCATGTCGGCTAACACCGTATCAATGCCCTTTTTATCAATAATACGCATACCTTTTACAGATACACGCAGAGTAACGAAGCGCTTCTCGCTCTCAACCCAAAAACGGTGTGAGTGCAGGTTCGGAAGGAAACGGCGTTTCGTCGCGTTCATTGCGTGGGAACGGTTGTTACCGGTCACCGGACGCTTTCCAGTTACCTGGCAGACTCGTGACATGTCTATTCTCCAAAAATCAAATCAGCTCGAGCTTTAAAAATTAGGTTTTGGCCGCCTCGTCAGGCTTGCAGCCCGCCAGGCGAGTTCCATGGAACCCGCTAAGCTGGCCTAACCGCCAAACCCGAGATTCTCAAAGGTGGCGTAGTATACGCCGCTCGGCCCAAGTGCTCAAGTCCCGAACAGATAAAGATCCCGAATGATCGTGTAAAAAGCCGCCACCTGGACCAGATTTTCAGGCTCAGAGCCATCCGCGTTCGACAAATGAGACAGATTGACCGTGTCCAATCACCAGATGATCAAGCAACCGGATATTCAATAAGCGACAAGCTTCGCAGATTTTTAGTGTAATGTCGCGGTCAGCCTGGCTGGGTTCAGCAATTCCTGACGGATGGTTATGCGCCACGATGAGCGCAGCCGCGTTGATTTTCAGGGCTTCACGCACAATTTCACGAGGATGGACTTCGACGCTGTTGATGGATCCGGAAAACATTTCTCTGGCCATTAATACCCGATGTTGATTATCCAAAAACAGCACGACAAACACCTCACGCTCCTGCCTGGCCAATAATGTCTGCAGGTACTGACGCGTCGCTGCGGGACTGTCAATTGTGCTCTCACGCGCCAGCTGGCTGGCGAAAAACCGTTTGGCCAGTTCTGCCACTGCGCGCATCTGAATCAACTTGATTTCGCCAGCGCCTTTAATGCCCTTAAAGTCTGCAGCCGTCGCATTAACGATATTATAAAGCGACCCCAGCTCCTGCAGCATCTGCTGCGCCAGCATCATGACAGGAACGCCTTTTGAACCTGTTCGTAAGAAAATCGCTAACAGCTCTACGTCACTTAACGCATCCGCACCCCATTGCTGAAGTTTTTCTCGTGGTGGCAAATTTTTCATTGCTGCTCTCCCTGTCGCCCCCTGTATCATCGCGTGCGAACCTATCCGCCACCAGCGCGTGATTGTGATTCTCCGGCATGTCTCGCAAACGCAGCCATTGAAAAGGTGCATGCCACGTTTTGTGATAAAATTCGGCCATTACACCGTCCCTGCGACGGCAATCGAAAATGAGGTCAACAGCATGATGGGATTAGCCGGTAAAAAAGTTCTTCTGGGCGTCAGTGGTGGAATTGCTGCCTATAAAACCCCCGAGCTGGTCCGTCGTCTGCGCGATCGCGGTGCCGATGTCCGCGTGATGATGACTGAGGGCGCAAAGGCTTTTATCACACCACTCAGCCTGCAGGCCGTCTCCGGTTATCCTGTTTTTGATGATCTGCTTGACCCGGCAGCCGAGGCCGCAATGGGACACATTGAGCTGGCCAAATGGGCTGACCTGATCGTGCTGGCCCCGGCCACGGCCGACCTGATTGCGCGCATTACGGCAGGGATGGCCAATGATTTAGTCACCACTGCCGTGCTGGCAACAGCAGCGCCTGTCGCGATTGTGCCGGCGATGAATCAGCAGATGTATCGCGCTGCCGTAACGCAGGAAAACCTGGTCAGGCTTCAGGCGCGCGGCCTGTTAATTTGGGGGCCAGACAGCGGCAGCCAGGCCTGCGGGGATATTGGCCCCGGTCGCATGCTTGACCCTTTAGCTATCGTTGACCACGCCGTACAGTGGGCCGCGCCCGTCAACGACCTGCAACATCTCAATATTATGATTACCGCGGGTCCCACCCGGGAAGCGATCGACCCCGTGCGTTATATCAGCAACCACAGTTCGGGAAAAATGGGGTTTGCGATTGCGGCGGCGGCGGCAAAGCGCGGCGCCCGCGTTACGCTGGTAAGCGGTCCGGTTGCCCTGCCAACGCCCGCCGGCGTTAAACGAGTGGATGTGACCTCGGCCCTGGAAATGCAGGCGGCGGTAATGGGGGAGATAAACGCACAACATATTTTCATTGCAAGCGCAGCCGTGGCAGACTACCAGGCAATTGAGATCGCGGATGAAAAAATAAAGAAACAGGATGACGATGAGAAAGTCAGCCTGCAGCTCATTAAAAATCCCGATATTGTCGCGGGGGTGGCGGCCTTAACGCAGAGCCGGCCATTTGTGGTTGGATTTGCGGCTGAAACCCAGAATGTGGAAGAATACGCCCGAAAAAAACGCGCGCGTAAAAACCTGGACCTGATTTGTGCTAACGATGTGTCAAAAGCAGGCCACGGGTTCAATAGCGACACCAATGCTCTTCACCTTTTTTGGCAGGAAGGAGAAAAAACCTTACCGCTCAGCGATAAGTCACTCCTTGGTCAACTTTTAATAGACGAGATTGTCAGCCGTTATGATGAAAAAAATAGACGTTAAAATTCTTGATGCGCGCGTCGGCAAAGCGTTTCCCTTGCCGACCTATGCGACACCGGGTTCCGCTGGGTTAGACCTTCGTGCCTGTATTGATGATGTGATGGAAATCGCACCAGGCACAACCACATTAATTCCTACCGGTCTGGCTATTCACATCGCCGATCCGAACCTTGCCGCCGTGATTCTCCCGCGCTCTGGCCTGGGCCACAAACATGGTATTGTCCTGGGCAATCTGGTTGGTCTGATTGATGCCGACTATCAGGGACAACTTATGGTATCGGTATGGAATCGCGGGCAGGAAAGCTTTACGCTTCAGCCGGGCGACCGCATGGCCCAGCTGGTTTTTGTCCCTGTCGTCCAGGCCGAATTCAATCTGGTAGACGAGTTTGACGCCAGCTTGCGCGGTGAAGGTGGCTTCGGTCACTCAGGCCGTCAGTAACCAGCACGACCGATTTTCACTTACGCCAATCTTATTATTTCTCATCGCCCCAAGGCTTTCTCTTGTGGCAGATGCGTAGGTGTTGCCTGTATATGGTGAAATTCAGGGGTTTTTAAGGGCATGGCAGAGAAAAAAGTCGTAAAGCGGAATCGCCGCGAGGAGATTTTGCAGGCGCTGGCGCAGATGCTTGAGTCAAGTGATGGCAGCCAACGCATTACTACTGCAAAACTGGCGGCTAACGTCGGTGTATCGGAGGCGGCGCTTTATCGTCACTTTCCCAGTAAAACGCGGATGTTTGACAGCCTGATCGAATTTATTGAAGACAGTCTGATTACCCGCATCAATCTGATCCTGAAAGATGAAAAAGAAACAATGGCGCGCCTGCGTCTTATTGTGCAACTGATTCTGGGATTTGGTGAGCGTAATCCGGGGCTGACGCGGATTTTGACAGGTCACGCGTTAATGTTTGAACAGGACCGTCTGCAGGGGCGCATTAATCAGCTGTTTGAGCGCATTGAAGTGCAGCTACGCCAGGTGATGCGCGAACGCAAAATGCGCGAAGGTGAAGGCTTTCAAACGGATGAAACCTTACTGGCCAGCCAGTTGCTGGCCCTGTGTGAAGGGCTGTTATCGCGGTACGTCCGTTCCGAGTTCCGGTTTAGCCCAACGGCCGACTTTGACACCCGCTGGCCGCTGATTGCGGCACAACTGGTGTAATACAGAGGCGGGCGCAATGCCCGCCAGTTATCAGACGCCGTACGCTTTTTGGTACGCCCGAACCTGCGCTAAATGATCGGCCATGTGCGTTTTTTCAGCCAGGTAATCAATCAGGTCGTTAAGCGTAATTATCGCGGTAACTTTGCAGGAATAATCCCGTTCCACTTCCTGAATAGCGGAGAGTTCACCCCGGCCGCGTTCCTGACGGTCCAGTGAAATCAGCACGCCCGCCAGGCTGGCATCATGTGCATTGATAATATCCATGGATTCGCGAATCGCCGTGCCGGCCGTGATGACATCATCGACCAGCATCACTTTACCCTGCAGCGGGCTTCCCACCAGCAAACCGCCTTCTCCGTGATCTTTCGCTTCTTTACGATTGAAGCAGTAAGGTACGTCACGATCGTGATGATCGGCTAACGCAACGGCTGTGGTGGTGGCGATAGGGATGCCTTTGTAGGCCGGACCAAATAACAAATCAAAATCGATTCCGCTGTCGACTAACGCCTGCGCATAAAACCGTCCCAGCAGCGCTAAATCCCGGCCCGTGTTAAATAAACCGGCATTAAAAAAATAGGGGCTTTTACGACCCGACTTTAATGTGAACTCACCAAATTTGAGCACCTGCTTATTCAGTGCAAATTCAATAAACTGCCGCTGCCAGGCTTTCATGTCTTACTCCTCAGATAAAAAAAAGGCGACTCTGTGGTCGCCTGTTACCTTAACTTTCCAGCGCCGCTTTCTGGGCCTGAATCAATTCTTCAATACCGCCACGCGCTAACGCCAGTAATGCCAGCAGTTCTTCGTGGCTAAAGGGTTCACCTTCAGCGGTGCCCTGCACCTCAATCATGCGGCCATCTTCCATCATGACGACATTCATATCCGTTTCAGCGGCAGAGTCCTCAACGTATTCAAGGTCACACAACGCTTCACCATTGACAATCCCCACTGACACGGCGGCAACCATGCCTTTCATCGGATTCGCTTTCAGCTTACCACTCGCGACCAGGGAATTAAGCGCATCTGCCAGGGCTACACAGGCGCCAGTAATGGAAGCCGTACGTGTACCGCCATCGGCCTGAATGACGTCACAATCGAGCGTAATCGTGTATTCACCGAGCATGGTGAGATCGACCGCAGCACGCAGTGAACGGGCGATCAGGCGCTGAATTTCAAGCGTGCGACCACCCTGTTTGCCTTTCGCGGCTTCACGCGCCATACGACTGTGAGTGGAACGCGGCAACATGCCATATTCGGCAGTGACCCAGCCCTGGCCCTGCCCTTTGAGAAAGCGCGGAACTCCTTCATCCACCGTTGCAGTGCAGAGCACTTTGGTTTCACCGAATTCCACCAGAACGGAGCCCTCTGCGTGTTTAGTGTAATTGCGGGTCAATGTGACTGGACGCACCTGATGTGCGCTACGGCCTGCTGGACGCATGGTTATCTCCGGCTTGCTAATGATTGGCTGCGTATTATACGGACTTCCTGGCCTGCTGTCTCTTGCAGTGGTCAGTGCAGCCTGGGATGAAATTCATGCCGGAGTATGGCTAAATGCCTTACCTTTTCCTGCATATCCGCTAACTGACTAAACTATGACCGCTCTTCTTCATTTCCTGCTGGCGCTGGTGGTAATTTTTGCCCTTGCGCTACTGGTCAGTCATGACCGAAAACGCATTCGCCTGCGCTTTATCATTCAACTGATTGTTGTAGAAGCCGCACTGGGCTGGTTCTTTCTTCACTCAGCCAGTGGACTGGCGCTGGTAGGCGCGGTGGGGCATTTCTTTGAAACGCTGCTGCGTTTTGCTGCACAGGGCACGGAATTTGTGTTTGGTGGCATGAGTCAGCAGGGACTGGCCTTTATCTTCCTTGGCGTGCTCTGCCCTATTATTTTTATTTCCGCACTGATTGGTATTTTGCAACACTGGCGCATTCTGCCGTTACTGATTCGGGTTGTTGGCACGCTGTTATCAAAAGTTAACGGCATGGGAAAACTAGAGTCCTTTAATGCTGTAAGCACGCTGGTACTGGGCCAGTCAGAGAACTTCATTGCCTATAAAGGTATTTTGGCCGATATCCCACCACGCCGACTTTACACCATGGCGGCCACCGCGATGTCTACCGTTTCGCTGTCGATTGTTGGTGCGTATATGTCGATGATCGAGGCCAAATATGTCGTTGCGGCTCTCCTGCTTAACATGTTCAGCACGTTTATCATCCTGTCGATTATTAACCCCGGCAAAGGCAGTAATGAGCAGGCTATTCCGCTGGATAAATTACACGAAGATCAGAGTTTCTTTGAAATGCTGGGGGAATACATCCTCGCTGGTTTCAAAGTCGCGATGATCATTCTGGCCATGCTGATTGGTTTTATTGCCTTAATTGCGGCCATCAACGCCCTGTTTGCCACCCTGTTTGGGTATAGTTTCCAGCAGCTTCTTGGCTATGTTTTTTATCCTTTTGCCTGGCTGATTGGCATTCCCGCTACTGATGCATTACAGGCTGGCAGTATTATGGCCACGAAGCTGGTGGCGAATGAATTCGTCGCCATGATTGAACTGAAAAAGATAGCGGCAGGCATGACGCCACGCGGATTGGGCATCCTGTCTGTTTTCCTGGTTTCCTTCGCGAACTTTGCTTCTATTGGAATTGTTGCGGGCGCGATAAAAGGCCTGAACGAACAACAAGGCAATGTCGTCTCAAGGTTTGGCTGGAAACTGGTCTATGGTTCCACCCTGGTCAGCCTGCTTTCCGCTGCATTTGCCGGACTGTTTATCTGATGGACTCAACGGCGGCACAGGCCGCCGTTTGTCCCTAAAAACTAATGCAGGCTGGCGTATCCACGCGCATAACCGATTCCTGACCAAACTGTTTTTTATAGCGAGCACGCAGCGCTTCGACACGACTGTTGCTGTCACTGTCGAACTGATAGATAAGCACTAACGCCTTGCTTTTCTCACGTGCTAACTGACCGTTTTCGCCCAGCCATTGGCCCTGCGCATCATAAACAGACAAGCCAGACCTGAAGCGCGGTGTTACCTCTTTATCGACAAAATTCATCCAGTCCAGTGCGCTCACATTGCCGCCCTGCGGCTTGCTGAGACCAAACCACAATGTGGTTTGCATCATGACCTCACCGCCGGCGCACACCGGAACGGGTCGGGTAGAAGGCGGATATGATGGTAATGATGGAGACGGCGACTGACAGCCCACAAGCAGCAGGCTGAGTATGAGTGGAAGAGACGGTACGCGCGACATAAAAAGAGGGCCTCAACGAGTAAACCAGTAATTAGCATAAGTGGCTGTTGAGAAAAGCGGAAACATTTTGTTATCGCATCCTGTACACGCTTACACCTGTTCTGGTCAGCCTTGCCTCGTTATACTGGCCTCAACCTTATTTAAAAAAAGAGTAACGCTTATGATCCGCAGTATGACCGCCTATGCCCGCCGTGAAATTAAGGGCGACTGGGGCAGCGCCGCCTGGGAGTTGCGTTCTGTCAATCAACGTTATCTTGAAACCTATATTCGTCTGCCTGAACAGTTTCGCGGACTGGAACCGATGATCAGGGAGCGCATTCGCCAGCGACTGACGCGTGGAAAAATCGAATGTAATCTGCGCTTCGAGGCCGATCCTGGCGCGCAGGGCGAACTGATGCTCAATGAGTCACTGGCCAAACAACTGGTTCAGGCGGCTAACTGGGTCAAACTGCAGACCGATGAGGGCGTTATCAATCCGCTGGATATTCTGCGCTGGCCGGGCGTCATGGCAGCACCTGAACAGGATTTGGATGCAATTAATACTCAGCTGATTCAGGCGCTGGATGGCGCGCTGGATGATTTCATCGCCGCACGTGAAAGCGAAGGCAGCGCTCTGAAGGCACTGATCGAGCAGCGGCTGGAAGCGGTAACGCATGAGGTCAGCAAAGTCCGCGCTCAACTGCCCGATGTGATTAAGTGGCAGCGGGAGCGCCTGATCGCCAAACTGGAAGATGCTGAGGTGCAGCTTGAAAATAATCGCCTTGAGCAGGAATTGGTGATGATGGCACAACGTGTCGATGTCGCAGAAGAGCTGGATCGTCTGGATGCGCACGTTAAAGAGACCTATAACATTCTGAAGAAAAAAGAGGCGGTAGGCCGTCGTCTTGACTTTATGATGCAGGAGTTCAACCGCGAGTCAAACACACTGGCTTCAAAATCCATTAATGCAGAAATTACGAATTCAGCGATTGAGCTAAAAGTGTTGATTGAACAGATGCGAGAGCAGATTCAAAATATTGAGTAATCAGGCTATCTGTCGTCATTTGGCAACCTTACCAGAAAAAGTCCGCGTAGATGCGGACTTCTTTTATTTTTTCAGCCATTAAACAGGTGTATAACAATAATCGCTTGATTCGGTTAACGTTGTCAGTCTTTATTGAAATTAGCCCGTTTTATAAGGATGGAAAAATTTCCAGTCAGATGATGCCAGGCATTTTTTAACAAAACTACCGAGGCGTTGGTTTTTCTATAGCTGGTTTAAATATTTCACTTTGAAAAAAATAGCAGGCTATATATCTACCCGTTTTCCCCCTCTCCGTCACAGCCTGCTCAGGCAAAGAAAAGATCCAGTCCGTTAAAAAAATAACCGTGCCACTATTTCAGGCGATGCGTGGACGTCTTTCTCAAATCGCGGCGTGATCACAATTGTGAATAAAATAACAACAGAAAGGAAACAAATACATCTGTTCGACTAAAGTTTTAATAAGGATTGCCGTTATTTAAGTAACCCCCACCTGAGATCGCCATTATGAAAAAATCAGCCGTTTTACTCGCATTACTCATGCTATCACCCCTTTCATTTGCCACAAGTGGACAAATTAACTTCAGGGGCGCTATTGTCGAAAGTCCTTGCGACACGCTGATTGCGCCCAACCAGATACAGCAAAGCTGCACACGAGGAGGAAAGACCGTTATTAATAAGGTCAGTCTGAACAATGCCCAGCAACCCATGCCTTATAAACTTGGCACGGTGCAGGTCAGGCAAACTGGTAACGTTAAAATGATGACGGTCAGCTACAATTAACGCTGCTTTATCGTTATTTTAATGGGTACGGCTTATCGGCTAAACCCGCCTCTGGATAAGGTCAAATAACATGATTAGGACAGGATGCCTCTCATAAGGTGAGATGACTGGCGCAGAAGCGATTGTCATCTCCGTTATTTTACCTTTTACCAATGACAGCCAAATTCCTGTTCAATTTTTCAACTTTCGCCATAATGGAATGTAAGTTTTTCGAAAAGAGTACATTTTTTTATTGCAGAACCGTCCTGATTTTTATTGCTCTCTTTGCATCGCCTGTTAAAAGCATAAAAATACAATCTGTTGTTTTATAGATAATTTAAATAAAAAAAGCGCTATCTTTCTTCTGATTATGACGCTGTCAATCCCTCATTTTATTCCTCGCTGTAACTGACGCTCCCTGTGCTTTAAGGCACTTTTTGATAAAGTGTGGGTCGTAGTCAGTACAGCTGTACCGCTTGAGAACTTAAGGAATGGGTCTTTTTGCGCTACATCCATTACTTCCTTAAGGTTCATAATGAAAAACACCAGGCAGTTTAGTCGTTCCCTTTTACATCCCCGCTATTGGTTTACGTGGTTTGGTCTTGGCATTCTTTGGCTGTTGGTTCAACTCCCCTATCCTGTGCTGATGCGACTTGGCGCAGGTGCCGGCCGGCTTTCCCGCCATTTTCTTCAGCGCAGAGAGCGCATTACGCGCCGTAATATTGAACTCTGCTTTCCGGATATCAGTGACGAAGATAAAGAAATCATGATTGCGGGAAATTTTGCCTCTCTCGGCATGGCACTGATGGAAACGGGTATCGCCTGGTTCTGGCCAGACCATGCCGTTAAACGTCTGTTCAACGTCTCGGGCCTGTCAAACCTCTACTCAGCCCAGAATGAGCGTCGTGGCGTAATGCTCATCGGCATCCATTTCATGTCGCTGGAGCTGGGTGGTCGCATCAGCGGGTTGTGTCAGCCGATGATGGCAATGTACCGTCCCCATAATAACCACGCGATGGAGTACGTACAGACCAGAGGCCGTATGCGTTCGAATAAAGCGATGATAGACCGTCGCGATCTGAGAGGGATGGTGCAGGCGCTGAAACAAGGTGAATCTGTCTGGTTTGCGCCAGACCAGGATTACGGTCCCAAAGGCAGTACGTTTGCCCCCTTGTTTGCTGTAGAAAAAGCCGCGACGACCAACGGTACCTATGTGTTGTCCCGGTTGGCTAAGCCCGCTATGGTTCCAATTATGCTGATTCGTAATCCTGGCAATGATGGCTATAAGCTGATTATTGAACCGATTCTGGAAAATTACCCGCATGCGGATGAAGCCGCAGCCGCAGCTTATATGAATAAAGTGATTGAGAACCAAATCATGCGAGCGCCTGAGCAATACCTCTGGCTACATCGCCGCTTCAAAACGCGTCCGCCTGGCGAAGCCTCTCTTTACGTATAGACAGACATAAAGCAGGTTTCGGCCTGCTTTTTCGTGTGACAGACCTCTCTGTTAATTTGGAGGCTTCCTTCTGACGACCTGTTTTCACTATTACCGCGATAATCCTGCCTCCCTGCCACGGGCTCTGTTCGCCTTCTTAGCCCGAACTCAGATCCAGACTGAGCCATAAATCGTACGCATTACAAATATTTTCGCAATCAACATGCATTAGCAGTATATCGGGTCTGAATGCTTACCCTTCGGTTATTATTTGCCCTTGCTTAAGCATGCTGTATGGGAAAAATCCTGGAGAATGACGGGCGAACCCGTGTATGTACGGCTTATTTAACGTTTTTTTATTTTTTTCATGTATTGCTTCAGTTTCCAGACTTAACGAAAAAAGAAAAAAAGAGAACGCTGTGATAAGGCCTGTGCAAATAATGCTGTAAATGATGAATATTATTTCCTTAGTCAAATCACATATCAGATTTTCCTTATGATGTTAACTTTCATAAAACGCGCTATAAATCATCTGCACACAGCAAAGCTATTCAAAACATAACAGCATGACATTTCCGGCGAACATTATTTCCGCCGGAAAATTTAAGCAATTTAAAATGAACGGATAATAATAATGACAACAGGGGAAATTCATCACCAGGGGAACGTTTATTATTAGCAGTATGCTTTAACACACAGCTCATTATAAAGATAAAAATTTACTTTATTAAATTATAGTAATGCCAGCGCGGTCCTGATGAATACTCATCGGCGCAGCGCCCTACTACTCTGCCCGGCGAGAAAAAAATGACAACACGAAAAATAAATCTGGAAAACGTCAAGTGGCCTTTTCTTTCATCGGTCAAAATGCTGAGTATGGGTGTGTTACAACTTTCAGTATTGGGAAAAGTCCTGCAGGCCGATACCTATAATCTGCTGGCGGTCGTCATTACAGGCTTGATGGTTATTGACACACTGGCCGATCGTGGTTTTTCCAATACGTTGATTCGATATGCACCGCTGCCAGTAAAAACGCTGTCCGTGCTTTACTGGGGCAATATATTCATGGGCCTGGTCATTTTTTCTGCCCTTTTTACTTGCGGTCTTATGCTTGAACATATGTTTGGGCTACCCGAGGTGGCCAGGGTTGTTGAAATCGCATCGGTCATCTTTATTATTATTCCTCAGGGCCAGTCTTATCGCGCCCTGATGCAGCGTGAAAAGCAATTCTCTGATATCGCTTTTTGCGAGATCGCCTCTGTATTTGTCGGCCTGATCATTACACTATTGACCCTATGGCTGGCGCCTTCCGTTTTATGTGCTTTATGGGGCTATCTGGCAATGGCATCAGTGAGAATGCTGACGTATTGCTTTTATGGTCGTAAATGGTTTCGACCCGACTATGACTTCAACCTGAAAGCGTTCTTTCAGCTTCATATGAAGCACTGACAAACCGCTACTGGCTGGAAGCAGCCCGACGGTAAAAGCAGGAAAACGTGCTGTTAACCGGTACGTTTTCCTTAATAAAACCCACCACTTTTCATTTCAGACACCTTCTGTGTGCGTTGTTGTCCTCTTTATCCTTATTCTCACCTTACTTCCCCCCGCATTTTGCCCACGGACAGGTCCCCATGCTCTGCTTTGCGTGGTTTGCTTTCTCTGTCTGTCACCACATAATGTCGCCGACGGGCAAGGGTTCAACGTTGTAAACAGGCTGGCGTCATATCGGCGAAAAATTCGCATCACGACGTTTTTTAATTCGTCTCCGTGTAAAAACCGATACAGCCTTTTGATAATAAAGGCATTACTCTTGCCCGCATAATTTTTACTAATACTATAACTCTTAATAACAGAAAAACTCAGTCGCGCCGTTTTTGTCAGTGGCGTAGCCTTGCCGCCGTCTTCCTGGAGCCTGCTATGTTACTTACTGTTCTTTATATTATTGGGATCACCGCCGAGGCGATGACAGGTGCGCTTGCCGCAGGTCGCCGTAAAATGGATCTGTTCGGCGTCATTATCATTGCTTCCGTTACCGCGATAGGCGGAGGCTCCGTGCGCGATATATTGCTGGGGCACTATCCGCTTGGCTGGGTCAAACATCCTGAGTACATCATAATCGTGGCCGCTGCTGCTGTAGTAACGACTTTTTTGGCACCGCTAATGACGCACCTGCGCAAGGTGTTTCTGGTATTGGATGCGCTGGGCCTGGTGGTATTTTCGATTATTGGCGCGCAGGTGGCACTGGACTCAGGCCACGCCATGATCATCGCCGCAATCAGCGCAGTGATCACAGGCGTCTTTGGCGGCGTTTTACGCGATATGTTTTGTAACCGCATCCCACTGGTATTCCAAAAAGAGCTGTATGCCGGCATCGCTTTTGCAGCAGGCTGGATGTATATCCTGCTCCTGAAAACGCCGCTGCCGCATGAAGCAGTGGTGATTATCACCTTACTCTTCGGCTTCTTTGCGCGTCTGCTGGCGCTGAGATTCCGTCTCGGGCTGCCCATCTTCAATTACCCTCATCCTGAGCATTGATGAAGAAGGAATGCCCTGCTGCTGCAAAAAGTGGATTAACGCTCTGAGCCCGGCATCCTGAAACTGCGACGTAATCTGCTCTGCCCGGCGTGCGCCAACGCCCGGCAGAGATTGCCAGGCCTGTTTATCACGGGCAAGAATGCTTTCCCAGTCGCCGTCGGCCAATGACAGTAGCGCCTTTTGTGGCAACGCCACACCTAACGCGCTAACCCAGCGGCGCAAAGGCTGTTGACGGGTCAAACTGAATTGATGCCAGATTTGCTGCGCTCTTTCGGGTGAAATACTCGCTGCTGTCGCGATCTGTTCGGGGGTTAAGGCCAGCCACGCAAACAGATGCGTAATCAAACCCGTTTCCAGTAACCGTTGCCAGGTGCTGCGTTGCACACCCGCAATATTCAGCACCGATTTTTGACTCAACCAACTCAGGCGCGCCAGTAACTGACGATGGCACTGCGGTGCCAAAATATAACAACTCAGCGACGTGAAACGATCCGTCTGAGGCGGCTCAGGATAGTCACGTTGCGCAACGCGCCAGATAACGCGATCCAGACGTGGAATGCCTTGTCCGGCAAGGCTGACCGTCACCTGGTCGCCCGCAATAATGTCCCGCTCTCGCCAGCGTTTTAGTGAGCCGATGCTGACTCGCCGGACGATTTTGTCATCCAGTTGAACGGGTTGCAGGTTGAGTACGACCGCGATTTTTCCCGTTCGCCCGATTGAGAAATCAACGGAACGGACCTCAGTGCTGACCTCAGGAGGCGGGTATTTCCAGGCGACAGCCCACTCGCCTTCACCGGGCCGCCAGTATTTGCCTGCAGGCCGGGCCGTCTGATGCACAACAATGCCATCGGTTACAAAAGGCAGTGGCGCGTGAAACCAGCGCTCGCGCCATTCAGCCGCGTCCTCTTCATCCTGAACAGGCTGACTCCATTGACGGGCAAGGCTAAACCCCCAATCCGATAAACGCGTCAGTCTTTCCCGCATGGCATCTGGTCCGTCAGGCCATCCCCAGATAAAAATGCCCAGTTGTGTCAAAAGCGTTGTGGCGTCATTACGCAACATTGCGCCTGCGACCAGAGCCCTGGCATTCTTCCCGCCGTCAACCGCCTGGTGATGACCGGTCATCTGCAAAAAGAGTTCGCCCTGTAAAACCACGCTCTCTTCATCGCTGTCAATCTCCAGCGGAATAGCAGGGATCAGCCTGGCTTTTTCGACCCACTCCTCACCGTGTAAGCCGTCGCCACGACTGATGAATGACACCAGTTTCCCGTGCCGATAGACCAGCGAAACGGCCACGCCATCGACTTTGGGCTGCACCCAGAGATCCCGGCGTGGCTGCATCCAATAGCCTAAAGCACGCTTATCCCAAACCTTTTTGACACCAGTATGCGCAACGGGATGCCAGCGCGTGCCATCGTTGGGCAATACCGGTACATCCTCTTTCTCACCCGTCCTGAAGCAGCGTTGCCAGTGATTGAGCCGCGTCTGCAGGCTATCGTAGTCGGCATCGGCCACGGGTGAATGGCCTTGCTGATAATACGCCGCGTCCCACTGCCGGAGCTGTTGTTGTAAATGGTCAATCTCCTTTGCCGCTCGACCCGGCGTCCAGGTCGGGCACAGCGCCCCAAACGCGGAAAATGTGCTGGCTGTTATGAGCAGCCCGGCGGCTAAGCATCCTTTCATCCCTGACCTCCTGATGTTTAGGATATTCAACCGCCAAAACAGCCGGTTCAGCCAGCCCCGCTTCCCGGTTCTGGAACGCCTCCTGGAAATTGAATACGTCTTTACAGCCTGCGAAACAGTGGTTGCGGCGCACCCCGCATAAACTTTTCGTGATGAGGGCGGTGCAAACGCTGCGTGGCGCGGGGAAGCCGTGTATACTGTGCAGGAAATCGACTCCGCAATTAATCAATTCAAGAACATCATGGCCCAAGGTACGCTCTATATTGTTTCTGCTCCTAGCGGCGCAGGAAAATCCAGCCTTATTCAGGCACTGTTAAAAACGCAGCCGCTGTACGATACGCAAGTGTCTGTTTCGCACACCACTCGCGGCATGCGCCCCGGTGAAGCGCACGGTGAGCATTACTTCTTTGTGCAAAAGCATGAGTTTGAAAAAATGATTGCGGAAGATGCTTTCCTTGAACACGCGAAAGTTTTCGATAACTACTACGGCACGTCGCGCAAGGCGATCGAACAGGTGCTGGCAACCGGCGTCGATGTTTTCCTTGATATTGACTGGCAGGGCGCACAGCAAATTCGCGCTAAAATGCCCGACGCGCGCAGTATATTTGTCTTGCCTCCTTCTAAAGAAGAGCTGGATCGTCGCCTGCGCGGCCGCGGTCAGGACAGCGAAGAGGTGATTGCCCGTCGTATGGCACAAGCCGTGGCCGAAATGAGCCACTATGGCGAATACGATTATTTAATTGTGAATGATGATTTTGATCTGGCCTTATCCGATCTGAAGACCATTATTCGTGCAGAACGTCTGCGCATGGCCCGCCAGAAAGCGCGCCATGATGCTTTAATCAGCAAACTGTTGGCAGTCTGAACCCAGTTTCAGTATGATGCCGAGTCATTTCTTCATCTGTGGAGTAGCACACCTATGGCACGCGTAACCGTTCAGGACGCAGTAGAAAAAGTTGGTAATCGTTTTGACCTGGTGTTGGTCGCTGCACGTCGTGCACGTCAGATGCAGGTAGGCGGCAAAGATCCGCTGGTTCCGGAAGAGAACGATAAACCGACCGTTATCGCATTGCGCGAAATCGAAGAAGGTCTGGTCACCAATCAGATTTTAGATGTGCGTGATCGTCAGGAGCAGCAAGAGCAGGAAGCCGCTGAGTTACAGGCCGTTACCGCTATCGCTGAAGGTCGTCGTTAACCGCGAACTGCAGGTCAACCTTGTATCTGTTTGAAAGTCTCAATCAACTGATTGAACAATACTTGCCTGAGGACCAGATCAAGCGCCTCAAGCAAGCCTATCTCGTATCACGTGATGCCCACGAGGGACAGACACGCTCCAGCGGTGAGCCTTACATTACCCATCCTGTTGCGGTGGCGTGCATTCTGGCGGAAATGAAGCTCGACCATGAAACCCTCATGGCCGCGCTTTTGCACGACGTTATTGAAGATACGCCAGCGACCTATCAGGACATGGAACAACTGTTTGGCAAAAGCGTAGCTGAACTGGTTGAAGGCGTTTCGAAGCTGGATAAGCTGAAGTTCCGTGATAAGAAAGAGGCGCAGGCAGAAAACTTCCGCAAGATGATTATGGCGATGGTGCAGGACATCCGCGTTATTCTCATCAAGCTGGCTGACCGCACCCACAACATGCGTACGCTCGGGTCCTTACGCCCTGATAAACGTCGTCGCATCGCGCTGGAAACGCTGGAAATATACAGCCCACTGGCGCACCGCCTGGGTATTCATCACCTTAAAACGGAACTGGAAGAGCTGGGTTTTGAAGCGCTCTATCCGAACCGTTTTCGGGTAATTAAAGAGGTCGTGAAAGCGGCCCGCGGCAACCGTAAAGAGATGATTCAAAAAATTCTCTCTGAAATCGACGGTCGTTTGCAGGAAGCCGGTATTCCCTGCCGGGTAAGTGGTCGCGAAAAGCACCTTTACTCGATTTACCGAAAAATGACGCTGAAAGAGCAGCGTTTTCACTCGATCATGGATATCTATGCCTTTCGCGTCATCGTGAAAGATCTGGATACCTGTTATCGCGTACTGGGCCAGATGCACAGCTTATATAAGCCGCGTCCGGGCCGGGTCAAAGATTACATTGCTATCCCCAAGGCTAATGGCTATCAATCGCTGCATACCTCTATGATCGGGCCGCATGGCGTGCCGGTTGAGGTGCAAATCCGTACCGAAGATATGGATCAGATGGCCGAAATGGGGGTGGCGGCACACTGGGCCTATAAACAGGCCGGTGAAAGCGGCACAACCGCGCAGGTGCGTGCGCAACGCTGGCTGCAAAGCCTGCTGGAGCTGCAACAAAGTGCCGGTAGCTCATTTGAATTCATCGAAAGCGTCAAATCCGATCTCTTCCCGGATGAAATCTATGTCTTTACACCGGAAGGCCGCATCGTCGAGCTGCCTACCGGGGCAACGCCTGTCGATTTTGCCTACGCGGTCCATACCGATATCGGTCATGCCTGCGTTGGCGCGCGCGTTGATCGCCAGCCTTATCCGCTGTCACAGCCGCTTACCAGCGGCCAGACCATCGAGATCATCACAGCGCCTGGTGCGCGTCCTAACGCGGCCTGGCTTAACTTTGTCGTCAGTTCCAAAGCCCGCGCGAAGATTCGTCAGTTGCTGAAAAACCTGAAGCGCGAAGACTCGGTAAATCTGGGGCGTCGCCTGCTCAGCCATGCGTTGGGTGGCAGTCGTAAACTGGCGGAGGTGCCAGCCGAAAACATCAAGCAGGAGCTTGATCGGATGAAGCTGACCTCACTGGACGATCTGTTAGCCGAAATCGGCCTGGGTAATGCCATGAGCGTGGTCGTCGCCAAGAACCTGTTGCAGACCGACACCAGCGCGCTCAACAACAACAAAAAACAAGGCAAGCTGCCGATTAAAGGGGCAGACGGCGTCCTCATTACTTTTGCAAAATGCTGCCGCCCCATTCCAGGCGATCCTATCGTTGCCCACGTCAGCCCGGGCAAGGGCCTGGTCGTTCACCATGAGTCCTGTCGCAATATTCGTGGCTACCAAAAAGAGCCCGAAAAATTCATGCCTGTGGAGTGGGATAAAGTTACAGAGCAGGAGTTTGTCGCAGAGATAAAGGTGGATATGTTTAACCACCAGGGCGCACTGGCCAACCTGACGGCCGCCATCAATACGGCGGGCTCCAATATTCAGAGCCTGAATACGGAAGAACGCGATGGCCGTGTTTACAGTGCTTTTATTCGTCTGACCGCACGTGATCGCGTCCACCTGGCCAATATCATGCGTAAAATCCGTGTGATGCCGGATGTGATTAAAGTTCACCGCAACCGTAACTAGTGCATGAATCCTCAACGTTTTGCCCGAATTCAGGAAATGCTGGCCTTGCGCCAGCACGACCTTACCGTCTGCATGGAGCAGGTACATAAGCCGCACAATGTTTCTGCTGTCATTCGCACCGCGGATGCTGTCGGTATCCATGAAGTCCATGCCGTATGGCCAGGCCAACGCATGCGAACGCAGGCCTCAGCCTCGGCTGGCAGCAACAGTTGGGTAAACGTAGTAACGCACCGCTCAATCAGCGACGCGATTAGCCACCTCAAAACGCAAGACATGCAGATACTGGCGACGAACCTGTCGGCGGATGCTGTGGATTTTCGTGAGATTGACTACACCAAACCTACCTGCATTTTGATGGGTCAGGAAAAAACGGGCATTACCGATGAAGCCCTGGCGATGGCCGACCACCATATCATTATCCCGATGGTGGGTATGGTCCAGTCGCTTAACGTTTCCGTTGCCTCTGCCCTGATTCTGTATGAAGCCCAGCGCCAGCGGCAGAATGCTGGCATGTACCGTCGTCAGTCCAGCCTCCTGGCAGAGAAAGAGCAACAGCGTCTGCTGTTTGAGGGCGGCTATCCCGTTCTGGCGCGCGTGGCAAAACATAAGCGGATGCCTTATCCCCATATTAACGCGCAGGGTGACATTGAAGCCGATGAGAGTTGGTGGGCCGCCATGCAGTCAACGGGCAGACGTCAGAAATGAAAGGCCGTCTGCTGGATGCCATCCCGCTCAGTACCCTGACCGGCGTCGGCGCCAGTCAGGCAGCAAAGCTGGCTAAAATCGGCCTGCACACCATTCAGGATTTACTGCTTCACCTTCCTCTGCGTTATGAAGATCGTACGCAGTTATATGCCATTAACGACCTGTTGCCTGGCATTTGGGCGACAGTGGAAGGCGAAGTCCTGCATACCGATATCACTTTTGGCCGTCGGCGCATGATGGTCTGTCAGATCGGGGATGGCAGTGGCGTTTTAACGCTGCGCTTTTTCAACTTCAATGCCGGCATGAAAAACAGCCTCGCACCGGGCCGACGCGTCACCGCTTACGGCGAAATCAAACGCGGTCAGCGCGGCGCAGAAATCATCCATCCGGAATACCGCGTACAGGGCGAGCACAGCCATGTCACGCTGGAAGAAACGCTGACACCCGTCTATTCCACGACCGAGGGCATTCGTCAGGCGACCCTGCGCAGCCTGACCGATCAGGCTTTAACCCTGCTGGATAGCTGTGCCATCACAGAACTTTTGCCGCAGGCGTTAAGCGGCGGGCTGTTAAGCCTGCCTGAAGCCCTTCGCACGCTGCACCGCCCGCCGCCGGACCTCAAACTCAGCGAGCTCGAGAGTGGGCAGCATCCCGCACAGCGCAGGCTGATTCTGGAAGAACTGCTGGCGCATAACCTCAGTATGCTGGCCGTCAGGGCCGGCGCACAGCGCCATTACGCCCTGCCGATGCCTGCCCGGCATACATTGAGTGACCGGTTACTGGCCGCCCTGCCGTTTTCCCCCACGGCAGCCCAAAAACGCGTTGTCGCAGAGATCGAAAAAGACTTAGCGAATGACTTCCCCATGCTGCGCCTGGTACAGGGAGACGTCGGTTCAGGTAAAACCCTGGTTGCCGCGCTCGCCGCGCTGAACGTTATCGCCCACGGTAAGCAGGTGGCCCTGATGGCACCTACAGAGTTACTGGCTGAGCAACACGCCAATAATTTTCGCCAGTGGCTGGCACCGCTTGGCCTTGAGGTCGGCTGGCTGGCGGGCAAACAAAAGGGCAAAGCGCGACAGGCCCAGCAAGAGGCGATTGCCAGCGGGCAGGTTGCGATGGTGGTCGGCACGCATGCCCTGTTCCAGGAGCAGGTGAAGTTTAACGGGCTGGCGCTGGTCATCATTGATGAGCAACACCGCTTTGGCGTACATCAGCGACTGGCGTTATGGGAAAAAGGAGAAGAGCAGGGTTTTCATCCCCACCAGCTCATCATGACAGCGACGCCGATCCCGCGCACGCTGGCCATGACCGCCTACGCCGATCTTGATACCTCAACCATTGATGAGCTGCCGCCAGGCAGAACACCGGTGACCACCGTAGCGATCCCTGACAGTCGTCGTAATGAGATCATTGAGCGTGTGCAAAAGGCCTGTCACGAGGGCCGTCAGGCTTACTGGGTCTGTACGTTAATTGAAGAGTCAGACCTGCTGGAAGCTCAGGCTGCGGAAGCCACATGGGAAGAACTCAAAGTGGCGCTGCCTGATTTGCAGGTCGGGCTGGTTCATGGCCGTATGAAGCCAGCGGAGAAGCTGGCGGTCATGCAGGCTTTCAAAGCCAACGAAATCCAGCTGTTAGTTGCTACAACCGTCATCGAAGTCGGTGTGGACGTGCCGAACGCCAGCCTGATGATTATTGAAAATCCGGAACGACTTGGCCTGGCGCAACTGCACCAGCTACGTGGTCGCGTAGGACGCGGCGCGGTCGCCTCTCATTGTGTTCTGCTGTACAAAGCGCCGCTGAGCAAGACGGCCCAGAAGCGTTTGCAGGTGTTGCGTGACAGCAATGACGGTTTCGTGATTGCTCAGCATGATTTAGAGATTCGCGGTCCGGGGGAGCTACTGGGAACGCGCCAGACCGGTAATGCGGAGTTTAAAGTTGCCGATCTGCTGCGCGATCAGGCCATGATCCCTGAAGTCCAGCGCGTCGCTCGTCATATTCACGAACATTATCCTGAGCAGGCGCAGGCGCTGATTGAGCGTTGGCTGCCCGAAACCGGCCGCTACAGCAACGCCTGACCTTTTTTTGCAACCGTGAGCAAACGTTTGCTTTTGATCCGGGGACGATTACAATCGCCTCACTTTTTTTGGGAACCATGACGATGTCGACCACACAGCAACCAGCCCCCACCACCGCCAGTAAAAGTGAACTGATCTATCGCCTGGAAGATCGTCCACCGCTAACACAAACCTTGTTTGCAGCCGGACAACATCTTCTGGCGATGTTTGTTGCGGTGATCACGCCCGCGCTGCTCATCTGCCAGGCGCTCGGTTTACCGGCGCAGGATACACAGCACATTATCAGCATGTCCCTGTTCGCGTCCGGTGTGGCATCGGTACTGCAAATCAAAACCTGGGGACCGATCGGTTCAGGGTTACTCTCCATTCAGGGCACCAGCTTTAACTTTGTCACACCGCTGATTATGGGGGGAATGGCGCTGAAAAATGGCGGCGCGGACGTACCCACAATGATGGCGGCGCTGTTTGGTACATTGATGGTAGCCTCCTGTACGGAAATGGTGCTGTCGCGCGTGCTGCATCTGGCACGCCGCATCATCACGCCGTTAGTCTCAGGTATTGTAGTGATGATTATCGGCTTATCCCTGATTCAGGTCGGCCTTACCTCTATCGGCGGCGGGTTTGCTGCGATGAACGATCACAGCTTCGGCGCGCCGAAAAATCTGCTGTTAGCCGGTGCCGTGCTGGTGGTGATTATCCTGCTGAATCGCCAGAAAAACCCCTATCTGCGCGTTGCGTCGCTGGTGATTGCGATGGCGGTGGGCTACCTGCTGGCCTGGGCAATGGGCATGCTACCCACCATCAGCACGCCTGCCGGACAGCCGATCGTGGCGTTCCCCACTCCGCTCTATTACGGCCTGGGATTTGACTGGAATCTGCTGATCCCGCTGATGCTGGTCTTTATGGTGACCTCGCTGGAAACCATTGGGGACATCACCGCCACTTCGGATGTCTCTGAACAGCCGGTCAGCGGCCCGTTATACATGAAGCGCCTGAAAGGCGGTGTGCTGGCAAACGGCCTGAACTCTTTTGTATCTGCCCTGTTTAATACCTTTCCTAACTCCTGCTTTGGCCAGAATAATGGCGTGATTCAGCTGACAGGCGTTGCCAGCCGCTACGTGGGATTTGTTGTCGCGCTGATGCTGATCCTGCTGGGACTGTTCCCGGCAGTGAGCGGACTGGTACAGCACATTCCTGAGCCCGTGCTGGGCGGCGCTACGATTGTGATGTTTGGCACAATCGCCGCATCCGGTGTCCGTATCGTTTCCCGGGAGCAGCTGAATCGCCGGGCTATCATGATTATCGCGCTGTCGCTGGCAGCAGGACTCGGTGTTTCCCAGCAGCCCCTGATTCTGCAATTTGCACCCGACTGGCTGAAAACGTTACTCTCTTCCGGTATCGCTGCGGGTGGGATTACCGCGATTGTGCTGAATCTTATCTTCCCACCCGAAAAGTAACGTTCAAGGCAGGCGGCAACCCGCCTGCTATTTCGGCTGATTTACATCCAGGCGGTTGAGCTATAACGATAATTCAGGCATAACAACCTTTCAGCGGACTGAACCCGGGAAGGATACGATGAAATTTATAGGAAAGTTTTTCCTCACCTTATTGTTACTGCTGCTGTTTGCGCTGATCGTCGTCTATGTTCTGCTGCAAACTCAGTGGGGCGCGGGCTGGTTTAGCCGTTGGGTGAGTGATAAAACAGAATGGCATCTGTCGCTGAGCAAAATTGAGCACAATTTTTCTTCACCTACGCACATTATTCTGGATGACTTCAGCTTTGGTCATGACGGCCAGCCTGCCGTACTGGTGGCCAAACGCGTCGACCTTGGCATCGCCCTGTTACAGTTCAGCGATCCGTTTCATTTTGCCAGCATAGAATTACGCGACGGCGAGGTAAACCTTGCTAACCTGGCGAACAAAAGCGCACTGCCCATGCAGGCAAACCGCCTGCAGTTAAACAACATGCGCATCGACAGCCCTGCCTCAGCGCTACCGCTGGCGGCACAGCAGGTGAATGGCGGCATTGTGCCCTGGCATCCGCAGGCCGGTGATTTGCTGGGTCGTGATGCGCAGTTCCAGATGAGCGCGGCCAGGATGACGCTCAACAGCGTTGACGGTGAAAACGTGCTGATTCAGGGTAATGTGTCCCAGGGCCGCATGGTATTTAGCAACATTGGGGCGGACTTAGCACGCGGTTCAATGACCGGTAACGGTGAGCGCGACGCGCAGGGTAACTGGAAGATTAATCAACTGCGTCTGAACGATATCCGTCTACAAACGGCGCATACGCTTGTCGATTTCCTGAAACCGTTTGAAGAAGTACCCTCAGTTACGCTCAACCGGGTTGATATTACCGATGCCCGGCTCCAGGGCCCTGACTGGGCGGTGACCGATCTCGATCTGACGCTGAAAAATCTGAGCTGGAAGGGCCGGGACTGGCAGAGCCAGGACGGATCGCTGGCCATGAATGCCGGTAACTTTATTAACGGGCGCTTCGAACTTAACGATCCCATCATTAACATGGATTTCTCGCCTCAGGGGATTGCCCTGACGCAGTTCAGCTCGCGCTGGGCCAATGGCGTTATCCGGGCTGACGGCAACTGGTCACGTCAGGATAAACGGTTAACGCTGAATAATCTGGCGGTGGCCGGGCTGGAATATACCTTGCCTCAGAACTGGCGGGCGTTATGGCAGGATGCCCTGCCTGACTGGCTGGATGCCGTAACCGTGACGCGCTTTACCTCGAACCGCAATTTACTGATCGATATTAATCCGGCCTTCCCTTTCCAGCTCACTTCACTGGATGGCAGCGGCGAAAATCTGCAGCTGGCCCGTCAGCATCAATGGGGAATCTGGTCAGGTAAGCTGAGTCTGAACGCGGCGGAGTCGACCTTCAATCGTACGGATTTACGTCATCCTTCTGTCGCACTGGAGGCTGACGAACAACAAATTAAGGTAACAGAGCTCAGTGCGTTTAGTGGTAAAGGGTTGCTGGAAGGCACGGCGACCATAGGGCAGCAGGCTGATCGACCTGTCAACCTGAACCTGACGGGACGCGGCGTGCCCGTTAATGTTCTGCAAAACTGGGGCTGGCCGGCGCTTCCCTTGCAGGGCGACAGCAATTTGCAGCTGCGCCTGAACGCCTCACTGAAAGCGAATCAGCCGCTGGCCCCGTCGGTTAACGCGACACTGTCCGTAACCACAGACAGCCAGCAGCTACAGCAGAGCATGCAGGCCGGACAGGTCCGCTAACGCACACAGGGCCGCAATAGCGGCCCTGTGATTTAATTGATACGCGCGCCGGAGCCGCCCTCTTCCAGTGGTCCGTCGGGATCCACCGGCAACACGATGTAAACCGCTTCAAATACCGCGCCACACTCATCATCGCCAAACAGCTGCACTTCAAGCTGAACACGGGCTTTGCGTCCGCGCGCCAGGCGATCAAGATCGCCACTCAGTGAGCCAAGATCGGCAATAGCACCGGGTTTACCGGTAATCGGACGACTGTAGCGTATGTGCGCGTCGGCCAGAATAATGGTGCCGCCCAGATGGCGCTCCCGCAGTAACAGCCAGATCAGCCCCCAGCCGGTGAGCGTAGCCAGTGAAAACAGGCTTCCGGCAAACAACGTATGGTGCGGATTTTGGTTGCCGGTTTCCGGCATGGTGGTAATAAACTTCTGCCCGGTATATTGCAGGATGCGCACGCCCATTTTTTCACTCAGAGGAATGTGCTCATACCAGGCCTGTTGTAACTGCCCGCACCAGTCCGCACGGTGCAGAATATCGTCCAGTGTGACGACCGGCTTGATCATCAGAAAGTGGCGCACCGGCGTCGTCTGCGGTGCGGTAATCTCGCCCTGATTCAGGTAGCCAAGTTTAGCGAAGAACGCCACCGCATCTTCTCGTGCGCTACAGGTCACGCGCTTCACACCTTCCTGACGCGCAACGGACTCCAGCGTCATCGCCACCAGCGTGCCGAGGCCTTTGCCCTGTACGGTGGGATGAACGGCCAAAAAACGGATAGCCGCTTCGTTATCAGCATTGATATAGAGCCGTCCTACCGCAACCGGCTTGCCCTGTTCATCCACCACCATTTGATGATGCGCTAATGCATCCCAGGCATCGCGTTCAGAACCCTGAGGCTGATGCAGCGGCTTTCGTAACATTTCCCAGCGGAACTGATAATACATATCCAGCTCTTCCGCCGTTTGTGGCACACGAAGATGATACATAAAATGGTTCTCTCGTTCTGATGCGGGATTGCCGAGGCTAAGCCGTGCGAAATGGGGCGTCATACCTGTAACCAGAACGTCACCGGACCGTCGTTGACCAGAGCAACCTGCATATCGGCAGCAAAACGGCCATTGGCGGTCGTGACATCATGACGGCGACAACACGCGCTGAAATACTCATATAACCGCTCCGCTTCCTGCGGCGCGGCGCCACCGGAAAAAGAGGGCCGCATGCCCTTTTGCGTATCGGCAGCCAGGGTGAACTGTGATACCACCAGCACGCTTCCGCCTGCCTGTTTGACGTTCAGGTTCATCTTGCCCTGTTCATCGCTAAAAATACGGTAGCCCAGTACGCGCTCCGCCAGTCGTTCAGCGCGCTTTTCGTCATCACCTTTTTCAACGCCTAACAGAATCAATAATCCCTGCCCGATCTCACCCACGACCGCATGATCAATGCTGACGCTGGCACGCTGAACGCGTTGAATTAAAGCAATCATCCGTCCTCTCGTTCTTTTTCTCTTTCCTGCCGTTTGAACTGGCGATAGTCATCTAAGGTAACCGTAATTTCGGCACCGAGCAAAACGATGCACCAGGTCCAGTACACCCACAGGAAAAGAATGGGGATCACCGCCAGCACGCCGTAGATTAACTGATACGTCGGGAACATCGTAACATACAGCGCAAATCCCTTTTTCCCCAGTTCAAACAGCAACCCGGCTACCAGCGCCCCCGTCAGCGCATCGCGAGAAGGCACCCGCTGCGTCGGGACAATACTGTATAGCAACCAAAATGACAGCCACGACAGAAGCAAGGGAAAGAAACGCAGCGTCTGATCGACCAGGCTGGTCACCCCCGTCACGTTTATCCATTTCAGCGACAGCAGGTAAGAGCTGATGGCTAAACTGGCACCTGCCAGCAACGGCCCAAGCGTCAATATCATCCAGTAGACGGCAAAGGAATAGACCAGCGGGCGCTTTTTATGACTGCGCCAGATAGCATTCAGAGCCGAATCGACAGAATGCATCAACAGCAGCGCCGTGACAATCAGCCCCACGGCGCCCACGGCGGTCATGCGGTGCACGTTAGCCACAAACTGCTCAAGGTAACGCTGCAACGTGTTCCCCGCAGCAGGCATAAAGTTGGCAAAAATAAAGTTTTTAAGCTGGACGCTGATATCAGAAAACACAGGAAACGCGGCAAACAGCGCAAAAACTACGGCGATCAGCGGCACCAGCGCCAGTAGCGACACAAAGGCCAGGTTGCCCGCCTGTGTCGTCATGGCATCATTATCAATGCGCTTCCAGAGCAGCTTAAGCCACAGCCAGAAGGCATGAAACCTGGGGCGAAAACGATGTAACTTCATGGCTTAAGGCTGACCCGCGAACCAGTCGGGCACGGTTTTACTGTCGGTCACCAGCACGCTGGTAATGCCTAATGCGCGCGCACCTTCAATATTGGCGGCATTGTCGTCGAAGAAGACGGCCTGATCGGCACTGAATCCTTCCGCATCCAGTACGTGCTGATAAATGCGGGCTTCAGGTTTACGCATGCCCAGTTCCTGGGACAGATAAATCTTGTCAGCCGCCTGCTGCACATCAGGATACTGGGTCGGCCAGAAGGTGCAATGCAGTGCATTGGTATTCGACAATATCACCACCCGATGTCCCGCCTGGCGTAGCTGATTCATCAGCGCCAGCGTATCCGGACGCACTCCCACAAAGATAGCCTGCCAGCCCGCAGCAAACTGTTCATAGCTCAGCGCAATCTCCAGTTTTTCACATAAGGCTTCTGCAAAGGCTTCATCGCTGATTTCACCGCGCTCATGCTGCTCAAAAGCCGCATCCATTTGAAAATGACTTTGAAGCGATGCCAGCGGTACGCGGCTGAGGTCACTCCAGACGCCCAACACGCGGTTAAAGTCGATATCGATAATCACATTGCCCAAATCAAAGATATACAGCATGGTGCCTCCTTTGGTTCCCTGGATCATTCACTCTAGCGGTAAAAGTGCGGCCTGAACAGGCGGCCCGGACGAGAAAATTACACACTTTAAATTAAGGTACGACAGGACAAAGTGGGAAGGGGACAAAGAAGAAGTTACAGGCTGGTTTAGACTGGATTTAACTGAGCTGGTAAAAACCCCGGACAAAAAAAGCCCCGTTAAAACGGGGCTTTATTACTACGCGATTAGGCGTCTTTACCGCCGCGTGAAGCACGCTTACGGTCGTTCTCAGTCAGGTGACGTTTACGGATACGCACTGACAGAGGCGTAACTTCGACCAGTTCGTCATCATCAATGAACTCGATCGCCTGTTCCAGCGTCATTTTCTGCGGTGGAACCAGTGTGGTGGCTTCGTCAGTACCGGAGGCACGCATGTTAGTCAGCTTCTTACCGGTCAGGCAGTTCACGGTCAGGTCGTTAGAACGGCTGTGAATACCGATGATCTGGCCTTCATAAACTTCCGCGCCATGGCCCAGGAACAGCTTACCGCGATCCTGCAGACCGAACAGGGCGAACGCTACCGCTTTACCCTGGCCGTTAGAGATCAGAACGCCGTTCTGACGCTGACCCACTTCGCCCGGACGAATATCGTCGTAGTGGCTGAAGGTGGAGTACAGCAGACCTGTACCTGATGTCATGGTCATAAATTCGTTACGGAAACCGATCAGACCACGGCTTGGGATGACGTAGTCAAGACGTACGCGGCCTTTGCCATCTGGATCCATATTTTTCAGGTCGCCTTTACGCTCGCCCATGGCCTGCATAACGGAACCCTGATGCGTTTCTTCGATATCCAGCGTCACGTTCTCGAATGGCTCTTGTTTACGGCCTTCGAATTCGCGGAAGATAACTTTCGGACGGGATACCGCCAGTTCGAAACCTTCACGACGCATGTTCTCGATCAGTACAGACAGATGCAGCTCACCACGGCCCGATACGCGGAACGCGTCAGCATCTTCGGTCTCTTCCACACGCAGTGCCACGTTGTGAACCAGTTCTTTGTTCAGACGCTCAAGGATCTGACGTGAGGTCACGTACTTACCTTCTTTACCGCAGAACGGTGAGGTGTTGACGTTGAAGAACATGGTTACCGTTGGCTCATCCACGCTCAGGGCTGGCAGCGCCTGCACATTCTGCGGATCGCAAATGGTGTCAGAAATGTTCAGTTCACCCAGACCGGTGATCGCAATGATGTCGCCCGCTTCTGCCAGGTCGCTGTCAATACGCTCCAGCCCCAGGTGAGTCAGCACTTTACCCACTTTACCGTTACGGGTTTTGCCTTCGCTGTCTACGATGGTGACTTGCTGGTTAGGCTTCACTTTACCGCGCTTGATGCGGCCGATACCGATCACGCCCAGATAGTTGTTGTAGTCCAGCTGAGAGATTTGCATCTGCAGCGGCGCTTCGACTTCAACCTGTGGAGGTGAAACGTGGTCAACGATTGCCTGATACAGCGGGGTCATATCGTCAGCCATGTCGGTGTGATCCAGACCGGCAATACCATTCAGCGCAGAGGCGAAAATGATAGGGAAATCGAGCTGCTCGTCCGTTGCATCCAGGTTAACGAACAGGTCAAACACCTGATCAACAACCCAGTCAGGACGTGCGCCAGGGCGGTCAACTTTGTTGATAACCACAATCGGCTTCAAACCATGCGCGAACGCTTTTTTGGTAACGAAGCGGGTTTGCGGCATAGGGCCATCCATCGCATCTACAACCAACAGTACCGAATCCACCATAGACATTACGCGTTCAACTTCACCACCGAAGTCGGCGTGTCCTGGGGTATCAACGATGTTGATACGGTAGTCGTTCCATTTAATGGCGGTATTTTTTGCGAGGATGGTAATCCCACGCTCTTTCTCCAAATCATTGGAGTCCATCACGCGCTCGGTGGCTTCAGTACGGGCATCAAAAGTACCAGACTGTTGCAGCAGTTTATCAACCAGGGTGGTCTTTCCATGGTCAACGTGCGCGATGATGGCGATGTTACGCAAATTTTCGATCACAGCTTTTTTGCCTCAGGCATTAGAAATAACGCGGTATTGTACACGGATTAAGCGGGAGACTGAACACGATCACACTTTTCACTGAAAGTTTATTGCATTGTCGCAAAATCGCACTAATAGCCGTGCAAAAATTGCACTGCAATGATGTTTTGCACCACAATGGTGCTCATTTTCAACGCCAATGCACATAAAAAGTGCAGTGCAACTATCATGGTGCACGTCTTTTATGACAAAAAGGTGCATGCCAGCGCGATTTTGTGCAAAGAAATAAAGTTGGCACAGAATTCGCTTTGTATTATCCAGATGAAAACGACGTAAGACAACGGTTGCAGAGCTGGTCGGGATCAGACTGAGGTATGGCTGACACATGTCGCACATTTCCTCACCCGGTTCTCACCATGTAGACAATGACCATTTCCAGGAGAGTTGAGTATGTCCGCTGAACACGTTCTCTCGATGATGAACGAGCACGAAGTTAAGTTTGTTGACCTGCGTTTTACCGATACCAAAGGTAAAGAACAGCACGTTACTATTCCGGCTCACCAGGTTAACGCTGACTTCTTCGAAGAAGGCAAAATGTTCGATGGCTCTTCCATCGGCGGCTGGAAAGGCATTAACGAATCAGACATGGTACTGATGCCGGATGCAACCACGGCAGTTATGGATCCGTTCTTTGAAGATTCAACACTGATCATTCGCTGTGACATCCTTGAGCCTGGCACCATGCAAGGCTATGACCGCGATCCACGCTCTATCGCAAAGCGCGCTGAAGACTATCTGCGTTCTTCAGGCATCGCTGATACCGTTCTGTTTGGACCCGAGCCAGAATTCTTCCTGTTCGACGATATCCGTTTCGGTTCGTCAACCTCTGGTTCGCACGTCGCTATCGATGATATCGAAGCGGCCTGGAACACCGGCAAAGAATACGAAGGCGGTAACAAAGGTCACCGTCCAGGTCTGAAAGGCGGCTACTTCCCGGTTCCACCGGTCGATTCATCACAGGACATCCGTTCTGCTATGTGTCTGACAATGGAGCAAATGGGTCTGGTTGTTGAAGCTCATCACCACGAAGTTGCGACAGCGGGTCAGAACGAAGTGGCAACCCGCTTCAATACCATGACCAAAAAAGCTGACGAAATTCAGATCTACAAATATGTTGTGCACAACGTGGCGCATGCTTACGGCAAAACGGCAACCTTTATGCCGAAGCCAATGTTTGGTGACAACGGTTCAGGTATGCACTGCCACATGTCTCTGTCTAAAGGCGGACAAAACCTGTTCTCTGGTGACAAATACGGCGGCCTGTCTGAAACCGCGCTGTTCTACATCGGCGGTATCATCAAGCACGCAAAAGCAATCAACGCCCTGGCCAACCCAACCACCAACTCTTACAAGCGTCTGGTTCCGGGTTATGAAGCACCGGTTATGCTGGCTTACTCTGCCCGTAACCGTTCTGCATCAATCCGTATCCCGGTTGTTGCCAGCCCGAAAGCACGTCGTATTGAAGCGCGCTTCCCGGACCCAGCGGCTAACCCGTACCTGGCGTTTACTGCACTGCTGATGGCTGGCCTGGATGGCATCATCAACAAAATCCATCCTGGTGATGCGATGGATAAAAACCTGTATGACCTGCCACCGGAAGAAGAAGCTGAGATTCCAAAAGTTGCAGGTTCACTGGAAGAAGCGCTGAATGCACTGAACGAAGACCGCGAGTTCCTGACCCGTGGCGGCGTCTTCACTGACGACGCGATCGATGCTTACATCGAGCTGCGTAAATCAGAGAACGACCGTGTGCGCATGACGCCACATCCGGTTGAGTTCGAACTGTACTACAGCGTCTAATTTCAGAGTCAGCAAAATGGGTGCCGCATTGAAAGATTGCAATTGCGGCACGCTTAACCTGAAACGTTTTTTTGTTGCCGTGGAAACTTTAGCCCATCTTCGGATGGGCTTTTTTCTCCGCGAATTCATCGTTCATTCGCTTTAATTCCGGCTTAAAGACTACAATGCACTAAATTAGTGCAGAGGAACGCTGTATGGCAACTGCCTCCCTGCCCGACGCCGGGCAGATTCTCAATACCTTAATCAACAGTATTTTGTTGGTGGATACCGATTTGGCGATCCATTATGCCAACCCGGCGGCACAGCAATTACTGGCGCAAAGCTCACGTAAATTGTTCGGCACGCCGTTACCTGAATTAACCGGCTACTTTTCGCTGAATGTCGAGGTCATGCGCGAGAGTCTAGAGGCGGGCCAGGGCTTTACTGACAGCGAAGTTACTCTGGTCGTGGATGGCCGGGCGCACATTATGTCGCTCACGGCACAGCGCCTGCCTGATGGGTTGATTCTGCTGGAAATGGCACCGATGGATAATCAGCGTCGCCTGAGTCAGGAACAGCTGCAGCATGCTCAGCAGGTGGCCGCACGCGATCTGGTCCGCGGGCTGGCCCATGAGATTAAAAATCCGCTAGGTGGATTGCGCGGCGCGGCGCAGCTTTTGTCACGCGCCCTGCCGGACCCTGCCCTGAATGAATATACCAAAGTCATTATTGAACAGGCAGACCGCCTGCGAAATCTGGTCGATCGCTTACTGGGGCCGCAACAGCCCGGTATGCATATTACCCAGAGTATTCATCAGGTAGCGGAACGTGTCGTTAACCTGGTTTCGATGGAGTTGCCAGAAAATGTATCGCTGGTTCGCGATTACGATCCCAGCCTGCCGGAATTACCGCACGATCCCGATCAGATTGAGCAGGTATTGCTGAACGTCGTGCGCAATGCGCTGCAGGCGTTAGGCGAAGACGGCGGCACAATCGTGATTCGAACCCGTACAGCCTTCCAGTTAACACTGCATGGCACACGTTATCGTCTGGTTGCCCGCATTGATATCGAAGATGACGGCCCCGGTATTCCAGCCCAGCTACAGGATACGCTGTTCTATCCAATGGTAAGCGGACGGGAAGGCGGTACCGGCTTAGGCCTTTCTATTGCCCGTAGCCTGATTGATCAGCATTCGGGAAAAATTGAGTTCAACAGTTGGCCGGGTCATACCGAGTTTTCGGTTTACCTGCCTATTCGCCAGTGAGGTTTCTATGCAACGAGGGATAGTCTGGATCGTCGATGACGATAGCTCCATCCGCTGGGTGCTTGAACGCGCGCTCACTGGAGCCGGTTTAAGCTGTGCCACTTTTGACAGCGCGAACGACGTGCTCAATGCACTCGCAACAAAAACCCCGGACGTTTTATTGTCTGATATCCGTATGCCAGGTATGGACGGGCTGGCTCTGCTAAAACAAATCAAGCAGCGCCATCCCATGCTTCCGGTCATCATCATGACAGCGCATTCCGACCTGGATGCCGCGGTAAGCGCCTATCAGCAAGGCGCGTTCGATTACCTGCCCAAACCGTTCGATATCGACGAAGCGGTCGCGCTGGTTGAACGTGCCATCAGTCACTATCAGGAGCAACAGCAGCCACGTAATCAACCGGTAAGCGGCCCCACCACCGATATTATCGGTGAAGCGCCCGCCATGCAGGACGTGTTCCGTATTATCGGCCGTCTCTCCCGTTCGTCGATTAGCGTGCTGATCAACGGGGAATCGGGTACAGGTAAAGAGTTGGTAGCGCACGCACTGCACCGCCACAGTCCTCGCAGTAAAGCGCCGTTTATTGCCCTCAACATGGCGGCGATCCCTAAGGATTTAATTGAGTCGGAACTGTTTGGCCATGAAAAAGGGGCCTTTACCGGTGCGAATCAGATTCGTCAGGGACGCTTTGAACAGGCCGACGGCGGGACGCTGTTTTTAGATGAAATTGGTGATATGCCGCTGGATGTTCAGACGCGCCTGCTGCGCGTACTGGCAGACGGGCAGTTTTACCGCGTCGGTGGCTATGCACCGGTCAAAGTGGACGTGCGCATCATTGCCGCTACGCACCAGAACCTTGAACTGCGGGTACAGGAAGGCAAGTTCCGTGAAGACTTGTTTCACCGCCTGAATGTCATCCGCGTGCATTTGCCGCCGCTGCGTGAGCGTCGTGAAGATATCCCCCGTCTGGCCCGTTATTTCCTGCAGGTGGCCGCACGCGAGCTTGGTGTGGAAGCCAAGATCCTGCATGCGGAGACCGAGACCGCGCTGACCCGTTTGCACTGGTCGGGTAACGTGCGTCAGTTGGAGAATACCTGCCGTTGGTTAACGGTGATGGCCGCCGGTCAGGAAGTGCTGATTCAGGATTTACCACCGGAGCTATTCGAATCCAGTACGCCGGAAAGCCCCACGCAGTCGCTTCCCGACAGCTGGGCAACCCTGCTGGCACAATGGGCCGATCGTGCCTTGCGTTCCGGTCATCAAAACCTGCTGTCAGAAGCACAGCCGGAAATGGAACGCACGCTTCTGACGACTGCACTGCGCCACACGCAGGGTCACAAACAGGAAGCCGCGCGTTTGCTGGGTTGGGGAAGGAATACGCTGACGCGTAAGCTGAAAGAGCTGGGCATGGAATAAGCGATTCCGCCGGAACAGCCTGTGCTGTTCCGGCGGTTAAATCACACGCGAATAGGGCTGCGGTTGCGTCTTTTGTCGCAGGTAAGCATCAAAACACATACAAATATGGCGAATCAGCAGTCGTCCTGTTCCTGTCACTTTCAGGCCTGTCGCGTTTTGCACCACCAGCCCATCCGCAATCAGCGGTTTTAACCGCGCCAGCTCTTCGGCAAAATAGCTGTCGAAGGTGATATTCCACTGCGTTTCTGTCGCGCTGAAATCGAGCGCAAAGTTGCAGATAAGCGTTTTGATCACATCGCGGCGCAGGCAATCGTCCTGACTGAGCGTGAATCCCCGCCACAAGGCATGGCCCTGTTTTTCAACCTGGCTGTACCAGTCATTCAGGCTTTTCTGGTTTTGCGCGTAGCGATCGCCGATCATGCTAATGGCGGAGACGCCCAGACCGAGTAAATCGCAGTCGCCCTGGGTGGTATAACCCTGAAAATTGCGGTGCAGGTTCCCCTCGCGCTGAGCCACCGCCAGCTCGTCCTGCGGTTTAGCAAAGTGGTCCATACCGATGAACTGGTAGCCATGCCGGGTCAGCGTTGTAATGCTCTGCTGCAGGATAGCCAGCTTCTGTTGCGCCGAGGGCAGTTCATTTTCTTTAATTTTTCGCTGTGCGGCAAAGAGTGACGGAAGATGCGCATAGTTAAAAACGCTCAGTCGATCGGGATCCAGCGCGATAACCCGCTGCAGCGTAAAAGCAAAGCTTTCCGCCGTTTGCAGCGGCAGACCGTAAATCAGGTCGATGCTGGTTGAACGAAACCCCTGCTCACGTGCCCGTGCCATCAGGGCAAAAATCACGTCCTCATCCTGCACCCGGTTAACCCGCTCCTGCACCGCCTTGTTAAAGTCCTGTACGCCCATGCTCAGGCGATTAAAACCGCACGTCCGGAGATGATCGATCATCTCCAGTTCAATTTCACGCGGATCGACCTCGATCGACATCTCCGCGTCATCCTCGAAGGTGAAATGCTGTTTCAGCAGCGCCACCAGCCGGCTAACCTGCTGCTTATTCAAAAATGTCGGCGTGCCGCCGCCCCAGTGCAGTTGAGTGACGCGACGATCACGAAACAGTGGCGCGCGGGCGACAATCTCCTGTTCCAGCGCGTTCAGATAGCGGTCGGCTTTATGTAAGTGACGCGTGACAACCTTATTGCAGCCACAGAAATAGCACAGGCGATGACAGAAAGGGATATGAACATAGAGCGACAGCGCGCGTTGCGGATAACGTTCAGTGGCACGTTGAAAATCAGCGTCTGTAAAGGTCTCGCTGAACGCTAACGCGGTGGGATAAGAGGTATAGCGCGGACCCGCCGCATTGTATTTTTCAATTAATGCCTGGTCCCAGTCGATTTGTGTCGCTGACATGCTGACTCCTTCCGTTTACCTCGCTGTGGGAAAGGCCGCGATGCAGAAGGAAAGAGAGGAGTGCGGGAGGAAACCCGCCGTAAACGCTGCTTCAGACGCGACAGTCGTTGTAGTTTAAACAATAACCACAGGAGATAACATGTCATCAAAAGCACGAAAATTGATCCAGGCCAAAACATTGTCGTTTACCTGTTAAACCAGGCATGCGCATTTACGCATGCCGATCAAAGACGGCTTAATGCCCTTTAAGCAGGCGGTACATATCTTCTTCCGCCTCCGGATCGTCTTCCTCGTCCATCGCGATGCCGAGCTGTTCCATCAGTTCATCAATGCGATCCAGCGTGACATCAAGCCAGCCCTGATCCTCAGATGACAGCGTTTCGCCTTTCTCAAGGCGGTCCAGTAGCGCATCAAGACGCTCGCTGTTCTCTAACTGCGCCAGCTCTTCTTCCGGTGTCAGCACCACTTTCTGCTTCGCCAGTTTTGCCGTCACTTTTTTGGTTTTTGCGGGTGCAGCGTTGTCGTCAACGATTAACGACACCGGCTTTTTACTGCCGATACGCGGATCTTTTGCCGGGGCCGCTTGCTTACCGTTGCTGCTCTGCGCTTGCGGGTTAGCACGGCTGCCTGACGCATGGCCACGATGCTTTTTATCGCGTTTACGATCGCGCGCTTCGTTATTGATCTCTTCACGCGATTTACGTTTTGCTTTGGCGACAGGCTTGCCCTTCGCCGCGCTTGCAGGTTGCTTCATAATCTTGGGTTCCGGTGTTTTTTATTCAGTATAGAATTGCGGCGAAATCTAGCAGAAACCAGACAAAGAAAAAAGGCGACAGCTCAAGCTGTCGCCTTATTTCATACCTTCGGCAGAAGGAATCATGTTTCAAATCCGTTTCGGCTCACAACATCCCGGTTAATCCTGCGCCTGCTCAACTCCGGAGCTCATCCTTTTCCTTTTCTGGTCCGCAATCCCTGACCATTTCCTTTCCTGTCGCTCTTCGTTATCCCAACGTTCCTGAGCGCATCATCCTGATGAATGCTGTCCTGCACTGCTGAATAATGTAGACCAATTGGTAAAAGGCTCAAGTAATACTTGTATGGTGTTTGAGCGAAAAACCTGTACTTTAGTATAATGCACTGAATTTTAATCATTTATTTTTTTAATTTTTTAATTAAAAAGCGACATAACCTGCAAGATTTATGGCAAATGTCTTACAGGGAGCCCTGAACAATGGTATTGAGCACTTTCCCGCCATAATGCGTATAATCAGCGCCATTGCCCTAATGCGTTTCTGGAGTACTACCTTGTCTGAACTGAATTACCATGTCACCCGCTTCATCCTTAGCGCGCCTGATATCCGCCATTTACCTTCTGATACCGGCATTGAAGTGGCGTTCGCTGGCCGTTCTAATGCGGGGAAATCCAGCGCTTTAAACACGTTAACCAACCAAAAAAGCCTGGCGCGTACCAGTAAAACGCCCGGTCGTACGCAGTTGATTAACCTGTTTGAGGTGGCCGAAGGTAAGCGCCTCGTCGATCTACCCGGTTATGGCTATGCCGAAGTACCGGAAGAGATGAAACTCAAGTGGCAGCGGGCACTGGGAGAATATCTGCAAAAACGCCAGGCATTAAAAGGCCTGGTAGTACTGATGGATATTCGTCACCCTCTTAAAGATTTGGATCAGCAAATGATTCAGTGGGCCGTTGACAGCGGTATTCCTGTTTTGCTGCTGCTGACGAAAGCCGACAAGCTCGCATCTGGCGCACGTAAGGCCCAGCTTAATATGGTGAAGGAAGCCTCGCTGGCTTTCATGGGAGATGTGCAGGTGGAGGTTTTCTCATCGCTGAAAAAGATTGGCGTTGATAAAGTGCGCCACAAGCTGAATAGCTGGTTTAGTGAACTGGAACCCGCAGTGGACGATCAGGACAGTGACGCGTAAGGCCGGGCAAAAAGCCCAATAAAAAACGCCCCAGTCACAGAATGACTGGGGCGGCTAAATTCAGCCAAATCCGATTACGTGAAGTAAAAGGTCTGAAAGATAGAACATCTTACCTCTGTACCCTACGCCTCGAACTTTACCTGATTTTTTGTGAGCAACAAAGGTTTTTTTGTTACTCCCATTCATTTTCCGCCACTTTTTTTACTATGCTCGTCACAAAAATGAAGATGACATGTAGTTAAATTATCAAAAAAATGGTGGAGGCAGAGTCAGTCATTCCTTCATGATGCTGAGAAAACCTGAATGGTTGAACGGGCCACGTTTCTCACCGGGCGCTAACGCATCACGTCAGCGCCGGTTGCTTAACTAGTGTGCCTGCTCCCAGTTATCCCCTACCCCAACTTCAACCAGTAAGGGCACATCCAGCGCCATACTGCCTTCCATTAGCGTACGAATCTGCTTACTGGCCGCTTCAACGGCCTCCTCTTTGATTTCGAACACCAGTTCATCGTGCACCTGCATAATCATCTTCACTGCGTCGCTTCGCTGTTCCTGTAACCAGTTATCAACCGCGATCATCGCGCGTTTAATGATATCGGCCGCCGTTCCTTGCATAGGGGCATTGATTGCGGCGCGTTCTGCCGCTTTACGTCGTATCGCATTGCTGGACTTGATGTCAGGCAACCACAGGCGACGCCCGTCCAGCGTTTCGACATAACCGTTACTCGCGGCGAGCTGACGGGTATTTTCCATGTAGCGCAGGACGCCTGGATAGCGCTCGAAGTACAGATCCATATATTTCTTCGCCTCACCTGCACCGATATTCAGCTGGCGGGATAAGCCAAATGCACTCATACCGTAGATGAGACCAAAGTTGATGGCCTTCGCGCTGCGACGTTGTTCACCCGTCACCTTACTGAGCGGTACGCCAAACACTTCCGCTGCGGTAGCCCGGTGGATATCTTCTCCCTGCGAGAACGCGTCCAGCAGGCCTTTATCCTGCGACAGATGGGCCATGATACGCAGTTCAATCTGCGAGTAGTCCGCCGCGACGATGCGGTTGCCCTTGCCTGCTACGAAGGCCTGGCGAATGCGCCGTCCTTCGTCATTCCGCACCGGGATGTTTTGCAGATTAGGATCGGTAGACGATAAACGTCCGGTCGCGGTGACGGCCTGATGGTAAGACGTATGCACGCGGCCGGTTACAGGATTGATCATCAACGGCAGCTTATCGGTGTACGTGGACTTGAGTTTTGACAGCCCACGGTGCTCCAGAATGACTTTCGGTAATGGATAGTCCAGCGCCAGCTCTGCCAGCACTTCTTCGCTGGTCGACGGCGCACCACCCGGCGTTTTCTTGGTGGGCTTGATGCCCTGCTTTTCAAACAGGATGACCTGCAGCTGCTTCGTGGAAGAGAGATTAAACGGCTCGCCCGCCAGTTCATGCGCTTCACGTTCCAGTTCAGCCAGGCGCGCTGTCAGCTCTTTTGAGTGCTGCGCTAAGATGGCCTGATCGATCAACACGCCATTACGCTCAATGCGCGAAATGACCCTGAGCAACGGCATCTCGATCTGTTCGAACACCTTTTTCGGGCCGGCTTCTTTTTCAAGCTCAGGCCACATCTTCAGGTGCAACTGCAACGTGACGTCAGCATCTTCTGCCGCATAATGCGCAGCCTGCTCAAGGGCAATCTGATTAAACGTAAGCTGATTTTTACCCTTACCGGCGATCTCTTCGAAGGTGACCGTTTTATGATTCAACCAGCGTGCCGACAGGCTGTCCATATCATGTTTGCCCACCACGCTGTTCAGGATGTACGACTCAAGCATGGTGTCATATTTAATGCCTGCTAACTCAATATCGTAGTTCTTAAGGACACCGCGATCGTACTTGAGGTTTTGCCCCACTTTGCTGACATCAGGATCTTCCAGCAGCGGTTTGAGCTGTGCGAGCACCGCATCGCGATCAAGCTGCTCGGGCGCATCAAGATAATCATGCGCGACAGGAAGATAGGCCGCTTCGCCTGGCGCGATGGCGAAACTGAGACCCACAATGTTGGCTGTTAACGTGTCCAGCGCATCGGTTTCAAGGTCAAACGCGAAAACGTCGCTTTTTTTCAGCTTCTCAACCCAGTTGTCCAGCGTTTGCTGATCCAGGATGGTGACATAACCCTCGGCAGACAAGACGCTTGTGGCTTCCGCCTTTACAGGCTCATCGACAAGAACCTGTTGGGCCTGTCGGTTGCTTTTCTTCCCCTGCAGCCATTTTCCCTCTTGCAGGTCGGTCAACCAGCGCCTGAACTCGTAACGGCTAAACAGCGCCTGCAAGGCCTGAATATCCGGTTCACCGACGGTGAGCGCCTCACAAGGCTGATCCAGTGCTACATCCGTTTTAATGGTCGCAAGTTGATAGGAGAGAAACGCCACCTCGCGGTTTTGTTCCAGCTTTGTGGCCATAGTTTTGGCACCACGGAATGAAAGATCGGCAACTTTATCGAGATTATCGTAGATCGACTGCATCCCTCCCAGTCCCTGTAGCAGGGCCTGAGCCGTTTTTTCACCCACGCCTGGTACGCCTGGAATGTTATCTGAGCTGTCGCCCATCATCGCCAGAAAATCGATGATCAAGGCGGGTGGCACACCATACTTTTGCTCAACTTCTTCCGGCCCAAGAATGGTGTTAGTCATCGTATTGATTAACGTTATCGCTGGCGTCACCAGCTGCGCCATATCTTTGTCGCCCGTACTGATAAGGACAGAGTAACCCTTTTTTTCCGCTTCTAACGCCAGCGTACCAATCACATCATCCGCTTCGACACCGCTGACGGCCAGCAGAGGCAATCCCATCGCACGCACCATTTCGTGTAACGGCTCAATCTGTGACCGCAGATCGTCGGGCATGGGCGGGCGATGAGATTTGTAATGTTCAAACAGCTCATCCCTGAAGGTTTTGCCTTTAGCATCAAACACCACAGCAACATGTGTAGGGCTGTATTGAACCAACAGGCTTTTAAGCATGTTCAGCACGCCATACATAGCACCGGTAGGCTCTCCTGCACTGTTCGTCAGCGGCGGGAAAGCGTGGTACGCGCGATAAAGATAGGATGAGCCATCAACCAAAATCAGGGGGTTTTCTGCTATTTGCGCCATATGTCTGTGTATTCTTCGTTGCCATGGATTGGTCTATAAGGATGCCACACCTTGGCGAAAAGGGTTAATCAAGACAAACGGGAAGTTGTTTTTTTGGTGCTGTAGCCTTTTGGATCGTAACGATCTTCCTGTGGATAACTTTGTGCGTAAAAATCATATCAATCATTTATTTATATCATAGCGATCCCAGCCAGCAATGATACTTGTTTAAAATTAGTGACTTAAAACAAAACCGTGATGTGATCGTGATTTTTGACGGCATGTCTGCTTGTGTGGATAGAAAAACTGTGCTTCTCCAGTCCAGCAGAGATAAGGTGAGTGATGGCAAAAGAAAACGCCAGCGAATGCTGGCGTTTTGCGGAAGATGATAGCAAAAAACGCTTATTTCTTTTCGACCAGGAATTTAACAACGTTGGCATAATCCGCCACGAAGTTTTCCATTGAGCTCGTATCCAGTCCACCATTATTAACCATGTATTTGCCGTTAATAAAGATAGCGGGAACACCGCGCAGATCCACATCAGCGGCCGCTTTTTGCTGCTGGGCAACCAGCGCTTTTACTGCAAAGCTGTTCCAGGCCGAATCATATTGCTCAGAGGTAATGCCTGCGGCTTTGATGAAAACGTCTTTCAGACTGGCGGGATCGGTAATGGTCTGGGTTTTCTGAATACCGTCGAAAATAGGTGCCGTGACTTTATCTTCAACCCCCAGCGCCATGGCCACAGCCCATGCGTGCGTGACAACCGGCCCCAGCTCGCCGCCCAGGAAATCAACATGGTATTTAACCATTTTGGTATCCGCTGGCAGATTCTTTTTCACCGCATCACTGACATGATAGATTTCTTCAAACTGGTAGCAGTGAGGACAGAAAAAAGAGAAAAACTCCATGACCTGCGGTTCACCGGCAACCGGCTTAGGCAGGCTGACATATTGTTTACCTTCAGAGAATTGTGCAGCAGATGCGCTGAAGGCCAGCACCAAACCCATCAGTGCAAAAAATATTTTCTTCATTGGGGAAAACTCTCCTGACTTGTCATTAAAATTGCGGGGTCAGCTGCAACGGGGGTTCCCGCAACACCTTTTCCTGCTCGATAAACTGCAAAATTTGCCTGCGCCAAAAATCCTCATCGGTCATCCAGGGAAACGCGCGCGGAAAGGCGGGGTCCTGCCAGCGGCGAACAACCCAGGCCAGATAATAAATCATGCGCATCGCACGTAAAGGTTCAATCAGTGACAATTCGTTAATATCGAAATCACTGAATTCACTATAGGCTTCCAGCAGAATATCCCACTGGATCCGCTGCTCCTGCTTATCGCCGCTGATCAACATCCACAGATCCTGAACGGCCGGGCCATTGCGGGCATCGTCGAGATCGACAAACAGGGGGCCGTCCCGCCACAGGATATTGCCTGGGTGGCAATCACCATGTAATCGTAACGGCTGCCAGTTGTCATGCCAGCATTGACGAAGTGCCATACCCAGCTTATCGACGGCCTCTGACAATGCACTGCGCAGCGACGCGGGCACAAGTTCAGCGTTTGCCAGCACATCCCGGGGCTGATCCAGATATTCATCAAGTCCCATTGAGGGGCGATGCCGGAACAGATTTTTTCGGCCAGTTTGATGCATGCGGCCCAGGAAGCGCCCAACCCATTCCATCTGATCGTCGTTATCGGTTTCATATTGTCGGCCCCCGAGGCTGGGGAAAACCGCAAAGTAAAAACCCGCATGCTGTTGCAACGTATTACCCTTAAGAACCAGGGGCGCAGCAATGGGCACTTCATCGCCGAGTAAATCGTGAGAGAACTGATGCTCCTCAGTAATCTGCTCAGCAGACCAACGCTGTGGTCGGTAAAACTTGGCCACATAGCGCTGCCTGTTATCATCGCTAAACTGATAAACGCGGTTTTCGTAGCTGTTCAGGGCAGTAAGACCGGAGTCTACCCGAATACCTGTTTCCCAAAGCGCATCAAGCAGGACATCTGGATTGAGCGTTTGAAAATTAAAGGCGGCATCACTCATGGTTATCCCTGTGCTTATCTTTACTGTGAACGGCTAAGGATAACACTACTCATCATTTTTAATGACTCCACGTGCACGCAGCAGCGCCGTTTTAAAATCAACTTCATAATCTTTTTTCAGTCCGGGAATCTGATCATGGCTGGCAGAATCACGCATTTTTAGATGATAAATCAATATGTCATCGCTTAATTCACTTAATGGGCCAACGAAACCGGACGCCTGAGCCAGTTTTTGTAAAAATGCCAGCAGGTTAAGATCAGGTTCTTTTTCCCAGGCAGGTTGCAGGAGTTCGAGCAGTTCACTCAGCCGATGCGTTTTCATGATGATTCCTTTATGCAGGTGGTCCGCTGCCGCAATGTGAGTATCGTCCAGATTTGAGTCAGGAGACGAAAATGACAGCCATTACCGGGGTAATCCTTGCAGGTGGACAAGGTCGCCGTATGGGAGGACAGGATAAAGGGTTAATAATGCTGCAAGGTAAACCACTTTATCAGCATGTTCTTCAGCGGTTAAAGCCGCAGGTAGACATTGTGTTAATAAGCGCCAACCGTAACATTGATCGTTATCAGATAAGTGGTTGTCAGGTCGTGGCTGACACCATGCAGGACTATCCCGGACCACTGGCAGGTATGCTGAGCGGTTTGCGAAACAGTCCTACTGAGTGGGTTGCGTTTTGCGCGTGCGATACACCTGATATTCCCGGCGATTTTGTTGCGCGTCTTTGGCAGCAGCGTAACAGCGCACCTGTTGTCTGGGTGCAGTCATCCGAACGTGATCATCCGACTCTGGCGCTGATGAATCGGGCGCTGATTGGCGATCTTGAAGCGGGCCTGTTACGTGGTGAACGCAGGCTTATGCAATTTATGCGTGAACAGGGTGGACATCCCGTACTTTTCAGTGATGCGGAATCAGCTTTCCGCAATATTAATACGCCTGACGATCTGGTTAATCGGGAGAAATCATCATGCCCGTCCCGTTATTAGCAATTGTCGCCTGGAGCGGAACCGGTAAAACCACGCTGCTTGAGCAGGTTATACCGCTGTTGAAAGCGCAGGGAATACGAGCAGGACTGATCAAACATACGCATCATCAGATGGATGTTGATACGCCAGGTAAGGACAGCTATCGGCTGCGAAAAGCCGGTGCCGATCAGGTTATTGTCGCCAGCGATCGGCGCTGGGCGATGATGTGTGAAACGCCAGAGCAGCCCGTTAGTCTAAGAGCGTTAGCCTCACGAATGGATAGTACGCAACTGGATTTGGTGCTAGTGGAAGGCTTCAAAGATGAGCCCGTGCCCAAAATCGTGCTTTGGCGATCGGGTGTTAAAGGGGAGTTGGTCGATCTGCTGGATGAGCATGTTGTGGCGGTTGTCACTGACGACCTTTCGCGTAAGCTGGATGTGCCTACCGTGGATATGAACCAGCCCGGAGAGGTTGCTGCGTTTATCATGACATGGCTGGAAAAGGCCAGTTAAGGGAACGAGATACATGGCGCGTTATCTCTGACAGGTATTGGCTGAGACGTCGTATGGGGTTGTACGAGGGCGGCGTCGGAAGATAAACGTCATGACGGCCGCATACATGCAGAGGCAAGGTAAACGGTCAGGGCAGGGCCAGGGAGGATGACCGGCAGGCGACGGCAGAGATCTGACCTGAAGCCCGCCGAGGTCCGGCAGGCCACGCCCTCCCCGGACGACGGACGTAAAAAAGCCCCGTACTTCCGTACGGGGCTTCTTCACCTGATTGATGCCTGGCAGTTCCCTACTCTCGCATGGGGAGACCCCACACTACCATCGGCGCTACGGCGTTTCACTTCTGAGTTCGGCATGGGGTCAGGTGGGACCACCGCGCTACAGCCGCCAGGCAGATTCTGTCTGCCGCACCGCCCTCTCGGGCCGCACGGCGTTATCCGGTAAACAAGGCTGAAAATTCTTTCTGTCTCTCAACCCAAAACGCCTCTGGCGTTGTAAGGTTAAGCCTCACGGGTCATTAGTACCGGTA
>NZ_QICO01000010.1:0-125983 GCF_003201175.1 Pantoea sp. PNA 03-3 | reverse complement strand
GCCCATTGATCCAGCGCGCGGCAGGTAAATTCCGGGCCCTGATCGGTTCTTATCGTCGCAGGATATCCACGAAACAGCGCAATGCTGTCCAGAATCCGCGTGACCTGAACACCTGAAATCCCGAAAGCGGCTGTGATCGTCAGACACTCTTTCGTGAAATCATCTACGCAGGTCAGGCACTTAATCCGGCGGCCGCTGGCAAGTGAATCCATGACAAAATCCATCGACCATGTCAGGTTCGGCGCATCCGGGCGAAGAAGCGGAAGCCGTTCAGTCGCCAGCCCCTTACGGTGCCGCCTGCGTTTTACACCCAGACCGTTAAGGTGACAGATGCGGTAAACCCGCTTGTGGTTGACGTGAAAGCCCTCCCGACGCAATAACTGCCAGATGCGGCGGTAACCAAATCGGCGGCGTTCAAGTGCCAGCTCTGTGATACGTAAAGACAGCTGCGCGTCAGCAGCCGGGCGCTGAGCCGAATAACGGCAGGTTGAAAGTGACAGACCGGCCAGCCTGCAGGCACGGCGTTGCGACAGACCCGTTGTCTCACACATGGCTTCCACGGCTTCCCGCTTCTGGTCCGTCGTCAGAACTTTCGGCCCAGAGCCACCTGAAGCGCCTCCTTATCCAGCATGGCTTCAGCGAGCAGCTTCTTAAGGCGGGCGTTCTCCTCTTCAAGTGACTTGAGCCGCTTCACTTCGGGGACTTCCATGCCGCCAAACTTCCTGCGCCAGGTGTAAAAGGTGGCGTCTGAAATAGCATGCTTACGGCAGAGTTCCCGGGCCGAAACCCCGGCTTCTGCCTCGCGGAGAATACTGATGATCTGTTCGTCGGAAAATCGCTTCTTCATGGGGATGTCCTCATGTGGCTTATGAAGACATTACTAACATCGCGGTGTATTAATCAATGGGGAGCAGGTCAGTGGCTAAGGGTAAAGTTATTCCGGATGCAAGAGTAAAAGAAATTCAGCCTGCCATCACGGGGGTGGTGCGCCATATTTACGTTGATGACGGGCAACGTGTAAATGCTGGTAACGTTTTGATGGTTCTGGATTCCACACAGGCAGAAGCCGATTTAACTAAAACCGAGGCGTCAAGAGCGGAGTCCATGCTGGCGATAATCAGGGCAAAAGCTTTACTGGATGCGCAAATCTCTGGTCATGTCCCTGAGATGAAAGTCAGTGATGGACTCTCACAAGCCGATGTTAACGCCACGAGCCGTTTTGCTGACGGTATTTTCATGGAGTACAAAGATAAGCTTAACCGTGCGGATGCTGAGCTTACACAGCATCGTGATGAACTGGCCACGACTTTACAGGACATTGAACGCTTAAAATCTACGGCACCGTTGGCAAGAGAGCAGGCGAACAGTTATAAGCTGCTTGCCAAAGATCATTATGTCGCAAGAAATGACTACCTTGACAAAGAGCAGACGGCGCTGGGGCAGGAGCATGACCTTACGGCCAAACGCAGTCACGCTAATGAACTCAAAGCTGCTATTGATGCGCAGATTGCAGAAAAAGCCTCAGTAGGTTCACAATTCCGACGGGAACAGCTCGATGCTCTGGAACAGGCTGAGCAAAAATTAAAACAAAGCGTCGAAGATGAAGTTAAGGCTAAAACACGCAAGCAATTGCTCAATCTCGTGTCGCCTGTAAGTGGAACAGTTCAGCAACTCAGTGTTCATACGATAGGCGGTGTGGTCACCAGTGCTCAGAAAGTGATGGAAATCGTACCTGATGATGCGATGGAAGTTGAAGTTAACATAGCGAATAAAGACATTGGTTTTATAAAAGAGGGGCAGAATGCCACAGTTAAAATTGATGCTTTTCCCTACACGTACTATGGCTATATCAAAGGGAATGTAATTTCAGTATCAAATGACGCCGTTCAGGACCGTAATCATGGCTTGAATTTTACTGCCAGGGTACACCTTGATAAAAGTGGCATTGAGGCAGGAGGTAGATGGATTAAACTGACGCCGGGCATGACCGTGTCCGCTGAGATTAAAACTGGAAAAAGAAATGTCTGGCAATACTTTTTCGACCCGCTTATCAGAATGAGTAATGAGAGTCTGCATGAAAGATAATAAAATATTGCCTGTGATGGCCTTAATACTCTCAGGCCTGTATACAGTGAAAAATCATGCTTCTGATATATTTGACACTGAAGCTGATGTTCCTTCCTCACAGGCCGCACCGGTATATGGAAACTCAATATGCGAGTTTGGTCCATTGCCAAGCCCACTGGCTTTGAATGATGCACTGGAGCGCAGTTTATGTAATAACCCCAAAACGGCACAAAGCTGGGCTGAAATAAAGGCAGAAAGCGCCGCTGTCGGCACAGCTAAAGGTGCATACCTGCCAACTTTCTCCTTGTCCGGAAGAGAAATCAGCGAACGTTCTGAAACAAATGTTGCCGGGCACCCGGAGTTTGGCTCAGTCAATTCATCGCCAAATTATTCTGCAGACTTTAGTTTAAACTGGGTGCTCTATGATTTTGGAGCCCGCTCAGCAGCTCTGCACAAAGCGAAAGCTCTTCTCGTTGCTGCTGAAGCCAGTCATATGGAAACTCTGCAGTCTGTGATGATAGCCACCGCCAAAGATTATTATGCAGCACAGGCTGCTGCTGGAAACCTGGCTGCTGCGGCTGATATGGAAAGAATTGCCTCAAAGAGCGTAGAGGTGGTTGTAACTAAAGAAGGGCATGGTGCTGCTTCAGTCGGTGATGAATTACAAGCAAGAACGGCCTGGCTGCAGGCTAAAACTGAGAAAGAGAAAGCAGAAAATACGCTTGAGAATGATTTAGGTGTTATTGCTATCGATATGGGGTTACGCCCAGACAGTTACATAAATCTGGCAAATGTCCAGGAAGGTCTAAAACCTGATTTTAGATTTAAGGAATCAGTTTCAGCATTAATCGATGAGGCAATTAAAATACATCCGGCGCTGCTTGCGGCTCAGGCTCAGTTACAGGCAGCAGAAGCTGAGGTCGATCAAACGAGGGCTGAGGGAATGCCCACTTTAAGTCTCATAGGGAAAGCCAGCCGCGATAATCAGAAAGTCAGCGCAGGAATAGGCCAACCCTATCTTGACTCCTCTCACAATGACAGATACATAGGCATTCAGGTCTCGGTCCCTTTGTTTGAGGGATTCACTCGGGAATATAAAATCCAGGAAGGTCTTGCTCAGGCTGAGCAGAAGCAGGGGGCTGTCTCCGAAGTAAGACATAACGTTGAACTTGATGTATGGAAAAGTTTTCAGTCTCTTAAAGCTAACACAAATAATTTACCATTAACTGAAAGCCTCTTCGATAACACCAGAAAGTCCTATTCAGTAGCAGAATATCGCTATGAGAATGGCGTGGGTAATATTATTGAATTGCTCAATGCCCAGAAATCTCTTGCTGATGCAGAGAAGCAGCAGATCCAGGCTCTGACTGACTGGCGTTACAGCAGGCTCGAGCTCTCGGAAAAGTTAGGATTACTTGGGCTGAATAATTAAGATCCTGCAATTTTCATCGTAAAGCACTCCGAACCCTAAGCCGTCATCATTTGCGTCCTCAGCCGCGAACCCTGGAAAAAGGACGATAATGCGGACATCTCAATATAGCCAGAGGGAGGTGCGGACGATTTCCTGGACCATCAGGAGATAATTCATGCACTCATATGAAGATCGTATCTGGGCTGTGGAGCTTTATTTCAGATATGGAAAAAGGCTGACAGTTGTTGTCAGGGAGTTGGGCTATCCGTCCGTTAAACAGCTTGGTCGGTGGGTTCGGATTTTTGAGGAATACGGCGACTTACCCAGGGAATTAAAACCCAGAAAACGCTATTCACACGCGCAGAAAGTCGCTGCGGTCGAGCATTACCTTACGCATGGCGGTTGCCTGGCCTATACGCGCCGCGCTTTTGGCTATCCCAGCAACGAAGTGCTTAAGAGCTGGATCGAAGAGATTTATCCGGGACGGCGGTCCCTGATTTTTCGCTCCAACACACATAAATGCTTCAGCCAGGAAGAAAGAATCCAGGCTGTCCGTGAGCTCTGCACCCGCCGTGGAACAGCCCTTAAAGTTGCACAAAAGATAGGTATCAGCGTTCCGGTCCTGTACAAATGGAAGAAAGACCTGATCGACGATGAGGCTTATCAATCCATGCGTAAACGAAAACCAGCTCCTCCGGATAAGCAGCAGGATGCACTGCACGATGAAATAATGCAGCTGAAACAGCAGGTTCATCAGCTACAACTTGAACGTGACATCCTGACAAAAGCGAATGAACTGATAAAAAAAGACATGGGCATCAGCGTCCTGACCCTGAAGAACAGGGAAAAAACCCAACTCGTTGATGCCCTTAAGGAAAGCTATCCAGTTGCTGAACTGCTCAGTGCTCTGCAGCTCGCACGAAGTTGCTATTTTTATCACAAAGCGGACCTTCGTCTGCATGACAAGTACGCGGAAATACGCATAACCCTGGCAAAGATCTTTGAGGGAAATTACCGATGCTATGGTTACCGGCGTCTTCACGCGATGCTCCGTAAAAACAACACGTACATCTGAGAAAAGGTTGTCCGCAGGCTTATGGCTGAAGAACAGCTGATAGTTAAGCGTGCAGGGCGTCGCCGTTACAGCGCTTACTGCGGAGAAATCGGGCAGGCACCTGAAAATCTTCTCGCCAGAAACTGGGGATCACAACATAACAGTCCAGGAAAACATCCGCATCTCCAAAGTGACATTACTATATTGGTGCTACATGCTTTGTTGAGGCTGTTTTTAAATGTCCGCTCTCCGGCTAAATTAAAATGTCCGTCAAGTCTTGCCAAATATCGCCTTGTTATGAGCCTGCAAGTCAGTAAGCGCTTCAAGCAAGTCATTTTCATTCAGTGCCCGTTGGGGCTTCTTGGCTGGATCCTTTTTGCGTGTCCTGTGCGTTGTCGGTACTGACAGCGATCGCGTGTCGTCTCGTTTATCCTGCACCAGCTTAGCTGCAGCCAGGACATGTCCCAGCCGTTTGTTTTCTACAATCGCTCCCTGGTCAACCTCAGCCAGCCGATCATAGGCAGAGCAGGGAAGTGCAGCATTGTTTCCCCAGAGTTTAATTCTGCCATCGGGATAGTGGTACACCTCAATGTATTTCCCCATTACGCGCCGACTTTTTTCATTATCTTCAAGCAGATACAGATTTTTATCATACTGAAATGTAAGTGATTTTGAGACCCTGCGAGGTTCCCGCCACGTAAATATCTGTTCCAGATTATCACCAGCATCAAGCGGCCGGTGAACGTCAAAATCGTGCCTTGGTACCTTCGCAAACCGCCGGTTGTAGTCTGCCATGAACTCAGCGGCAAAGGCGTTGGCGGCTTCCGGCGTGCTAATTTTGCGCAGTCTCAGCTCTTTGACCAACCGATCCTGAAGCGTCAGATGTGCACGCTCCACGCGACCCTTGGCAGAACTGGTGTTGGCGCAGATGCCCGTGATGTTGAGCTCGTTCATCGCACGCCCGAACTGCGTCTGGCCGTCACCGCCAACCGCATTTTTGTTGTTAATGCGAAACACGCTGGCCTTGTCGCTGTAGAATGCCAGCGGTTTACCGTGCTGCTCCAGATAGCCGCGGGTGGCGTCAAAATAGGTGAACGTGGACTCAGATTTTACGAAGTGGAGCTGCATCAGGCGGCTGGTTGCGTCGTCAACGTAGACCAGCAGCGTGCAGGCGGGGCCGCGCTCCTCAAACCAGCGATGATCGCAGCCGTCAATCTGTATAAGTTCGCCAACGCAGGCGCGACGATATCGTGGCTGCTGGATCCTCGGCGCACGCATTTTCCGGGGATCCAAAGTCCCGCCCGAACCATCAGCTGACGCACGGTCTCTTTGGCCAGCACAACGTCATGGAGTTCGGCCAGCTTCTCGCAGGCGAGCGTGGGACCAAAGTCGGCATAGTTATCACGGATGATGCCCAGAGCAAGTTCAGCAAGGCCCGGAAGAAGCTGGCGATTACCACGCAATCCACGGCGGCGGTTCGCCAGTGCCAGCGGCCCGGACTCGCGATAACGTGCAAGCAGACGCCGTCACTGGCGATCCGTAAGGCCAGGTCGTTGTGATGCAAGCGAAGTGGTGAGCCTGCCATCAATGACATCCTGCAGGATTTTGAAGCGGTTAACTTCATTCATCGTAAAGTACTCCGAACCCTAAGCCGTCATCAGTTGCGTCCTCAGCCGCGAACCCTTGAAAAAAGCCGATAATGCGGACATTTCTATACAGCCAGAGGCGGACATCTGAATTTAGCCGTTACATTATTAGTGCGCATAATGCTATTTATGTTAAATAAAATATCCTGTTACGCACTCAGCCAGCCCGATTATGCCTTATCCAGGTTCACTTAATTTTAAGTCACGCGCGGCTACTTTAAGCATAATGGCAAGCGATTTAAGCCAGCCTTTCGCAATCTCAAATGATGGTGGCTTTGTATCCTTAGAAATCCAATAACTGTTATTACTTTATTTGTTTTTCAATCATATAAAATGAACGGCGCTGTTACTTTACTCAACGCTATGAATGCTTTGAAAATTAATCAGTCCCATATTCTGCATCAGGCGTTAAGAATTCTGATAACTTAACCTTAGCCAGTACCTGAGTATTTTTAGACATACAGATATTAGGTTGCAAAAAACCTCATATTCTTCGTCAGTTAATAAACTACGTTGCTGGAAACCCATTTCAAACTCCTTCTTAAAATACCCCGTGTAGCTGACCTGCCCCCCATTGATTAACACACCTCAATGTTAGTAATGTCTTCATAAGCCACATGAGGACATCCCCATGAAGAAGCGTGTTTCCGATGAACAGATCATCAGTATTCTCCGCGGGGCTGAAGCCGGGGTTTCTGCCCGGGATCTCTGCCCTAAGAATGCCATTTCAGACGCTAATTTCTACACTACACTTGGCTCAAGAAGTTTGGCTGCATGGAAGCCCCTGAGGTAAAGCGGCTTAAGTCACTTGAATAGGAGAACGCCCCCCTTAAGAAGCTGCTCGCCTAAGCCATACAGGGTAAGGAGGCGCTTCAGGTGGATCTGGGGCGAAAGTTCTGACGACAGACCAGAAGCGGGAAGCCGTGGAAGTCATGTGTGAGATCGCCTGTCTGTCGCAACGTCGTGCCTTCAGGCTGGCAGGTCTGTCTCTTTCAACCTGCCATTATTCAGCTCAGCGTCCGGCTGCTGACGCGCAGCTATCTCTACGCATCACAGAGCTGGCGCTTTGGTTACCGGCGGATCTGGCAGTTATTGCGTACTGAGGGCCTTCACGATGCTCCCAATCTGACCTGGCCAATGGATTTCATCATGGATGCACTGACCACCGGTTACAGGATCAAGTGCCTTCTTGGTACGGGTCTGCGCTAAACCAGCCAAACTGATCGCAGAAGAACGCTAGATTACTTCATCCAACTAGGACTGATTGCCGAATCCATATGGACATAAGTCATAAAATTAGCTGAATCAACATGATTACCAATTCCCCAAGCTTCATGACTACCCCGCATGATGGCAAACTAATTAGTTTTAAGCTGATTTCTGCATCGGCCACGGCATAGTCGATTAATGTGGCCCTGCGCTTCATGCAGCATTTACTCAGTTAAAAAATGATTACATCCACAATGTTTATTAAATAACGTCACAAAATTGATTAATCAAATTGAAGTATAGTAAAATTTTTAAAGTATATAAAGATTCCAGCTTTGGGCAAAAAATAACAGTTTACTTTCAATAGATTATAAAAAATCTCTACAACAAGGATATAAAACGATGGACATAAAAAAAGTCGGTGGGGCTGGACTACACGCAAGTGAACTCAGAGCAATAAGTAAAATGGAGCAGCGCTTCCAGAGTAGCTGGCACGGGTTCGCGGGGCTGGTTGCTTCGGATGCTCAGGGTCCAATGGAAATTGATTGCCTCATCATTACTCATGACCGGCTGCTTCTAGTCGAACTCAAAGAATGGAATGGTGTCATCGAATATGATAACGGAATGTGGATACAAAATGGTCAAAACCGGGGTAAAAGTCCTTTTGCTATCAAGCGTGAACATGCTCTTCGTTTGCAAAAGTTACTGGATAGAGAGCTATCACATAACCTTGGATACTGGCTCACTGTAGAAGCTCATGTAGTGCTTTGCGGAAGTGCTACGGCAGACAATCTTCCACAGATTGAAAGGCCTTTTGTACACTCACTCGATGAATTTTTAGCCATTCGTGACACATTAAAGTATGAAGAATTAGTCGCAAATAAAAAACTTGCCGATTTTTTTAGTTTATCTGGAAAATCAAGACCAAATTCCGAAAAGTCTCTGCAGATCATCTATAAATTTATTGAAGGACCAAAAATCAAAAAAAAAGAGCTCGTAGTTGGTAATTTCCAAGCTCACACAAACAAATCTTGGTTTGCTCACAGAAACTCAATCTACAAAGAATTCTTGGCTCAAGATAAAACAATGCCGTCAGCTAAGGGATTGATACGTCGCTGGGACTTTAATCAATTAGGTACTATACATGCCTTGCAATCAACCTGGTCCGATATAGCGCTACGCGAAAATCGGATAGGAAAGTTTGTACGTGATAATAGTAGTATGCGAGATTACCTGCTTAGATATGTTAATGATGTTTCGGCTGAAGATATTACGGAAGATTTTTGTGAGCTTTATGAGTTACCACGAAATACTGAGCGTTTGGATGAGGTTATAGCCAGTGAATCTGCTTCATGGTCTAAAGATCAGAGGATTGATAGGGTACGTGCTCTTCTAGCCCCTTTTGGGGATTTACATGCATTGAATGTTGCTCACCGCGATGTAGATCCGCATAACTTGTGGTATGCAAACAATCACGCCAGTATCCTAGCGTCAGGCTTTGGTGCCGCATTTTTCCCGGAAACGGGAACTGTGGCTGAACATCGAAAATTATTACAAAGTTCACCAGTTGCACTACCTGAAGACGCTATGTGTGAAGGCGAAATCATTGATGCTTTTCGTATCGACGTATTCCTTCTGGCATGCGTTGCTTATCAGATTTGTTTTAACCAGAAACTCGAGCAAGTAGACGGTGTTCCCGAATGGACTCCTCCTGTAAACGATCCTTTTGATGGATTATTGAGTTCTTGGTTCGAAAAATCCTTATCGTGGGATGCTGCTGAACGCTTCGAAAGTGCTCATAGCATGCTGGGAGAATTCAATTCTCTTACAGGAACACGTCCTGAAGAAGATAAAGAATCACAACAGATCCTCGAGCAATTGCTGCACAGCCCACATAGAAGGCAGGAAATTACTCCATACTTAATTCTCCAGACTTTCCCTCCATCTCCAGAGCAGCTTCAGAGTGCCTTTGAGGCTTTATCCAATGGCAATAGTAAGAAATCATTTTTAGCTAATAAAGATGGTCAAGAAATTTTAGTAAAACTGTGGGATAGCGTCCAAATATCTCAAAATGAACCTGGATCAAATCGCAGAGTATTGCAATTCATAAAACGGCTTGAAAAGTTCCAGGAAGCAACCTTAGCAACACCGAAAATAATAGACTTTGGTTTAATGAATCCTCAAGGATTATTTGTAGTTACAGAATATGTAGATGGTGAAAACTGGTCAGATTATTTGCATGATTTAACTCTTTCTGAGAAAGATAAACGAAGCCTTGCCGTTAATCTCATTAATACCGTAATGGATTTCCATGAAAAAAGATTTGCCCACGGAGATTTGCAACCAGCCAACATTCTTGTAAAAGATTCCAATGCCGAACAAATCATGCTCGTTGATGTACTTGATTACGGAAGTGAAACCGAAGCATTTAATACAGATTATGGACCGGCGAATCCAGCAATTACTGATGCATATGGTAGAGACCGATATGCAGTCTTCAAGATTGTTGAAGAACTTTTTTCGGGAGACTTACCTACACAAGTTCAAGAAGAGCTAATTAGAGCTCGAGATAATCAAACACAAGTTCCAGTAGATCTTGCTCCGTTACTTTATTCACTACAAGTAACTCATGAGACCGAACAGCTTGAAATATCGGAACAGCCACAGGTACAAGAAAAAGAACCGATGTTATTGAGTTGGAGGGTCAATAACTTTCCGACAACTCCTACACTTTTGGCTCCCGCTGACGGTGGTTACTACTTCAACTGCAAATGGGTTGATAGTTTAGCAGGTGGTTCGGGGAGCGAACTGGCTTGCTTCATTACAGGTAATGCTGCTTACTTACAAGTTAACGTTAATGTGGAAGCACGAACCATTACCAAAGTCCGATACACAGCCCCCATTCCACTGAGTGATGTTGTTAGTGCTCAGCGACGTTCAACGGGGAGGTTATCACATCCTATTGCTCTAAAAAATGGCCCTGTAGATATAACGTGCTCTTTAGTGGATGCGATTTTAAGCATGGAAGCTGTGATTGATGCCATTATTGAGAAATTAAATCTAACCGTAAATGTTTCTGAGAGTCCTTTAACTGATGAAGAACGTAGGGAATTATCTCCAGAGAAATTGTGGAAAACATTGGCTGATTCTGAAGGGCAACTTCGACAAACCTTCCAAATTGAATCCATGGCAGAGGAAAAAGTTAGCGATAGTGGTTATCCCATGTATCCTTATTCGTGTGTCGATGGACGAGATTTGCAGATTGATGCTGATGAAACTTACTACATCTACCAACTTAAGTCCGATGAAAAACTTGGAGAACTTGTTGTAAACGAGACGAGCAGTAGTTTTGTTGCTATACAACCAGTTAACAATTGGGCGAGTAAGCAGTTCACTCCCGGCAAGTCGTTTCAACTTGAATCCATTCGAAGTAAATCGTCTAGAGATCTTAGACTCAAGGCTTTAAACCGGGTAATAACAAGAAAATCAATCATACCTAATTTGCTCGACTACTTTGATGTTAGACAGCGTCCTGCTCTAAGGGAAATGATTGAACGTCCATCGGTGCAAAAGCTACGTGAATTATATGATGCTCGTGGTCAGGAAACAAATAGCAAGCAAATCGAGGCATTTCAATTTTTGGTAGGCCAAGGTCCTGTTGGAGTACTTCAAGGCCCCCCTGGCACAGGAAAGACAACTTTCGTCAGTAAATTCATCCATTATCTGTTTGAGCATGCAGGTGCAAAAAACATCCTACTTGTAGGACAGCAGCACTCTGCAGTCGACAATGTCGCAATAAAGGCCCGTGAACTTTGTGCTGATAAAGGTCTTGAAGTGGATACAATTCGAATTGGCAGTGAATCACTAATCGATGATCGTATGCTGCCAACACATAGCCGAGCTTTGCAACAAAAAATCCGCCACAAATTTCACCGGGAATACGACATACGAGTCAATGCTCTATCATCGAGGTTGCAACTACCACATGAGCTTATACAAGATGCAACACGATTGCACCGTAGCTTGGCTCCATTACTAGTACAATTAGGACAAGTTCAACGACAGCGGGAAAAGCTTTTACGTACTGGAGGAGATGCTAACGAGGCCCATGCTAACCAGTTGACAGAATTAATGGTTCAGAGAAATCGGACTTTGGAAACGATTGAAACTATGATCCGCCAGCAATTTGAAGGTGCGGTTGGTGATATGCCAACAGATAGTGATCTTTTACTCGACAAATTGCTTCAAGTCTTAGCTCAAAGCCATGGAGTTAATAATCCCGTTAAAGTTGATCGTCTACATCGATTGCTATCCTTAAGTCAAGAATGGCTCGATGTCCTGCGTTCAGGAGAGGCTGGCTATGAGCGGTTTATGTTAAAAACTAAGCAATTAGCTTGCGGCACTTTAGTGGGGGTTGGACGCCGTAATTTAGAGCTTGAGCAGACCGAATTTGATTGGGTTATTGTGGATGAAGCCGGTCGTGCTCAAGCTAGCGAATTAATGGTGGCATTGCAAAGCGCTAAACGTGTGTTGTTAGTAGGAGATCACAAGCAATTACCACCATTTTACCAGAATGGACATATCAAACACGCGAGTAAATTACTTGATGTAAGTACGGAGGCTTTTAGAGAGTCTGATTTTGAACGTGCCTTCAAGGCATGTGGTGGAGTGACTCTGGATACACAATATAGAATGATTGAACCCATTGGCGACCTAGTATCTGCGTGCTTTTATGCCGATGAAATTGGAAAGCTACACACAGGAAGAGGGCCAGCCAAAAACTGGTACAATGAGTTGCCATCACCTTGGAATAAAGGTGTTAGTTGGATAGATACTACCTCTGAGCAGGGTGAAAGAAAGGCTAATCCTGGTTACATCAACCAACACGAAATAGACCTGTTACTACAATCATTACGCGTACTTGTTGAGGCTGATGCTGTAGAACATCTGCAAAGAACCGTCACTAATGAACAGCCATATCCAATCGGAATTATTACCATGTATAGGGCTCAAAAAAATGAAATCGAGACCCACCTTAATCAAGCTGAGTGGATGGGGCCTCTACGCAACTTGATCCGAATCGATACAGTTGATTCTTACCAGGGGCAAGAAAACAAGATCATAATACTTAGTTTAGTGCGGGATAATTCCACTGCTTTGCAGGGGTTTTTAAGAGATACACCGCGAATTAACGTTGCTATTTCTCGAGCTCAGGAGCGCTTAGTAATCCTTGGAGCAAGTAGAATGTGGCGCAAGGATAACAATGATTCTGCATTGGGGGCGGTCTATGAATACATCGCAGAGCAAGCATTACAAGACAATAGCCATTACCAAATGATTACGAATCTTAAATTTGAAAAGGAAGCTATGCCAATATGAACTCGCCTTCTATAGAGATTAAAGCTCGTATAGGGAATCGCATTACTATCCTTATCCCTGCTAGAAAATATATCATGAACTTAGCTTGGACTGAGGAAAGGCCAATGCCTGCCATTGAGCTATTTGCTTGCAGACTGCTAATACTGTTTGAGCGAATGCTACCACTTGAGCTACGAGAATTTTTCGGGCTCTCAGAACGTGAAGAGGATGAATTAATAAATTCCTTGGAAGATAAGCGCCTCGCTACATTGGATAATCAGGGTTATTTAGTCCCAAGTCCATTGTTGAAGGGCCAAGTTGGTGATGGGGATGGTGTACCAATGTTGGTTAAATATAATGAGCAGACTGAACATGTTGTATTTGACGCTCTTGCTCTTACTGTACGTAAAGAACAGCGAATGAATAGATTGATGTTTGGTTTACCAGAATTAGCCATGCCCGACTCTCTTAAAGGATTAGGAATGGACAATGTTATCGAAGAATTCGGTCGACAGTTTCGCAGTTATCTGGAAATAACACGAAACAATGAGCATGAGCGCCAACGAACTCAGCTTTATAAGGTGATGGGTTGTAGTACGAGTGAAGTGCTTCAATTAGCAGTTGACATTGAGTTCACCTATTTGCGAGCTGATGGTGAACCAAAACAGGTGATTCAATCTTCAGAGCGTCTAGGTCCTAATCAGAGCCGGCCCCTCAATAGTAAGCTAGAAGCCCATATCGCAGATTTTCTTGGATCGAATTTCATTGAAGACAAAGGTGTTGATGCTGAAAGTTATTGTAAGCTAACCGATGATCATGCGCTTAAGCCGTTCGTAAAAGGCTACAAAATTGATTATTCGGGGTGGATGCGTGCTAGAGATGAAAGCAAAACAGGCTATGGTTCACCTGACACTCGCGGTATTTTTGGTCCTATGTATTTAACTGAAAATAGACGCGAAGCATTTCAATGGATTCGTAAGGCAATTCACGAAAATGATAACGTTACTGAATTAAAAGCACTGTGGATGCCGAGTAATGTTCCTTTTTGGGGTGCTAACTCGGAAGATTTAGACCGTTTCATACAAAGTCTAAAAACTACTCTTGAGCAAAGGGATAGTAATGCAAAAATAACCTTAATCCATCAAGGCAATAAGTGGAGTGTTAGGCCATATCTAAAAAATATATTTCCATGCGGGCTATCCACTGCATTTGAGTTGGATAGAATTGAGCTTTTTATAATCCCGGGGGTTTTAGGATTTATACAGTATCACGGTCAGCCTAACACTGACAGTGGTATTAGTTTACCAATTGGCTATATAACGAAGGACCCGGAGAGAATAAAGTTTTTGGAATTGTTTTTAAAATCTAGGTTTGGCGAGCTTAGTAATTTGAATGTCACTTGGGGTTTTAATGGAGACAGCAAATCCCCAGTGACCAAACAAGACATTCTGCCAACAAACTGGCTAATAAGTACTACCACACGATATGCGACTAGGCCTATTCTTAGCATTAATCGCTGATATTAAAGTCAGTTACCCTCAATGGTAACTGACTTCTAGTGGTTTTAAATGAACTCAATCGTGAACCATTAAGAAATATCATTCCGCCTACTTATCTTGTAGATAAAGTAATTGTGTGAAAAAAACCAAAACTATGAATTTCCTTTTCTTCAAGGAAATCATAAAAATAAATATTTTCAGAAAATACTCGTAACAGTAACATTACTAACATCGCGGTGTGTTGAACAACGGGGAGCAGGTCATAACAATTTTAATAACTGGACTTCGTATCTAATAGAAGAATAAAGTCAAGACGGCAGAACCTCAACTGAATAAATTTTTTAAATAATGACAGATAGTAGAATATGATTTCTATATGTTATCTTTAATCTTCTCATGTCTGTTGAAAAGATTGCAAAAAAGCAAAATAATTTATATTTATAAAACAAGGAGTTAAGCTTGAATAATTTGAATAAACTAATCGAAACTAACCCTGAAGAAAGTATTGTGCAAGATTTTTTAGAAAGATACCCAGCTTCGATCATAGGGTCTAAACATGCACTATCTAATGCATTGATCGCAAAACTACCATTAGGCGTTGATTTTGTGACAGATTTTGCATGGGTGAACCCTCGTTCTGGTCCTGTGTATGTGTACCTTATAGAGATTGAAAAACCTTCTAAATTAATATTTAATCAAGATGATTCATTTACACAAGCCTTCAATCATGCGTACGGACAAGTGGAAGACTGGTTAGGCTGGACGTCGAGAAATCAAAGTACTCTTCGAGATATTTTGGCACCGTTAAGGCCTGATTTTCTTTTGCCGCCTTTTTTTGCTACAAGAGGTGTTTTAATTTACGGGAGAGGAAGAGAATTAAATGATAATAACAGAAGAAAGGAGCGTTGGTCTCAAAAAGGTTTATCAAATCCATTTATAGAGGTACGAACCTATGACGGATGGGCTCTTGAAATGAATGATCATATTCCTCCTCGGGATGGTGATGTAAGTTATTTATCCACTATGCACTATTCCAACCGTAGTTATCATAAGAAAGAGTTTCCTGACGAATAAGTATGACCACATATGTAGTGGTCGACTAAATGGACTTTATCAAACCGGGTAAGCCGACGCCGAATGCCTTTATCGAACGGTTTATCCGGACGTACCGGACAGAAATGCTGGTTTTTTAACTATTAAGAACCCTGAACTAAGTACGGGAAAATAGACATCACTTAATCACCTTCAGTTAAGTTTCTACCTTATATAAGCAGGGTAGCTTCAGCGTACCCATGCCTGAACCGAAAATATAATTGTCCAAAGCCCTAACTTCATATAATTGGCATTATATGAAGTTAGGATCCGGCAGCGGATCCCTGTATCATGGGATCCGGTCTGAAGATCAACCGCGCATGAAATCTTCAGTCCTGTGTGAACAAACTAACAGGCATCGCTACGTAAATTCTGCAGGGTTTCTCCCCTGCTTCTCTTACAGAATTCACGTAGCGCTGTCTCCTGAAAGGATAAAAATGGACGATTTCAGACCACATTTACCCGTATCTGATGCTCAGCTGCCCGGCCAGGCTGACGTGGTGGCGCAGCTCCGGGAGTTTGTTCAGGACCGAGAGGCCTTTTCTGACAATACGTGGCGGCAGCTGCTCAGCGTGATGCGGATCTGCGCCGGCTGGGCGAAGGAGTACGGCCGCACCTTTCTGCCCATGACACCCGAATGCCTGCGTGATTACCTTATGTGGCTGCAGGCAAACGGACGGGCATCTTCGACTATAGGTACACACCTCGCTCTTATCAGTATGTTACACCGTAACGCAGGGCTGACTCCTCCTCATGCTTCACCCTTAGTTTTTCGGGCAATGAAGAAAATTAGCCGAACTGCTGTGGTTAGTGGCGAGCGCACAGGCCAGGCAATACCCTTTCGTCTGACCGATCTTCTCACGCTTGATGCCAGATGGTCGGGATCAGATTCTCTGCAGCACCAGCGCGACCTGGCATTTTTACACGTGGGCTATTCCACACTGCTTCGGGTGAGCGAACTGGGACGTCTCCGCGTACGTGATGTTTCACATGCTTCAGACGGAAGGATTGTGCTGGATGTCGGCTGGACGAAAACCATTGTGATGACCGGGGGGCTTATCAAAGGACTGGGCGCACTTTCAACGCAACGCCTGAGAGAATGGCTGAACGCGTCGGGCCTGATTAACGAACCTGATGCCTTTATATTCTCCCCTGTTCACCGTACCAATCGAGCAAAAATCAACACCGACAGGCCGCTTTCCACCCGGTCAATGGAAGATATTTTTGCCCGAGCCTGGCACGAGGCGGGTCCCGCTGCGGATGTTAAACCCAATAAAAACCGGTACCGGCGATGGTCGGGACACAGTGCCCGGGTAGGGGCTGCTATTGATATGGCCACAAACAAATACAGTACCGCGCAAATCATGCAGGAAGGAACCTGGAAGAAGGCTGAAACAGTAATGCGCTATATCCGACACGTTGACGCACATTCTGGTGCAATGGTTGATTTTATGGATGCCCATGTAGGCAGGTGAAAACCTGAAACAGAACACCGTTCCTCAGTCCCAAGAGCTCTCAATCTCTGGATCAATAATAAAAAGGAATCGATCCGTATTACAGCTTAATTGGTGAATTAAATTGCTACAGCTTTCAGGCTGTAATATTGATTTAACAGCCTCAAGGTTGTATGGTGAAAAAACAGCTTAAATGTTGTATCCAGTCAGTTCCGGTGGACCTTTCAACATGAAAAATTTTTATACCGTTAAGACACTTAGCCAGTTACGCCCTTTGCTAATCGCTTTTCGAAAAGAAAAAGGACTGACTCAAAAAGATATCTCTGAAAGGTTAGGTGTAACCCAGCAGACTTATGCCCGCATGGAGGCAAATAAATGCAAAACATTAGAATGCTGTGGTTGCAGAGCAGACAATATGAACAGATTCTCTGGTCTGCTATGACTAAGAAACGGACGCTGGCTATGAAAAGATGTCCGGGGCTAAAGTACTCAGAAATAGCGTGACCGGGGGCGTGGAGGTATATTCCTGGTATGTCTGTATTCACCTTGGTGAAAATGCCACCTTCATCCCTGGCTGCTTTCAGATCGCCTGCCCCAGGCTCTGTCAGCGAATACCACAAACCGCCCTGCTTCGCGCAAATTAGCTAACGAGGTTGTCAGCAATTTCTGTTGATGACTTAGAGACTCTTGGCTATCACCGCTGCTGCTAAAAAGAATCTCAGCAGACGACAACCTCAACCTGGGGAGCAGTCTGTCAGGCTTTAAGACCTAAAGCCTGACATGCGTGGCGTAAAATTAACGACGTACGGCCATAATACCTGCATCCACGTCCCAGATAGCACCGGTCACCCATGCTGCCTTGTCCGACAGCAGGAACAGGATAGTATTTGCCACATCTTCAGGTTTGCCGACGCGGCCCAGCGGATGGAAATCACTCATCGCCTTCATTGCATCAGCAATATCTTCTTTGGCCATGAATCCTTCGTAGATTGGCGTCTGCACAATACCCGGAGAAACGGCATTCACACGTATACCCGCGCTGGCCAGTTCAATTGCCAGGTTGCGCGTCAGCGCATGCAGACCAGCTTTTGCCATCGAATAGGCAGAAGCAGGAGAATCACCCAGCGCAGCCTGCGCGCCAATTGAGCCTACATTCACAATTGCACCTTCGCGTTTGTCGGCCAGCATGTTCTTCACCACGTCCTGCGTGATAAAGAAAGTGGCGCGGTTCAGCGACAGGTAACTGTCATAGTCCGCAGCTTCGTGCTCGGTAAAGCTTTTCGGGATAAAGATACCCGCGGCATTCACCATCAGGCTGATGTCGCGGTGATGCGCATTGATTTCCTGACGAATGGTATTCATCCCTTCTTCTGTCATCAGGTTTGCCGTAATGACAGACACCGGGCCGAGAGGGCTCAGTTCTTTCTGAACGGCGTCAGCTTTATCTTTTCTGCTGCCCGTCAAAACCACGCTGCCGCCTGCTTTCAGCACCATACGCGCCGTTTCAAGACCCATACCACTGGTGCCGCCTACGACCAGAAGTTTTTTACCGTTAAAAAAATCGCTCATATGTGACTCCGTTATTTACAGGTAATGTTCAGCCGGCACGTAAATGGCCGGCCGGTGTTGGGTAATCAGATGCTGCAGCCGTCTGAGCCACAGGCCTGACCTGCAGTCACGGTTATTTCTTCCTGCTTTTCATCCCAGACCTGTCGCAGGGCACTCAGGAAATTTTCCGATGCCTGAGCGCCGCTTATGGCGTATTTCTGATTCAGCAGAAAAAGAGGCACGCCACTCACACCAATCGATCGGGCGCTGCTCTCATCCTCCGTTACTGAAGCACGAAGCGACGCGTTATTTAGAGCTTCTGCTGCAATGTCTGCCGTCATGCCGGCTTCACCAGCCAGCTTTATCAGTTCGTCGCGATCAAAGATAGATCGCCCTTCGGTGGTACCTGCAAGATAGAATCGTTCGGTCATCACCTCCCCTAGTCCTGCCTGCCGTGCAGCAGCCAGCAGGGTCAGCGCATCTTCGGTATCCCCGAACAGCATGGTGTCAAAGTTGTACCGCAGTCCCTCTGACTTCGCGGCCGTATCCACCTGATTCATCATCAGCTCAGCGTTGCTCTGACCGCCGAGCTTTTTGTAGAGCGCATCGCGGAAAGGCATGGCCGGCATGCCTTCGGCAATCCGGAAGCTGTGCTGACGGATGACCACGCGGTCGCGGTGTTCAAACGCTGCCAGGCCTTTCTCAAAGCGTTTTTTGGCGATCCAGCACCAGGGACAGACCAGATCGGACCAGATATCTATAGTTATGACGGGCTTAAGGGTTTGCATTGCTTACTCCTGAATTTCTGCTTTTCGTGTGACGACTGAAGGCTGCCAGAGGCTTAGTGTTTCTGTTCATCCTGCCAGGCCGGATAGTCGGTGTATCCCTTTTCAGGATTGCCGCTGACGCCGTAATAAGTACTGCGATCGCTTTCAGCCAGCGGCCAGCCGTTCTGCATTCTCTCAACCAGGTCAGGGTTAGCAATGTACGGCACGCCGAATGCCACCAGGTCTAGTTCATCAGCCTCAAGAGCGGCGCTGGCGATGTCGCGAGTAAAGCCGCCGGCGCCGATAAGCGTGCCGCCAAAAGCCTTACGGAAGAAAGCCTTAAAGCCCTTAGGTACAGGTGCGCTGTTATAAGCCGGCTGGTAGTAAAGGTGAACATAGGCAAGGTCACGTTCTGCGAGCGTCATCGCCAGAACCCCCCATGTCTCCTCCTCCCCCTCATACGGGGCCAGATCATAAATACGCCCGAACGGGGAAAGCCGCACGCCGACCTTCTCGCCGCCAATAGCGGAAGAGACCGCATCAATGGTTTCCATCAAAAAGCGCTGACGGTTTTTAACGGTGCCGCCGTAAGCGTCGGTGCGGTGGTTCAGCGCGGTGCTGAGGAACTGGTCAAAGATGAAGCCGTTAGCCGCCATAATTTCGACGCCGTCAAAGCCCGCTTCCATTGCCAGTTCTGCTGACTTAACAAAGTCAGCCGTAATACGCCTGATTTCAGCCGTTTCCAGTGCTCTTGGCGTGCTGGGGACGACAGGGCCTGGCTCGCCGGATTCTGTCAGGGCAAATACGGTGGTGTTGGTTGCCGGAATGGTGCCCGATGACACCGGGGCGGCATTACCCTGCTGTAATGAAACATGGGACATGCGGCCGACGTGCCATAGCTGAGCGAAGATACGGCCGCCCTTGGCGTGTACCGCATCGGTCACCGTGCGCCAGCCGGCTACGTGCTCACGGGTATAAATGCCCGGCGTGTAGAGATAGCCGCGTGCCTCTTCTGAAACCGGCAGCCCCTCCGTAATCAGCAGACCTGCCGAGGCCCGCTGCGCGTAGTAGCGGGCAACCACCTCACCGGCAACGTCGTTCATGGTGCGGGTGCGGGTCATGGGAGCCATGACCACGCGATTTTTCAGTTCTGTTCCAGCCAGGTTAAAGGGGGTGAATAACTTGCTCATGGTGCGCCTCTGACAATATCAATGGTGGCTACAGGAGCCGGGCTTCGGTTCTTACACCGTATTTTCCGGCCTGCCGGGTTCATGGGCGGCACTATACCAACCTACTAGTTGATAGGTCAATGGGAATTAATTATACTGTTGCTTCCGGCCATACCTGTTATGTCGAGACTCAGGGGCCGGCACAGGGCAGGCGCAACAGATGCCCTCACTTTAAACCGTAACAGAAGGGAATTAACGTGCGTGAAGCAGCCGCTTATAACGAAGATAATTTTCGCGATATTGAACAGTATGAAGGCATTTCTGTCGTGCGTTTTTCGGCGCCATGGTGTCCGCCCTGCCAGATCAGCGAGCCATTCTTTAGCGCGTTTACCGACGGCCTGGAAGAGAGCATTCAGGTGGGTAAAGTGAATGTCGATCAGGCACCAGTCCTTACGACTAAGTATGAAATATGGGGTCTTCCTTCTGTACTGATTTTTAGGGAGGGCCAACTGGTACGCCGGATACCTGGCGTTAAATCACCAGCGTTTTATGCTGCAGTGCTTGAAGAAATAAAAAAAGGGCCGCAAGGCCCTTTTATGAGGAGGCGGTAATGTTTTTTAACCGCGCAGCTGGCTGACCGCATCCAGGGTTCGGGCTGAATATACGGCAGCGGCACCCGCATTCAGATTGATGGCAACGCCCAGCGCTTCGGCAATTTCTTCATCCGTTGCGCCGGCCTTGATTGCGGCCTCCGCGTGAAACGCAATGCAGCCGTCGCAACGGGTTGTCACCGCACATGCCAGGGCTATCAGTTCCCGGACCTTTGCACCGAGCAGGTCGGTTTTATTGCCTGCAGCGCCCAGTGCAACAACGCCTTTCATAGTGTCCGGCGCCAGCTTGCCCAGCTCGCCGAGGCGCTGCATTAATTCCTGCCGGTAATTGCTCCAGTCATGCATAGTATTATTCCTGAGGGGTAGTGTTTAAAGTGAGAAGGATGTGCCGCAGGCTTGTTTTAAACACTTCAGCCCGACCTGTCGCACGGGCCACCACGCTGGCACCTTCGCAGAGGTTTATTATCAGCATAGCCACATCGGCTGGCTGCATGGCAGAAACAAACTCACCCGCGTCTGTACCGCGCTTAACAACCCCGGTAAGCCACGCAATCTGCATATCAAAATACCGGGAGGTCTGTTCCAGAATCGCCTCCGGAAGGTTTGCCGTTTCAGCTGAAAGCGCGCAGCACAGCGGCAACAGTGATGCCCGGTAACTCGTTTCAAACAGCGCTACATAAGAGGTAATCTGATCTGCCGCTTTTTGATGTACTGCTTCAATCTGATCAAACTGGTTAACCGTGTCACTGACAGCCTGCTTCACGACTTCCTGCCCGAGAATTTCTTTCGTCGGGAAGTGGTGATGTATACTGGCCTTCGTGATGCCAATCAGCTTGGACAGGTCAGCATAGCTGAAAGCTGAATAGCCCTTTTCCCGCATCAGGTGCTCGGCTTCATTAACCAGCCGTTCACGCGTCATAATCGTCATTTTAAAATCCTTCAATCTACTAGTTGGTAGATTGTATCCTTCACACCCTTCTATGGCAAGCAATCGGCGTTTTTTCCTCAGCCGTTCTGGTGGCGACAATGCGCAGCGGCTTCATCTGCACGAAACAGTACTGCGGCGATTTCCCGGGCTGTATCCATGAGCATCTCACCCTTTCGGTATCTGTCGATCATGTTTCCCTGCGCATCATTTGCATTGCGCGGTCTTTCAATAAACTGGCCGAGAAGTTCGAAATTGCTGTTCAGCACAGCGGCAAAAGGAATGTGAATTTTATCAATGCCAAAGAAGGCTGAAAATTCATTGCCCGCGTCTTCACGCGTAATCAGGCCCAGGGAAACGTGTGGAGCTGCGCGGGCAACGGCCCTGATGGCTGGCAGGTTCCGGTGACAGTCCGGGCACCACATCTCTGCCACGACCAGAATGTTGTAGCCGCCCTGCAAGGCAGATAAACGTTCAGAAAGCGTTTTATCCTCTGCCTGTCCTGCCAGCACTTCAAAATAACGCAACGCCTCGACATCTTTCTCTGCACCTCCCTGCGTAAAAAGCTCGTAATCCATTGCGTGTGTAATCAGCGCCCTGAAGTTCATCATTTTTCTCCTGTCTTAAGTCATCCGGTTCCCGGTAGCGAAACCGCTGCGCGAGATCCGCTATTTAATTCTCGTTTCAGGCTTAAATAAGTTACTTCAGGCTCGTCCGGACAGCCAAAGAGTTAGCATGAATGTTACCAATCTACTGGTTGGTAGTGTACATTTCTCTTTTTGGAGGATCTACTGTGAACGGAAAATTTATCGTACTGAAAGTTATTATTGCCATGATTGCCTTTGCGGCCAACTCCGTCATTTGCCGCGTGGCACTGCGCGGCAATCACATTGATCCGGTGAGCTTTACCGATCTCAGACTGTTAAGCGGTGCTGTCGTTCTGCTGCCTTTTTTCCTGCTCCGGAAGGACGGAAGAGGCTCACTGTCCCTGAAAAATGGGTTCAGTCTCGTGGTATATGCCATGTGTTTTGCGATGGCTTATATTCATCTGGATACCGGGGCCGGGGCATTACTGCTGTTTGGTGTTGTCCAGCTGACCATGGTTATTTACGGCCTTTTTCACGGGGACCGACTTTCCCCGGGCAGAGCTGCAGGACTTGTTATTGCGTCCTGCGGATTACTGACTCTGCTCTTACCCGGAGCCACTGCGCCACCGCCGGGCAGTGCGCTGATCATGGTGCTGGCCGGGCTTGCCTGGGCGGCCTACACGCTTGCCGGTAAAAAAATGCCTGATGCCACAGCGTCTACAGCCGGTAACTTCCTGATTGCCGCGCCCCTTGCGATTCTTGTTTCTCCCTTCATCAGCAGTGGCCAGCATGCTGACGGTATTGGCATTGTTCTTGCCGTAATGGCGGGTGCAGTTGCATCAGCCGGCGCCTACGTTCTCTGGTATTCACTTCTGCCACATCTGGATGCCGTGACCGCGAGTACGGTTCAGCTGAGCGTACCCTGTCTAGCCATGCTCGGCGGCGTGTTATTTACCGGTGAATCGCTGAGCCTGAAAATGGTTCTGTCTGCGGGGGCCGTGCTCAGCGGGATTGGTATAGTAATTGGTTTTTCGCGGTCTGAAAGCAGTGGCAGCAGCCCGGCAAGGTGAAAGATCAGAAAGACTTGATTTACCAACTAGTAGGTTGGTAATCTCAATCCGGGCGCTCTGCATTGCCCGGACTCCCTGCAGCTGGTCTGTCTGACGGTCGCCGGGCCGTGATTGTTATTTCAGATATACCGGATATCTTCATGCAATACGATTTTGACGGGCTTATTGAACGATCGGGAACAGACAGTCTGACCGCCGAGGGCTGGCGTGAATATATGTTCGGCGACTGCCAGGGCGACATACCATCAGAGCCGCCCGGTGGCTTTATTAATCTGTGGGTAGCGGATATGGCTTTTTCCACACCTCCTGAGGTACTGGAGGCTATCCGTGCGCGGCTCAGCCAGAAAATAATTGGTTATACTAAAGCTTACCACCCCGGGTATCTTCTGAGCTTTGAAAACTGGTGCGAAAGACACTATGGCTATTGTTTTCCGCGCGAGAGTATTGTGCTGTCACCTGGGGTGATACCCGCGTTGTACCGGCTGGTTCCTTTACTGACACGTCAGGATGAAAGTATCCTGATCCTCACACCCTCGTATGCTCCCTTTAAGAAAGCCGGGGAATACAGCGACCGTCGTGTGATCAGCTGCCCGCTGAAAAGCAATGGCGAGTATATGACGGTTGATTTTGACGCTATGCGGAATCTTTTGCAGGATAAGACGCTGAGGATAAAAGCTTTTTTCCTGTGTAATCCGCATAATCCCACGGGGCGTGTCTGGCATCCTGATGAGCTTCGCAGGATGATGGAAATGTGTCTGGAAAACGACGTCTGGATCATTTCAGATGAAATTCACTGTGACCTGACGCGCATCGGCATTTCACACACGCCTGCGGCTTCCCTTTTTCCCCACAGCCAGAAAATCATTACCTGCATGTCTTCCAGCAAAACGTTTAATCTTGCAGGTAACCTGTTGGCCAACGTAATGATCCCTGATCCCGGAGTCAGGACTGCCTGGCTTCGCCTGCACGATGAGTTCGTTTCCCCGCTAAGCCTGGCGGCTAACATTGCTGCCTGGTCGCAGTGTGATGAGTGGCTGCTTCAGGTAAAACGCTATATTGACGGAAATTTTCTTTTCCTGAGTGAGTGGCTGAAAAAACATCTTCCCCGCGTCCGCTACAGCATTCCTGAAGGCACCTATCTTGCCTGGATTGACCTGACGCCGCTTTCTGCTCAGGACGAACCGAAATTCACTTCCCACTTTTTTGCCGAAAAAGCGGGTGTTCTTGTAGAGGACGGATCCATGTTTGTCGGTAACGGTGATAACCACATACGGCTCAATCTTGCCTGCCCTCGCGCCGTACTGAGCGAAGGGCTGCTTCGTATATATCTGGCATTAACCGCCTCAACCTGAAACCAGGACAGCAGAGCTGTCCGGAGTACAAAAATGACAAACCGGCACTTCGATTATCTCACCATCGGCGGCGGCAGCGGCGGTATCGCCTCGATTAACCGTGCAGCCATGTATGGCCAGAAATGCTCCCTGATTGAAGCGAAAGAGCTGGGAGGCACCTGCGTGAACGTAGGCTGCGTGCCGAAAAAAATCATGTGGCACGCCGCGCAAATCGCCGAAGCTATCCATCTCTACGGACCGGATTATGGCTTCGACACCACAGTGAATCGCTTCGACTGGGCCACGCTTGTAAAAAACCGCAGCGCCTATATCGACCGTATCCACACTTCGTATAAAAACGTGCTGGGTAAAAACAACGTTGAAGTGATCAAAGGATTCGCCCGTTTCGTTGATGCGCACAGCGTTGAAGTCAACGGTGAGATCATCACGGCGGATCATATTCTGATTGCCACCGGCGGTCGCCCTAGCCATCCGTCGATACCGGGCGCAGAGTACGGCATTGATTCCGACGGTTTCTTTGAGCTGGATGCGCTGCCGAAGCGCACCGCAGTTGTTGGCGCGGGCTATATCGCGATTGAGCTGGCGGGCGTTGTGAATGCGCTGGGTTCAGAAACTCACCTGTTCGTGCGTAAGCAGGCGCCGCTGCGCAGCTTCGATCCGCTACTCACCGAGACGCTTGTCGAAGTTATGAACAGAGAAGGTCCGGCTTTGCACACCGAATCTGTTCCTGAAGCTGTGATTAAAAACAGTGATGGCAGCCTGACGCTGCAGCTGGAAAACGGCAGTGACTGTACCGTGGACTGCCTGGTCTGGGCGATTGGCCGTGAGCCCGCCAACGATCACCTCAACATTGAAGCCGCAGGCGTGGCACTGGACGACAGGGGCTATATCAAAGTCGATAAATTCCAGAACACCAGTGTGTCAGGCATCTATGCCGTGGGCGACAACACCGGTGCGGTTGAACTGACGCCGGTTGCGGTTGCCGCAGGCCGTCGTCTCTCTGAGCGTCTGTTTAACAACAAGCCGGACGAGCATCTGGATTACAGCAATGTGCCGACCGTGGTGTTCAGCCATCCGCCGATTGGCACCGTGGGGCTGACCGAACCGCAGGCGCGCGAACGGTATGGCGATGATCAGGTGAAGGTTTATAAATCGTCATTTACCGCGATGTACACCGCGGTAACCAGGCATCGTCAGCCGTTCCGCATGAAGCTGGTCTGTGTGGGTACAGATGAGAAAATTGTCGGCATTCACGGTATCGGATTTGGTATGGATGAGATACTACAGGGCTTTGCTGTGGCGCTGAAAATGGGGGCGACCAAGAAAGACTTTGATAATACCGTGGCGATCCACCCGACGGCAGCGGAAGAGTTTGTGACCATGCGCTGACCGGCGCGATGCGAGGCGCATAACAGGTGACTCCGGTAGTCTGTTATGCGCCTGAAGCTTAATGCAGAACAGTGCTGAGTAAAACAGATAAAATTGCTGCGCAGAAAAACCCTGCTCTGGGAGGAACAGGGTCATGAAGCTTCACAGGCAGAACAGATGTGACTTATACGAGACGTGTCTCAATCGGCACCGGGTTAGCCAGCGTGTCATGAATAGGTGATGCCTCAGGAAGCAGGCTGACCAGCTCTTCCAGCTTTTCACGGCTCGCCGTATTACTTTCAAGACGTACGTCTACGCGGATACCTTTAGCCCCTTTACGGGCGTTTTTATCCAGTCCTAGGAAACCTTTCATATCAATATCGAAATAGAGATCCAGCTCGATACTTTCCAGATCTACACCTTTTTCAGCAGCCATCAGGGTCAGAGTAGCGGTATAACACCCAGCCAGCGCCTGCAGAATATATTCGGTGGGGCTCATGCCGGTGTCGTCACCAAGCAGCCCAGGTGGTTCGTCCCCGATATTCGAGAATTTGCCTACGCGGCTCCGGTCTTCTTTGCCATTCTGAAATGACGATCCGGTTTCCACACGTACGGCCAGACCGCCGTGTGAACGCGCTTTTACCTGGAATGACATGTTACCAAGGCCAGGCTCTGCGCGAACGGCCTCACGAACATTACTGATGGCGTCAGCGGAAGCCTGAGGTTTTGCTGAATGCGACATACATACTCCTGTAAACGGTTTGTGGGAGAAAGCCAGAACACGCCAGCTATCTACTAGTAGGTAGATTAGTCATTTGAAATGCCGTTGTCCAGTTTTAAAAAAAGTTATTCATCGTACTTTCGATTTAACCGCAGAAGCTGATCTGAACCTGACGGGCCACTCAATGACTGGCGGCTTAATGAGCGGGGGGATCAGAAACGCTGATACGTACTGCCTGAATATTTACGGCGGCCTCCCTCCGGCAGAGTGCCGACTATCCTGGAGGCATCTGCTTCTTCATCAGCGCCAGACCGGAGGAGCTTACACCGGAGAGATCAGCCCAACACAGGCAGGACGAATAAAAGTGAGAGCTGCTTAACGTTCCCGGATAACGTCAATTGACGGATGATTTCATAGCGGTATTGTCTGCACTTAACAAACGAGCAAACAAAAGTGATCATATGAGCAAAATTGTTGAGCCATGCAGCATCCCGGCTTAGCTGTTTTTAGTCTGATGATACTTTTGTTCAGCTCTGTCATTTCTCAGAAATTGTTCAGGGGTAGTTCAATGAAGCGGGACCTTGTTGCGGGAATAGACTCATCTACTCAGTCTTGTACCGTTATGCTGCGCAGCCTTGAAAGTGGCGACGTGATTGCTCAGGCCCGTAAGCCGCATCCGCCGACGACGCCCCCCTGCAGTGAGCAGGATCCGCAGGCCTGGTGGGACGCGTTAACTTCGGCTCTGGATGAGCTCAAAGTATGGCAGCCCCGTATTGCAGGGCTTGCTGTCGGTGGGCAGGGTCACGGTCTGGTCATGCTTGATAAAGATGACCGGGCACTGCGTCCAGCCAAGCTCTGGAATGACACTGAGTCTGCTACCCAGGCACACGAGTTGTGCCGGAAAGTTGACCCTGAAGAGTGGGCTCGCCTTACAGGATCGGTGCCCGGACCGGCGATGACCATTTCAAAACTGGCGTGGACCGAACATCACTGCCCCGGCCTGCTTGAAAAGTGCCATCGCATTATGCTGCCGTTTGACTATCTGGTTTATCGCCTCAGCGGCAGTTTTGTGTGCGAGCGTGGCGGTGCATCTGGGACCGGCTACTTCAACCCTTTCACCAATAGCTGGGAGCCTGAGCTCGCTGCTGTGGTAAACAACCGAATTGACTGGCTCTCCCTCTGGCCTGCCATCATTCCCTCGCATCAGCCTGCCGGCGTGGTGAAGCTGATCCCCGGTCTGGAAGACCTTGCCGGTGCCGTTGTAGGCGTAGGAACTGGCGATAATATGTCTGCTGCGCTGGGAATGAACCTGAAACCCGGTGATACCGGCATATCGATCGGCACGAGCGGTACGCTGTACGGCATAACCCCGGCGGGAATAGCCGACAGCACCGGGATTATCAACGGCTATGCAGATGCAGCCGATCGCTTCATTCCCATGATTACCACGCTGAATTCCGCGAAGGTAACCGATACATTCCGCACCCTGCTGGGTGTTACCACTGACGAATTCGATGCACTCGCACTGAGTTCACCTACCGGCGCCAACGGTCTGCAGCTTGTCCCATGGCTGGATGGCGAGCGCACGCCTAACCTTCCCGACGCTACGGGGCACATGCGCGGGTTACGCACCACCATAACCAGAGAGGATATGGCCCGCGCTGCCGTGGAAGGCGTGCTGTGCGGCCTGCTGGCAGGCGGACTGATCCTGAAACAGCATGGCTTCAGTGATGACGGGCACATCGTTGTCACCGGCGGCGGGGCGAAGTCACGTGCCTACCGCCAGATCCTTGCTGACCTGACTGGCAAACCGGTCTGGGTTTCTCCGGTGGAAGAAACAGCCGCCGCCGGGGCAGCCATTCAGGCAGCCGCTGCTGTACTGGGATGTACGAATGCTGAAATGGCCGAACGCTGGTGCAGGCCATTTGTGAAAGTCGCCGATCCCCGTGAGGATGCGCGCCATGTTCTGAACGCTTACGTTAACTATGCCAATGCTTTATCAGGAGAGCTGCAATGAGTTCAATGAGCACACCCGCTAAAATTAAACCCCCAAGACAGCCACTTAAAGTGCCTGCTGAAGCGGGGATCGCCGTGGTTTTTTTACTGGTTATGCTGGGCGGCTTTATAGCCACGCCTAATTTTCTGACCGTATCCAACATGATGGTTTTACTTCTTAACGGCGCGGTCATAGGTTTCCTGTGTCTGGGGCAGTCTTTTGTTCTGCTGACAGGCGGGATTGACCTTTCCTGTGGCTCAATTGTGGCCATGACCTGCGTAGTCGCGGCGCTGCTGATGGAAAAATTTGCCATTCCCTGGCAGCTTGCCGTACCCATGGTTCTGGCGGTGGGGGCCCTGAGCGGTCTGGTTAATGGGCTGATCATCGAACGTACCGGCGTTCCACCTTTCATTGTGACGTTTGCAATGATGGGCGTGGCGGCATCCATTCCGCAGATTATCACCGGAGCCGAGTCGATCCGCGTGACACAAATCGGTTACAGCCTCATCGGTCAGTCAAAACCCCTGGGCATTCCGTTTCCGGTGATAGCCCTGCTGCTGGCCATTATTATTGGCGTCATCTTCCTGCGGCGGACCATCACCGGTACCCATATTTATGCGGTCGGCGGCAACGCAGATGCCGCGCGCCTGTCAGGGATCAGCATTCCGCGTATAACCCTGCTGGTCTATGCCATCTCCGGACTCTGCTCGGCATGCGGCGGACTGATTTACGGCTCGCGCCTGATGACCGGATATCCGACGGCGGGCCGTGGTGACGAGCTGTTTTTCTCAATCGCGGGTGCGGTAGTAGGCGGCGTCAGCTTGTTTGGCGGCACCGGCAGCCTCATCGGCGCGATGATTGGGGCAATGCTGATTGCCGCCATATCCAATCTGATGAACGTACTGAACGTCAGCGCGTACTGGCAGCCGCTGGTTATCGGACTGATCATCCTGTTTGGCGTGACGTTCGATACTCTGCGCACGTCCAGAAAAATCGTGATCCCCTGGTTCAAAGTCAGGAAACCACGAAAAACACAACAATAAAGCCTCTTAACCTCTGACCTGTACCTTACCAGGAGATAAACATGAAACTGCGTACGACTCTCACTGCAACAGCTACGATCGTTGCGCTGGCCTGCCTGCTTGCCGGCTGTAACCGGGATGATGCGGAAAGCACCGCAGGCGCTGGCAAAAAAACACTCGGCGTAACGCTTCCGAACCTGACCAACCCCTATTATGTGGCCATGAAAAAAAGCTTTGAGGATAATGCTGCTGCTCAGGGGATGAACGTCAAAATCTCGATTGCTGATAATGACGATGCCAAACAGCTGTCGCAGGTGCAGAACTTCATCGAGCAGAAAGTGGATGCGGTTGCGGTGAACTGCGTTTCGTCCGGGCCATGCGTTTCAATTATCAGCCAGCTCAATCAGGCAAAAATCCCGGCATTTGCTATCAATATCCTCCCTGATACAGCGGGACTCAAACAACAGAACGTCACCCTGGTGCAGGGGGTTCAGACCGATCAGCGGGAAGGTGGCAGGCTCATTGGGCAGCAGCTGCTGAAGGACATCGGTGAAAACAGCCCGGCAACGGTCGGAATAGTGGGAGAACCGACCTCAATAGCCGCAAACGCCCGTGATGAGGGGTTCAAAGCCGCCGTCGCGTCCAATAAAAATATTAAGTTTGTTGCACTGGTTAACGGAAAGGTAGAAGAAACCACATCTCTGAAAGTGACCACTGAAATGCTGCAGGGCAGGCCGGAGATTGACGTGGTGTATTCAGACACCGAACCTTCTGCACTGGGTTCACTGGCGGCCATCAGGCAGCTGGGCGTCAGTGACAAAGTGAAGCTGTATGCTTTTGTAGATAAAGAAGGCGTTAAAGCCGTTCAGGATAACAGTATACTCAAAGCCGGTGCGATTCAGGAACCCGTTAAGCTTGCTCAGATACTGGTTGAAAACGTCCGGAAAAGCCTGGGCGGTGAACAGGTCCCGGCCATGATCAACAATCCACCGCTGCTGGTCACTAAAGACAACGCGGCCTCCGTTATGGGTTCAGCGTACTGAGTAAAAGGCAGACAGTTATGAATTATGTGGCGAAGCAGATAAAAATCGGTTTTTCAGGCGTGCAGGTCCTTCATGGTGTGGATTTCAGCGTAAAACCTGGTGAAATTCACGCCCTTCTCGGCCATAACGGCGCGGGTAAATCAACGCTGCTGAAAATACTGGCTGGTGTCAATATGCCGGATAACGGGGAGCTGATGATTGGTGCTACGCCGGTGCGCCTTGCATCGCCACGTGATGCGCTCAGCCACGGTATTGCTTGCGTCTACCAGGAACTCCGGCTTATTCCCGGTATGAGCGTATGGCAGAACCTTTTCCTCGGGCGTGAGCGCCGCAAGCGCAACGGTTTTACCGATGATGTCAGCATGATTGCACATACTGAGAAAGTACTGAGTGATTACCACCTGGATTTCAGCGCGACCGATCTTGTCAGGGACCTCTCTCATCCGGACAAGCAGATGCTGGAAGTGGTCTCTAATCTCGATCGTGACGCACGTTTTCTTTTTCTCGATGAACCGACGACCGCGCTGGAGGGTGCGCAGGCAGACGCGCTGCTACAGGCCGTACAGCGCATTGCGCGCGAGAAACAGATTGGCGTGGTACTGGTATCGCATAAGCTGGACGAGGTACTGGGCGTCTGCGATGAGGCTACCGTGATGTGCAGCGGCCGCGTGATTTATAACGAAGTTAAAAAAACGCTGAGCAAGAGCGCCATTATCGACGCAATCGTGGGCAACGCAAATGCTTATCAGGCTCCCTCAAACAGCCGCGGCCTGATCCGGGGGGCGCTGGGTAAACCCTGGCTGTCGGTGAATAACCTGCATACGGATCGCCTTAAAGGTGTGAACCTTGAAGCGTACCGCGGGGAGATTCTTGGAGTCTATGGACTGGCCGGTGCAGGCCGTACGCGCCTGTGCCAGACGCTGTTTGGACTGGAAACCGTCACCGGTGGTGAAATCCGGGTGGGACACAGGGAATATCATCCCTCATCACCTGTAAAGGCCATTTCCCGTGGCATTGCCTACCTGACCGAGGAGCGTAAAAAGGACGGGTTTATTCCCCAGATGTCGAGCTATGCTAACGCGACGCTGCCGGTTCTGAAAAAATTCCGCTCCGGTGGTTTTGTGAGTCACGGCGCGGCGCGGCAGGCTGCCTCAGAACTGCTGGGCAAAATGAATACGCGGGGATCGCTGGATGGACCGATTAAGGCCCTCTCTGGCGGGAATCAGCAAAAGGTACTGCTGGCCCGGGTTATTGCTCAAAACGCGGACCTGGTGTTGCTGGATGAACCAACTAAAGGTGTCGATATTGGTGCGAAAGCGGACATCTACCGCATCATCCATCAGCTGGCGGATAAAGGCTGCTGCGTTATCGTGGTATCGAGCGAGGAAGAGGAACTGCTGGACGTAGCGGACAACATCACGGTATTCCGCCACGGTAAATGTGATGGCGTGATTGTCCCGGCAAAGGAGCTTAAACCTGCAGACCTGCGCAAAGCTGCATGGGAACACGCTGAACCTTAAATCATCCCCTCTGGCACCTGATGCCAGTCAGGCTGCCAGCCTGACTGGCAGTTTTGCTTCCCCACCTGTTCTACCCCTGAATATACGATCCGCAGTGGGTCGCTGAGCAGACGCCGTTTCCGGCAGCAGAAGGCTGTCGATATATATCCCTGTAAATGGTAAGTGTGATGGTTGAAATTCACCCACCCGAACAAATATCAGGCTGTTGAACGCGGTTACGCGGTGTAGCCACGAAGGAGAGTCACATGGCAGACTTTTATATCTCGGGTATACGCAGGGACAGTACAGGGCAGCACATTCAGTACGTTAAAATCATCAAAGCTGGCAAGGGAAATAAAGACGCCTCAATCAACTCGCGACAGTTTGTTGCCGAGCTGATAAAGGCCGATAAGGCGACGTTTAAGACGATCACGCTTGTTAACGGGCAGTGGGTTTATGGCGCGAATGTTCACGTCATAGACGATATTTACCTTACGACTGATCCGAATAGTACGACACGCGATAATCTCGGCAACCTGCCGGTCTTTTAAAAGTGTGCCATGCACAGAGCGCTTACGGAGAAGCGCTCTCTGACGTCATTCAAGGTCAGCGTGCCGTGCAGCCATGGTTTTGCTGGTTTCTCCCAGCTGAGCCATCAGTTCAAGCACAATCGCATCGTAAGTTATGAAACAGAGCTGCTCAAATGCAGAGCCCATCGGCTGGGAAAACGGTACCGGATTGTGATCGTTTTCCTTTGTCACTGCACCAGGTAAAACCAGTATGCTGTCGGCCAGTCTGGCAATTGACGAGTCTTTCTTCATAGTCACCAGCGCCACACCGACGCCACTTTCAGCAGCCTTTTGCGCGAGGTTTTTAAGGCTGCCGGTTTCGCCACTGCCGGAACCAATAATCAACAGGTCACCCGGACGGGCACGTGGAGACGAAATGTCTCCCACCACGCTCACGGAGAATCCCAGATGCATTAACCGGTTAGCAAACCCCCTGATTGCAACTCCGCTGCGTCCGGCTCCCTGCAGAAAAATGTGTCCCGCACTGCGGATACGGGCGATCAGCTGCATCGCCTGATCCTCATCAATTTTCTGCGCATTTTGCTCTAATTCACTGAGGATGCTTCGTGTGTATTCCTGTACGCTCATTTTCAGCTCCCGGTCAGGCAATGGTACGGCCGCCATCCATAAGGATGGTCTGTCCCTGGATGTAGGAGTTTGATTTATCAGCGAGAAAAATGGCCAGGTTTGCCACGTCATCAATGGTGCCCAAGCGGCGGACCGGAATTTTTTCCAGCACCGCATCCAGATCGGCCTGCGTCGGATAGTTAACACGCATCATTTCGCCGGTATCAATCAGGCGGGGTGCAATAGCGTTAACGTTAACGCCTCTCGGTCCAAGCTCTTTTGCCAGGCCGCGGATAAGCCCCTCCCCGCCTGCTTTGCTCGCCGGATAGCTCACGCCGCCGCCGGTTCCTGACAGCGCTGAACCGGAAGAAATGTATACAATTGATCCCTGATTGGTGAGAAAATCATCGTAAAAAGCCTTAACGGTATTGAACAAGCCGGTCAGATTGATGGAGAGGGTCTTATTCCACTCCTCAAAAGAGATATCCTTGACCCGGTTAGCGAAGGCTACACCTGCATTCAGCACCAGAACGTCGATGCGGCCATACGCTGCAAAAACCTTATTACGCGCATCGACCAGAGCCTTCGGGTCAGATACATCCGTTCTGATGAAAAGTGATTTTACATCGCCGGACGTCAGTTCTTCAGCGGTTCTGATACCGTTGGCTTCATTGTAATCAGCGATGACGGTGTGGGCACCACGATCCGCGAACTGTTTTGCAATCCCTTTTCCGATACCGTGCGCACCGCCAGTGATAAACACAACCTTTCCTGCAAAATTACCCATCAGCATTTTCTCCTGAATTTTTACGACCGGGAAGGACGTTCCCAGCCGGATGACCTGAATCACGAATGCTTATGCAATCAACTTTTCTTTGATAAAGGCTTGAATCAGTTCATAGCAGCTTTTAATTCCCGGTAGCTCGATTCCGGGTTCTCATTAAACAGTGCGCCGCCGACGACAATTAAATCCGCACCGGCTTCCCGGACTTTTTTTGCTATTGCAAGGTTAATGCCGCCATCGACTTCAATCAGGATATTCCGGCCGGCGACCATTTCCCGTGTATTCCTGATTTTCTCCAGGCTTTTTTCAATAAAGACCTGGCCTGGCTGTCCCGGATTAATGGTCATGATGAGAATGTAATCGATATCGTCCAGCAGATAGGTCAGTACGTTTTCAGACGTACCCGGATTAATTACCACCCCGGCTTTACGTCCGGCCTGGCGGATCTTCTGTAAAATAAAATGCACGTGCGGAGTTGATTCATAATGTACGGAAATCATTTCCGCACCGGTACTGATAACGTCATCAATATGTCTTTGCGGATCTGCCAGCATCATATGTACATCAAATTTCATTTTGCTGACTTTTTTCATTGCAGATATCTGGTTTGGACCAAATGCGATATTACTGACATAAGAACCGTCCATTAAATCAACGTGCAGTATGTCGGTATTTTCATTTTCCAGAAACCGGATCTCATCCTGCAGTCGCAGGATATTTGCCCCGAAAATTGACGGTAAAATCTGTGCCATGGTAAGCAAACCTCATTGTTCAAATCAGTGGAATACCGTGCTCAGCCAGTACGTCAGTACTTCCCACGGGCCGGTCAGTACAAAGTCAGTGCCCTGCCCCTGTACACCCACGCCGGCACCGTGCAGGAACTGCGTTGCGCCTGGCGCCACATAGCCGCCTAAATACATAACAACAATGCTGAACAGTAAGGTGGAGATAACGGCGCGGATGACGTTTCCGTTACTGGCCATCACGGTCATGGTTGTCATATAGATGATCGACATCAGCACACCGATGGGAAAAATCATGATGCCCGGAAATACCAGTGCGCAGAGCATGGTCAGCGGAATGGTGATAACGGTAACGGTAACGGTGGCCGGGTCGCCCAGCGCCAGCGCACAGTCCATACCAATGTTCAACTCCGCGTCCTTGCCCATCTGCTTCTGCATAATTTCTTTGGCGCTTTTGCCAATCGGAGACAGACCTTCCATCAGCACGCCCACAACTTTGGGCAGCAGTACCATGACTGCGGCAACGCCCATTGCCATGGGCACAATAGTTGTCACGGGCTGACGGGTAAGGATCCCGAGCAGGCACCCGACCATGACGCCAATAATGGCGGGCTCACCAAATACTCCCAGTCGTTTCTGCACGCTTTCCAGGTCGAGGTCGAGTCTGTTCAGACCAGGAATCACGTCGATAATTTTATTGACCAGCAGCGCAAAAGGTAATGTCCAGCCAATGTGGATCATGGTGGTGCAGGTCGTTCCTTCCAGACCGTAGTATTTCTGCCAGCGGGGAGCTATTAAATCACCGATAAACAGCGCGATGACGCTCAGGGTCACGGCTACGCCAAAACCGATAAAGAAACTGTCAAACACGAAGTAAGCCAGCGCACCAGGAACGAGGAAGTGCATATAGTTCCAGATATCCACGTTAAGCGTTCTGGTTAACTTCAGGCGCACAAGCAGCAAGTTTAGAATGATACCGACAGGCACAACCAGAGCGGCAAAAGGTGCAACCCATGCCGCTGCGCCTACTGCGGGCCATCCAATATCGGCAACGGTAAATCCGCTGCCGATTTTTGAATAATAGGCGATGGCAGGCTGCAGAGAGGTGCTCAGCAGGTTAACAACCAGACCCAGTCCAATAAAGCCGATACCGACAGTAATGCCTGATTTGATGGCCGCTCCGACTTTCATGCGGAAAACCAGGCCTAAAATAAAGATGACCAGTGGCAGGATAGCTGTAGCACCCATACCTGTTATCGTCAGCATTATGCTTTTTAACATTTCCATCCTGACACCCTCTTTATCTGTTATTATTTCCGGGTCAGCTTAGTTAGTAATTCACCCAGTTTTTTTCGCAGCGCACCTTCATTAATTCCGGTGATAAAACCCGCGACACTCAAGTGAGGCTTCCCAATATCACCTTTATAATTATTCGTTGTTAGAACAACGTCGGCATGCTGCAATTCTGAAGGCAGTTCTGACATGCTGCATTTGTTTATTTTGTACTGAGAGATACCGTATTCAGCACAAACAGATTTAACCTCATCAGCAGCAAGTGTTGAGGTGGCGACTCCGCTTCCGCAGGCGACGAGAATAGTGATCATAATTTTGCTCCGGTAAGGTTATTGCATGATTTCTGAAATAAATAATGCTTCAGCTTTTTCAGACGGCAGTTCCAGGAGATTCTGATAGAAACCTTTGTTCTGCAGCTTGCTGAACAGGGATTTCAACAGCTGCAACTGATTAGACGGGTTGGTAACCACTAAATTGATGACAAGTCGTACCGGTAATTTATCATCGCCATCAGCCTGACCGACCTCAACGGGTTCAGCCAGACGAATAATGTAAACAGAAGGTTTGTTGGCATGCGTGCTGTCACAGTGCGGGATCGCCACAGAATAGCCATCAAGCAAAATACCAGTCGGGTACTTGGCTTCACGCTCGCGTAGTGCCTCCAGATAGGTATCCTTCACTGTCCCCGCAGCATTCTGCCGTTCATGAATATGTTGCAGCACCTCGTCATAACGTTTGAAGTCGCCGCCATCGGTGACGCTTATAAGCACTGTATTCATAACTTCTCCCGGTAGCTTATTTTCGCTCAAATGAGCGTAAGTATTTATACATATGAGCATATATAGCATGCCGGTGTTTTGCGGAAACAAGCAGAGAGCAAAAGTTGTAGGTCGATCACAGTAATAAACAACAGAGCATAATATCAAATGCTCATATGAGCATTTAGAATCAAGGGATTTAATCCTCTATCTCATGATAAGCAATTGAATTTAATTAATAAATATATCTGATTTCGACTAACGCGCTGTTTTGCAAGATGCCTTTTACGACAGTGCCTGAAATTACGGAGGATTAAGTAAGCGAACGGTCAAACAACTGCAGGCATAATGAACGGAAATCTGGGGGGCAGGATTCTCTGCGTTATTTAGGTCGATGACGCTGTGGCGGAAGGTTTGAGAACAAGGAGATCGCGGGCGCAAGCAGCGCCCCGTATGGAAGGAGATATCGGTTTTTCCTGACTTATTAGGAGTTGACCAGCTTTACCGCAGTATCAAAGTCTGTTATTAGCACATCAAGCAAGCCTGACTTTAGAGAGGCAACGATACCTTCGTACTTCTGCTCTCCTCCCGCCACACCAATTACTGTTTTCGCGCTACGTAGTTGCTCAGTGGAAATACCGAATCCAAGCCGGCTTATCGGGCTGTCAAGGATCTCCCCTTTACTGTTGACAAGCGTGATGCACACATCAGCCGCGATGTCCTCACGGAAAAGTGGCGTCTGCCATTCTTCAGGAAATATGTCACACAGGCTTGACGAGCCGGTTTTCCAGGCGCCAATACCAGTAATAACGACGTCCAGGCACGAATAATACTGCTGGGTGTCAACCACTGCAGGGTCGCTGGCCAGCTTTTCTGCCAGACTTTCATCATCCACCCACATGGGGACATACATAGGATGTGCCTTTCCCTGAGAGATTGCTGCCAGGCGGTGTATGAGGTCTATCGGGCCCTGACTGAATTCGATACCCGGATGCACGCCTGAAAGCTGCACAATATCTAATGCAGGCAGGCTGTTCAGCTGACTGACGGTACTGGACAGAACGCGTCCCCACGCAATACCCACCTTCATACCTTCGGCCAGGTAATTGCCCAGATAGCTGGCTGTGATGCCACCCAGCTTCTCATTGAGCTCTTCCTGGCTGCTCCAGGATTCTGATACAGAAAGCACGACGGCTTTCTGCAGGGCGTATTTCTCGCAGATATTATGAGCCACTTCTTCATCAAGCATCTGCTGTTTGGGAAAAAGAAACTTAACGTATTCCTGCTCGATCGCCTCATCGATCAGGCGAGCGGCCTTGAATCGTGAGATCTCAAGTTCTTCGGCAATTTCTGTTTTGGTCTTCATCTCAACAAAATAACGGCGAACGACCAGAGAATAGATGTAGCGGGGGTCATAACCTGACCAGCGGCTGTTTTTCATACGTTTAGGCATGGCGAAATCCGTTTTAACTGAAAGGTAGATTCAAAAAGGTTAATCTATCGCCCCTGATTTTAATCAAAAGAGTACACTTTTATACGCTCATTTGGTATTTACTGGAGTGCTTTCTTACTGCTGTGTGATAGGCAACACACATACTGTACTTGGTTGGAAAAGCTGGCTGGCATTTTACCTACGCGTACGGATGCCACAGGTACACTTCAGAGCCGGAATCCAAGATAAAGGTAATTGAAAACAGTTTACCCGAAATGAGCTCTTTTCAGTAAAGCAGTAACGCTTGGGCAATGTAAATGTAACATCTTCACCAGGCAGGTTTTTTTATATGCTTAACAGATTAAGGTAAGAAGTGTTTTGCACAATTTATGTCCGGTAATCAGATACGGTCTATAGCCCGTTCTGTCACCGCCGGGTTACGGAAATCACAGGCACTAATTTCGGTAAGATGATTAATGAATATCCGCAAAAAGCCTTCCAATGAACTTCATACATCAGCTGTTACTCCTGAAAGGGGAATGCCCAAGGCTCTCATCAGATGGCTTTTTTCATCAGCTTTCCTGAGCTTTCCACAGGCTGCTGGTCCCATTGCATTCTCATTGCTTGCACTCAGTATCACAGGCGACAGCAGAGGCGGGGCAGCGATGATCCTTGCCATGACGATTGCTCAGGTTATTGGCGTGATCCCGTTCACACGTCTGGGGAACCGCTTTAACTCGGTCACTTACTTCCAGCTACTGACGCTGACTCGTTCTATGGTTTTATTCTGCATAGTACTGGCATCATGGTATAAACTGCCTTTTCCGGTATTAGTCATACTTGCCAGCTTGGCCGGACTGGTAAATGGTGCGGCTCAGGGATATTTAAGGGTGATACTAAACCACGTGGTTAACGCAAACCGTTTACCACGTGGGCTGGGTATGGCCGCGACTCTGAATGAGATGGTTTTTGTTCTGGCTCCCGTGGCTGCATCAGGACTGGGAAGCATCTCCCCGGTGTTTTCTCTGCTTGTCATTACCGCTCTGGGTATACTTCCCGCGATTCTCATTCCCCGGCTTAATATCCGGAGCTCACCTTCCGTGGTTAAAACCCAACAAAGAGCACTGACAAGACCCGTTGCTTTGGTGCTTATATGCTCTACTGCAGCTGAGGCAACCGTCGCCGCCGTTGAGATAGGTGCTGTGGCGTTAGCCCTGAACTTCCGGTATGAGCCAGTTTATGCCATTTTGTTCACCGTTCCCTTGTGTCTTGCCTCTGTCCTAGGAGGAGTCTGGGTCAGTATCCGCAACCGGATGTCTCCACCCGGCACAGTACTTTTACATCTGTGCCTGATGATGCTAGGGGCTTTGATGGTTACTGTTAATTTCTCCGCCATTACAACCATTGTGGGTGTGATGTGTATTGGCTCTGTCATTGCCCCACTTGGAACACATTTTTCGCTTGTACTCGATGAAATGTCTCCTCCGCATCTGAAAGCCGAGGTCTTCGCCTTACTGCGAACTTCCAATGCCATTGGTGTGATCTTTGCGAGTGCCCTTCTGACTGTCACATCGCTGTCATTATCACTGCTGATGATTACGGTTTTTATTGGGATAGTCGCTTCAGGAATGGCTGTTGCAGTGCTTGGTAAAAAAAGGGTGGTTGAGACTAATTGTAAATAACACCTCAAACAGTAAGGCACATTGATTAATCGAAGACACAACACATTTCAGAAAATTATCATAAGATTAGTAAGAGTAAAGTCGGCAAATGGGTGTCATTTATTAAGCCTACAGAAAAGCATTTTTCGCTTCTGGCACGAAACAGACCAGTGTACTTTAAGGTCCGCTATGAATGAGAAGCAGACCTGCTTGCTAAAAGATTTCAGAAGTAATCGGGCCTGAACGAAAATATGAGTAAAACCAGTGCGCGATAATCAATGAGGATCGGGTCACTGGGACTGGCATGAATTTTACCCTGGCCCGGGCAAAGAGGCTGTATGGTTTTATCAAGCCAGATGACAAAAAATTTCAAACGAATGTTCGCGATCAACAACCATTTTGATTGCATTTATTTTGAACTATTCCGGATAACGTATAAAGCTTATGGGCACCTCTCTTTTTAATCACCTTAAATGACTCGGAGGTGTATGTCAGAACTGTATTCATATAGGCCTCTCGTACTGCAAAAAATTATTGCGGCCATCCTGCACTATTTTTTTACGCTCAAATCAATATTACCAAAGTAGCGGTTTTTAAGCTTTTGGTAAGTTCCATCATTGATGATATTTTGTAGGCCTGTGTTGATTAACCTTTTAGTCTGCTCGTCATTTTTACGAATTCCATAGGCCGATCCTGCGCTGAACAAATTATCATCGGTGACCTCTGGCCCTTTAAGTTCAAAATCCTTCCCTTCCGGCGTTTGTAAAAAACCAAACGTAATACCTACTGAGGGGCTCAGCGAGCCGTCGACACGGCCTGCATGTAAGTCCTGATAGATGGCATCCTGATCAGGATAACTCTTTATGTTTACCCCAGCCGGAAGCCAGTACTTGTTGGCATAAGCCTCCTGGATTGACCCCTGCTGGACAGCAATATTTTTCCCCCTCAACTCATCAGCTCGAGGAAAGAGGTAAAGATTTTTTCGGCCTACAAGTTGTGTTGGCACATGAAAAACATAATCGCTGAAATCAATGGATTTCATCCTTTTGGATGTAACGCCTAGCGGAGAAATCACATCGATTTTTTTTGCCAGAAGTGCAGGAATCTGAGCGTCAAACGTATTGACCACGTAGTCACATTTTGCATTGATTGATTTGCAAAGGGCGTTGGTCAAGTCAATTTCGAATCCTGCAGGATGCCCTGTTTTGTCAGTACTTTGAAAGGGAGGATAAGTCAAGTCAACCCCAACACGTAATGACAGCTGATTCGCAAAAACTACTGGTGACAAAGACAGAATAACAATAAAGGGCAGCCAATTTTTTATGCTAAACACGCTAGTTATTCCTATTAGATTCATGGGATTATCAGATTAAAAGCTGCGACCTCAACTCGTCAAAATTAAGTTTTAGCCAAAACTCCCTGACTGACAACAAAGCTGAATGTCATTCTCTTAATCTGACCTAACAAAAAATTTAATCTACATGATTTATTATAACATTAAGTGACTATTTCATTGCAAAATGTAAATAACTCAACACTGATTTTTAGATACATGAGTACAAAATCCCCGTACCAAAACACCTCAATTTATGACGTATTTTCTGCTTACATGCCTGAAGGGAAAATTAATAGGTTAAGATTATTTTCCTATGTATTACATTAACATAAATTATTTTGTTGAGTCTTATGGGGATGTGTCACCATTGTGTTTAAAACCAAATTATGGGGTCTTTTCAAAAAGCATAACAGGATGCACCTAAGGGAAATTATGGAGCTTATTAAGCGTACTAAAGCGTTCAGTCAAACCAGATAATTAGAACGATCATGATATAGAATGGTCTTTAAGAAGGATTTGTGGCTTACGTCACGAAATTTCTCTCAATTCAGAAATGCTGGAGTGATGACCGATATGAACCCTGCGCTGAAACAACTTAATCCCTATCCGTTTGAAAAACTTCGAGCTTTACTGGCTGGGATTCAACCTAATGAAAATCTCGCGCCGATATCACTGTCAATCGGAGAGCCTAAACATCCGGCGCCTGATCTGGTCAAACAAGTGCTTATTGCCAGCCTCGACAAAATGTCGGTGTATCCCGCAACCTTTGGTATTCCTGCATTGCGCGAGGTAATTATAAACTGGTGTGAAAGGAGGTTTGGCGTCCCAAAGGGGTGGCTTGATGCCAGCCGTCACGTTCTTCCGGTAAACGGGACACGGGAAGCATTATTTGCCTTTACCCAGGCGGTTGTTGAACCAAATGTAGAAGGCTTGGTGGTCAGCCCAAACCCTTTCTATCAGATATATGAAGGTGCTGCTATTCTGGCGGGCGCGGCTCCGCATTACTTGCCATGCCTTGAGTGTAACAATTTTATTCCTGATTTCGATGCTGTTACAGCGGATATCTGGACACGTTGTCAAATTGTATTCCTGTGTTCTCCCGGCAATCCTACCGGTGCACTTATCCCTCTCGAAACGCTGAAGTCACTCATTAGCCTCGCTGATAGATACGATTTTATTATTGCTGCTGATGAATGCTACAGCGAACTGTACTTTGACGAGCTGGCGCCCCCTCCGGGCTTATTGACCGCCTGCGCAGAACTGGGTCGTAGCGATTTCAAGCGTTGTGTTGTTTTCCACAGTCTTTCAAAACGATCGAACCTGCCGGGTCTTCGGTCTGGATTTGTGGCTGGCGATGCAGAAATTCTCAAAGCATTTTTACTCTATCGCACATACCATGGTTGCGCGATGCCGATGTATAGCCAGCTCGCAAGCATCACTGCCTGGCAGGATGAGGCACATGTTCGCGACAATCGTTCTCTTTATCGGGAAAAGTTCGATGCTGTTCTGGAGATTCTGACCCCCATTCTTAAGGTAAAAAAGCCTGACGGAGGCTTCTATCTTTGGGCAGAGGTTCCTGGTGATGATACAGATTTTTGCCGGCAACTCTTTGGTCATGCTCATGTTACCGTCATCCCTGGCTCCTATCTCTCCCGAGAGGTTGATGGCATCAATCCTGGCTCAGGCTGGGTTCGAATGGCATTAGTTGCACCTGTTGCGGAGTGCGTGGAGGCGGCAACACGCATTAGGGATTTTCTGTCTATCTATAGTATGTAAGCAGTAACAGCATTTATTTTAAACTTTAACTAGTCGGTGGTATCAGCTCATCTTCGACATCAGAAACCATCGGCTGTCATTACCTCTCTTTGGTCATATTTTAAGCAAAAAAAGCTCATCTAAAAGTCATGAAAATCTCATTTTTTTACACTGTTACCTTACCACGTTCAATTTATAGTCAACACTTTGCCCGATATTTACATGCTTTTTGTGCTGTATTAATTCTTTCAGCTCTTTTATGGATGGCACCAGGTGTAGCAAAAGCCCGGGATACTCCAGACGGCTTTGCCAATGGTGTATCAGGAGGAGGCAGTGCCCCCCCTGTTGAGCCAACTACCACAGACGACCTTAAAAAGGCATTGTGCGCTACCTATGACAAACAGGGGAACTGTGTCGATGACAGGCCCCGGGTCGTTAATCTTGACCATATATTCGATTTTCGTGGCACTGTGATGCTAAATGGTAAATCCACAACAACTGAAATTGGATGTATGGCAAATGTCTGCCCTAAGGGCGATGGGCAGTGGGCACTCAACGGCGCAAATCATTTTTGTTACGCCAAAGCCCCAGTTAAGGTGACTTATGACAATGCCGGTTTGCAACGTCTCAAAGTAGGATCAAATAAAACGCTTATCGGATTGGGTTCTCATGCGGGAATCAAAGGGATGGGGCTTTACTTAGGCGGCGTTCACAATGTAATTATACGCAACCTTACGTTGTCGGATATTAACCCTCGTATCGTCTGGGGAGGGGATGCCCTGACAATTGATAATGCGAAAGGTATATGGGTTGACCATAACACCTTTGCGCGCATTGGACGGCAAATGATAGTTACGGGCTGGGGATCGGCCTCCCAAGTCACAATTTCAGATAATGAGTTTGATGGCCGGACCCACTATTCAGCGACCTGTGACGGCCATCATTACTGGGTATGGTTGTTCCTTGGACATCACGACACATTAACAGTAACAAGAAATTATATTCATGATACGTCTGGCCGCGCCCCTCATTCAGGAGGGATGAACAATGCCGATATCCTCGTTCAACTGGTTAACAATGTATTTTTAAATCTCACTTATCAAGGGGCGATAATGTCGCGCACGGCCTCTTCACACATTCTCGCAGAAGGTAACGTTTTCAACAGGGTGACTCACCCTTTATTTAATGACCCTAAGCAGCCCGGGGATGCTTTCGCCCCCTTTTATCCTGTATCACGCTCCTCTGACAAGGCCTGTTTAAGCTATTTGGGAAGGGAATGTGCAGGAAATATGCAAACGTTTAGTGGAGAAGATTATCGGCCCCAGGATATCTCGGTACTTGAGGTATTTAAACCCTATCGCCAATACCTCGTCTCACCAATGCCTCCCGATATTACCAGCATACGAGTGCCACGCGAAGCCGGAGCTGGCCACTCTACTCCTAATAACATTCGATAATATACTCATTTAATTCATAATATAAACTTACAGGACTTCTCCGATGTCGCGTTTACTGTTGTGTATTTTTACCTTCTGCCTCTTAAGTGAGATAAATCATGCTCAGGCAGATGAGGACAATTTCGGGGTTTCCTATGCTAATCATGATGTGGTTTTAAATACTGGTGCCAACCTTATTTTTAGTGTGGACACTCGCAACGGAGACTTGGTTTCGATGCGGTATCGCGGAACCGAATTAAAGTCAGCCGAGCCTAAAGCCTCCCAGATCGCCTCCGGGTTGGGACACGCACATGTCGAGATTAAAAATCTTGGTGACGTCATTGTAGTCAGCGCCCAGTCAGGCGAGCTTATTCACTATTACATCGCCAAAAAAGGACGCGATGCCATCTATATGGCAACGTATGCCCCTGCCCCGATGCCGATGGGAGAACTGCGTTTTGTGACGCGCCTTGATGTGAAAAAATTCCCTAAAGCCGATTGGGGAACGGACTCTAACGTGGGGAAGCCTATTGAAGGTAAGGACATTTTTTTATTACCCGACGGGCGAACGAGTTCAAAATTCTATTCTGCTCGCCCGATGATTGATGACGATTTGCACGGTGTCCACGGCCCAGGCGTTGCCGTCTTTATGCTGATGGGGAACCGTGAACTGAGTTCTGGGGGACCTTTTTTTAGGGATATCGCCACTCAGAAAACGCCCTTTACACATGAGTTATACAATTACATGTATTCAAGTCACACCCAGACAGAGCCTTTTCGGGCAGGATTACATGGAATTTATGGGCTGCTTTTCACCTCTGGAGCTAGACCATCCTCCATATTAATGGATTTGGGGTTTATTGATTCCTCCCTTGGACTGAAAGGTTTTCTTGATAAGACAGGTCGCGGAAGCCTCTCTGGGCATGTTTCGGAAGTAAGAAATCTTTTTACCACCGTAGTAGGCCTTCGTAATGCTGCAGCCGAATACTGGACTCACGTAGACCTGAATGGCAACTTTATACTGACTGGCATACGTCCGGGACATTATCAGATAACGCTCTTTAGTAACGAACTTGAGGTGGCACAAAACTCAGCGGACATCCTCGCCAGACATAATACTGATATTGATTTATGGGCACGGAAACTTCCGAAACAGATGATATGGCAAATTGGCCAGCCAGATGGTACACCTTCGGGTTTTCGAAATGCTCGTTTGCTGATGTCTGCCCACCCTTCCGATCAACGCATGTCTCCCTGGAAAGCTGTTGATTACATTGTCGGAACCTCAAGTGAAAGTGACTTTCCCGCCGTACAATGGCGGGACATAAATACACCGACCCGCATCATTTTTAGACTAGGCAAAAACGAGGTTCGAGATCTCACATTACGTATCTTTACTACCCTTGCGCAGTTTGGCGGTCGTCCAGAAGTTAACGTAAACCAGCTCTGGAATGCTGATGTCCCACATGCTTCGATTCAGCCGCAGAGCCGGGGCATAACAAGAGGAACCTATCGAGGAAATAACACTTTTTATGACATCATCATTCCAGGCTCAGCGCTGCATTCTGGGTTAAATACCCTTAGCATTAGCGTTACCTCAGGACAAAAGGGAGAGGGATATCTGAGCCCCGCCTTTGTATATGACAGTATTGAGCTTTTCAGTAATCAAAAAGTTCAATGAAGCAAAGCTAAGGAGCCGCGAATCACAGATACTGCTTAAAAATGGCATCAATTTTTCTGGCGACATACGGTCGAATTTTACTTCCTGCCACAGATTTTGCCGAGTCCGAAATTGACCTAAATTAACTCAGGATTACCCACTAGGCTGAAACTTTTTTGTGCGTGACAACGGCAGCAGCATTGCAAACTTAGCATCTACAACAGGGACATAATGATCCTTGAACGCGTAAAAGAGCCCTCGTACAATTTCATAATTGTTGCTGAGGTTAAAGGAACGTTAAGAAAAGCTATGAACGATGGAAGTCCGTTTTGAGCGAAAAGCTGACATATTCAGCCTTTCCTTGCCCTGCATGGCTTTATCTGGTGATGAGCTTGACGTACCGCAGTATCATAATCCCTGCAACTTACCACCAGATAAAGCCGCCGGGTTTTAGAAAACACACTCACCGTTACTGACGCACTTTTCTGTTGTCAGCGGGATCGTCCCGCCTGAACCGTCAGACACGCCAAGTACCAGCACCTCTGACTTTTCAGGTCCCATTTTCATTGTACCCAGATTGATGATGCAGATTACCTGTGTACCCTGCAGATCTCCGGCTGAATAGTTAGTATACGCACCGCATGAAACCCGGGTTCCCAGCTCGGGACCCAGGTCAATCGTCATCCGCCAAGTGGGCTTTGATGTCTTACTCTCTTCAACCCTGATGATGGTACCGGCACGTATATCGAGAGCCGAAAATGAGTCAAATAACGCTTTATCTTTCATGATTATTCCCTTTCTGCGATTTCAAAATTTTCTTTCCGTTGCCGGAACAGAATGAAACGTAATTTTCCAGCCGGAACGGTGATGATCCCCAGACACGCTACTATCAGGCCAACGCCAGCCCATCCGGAAGGCGGCAGCCTTTCACCGACGAGCACAACGGCCAGCAGCGCGGCTATAACCGGCTCCAGCAGAGTGATCGTTGTTGCCATACTGGCCGGAATGCGTGCAAGTCCATAGCCATAGCAGACATAACCCAGAAACATCGGAACCAGCGCCATATAAATACCGACGGCGGCGTTGTTCCATGCCATCAGGAGCGGAGCTCCCGTCATCAGCAGTACAGGCATGAGCAGAATACCGCCTGCACCAAAGGTGACGCCCATCGCGGCGCGGGAGGCCACCCCGGCCTGCATTAACCGTCGCGCTGACCACGAGTAAAAGGCATAGGTGAAGCCGGCCAGCAGGCCAAGAAAAATCCCCGTCGTAGCATGATCATTTGCGGTACTGTTTCCGCTGCTTTCTGCCAGGCAGAGCAGCACCATGCCCGCAACGCCAACAGCCGCACCACTCATCCACTGCCTTGTCAGTCGGAGACCGTCAAGGCGGCATTCAATCAGGGCCGAAAGGATCGGTGCAGAGCCGATGGTAATAACCGTGCCGACCGTAACACCGGCGTAACGCATGGATGCATAAAAAGCGAGAGGATAAACCGCTACCGCCACTGCTCCGGTCAGCAGGAAATGCCAGTTCCGGGTTATCAGAGCGCGCTGGCGAATTATGGTTGCCGCAGCGATAAGCCCCTGCAGCAGGCCACCAATACCCATCGCCACCGCACCTACGGCCAGTGGGCTCAACCCGGGGGCGTAAGTCGCCGCTGTGCCGGTCGTTCCCCAGAGAACGGCTGCGATAAGCACACATGCCATGCCGCCAAGGCGTGGTCCCGAAGAAAGCATCAGTACGCCTCCATCATCTGCTCGGCAATGTTGCAGGCATGGGTCACGCAGTCACTGTTACCTTCAAGTCCGGCCCGTGAAATGCTGCCTTCCAGTAGAAAGGCAAAATGTCTCGCCATACTGCGTGCGCTTTCAGCTTTTCCATTCATCAGGTCAGTCAGATGCGCAGCCAGGATCGCTTCCACTTCCTCTTTGTGCTCAAGAACCGCCTGACGGCACGGTGCTCCGGCGGGAAGTTCTGCAGCTGCGTTCAGCAGGCCGCAGCCGCGAAAACCGTTCTCATAGGCATATTCAGCATGATCTTTATAAGCAGAGAAAACGGCCATCACCCGCTTTCTGGGCGTCATGGCCACTTCCAGCCGGTTTTTATACAAAGAAAGCCATTCTTCATGCCGTACCCTGAGGTAGGTCGCCACCAGTTCGTCTTTGGATGCAAAGTTGTTGTACAGGCTCTTTTTAGCAACACCGGCCCTTTTTAAAATGGCGTCAATCCCCGTCCCGTTAATGCCGTGGTCGTAAAAAAGTATGTGCGCAGCGCTGAGCAGTTTTTCGTAAGCGCTTTGAGAATATGGAGAAAAAGATGTCATGAGCGGCCTCTTTATATCGTAAGTAGGTATACCAGTATACCTACAAAAAAGCTGAAGTAACTAAAGTTTGGATTTTTCACGGATCCGTTATCCCTGATAAGCTGTTCTTGACCTGCCCCCAGGATTAAATACAAAACTCAGTTAGTAATGTCGGATCCTTCACTCTCAGAATTACCCTTTCTCCAGCTCGCTGCAAATTCAGAAGGCGTCTGATAATTCAGCGTGGAGTGCGGACGACATTCGTTATAATCCTGACGCCATTCGCTGATGGTTTTCCTGGCATGATTGACGTCGCTGAACCCGTGTTCATTCAGGCATTCATCGCGAAAGCGTCCGTTAAAACGCTCAATAAATCCGTTCTGTGTCGGCTTGCCGGGCTGGATAAGCCGCAGCTCCACTCCATGCTCAAAGGCCCACTGATCGAGCGCGCGGCAGGTGATCGGTTCTTATCGTAGCCGGACAGCCGCGAAACAGCGCAATGCTGTCCAGAATACGCGTGACCTGCACGCCTGAAATCCCGAAGGCAACAGTGACCGTCAGGCATTCCTTTGTGAAGTCATCGACGCAGGTAAAGCACTTGATCCTGCGACCAGTAGCCAGCGCATCCATGACGAAATCCATCGGCCAGGTCATGTTGGGCGCCGCCGGGCGGAGCAGCGGCAGACGTTCTGTTGCAAGCCCTTTACGACGACGTCTGCGTTTAACGCCCAGCCCGTTCAGATGATAAAGGCGGTACACGCGCTTGTGATTAACCAGAAGCCCTTCACGGCGCAGTAACTGCCATAAGCGGCGGTAGCCAAAACGCCTGCGCTCCAGTGCCAGTTCAGTAATGCGCCCTGATAAATGGGCATCAGCCGCCGGACGCTGAGCGTCATAGCGGCAGGTCGACAGGGACAAACCTGTGAGTCTGCAGGCACGACGTTGCGACAGACCGGTCGCATCACACATCAACACCACGACTTCGCGCTTCTGGTCTGTCGTCAGTACTTTCGCCCAGGAGCCACCTGAAGCGCTTCCTTATCCAGCATGGCCCCGGCGAGCAGCTTCCTGAGTCTGGCGTTCTCTTCCTCAAGTGACTTCAGGCGCTTAACCTCAGGCACCTCCATGCCGCCATACTTCTTACGCCAGGTATAAAACGTGGCGTCGGAAATGGCGTGCTTACGGCAGAGTTCCTGGGCAGAAACGCCGGCTTCAGCCTCGCGGAGAATACTGATGATCTGTTCGTCGGAAAAACGCTTCTTCATGGGGATGTCCTCATGTGGCTTATGAAGACATTACTGACATCGCGGTGTATTAATCAACGGGGAGCAGGTCAGGTCGATGCAACGCTATCCTTAACGGAGGAGGACGTTATCTAAGATAAATTTGCATGATTTTTGTCTTTTAAACCTCCAGATAGATTTTGGTTCTCATGATTTAACTGAGAAGAGTGATGGCGATTACTATCTCGTTTTTCCGGACAGGATCAGACGCTTCCCTGAGCATCAGGCTCAGTTTGTCTATTACCTTTAATCGGGTGACTGACTCCGCATCATAAAAAAGAGCTTCCACCGCCTTACCGATGTGACAATGCGGCACGCTGAGATCACACACTGACCACCTCACCGATAAATGACTGAAAGATGCAGCCAGATGTCGTTACAGACGGCTCTGGCTGCAGTATGGCTGTCAGAATGTTTCCCAGTTTGCTTCCGACGCCCTGAGGGATGAAGGGTGTTTTAACGACGGCGTGGACACCTTAACCTCCGGCATCAACAGGCCGGAAGCAGGAACACGGAACACGGCTACGGTTTTTTCAAGCTCATGAGCCTGATCCTCGAGGCTGCTGGCTGCTGCGGATGACTCTTCAACCAGCGCGGCATTCTGCTGAGTTGTGGTGTCCATCTCTGTCATGGCCTGCGCAATCTGGGTTATTCCGCGGTTCTGTTCGTCCGACGCAGCGGCAATTTCGCCCATGATGTCCCTGACCTGGGTCACAGACTTGACGATATCCTCCATCGTGACACCGGCACGGTTAACAAGTTCGGTACCGTTACTCACCCGGCTCAGTGACTCACTTATCAGCGCCTCGATTTCTTTTGCCGCAAGTGAACTGCGCTGTGCCAGATTTCGGACTTCACCGGCAACTACTGCGAATCCCCTCCCCTGTTCTCCCGCTCTTGCAGCCTCGACGGCGGCGTTAAGCGCCAGGATATTCGTCTGGAAAGCGATACCGTTAATGACGGAGATGATTTCGCCGATTTTACCTGAGCTCTGGCTGATCCCTCCCATCGTGCTGATCACGTCACTGATGATTTCCCCGCCGCGGCTGGCATTGTGTGACGCCTCAGTGGCCAGCTGGCTGGCGTGATGGGCATTTTCCGCATTCTGCTTAACGGTGGAGGTCAGCTCCTCCATACTGGCAGCAGTTTCAACCACCGCTGCCGACTGCTGTTCCGTGCGTGAAGACAGGTCGGTGTTACCCGCAGCAATCTCGGAGGAGGCGCGGGCGACGTTATTCACTCCGTCCCTGACACGGGAGATAATGTCACGCAGGCTCTGGTTCATCGCGCCCACGGCGGTCATCAGCTCGCCAAGCTCATCGGTGCGCGAGGTAGTGATGTCTGAGGTCAGATCACCTTCAGCAATGCGCTGTGCAGACGACAGCGTCTCTCTCAGCGGAACGGTGATACTTCGCGTCATTCGCCAGGCAATCAGGAGGCTGAGAACGATACAGGCGAGTGTTGCAAAACCGATCTGCCAGAGCGCGGTCCGGATATACTTCTCAGCCATCTCTGACTGAAAGAACGCGAGGTCCGTGATGGACTGGTTCAGCTTACCTGCCGCTGCGGTCATTTCATCTGAGGCCTGCTTTTCAGTCCGCACAGAAAGGAGATAATTATTCAGCAGTGCGGAGCCCGATGCCATTTTTTGCTCCACGTCCGCCACTACTGCGGCGAGCGCGCTGCCGGAAACGCCTCTGAGCTGGTTTACCTGCGGAGCAATGGCGTCCCTGACTTCACTGAATTTATCCAGCGTGGAAGCGTCCGGCTTTCTGATGAACTCCTGGACAAAAAATGCCGCCTGCTCTGTCCTGAAGCTGAGGGAAAGCAGGGGCGCAACAATGTCGGCAGGAGCCGAAGCCTGGCCGGTGGCCAGTTTTTCTCCCAGTGATGCCAGGCCCAGCGTGTGTATTTCGCTCAGCGCGCGCGCGGCACTGTCACTGCTCTCGAGAAAAGCCTGACGCTTTTCCTGATACTGCGTCAGGATACCGCTCAGAACAGAAAGCCTTTCCCCTCCTTCCGCCGACCAGGAGTATTTATTGAGACTGGTTCGTAATCCAAAAAGCTGATTCATCGCCTCGCCGTTAATCTCAATAAACTTTTTGTCGCGGGTGTACTGAAAAAGCGTGCGGTTAAGTCTGGCTTTCGCCAGCGTGTCGAGCATCTGAACGGTGACATCGCGCTTGGCCGAATTTTCCTGAATGCTTATAAAACAGCGAAACGCCAGCGCCGATATGATGACGGAGGCCAGTATGACCAGCGTGAATCCCAGTCCCAGTTTGCCGCCTATCTTTAAATCTGTAACTTTTCTTATAATATTCATTTGAATTACCCCGGAGTTGAATAGTACCCTGAGATTTATATCCTCTCAGGATTCAATCCGGTATCGGCCAGAAAGGTACATTATTTACACCTGTTTCCCGTGACTTTATAAAATAATCGTTTTCATTGATCAGAATCACTTAATCACCCCTTTACTGACAATGGTGATTAATTGTCTTTCAGGTTATTGTTTGGGCTCTAACTTTTATTCTTAACGGGTTGGGGTCAGATAAATAAAATTAAATAATATTTACACCATAAGCCAAACGAAACTGAACACATCAACTTAAAGCGTATAATCAGTAAAGCGCGGGATTCACAAAATAAAAAAGTAATTCCGCATTACCGTGCCGGAATGCAATGCATTTTCTGAAGATTTTGGGGTAAATTAAAGACAGGTCAGCCAGATTAAGCATCTTACTTACCGCCTCGCTTACTCGCATATTGCTTTTAAGCATAATTTAAACGTGCAGGTGACTGCTGGTGCCCGCCGCCAGAGAAGCCCGTAGCCACACAACTGGTTCGCCTCACCTCTTGAGTGGTTTTTTTGTATGCTAAAGTGCACATAAGAAACAGCGAAACCAGACACCTTGCCTCAGACTGCGAACGGTACTGTTCAGGATAAGCCGGGGTGCACTGCAGAATCCACTCTGTAACCAGAACCCTACTGATAAAGTGTTTCTGAAATTAAAGTATTTCAGCGACGGGTCGTTAATAATTACGTGCCCTCCCCGGGCCTTTTAAAATGAAATGTGAAACATTTGCTCCCGTACCTGAGGGAGCTTCTTTTCGCCAGGGCGCTTTAGCATTATAAAAAATTTAAAAATGCTCTTGCGCGGCGTTTTAGCCCGAACTGAACGCTAACATCTTCTTAATTCATTTCTGTTTACCCCTGCCGCACCCGTAAAGATGCATTCATCTGCTGCATTCGCGGATGGATTTCCTTGAATAAGGAAGCATGCCTGTCGCAGTGATAGTTAAAAGCATTGATTTGACGCTAAAGAAAAGAGATGACTGTGACGATAGTCTGGTAAAGAAGCACAACCACCGGAAAACCTGATAACCAAAAGAAAGTCCGGATAAAGTGTTGATAAAGGAAGCGCTCGCTTATTTTATACACACAATTAATTTTTACGTTGAATTTCACGTTCCGATAACTGCATTCACTGTCTAAAGCGACAGGAAAGCAGTGAACAGTATACAGGTATTTAGCAGGATATTTTTCACAGGAATAAACAGCTGAGTTATTCAGGAATGAAGAAATTCTCTGAGACAGGAAGGTCAGTTTGACCAGCTCGCCGCAGATTAGCACATACCGATGTTAGCAACGTTCGTTCTTGGCACTAAGCGGTCAGAACAGATAGAAGCAGTGTTTTTGATAATGCAGAAATAATTGTATCAGAGCGTAATGCTGAGAACGTCCTTTCTGCCATGTGACGCACATGATGAAAATCAGCTAAAGTCAGGGCTGAAAAACACAGAACCGAAGTCATATTGCGTTCTGTCGCAGTGAAGAGGGGTGACAGAAATGTTCCCAGCACGAACAGCGGTATTCTTACTGTCCGCCCGTTCACACTTAACCGTTCTTTCAAGATTGAGCCCGGCATAGGGCATACCGCGGGGATCTTCACTCACTGTAATGCCTATACTCTGCAAATTACCTTTCCCCAGTGAAGTGCGTACAATATTCAGGATTTTATCGGGGTCTGTATCGGGAATGTTCACATTAAAACATATCTGCGTTTGCTTCAAGGTTGTCAGCCGATGTCTGAGTCCCCTTTCTGAGGCCTGCCTGTCAGGCACGGTGAAGTATGGCCCCCCCCGGTGAGCATTCTTAAAAATTCAGGCGTTGGTTTTTTGAACCAGCACTGCAGAGCAGCAACATCAGATCCGGCCTCATCTGACTGTGGCAGTAAATAAAAACTACCACCCGGTTATACCGCTGCTCCACCCGTTTTAACAGGTATTATGCGGCATAACGGTGCGGGCTTCCGCACCGTCGTCAACCTATTAGCAGTCACTCTCAGGAAAGAGGCTGCTTCGCGTTCTGGCTAATCCCTTTTGACGGTGTTTTCTCTTCAGCCTGCATCACAAGGCTCATGGCAGCAGGAAGGACTGTCAGGGTGACGAAGGTCGCCACAATCAATCCACCGATAGTTGCGTATGCCATAGGCCCCCAGAATACCTGGTGTGAGATCGGTATCATGCCGAGAATGGCAGCGCATGCCGTCAGCAAAATGGGCCTTGATCGGTGCTCTGCCGCGCTGAAAATGGCGTCATTCCTTTCCATACCGGCTTCTCTGTTGCTGTCTGTCTCACTTATCAGTATCACGGCATTGCGTATAATCATGCCGGCCAGTGCTATCACGCCCAGCAGTGCAACAAACCCCATTGCTGTTCCCGTCAGCAGCATAGCCACCACGATACCGGGCAAACCAAACGGTGCCATAAAGAGTGCGAGCAGCATTCTGCTGAAACGCTGTAGCTGGATCATTAATAACAACAGCATCGCTATCAGCGTAAGGGGCAGAACAGCATACACTGAACTGTTACCTTTATCAGATTCTGCAACGGTACCATCTTCACTAATCTGATAACCTTTTGGCAAAGATGAACGCACTCTGTCTATGACTGGTCTGAGACCTTCTGACACTGCTTCCGCACGTAAACCAGGGGCCAGATCAGTCTGTACCGTTACAAAAGGCAGCCGCTGCCGGCGCCACATCACCGGGTCTTCCAGCCCCCACTGGGGAGTGGCTATCTGTCCTAATGGGATTTTAGCACCACTGTCTGATGTCAGTATCAATGTGGATAAACTGCTTAAATCCTGACGTGATTGATCATCAGCCCTCAACACGACACTGATCAACCTGTTTTGATCGCGAACAGTAGTGACAGCACTGCCAGACCAGACTGTATTCAAAAACTGCGCCAGAGTTTCTGATGAAATACCGGCAGCCCGTGCGGCGGTCTGATTTACCTTAAGGGTGATGACTCGTTCAGGTTCTCCAGCCGTCTGGTTTACTGTGCGAGTGAGCGGAGACTCACCAATTGCGGCTGAGACTTTTTCCGCGATTGCCCGTACCTTGAGGTAATCAGGGCCTGTCACTCTGTAACGGACAGGCCATCCCACGGGAGGACCCAGCTCCAGCGGCGAAACACGCGTGGTAATGTCGCGGAAATCACGACTTAACAAAGTATCCAACTGTGAGCGTAGGCGATCCCTTGCAGCAAGATCTTTAGCCACGACCACTAACTGTGCCGTGTTTTCGTCATTAAGAAGCACATCCATCGGAAGATAAAAACGAATAGCCCCCATACCTACGTAAGTTGAATAGTGGTCGATGTTTTTATTACCCTTGAGCGCATTTTCCAGCCGCGCTGCCTGGCGAAGCGTTTCAGACTGGGAAGCATTGGCAGGAAGAGTAAGACTGACCAGAAGTTCAGGACGATCAGAAGAGGGGAAAAACTCTCCCTGCATACGGGTTGCCCCGAAACCTGCCACCAGAAGCACAGCAAGGGCTGCGGTTAAAGTTAATGCTCTGTGCTGCAGGACAACCGTGAGGAGTTTTTGATACATTCTCCTGAGGCGACCTGCACCCTTATGGTGCGGTTTGAGGCTGGCGGACAGTAACCAGCTGCCTGTCAGCGGAGAAAACAATACTGCAACAATCCATGAGCTCAGCAGTGCCGTCAGTACAACAGCAAAAAGTGTGAAGCAATATTCGCCTGCACTCGAGCCGGCAAATCCCACAGGTATAAAACCCGCTATCATGACAAGCGTTCCTGTCAGCATTGGAAATGCCGTCGTTTTAAAGGCGTAAGTTGCAGCCTGCCAACGCGAGTCACCCTCTTCCAGTCTTGAAACCATGGCTTCAACGGTAATCATGGCATCATCTACCAGCAATCCGAGTGCGATGATGAGCGCACCCAGGGAAATGCGTTGCAACCCTATACCTGCAAAGTTCATGCACACGAATGTCATTGCGAGCACCAGGGGAATGGCAGCAGCAACCACAAGACCTGCCCGAAGTCCCAGCGAAACAAACGATACTGCCAGAACAATCACGATGGCTTCGATTAACACACGGACAAACCCACTGACCGCCTCTTTGACCACAGCAGACTGGTCTGCCACTTTTATCATTTCGATGCCATGTGGCAGACTAAGGGCAACCGAGTCCATGCGCGCGCCCAGCGCCTTGCCGAAATCGAGCATGTTACCCGTTGCTGCCATCGAAACAGCCAGACCTATGGCAGGCTGGCCATTGACGCGAAACAGAGGCGAAGGCGGTTCAGCAGGCTGGCGTGTCACCGTTGCAACGTCGGTCAGCGGAATATAGCGTCCGTTGAAGTGAAGCGTTACTGCGCGAAGACTTTCTTCAGTTCGAAATGCACCTCCGACACGAAGTGCAATATTTTCGTTATCCGTTCGCACAGTCCCTGCAGGCACAACCGCATTCTGAGAGCGTAATGCGTCGGACACCTGCTGCAGATTAAGCCCCATTCCAGCCAGTTTTCGGGGAGAAAACGCCACAGTCAGCTGTTCTTCCTGGACGCCGAGCAACTGAATTTTCCCTACATCGTGCAGACTCATCAGTTCACGGCGGACATTATCAACCCTGTCCCGCAGTTCACGCATGGTGAATCCATCAGCCGTAAACGCATAAATGGTCCCAAAAGTGTCATCAAATTCATCATTCACAGCAGGTGCCTGAACGCCTTCCGGGAGCTCAGCCGCTACGTCATGCATTTTTTTGCGAACCAGATACCAGGTTCCAGCAACCTTAGCCGGGGGCGTATCATCACGCAGATTGATAAATATTACGCTCTGACCGGCATGTGTCTCACTTTGTACATAGTCAAGCCAGGGAATCTCCTGCAGTTTCTTTTCCAGAGGATCGGTTACCAGATTAACCGTATCCGGGAGGTTTGCGCCTGGCCATTGTGCAGAGACCACCGCAGTTTTGATGGTAAATGCCGGATCCTCGTTTCGTGGAAGTAACTGGTAGCTTTCAATTCCGGCAGCCATGATCATCAACATAAAAAAAGTGATCAACTGTTGTCTTTTCAGCGCCCAGGCGGAGAGGTTAAACGAAAATTTCATGGTTCCGTTCCTTCTGTAGATACCGACTGGCCATCCCGCAGACTACTCACTCCTGCCGTGACTACTCTTTCGCCGGGCCTTAAACCAGCGGTGACGAAAACAGAGGAGGCTGAATATTCCGCGAGAGTAACTTCACGTCGCCAGACTTTTTTATTTTTTTCGTCACAAACAAAAACTGCGGGTTTATCATAAAGCCGGGTTAAAGCGGATGCCGGTAAGACGAATGCGCTGGAAACCTGGCCGGGGAGACTGACAGTTACGCTTGCACCAAGTACCATCAAGGGAGAAGGCATATCCAGAACAATGCGCACGCGCCATGTCCGGGTTTGTGGATCGGCCTGAGGACTGATATCACGTAAATGGCCGGTTGTTTTTGCTGCCGGATTATTCAGGAGCGAAACGTTAAATGCTTCACCTGAATGCTCCGACACAATGGCGGGATCAGTGACGTCAAGTACCACATCCCTTTCGGTTCCGGATGCAAGAGTCAGAACTGTCTGTCCCGCGCTGATAACCTGTCCGGCTGAGGCGCTGACACTGGTCACGATGCCAGGCACCGGCGCTGTCAGTTGAGTCCAGCGAAAGTTGTCCTCTGCCGTTTTCAGTGCGGCTTTACTGCTCTGCAGACGAGAAAAAGCCACTTTCCAGTCGGACTGTGCGGTATCCAGTTGTGCTCTGGCGATAGCGCCTGAAGGCATTAACTGCTTCATCCTGTTCAGGTTAATCAAGGCAACCTGCTCTGATGCTGCTGCGCTACTGACATCAGCCTGAGCGGTCGTCACCTGATTAGCCGTCGTGTCACTCTCAATAGTGGCAAGTACATCTCCTGCACGCACATGGTCGCCAATATCGACGTTTCGCCTGACGATCCGGCCGTCAAGCCTGAATCCGAGAGAGGTTTCGTCGTGTGCCCGGATTTCGCCAGTCATTACCTGTAGAGGAAGTTCAGAGGGCAGAGAAACAACCATCGTTCTGACCGGACGTGCTATGGGAGGGGCATCAGAGGTTTTCTGCCCACAACCCGTGAGTGACAGAGCAATGAAAATTAAGACTGGCAGAAGCGGCAGCACATTTGTCATACGCCGCGCCTGAGTCAGGTGGCTTGCCCCTTGCTGAAGTAGGGTGGTGATATCGTCGTTCATGGCGCTGCTCCTGTAATAATTCGCGCCATTAAAACTGAAAATTGTCGAGATTCGCCTGACGAACAGTCAAGGACCTGTCAAGAAGCGAAATTTATCTGCTTTTCAACGGGACAAAGGAAAATGAAGCCTTATCAGCAGTCCACCCTGTGGTGGCAGATGAGCACTGATCCTGCCCCCGTGGGCAACGCATATAGCTTTTGCTATGGAAAGTCCCAGCCCGCTGCCGCCCGAATGACGTGAACGGGAAGTTTCTCCCCGCTTGAAGCGTTCAAACATGGTGCTGAGAAATTCCTCAGGGACCCCCGGCCCGTCATCACTGAAATCAATCAGACACCACTCTTTTTCAACGCGCATGTCTATCCTGAACGTCCCACCCTGACGACCATAACGGACAGCGTTTTCCATGAGAATGGTGAGTACCTGCCCCACCCTTAAGGGATCAACGTGCAGGATTGTTTTCTTTTCATATTTGAATTCTGCTCTGACTCCGGCTTCATCCATAATGGGGCTGAAACCGTGCACCCGCTCCTGAATAAGTTCACACAGATTTGCCGGGACAAAATCCATGCGAAGCTGACCGGCATCAGCAAGAGAAAGCATGTGTAAATCATTTATCAACCTGCTCAGATAGCCAAGCTGGTTCATAACCATTTGTAACTGGCGCGGTTCAGTTGTAAAAACACCATCGAGCATCCCCTGCAGGCGTCCAATTGCCGCTGTCAAAGGGGAACGTAACTCGTGGGCCATCGCAACATGAGATTCTCTCAGTTCTTTTTCATATAAAGCCAGTTGTCGGGTCATGGCGTTAAAGTCTTGCGAGAAATCGACTAATTCTGCCGGCGCATTGTCTACGCGTTCAGCCTGGGCACCAAACTGCCCCATAGTGACGGCTTCGGCTGCCCTCTTAAGATGGCCAAACTGTTTAGAAAGTGGGCGCGCATTTCTGAGGCCGAAATAAACGATAAAAGGAATGGTTACCAGGACAAGAATGCCAACCGTAATCCAGTCTGATGAGGAAACAGAAGGATCTGAAAAACGCACTCCCCACCATGTATCAACAATTTCATGGAACCGGGCAAGATCGGTTTCAGGATGTTGCCTCAGTGCAAGAAATTCTCTGAAAACATCCGGGGGCATATGCTGAGTAATCCACGTATATTGCACTGCGAAACGCAGCCACATGCAGAACGCAATGAGAATGACAGTACCGATTGCAAGAGTAAGGATGCGAATACACATCCATTGCCACAGAGTCTGATGGTTTTTTTTCATGGGTGTGAGAACCTGTATCCAAATCCACGAACATTTAGCAACACGCCAGTCATGCCTGCTGCAGCGAGTTTTTTTCTAAGATTATAAACATGCGTGTCCACCACTCTGACCAGAGCATCGCTCTCTGGTATGCAGTTTTCAAGCAGGTACTGCCTGCTGAGAGGCCGGAAAGGCGATCGAACCAGTTCTGTCAGCAGTGAAAACTCCGTGGGGGTAAGTTCAAGATGATATCCACTGCTGCTGCCATCGTTCACCGTTGCGAGCATGGTCTCGGTAAAGACCGTGAGAGACTGCCAGATTATCTTCCCGTCCGGTGAGGCGATATCTGATGAAGGATCTGTTTTTTCCGCTCTTCTCAACACTGCGTGCACCCGGGCGATGACTTCGCCGGGATGGTATGGTTTGCAGACATAATCATCGGCGCCGAACCGGAGTGCACCTATTCGATCCTCTGCGTCACCCATGGCGGTAACAATTATCACGGGGACGTCGCTCTCGCGTCTGACTGCCTGAAGCACCTCATTACCGCCGATACCCGGCAGCATCATATCCAGAAGAATCAGGTCAGGTTTCCAGAGCGCAAATTGTCTGAGCCCCTGATACCCGTCAGCAGCGATATTCACCAGAAAGCATTCTCTCAGCAGATAAGCTTCCAGGACTTCTGCTGCATCACTGTCATCTTCAATAACCAGTATTTTTTTTGTCTGCATTGCGCACCTTGACCATTTCTACATAAAACCCAGGCTGTTTATTGACAATCGGTTGCGATACTGAGGGCCTGGTTAATTTCACCTGCACTTGCAGGTTATCTGAAACAGAGGAATGTAAGGATGATAGGTAAAACAAGCTCGCTGTATATGGCCGGACTGGCTCTGCTTTTCACTTCATACGCGCATTCAGATGACAGCGTATCGCAGGATGGCGTTACTGTCGGCGCAGGAGGTCAGTATGCTCCCCGGTATAGTGGCTCTGACAAAATGCGCCTGCAGCCTGTGCCTTTCCTGCAGGCGCGTAAAGGTGCACTCTTCTTCGATTCTCAAAAAGGTCTTGGCTATGACATTCAGAGTGATAACGGACTCTATCTGGAGCATACCTTAGGCTGGGGAATGGGTCGTGCTGACCGTGATTCGGACTGGCGTGATGGCTCTGACAAGCTGAGGGGAATGGGCAATATAAAAGCCTCCGTCAATACTGCACTGGCACTAGGCTGGTCTGTGACGCCGTGGATGGTCATTGAGGGCAAAGCGACCTTGCCAGTGAGCGACAGTCAGGGAGTTAATTATCAGACTTCGCTGACATTCCTACCGGTACAAAACAAAGCTGACACTTTAGCCATACAGTCTGCAGCACTTTTTGGCGATGGACGATATATGAATACCTTTTACGGTGTCAGTGGGCAGCAGAGTTCCCGAACTGGTTATTCCCGTTATAACGCGCCAGGTGGATTTTATGGCGTAGCGACCACGGTTACATGGGGGCATCAGTTCGACGATCACTGGGGAAGTGCCATAACGGCAGGTTACACATGGCTGGGAGACCACGCTGCAGACAGCCCGATCGTATTTCGACGCGACCAGGTGATGGGTGTGATGGCCATTACCTATACCTTCTGAATCTAAAGGTAGTGAACTCAGTGCTGGATGAATGACGGAGAATATATGGCCGATAAAAAGCTTATTGACACTCTGCTTACCTGGATAAAAGGACATGCTGATAAGCAAATTACGGTTGCCGATGTGGCCTGTAAATCTGGTTATACAAAATGGTACCTTAACCGGCACTTTAAAAAGTACACAGGAAGAAGTATAGGGGTTTTAATCAGAGATGAAAAAATGAAGTCGGCTGCATCTGAGCTAATTTGCACTAACGAAAGAATTGCTGACATTGCTGAGAAATACCACTTTGAGTCTCAACAAACCTTCACTCGTGCCTTTACGCGTCATTATGGTATTTCGCCAGCCAGATACCGTCAGGCAATCCCCTCGATTAGGGATTCTAAAACAACTCTCTCTGAGTTGCTTTAGCGGGTCTTCATCGTATTTTTTGTTAAAAAACTGAACGCTGAACATTTGGTATCCCTAAGGGCTGCTGTTACAGCCCTTACTTGATCAGCGCTCATTCGCTTGAGCATCTCCATATGCATTATCCATTTCGAATTCTGTTTAAAGAAAGTGCTCTGTTTCAGGCTGATGAACCTTGACTAATGAATGTACTTTGGAGATTACCGTAGTTCTGATATCTGAACGCTGTATGACTCCATTTTTGGTATAAGCATTAACCGGGAGCAATAACACCCCCTGGATATCAATGTAGAAAAGTTAAAGTTCCATAACCCAGCTGGTCATACCCACCACTGTTCGGGCCATAATTACCACCACCGCCTTCATTGCCTTCATTCATTATCGCCGCCTTCATCTCCGGCGCGCTGAGATGCATAACCTGTACATAATGGCCGTAGAACAGTGCCCATACGGGCCTTTTTTCTCCGCGGGCTACACCGGAAATAACTGACTGAGTTACGTCACTGTTATGGTAAATCGAATAAGGTACGCTGTTTCCTGAATTATATCTGGCTACGAAGCGGGCCGCCCCGAGCAGGCGATTATTATAGGCTCCAAACAGGTCGTCACCCTGGTTCCAGGCCAGCTGACAGATGGTCCCTGCCAGACCAATGCCGAGCAGCGTGTGCGCCTGATCACGCCCGCTCTCCTGCCACTGGACAAGCCCGCCAGGATAAACTTTCCATGCAGCGTTTTTGAGCGCGCCGTTACCGTTTCCATCGAGATAGTAGTCACGAGCCTTTTCGTAAAAATCTTTTCGGTCTGCATAGATACCAACAGCCATCAGTGAAGCGGTATTAGACAGGTCCCAGTTTGCCCAGTAATGGTCCGTCTTTGCGCCGTTATGATGTTCCAGAAAATCGACGTTCATGGGTGCAAACACCGTAATCAGCATATTTCTGACCGCCTTCTGCTGAGAGATTGAGAAAGCGGATGACCCTCGAAGCGTTTCGGCTGCTACAGCAAGCTGGTAGCCGTAGAGTCCGGCCGCGAGAAATTTATCTGATGTTCCGTCAACGGAGCGTAGTTTATTCGCCCACTGAGTGAGTATATAAACGGCACGCTCTGCGCGTGAGTTGTCTCCGCTCACTCGCCAGTCCAGAGCTAAAGCATATGCGGCTGCGGCATCATTGAAGAGGAGCGAGTAATTTTCTTTTGGGTGACCTGCTGCTGTGCCCCGATAAATAGCAGCGACGGGATGAGGTGTGTAGTCAGGTGAGTCATGAGTATTAGTACGTAATAACGCAAAATCTGAAGACCAGGGCTGGTGCCCTTCTTTGACTTCGAGAGCTATTTTTCTGAAGTCAACAGCCGTGTTTAATGCACCAGGATGGATAAAGGAACCATTTTCAGAAAAACACAAAGGTGAAAGTCCAAAAAAGAACATGGCCGTAATAATCGCTTTTATACTTTTCATCATGTTTGCTCATTTATCCCGTTATTGTGTTGAGCGAACGAAACACAGCTGAAACCCACATCTTCCTTGACATGCTAACCCGCAAATTATTTCATGCCGAAGTTAGCAACGCCAGCTTATGGCACATAATGGATACGGCATCAACATTCTGCAGGTTTTCTTTGCCTTCCTGGCAAGCCAAATCAATGCGATAGCCTAATCAGTGCAGTTGCCAGGCTCTGCCGAACTGTCTGAGGCCAGTTTACTAAGGAGTTCACCATGAAGATAATAATTCACAACATCGTTATTTATTTTGCCCCCTAAATACTGATAAAAACGGTTTGCTTCGGCGTTTGATTTCTCGGCGTTCCAGCTAAGGCTACGACACTCATGCTCTAGAGCGAGTTTTGCCATAAAGCGCATTATGGATTCCCCTGTGCCTTTACCTCTCTCACTTTGGGAGACATTAAGCTCTTTGATGTGTAGCTGGCCACTGTATCGGGGAGAAGGATAGAGAATACTGCAACACGCCAGCCCAACGATAAGAGCGTCGCAGCGAGCCCTGAGCACCAGTGTACCGGAGAGCTGACTGAACAGTCGATTGCAGAGGTAATTCTTCAACAGTGGTTCCTGAATGAAGCCCTTACCATAGTAGTGCTCTTCCATTTCGGTAAAAATTTTTACCATGGATTCCCATTCATCCGGCGGACACATTTCTACCGTTACTTCCATGTTTACTCCTTTTAACTTAAAAAACCCATAGCTGAGGCAGGGTTTAGCATCAGTACAGCCCTTAACAATCAGGTCAAGTTGCTGAGTTAGCTCCACAGACACACCATAAGTATCATTTAGATCATGTCTGATAGCGAACGATTAGGTCAATCCCACGCTTATCAGATGTTAGCTCGTTCAATTAAGCAATTTAGATATGTCTGCTATGAGCGAGGAGCGGAAGTTCGCAGTTGTTCTAGTAGCCAAACAGTCACGTTACCAACATTGCAGCGTGTTGATTAATGGGGAGCAGGTCAGGAATTCAATATCTATTTAAATGCCCCTCAAAAAGTTCATAGGTTGAGGAAGTGTAATGAAGCTGGGTCCTACTCCCAAATGGTTGATGCAGATAGAATGTTAGCAATGTCCGCTTCTGGCACAGGGCTGCTGTTGCAGCCCTGACAAACTTAGACTTCAATCGATTCAGAAATCTCTAACGCATCATCGACTTCAATACCCAGATAACGGACCGTGCTTTCCAGTTTCTTATGACCTAACAGGAGTTGAATCACACGAAGATTCTTAGTTTTCTTGTAGATCAGGTAAGGTTTTGTTCTTCTCATGGAATGTGTACTGTAAAGAGAATCTTCGAGACCAATTTTTGCTACCCACCCATGAAAAATTCGGTTGTATTGCCGGGGTGATATGTGTTGGTTAATACCGACCCGAGATCGGAACAGGTAGTCTTTACTGCGTAAATTGCCAAGCTTTATCAATGCAGAAACAGCCTCTCTTGTCCCTTTGGTTATCTCAAATTGGACAGGGCTACCGGTTTTCTGTTGTAGCACCGTAGCTCTGCTTGAAACAGAGCTACCATATGCAACATCAGATACTTTGAGTTTTACCAGATCACAGCCTCGAAGCTTACTATCCAGGGCCATATTGAACAGAGCCAAATCGCGCGTTTTACCTCCCAGTTCAAGCCTGATTCGGATCCCCCAGATATGAGATATCTGAAGTGGTCTTTTTTGGCCGATGATACGGTCTTTGTTCCACGGTGATGTGTTCATACTCAAATCTCCTGAAATGTGGGTGATCTGAGTATGGCTGTCCCTCATGAGCGAGAAGCGGACGTTTGTGTAAAAGTCAGGGTCTTTGTCGCAGATGATGAAAAGGTTCAAGTCAGGCAGAGTGTTAACACTACTTATGATGAATAAAAGATATAACCATAAAATCACTATTGTGAATTTAATTTCACTATAGTAAATTTAAGTGGGCTTTTCTTGTACTTTAATGCACCAGCTAAAATCACTTTAAGGTTGAAAAATGTTAGCAATCAGAATGTCACGGCCCTCTGAAGCATCAGAAATTATACAAATTTGGAAGAGTTCAGTAGATGCTACGCACGATTTTCTGACGGCGTCAGACCGACAAGAAATCAAAAAAGAGGTTGTCGGCTTTTTTTCAGAAACGCCTGTATGGGTTGCAACAAATCAGGCTGATCAACCACTGGGATTCATGTTTTTGCATGATGGTCATCTGGAGGCACTTTTTGTGGATGCTTCTGCTCGCGGACTTGGCGTCGGCAAACGGTTAGTTTCACATGCACTGGAGCTGCATCCAGATTTAAGCGTCGATGTAAATGAACAGAACCAGCAGGCTGTAGAGTTTTATCAGCATATGGGTTTTCAGGTATCAGGACGTTCCGAGCGGGATAATCAGGGAAGGCCATACCCCCTGTTGCATTTAAGAATAGCGAATAAGATGTAACCGTTGTGGCAGGGAAATATCATTGACCTTTTTGGCTAAAAGCGACGATGTAAGAACAGCTCTGCTCACTATCAGGATTGCTCATTTGGTACTCGCTTGAAAAGGTAAGGGCGAGACAGTCACCGGCTTGTAAATGATGGGTCTGATGATTGACTCGAAAATCAAGGCTGCCACTCAGCATCCAAAGTGTTTGCCCGGAAAGATGTTCATTCGCGGAAGCGGGTATCGTCAGCTCACCCATTGCAGGAATTTCAACTCTTATAAGTTCCGGGCAGGCCCCTGCCGGGGATAGAGACCAGCGGGTAATGCCTGATTGCTCATCCGTCCAATGCTGTTGCTGATCGGCAAAGAGAACAAGTGAGTTCTGGTGGAGTTCAAGCTCTGTGAAAAGCTTTGATAGCGTAATATTCATCGCGTTAGCTAAACGACTGAGTATCGTAGCACTGGGGCTAGAAGTACCACGTTCAACCTTGCTGATCATAGCCTGACTGACGCCAGATCGTTGAGCAAGCTCAGTTACAGTCAAGTTGCGAGCCTTTCTGTGTTTAAGCAATAAACGTGCAATGTCGCTATCTACTATTTGATTTTTAGATGTTTTATCCATTTTCACCCTCACTTTTTCCAGCCTGATTATGCCATTACATAAATTAGGCTGGAATAATTGATTTTGTAAGTTTGAAAAAATCCGGCATCCAGTGGTGGGCTTTCGTCTTTGAGAACACACGCCATCATTTGAGCATGAGTTGCAACGATAATGTCCGCTTCTGGCACAGAGCGGACTTGCTGACTGAACTGAAGGTCCGCTATGAGCGAGGAGCGGACATTCAGCCTTTATTAATACCAAGTCTGAAAACTGACTGGTGATGTGGCACACCCCTTCAAACGGAGTTCAGGCGCTAAAAGTCATTCACTTATTAATCTTCGATAGTTGCGTGATCCACGTCGAAAAAACATCTTCTAAATCCACCTTGTGGTACACATCGTTTATCCGCTCACGATAATCAAATCCGCTCTTTTACCCGCTTCAACCGTTCCTCTGTCATTTAGACTCAGCGTATCTGCTGCGAACGTGTAGCAAGATAAAGTGCTTGTAACGCGTCAGGCCCGCACGGACCAGTTAAGCCAGCTCGTGATGCTCTACAAAGCCCGGAATACGCATGGGGTTAGCGCCTGAGTCTGTTCCGGATCCCAGACGAAGTCCGCTTTTATAAACAGTGAAAGTATTTTTCATATTCGTTTCAAAGCCTGCTTTCAATGTTTTGTAAGCCGGGCTCGACAATTGCTTCTGCGCCCATGCTTGGCTGCTGAAAAGTTTACGCTGCTCCGGGTTAAGGGCCCGACTGACTTCAGGCGTTTTAAGCAGTTCAGGCTGTTCGGCGAAAAGATAAAAAGACTCATCCCCCCAAGCGTTGGAATATAAACCGTCCCGTGTTCCTTCATCAGTTTCAGAAACTCATCGTCAACGCCAAGAGACATCACGGTCGTCACACCGTATTTCTGGTAAGTCATGAGCTGGTTAATAATTTTTTTCGCGGGTATACGCATCCGGTGAAGGCGTAACTCCCTGATACTGCGCCAGGTGGGCGTGGTCGGAAATCAATCCGGGTAGGGCGGATTTCCCCGTGTAGTTTTTCACATCGGCATCTTTAGGAATGGCCATAGAGGCCACGTGCCCGACCTCACTGATTTTTTTGCCCTCTAACGACGATACGCATGTGTTCCTGCGGAGGCTTTCCCGAACCGTCGATAAGGTGGACTTCGTCCAGCACATAAGACTGCGCGGCCCAGCCATTAACGGCAAATAACGCTAACAGGCATCCAGAGAGGTATTTCTTTTTCATAAGGGTTCCTTTTTTTAAAAACCTTATGAGTCTGGATGAATTTGTCAGGGTTCACCCGCCAGAAACGTGCAAACCCTGCCCCGTATCGCTCAGTTATTCGTGCAGTGTCAGTGCACCGTAGTCATCAAACAGTTTCACGATAACGTCAGTGGTTTTCTGAATATGCTCCTGCATGAGCTGTTTTACCTGTCCGGTGTTTCTGTCGAGTGCGGCCTCCATCAGTGCTTTGTGTTCCGCATTCAGGTCTCTCTCTCCGCGCGTCAGATTGACGGAAAGTATGCGGTAGCGTTCGTTCTGAATAAAAAGCATGCGTTGCATACGAAGCAGCCAGGTGTTCGGACAGGCGGACGTCAGGGCATCGTGAAACCGGTTATGACGCCGGTTCCACTCCGGCGTTCCGGGGTGTTCATCCTTCCCGTTACCGTAGCGTGCCAGGAGATGAAACGCCGAAAGAATTTCCCCCTCCCAGTTTACATCCCCGTTAGCCAGGGATTCACTGAGGCATTCGCACTCAATCAGCTTCCGGGTGGCAGTCAGGTCAAGCAAATCAGCAAGAGAGACAGGCGTAACGCGAAATCCTTTCTGCGGTTCAGCGATTACGAGGTTTTCTGACGTCAGGCGGGACAGCGCTTCACGAATGGCACCAACGTTGGTGTCCAGCGTTTCGGCAAGCTCTTTAGTGTTCACACGAGTGCCCGGGACGAGCTGGCAGGAAAGCAGAGCATCGCGCAGACGGGAGTATGTCGTCTGGGTGAGGCTTTCTCTGGAAGCGAGGCTTTCATTCATAGAGATAACAGTGCCCTTTGATTAAAATCAATTACCATGTATAAAATAGATTTTTATACAATAAAATCTATTTTACAGCGGTGAATCATCTTTAGGAGCATATTATGACGGCTCAGCTTCATGAGGTCTCTACTTCAGATAACTTTTTATGGAACGGCGTGGTGACAACGGAATGCGGGCGGCTGTTTGCGAGCATGCCTGGCTGGACCGGACCCACGCCAGGCGTGGTGGAAATACTGAAAGACGGCAGCTGGAAACCTTTTCCTGGCAATGAGTGGAACAACTGGAGCGGCCAGGACGATTCTCTGAAACACTTCGTCGACGTGAACAGCATTTTCAACGACGGGCGTGGAAGCCTGTGGGTTCTTGATGCCGCAGCGCCTGATTTCAGCGATGCTATTGAAGGCGCGGAGCTGGATATCACCACTGGTGAAACCCGAAGAACGCTGGCATTCAGGCCTGAAGATGCACATGCAGGTACCCGGCTCGCACATATCCGCTTCTGGAAGCATTACGCCATCATGGCCGAGTCGCGGGAAGGGTCATTTTATGTCATTGACCTGCGCGATAATTCATACCGAAGAATTCTGGCGGGTCACCCGCTGATGCGCTGTCACGCCGAAGATGTGCCTGTTATTGAAGGACGAAAAGTGACGCTTCAGAACGGACAGCCCATGTATATCCATAACGACCTGCTGGAAATTCATCAGAACAACCAGACGCTGCTCTTCATGTGTCTGTTTGGTGCCCGCATTTTCCAGGTCGATCTGAACCTCATCACCGATTTCGCCCGGAGTGAAGACGAAATCGCTGCCGGGGTTTCAGTTTATAAAGAGATCGGTACCTGGATTGCAGGCATGTGCCGCGACAAAGCCGGAAATATCTACCTGAGTGATGCGGAAAACAACGGCATTTCTGTCATGAATCCCGCCGGAGAGAGCACCCCCCCTCATCCGGGATGCGCGTATTGTCTGGCCCATCGCCCTTTCCGTCGGCCCGGACAGCCGCGTTTATTTTCCGTCCACTCAGCTTAACCGCATCCCTATGTTCTCGGGTGGAGAGGACAAGGTACAACTCCCCTGGGCTGTTTACAGCTATCCCGTCTGATTACGCTTTGAGGTATGTATGAAAATTTGTCGTTATGGTGACGCCGGCTTTGAAAAACCCGGTGTGATGGACAGTAACAATCAGCTACGTGACCTGTCCGGTATTGTCGGCGATGTGACCCCTCTGACGCTCCCGGTCATCCTCGAATCGCTCCAAAGTGAGGAAGATATTTTACGCCTTCCGGTCGTCCCGGGCAGCCCACGGCTGGGGCCCCCGCTCAGCACCGTTTCAAAATTTGTGGCCATCGGCCTGAACTACCGCGACCATGCCCTTGAAGCCAGTCTACCCATACCTGATGAGCCGGTTGTGTTTTTCAAGGCACCAAGCTGCATCAATGGCCCTGACGATGACATCATCATTCCCCCGCATTCAACCAAACTCGACTGGGAAGCCGAGCTGGGAATCGTTATGGCCCGAAAGGCAAAGCAGGTCAGTAAGGAGGATGCGCTGGAGCACGTAGCAGGCTACTGCATTGTGAACGATGTATCTGACCGCGGCTTTCAGTTTCAGTCGTCACAGTGGGATAAGGCCAAAAGTTGCGACACATTTGGCCCGATGGGACCTTATATCGTCACGCGGGATGAAGTGAGCGATCCGCAGAATCTTGCTATCTGGCTTGAGGTTAACGGTGAAAGACGACAGGACAGCCACACCTCGCAGATGATTTTCAGCGTTGCAGAGATAGTCTCTTATGTAAGCCACTACATGACGCTTATGCCCGGGGATGTTATTGCCACAGGCACGCCAGACGGCGTCGGTCTTGGTATGAAACCCGAACCGGTCTGGCTCAGGGAGGGCGACACCATTCGTATTCATGTGGAAAAACTGGGCTATCAGAATCAGATCCTGAAACGTTGACCCAGCAATCTTGACAGACGATGAGACCGGCATGATGTTGGTTTCTTTACGGGAGGCAGGATGGCAGAAAGGAATATCTCATTCAGGGCCGGTATCGGCAGCACCGCGCACGTTCTTCAGGTTCAGCCGCTGCTTGCGCGAAATATTATTATTGATGAACCCACTGTCATACTGGTTCGTCAGGGAAGTAAATGCATTCGCACGGGGGAGAAGGAGCTGGTCATTAACCCCGGAGAGGCGGTCATTGTGGGTGAAGGAGAGTCATTCGATATCACCAACATACCGGCAAAAGGCGGCAATTATGAGGCTGACTGGCTCAGTTTTAACACCAGTCTTGTCAAAAATTATACCCGTACTAACTGCAATGCTGCTCCAGTCACCGGCGTGCATAAATTAGAAGGTGCCAGCGAAAGTTTCCGCCGCGCTTTTTATCATACCCGGGAGGTGTTTACGGATCCGGCAGATATTCCTGAAGCGATTGCCGTGGTGCGCATGCGGGAAATGCTCAGTTGGCTGGATGAATACGGCCTCTGCTTCGGTTATTTTCAGCGGGCCGGAATCGGGAACAAAATCAGAAAAATCATTTCTGCAGATGTCTCACATGGATGGAATATTAATGAAGTATCCTGTCAGCTCGGCATGTCAGAAGCGACGCTCAGACGCAGGCTTACGGCAGAAAAGACCTCTTTTTCACAGCTTATTGCTGATGTACGCATGTGCCGTGCGCTGACATTACTTCAGGTCACTGACCTGTCAGTCACGCAAATAGCCTATGAAGTGGGTTACGTCAGCCCGTCAAAATTTTCAGCGCGCTTCCGTAACCGTTTTGGATTTTGTCCGGGTCAGGTCCGGACGTTGAAAAATGCTGAGCAGCTAATTCCTGCCTGACCCGTGTCGTATGCTACCTGCCCTGGATGATACGAATATTTGCTTCTCCCAGCGCATTGGCTTTGGTCATGAAACCGACCATTGCCGGGGTTGAATCAGCCGTAATATTCGGCAGTTTATCAACCTTTAGCGCAGTCAGCGTGACTACATAACGATGCGTCTGGCCTTTTGGAGGGCATGGCCCACCGTATCCTGGCACGCCAAAATCAGTGCGCGTCTGAACGGCGCCTTTTGGAAGACCGCTGTTATCTTTAGCGACGTCCGCCGGGAGTGATGTTGCATCAGCAGGAATATTTACTACCTGCCAGTGAACCCAGCCCATACCTGTTGGTGCGTCACGGTCGTAGATCTGTAGCGCGAAACTTTTTGTTCCGGCTGGTGCGCCTGACCATATAAAGGAAGGTGATTTATTTTCGCCGGCACAGCCGAATCCGTAAGGCTCACTGAGCAGCTGAGAATTACTGAAACGACCTGCACCTAGTTCTTTACTGGTAAGAGTGAAACCAGCAGCCAGGGCTGACTGGCTGAGCATAGCCAGGCACAGTGTACCGGCCACCGGAAGTGGAAATTTTGACATTGGGCATCTCCAGAAGGTTTGTTGCCCCTGATTTTAGTCACTGCAGGACAAGGTTTCGCTCCTGAAACAGTCAAAGACTGTCCCAGTACGCTCATTTGAAATGATTCTGTGACGACCTGCTTAGCGCCTCTTCCATAAACCAATAACATGCCTAAGAAGTCCGCTACGAGCTAGAAGCGGAAGTACGCAGTAGCTCTAAGCACTGCTGAAGGCATTATTGACATTGATATGGGTTAATTAACGGGGACCAGGTCATCATTCGAGCATAATCACTTCCGCCATAGGATTTTTCTCATTACACTGAAGGCTTACCACCAACTGGTGATGATTGTCAGAAATAGCAAAATCTTTGGAATGTCACTAATAAAATTGCTGAGAAAATGCTGGAGCCAGATTCCCCCGCAGTAGTCGGGTGCGCCGGTAAAAGCACTCACCAAGGTTATCCTCAATGAATATTATGTATTACTCCATCGCAGGGGCTATCGCTTTTGTGGGCATTTTAGCCGCCCTACTTGTTACCGCGAAGAAATTGAAAACAGCAAGGGCGGATTCTACCGATAAGGCAGCACAGCTGGCGCGTTATGCAGTCATTATTGATGCTGAAGATGAAGCGGCGCGCATCGTGACTCAAGCAAAGACGGAAGCAGCCACCACAATTTCAGTAAGCGAAACAGACGCGAAGTTTATTACTGACTTAGCCAATGCGGTCTTAGAAGATGCCCGCACGGCTGCCGAAAAACTGAGTAATGAGACTCAGCAAACCGTTGCCCTGCAGCTCGCAAAAAAAGTCGAAATTGAAGAACAGATCCAAACCCTGCGCGCTTCTTACGCCAGTAAGAAAATCACGTATGACGAGCTGGAGTCTGCGCTTTCTATCTACAAAGAAGATATGGATTTTGCTGAAATGGGCTTCTACGCGCCGCATTTCGATTTCGATACGTCGGAATTGTTCCAGATATCTATCCGTAGCAATCGGCAGCAGCAGAAAGATTTGTTTCGCAACAAAACCACTTTTGGGGCCATTTATTGCACCACAGAATGGACGGTAAGTGGTTCAAAGGCCGAAGGGAATAAAATGACCACGCGAGGCATAAACATGACTGCCCGCGCCTTTAACGGTGAATGTGATGCGGCCATTGCCAACGTCACTTTTAAAAACATCAACACCATGGAATCGCGCATCTACAAAGCTTTTGAAGTATTGAACAAGCTCAATGAAGTAAACCAGATCCACATTAATCATGCCTTATTGGATCTAAAGCTGACCGAACTGCGTTTAACCTATGAATACCGGGCCAAAAAGCAGGAAGAAAAAGAAGAACAACGCGAAATCCGCGTCCAGATGGCCGAGGAACGCAAAGCCCAGGCTGAGATCGACCGTGCTATTCGTGAGGCTGAAGAAGAAGAACGCCGCGCCCAGAAAGCCCTGGATAAAGCTCGGAAAGAAATGAATGAAAAACTGGCGAAAATGACCGCCGCTCAGGCCGAAAAGTATCAGGAGAAGATCGATTCCCTTCAAGAGGCGCTGACCGAAGCCGAGTTGAAAGGACTAAAAGCCCTGAGCATGGCGCAACAGACCAAGCGGGGCCACGTTTACGTTATCTCTAACATCGGCTCTTTTGGTGAGAATGTCTTTAAAATTGGCATGACACGCCGCCTTGACCCTCAAGACCGTGTTGACGAGCTGGGTAGTGCATCGGTGCCGTTCCTATTTGATATCCATGCAATGATCCACAGTGAAGATGCACCGGCAATGGAATATGCCCTGCACCAGCATTTCGCTGAAAATCGCACTAACCTCATCAACAGACGCAAAGAATTCTTTAACGTTAGTCTGGAAGACATTAAAGCAGCCGTATTTGATGTGGCGGGTGATGATGTGGACTTCATTGAGACGGCGACCGCACAGCACTATCATGAGACGGTGGCAATGCGGAAACAAAAGGCTGACGCTCTTGCGATGCCGGTTGAAGTTGAGAAGAAACAGCTACGCTTTGCAGAAGCTATTTAATCCCCGGTACGAAAAAAACTGCCTAAAAGGCAAGTTTTTTCGTTTAGCTAGTAACGGAGAGGAAATGACCTGCTCCCCGTTGATTAACACACCGCGATGTGAGTAATGTCTTCATAAGCCACATGAGGACATCCCCATGAAGAAGCGTTTTTTCCAAGCGGCCCCCAATAAGTCCTTGCGACACCGAATAATGCATCAGTGGATATGCGCTGCTGACGTTGATTAAATATGTCGGGCCTCTGCTGGGTATGCACATACTGGTTGTGCTCCGCAGCCATCACTTTAAATCAGCAGACCAGGCGGCGGCTTTTCTGGGCGTGGTACCTGTGGAGAAGCGTTCCGGCACCTCGGTTCGTGGACGCCCACGCATGTCTAAAATCGGCCTACCTCAGCTGAGAGCAAAGCTTTAAATGTCAGCTCTGTGCGGAAAGATTCATAACAAACGTATGCGTAACATTTACGAGGAAATGTGCCTGCGGGGAAAACCCAAGATGGTGGCCATTGGTGCACTGATGCGAGAACTGGTTCACTGGTGTTATGGCGTACTGAAGACGGGAACTGCTTACAATGACGGAGGCCCCCGTGCTGCGCTGAATACCTGACTCAGGTTGAGTTGGCACTTTACTGACAGAATCGCTCATGAGGGCAACCGGGCAGAGTCCGCTATGAGCGAGAAGCGGACATTGCTAATAGCGTTATGAGTGAATCAACGGGGAGCAGGTCACTCGCAGCGATCAAAGCGCCTGCCAGGTCAGATAGTTTTGCTTCACCTTACACCCCCGAGACAACGTCCTTCGGCGACATATTAATAATACATGTGCGCGAACCGCATTTAGTTCAGCCGACTCATTCAAATCTCAGTAAAAATTCTCAGATGAAAATCCAGCAATGGCTAATGCCGCTGCGAACAGAACTTCATCCCGAGAAAAAATGATTATTTAGCTTAAGTGCTTTATTTAACGTTACTAAAAGTTTATTCCGTAAAGCAGTAAATCAACAATGCGGTATAAAGTTAATGAAGGAATAACCGATAAAAAGGTTAAGGTGCTTTGCAAATGTATCTTTTGCAATTGTCACTAAAACGAACTAATTCACCAGGAATTATAAATGAATAAGATTCTAAACAATATAAGTCTTACCGCCAAATTTGCCATTCTGGGCCTGTTTTCCCTTGTTCTGTTCTCAGTTCCTACCATGCTTTTTGTGTCCGAAGGTAATAAATACATTCAGGATAAGCAACGAGAGGTAACAGGTGTACCCGTAGAAAATAAGATTTTAGCCCTGCTCAATTTGATACAGCGCCATCGTGCAGAAACCGCCCTTGCCATTGCAACCAAAAATCCAGCAACACCGTCCCGCGTTCAGGTCAGAGATGAAATTGAAAACATCACTGATGTTATTACCAAAGATATGGCCAAGACAGAAGGCAGCGCTGCCATAATCAGCAAAATCAATGATGTGCGCACACAGTGGAGCCAGCTACAGCAGAGAATCGATTCTTCACAACTGACTCTGACAGCCAGCCTTGATGCGCATGCCCTCCTCATCCGCAACCTTTTGAACGCGAACCGTGATGTGCTGGATTTTTACGGCCTTTCACTTGATTCAGATATCAACACGTACCGTTTAATTACGAGTAATTTTTCATCATTGCCTGAGCTAACCGAAAGCCTTGGGAAAATACGTGCATTCGGCACGTCACTTCTTGCCCGAAATGAAACCATAAGTGAAGCAGACTCTGTCCGTATGGAGTCTTTAATCAGTAATGGTTCGTATAACCTGAATTTATTTGCTCAGGATTCTGAAAAACTATTTTTATCTGATAACACACTTAAGCAAAAATTTAGCGCAAATGCAGATGCAGCCGTTGAGGAGGCAAAAAGTGCTCTCAAAACCGCTGAAGCGATTTTCATTAACCGGAGCATGACGAATCAGAACCCGAAGGACTATGCAGCGCTCTTTACGCACGCTATTAACAAATTCAGCGACTACGCCATTGCCGGAGGTAATGAACTGAATGAAATGCTGAATGGGCAGATTAAGGAACACCGGTATGCACAATATGCACTACTGACCGTTCTTGTTTTTATCGTCCTGTTGGCAGTAATTTTCGCTCTGGTTATCATTCGCTCCGTTACCAGACCTGTCAATGTAGCATCAAAGCTGGCGCTTGAAGTCGCAGGTGGTGACCTTACGTCAACATTTACGGTGACAGGACGTAATGAAACTGCCGGGCTGCTCAAGGCATTACTGCAAATGAGTCAAAGACTTACACTTACGGTTGAAAACATCAAAAGCAACGCTGCCACTATCGCTACCTCATCTGAAGAAATTGCTCGCGGAAATGGTGATCTTTCTGCGCGAACTGAACAACAGGCAGCCTCTCTGGCTGAGACTGCGGCCAGTATGGAGCAGTTATCGTCAATTATCGGCAATAATGCAGATAACACGCGCCATGCTGCTGAAATGGCCAACTCCGCTACCAGTGCGGCCTTAAGAGGCGGTGAGGCGATGGAGTCAGTACTGGATTCAATGGAAAAAATAAGCAACAGTGCGGGGCAGATTAAAGAAATCATCTCCGTTATTGACGGGATAGCGTTTCAGACGAATATTCTTGCTTTAAATGCAGCCGTTGAAGCTGCCCGGGCAGGTGAGCACGGCAAGGGCTTTGCTGTTGTTGCATCTGAAGTCAGGGCACTGGCACAGCGATCGGCTGGAGCGGCGAAGGAGATCAAAGGACTGATTGAGCAGTCAGTTGAGCATGCCGAACAGGGAATTTCGATGGCCCGGGATGCCGGTGAAAAAGTTAAGCAAAGCGTGGAAGCTATTGAGCAAACATCTCAATTAGTCAGAGAGATTGCATCTTCTTCTGAAGAACAAAGTGCGGGCATATCTCAGATAAATATTGCGGTGACACAGATGGATCAGGTTACGCAGCAGAATGCCGTACTGGTTGAAGAGTCTGCATCATCTGCTGATGAACTTGCAAGCCGGGCCGCAAGCCTGAGGGATGCTGTCAGCGTATTCCGCACAAACGCTGTATAATTGGTTCAAATACTTTGGTTGTGTGCCATTTAATGCGGCAACATTTTTACAAAACTGCGTCTGTATTTGCATTTGATAAGCCATCTTCAGGGATGGCTTATCTCATTTAAAACCATGATAAAGCTATACTTTTGCACTTAAAGGCCCGGTGGACTAATTAAACGCCTGTTGAAATATTTGGCATTACCCCCCAATTGCCCATATGAGCTACGCTCATAACATCCGTTATGCAACCTGCAACGCGTTCCTCTTTAAAGTTGTTTCTATTGCAGATGGCCTTCATAATTCCTCTCGTGCCGGACGGCGCGTTACACCTTCCCCCTGGGGCGCTGTTCTGCACCCGCGCCATCCGGCCATTCAGTCAAATCTCTTACTACGCAGTTTCATAAATCAGACTTCAAATTTGAAAATGGCGATATGCAGAAAATCATTAGATGCGGGGTTAGCTGCATAGAGGCGCTGACCTGCTCCCGGTAAACTAACATTCCATGATGCAAGCAACGTCCGCTTTTGGCACAAAGCGGACGTTTTAATTTGAATTAACCCCTAAAGTGAGAGCCGTATTCAGAATGCCGCTTCAGCGGCATGAAGGCGCCAGATGACGTAAAAGATGGCTGAGAAGCTTAACGGCGCCGTACGCCCGGCGTAGCCGGTTACAGACGTATAAATCGTGCCATTCCCCACCTTTACCTGAACAACCTTGCGGGCTTTCAGCAATGAAGAAATTCAGGTAACCCCTTTTAACCCCGGTGAGCGGGCTTCACGGCGCTTGCGACGTGAAGGGCGTGATTTCCGGGGCCTTGGCGTCGGCAGCTTGCTGCTGACGCTTAGGGGGGTGTTAATTGAAACTTTCAGCGAAAGTTATGGAACTTAACACGGTAGCTGCAAAGCTAAACCCGCTTACCGCCGCATGAAAGTCACTGTACGCCGTCGGAGTGGTCACGACAAGGCGAAGCCGCAGTCGGGGCGTATCTCCGCGTCAGCGGGCCGTTAGGGCCGCTTACGGGCGTGTTCACTGTACCCTGCAGCAACTCCACTCACAGCGACACGAAAGCCATTAGTTACAACACCCATTAATCAGCCACTGCAGTTCCGGCCCTTCGGGCCGGGCGGCCGGGGCTGGTCAGTGGGGGCGATGGGTTTTCAGGTCCGGCTCCGGTCCCTGCCTGGAGGGGCACTCAGTGTGCAGGACTGCGCCGGTGCTGTTTACAGTGAATTAATGTATGCTGTAACTAAAATATTTGGGTTTGGGGCCCGCGTCAGCGGGAACTACTTCAGATTCTGAGCGGCGCGGACGCCTGCGGCCGCTGCAAGCGAAGGCCTTTTCCACTTATCCACAGTGTCGCGGGTGACAGAGATCATTCCGGGTTTATCGGAAGACCTTAAAACAGTGTTTACGAATGTTTTGCAGATTATCTGATATCCGTTTGCTGCTTTCTGAGGTTATCCCATTGCGGATTTCTGTGAATAAAAGGACGGCGACGGGGTTTTGCGCGCGCTACCGGCGCATGAACGACGTCGTGGCCGGCATGAAACGGGAATAATGGAGAAGACGTGGCCGGATCCTGAAAAGAAACCACGGCAAAAGCCCCGGTTAAGGGGCATGGCCTGGATGTCAGGAGTTACGCGTCAGACGTGGGTGTCGTGTGCCTCAAACAGCTGCATCTGGAAGAGCTGCCGGATGGCCAGCTTCTCAAGACGCTCATCCGTGCAGTACAGCAGCTCGCCTGCGGGCAGCGTTTTACGCAGGTGTTTCATCATCTCAAACACCTGAACGTCGCGTGGATGGCTGCTCAGCCGGTTAGCCCGCTTACGCATCGCCCCCTGCTGACGACGGTATTTCAGCGACTCGATCCTCCTGCGGTCGTACCAGCGACGGCGGGCGGCCTGTGGCGAGATGTCTTCATCCTCCCTCATCAGCCCTTCCGCTATCATCTGCCGGCGCTCCTCGCTCCTGCGCAACGCCTTTTCCTGCTCCTTTGCGAGTCTGGCCATGTCCGCGCCCAGCATCCGGAAGCCGGCATCGGTTATCCAGACATACTTCGGCAGCCACTGCCCGGACGCGCGGTCCCACATTTTTTCTTCCGACACCGCAAGAACGCCATACCGGACCTGTTCGCTAATCAGGCGGGACATGCGGCTTACCGTGACGGCCGTCTCCGGAATGACGTTGCCGTGTTCGTCTTTCGGACTGACCTCCTGAGCCAGCCGCGACGTGCACATGCCGACAGAATGTTTGCCCTTGTCGCAGAAACTGATCAGAACCGGCCAGGTGGTATCCAGCAGCCGGGCTTTTTCCGGTTTGAAATGGTTTTTACGCCCCGCCTTCTGGCGGTTCATCAGGTAGTAAGGGTGCAGCGACATCCGCATGCGCAGTTCGCTGAGGCCGGTTTCCGGATCGGTTTTCACCAGGCGATTGTAAAGGTAGCCAATCTGGCCACCTACCGGTTTGTAGCGCGCCGGCCGGAACCACCGCGGATTTTCGCATTTTGCGTGCGTGGAGTGTTCGCCCCTTACGCGCCGGGTCTTACGGGGTACGACGGGGACGAGAAACGAGGACGTTTCACCGGCATCGACGCCCTGCCAGAAACGTATCTGTTCTTCCGTACTGAGCTGACTCCAGTGACGAACAGGGGTGCGCTGTTTCATGACGGCATCCCCCTTTTCCGCTGCACACGCTCAGCCTTGAGGCGGGCCGCCCGGAGATGGTCAGGCCTGATTCTGAGGGCCTTAAACAGGGAAGGGGTGAAGAAAATGTGTAACAGCCCGTCCGCATCACTTCCGCGAACGATATATTCAATATCTTCCAGCGTCTGAAGCGCACGGTCAGCCTGCCGGCGACCGGTGAACGCGCACTCCATGACCATCTCTCTGAAGGAGCGCTGAACGGAATTCGAGACAGGATCATAATAAAAACACAGCCATTCCAGCAGTACCCCCATGGACGTAAGGCGTTCCTTCCGGGGCATCCTTTTAAACTTACCCACCGCTTTAGCACAAAACACCCTCAGCGAGAGGCCACTACCGGACGTCAGAAGCCGGGCTTTCTTCACCAGCTGGCGGCAGAGCCGCGGCCGGATGACGGTCGCCGGGGGAGTGAATAACGGTACGAAATGGTTGCTGACAGCAGAATGGTCGCCATGTGGGCACTCACCTGCGTGCAGAGTCGGGCACATATTCCCGATTAGTGTCCTGTCATTCACCCTGTCCCGGACTTATGGCGGACAGGGGTTGTCTTATGAATTGCATGCGATATAATCCTTCACAGGCCTGTGCCTGCTTTTGACCCCCTGATTTCTGAATCCAGCCCGCCAAAGTTGAAGACAGAATCAGGGGGTTTTTGCATTCAGAATCCGGGCACGCCGGATTCTGACCCTGGACGTTTTACGGATACGTCCCATCCGGATAGTCGGTGGCCCCCGCGGCCGCGCATGTTCGGTCACGGAGGTTTGTGCTCTCCTCTTCTGCAGACCGCCACAGCCCGCCGAAAAGGATCGTTACGATCGCGCCACACGATCGTCCGAAAATCATACCCTCAGAAAAATCTCAGATCCAGCCTGATGTTAAATTTCGTAACCTTTTTGCATCCAAAAACGTCTTTTTTGCAGGTGCATGTTTTTTCTGGTTTCTCTCTAAGGCGGTGCAGTAAGTCCGGCCCCCGTCCGGGAGGGATGAAGGCTGAAAAATACTAAAGTCAGGGATAAGCGAGACGATAACTGTCTCTGAACGCGGACTTACCTAAAAGAAAAAATGGTACTGGTTAATTTACGCCGACAGCTTTACCGGGCTGTCAGCTCTTTTTTCGCCTTCAGCCTTCAACCCCCTTTCGGGATTGAATCATGATGGTTTCACGGGCTGCATCAATGCGGTGTTCCGTCAGGAATGCCGTTTACTCACCCCGCCCATGACTACTGAGCCGGAATGGCGTCGCCTGAGCGTTGAGGTAATCGATGTAACAGACAGGGTAAAAGTTCCTGAACGTTGGACTATCTGGTCAGTAGCATTATAAAAATGTTTTTTTAATAAGGACTGGACCATATATTTCCATTGTTTTTAAGTTGTTTCTGTTTTCTCAAAAAAATAGATAGTATCGCCTCAGAACTTCAATGGAAATGGACAAGACTGATGATGGCAACAGTGACAGAAATATTGAAAGAACTTTTTAGTATCAACGGCGTTTTCACTGCTGTGATTGCCATTATCGTTACTATTGCAAAAAAGTATATGGAATTTCATCGTAGAGATTTTTTCTCACGGCCATCCTCTGCGCAGATTAAAGCCGTCAAATGGCTCAGGAAATCTGCTAAGCCAATGTCAGATCCCCTTATCAACGCTGAACAACAGCTTCTCCTCGAGTCATTCGGCTTACTCAGAAACAGAGAACTATCAATTAAAATCATATGCCTATATGCAATTAACCCACCGGCGCTGGTTCCGTTTTTGAGGGCGGTTCTTCGCTATCAGGGTATGTACAAAGTTATTGACGGGAAGATATGCCCTCGAAAATATCACAAATGGTTCCTGCCATTGGTGATATTTTGTTTACTGCTGTTTAACTGCTTTAATATATACAGAAGTTATCAGCTACATGATGGTATAGAACTATCCACGTCAGTTGTACTATTTTTAACAACTTTTTCAGCATGGTCCTGGGCCGCTTTCTGTGACTGGCAAATTTCAGTAGCCAGCAAAAAAATTAATGAATACTCTCCTCCAGAGAGCTATTTTACCTTTGTTTCAGAGGATTTTAGTTCAATTCTGAATTGCAGCTATCCTAAACCTGGCTGACAGAATCTAAGTATACACCAGTAGTCTTTAATTGATTGTACAGCCGACATGTGCAGCACCTGTTTCCAGTTACAGTGAATTACCACCATAACTTTACCGGGCCAGATTTTAAAAGAGGAAAGATGAGAGCTCTGCCGAGCCCGGCCCGATGGATGTTTCTGCGACATAAAAGCTCTGCAAGTAAAAGTAATCACCGGCAGTTATTGTGCGTCTGAGCATGATGACGTGAACCATACACACAGGCTTTATGTCCTGCCCGACAGGCAATAATCATGTGATGAATAATTTGCAAAAGACCAGATGTAGCCCGTTCAGGGTGAAGTGCGCTGCGACGATCATGACCAGAACGCCAACAATTCCCCATACCCATAAATCTTTATCAGCGCGAAAAAAAAGGGGCATAAGCCCCTTCTTAATCTGATTAGAACGCCCAGACTACAGAGATATATTTCCCGCTGAAGATTATGCGATAGGCACAGCTATCGTTCACAAATTCAGCTCCGTTTAGTTCAATGACCAGTAACATGGACACCTCCCATATTGCCGCTCCATCGCGACAGGACGTAACCACACGTTTGTTTGGCTACATGGTATTTATCAGGAGGTTCACACGCTGCCAGATAATAGCCAAAAAACTGCATTTTTTGTCCATTACCGCGCATCATAACAAGCCGCACTTAGCAGCTCTTTATTAACCTTAACAGATTTACGGCGCATCAATTGCCAGGCGGTGCATTTCTGCCAGAGCAACAGGACATTTTATCTCCAGTTTATTTTGCTCAAAAGCTTCTTTACCTAGGCGTACATAAAAGGATTTATAGATTATCTCAGATACTAAAGTACCATGAAGACGGTAATTGGCTCTGGCCTGTTCTGTCGCGGCAATAAGTTCATTTAAAGTCATGAGGTTGTTCATGGTGTTTACCTCTACTGGCTCGGGAAAATCCTACGCTTTGTGCCCTAATTGTTCTGTCACGACATCTCCTGAGCAACAAAAAATCAGGATCAAAGTGAACATTCCGGAGAGGGATGCAACCAGTACGCGGCTGTCCGGCCTGACGGTTTTATTTCCCTGCTGCTTTTTTTATGGCCTGCTGCATCACCGATTCGCTGACCACGCCTGGCAGCACCGTGGTGTTTGCTTCCGTGGCATTTTCCACCGGCATGACGATAATGCCCGGCGTTCCCGTCAGGCCCAGCATCTCTGCCAGCGCGTCGTTGTTCCGGATGACCGCGTCTGATTTACCGTCGTCTACACCGCTTTTATCCGTTACTCCGGCAGCTTTTGCCGCCTCATCGATGTCGGCAGCGGTCAGCTTCCCTTCGTTATGCCCCGTGTGGTAAATCCCGTTGTGATAGGTCAAGTAGGCCTGCGCACCCTGCCGATGCCAGACGTCCAGCCCGCGACGTGAGGCCAGCGTGGACTCCTGAAAACGCGGGGCGAATATCGTCCAGTCGCGGAACGCAAAGCGCACATCCGGATTTGCGGCCATCACTTTCTCCATTACGGGGGCCATCATGCTGCAGGCGATGCACTCGTAGTCGAAGAACTCCGTCACCAGCACCTTTGCGTTTTTCGGCCCTGAGACGGGGATGTCACCCAGCTGCATCAGCAGCCGGTGCGCACCGACCGCAGCCTGCGCATAAGCAGCCTGACGGCGCGCCTCCTGACGCGCCTGCAGCTTCTTGCTGACCTCAATCAGCACGTCCGGATGGGCAACCAGGTAGTCTGCCGCGATTTCGCCGATGCGGGCCTGCTGAGCCGGCGTGAAGTCAGCAGCAGCCTGGCTTTCCGGCTTCGCCGTGCCGTTAATGGCAGTGGTTGCCGCTGTCTGCGGTGGAGGCGTTAATGCTTCAGATGCCGCCTGGACGGCAAAGCATACAGATGTGGCCAGCATTACGGCGGCCAGCGTTATGTTTTTTTTCATAAGATTCCGTATGTCGCGTAGTGCGACAGGGTGGTTTATTTACTTAACCCGTATGAATACGGGAGTCGGGAATGTAAACGGGCCCGGCATCGTCAGGCCCGCAGGTAAGTTAACGTTCTTTCTGGATGTTGCGGATGCGTTCGCGCTGAGGCTCCTCACGCTCACGTCCCCGTTCTTCTGACGGCAGGACAGGCTCATCCTGACGCCGGAGTTCGTGCGCTGCGCCTGACAGTGTTTTATCTGACAAACCGGCGGGCGCACGTCTGGCCAGCGCAGCGGCAGAATCCTGTTCTGCGGTAAGCTGCTTCAGAACGGACGGTGAAACGGAAATGTCCGACAGTGTATTGTCCTGCAATACCAGGCCGGCCGGCAGTCCGGGCTGGCTGAGGCTGGCCAGCATTCTTTCTGCAGCGGCTGACAGCGTTTCCTTCTTCTCAGCGAGTTCGCCTGCGGCGCGGATAATGAAGCGAGTGTAATCAGGCTCCTTTTCACCCGGCAGGGCAGGAATTTTCTCTTTCAGTGTTTCTGCCACCCACCGCTGCCAGCTTTCCGCCTCTGCTTTCTTCTGTTCCTCCGTGTCAGGCAGCTTTATGGCCATATTCTGCCTCTCGCTGGAAAGCATCTCTGCTGCGCGTTGCAGGTCTGCCTGCCTGGGGTGAGCTGAATCCGGAAGAAGCCCGTCTCCGGGCAAAACGTTAATCAGTGCCTGCAGCTCTGCACGAACCAGACTCATGAGTGCGGCATCCGGGCGAATCGCCCGCTCCGGCACACCACCTGCCACTCTGAGCATCTGTGCCGAAGGCGGCCTGCGGCCGGTCTGCAAAACCACGCCCGTTTCCGGATGACTCCGGGCCGCCTCAAGCCCCTGCTCCAGTGACGTCACGACCAGAGTTTCACCGTTCCGGCTCTTGCGGAGGACTGCCGCCTGCGCGTCACCCGTGGTCAGCGTCCTGCCCTCCCCCGTCCTTATACGTCCGCTCTCTGCCTGTAAGGAATACAGACTGATACCTGCCGTTTTGCCGTTTCCGTCGAAAACCGGCAGAGCGATGTGCGGTTCAGGATATTTTTTCGTGGGCGGGATGATACGCGCGGTAACGGGACTGTGCTTAAGCCCCTGCTCCCGCAGGAACGTCCGCCCTATTGCCGTTTTGGACAGTGACTTACCCATCCCCCAGATGAGCCGCGCCTGGGCGCGTTCAGGCTGCGGATCGAGCGCGTCATGCGCCGTCTCCGGCTCTCTGTCCCTGTTCTGCAGCGTGCCCAGCCAGTCTGACAGACCGTCCGTGTAAATCTGCACATGATCGACCGCACGGGACAGGCTGATGTAAAACGCCCGCATTCCGCTCATGCGCTGACGCGCGCCCTCAGTGCCTTCCAGTGCAATAACGAAATCTGCACTGGCACCCTGTGCACCGTAGCCGGTCACCGCCCACGCATAGTCGAGATGCTGATCGGCCGTCACGGTGCCCGGCTCTATCACCTTTTCACCGGCAGCATTCTTCAGCACCACCTCGCCGTTCTCCCGCAGCGCCTCCACCCGGTACTGTTCATGCGCCGCGTGGCCGGCCGCTTTCTGCGTTTTGTTCATGCGCACGCTGTCTCCCACCCGCAGTTCAATATGCTGGCGCTCAAAAACCTCAATTTCCGTCACGTTCAGCTCGGCGGGGGAGTAAAACTGCGTCCTGCCACCTTCGTCGCGCAGGACGATCCGGTTTATCCCCGAATCAACCGCCGTCACGGTGAGATAGCTGTCGTTGACCTTTACCACCTGACCGGAACTCCAGGCCGACGTGCGGTTGAAGTCATGACGCCCGCCCGTGATGCGCGACAGCACCGGCACCGTGACGGCCTTTTCACCCAGATCCTTCAGTTCAGTCAGCCTGTCATGAATGCTCTGGTTAATGGCACGACGGTCTTCGTTCAGCTGCGCGATGATGAGCGTCTTTTCCCGTGCAGCGGGCGTGCGGCCAGTCCAGTCCGCCACGATAGCCTCCACGGGCGTTTGGGTTTCGACAACAGACCGGGCGGGCAGAACCACCTGTTCCGAACGCGGGACCGCCGACGGCGGCACCTGCATGATTTTTTCAATGGCCGCGGCCGCCTGGTTCTCGATCGCGCTGTATACCGCAGATTTCAGGTTTTCATCACGCTGCCGGACAATCTCTTTCATCACGGCCACGTCGATGGGGCTGCGCTCCTGCACCAGCCGGAAAGGCGCACCGCTTTCTGGAGAAGTAAACTGTGCGACGTCCCCGACCGAGACTGCCCGGCCCCGGCCTGATGAAATAGCCTGATAAGCCGCCGCGGTGTCCTGGTTTCCCAGCATCGAGGACTCATCGATGAGGAACAGCGTATTTTCAAAACGGACGCTTTCGCCTTCTGCCGTGCGTTTCTGCCAGTCCACGATGAATGACTTCAGGGTCTGAGCCTCGATGCCGACGCTGCGCATCTCCTTCACCGCGCGGTGCGTGGGTGCCAGTCCGATAACCTGCGGCCGGGCGTGTTCAGGCAGCGTATCAAGAGCCGACGTTACCGCCCGGAACTGGGTAGTTTTACCGGTGCCCGCATACCCCTGTATGGCAATAAACCGGTCTTTACTTTCGAGGATCAGGTGCGTCGCCTCACTCTGTCCGCCGGTCAGCCCGGCGGAGAGTGACGCCGGAATGAACTCCATGAGTGGCGGCACGGCATTTTTACCCGCCGCAATTTCAGCCACGACAGCCTTTTCCATCTCCCAGGTGGCGCGCGCCACATAGCGGCTCTCACCGTCAACCGACACGCGTATCAGGGCCTTATCCGCCACCTGCTGTCGCAGCATCTGCTGCAGTCCGGGTGTGTCGGGCACAAAGCTCATGGCCTCCTTCAGCAACTCAACCTCGGTAAATGCCACGTCACGCATCTGGGCCACGGCGCGCGTAAACGCCTTATGCAGATCAGTCTGTACGCCGCTTTTCAGCGCCGTTACCGCCTCCGTGGCATCGTCCTTACCGCTCATCTCGCGGACCAGCGACAGTGGCGTCCGGACCGACCGCATCCGTTCAATGCGGTCTTCCGCCCGGGCCTGCGGCTCGCCCGTGAAGATTTCCGCTTCATGGCCGCTGCGCGCCAGAGTGTTCATCATGTTCGCCGTCAGATCCCGCCCGTTGAGGCTGGCCAGCACCACCCCGCGATCGTTATCGAGGCTGCCGGGTGCAGCGACGTAGGCGTGGGTCAGGTACAGCGCGCGACCGCTTTCGAGGGTTACCGGTTTTTTCTGTCCGTCGCGCAGGACGGTAATCTGCCCTTCACTGACTGACTCAACCGTCAGACGATCGCGAGCCTTAAGGCCAGCCGCTTTATCGCCGGCCACGGCAAACAGCTTTTCACCGGCAGAGACCTGCAGCGTCTCGCGGTCAAACAGTCGCCAGTCTCCCGTCAGGGTCCGGATATCCTGTATGCTGACCACGCCGTCTGTATCGATGAGCGACATCTGGCGGGTGTCTTCGTGAACACGGTCAATGACGTAATGTCGCGTCTCATTTTTGTCCGAGCGATCTTCCAGCACCTGCCCGGGCCGGTAGGTGTTTACCAGACGACGGGTTTTGGCCGTGGTGAAAACCGGAATACGGGCCTCCACGGAGACCTCTTCCTGACCGAGTTTACCGGCGTCTTTCAGCGCCGACCGGATGAGGCCGTTCAGTTGCTGCTGCTCACGTTCGCCTGCGACCGTCGCGCTCAGCGTCATCTCCGGCCCGCTCAGTTCGGCATAGCGCGTGGCCAGCGCCTGATAGCGGTCACGTTTGTCAGCAATACTGATGACGCGTGCTGCCAGTCCGGGCGACGGCTCGCTGAGTGACAGACGCTGGACGCCCGACTGCTCCAGGACAGACAGCGCACTTGTTGCGGCCGTTCGGCCCGCCCCGTCAAGGAACAGCAGTTGGGCATTCTTCTCCAGCGCCTCGCCGGTCAGCACCAGCATCTCCTTGAGGCTCAGCTTCTCTGCCCCGTCTATCACAAGCGTACTCTGGGGCGCGAGGCTGAAACCGTTACCGAGTATCCGGCTGCGCTGCATCAGGCTGTCTTTCAGCAGCGAGGATTTGCCGAGTGACAGGGCGCGTTCGGCAGAGGCGGCCATGACCATCACGTCACGCCCGTGAGCGCGTGACATTGTCACCAGCTGCTCTGCCGTTTCACGCTGACGCAGGGCTGATGAAGGCGCATTCAGGATGGCCACCGGTGCCAGCATCGCTTTCTCAAAGCGTTCGGGAACGGGCTCTTTCGGCGCACGAAAGCTGGCCACAACGTTTTCTCTGACCGCACTGGCCGCGACAGACTGCAGTGACAGTTCGTCAAGCAGATGTATGCGGGAGGTGAATACGCCCTTGTCCGCATCCAGCGGCACCAGTTCGCCACTGCTGATCACCTTATCAAGCGCGCGTTTCAGATCGGGGATTTTCTCTTCGTGCTGTCCTGCGCTGAAGGCCGTTACCAGCAGATCGCCATACGTAAAGCGGGTCTGGCTGTCGCTCAGCACGGAAATGGCTTCCCGGACGGCCTCCGTGGCATCGGTGCGCAGGGGAGCTTCAGGCGCGGACTGCAATTCCTCACGCGCACGGGCGTCACTGATGACCTGCTTAATGTCAAAGCCCAGTTCGTCCATCTGGCGCTGCCAGCGCGCCTGCAGGCGACTGCGGCCCCTTTCTGTTTCGGGTTTAACAATCGGCTCATTGACAGGGGAAGATATGTCCCGCAATACCTGTCCTGTATCGACCGGCTCCGCTCTGTCCGGCGCTGCGGTGACCGTCTTCTCAGCAGTGACAGTCTGTTCCGGTGCAGCCTTACCGGCGGAAACTGAGTCCGGACCGGCTTTCTGCTGAACGTCCGGATGCCTATCAGTGGCATCGGGCGCGCGGGTCTTAACCGGGGTTTCCGCGTTTTTGCCACTGGCCACCTCTGCCGGTCCGGATTCCGGCTGCGGCTCCCCGCCTTTCTCCTTCCCCTCACGCTCCGGTGAAACCGTGTCAGGCCCGTGCCACCTGACCTCTTCCGGACTCTTTCCAGGCAGGGTGTCACCTTCACCGTAGCGGTCAAGCGACTGTTTACGCTGGCGCGTGTCGAGCGCGGCCACATCACGGCTTTTCAGGCTGGCATCTTCCCCCACGCTGCCATGAATTTCTCTGTGGCGTGAAGAGAACTCTTCCAGTACGGTTTCGGTAAAGCCTTTAACCTCCCAGAGGCCATGCGGTCCGCCGGTCAGCTCCGTTTCATAACCCAGCGCTTCGGTTTTTCCCTTCAGAGAACTGCGGTAAAGCTGGCCAAACTTCACCTGGTGTTTGTAAATCGTCTCAATGAACCCGGTTCCGTGGATGTAGTCGGTGGACAGGGCTTTCCATTTACCTTCATGTTCGGTGGCGTTCACCACAACGGCGTGGGTGTGAATCTGCGGATCGAGGTTGCGCGAGGTGTCATGCGTGAACAGCGCGGCCACCATCTTGCCGGTCGGTTCGATGCGGGTAATACCGCCTCGGGTGTTACGCACGCTTATCAGGTTTTCAATCACCCCCAGCGCCTCTTTCACCGCCTCGTGGTGTGCCTCCAGCAGGCGTTTGTCGCCTCCGGCCAGTATCAGCATGGAGATGCTTTTAGGGGCGGAAAACGTCAGGTCATGTCCCGGACGGTGGACGTGCACGCCCTGCACCTCTTTGCCCAGCTCCGTTCCGTTGGGGAGCTTGCCGTCCAGCACGTCCGTAAACGTCTGCAGGTCAACCGGGCCTTCCAGGCCCAGCTCGCGCGCGCCCTCACCCAGCCACTGACTTTCCAGGTCATCGAGAAAATAGTAGTTATCTTTGCTGCTGTAGTAACTGGCAGCATCGGCGGCCGACGCCACCGGCGCAACGGTCATCATCGCTCATAATCTCCGTGGTCATGATGGTCGTCCATTTCCTGCCAGGCCTCGTAATCTTCACGGTGGCGCAGGATGTTTTTTTCATCTTCAGCCATGCGGTAGTTTGCCTGCCGATACTGGTCGGCATAGGCATCCTCCCGGCTGTCATTTCCGCCTTTTCTGTATCCTGCCGTCTGCACGATGAGCTGACCTGCATCATCTTTTTCCGCCACCATGCCCAGCTCAGGCGCTTCCCCCTGGGCCCCCTCCTCAGACACCGCAGAATCGTCGGTAGCGGCAGGCCGGCTCGTCCGGCGGGCCAGAATGTCGAGCGCACTGGTCGTTCTGACCGGTTGATTAGGTGTGAAGGGCGTGACGGCAGGCTTTGCTTCCGGAGCAGGCGGCACTTTTTCTGCCGCTGCTGCAGCCTGCGGACGAACTACGGCCCGTGCGGCATCAGGTCCGGCAGCTGAAACGACTGTCTCACGGCCGGGAAAAGCCCGGACGTTATCCGGCAGCGGTTCGGGTGCCTGAAGGCCATACACTGGCTGAGTAGTGATACTTTTGGCGTCTTGTGCTGTTGATTCATTTCGTACAGGCGTTGGTGCTGTTTGCACCGGCGTTGAGGAACCGGCTTCAGTCACTGCAACTGTTCCGGCAGACCGGAAAGAAGCAGTTGCCCCCTCCGTACCGCCCTCACCGGCCGGAAAACGCAGCCCCAGACCGGCCCCCTCCCGCTCGTTGCGCCTGATGATGTTTTCCAGCTCGGGACTCAGGTTGTCCCGGAAGTCGCGCTCGATGAGCGCAGGGTGGTACTTCTTCTGTTCGCGGTACTTCAGGCTGAGCTTCACCACCGGATACTCGCCCGGCAGACGGACATAAAAGCGCAGGTTGGGCAGCTTCATTATCTGGTCGTAATCAACAACCGGCTCCCTGACCTTGTCCTTGCTGATGGAAATACCGTCACGCTCCTGCGCCAGGCCAAAGCTGTTCTGCTCACGGGCCTCACGCCGGCGCTGATTGCCCAGGTCTTCCTCCACCATTTTTGCCACCTCGGCGCTGGGTGAACGGCCGTAAAAGCGCGTGTTCAGCAGGTCAAAAATGGCTCTGGCCATTTCGCGCCCGTAGACGTTGATCAGCTGGGGCATGTTCTGAATACCCAGCACAAAGCAGGCGCCGAACTTACGCCCCTCGGCCATGTGCTCTCCCAGGTCCGGGAGTTTCTGCAGATTCAGAATTTCATCACCGATAATCCACACCCTGCGCCGGCTGTCCTCGCCCATGCTCTGCAGGAATATCGTGGCCAGCGAGAGCCACATGGTTATCAGCGGACGCACGGATTTCCGGTGACGGGCCGTGGTAGAAATAAACAGCCAGCTGCTGTCGTACTGCTTCTCCGTCATCCATTCCCGGATACTGAACTCCGGCTTGCCCTCTTTATCGAGCCCCTGCAGGTAGCGCAGCGACTTCGCGTAGTTGGTCAGCACAGAGCGGATCGAGATGGCGGTTTTTTCGATTTTCTCCTCAACCAGGTTGGCTGAAGGCGTGTTTTTCAGGAATTCACGCAGGCTTTTCAGGTCGATGGACAGCAGGGTTTTCAGGAATCTTTCGATATTTCGCTGCGGATCGGACGCGAACTGCATGGCCGTATCACTGAAGATGGTCCGGGAGGAAGATACCCAGAACGGGTCCGAGTCGCCCTCGACCGGCATCAGCGCGGCCGTCATGTTCTCGTAATCCACCACCTCGCGGCCTTCACGCCACAGCACCCAGTTTTCGCACCGTCTGTCGTGTGTGTTCAGGATTTTATCCAGCCGTTCGTCGTAGTGCGTTTCGACAAAAGTACCGCCCGAGTCGTAAATAATGGCGCGGTCACCGCGCTTACGTATGTAGTCGAGCAGCCAGCGAATGATGGTGGATTTCCCGACATTCACGGTACCGTGAATCAGGTAATTCATGATCTCGGCATTGCGGACCATGTGCAGACCGCCCACCTGCAGATCGGACTTTTCGCCTGCCTTTTTCAGCTGCTGGTTAACCAGCTTCAGATCTTCGGTGAGCGTCATGCCTGATATGAACTCATCTTCGCTTTCCTTCCTGCCGATGCGGCCCACGTACCAGATAATGAGGCAGAGCAGTACCACCGCCACGATGCCGAAGGCGGAAAGACATAACCGGAGATTCTGCAGCATGTCAGTGGCCCGCTGTTGCATCCACGGGTCGGCAAGCATCTGTGTGAGGGTCATTTTGGTGGTGCAGAGCCTGTCGGGCTGACAGTGCCAGTGAACCTCCCATGCAGCAGGGCTGCGGGGGTTCATCAGCGGCACAAGGCCTGAAAACATCCAGCCGAACCAGTACCACGTGCCGTTACGCAGGGTGTCCTCCGGCGTGATGGCCCAGAACGCCACGCCTGCGCACAGAACAAAAAGCACCAGAACCCAGCTGAAAATCCAGCTGTTGACCTGCCCGAACATGCGCAGTCGGTAGGCCGTTATCTGGCCACCCTGGGTAAGATTTTTAGGTTTGAAACTCATATCAACTCCGGCGAGCGCGCAGGAAAAGCCCGCCCGTGCTGGACGAGCAGGCTGACTGCAGAGAGGGCTGAGCAGGACCGGGAACCGGTCAGAGAGGATTATTCAGACAGGTAAGCGACTTACTGGCGGATAAGGCCTGTGCGCTTCAGCAGTCGTTCCCCGGCCAGAACTGACCGGGCGCAGGCAAAAAAGCCGATATTCCAGCAGAGCAGCGTCAGGACCGACAGCACGGCACCGACCGTCAGCGTCAGCAGTGCCGTCAGGAAAGGGATCATGCCCTGCGGCATCATGTCACTTTGCAACGTGCGAACGGCGAGTTCATACGCAAACAGGTTGCTGTGCGATGCGATGTAGTGATGCAGCTGCATGCCGTACCGCCACAAAATGAACGCACTCCAGGACAGGAAGAGAGTAAACCAGGTAATGGCAGTGCGAACCGCACCCTTGAACTCCAGCATAAAGACTCCTTATCAGGGAAGAATGAATACACTTTTTGAACGACCTGATTAAACGTCGCAGCGCCCGCCGCAGACGCCGGTCAGGCTTTGCCGGCGCGAGGAGGCGCAATATCTCCGGGATGGCATAAGGTACGCACGCACGGGTACGACAGAGAAAACGCAATCAGGGGAGGTTAAAACAGAAAATGGCTTTCAGGAACGCTATGGCATGATGCCGGCAATGGATTTGGCCAGCTGGGCTTCAAGCACCGGTTTGGCCGCTTCGAACTTCAGGTTAACCTTGTCGGCGTTCGATACCACGCGGGTCTGGTACTTCAGGCGGTTGCCCTGCTCGCTGCTGGTCTGCAGCTTCACGCCGGATGTTCCCTGGCGGAGTGCCGCGACGTTATCCGTGGTAACTGCCGCCTTGCTGCGCTCGGAAATCTGCAGATCGGTCACCATGGTAAAATTCACGTCCTGCACCATGGCGTCAGCTGCCATCCCGATAATGCCCGCTGCAAGGCCGGCACCCAGCACGGCACCACCGGAGTTACCGTTATAAGCAGTAATGCCGCTGCCCAGCGCCGCGCCCATTGCTGCACCCTCGTAGCCGTTACTGAGGAAACCCTGCGCCTGACGCAGATCCATTTTGTCAGCTTTAAGCACGTTGGCCTGTACCCAGTAATTGGCCGCATCCGGACTTGAGGTCAGCGTATATCCCTTCGCCTGCAAATCCTGCCCAATCAGGCCGTACAGGTCGCCCATGTCTTTATCTGAGGTGTTGCGCACCTGCACCCAGACTGTTTTGTTGCTGGAAGGCTCAAGCCAGATGGTCTGACTCATCTGCGTTTTGACATCGAGGTTGCGTTTTTGAATGGCGGTACTCATCGCGCCACAGCCGGACAGCAGAAGACAGGCAGCAGCAATCGCCGCCACCGAAGCAGTGCGGTTTCTCATTTATGTTTCCTTGTTTAATAGAAATGGGCTTGACGCCCGGGACATTGGTTCTGATTTACTTCAGATGATAAGCCCCTGTTCATAATGAACGAGAGGCTAGATGGTCAAGGGCAGGAGGTTAGATTTTTTTTAAAAAAATAAATATTTTCTCAAGCGCCACTCCAGCGCCAAGCCTGTTAATTTCAAGTCCTATTAACAAGTTACCAATCATCAACAAGGCAAATAGCAACCCTGTTATAGAAAAAGCGAACCATGTTGAATAAGCAGACAATACAGTCGAGAAAATCATCAAAGTAATAAAAAAAACAACAGTTTTAGTTGCAGTATTTTTCAGATGATTAAGAACAACCGAATTTTCTCGGACATCTTTTGGTATTGAAAAATACAATATGAATTTATTGTAAGTTAATAAAGTAAAGAAGGCCCCCACTACAATCGTTGGTAAAACAAATACCCACCCATCACTTTCAAAATAGTTCAGGATGCCATCCAAACCGGCCTGAGAATGGTAACCTGTCAGGTATACTAACGTAGCACCTATAACACTAAGGAGCGTCGCTATAAAAGGGACAGCTGCGCTCAATTTAAATGAACGTGATGGAGATGGTATTAGCCGCCCCCCTGAAGAGAAGCCCTCCATGAGCGCAGATAAATCACGGCTAATGTCTGATGCAGTTAGATTTTTCATGCCCCTCTCCATCGTTAAGAAAGTTATTATTTCTGATTAGCTCGAATTTTATCCAGCTTCTCTTTGTAATAATCGTACTTGTCACTATCATCACCGAACCTGGTCTGCTTTAAATCTTCTTCTGTACGCCTAATCTGCTCATTTAAAACAGCGGTCTGATGCTCTCCCCTGAGTATACCACTGGATGCCTGAACAGTGGTTTTATTTTTGTCTATTTCTCCGCCAGTTCGTCCGATTTTTCCAGAATTTTCAGCGTATTTCTCTGATACGCGGTTGCCAATATTAGGAGCTATATCAGCCTTATCGGCCTGAGAACTGATACGCTCAATGTTGTGGCGGTAGTCATCTTTCATTTCCAGCGGCGGCGATCCCGGGGGCGCAACCAGATTGTGTTCGTGCGAACCCTGCACGCCTCCATTAGTTCCAACTGAAGATCGGTGTGGCAACGCATTAGCCTGCGCAGTACTCGCTGCATAGTTTTGCATAATTTCAGGCTCCAGACGCTCATGCATGAATTCCATGGCCGCCCCTTGCGCTGATGTCGCATGGGCAAGTACGTTCTGAGCATCACTGCCATATTTATTCGATGCCCAGTCAACAAACTCCTGGGTATAGTTCGCATCCAGGCTGGCACTTTCGTTTCGGGCAAGCGAGGCCATACGGCTGTATTCCTGGCTGCGAGTGGTGCTGTCGGTGTACTGATGGTACTGACTTTTCGCCTCATTCATCGTTGCTGCAAACTGCGCCGCCAGTGAATTTGATTGATTATCTGAATGGCTTCCCGACTCACTCACACGGGATGATGTGACCATATCGAGCCCTTCACGGAAGTCTTTAACTACCTGACTGTTCTGATCGTGACGGAAATCACGGCTTTCAGAACCGCTGTCCTGCGTACTGTGCGAGCTACCGGAGGTATGCCGCCAGTCAGTATTCAGATTCCCTTCCACACCGCCACTTATGCCAGAGCCCCACTTAACAATTTTACCGGCCAGTTCATCACCCGAGTCAAGCTTGGCGTACAATCGTGCTCCGGCCCCCATGCTTCCCTGATTGGTGATATCCATCAGTTCCTGTGTTGCCTGCTGCTGAGAGATATTGTGTGATTTTGCATAGCTCTCCACTGCCGATTCCATTTTGCTGGCTCCGCGCGTGATGTTGCTGGCCACGCTGCTGTCGCTGCCCTGCGTCAGCGTGTCGCTGTTACCGGTCTGGGTGGTGATCTGGTGCATCTGCTGGAAGCCGCTGTTAATGCTGTGGTTATAGCCGTCCAGCGCCGTCTGCGCCTGCTGCTGCGCCTGACGGGACTGCTCAGAGAACCCGCTGCTGGCGAGCGAACTGAGGCGCAGGTTCACCGGCAGGTTGGATATCGCCCCGCTCGTGTCATAGACGTTATGCCCGTCCGCCGTCTGCGTGTGCATGGCCCCGCTGCCGGTCTGGAACGACTGCTGACCGGACCGCTCGACCAGGTTAGTGTCAAATTTGTTGCCGCTCACGTTGTCCATCGACATGTTATTAAAGGACCAGTTCCCGTCCGCTGCGGTGGAGGCCTGACCGCTGGTTGTGAACGCCGACGAGCTGAGAATGCCGCCCACCACCTGCGACGCCACCGAACCGGCTCCCTTGGTCAGGAAAAAGGACATGACCGGTATCGAGGCGCTGAGGTAACCCGCCAGCGCCGCCGCGTCGGACTGCTGCAGCGCCACCTGATCGCTGTTGGACAGCACCAGTGCCGTGCTGCCGGTTTTGGTCTGCAGGTAGTAGTTCATCAGCGAGTTCAGGATGGCGTACATCACCGGCCACATCTGAAAATACAGAAATCCGCCCGCGTACATCTTCAGTGTGTTCAGCCCGAAGATGCTGTGGTTAACCAGCGACAGCGCAATGACCAGCGGAAAAAGTCCTATCAGGATAAGCATCATCAGGGACTGCATCAGCGGCAGCGCGCGTCCCACGATGACGCCCGTTGAAGCCCAGCTCAGGCGCTGTTTGGTCAGGCTGGACTCGGTGGCCAGCGTGACCAGGTTCGCGGTGTCAGAGGAGCGTGACGCAAATCCTTTCCAGCCGTCCCGGACGGCCGCATTGGTGATGTTGTTGCGCATAATCTGCGACGCCATGAGGCCGCCCGCGTAGAAGAAGCCGTAACTCTCGTTCATGGCATTGAGCAGCAGCGAATCGGCATTCGCCTTGTTACCGAACAGTTTTGTGGCCAGAGAATGAACCGTGCTGCTGCCCGGCACCGCATCACGGCTGACAAGATCCTGAATCGTGGTCGCCGCCTGCTGGCAGGTCACAAACCCCCGGCCGCTGCCGGTGTCCTCATACAACCCGCGCAGCGGGCTCGGCTGGCGGGTGATAAGCGTCAGCGGGTCACTGCTGTGCAGGAGATCGTATACCGTGTATTTATGGTTCAGCAGAATGTCACCGATGACGCAGTTTTCCACGTACTGCGGCAGCAGCGCGGATAACTGCGGGTTTTCGGTGCGAAAATCTGAGGTCTGCGCAATGACGTTTGAGCCAAACAGCATGCCGGTTTTGGTATAGGTCAGCGAGTCCGGGCGCGCCAGGGCTTCATCATACAGCTGCGCCATGTCGAAGCCGCCCGCCGTCGACAGGCCGGCGATCATCGCGATGCCTGCCGGGACGTTGTCCACTTCGTACACGCCGGCCGGATCGGTGATGTCGATAATCTGTACGCTGCGCTTCGGCACCAGCAGCACCGAGGTGATTATCATGAACACCGCCAGATACTGCAGGAACACCAGGGGATTGCGCGACTTGATAAAGCTGACCAGCACGCCCAGCACCCCGAACATGCTGACGATGCGCAGCAGCGTGGTGAACGAGTTGGTTCCGAGGATGGTGACCAGCCCGTTGAAAACCTCCCGCCACATGCCGCCGCCGTAAATGGTGTAGATATCAGTCATTACCGGTCCCCCAGTTGTAATTGCTCTGGTACGAGGTCGAAAGGATGGTGGATACCTGCTGCTGCAGGTACTGCATGTTGCGGTCAATGCCGTCCAGCGCGTTCTGGTCGGCGGTGGACTGGAGTTTCATCTGTGCCAGCAGCGACTGCGCCGTGGCGATGTTGTTGCGCAGCTCCTTCGCCGCCTCTTCCGGATAGTTCCGGCCAGCCAGTGATTCGCTCGCCTGCTGGACCAGTTCGTGCAGGTACTGGATCATCATGTCCTGCGCGATAAAGTCCGCCACCTGCAGCAGATAGGTCGGGCTCATGCCCATGCTGTGTGAGTTGGTCAGGTACTTCAGTACCGGCACGGAGGTGGTGTTGATGAAGCCTTCTTCCTGTGGCGTCAGTGCGGTGTCGCTGTCGAGCTGACTGTCGATGGCCAGCATGATGTTGCGGACCTGCGCCACAAGTGCGCTGTCGCTGCTGACGTTGACGGTGGTGATGACAGGTGCAATACACAGGTCAGTGGTATCGCAGCCGTAAATTTTTGCCGAGCCGCCGCGCATCAGCACGTTAATGATGTCGCGGTTATCCACCATCGGCGTCAGGATGGTGACCTGCCCCTGGGGATTAAACACGATGGAGCCGATGACGCTCATCACCAGCTCTTTCAGCTCGGTGTTGCCGTCAAACAGGTGATTACGGCCCAGGGCATCCCAGATAAGGTTTTTGTTCTTCAGCACCTGGTCTTTCATGTTGTCAGGCGCACGGCTCGTCACATTGTCTGACTGTCCGCCCACGGTGCAGCCCTGACGCGACGCCGCCCAGTCGGAAAAAATGTTGTCTTCGCCGGCAATGTCCTGACAGATTTTCTGGCTGGACACCTGGGTCACCGGCCACAGCCCGCCGATGATACCCTGTGCGGCCTGGCAGGAACTCATGTTCGCCGAGTTGACGTCTGAGGCCAGCTTCTGCAGGAAATCTTTGGCCTGCTTCAGCTCCGGCACCATCGTCTGCAGCGCTAGGTCAAAGGCATAACCTGCAGCGTTACTCATGATCTGCTTCACGAAGCGCTGCAGTTCGGCCCCGTTGATGTAGGAAAAGGCCCCCAGATAGGCATCAATGCCGCCGCAGCCGGCGTTCAGCGAGGGAACCTGCATTGAGATGAGCTGCACCTGCTTGACCTGGTTGCGCAGATAAACCGAACCGCCGGTCATGTAGCCCGCCGCCTGTCCCTGCCAGGCCTGTGCCTGCGACACATTGCCGTCAAAGCCCAGGCTTGAAAAATAGCCGTTCAGGTCGCCCTGAACGTCGGCTATCGCCGGGCTGGCTATCAGCATCGCAGTCAGCGCTGAGACGCACAGTTGCCTGACGGCCTTCAGCATGGCCATCCGCCCGAAAAACTGCTTTTTGATGTTATTCACGTTGTTGTCAGCCTCTGAGTGTCTTCTGGCATTGCCCGGCCGTGCGGGCGGATTGATTGAACCCTTTCATGCTTCGTGCCGGTCGGTCATAAACCCGTTACGCCGCAGCGTGATGCTGATTAATGCGCCCGCACCTGTACCGCCGGCGAGGGAAAGCAGAAAAAGAAGCGGAAAGTCCCGGACAGCACTGAGCAGGCCAGCCCCGGCACCCGCGCGAAGCACGAGCAGCCCGCCCTGCGTGAAGTCACAGACGAGCCAGGCATACAGCCCGGCTGCGGCCAGAAAAGAGGTGCAGACAATCAGCAACGCCGTCTCAAGGCCTGAGAGCGTCAGTGGATGTTCATTCATGATGTGTTGCCTCAGTGCTACTGAGTGGTCACCAGTCCGCTGGTCGGAACCGGGCCGAGCGTATCGGGTGCCACGTGGTCGGCATCGGCCTCGATCATCTGCCCGAGGCGCTGGCTGAAGGTGTTCATATCGGTTTCACCCTGAAAAAGCGGATACGCCGTGTTGGTGTTCACGTTCACCAGAAAGGTGGTCGGCGTGGCGATGGGCAGGCCGTTGCCGAAGAAGGTCAGGATTTCCCCGGCGATGGGCTCATCCGGTCCGGTCTTGCGCGGGATGAGCGGATACGGAAATGATGCATCTCCGTAGCCGTCCAGCGTGTAGGGGTAAACCTTCACGCTCTCTTTGTCAGCCCATGACCGCAGCAGCGGATCGAACTTGGCGCTGTGAGGGCAGCTGCGCTGCATGAACACCACCACCGCGTAATCATTGAGGTTAAACGTCCGGCCGTCGGCAAGAGTCACGGGATGCGGTGGCCGGACGCCCGCCGTGCGGCGCATCTGTCCGCCCGGCAGGCCCAGATCGGGCAGGCGCACGCCCTGCTGCGCCTTGGCCCGCTCCAGCGCTGCCACCTCGTCCGCCACCGACGCCTGCGCGACAGACGGCAGCAACAGCGCCGCCAGGAGTAAAATCCGTTCAGGCTTCATGGTTTTCATCTCCGTGACGGGACCGGATTTCGGTCACGATAAAAACCAGCGCGGCCAGCCCCAGGCACACCCCCGCGCCGATCGCAAGGATCTGGTGCGTCAGCGCCACGGAATACTCCAGCAGCTCCCGCAGGCAGTTAAACACGATGCCCGCCATAAACAGCGTGGCAATACACGGAAGTCGTTGCATCATTTACCTCGTTTGGCTCTGCTGCGGAGATACCATGCGGAGAAACCCGCGAATCCGGAAATCAGCACGCAGGTTTCGTAGAATCCCCGGAGTGAATCGTTGGTCTCCTCGATCCAGACGTCGCGATTTAACGCCGCTTTTATACAGGGCTCAGCTACAGGAGGCTGTGGCGGCGCGAAGCGGTCGCTTGCCGAAACCTCAGCCAGATTCTGGCTGGCCTTATGTATCTGACAGCCCCATGCCTGTCCTGCAGGCGCACCGCGCACCGCCTCTTCAGCCCAGGTCAGAAGCAGCTGCCCCCCGCTGCCGGCTTTGTCAGCGGAGAGGAGAAAGAGGAAAAAAAAGATCAGCGCTGGCCATACCACAAAGGTCTGCAGTGTCAGTTTTCCGACACGTTGCACAGCCGTCAGCCGTGCCTGCCATACAGGTGAAATCAGTAGCACAGGAACTCCTCAGAAGTTGGGTTTAAAGCCGGTGGCCACGTTGAGAAAACGCTTGGCCAGGTCATCCTGGGTCATAAAGCCGTAGGCCAGGGGGCGCTGTGTTCTGGCAACCGGGTCGACCAGGAACAGTGCCGGAAAGTGCGTGATGCCCATTCGGGCGCTCTGTCCGGTGTCCGGGCGGCTTTCAGGCAGTTGGGGCGAGACGATGCCGTCGACGCTGACCGGGATAAGCCGTATGGTGTGACGCTTACAGAAGTCCGCCACCACGCCCGCCATCTGCGCATCAATCGGGTCTTTCCCCCGGTAGAAGTAAAAGAGGCCGTACTGACCGGCAATCTCGCTGATGGCCGTGGCCTGCGCTTTCTGGTCTTCTGCCTGCTGCAGGGGCGCGGTGCTGTTGTAGTGCGGGTGCTCCAGGTTGTAGTCCAGATCCGGATGGTCCAGCTCTGCCACCGCAAACGACTGGCTGAACATCGAGGCATGATCGGTCCAGAACTTCTGCCAGCGCAGGAAGGTCGCCGTGTTTTCCGCCGTGGGATGCAGGATGGCGTTCGCCAGCGCCTCCCGGGTGTAGCCCTTCAGAACGTCTGCCTGCTCAGTGGGGGACAGCCGGCTGAAGTCCGGTATCGCCGGCGGTGCTGCCCGTGTCCGGGGGGCCGGCCGCGAAGGCGGCTTTTTCGGCTCGTTGTACCAGTGCCAGCCGGTGAACGGATTCGCGGGCGGCACAACCGCATCGGCGGGCGTCCCGTCATCCGCCACCGCCGCGCCCGTCATCAGCAGAAAGGCAAACAGCAGTTTTCTCATTTTTTATCTCCCTGGTGAGCCTGAACCTGTGCCGCAACCCGGTCTTTTGCCTGCTGAATCATCACTGACGCATTCGGGATTTTCTGATTGGCCATCAGGTCGCTGTAGAAGTCCTGGAAGTTAATCCGGTCAAAACTGATGGACTGCAGCTCCGGCACGGTGATACCGCGACAGTCAGGTGAGTCGCCGCTGCCGAAGCCAACGTGCAGCTGATCACGACGGCCCTGCTCCTGAATGATGCGGCTCAGCTTGCTGCCGAACACGCAGTAGACCTGGCTTTTCTGCACGCAGACGCCCAGTACCGCGTGGTCGCACTTGTCGCCGACGTAGACCGTGACCTTTTTGGCCTTCGCCTTGCCGATGGCCATCTCCTCGCTGTTGCAGTGCGCCAGCCCGGCGTTGTTGCCCCAGCCGGTGTCCACACAGCAGTTGGAGAAGCCGGCAACGGCCTTGCGACACGACATGGCCTGGCCGGTGAAGGCCCGGATGTCGATCTGACTGCCGTTTTTCACGTCGTCACCCGCCGAGGCGAGCCCGGCCAGTTTTGACACAGACATGTCAAAGCCGTTGTCTCCCGCGCCGTCCGTTTCGCTGCAGTCGCCGGTGCGGCAGAAGTACTGCCCGCCGCACAACTGCCCCTCTGACTGGTACACGGTCTGGCACTGGTAGGTGTCATTTTCATGCATACAGGCCCCGGCCTCCGACTGTGAGCAGCTTCGCCCGGCCAGCGTGCAGTTACGGTTGTTGATGAGCTGGTCGCAGTTGCCGGTCGAGTTCACCGGGACGACATAGGCGTCCGAGTACTGCCAGCAGTCGCTGTACTGGGTGTAATCCCGGCCGTTCTGGGTAATGGTGCGGTTCCCGCCCGGATCTACGCACTGCGAGCCCGCGCTGCTGGTTGCCGTTGATTTGTCAAAAGGACAGCTTTCGGTCCAGACAACCCGTGACGATGTGGTGTCCCGTTCTGCCGTCATGGGGAGCGTAATCCTTGCAACGTACTTCCCGTTTGCCAGTGCCCTCTTCAGTCCATCGCGGTAACTGTCGTTATGGCCAGAAGAATTCCACCGGAGCCTCATGGATATGATCTGCCCCTTACTGACATGCTGTGACGCAATGGAGAAAGCGCCTGAATTGTTGAGGTCGAATGTGATCGACTGTCCTAAAGACTGCATTGAAAAAGTAAATCCGCCACCGTGATAGTCTGGTGAGTCTGGCTGCTGAAAAAGCCAGCTTCCACTGCTCAGCGTTCCGTCGTCGGGGGCCGTAAAGTCATACCGGACCCACCAGTCCCCTTCGTCGTTGCCTGATGAGTTCCTTGCGTCCATCACAAACTGCGTGGTGTAGGTTTCTTTAGAGCCGGTCACCTGGATGCTTGCGGTGCGTGCGCAGGTCTGAATCTGGTTCACGTCTCTGTCACAGCTGTAGTTTTCAAAGACCGACTTGGAGACGACCTTTTCACTGCACTGCGAACCGGTGCCGTCCACGATACTGCCGCCGTTCGCCTCGGCATTTTTACCGTTCTGGATAAAGTCCGCATTCGGATCGATTTTAGTAGCGGGGTTTTTCGTGCTGGAATCATTCACCGTCTGCCCCGCTTCATTCTGACTGAGCGACGTCTGACCTTTGTCCGCTATCCCGCCGTCACCGCCCCGCACGCCCCCGTAGTTGCTGCTCTGTGAAGGGCTCGGGGTGTAGCCGGGGATGACCGAAGCGGGGTCAGTCCCGCTGGCCGCCGACGTCCCCTGATGTTTATTCCCCTGAGCAAAACCGCTCGCATCGTTAAAGGCATCGCTGTTGGCATCGGCATACGCGCCACGGATGCCGCTCATCAGCAGAAACACAATCAGCCAGAACCGTTTCATCGTGGGTGCTCCCCGGCCTGCAGCAGCTGAGCGGCGGTACCGGCGCAGTCACCATGCTGCTGCACCTCTTTCAGCGCCTGTTTCAGCTCCAGGCTGCCGTAAATCACGTCGAACTCAGCGCCACAGGTCACCACCAGTGCCGGTACGGCCTTAATGCCGTACTGCCTGAACAGTGTCGGATCGATCTGAACGCCGGCCTGTTTGTCCTTTTTCGACAGCTCAAACATCATCGAGGCGGTTTTGCGGAAATCATTGTCCACAAGCCCGCGAATGGTCGCCGGGATGCCAAAGCGCCGCGCATCTTCCAGCATCGGCAGCAGCCCTTCCTGCGGAATACCCAGGCTCACAAAGTAAACGGCCCTTGGCGCGTCGCGGCTGGCGCTGTTCTGCTCCTCCTGAGCGGCGGCTATCTCGTTCTGAAACCCTGTCACCCGCCCCTGCTGCGCATCCGGCAGGGCGATATTCGTGCCCTGAAGCTGCTTTTTAAACAGCTCAAGGTCGCGCTGCTGCTGTTTCATCCAGGCCACGTCGTTCTGACCGGCAGCAGGCTGTTCGGCCGCACGGGCGAACGTGAGCGCGGTACCGAGTACCAGCACCGTCATCAGGAAAGTTTTCATGGAAAATCCTCTGAATAAGTCATGCTCTGCCGGGCGACGCGCTGCGTCAGCGGGCCCTCAGAGGTACACGCAGTTACGCTTTCGCCAGAGCAGATAGCCAAAGTTCTTTTTCGTGGCCGGGCTGTTGTGGGTGCTGCCCCACAGCTGCGTCGAGGTCCCGAACGGATGGCAGTCGCCGGGTTCGGGATACATGTTGACCATCTGATAGCGCCATCGCGATTTTGGGATGATCGGGGACGGATATTCATAGCAGACCGCCGTGTCGGCCCCGACCGTCTCCATCACCAGCCCCTCGCGGTGCAGCTTGAAGGCCATGCGTTCCGTCACCAGCAGGGACGCCTCCAGCGGTGAAAACTCGTTGCTGGTATAGCCCGTGAACGGGTACATCGAGCCCTGTGCACCTGCGCACCAGAAAAGCGGGTCCAGCGGCATGCCCGCCGTGGACGAAATGGAGTCCGCCGCACAGGCCCCCTGCGCAAGCAGGTTATTGAACAGCGCCACTTCCGGATTGATGATCATCGAGAGCGTACTGTCGTTCCACAACGGATCGACTTCCGAGAGGTACGCAATATCCATGTCGCCGGTCTGCATACAGCCGGTACTGGTGATGATGTTCAGCCAGAACAGCAGCGGGTATTTATACCAGTGCACGTGATAGAAGGCCCCCGGCGCGGGCCTGTCACTCTGCCCTCCGGTCCCGGTGCCGGTGCGCCCTAGGTCGATTTTGAATCCGCCCATGTTGACCATCACGCCTGGTTCGCGCGTAACGTCGGTGAGCGCCAGCGGCTCCCAGAAGCCGATGGCCAGCCCCAGACGGTAAAAGATGCCGTAGGGGCACAGCTGAATGGGCATAGACGGGTTCGGCGTGTCGGGGTGTGCGCCAGACGCCAGCTGAATACTGCCGAGCGTCATGGGAAACAGGCACTTCCAGCAGACGTCGCTGATGGGATTTACCCACCGGCCATCGCCGGCGTTGCTGCCTCCTGCCATGGCAGGCCTGACGGCCGTCATGGAAAGCAGCAGGCACAGCATCAGAAGTAATCGTTTCATTCGTCAGCCTTTGCCGTCAGCGGACGGAGCCAGACGCAGACCGGACCGTCGTCAGTGTCATGGATGCTGCCGGTAAACCAGCCCTCGCCGGGCGGACTCACCGGCATCCAGTCGCTGCAGTCGCCGGTTTTCCAGTAGCGCTCCATCTGCCAGTTTTCCACGTCGTTTTCCATCCACGACGTGGCCGACTGCAGGCTGTGCGTCTTCAGCCAGTCATGAAATGCACACGGTGGCGCATACTCTCTGTTGTCGGGTGGTGAGTAATAGAAAGGATGAGTCCAGTGGCCCCAGCGATCGCGCACGACCTCACGGGCTGAGATGTCAGCATGGTTTGTCATAAATGAGATTCCGGAAACAGGGCTGCGGGGCTGCCCGCATCAGTTAATCAGGCCTGCCCGCGGTGTGCAGGCTGAGGCGTACCGCAGCAGGGCGAGGAACGAACAGCCTGCGTGCAGCGGGAAGGAAGGTTTCAGACACTCACGCGAAATGCTTTATGGCCAGAACGGTGGCAAAAAACACCGCCATTGCCAGGGTCATTACAATGCTGTACCTGTCCATAATTTGAACTCCGCTTAAGAAAATTGTGTCAGCTGGCTACGAAAGGCTCAGCCCGCCTGAAGTGCAGGGACGCAGGATGAGTCAGACTCAGTGACTGCCTCCGTCACCACCACCGCAGTCGCTGCCGGCATCGGGGGCGCTACAGCCTCCGTTATGCCCTCCACTGTCAGGGCCGCTCATCATTACGACCGACGTGGTGCTGCTGTCATCACCTGCTTTTCTGGTCAGAAACGTGTCTGCCTGCATGTCAGGTGCGCTTTTACCGAAAATTATCATCCAGAACATCCACAGCACGGTTGCGATACCTGCTGTCACCAGAAGGATCTTTGCCACAATCATGATTCATGACTCCTTAATAAGGCCTGCCCTGCCTAGTACGGATTAACACGGAAGGCGCATCACCTCTGATAAAGCGAAGCTCCCGCCATCCAGTCATCGTCAGTCCCGGCCTGATGTGAGGAGCGTGCTTTTTTTGATGGATAGGAAATAAAAGCCCAGCCGGTATAACCGTCGTTAACACCATACTGGAGGATGCCTTTTTCAATCTGCTCTGCCACGGACCGCAGAAAATGCGGCAGCGTTTCAGGGGCTGTTTGGTGCGTACCCTGCAGCAGAACCACCACTGCCTCTCTGTCAGGCATCGGCATGTAAGGACCGAAAACCTGCGTATAGGCCCCGGGCTGCGCTCTGCCCCCGAAAGCGTCGGGACCAAAAAATGATGGGCTTTCTGCGGTAATATCAGACTCCATCTGCCAGCGTAAAACCCCCTCTTTGCCCAGTTTCCCGCCCGTAAATGTCCCTCTTTCCTTTCTGAGTGAGCGGGCAAGCTGGCGCAGGCCATCAGGTATTTCCCGCTGCAGCGTACCCGGCGAGCCCCAGCAGAGGATGCTGACCTGCTGCAGTGGCCATGCCTCCTGCAGCCAGCCCGAATGCACATCGCGCTGTGTTATAAACGACCGCGGTGTAATGACTGTCTCAGCTTCAGCATACCGTGGTGCGTTTCGTCCGCCTGCGCGAAGTGCCAGCGCTCTGTTCGATTGCTTACGTATGAATTTTCTGAAGTTTGAGGCCACCCACAGGGTGAAGGGAAGCCCACCCGCGACATACAGCACTTGTAGTTTTTCCACCTGATGCCTCCCGGTTCACAGGTCAAATCTGGTGCTCCATGAATACAGTTGTGACTCATTCGAGCGATGCCTTGTCCATCTCTGTCGGAACACAGATACCGTGCCGGCGCATGACCTGCCGCACATCCTCTCTGTTCAGCGAGGCAATAATGACGTCCCGCCGGACATCCTCGCTGACTGCCCCAAAGAACCGGATGGCCGCACGGATAATTTTTGACTCGGAATACATGGGGTTTTCGCCGGTCATGCTGCGCAGTTCCTCTTTGTCCTGCTCGTTCATGCGCACCGCAGCTGAAAAAGGGAGCGTTTCATGTCTCATTTCAGTGCTATCTCCTCGACCCTGAGCGCACGGCCGTCGCGCGTGATGCGCACCGGCGTGTGCTCAAAGCCAAATTTTGTTGTTAACGTACCGTACTGGTCGAAGTAGACCGGTTCATCCAGCGCAATGCTGGTATCGTGAATGTTGCCTTTCACCAGGATGACCTTGAAATTCTGCCGGCCTTTTATCTGCTGCCGGACCCACCCCATCTGCACCTTACTGTCGCCGTCAATGAAGAAGAGCGTTTCGCTGTAAGGCACGCGGTCAAGCGGATTGATTTTTTCCCCGGCCCGGGCGATGACGTGGCCACTCATGTCGCGGATGGTTTCGCCCACGGTAAAGGTCGGGTCGTAGCGGTACACCCGGTCTTTGATCGCGGGCGTAAGTCCTGCAACGGGCGGCGGGCGAACCGCGTGGGCCTTCACCCGCGCCACGGCTTCGCGCTGCAGGCGGTCCAGTTCCCCGCTGTCACGCAGGGTTTTGAGCCGCTGCCCGATGAAGTCGAGCAGGTCGGGTTCGGCGATCGGAAACAGGTGACCGACCGTGCCCAGGTCTTTCGCGCATGCAGGCCACACCACCAGAGCCAGGAGCAGCGCACCCAGCTGTCGTATCATGGTTTCGCTCCACTCAGGTCCGGCGTGCCTCCGGCCGGCTGTGCCCCCTGCATCTGCCGGGCAATGTCGGCCTGAATCACCGGCGTAATGTCCTGTACTTCGCTCACCACTGCGCCCTTCTCCAGTACCACCGCGTTATGTGCCTGCTGCCAGTCTGCCAGGCTGCTTTGAAGGGCATTATTGAAGCGCGTCGTCAGCGAGGCGGCCCGCTCAGGCGTCAGCGTCATCTGTGCGGACTGCTGCTTGAACGCGTTAACCGTTCCCCGCATATCAAACACCACGGTATCGGGCTGCGCCAGCCGGCAGGCCAGTACGCTGATACCGGCACAGGCCACCGCCAGCAACACTGCGCAGCACAACCGCATCCAAGCCTTCAGGCGTCCTGAGTCCTCACGGGCCGCAGCTGTCGGTAATGTTTCGCTCACAGGCTGTTTGTCCTCATGCATAGTGTTTTTCCTTCTGGCTTTCCGGCTTCCTCAGCCCCGCCCACAGCTCCAGCGTTGACAGTTCCTCGCCGAATTTGAACGGCTCAGAGGCCAGCATGTAGGCCGCCTCTTCACTGGTGGCCCCTGCCTTCTGCGCATCCGCCATGTACTGGAACTCACTGGGTTCTGAACTGAACATGGCCCGGGTGACCGGATCGGTGAACACGCGGTGAAACGAGGTGTTCTTGCCGGTTGACATCATCACCGAGCTGAAGCCGGTATCGCCGGCGCCCTCAAAGCCCCGGATAATCTCCGTTTCCATTTCGCTGAACTGATCCGGGTTGGCATTCAGGTAGGTCGTCAGCGCCTTGTTATCCTGCAGCAGCGTCACCTTGGTACCCGAGCAGGTCCAGGCCGCAGCCGCAGCCGACGGGGCTGGCTGCTCCGGCAGGCCGGTGAAGTCGCTGATGCCCTGCGTAATGGTGATGAAGGCGCCCATGTGGCGGCGCACCGTGCGGTATCCCGTTTCGATAAAGCGCGCCGCGTGGGGGTTGTGGCCGCTGAACAGGCGCCAGGCCTCGTCGATAACCGCCAGTTTTTTGATTTTTCGCGACGAGTGATACATCTTGTCCTGAATAGCCAGGATCAGTGAGTACAAAATGGCGGACAGCAGATGCGGCTGGCTTTCCAGGCTCAGCATCTCCAGCACCGCAAAGCGTGTCTCGCTGTTGAGGGTCGGGTTGTCGGAATTGAAGTATTCTCCGTTCGTTCCCCACGTGCACCACTGGTCAAGCAGCAGCACCAGCTCGTGAATGCGGTTCATGATGGTCGGCTGCTGACCGTACTCCTTCTGAACCGCATCCGACTTCATGTAGTTCACTACGTCATCAATACGGGCTTTGTTCTGCTTCGCTTCCCAGGCGGCGTTAACCGCCTTGAGCAGCACCGACTCACTGATCTGATCCAGCTCGCCTGCCGGACTCGCCAGCACGGCCAGCAGACCTTTGACACGCTCGGCCATCCTTTTGATGTCGGTGATGTTGGCAAACGGGTTAAAGCGCAGTGACGCGCCGTCGAGATACACCCCACCCGCCTGGTGGCAGAAGTTTTTGTAGCTCTCCCCCATGTCAATAACCCAGCCGTATCCGCCGGAGTTGAGTACCTGGCGCAGCAGTTCCTGAATGAAGAAGGATTTTCCTGCCCCGGTAGTGCCGGTCACAGCAATATTGGAGTTGGTCGCGCCGTTTTTCTTTTCAAACATGTCAAAAAACGCCAGTTGGTTGCGGTAGGTCGGCAGCGGGCTGCCCTTCTCTGACATCTGCCGCTCCGCCACCACCGGCATCATGTTGGCTGCGTTGAACGTCTTGCAGCGCAGCGTGGCCCCCATGCGTTTCATGTCCTCCCACAGCCCCTCCTGCATCATAAACGGCAGCGTGGTGAGCCAGTTGCGCAACTGCATCATCTTGGGCGCAGAAATCTGCAGACCGTTTTTGCTGAACACGTTCGTAGCCTTCACCTCACAGAACTGCTGTTCCTTGTCGCTGTCCGGCGTGAAGAGCGTCAGGTTGAAGTTGATGTCACACATGGAAATTTCGTTGGTGCTGAGGCCCTGCCGGAGTTCCTTCCACTCGTGATAGGAGCGCTCAACGCCGGGGAAAAGGCGGGCATAGGTGCTGGCCGCCTTTTTGGCCAGATCCTGCTCTTTGCGAAAGGCCTCATTCTGGCTCTGCATCTGGTCCTCCACCGCCACCGTCCAGCTCAGGATAAACGGGCAGGGAATGCCCAGCTGGGGAAAGCGCATGTTCTGCAGGTTGTCCGCACCCTGCCAGAGCGCGAACTGTTTCGGCGCTGCGCTCAGTTGCATACTGACGATGCGCGTGGCTGACACCAGCGAATCGTCATCCTCGTCGAGGCGGCGGTCTTCGGGCTGGCGCGCGGTGAGCATGCGCAGGTAGCCGGGATACACCTCAAGCTCCGTGCTGGGGTGCACCGCCTGGCGGTGAAGCTCCTGGTCCGGGTTCCAGTAGCTGTCGCTGGCTGTTACCTGGCCAGGGCGGTAGTTCAGTTGCTCGCGCATTACCGACAGAAACTCGCCGGGCTGGATACGGCGGCAGTCCATATAGGCTCCTTTCAGGGCCATGGTCACGCTGTCGCGCACCCGGCTCACCTCATCCATGCCGCTGATGCCGCCCCGTCCGGACTGGGCGTAGACCAGGAACACGCGGTAGTTGCGCAGAAAAAGCGGATAATCACGCTTGTTTGTGAAGCCTTTGAGCGCAGCCCGCTCCCAGTAGGCCCGCGCAATGGCGTTCAGCCGCGGTGCCATCGGCCCCTTCCACATGTCGGTACTGAGCGCCTGCTGGAGCATCCCGCCCACACACTTGCTGGCCACCATCATCACGGTCAGGGGCGTTTTACGGGGCAGCTTTTCGCGCAGCAACGCGTCGAGGCCCTGCACCACCTGCTGGTTTGCGCCGATGAGCGGAGACAGCTCCAGCATAAATCCGACAGACCGGCCGTTGATGTAGAGGTCGCTCTGCCCGTCGTACATGCGCCAGGGCAGCAGGCTGCTGAGCGAGGGATAGCTGAAATTCTGCTGCAGCAGCGCCGAGGCCTCTTTCGCACCGCTCACCTGACGGCCGCTTTCCAGAATTCCCGCGAGCTGATCGAGCCATTTATTTGCCATGCTGCCTTTCCTCCCTCACCCGAAATTTTGTCATCAGCGCTCTTACGGCGGCGTACAGCCAGAAGCGCTTTCCCGTTCTGGTATGGCACTTCTCGTAAGCCTCAGAGAGTGGGGCATACAGATGACTGCAGGGCTTATTTACCTGATACAGCCCTGCCTGAAGCAGCATCGCTTTCGACGACGCCATGCCTGCGGGCGCATGGCGGGTCAGCCAGACAACCCGCCCCCGCCCCTGTCCGGTACAGGACGTATGAAGACGATCACAGGAAATAATGTATGTAGGAGAACGCTTCATCACTTGCCCTCGCTGATCACGCGGTAGTCCTGGTCCCAGCGGGACCGGTTTTTCACAAATTCCACGACGGCGGGCTGGTGAAAGCTGTCCTGGTCATCCACCCAGGGCGCGATCCACAGCCGCTGTGTCACATCCGGCGTGCGGCGTGCATCCACTTCGCCGGGGCCACTGTCAGCCTCCGGCGTGGCCGCGCTGACAGGCCTGTAGGCAGGCAGCGGTGACGTCAGGCTCCGGCCTGCCGTTGTCCCGTTGCCCGTATGGGGGACTGTGGCTGTACCTGCCACGCTGATACCCCGGTCCGGGCTGTCGGTGCTTTTGACGTTCACCGGTACGGTCAGCGGCTCAGCGGCAGGCTTTGGGCCGGAGGCATTTTCCCCGCTCAGGTCATCAAGGCTTTTGTGCTGCGCGGCCAGATGGCTTGCCTCGCTCATGGACAGGCACTGGTCCGTTGCCGTTTTATTGCAGTCAAAGTCGGTGTTCATACCGGCGCAGCCGGTGAGCGCCGCGCACAGCAGTGCGCACGCAAAGAGTTTTTGCATGGTGAAGTCCTCTGGTGCGGCAGCGCCGCGGATAAAGGTATGAATGTAAAAAGTGGCGGTGAGAATGGCCTGTCGGATTAAACGGATTCAGCCTGGCCGGGGGCGAGGCTGCTGAGCAGCGACTGGGGGCCAGGGGCGTTACCGCACCCGGCCACACGCTACGCAGACAGATGAACGACACAGCCCGGCAGAAGCACTGACGCGTTCACGAAAAAGCGCCTCAGAAAAACATGCCGGGTTCCTCAGTCGTTTTCTTTGTCTGTTCGCTCATAACAAATATCATTAACACACCAGTATTTACCGATGTCCCGACCGTCTGTTAATAAAGTGGTTTTCGGCTCCATCACCGCTGTGCCGGGTTTCGCGTTCACACAACCGCTGACTGTCACCACGCACTGGTCAACACCAGCACAGAAACATCGTCATCATGGCTAAAGAAGCCGTGGCAGTTGTTTTTCACCATCGCCAGCGAGCCAACCTGTTGCTGTTTATCTGCGAGTCTGGAATGGACTATCTTCGGACACACATACAGCTCGAACACCGCCAGTACCCCGCCAAACCCCGCGAGTAAGAGAAGTGAAAGCAGGAGTTCAATGATCTTCGATGATCGGTTATTTAACACCTTACCAGTCGTCATACCTGTCACTCCTTAACCCGCAGTGGCACACGCATACTGAAACTGAATCTTTTCATTGCTGCCCCGTCCCGTTTACCGGCGTCTCGTTTCGAACATATGCACAAATACGGCAGCGACGAACGAAAGCAGAACCCCTGAGCAGGGTCCCGTATAAAGGAATGCTTTGCTGGCCACCTGAAGCTGACCGGCTCGGGCAACTTCAACGAGCCAGCCCACAGGTATAATGAGCCAGGTGACGAATCCTGAGAAAACAGGGACCATACTCAACCTGCTGCCGAAAGAAAGCAGCTGGATGGCCAGCGTGGACGAAGCAGGCAGGAACAGTATCTGCCAGAACTGCCACGTTATGCCCCCGGATGGCCCCACTTCCCATTCAAGCATGATGGCAACAGTGCCGAGGTTGAGCGCCAGCATAAGAAACGTAAGCAGAAGAGCTGTCCGGCGTTCCCTAGTGTCGTATTCAATGGGTTTGAGGTTCATACCCTTACCTCCCCGCTTTTTTTGAACCGGAACCGGATGCCTTCATTGCGCACTTTTCTCATATCCAGTTCGACAATCTTGCCCATCAGGGTGATCAGCATGATGGCCCGCTTTGCGCCTTTCGGCTCATGCCATACCGCCTCAAACCCTTCAAACACGCCGCTTTCGAGAATAAGCGTGTCACCGTGCACCGGCGGCTTTTCGCAGGTCTGAGCCACCTGCCCCGCACCGGCCTTCAGCACCGTGATCTGCTCATCGCTCATGACCGCCAGACGCTCCCCAAAGCGCACAATCTGCGAGACGCCGCGCGTGGCCTTGATGGTCGTGGTGTGAATTTTTTCCGGATCGAAGCAGGCAAAGCCGTAGCCGGGAAACAGCGGCGTGGGCTTCACGGAGGTAACCTTCCCGTCCGCCAGCCGACGGCCGGTGTAAAGGGGAAACCAGCACTCCACGTTCTGGTTCATCAGATGCGCTTCCGCGCGTTTTTCCTGACCAAAGAGCGTCTGCAGTACGTACCACTGTTTCATCGGCGTGTTCCTGTCAGTTGATGGTGTCACCCAGCCGGAGCTGGCTGGCCTGCTTCAGTACTTCATTGGGGTCAAGCACCGCCGGGCGGCTGCCGTTAGCGTTAACCGCAGGCGTGTTGGCTGCCGTTTCCTGCACCTGAACCTGTGAGGTGTTCTGTTTGTCTTTCTCAGCCTCCTGCTCCTCGATGGTCTTCAGGCGAAAGCCCTGCTGAAACACCACCGTCACGGCGTTGCCGGCTCCGATATCAATGACAGGGTGATACTGTTCGGCGCGCTTGATGTAATACTGGCTCAGCGTGTCGGCCGCCTTGCTGGCACCGCCGCCGAAGCCCTGTTTCAGGATGTCGCCGGCACCGATGGTGGTCGCCCCGCCCAGGCCCACCATGGGCGTGGCCGCCGACTTGAAGCCGTCCCCGAGGCCTGACAGAAAGCCTGCGCCGCCCGCGTTCATCAGTATTTGTCCGTTACGCATCACCGGCTTGCCGCGAATGCCCTGCTTGCCCTGATAAGCCACGTGCCCTTCAAACGGCATATCAATGTGGTCCCCGTTTTTCAGGTTGCAGCTGATGTTCTTGGTGCGGACCTCGCCGCGCTCGCTGGAGATGTCCCCGTAGATTTCACCGGTGACGCGGCACTGGTCCATGTTGTAAGTTTTGCCGTTGGGCATAGACACATCGCCTATCAGCGTGAGGACTACCGGCGTGGTGTTCTGCTGGCCGGTCACGCTGGCGTTGGCGTCGGCCCCCTCGATCATCACGGCCTGTGAAAATGAGCCGGACGAAATCCAGGGCAGATGCGGCCACTTGCGGCTGAGCGAGGCGTAGGTGAAGGTTTTCCGCATCAGCCCGCCCGTCTGCGATGCGGCAGCAGCGGGCAGCGTGCCCTGGGCCTGACCGGGATAAAAACGGCTGCCCTGACCACTGGCGGGACCGCCTGCCGGATCGGTGATACGCCACTGCGCCGGTCCGGCGGGTCCCAGCGGAACCGGCCCGCTCTGCGATGAGCCGGGACCAGACGGCGTGCCGGTGGCGCCAGCCGGCGTCGAAGAATGGCTGCCCTGTGACTGAAGTTTGTCCAGCGCCGCCGTGATCTGCTCCAGCTTGCGGTCAAGCGAGGCCGCCTGTCCGTCGACTTTAGTGTTGAGATCCTTAAGCCCCTGTTCAAGCCCGGCCGTTTTGTTCTGCTGCTGCGTCAGTACGGAGTTTGTCACCGCGTCGGTGAAGCTGGGCGTGACCAGTCCCGTACCGGTCAGGTCGGCAGGCTTATGCGCCGCCTGGTGCTTCAGCGCAGCCTGATGCTGGTTGTAAAACCAGACGCCGCCGCCGGTAACGGTCATCGCGGCCAGTGCTCCGCCTGCTATCAGCCACTGACGGCGGCGGGTGACGGTGTTGATGTTGCTCACGATGCACCCCCTTCATCGGTGGAAAAAATCACCCAGACATAGCCCTCTCCGCCCGCATAAATCGTACGGGTGGACAGCATCACGGCGCGCACCCCCTTCTGCCAGAACTGCCTCTCCGTCAGGGCCCGGGTGACGTAGCCGGTGTTTTTCATGCGGTATCGCATGACGCGGAAATGCGCCCCTGCCAGCTGGCGCTCCGGCGTGAGCAGCACGCCTGCGGCCGGCGCGTAGTCCGGCCCCTGCGAGGCGGAAAGCTCGGTGTAGTTGTCCGGTACGCCGCCGTTCACCACAGTGCGCGCCAGTGCCACCAGGGTTTTCTGAAAAGGCTGACTTTCCTCCCAGGCCTTCGCGTCCGGATTTGGTTTCAGACGGGTGCGGGCCGGTATGAGCAGCAGCGTGCGCCCGTTACCCTTCTCCGGCACCACGTCGAGCGACAGGCCGATGCCGTCTGCGGTCTCCAGAAAGATGGTGAAGTCGTGCGACGTGAGCGGCGTAATCAGCAGCGCGCCGTCAGCCGTATTTTGCTGCGTGAACGCGCCGTCCGGACCCGACACGCCGGTGATGAGCTCGCCGTCGATAATGATCTTGTTGGGACTGGTGAGGCTCATCTTTGAGCGCAGATGCGCATTGTTATCAAAAACCGTGCCCGCAGGTCCGCTGATGGCGGCGACGGCGCAGGGCGACAGGCAGGCACCGGCAACCAGTGCGGCAGTCAGGGAGATTTTCATGGTTTTGTCCCGGAATCATCGTTGTTGAAAATGGCAGGCCAGGCCACTTCAGGGAACGCCGTCAGGCGGATGAGCCCGTTGTCGTACTGAATGTGCAGGCGGTACGCTTTTTTCTCGTCGGGCAGGTCGGTTCTGGAGACGCCATTCGCGGTGGCGGTCCGGACAGCTCCGGGCTGGTTCAGCGCCACAGTGCCGTTCATGGTGCTGGCATGTATCGTGCCGCCCACGATGATGTCGCCCGTTTTGGGATCGGTGGCTTCATGTTCAATGCTGTAAACGCTGGAGATACCGTTTTTCTTTATGTAGCTCGCCTCAATGACCAGCGCTTTCTTCAGCGCAGAACGCTCTTCCGGCGGCACCCAGCTCAACAGCCGCGCATGCTGTCTGTCCACGGTTTCAGGGGTAACGCTCAGGCGAAGGCTGATGAGCGAACGGGCCAGCATGCTGTACAGATTTTCATCCCCGCCGTCCATGGTCGATGAAAAGGGACGGTCATAGACCATCGGCGTGGTTATGGTCCGCTGATGCCAGTAACAGTACCAGGCCAGCGAACCGGTAATGCAGTTGGCCAGAACGCTGACAATCAGCAGACCGCTGAGCGTGAGCAGAAGCAGGGCCAGCAGGCGGTCGCGTGATTCTTTAACCTCGAGCTTCATTATTCCTCCCGCTTGCGGGGAAAAGGCCGCCCGAAAGGGCGGCATGAGACTTACTGCATCCAGTGTCGGTTACAGGAATCGGGGATACGCAGAAACCGCACCCTGAAAAACAGGGTGGGCAGATACCAGTAAAGGAGATTCAGGAGCCACCAGGACCCCTGCCCTTTCTTGAGGTGACGGATACCCATCCAGAAAACGGCACTGATGCAGAGCATGGTGACAAAGTTGTTACAGAAGAACCCGATTAACCCGAACGTGAGCAGCACGCACGCTTCCTCGGGCGGAAGACCCAGCCAGCGTTTCTGCTGATTGAGGGTTTCGGGGAAGCGGTATCTGGCTGATTCCCGCTCGTCCATCGGTCAGGCCCCGATCATTCCGTAGAGGGCGCGGGAAATGACCAGCATGATGACCAGACCGACGAAGATGAGCGGATTACGGGTTTTGATGAAGCCCACGAGGGACATCACAATTTCGCCCATATAAATCCAGCGCAGAACGGTACTGTTCAGGCCGAACGTATCGGTGGCATCCCCGGTCTGCGTAGCCATCAGGTCGGTTGCGCTGGCCACGTGCGGGACAATGACGACCGCAAGCATGAGCGCAAAAAACATCGTTTTCTGCACTGCGGCGGCGTCGGGTTTATTGAGGGTTTTACGATGGGTGAAACGAAGATTTTTAAGACGAGAGGCGGTGTACTGAATGAAATTACCTGGCCGCACTTTGGGGCGTTCAGGCAATGCTACCGCCACGTCAGCCGGTTCCCCGGAAACGAATTTATCAGCGTGCATTTATTTAATCCTGTATGAGACGATCGAAAAGAACATATGCAACTGAATGACATATGCGGTTTTCAGATATATAACGGGTAATGCCAGAAATGGATTCCGGGTGGTTGACCTCCTGCTGTGTGTAGAAAATATAAATGAACTGGCGTTCAGTCGATAAGCCCTGGTGTTGGCTTTAATATTTTTATAAAACGATAAGTGCGCTAGTTACCGCTGTCACTCCTAGTTTTCAGACTCAACATGCATCTCGTCTGCAGGCGGTAAGTACTTAAGAAAACCTCAGCGCTGCAACTACACCCCAAAAAGTACTCAAAAGATACTCATTTAGAGGTTCTTTTTATTTTTAATGCCTGAACAAGCTGGCGTGGCATCCGTAACTTTGTGCAAGTCATCATCGTTCAGCTTAGGCGATAGGCTGTAGATGCTGCCTTGCGTGGCGTTTACAAAACTATACTTTAAGTCAGCACATTTTGTGAAGACCCATTTTGAGTTGTTTTTGAGGATTTAAAGTTAACTTTTTATGACGACATAATAAAGTCTATATAATTTAATGAGTTGCAGAGCTTTCACCATCCTCAAAACCTCTTCATTCGTGTATCATTTCCCCAAATAAAGACAAATTTTCAAGTGCAGGCATAAAGTACTGTCAGCCTGAACACAATGACTGGGAAATGGCCGTGGAAGACAACAACAAAAATCTTGAGAAAGTACTGGAGTTGTTTGATAGAAAAGGCATTGAGAAAAGGAAGCAGGCCACCACTATGGCTGGGATACTGGGTATCCAGTACAAGAGTGCGAAACAGAAGCTGGATGGGAAGAGAGGTATTCGGTTCGAAGAAGTACGAAAAATACACGAATATTTCCGTGAGGCCTACAATAAACGCCCTCAGTACAACGGCATTTTTATCGTCAATGACTTACATATGCGATGTAACATTGAAGTCGAAAGTGAAGATGCTGAGCAAGTAGAGGCCGGGGTGAACTATGCTTATAAAGATGGCGAGTACTGGATAGTCAATCCTACGTCTAACCGGATACACAGATCGTTGAAAAAAGTTGTAAACCTCGAAGTGCTGCCTGCTCCACGTATAGCCATTCTCGACAACGACCCTGAGATCCTGGATCTGATGAAATCAGTATCAAACCGGTTTGGGATCGAGGCAACTCTCTTCAGGGATAAGCTCGAAATGCTTGAGCACGTCAAGCGGCACTTTTATGATGCTTATATTGTGGACTGGCTTCTGGATTACGAAGAAAACGCAGGCGAGATCATTAAAACTATCCGCGCTAACAACGCAGCTGTTCCCATAATCATTTTAACGGCCCAGTTGGATCAGCATGAAAATGAAATAGGTGAAATCATAGCTAAACAGGGCGTAGAAATCCTGGAAAAGCCGTCAAGAGTGACAATCATTTCATCAATCCTGATTTCTCACCTTTTTTACTGATTACGGGATTCAACATTCAGGCGTTGAAGATGGTCTGATCCGTTATGTAACGCCATAGCCTCGGCTTGTGTCTGACAATCAGGAGAACATAAACACATCGGCTTTAAGTATGGTTACTGAATTTACTCATCTTTGTAACGATATGTGGACCAGATTAACCACTCCGCAGGATTATAAAATTTCAATGATATTGAGGTTATTTAATAGCTGACAAAAAACACTGCATCCCTTATTTTTTCTGGAAAAAGTTAGTGATTAAGGAGGTCCTGAATGGAATATCTTAAGCTCAGCGCCGAACATCTTAAAGAGGTCTATGACATCCGTTTTTCGGTTAATGAGAATCTTGTTCACGCCCACCAGATCCAGTATCTCCAGCGCCAGCAGGCACTGGATGATATTGCTCAGGGAGGGGGATGGATTTGCCGCGTCGGAGAGGAATATGCTGGCTACGGATTTGGCATTTACATCCCTAGTGATGACCAGATCAATTACATTACCCACGCCCTGATAGGTGGCCTGTTTGTCAGGCCAGAATACCAGGGCAGGCATATCGGCACGGAACTCATAAAACGCGTGACACAATGGTTTTTCGATAAAGGCACAGAACAGATCGAACTGACCACAGACAGTAATTCCCGTGCTGTTGAGTTTTATAAAAAGAACGGCTGGCAGCCGGAAGGTCTGGATGAGTTCGGTCAGCTGGTTATGAAAAGGAATCGAAGAGATGACGAGTAAAATCCTTGCATTGGTAATGAGTGTAATGCTGAGTCCGGTGGCGCTGGCAGACAGCTTCAAGCTGGTTGACGGTAATACTGTTAAAACTGTATCGACCGCTGACCTTGAGAAAATGCCAGTGGCCAGCATCACCACAGGAACCAACTTTACGCCGAAGGCCACATTCACCGGCGTTCCGTTTCAGGTTTTCCTTGATGAGTACGGCATTAAAGCACAAGCACTGCGTTTTTTTGCGCTGGATGAGTACAGCTACACCGTGCCAGTGAAAGAGCTGCTGAAATACCATGCCATACTGGCCTACCGTAAAAACGGAAAAAACCTGCCTGTTTCGGATATGGGGCCTTACGTAGTCATCTTTCCACGCGATGAGCACCCGGAACTACCCAGAGCAGACATCAATGCCAAAACGGTATGGATGATTTCTGAAGTGAAGGCGGTCCAGTGAAAGGGAAACAGTTTACTCTGATATGTCTGTTACTGACTTCACTCATGGCAGTAAGCATGTATCTTACGGTTTCTCACTTCAATGCCATCAGGCATCAATATAACCAGCTAGACCCGAATCTGGATAATTACTCAACAGGCGAGGTGCTCTTTCTGAGTTTTGAAAGGATGCGGACTGCGGTATACGAAACGGACGAACCTGATGCATTCCCACTGCAGAAGGAAATATTTGATGCAAAAGTAAACGTGCTCAATTTTAAATCCAGAGACAGCAATTCATTTTATTTCAGTAAACACTTTTCTGCAGACGTAAAAACTCTTGAGGAGCAGAGCAAAAAACTGGGAGAAATCTATTCATCAATGCCTCCGGGCAAAATTCGCCAGAAAGCGTTACTGCATCAAATCGAAGTCATGACGCCAACCATGAAAGATATTCAGGAGGTCATCTACAGGATTCAGATTAATAACTTCCATGGTATGAAATTTCTCATAACAGACAACACAGGCTTAGCAGAGCTGTATGCGCTCTGCGTCCTGTTTTTATTTTTTTTCTTCGCCGCTTTTGTGTGCTACTACGTCCTTACACTGAAAGAAGTGATAAAGAAAAAAAATATGTTCATCTCAACTATCTATCATGAATTTTCAGGTTCAATCCATAAAATTCAGATGTCAGCAGACATGATTAACCCGCGTGACGATGCATTCAACACGCAAAAATATCTCAGCAAAATCATATTCCATACAAATAAACTTTTTCATCAAACCAGAGAAATTATGGAGTATTCTAAAATTGAAATCGGAAATACGGCTCTTAAAAACTCATCCTTTACACTAAAGTCACTTATGGTAGCAGCCGTCTCATTATTTAATGAACAGCACGGTAACCGACTGGTAACACGAATACACCCCCATAAAGGCATGATTTTTTCTGATATGGGAAAATTGACGTCAATCATCCATAATTTTCTGGATAATGCCAACAAGAACACTACTCAAGGGACCATCAGGATTTATGTGAAAAGATCTCACCGTTATTTGGTGATACGGGTCAGTGATAATGGCTCCGGATTTGACATCAATAAACTCCCATTTCTGTTTCGTCCGTTCAATCAGGGTATAAAGGCAGAAACAAGGCAGGGCATTGGTCTGGGACTTGCCATTGTAAAAAACCACGTCAAAGCGCTGAACGGGAAAATAAAAGTCAGGTCAGAACCAGGCATAGGCTCAGTTTTTACCGTTTTTATTCCGATAAATACTTAACGCCAGGGGCAACCGGCCCCTGCTCTATTTATCCTCCTGAAGATAATACCGTCCTTCCGCTTCAACTTCCGCTTTGTTCATAGCTTTCAGATTTTCATCCAGCATTTCTACTATCCTGTCTTCGGTATTATCTCCTCGCATATGGAGGTAGATTTCAGAGATCATAGCTATGAGAATGCTGATACCTTCACGGCTTCCACTTACTTTACGTATGAGTTCACGGTTAAAGCCTTCCTGATCGAACCTGTCTCCATCTTTTTGAAGTTTTTTTATTCTTAGCCCTATCTCAACGAGCTTACCCACTTCGGAGGAAAAATTAACTTCGCCGTGTGTGGCACCGTTCTGGATTTCGATCTGAACAAGTTCATCGACCTCCCTTAAAATTTTCTCTCTGAAATAAACATTCCTTCTGGCCATAATCTACCCGTATAATTTCCTGTGTTGTAAAATTAAATTTATAAAATTCTTTTATGTTTATTGCATTGATATCATTCAGCGGCATCGAAAATTATCTTGCAGTTTCTCCGCGTGTGTCAATCCGGCACTGTGTAATAATTTCTACTGGCCTCCTGAATGTGTGTCCATCCGGCACTTTAGAGCATCGTTTAAGTATATAACCAACTGAAGAGACTTGAAAATAGATAAAATTATGAAAATTTATGTGTGTTGTTCCGGCACCATATAGCCTTTATTATGTGTGTCAGTCAGGCACCACATGTGTATAAATCAGCTATAAGCTACTGAATTTAAAAATTAAACACAATTAACACACAATACAGTGCCTGTTACAGTGCCTTATTAACACACAAAGCGGCACTTAATAAGCACACCAATCAGCACTGTAATAACACACCATCAGGCACTCATTTGTGTGTGTATTAGCACACATTTTCCGGTATACATTCAAAAAAACATTTACATTAGAACATAACGCCATGTTTTTAAAAAACAAAACGGCAAGATGAAATCTTGCGTGGGGTGTGATGATAGTAAAACTGTAAAAGCGGCTTGTGAAATAACCGCCTTATCTTAAATTTAAATAAACCCCGCACCGGTTCCGAAACCCATCCGCAAGCGCACAGTGCGCGTCTGTAACGAATTATCTTGCACGGGATGATCTGGGAGAGTATTTTTTATCAGGCAAATCACAGCGCATTCTGCGCGCGCATATGAGACTTATTAAATATGAAGTGGTTAACCGCCGTCGTCTTTTTTACCGCGTTCAGCGCCCAGGCTGAACCTGATATGTGTTTCACCAGAGCCGGACATGATTTCGGAATCGATCCGCGCCTGCTCATGGCGCATTCCATTCAGGAATCACGTATGCGTAATAACGCGGTTAATGACAGGAGCGCGCATAAAAGCACGGACGTCTGTAATATGCAGATTAACAGCGCCAACTTTCCCAAATTAAAAAAATTTAATATTACGCGAGAAAGATTACTGGCCGATCCCTGCATCTGCATTTATACCGGCGCGTGGATCGAGGCGCTGAACTTTAAGCAGTATGGCAGGACATGGGACACGGTCGGCATGTATAACACCGGCCCGAACCCGAAACTGATCAAACAGCGCAGGGAATACGCGGCGATAATTAAAAGTATCTACCGCGTTCTGGTGGCCAGGGATGAAGTCTATGCAAAAATGATAAAGGGCGCGCCACAAGAAACATCGCCCCCATTAACGCTGAGCCGGAATGATCCCGGCACCGCCAAAAAGTAAACCCCGGCGAACCGGGGTTTACTTTTTTCAGCTTTTCAGCTTCGCGAATTCCTCCGCCATCTTCCACAGCGCCTGATTTAATTTTATGTCGCCGTCGATGCCGTTAACAGGGCGCGTGGTGGTGCGCTTCCCTTTTTCAGTTCGCCCCGACAGGCCACCTTTTACCAGATTCTCCTGAACGATATTAAAGGCCGTCCACAGGTCGGTGCCTTTGTCATGCCAGCGGCGGGGGTGAATAATATTTTCGGCGGTCACCGGCGGTGCCTTGTCTTCATATTTGTACTCCAGCGCCAGCTGGCCCAGCAGCAGCCTTTCTGCCTTATCCAGCTCGATCCCCTTCATTATGCCGATATTATTTTCGACTTTTTCAAACACATCGAGAACCGAATACGCGCCTTCGATCACCTGGCTGACAATATCGCCTTTGTGCGGCACGCTGATTTCCCCGAACGTTTTCCAGCAGACCAGCCCGTTGGTGCAGACTTCGCGGAAAATACCGGGGATCATTTTGTAACTGCTGGAACCGTCATGACTGTTTACCAGAACAATTTCAGGCACCTCCTTGCCGCTGCCGTTATTTCCGCGACGCAGGCGGATCATGTGTTTGGTAAAATCCCGGCGGTTCTGGTCGCGCACACGGGACTGTTTTGCATAGAAAGGTTCGAACCCTTCGGAGCGGAGTTTGTCGAGCAGGGTAATCGTCGGAATATACGTATAACGGTCTGAACGCGACTCATGTTTTTCAACGGAAAACGCGCTCGGAACGTAGCGCATCAGCTCATCATTGGTGAGCGGGCGGTTTTCACGAATAGATGTTTTCTGAGCATAACGGCTTGCAAAACTGACCATAATAATGACCTCTCAGCGTGAGTTAATAATTTGCAGAATTACAGCCGGGGTTAAACCCGGCATCAGGTATCACGTTCTCAGCGCGGCGCTGATTTATTCCCCGCGTTTTCCAGGGACCAGGCGATCATTTTTCGGGTCCGCGCGTAATTGATAGCCGTGTAGCCCAGGTCGAATTCATAAAGGGCGTATGGCCAGCCCTCCCAGACATAAATTTTGCGTGGCTCACCGTCTTCTGACGGGTCGGTGATTTCTTTAAACAGCGCCAGCTCCTGCCAGGTCACCCCGCCCGGCCCGCAGAAGGTGCCGTTGTCGATGATGAATTCGCTGAGATCCTGAAACTGATCTGCTGTCAGTCCGGTGTTGACTTTTGTCCCGTCAACCCGTGTTTCGGTAGATTCAGTAGCGGCGGTCTTGACGTTGTGTGTGTTCATGCTGGTTCTCCTCTGTCGGTTGCTGTTAACCATGTTTCGGTGAGTTCATCGCGGCGAAGGGCAAAGTGGCGCCGGCGAAGTGAGGACAACCAGGGGCGAAGACAAAAAGTTTTTGCGGGGGTATGCGTAAAGTTTTTGGCTGAGTGCATTTCACCCCTGATTGTCTGAGCTGACGGTGGTACTGTCAGCCCTCCGCGGTGCGCCACCGGAACAGAACAGCCGCACGGGATAACATGAGCATGAACACCTGCGGCACGACGGAACGGCGTGACGGCCTTAAAGGGCGCGGCCGCGCCCGGTGAACGCACCGGCGACAGCCGGTTGCAGCCGTTGACCTCAGCCATCAGACCTTAGCCGGGAGGCCCGAAACGCGGCCCTTTGCGGTTCGGCGGAGACGGGCGGCAGCTTTTCCGCCGCCTGTCGGAGTAGGGCTGACGACTGCCCGCCAGGGCAGGAGCCGAAGGGGGCCATGTCCCGGCTGTGGCTTCTGAAAAGGCGAAAATGGTTCGTCAGGCAGAGGAAGCTGGCCATAAACTCAACCGGCCATACCCGTTCTGGCATAAATACTGGCCAGAATGGTCACATTACGTATCAGGGTGGTGAAGCTGGCCCGCAGAGTCACAGCACGCGGAGGGAGGGAGCCGGTGCGTCAGCACCGGGTTTTGCCCGGCCCGAAGGGCCTGCAGGGTTTGCGCCCTGCACGGCACGGAATCAGCCTGCGGCTTCATCCCTGAAATGCTCACCGGCGCGGATAAGCAGCTCGCAGAACGGCAGATCTTTAGCGCTGCACAGGTGCATAAGATTTGCCAGCAGATCGGTAATGGCCGTTTCTGCCAGGTCATTTTTACTGTCCAGCCCTGTGCAGCGGGCGAAGGTGACGACTGCCGCCGCAGCGCTACAGGTCACGTCGGTTATTTCCCACGGAACCGGATGCAGCGCGTAATCTGCCAGGTCATCGAGGTCGGCTATTTTCAGTGATTCCGCAGACGCAACGACAGTGGGCGTTACCAGAGCGGATGGGGTGTTTTTCAGCATCGGGAACTTCTCCTGAGTGAGTGACAGCAGGGCCGGAAACAACCGGCCCTGCCCCGTCAGATTCGCACTTTGCGGTTATAAATGGCACGCCAGTCGTTGTAATCGCTGCCTTTTCGCAGCGGCTCCAGACTGCAAAGGTTTTCGGCCAGCCCGTTCATGACCAGAACGCGCTCAACCGCTTCAAACCACGACTCCTCCTTTGCCACCGGAAACCACATATTCGCATTGTGGCCACTCAGCAACGGATGACCACAGAAATGCACCCCCCTGCCCCGCTTCGTTTCGCAACCCGTTACAGTCACCGTGGCCCTCACCTCCTCAGAAGGCGTGCGGCGGGCCAGCTGCTCCACGATGTCTGACCAGCAGACCTCACCGGATTCCGGCACCGGCAGTTCGATGCAGTTCAGCGCCTGCCATCCCGCGCGGGCCGACAGCCTGGCGATTTCCTTCAGGGTTGGATCATCATTCGCCCCTTCCGTGCTGTGAATAAACTGACCGTGGATGTAAAACGCTTCGTCACCGTTGTCCAGGGTGATGACGCAGTACTGGCCCAGCGCGCGCGCAATGTCGTCCTCGGTGACGCGCATGAGTTCGGCATTTACTGCCTGATTTTTCTGGCTCATGCGCTGGCCCTCATCATCAGCCTGACGCAGCCGATAAAAACGGGCCACAGCCTGAACGGCATTGCCGGTACGTGTGCCTGCTGGCCGCTGCGCAGTGCGTTTACAAACAGCGCCGCCTGTGCGACGATTTGCGGGTCAAAATTCATATTCGTTGCTCCGAGTGGGATTTTGATGTGGCGGGTAGTTACAGCTACCCGCCGTGAAGAAAGCAGGGGCAACCCTGCTTTTTTTGCGCCTAAAACTCCATGCCCTCCATGATTTCGGTTTCGTCCAGACGCGTGGACGGATGCTGATATTCCCGCAGCGCTTCCGCCACGTGCGGATGGTTCTGCCAGACGGCATGAACGCTGCTCACATCCAGCATGTCGGCCTCCTGACGTAGCTGGCGGGCCGTCGCATGGTTGTCCCAGCTGGCCTCGTAAGCGGCCTGCTCACGCAGCGCCTGTTTCTGTGCCGCAATACGTTCGAACGCAGCCGGATCGGTTTCCGGCACGGCCCACTCCAGCGTGCGGGCATTGCCGCACAGCACCACGCGGCGTGCAATATCAGTAATGGTGGCGATGTGCGGTTCAAAATCGTACCCACCCTGTTCATCCAGCTTCCAGTCCCCGCTCAGGTCTGCCTTTACCAGCAGCTCCATCGCCTCCGGGAGAGAGTCCGCACAGCCCAGGGAGACTTCCGCGTCACACCAGTACGTGCCGGGATAGAAATCGTCGTCAGGAAGCTCCATGCGACCGCTGACGGTAAGGCCAAACGGGCGCGCCGCCTCGATAAACGACTGACGCAGCGCCTCACGCTGGAGCGGGGCATTTTCCTGAAGCCACGACAGATCGGGCAGGTCAGGCACGTCCATCCCGTCCCACTCTTGTGGTGGCACAGTTTCAAAGATCAGCGAGAGGACGGACGTTGCCAGCTCGTACGCAACCGGGGTGGCGATATCGCCTTCATCAAGCATCGTCGTGATGCGTTCTGCCGCGTACCGGACATCAGATAACAGGTCATCAAGGTGATCCGGACCGAACGCATCCAGCGCGGCCAGGGCGCGGTACATCATCAGATTGCCTTCCAGTTGCGCCAGGGTGAGCAGACGGTCTGCACGCAGGAGCAGAAGCACGTCGAATTTTTGTTTCACCCATGTTTCGGTAGATTCAGAAGCGGCGGTCTTGACGTTGTGTGTGTTCATGCTGGTTCTCCTCTGTCGGTTGCTGTTATCCATGTTTCGGTGAGTTC
>NZ_QICO01000009.1:0-181930 GCF_003201175.1 Pantoea sp. PNA 03-3 | reverse complement strand
ATTACACTTTAGCCACCCAGTTGGCGGATTTTCCGAAGGCCAGGGAACCGGCACGCCAACCGGCAAAGCAGAGCCTTCGCCTAAACCGAGGTTTTTGAGAACCTCCGCCACCAGCCCCGCATCTTTAATCTCTGCCAGCGCTTTAGCCGTTTGCAGATACTGGCTATGAGGGTTTGCCGCATCGACATGCTTCTTCATCACGTCGTCGGTATAGGCTTTCACTTCGATGACTTTGTCATCCACATACTGGCGCGTGGCCAGTACCACCGAAGGATCAATCTTTAATGTGACGGCACTGGTGCTGTTCACGATCAGAATCATGCGCACGGTCTGGGTACGGCCGCTGCCTTCCTGAAGTTGTGGCTTGTAAGTCTCAGCGCAGTTTGCCACCGCAACCATAACGCCATCGGCGTCATACAGGCCAATTTCGCGGATCCAGAAGCCACCTTCGCCTTCAGGGATAATCTGCTCAGCAATAATCTGACTAGCGTTCGCCGCATCCACCTTCAGTGAATTCAGTGCAGCGCGTCGCTTTTCGCCGACCAGTTTGGTCTGTGCAGGATCGGGCGTGGGCAAAGTGCCGCCGCCATCCCCCACCGCCATTTGGGTGATTTGCAGTTGGGTACCCAGGGCTGCGGCATTGGCCAGCTTAGCCGCGCCCTGATTGGTCAGTATGGCAAAATATTTCGTTGTCATGCTCTCACTTCCGTCAGGTCAATAAGATGGACCGCTGCGCCGGTGTAACCGGAACCGCCTGCGGTGATAACTTCAGGTGTATAGGGATAAACGGTAAGCTCATCGCCACTGTAACTGGCGGCCGCAACAGGAACGGTGCCGGTGCTGTCCAGATTGATGGATAACCCCGTCAGATGACGGCTGACCGGCTTGGCATCGGCAATTAATCGCTCCAGCTCGTTGTACATGGCCTCAGTGATACCGGTTTCCAGCACGCCCACGTCCAGGCGGAATGTGCCCGGCGCTTCGTTGGTGTTCCACCATTCCTTGATGCGGATTAGATAGCCAAGCGGCTCCACCACACGGCGCAGCGATCCAATCGTTCCCTTGTGCTTATGGATGTATTCCGATGCGGCAACCACGCTGCGCTTGGTGCTTTCGCTCCAGCCTGAATCCCAACGGTCAACCGACCAGGCCCAGGCCAGATAAGGCAGCAGCTCGACCGGGCAGGTCTGAGCATTCCACAACATGCGCATCGGCGCAGGGATGGCCTCCAGCGTTGCGCAGGCTTCCGCCGCCGCCACTTCCAGTGCCGAAGATCCGGTGGGCAGCAGGCGTTTACTCATCAGAACCTCCTACCGTGATCTGATAACCGGTGCAGAACGCCGCCTGGGTTTTATCCAGCACCACATCCGCAGTCGGCTGCGCCAGTTCGACACGCTGTACGCCTTCGACGTGCAGGGCGGCGTAAAGCGCAGACTTACGGATATCGCGGCCCAAACGTGCCTGGGTGTTCACGAACGCCTGCAGTTTTGCTTCTGAGGCAGCGCGAATAGGTTCGGCTTCGGGGCCGGGATAGAGGTACAGCGTGGCCTCGACGCGATAATCCACAATCTGAGCCGACTGAACAGTGACGCGGTCGGCGACCGGTCGTACATCTTCATCGTTCAGGGCGGCATCCACGATTGCCAGCAGATCGTTATCCGCCACGCCGTTGCCCTCGCGTGACAGCACGGTAATGGTGACGCTGGCAGGAGACGGACTGATGGCGGAAGCATCGGCGACGCGTCCGTCGGCACTGCGCGCATGAAACTCATAGGCACCCGATGGCCCTGCCACACTCAGCCCCTCAAAGGCGGCAGCAATGCGGGCGCGAAAATCTTCGTCGCGCTCCATTACGGCTTCAACAGGCGGCGTGGCGGTGGGATCTGCAGGGGTCAGTACCAGCCGCGTCACGCCGTTATTTGCGCCCAGTTGATCCAGATCGCTGCTGTTGGCCCAGGCAACCATCACCGCCTTTGCCGCCTCGTTAACGCGCTGGCGCAGGATAACTTCCCGGTACGCGTTCTCCTGCAGGAGCTTCACCAGCGGATCCGACTCCAGCGCCAGTACGCGGGCAACCGACGCCTGCTGGTCAGCAGGATAGAGCGAAATCAATGTCGCCTTGCGTTCCGCAAGCAGCGTTTCATAGTCCAGCGTTTCCACCACATTTGGCGCAGGCAGCTGGCTCAGGTCGATAGTAGGCATGATTCAACTCACAGGGACGGTTAACGAAAAATCCTGCGCGGTATCCGCACGGTTGCCGGTGATTTCCACCACCATCCCGCCGTTAAACGCAGACTCAAAATTGATGCCGGTCAGGCTGATGCGCGGCTCCCACTGCAGCAGCGCCATATAACAGGCCGACATGATTTGCAGACGCAGCGTGTCGTTTTGCGGCTGGTCAATCAGCGCCGACAGTAGCGAGCCATAATCACGGCGCATCACCCGCGACCCGAGTGGCGTGGTTAAAATGTCGCGCACGGATTGTCGGATGTGATCCAGCTCTTCCAGCGTCGTACCCGTTTCGCGGCTCATACCGCTGTAGCGTGCTGTTGTCATAATGGCGCTCCTGTTGTCCCACCGCTGTCGCCCGGATGTTGGTGCGTATGCAGCACTTTGCCATTGGAGGCGAAACTGCCGCCGCTGTGCGATACGTCGCCCTTCATGGTGCCGCCCTGGGTGACTTCCAGCGTGGCGGTTTTGAGTAACGTTGTGCACTCCACCTCGGGCGTATCCAGCAGGATTTTAACGGCCGCCTTGAGAGTGGCAGTCTGGATCCCCTCCGCTTTTAGCGCGCCGGTCTGGGGCTCATATTCAATAACCGCCCCATCGGGAAAGGAGCAGTGCAGCGCATCCGCAGAGGCCGATGGCGCCGGGCTGGCATCCGAAAACACACCGGGCAAAACAAAGCCGCTGTTCAGCTCGCCGCCCAGGCTCATGATCAACACCTGCTCGCCAACCGAAGGGGCATTCCAGGTACGGGTGCGTCCCGCCCGGGCTGTCAGCCAGTGCAGCCAGTCAGTGGTGTTATCACCGGTCTTTACACGGCAGGTGCCCGCCTCCAGATTGACGTCGGAGACAGTACCGATGCGGACCATGTTGCGCAGCAAGCGCTTGATTTCTAATATTTGCTCGTTCATGGCAGTAGTTTCACGTTGCAGGAGAAAAGCAGCAATCGAATGCCGTTTACTCAGAAATGACTAAACAGCGCCTCAGCAAAAGCGGCAGTGGCTATGCCTTCCATTCGCTGACCAGCTTGCCTTTGATATACAACTGCCAGGGCCGCGCATCGTTTTCTGGCAGCGCAGGTTCCGGCAGATGCGTGATGTGTAATCCACCTTCCTGCTGCTCAACCCAGACACGTTCGGTCAGCTGGAGCGTGACCGTCACGGTGTGCTTCCCCTCGTCCGTGGCATCAAGCGTGAAGGTAAAGCCGGTGCGGCGTTTTTCCTCCGACACCATGATGTCGGGCTGGTTTTCCCGCAGCCAGGCCAGCACGGGCACCATGATCAGATCAATATCGTCGGCATACTGAGTAATGACGACAGCCAGCTGAAAGTGGTATTCAAACGACAGCGAGCTGGCGAGGGTGGAGACCAGACTGCCGGACTGAATATCGATGGTCAGGTTGTCAGGATTTTGCTGTAGCAGCGGAACGCTGTTTATCAGCACCTGACGGAGTTGGGTTGCTTTCAACATCATGCTGCTCCTGGCACGCTTTAATCATCTCTACCTGCAACCCGCACGATGCGAGCGCAGCCTCTAACTGGCGGTTATCTGCCGCCAAATCACCCTGCGTTTGCAGGCGGTTCTCCGGGATGGGGCAACTGGTCACGCGTGGACAGCCAGTCCAGATAATCTCGGGCATTGCTGAAGGCGGGACGGCTGTGCAGCCGGATAACGTCAGCAGGCAAAGCAGTCGCACTCCAGGCACGTAAAGCGGGATTCGCATCGGTTTCTCTTCTGATTGTCGTTTCGCGGTTCAGCGCCTGAGCGCTGGCCTGGTTTTGCTGTAGCCGCAGTTCGGCCTCACGTTTTCGGCTGGCCTGACTATCCCGGTTGAGTTGATCGATGGCCTTCTCCCGGTTGCTCAGGTCGGCGGCCAGCGCCGCGGCCTTGTGCTGTGCCTTGTCCAGCCGCGCCTCGATGACGCTGAGACGCCAGCCGCCGGCCCCCAGTGCCGCAAGTAACGTCACGATCGCAAACACCATCAGTCGCATCATCCTGCCCCCTTCAGGCACCAGACCATTTCACGCTGGCGACGGTTATCCAGCCCGGCGTTATACGTCCCTTTGACATAGACCCAGCGTCTGAGCTGCAGGCAGGCATCGCGCCAGCGGCCACGGTTAATGAAGCCCGCCAGCGTGGAGTTACAGGCGGCATGTACGCCGACGTTAAAGCCAAAGGACACCACCGCGTCGTAGACCTCGGAGGGCATGTCACGTGTCATGCACTGATCAATGCCGCGCTCAACGCGCATGACGTCATAAACCAGGTTGACTGCCGCCTGGCGCTCGTTCACCACGCTGGCAGGCGTAACGCCCTGCGTATGGCCAATGCCGTTAGTCCAGACGCCGGCGCTGCACTGATAAGGTGACGTGCGGCACCCTTCGGCATCAGCAATCAGCCTGAGTCCGGCTTCGGAGGTTTTTAGCATCTTGATTTGCGGTAGCAGTGCGGCCATGGCCAGCACGGCGACGACGGCACATCGCTTAGCGGTCTGGCTCAAAATTCAGCCCCTTAACGTTGCGCTGCTGCAGCTCGTAGGTTTTGCGGCGGTAATACCAGTTGATAAAAAAGGTTGCGACATTGATGCACATCGTTAACACAGCAACGCCAGAGCCCACCATAAAAGCGATATCCTGTGGTGTGTGACGTCCAAACCACATCAGGACAATCCCGATGAGGTAATTAATCAGAGAACTGATTTTTTCCATTGGCACTAATCCCACAGATTGAGCGTCTCACCAGTAGCCGCCTGGGGCAGATCCGGTAAGACCACTTTGCATCCGTGCGGTAAGGTTGGGCCTTTTTCTGCCAGGCCAGGATTGGCGGCATAAACCTGTTCAACCGCCTGCTGCGTGCGTCCGTAATAACGCCAGCAAATCTCATCAACCGTTTCTTCCTGTCGTGCATAAATCAGCATTGATTGGCCCCTTATGAGCATAAAAACCATGGTTGGCTGGGCGAAATGTTGTCAGCGGTAGCCTGCATTACCGGCACCGCATCGCCAGGCCATATCTCCTGTCGCAAAAGCAGGTTTCATAAAGCTCAGGCCATGCGGTAAACAGGGGGCATGTGCTCAGCGCGGCCTGCGTTGCCAGCGCGCGACAGGAGTAGTGTCTGCTTCAGCAGCGCATTGCTCAACGCGGGAGCGCCCGCTCAACAGTGAGCGGGCAAAGGCAGTAAAAATGGGATGACTCCGGCTAAAAAACGGCAGGAAGGAAGAAAATCGCACGTTTTAACGATGAGGTTCAACGACCGGAAGAGGCAATAAAACGGGAAAGGAAGGTGCGTGTTTTAGCCGTGATGATCCGCAGGCGGAAGAGGCAGCGAAACGGGAAAGAAAAGTGCGTGTTTTAACGATGAGCGTCTGCGGCCGGATGAAGCAGTGAAACGGGAAAGGAACGTGACAACTGCCTGGCGTTTTTTGTGGCCTGACATGACAGAAAGGAACGCTAAAGACCGATCGAAGTGAAGGTCTGTTTGCCCGGACCGCTGCCCGCGCCTGAACCCACATCATCCTTTGGGTGGGCTCAGGCGACAGACAACCCGCTGACGTTACAGTGAGAACGCCGGCATCATGGTTTTTTTAAAGGCGTAGCCGAAAAGACAACGGAAAATCGGTTATCGGAAAGGGTGTAGTTAGCTGCGAGTTCAGCAATCAAATTTAACGCAATTTCCCTGTCTCGTTCGCCGCAGGCCCCTTCACTGGTGAGCCTGGCGATAAGCTCAACGCGCTCAAGCATAACTCGCTCATGTAATTCATTTCCCACAATTCCCTCCCCCAAAATAAACACTGTACATACATACAGTATCATAGCATTGATTAACTGTGGAAGCGTTTTAAGATAGTTGGTAAAAAATTATATCATGTTGATAGGCATCAACTTTTATTAACCTTCCCTTAAGACAAACCTTCAGCACTGACCTGCAGAAGCGTAAGAAAAATCAATAGATTTTCCTCTAAATGATGCCAAAAACGTGGCGTGTGTTTCGTCCGGATTTGAAAGCATTTCATGTATGCTCTTCCACACAGAGCGCTACCAGCCATAAATGCAGACACACTTTTGAGCGGATGCGTCTAAAGGCAAGATTGCCATAAAGCCGTCCTTACAAAAGGAGATGGGTAAGCGATACCCCCTACAGCGCAACCATCCACCAGTGCACTTCTGCGAAGGGTGAAAGCGGGAGGGAAAACCTACTGAAAAGATGTTCAGCGTTCCCTTCGCTATCCTGGCATGCTCGATATCCAATACCTGACATAGCGTTGTTGCCAGTTACTTATTTGAATGAATGAGTTGAAATTATGATAAGTAGTATGGCTCAATTATTTAAAACCTTAATCTGCAGCAACATGATGGCTTTTAATTCCCCCTATAATCATCTATCAATACGTTTCATCCTCGGCAGCTAAAAACGAATAATTCTTTTAACGATACTGCCATGTAATTTAATTCCCCAGTCAAAAATGCCATCCGAACATTCTCCGCCTGCATTCTTTATGCATACTATAAAAATTTTATAATCTTGCATATTTAATCAAAAGACCGGCTCACCTTTCAGGCTTTATTAAGTCATCAGATGGAGTCGGCCTGATGGAAGAGCTACTGAATTTTATTTATTACAAGCGTAGCTTGCCCCGTGTTATTGTAACAACCATCGTCAGAAACCCAGGCAATTATTGTTGAGGTTACATCAACGTAAACGCGAACCGGTGTCGATGTAATGCTTTGCCCCCACCGATTAGTTGAATATCCTAAGCCCCCCTGAAGCAGAACAGTATCAATAGCGCAGCCACCGCCCAGATCATTACTGGAACAGCTCATATTGTTATTCGTGATTGAGACATCATAAGTCCCTTTTTGCATCTGGAACTGTGCCGGTTTACCAGCAGCAGCGGTTCCCGGAGGCGATGTGATGCAGTTTTGTAGTGCATTGATATTAATGCTTGTTGCTGCCTGACTTGACAGCGCTATAAAAGCAGTAAAAGCGACCAACGTTTTCTTTGCGTTCATAATTCTTACTCCTGAAAACAATGTAATTGAGAAAATCCAGTACCGGTTGAATACATTCCATTTGGATAAACATGACTTGAAAAGACGAAAAATTGACCAGTAGTACTCTTGAAGATACGGAAATTCATCCGCGTTCTGGTGTCACGATGCTGTCCCACTAAAAAAAACGTTAAGTCCCCAAATACATTTCGATAATTTAAAGAGATACCTTATTGCCCATCCAGTTTCATGTCACGTGGACTCAACAGCAATCGTATACCGTTTACTCAGCAATACCTAAACAGCACGTCACGCTAAGATAAATGTAAATTTTTATCTCTTGGCTCGGCTGCAAGGATTTAAAAGCAGTCAGTCCTTTTCGATATTCGTGAGAGTTCTACTTTATTTTCATACGGCAACAATGTCGGTCTGGCTTTTTCAAAGCCCGTTAAGTACTCGGACAGGAATAGCCTGTAAAACGAAGAGTATTCATCATTATCTAAACCTTTTTGCTGAAATTTTTGGCATTCGATAGTGTAAATCCCGCTGCCGTGGCAATTATTAAAAGGCATTGCTGGCATATGCGTACAGTTATTAACAGAACTCCAAGACCGCAACGCCGGCTGCGGTTTTTGGCCGCCCTCTTCTTCAGCGCGTTTAGGCACAACTTTCCATGTTTTCAGCCGGGTCAACACGGGCACGCCGGGCCCTGTCGCCGTGGCATAAACACCTTTAATCGACTGCGTTTCCTCGCCAAAGGCATTACAATTTTCATCGGGCTGATACCAGACACGCACGGTAAGTGCGTCACGTTTAACGAAGGGGCCGCCCTGGGCATCGGTGTACGCAGCCCATTGACCGGCATCAGCCGCAGCATGTACGGCAGCAAACGCCTCGCCCGCACCATGAGCGCTTTGCAGATCAGCCAGGCGGCGCAGTTCGCGATAAACCGTGACGGGAGCACCGCCGATAAACTGAAACTGGCGGATGCGCCAACGGGCCGCCCAGGCCGAGACGGCCATCGCCGTTTCCTTCAGCGGCTTTCCGCTTTCATGATCCCGCTCGCCTTCGAGCGCATAGCCATCAATGTTTTTTGCTACGTATTTAGCGATATAGCCTGTCGCGCTGCCTTTTGCTGGATCAATGGCTTCCGCATGAAAACGCGCTTTGCGTGCGCGGGCGCTGTTCAGCTCATCGCTGTCCTGCTGGCAGGCATAATCACGCAGGATCTCACTTACCCGACTGACGTCCTCAGGGCGCATAAACATCAACATATGCCAGTGCGGTGTACCATCGTGATGAGGCTCAGCAACGCGCAGACCAAAAATACTGATGTTATTTCGATGCAGTTTGGCACGGACTCGCTGCCAGAGCGTGCAAAGATAGCGCTGCGTGTCCGCCGGGCTGGCCCCGTTCCATTTCGCATTGCGGTGGCCCGTTTGCAAGGTGGCGTGATAGCGAGAGGGGGCGGTTAAAGTATAAAACTCCGCCCGGAAGCCCATATTTTGACAAAGGGTTTCAAAGCCACGAATGCGTGTCATGAGTTCCGCACGACGAATGGCTGGATTGGCCACACTGCCGTCATATTTTTCGATCAGGCTGATGCGGTTCCCCTCCTCATCTTCCAGATCCATACTCTGCAGGAAGTCACGAGTGCGTCGACGCTGTTCCCGCCATTCCGCGACCGCCATCGGGCTGGCATAAGGTGACCGCTTTTTGCTGACGTTGGCTAAGGCAATATGCAGATGTTCTCGCCAGAAGGCGCTGAGACGACGCAACTGTCCTTTCCACCATTTCTCTGCCTGCATACGCAGGATGGCGGCGGTAACATCGTCGGGACAGAAGAAGCGAGTACTGACCGTTTCCCAGAGCGGTGGCGTTTGTCCCAGTTCACGGGTGATGATAGCTGCGGTTGTGTAAAGGTGATGGACATAACGGTAATCCGTCCTGTCACTGATGCTGGCATGCAACTGCACCAGTTCTGCATGAATAAAGCTGGCAATATCGCCCGCGAGTAAATCAACATCAGCACGGGACATATCCGGCAGGCGGTTAAACCGCTTCATCAGTTCCCACAATGTGCCGGCCGCTCTGGCTGCACCTTGCGGGCACGACAGCGTTCGGGATAGTTGCGCCACGATGCCGGGACGCATGGCATGCAACTGGTAGCGCTGGTTGACTGACTCAACACGCGGTAATGTACGCTCAACAAAGGTTTTTGCTAAGTACGCATTAGCCCGGGCTGTGCCCTGTTGCTTTTCAAGTAACGCCATGCGACGCCGGACGTCCAGTTGCACCATCCTGGCCTGGGCATTAAGGGTTTTCTGCCCATGCAGCCACGCCGCAATCAGGCGATCGCGGTGTTGCTGCTGGTCATAAGTGGGATACGGGCTGGCAATCGCCAGCCGGGGGGCATTCCACGGGTAAGCAAAAGTCATCATCGCGCCTGTCCGTGGTGAAGACGTGTGCGTAACTCGCAGACTTCCTGACAGGACAGGCAGCGGGTGACACCCTGAACGGCGCGACGGCGCGCTTCGGGAATCGGTGCATCACACTCTTCACAAAACGAAGCGCTGATTGCCACGGGCCGTTGCGTGACCTGGGCAATATTGTGCGCCAGGATTTCTTCGCTGCGCTGCTGCGCGACATCAATGGTATCGGCCATCAGCGCAGCGCTCCTGATTCGTTTTCATAACGTTCAGCTTCGTTGCGCAGCAGTTCCGCAGCCTCAATGCCGTTTAATGTCTGACGCGTAATATGCGCCGCCATAACATTCAGCCGTCTGGCGACCGCCAGTGCGCAGGCTTTTCTTTCGTTATCAAGCAGCTTGTTGAGGGTAAAGGTTGTGGCGTCATTCAGTGAATGGGTTTCGCTGTTCATCATTTCTCTCCAGATTTTGGGCAAAGTCATGCCCGACGGGTTTACGTCATTGCGTTACGATTAGGTGGTTTATTCAGGCAAAAAGCAGTCCGCCGTTGAGAACTGTCGCGGCAATATCTTTCCCCAGCGCGCCAGCTTGTTCATCGCCATGATGATGCGTTCACGACGTAACTGATCGAAACACTCGAAAGGTTTGCCAATATCTTCCTGCCTGAAACTGCCGGGCCAGTCACGATTGACCAGCGTTAAAACACAGAATTTGAAATCGTCATTTTGGTGATTGAAGTACCGCAGCGCAGGGTTACGGTTGCTGTCGCGCAGCAAACGCCAGCGCTGACGAAATTCATCAAAGGTCATCTTTTCGCTGCTGCCGTTGTCAAAACGCGCTTCAGCATGCGAAGCGGATAGCGGGCTTTTTATCTGGACGGTGCGACTCATTGTTTTCCTCCGATAAAGTTTGCATCGGGTTTGACTGACCAGTCGCCACCGTCACTGACATCATGGTGTCTGTACCTGATGACGGATTCGCGCCTGTCTCATCGCTGGCTTTTGTTAAGCATTAAGCGAAACGGTAATAAAACTGGCCTCAGTGTCAGCACGACAAGGCGTTAAACCACTTTCACTCACATCTTGCGTGCAATCGCGGCGCTTACCGACACAATCGCCCGTGTTGCCTTATCTCACCGGTGCTGACCGTTACACGCAGACAGGTGAGCGACGCGATAAGGTTCCGGCATGACGATTGTAAAAATGGGCCTCATCAGGCAAAATCTTTCGTTATCTGATAAAGCCGCCTGCTGCTGCATCAATCAAAGGCTAACTAAAACCGGAGGATACTTAGACTAAATCTAAGTGTCAATGAAAATGAGCGTTTATACTAATTTCAAATTTCCGAACTCGAGCGCTGAAGCTCTGGATCGCGTTGTCGATGCCTATGGCTTTACCATGAAAATGCAGCTTGCAGATCACCTTGGAATTGCCGCAAGCAGCCTGTCTGCACGCTATAAACGTGATGTTTTTCCGTCAGATATCGTTTTGCAGTGCGTTATGGAAACGGGGGCGGACTTGCAATGGTTGATTACGGGTAAAGGAAGTAAGTTCTCAGAAAGCAAACCTGACACACCGACACTGATTAGAAAAAAACTAATCAGCGGAAAAATCGAGGATGCGGGTTATGTGATGCTGGATAAAGCCTTATATGCGCCCCTGAAGCAGGAACCGCGCAACGCTTTTTTACTGTTGGCCGAAACCACGCAATACATCATCGATACTGACTTCGAAGATATGCATGACGGCGTCTGGTTGGTCGAAATCGAAGGCACAGCCAGCGTCAGAACGCTGACGCGTATTCCGGTCAGGAAAGTCCACGTCAGCGGGATTGGCGTGGCCTTTGATTGTGGGATTGATGACATCAAACTGATTGGCCGGGTTGTTCTGACCATTCAGTGACAGGCCCGATTGCCTGGCGACGCGGGGATGTCCTGTCGTGAGGCTGGGCAAGCCAGACTCTGTGATATAAAAAAGGGGCGTTACCGCCCCTGCTAAGCGATCAAACCTGAAATGCTTCAACCATGCCGCGTAAGGCGTGCGCCTGCTCTGACAGGGAGTGCGAGGCGGATGAGGATTCTTCAACCAGCGCCGCGTTATTCTGGGTGACCCCATCCATCTGACTGACGGCAACGCTGACCTGCGAGATCCCCTGCATCTGCTCTGACGAAGCCATTGATATTTCATCCATCGCGCCCGCCAGTGCATTGACCATGCCCACGACCTTCAGAATACTTTCTCCGGTCCCGGCGGCGACATGAACGCCGCTATCCACCTGTTCCACCGCATGTTCAATCAGTTCCTTGATCTCTTTTGCGGCAGTGGCGCTACGCTGTGCCAGGATTCTGACCTCGCCAGCGACGACGGCAAAACCGCGCCCACCCTCGCCCGCCCGCGCTGCCTCAACCGCCGCATTTAACGCCAGAATATTGGTCTGAAACGCAATACTTTCAATCACGCCTGTGATGTCGCGTACTTTTGTCGCGCTCAGGGCGATGTCATTCATGGTATGAGACATCCGCTGCACTTCGGACTCGCCGCTGCGCGCCAGGGTTGCAGCCTCGCGGGCAACGGTAGCCGTGTGTTGTGCACTGGCCGTATTGCTCTTCACCGTGGCGGTGAGCTGTTCCATACTGGCCGCCGTTTCCTGTAGGGCGGCAGCCTGCTGTTCAGTACGTGATGACAGCTCAGTATTGCCCTGAGCGATTTCATCGGATGCCGAGGCGACCGATCCGGCGGTCTCTTTGATTTGGCTAACCAGACGACGCAAACTGGTCTGCATATTCGCCAGAGAGGCGAGCAGACTGGTTGAATCGTTGGCACGCAAGGAGACCGGTGCGGTTAAATTGCCGCCGGCAATCGCCGCAGATAATGCCTGCGCCTGAGCAGGTTCACCACCGAGCTGACGCATCAGCACGCGTATAATCATATACCCCGCTGCGACGGAAACGACCACCGACAGAGAGGCAAGAATCAACAGAATCAGCGTGGCCCGGCGCACATTTTGACTGGTGATTTCAACGGACTTTTCACTGTCTTCCATTTGCAGCCTGGTCATCTCTTTCAGCGACTCAAGTAATTGCCCTTGCAATGGCCGAACCGTTTTTATCAGATAAGACGTCGCGTCCTGCTGCTTGTTTTGTAAGCCAAGCTGGCCGGCATGTTCCAGCGCCGCCAGCACCGGGCCCTCGCTACTTACTATCTTATCAAAGGCCTCTCTGGCCTTTGGCGTTGAATCTCTGGCAACCATTGCAGCCAGACGCTCACGGTTCTCTATATAGCTCGCTTTTTGCGTGACAATACGTTGCCACTCTCGCTGCATTTGGTCGGGATCCGTAATCAGGGCAAGGTTACGCACAATGACGGCCATGTCACGTAACCCACCGTACATGTCCATCCCCACACGGTATTTCTTCATTTTGACATTTACGGCTTCATCCATGCCGTTACGGGCATTATTCATACCGGTATAGGCCACTGAGGTGCAGATAATAAACAGCGTAATTAAAAGGCCGAAACTCATCGTCAGGCGCGTTGAAATTTTCATTATGGACTCCCTGCTTATGGTGAAAAACAGGTATCGGTTAAAAAAGTAAAATCCACAGTAAAAATTAAGAGCCCCGTAATAAAAAAATAATAAGCAATTGATAATTATGGTTTTTTAATAAAAACAAAAATAATTTGACGAATATTAAATCTTAAACTAAACGAGAAGAATTTCATTTAGAAAAAGAGAATAAAACATTGTATTGGTTACTTTCTGGCGATAAGAAAAAAATATTCAATCGTGGTTAACAGGGAACACTCACCGTTTGCCGCTGCGGCGTCAGAGCGTGCACCACTTCTTCACTGTAAACAGTGCTTAAGCGCAGGAAAACACGCAGGCGATGACGCACGCAGCGACACAAAACGCGTCACAGGGATTGCAACACAACCCTCAGCTTCGGAAGCGTCTTGCGGGAGTAAGCGGAATGTATGTTTAATCGGTCCTGAGCACGTGGCGATACTCATCGTAAGTCATATGACTTTAATTATCTGACCAGAATATTACCCGGTAAAAGCCCCTGGAAGACTTTATTGTTGGCTAAAAAAATAAGGACCGCCATTATCGTCACCCCTCAGGATAACTTTAATTTTTTTTCATTCTTTGGGATCGAGGCTGCTTTTTTATAACAAGCATCCCATATATACCTATTTATGATTAGATGAAAATTTAAAAAGAAAAATAATTTGGCTTAGCCACACTGAAAAGAAAATTTAGTGAATCTTTAACATGATAAACAGAAGAATGCACTCTATACTGTCTTTCACTGTGAAAAATGGGCCCCGCCCTGCCGTTAAATCAAACAGATCGTTGATAATAAGCGAAAAATTTCCATTCTATTACAGTAAAAACATAACATAATTATATTTTGATGATTTTATCAAAAGACACCACTCCACCTGGACCGCAAGTAATGAAAAACATTCTCGACAAACTCGGCCTGCCGACAAAATTTCTTATCCTCGGTATTTTTGCTCTGGTTTTATTTATATTACCTACCTATCTATTTATTCAGACGGGTAATGAAGCGATTAACGTAAAAACACAAGAGTTACAGGGCGTACCGATCGAAAAAGATATCCTGACATTACTTAACCTGATACAGCGCCATCGTGCGGAAAGCGCCATCGCTATTTCCCAAAATAAGCTGGATAACGCGCCACGCGTAGCGCTGGCTTCTCAGATCGATGCAATGTATGAAAAAATAGCCTCTGAATTGCGTCAATATGATGCCAGCGCACAACCCACTCAGCGTTTTATAAACGTTCAGACCGCATGGTCACAGCTACAACAGGACGTGTTAACGGGGAAGTTAACACTGTCGAGCAGCCTGACGCATCATGCCCAACTCATTCAAAACCTGCTGGACACGAATCAAGACATTCTTGATTTGTACAGTCTCTCTTTAGATGCCGACCTGAATACTTATCAACTTATCATGAGTATTTATGGCCGCCTGCCAGAGCTGACCGAAACGCTCGGGCGCATCCGGGCAAGTGGTACGTCCATCATTGCGGCGGGGGATAAAGCTGACGAATCCTATCGTGGCGCCATGGAATATCAACTTGAAGGCGGCCGAAATGCACTGGAAAAATTCAGTAATGTACTGAATAAAGCCTTTACCGTGGAGCCAGGACTGAAAACTGACTTTGCCGCGCAGGCGCAGGACGCCTATCAACGTTCGGCCAGCGTACTTAAGATGGCGGAAAACGTCTTTATCACGAAAACCGTGCAGATTACGCCTCTGGACTACGTAAAAGCCTTTACCCAGGCGATTAACGCCTATAACGATCTTGGCACCAAACTCAGCCAGCAACTGGCAATCACGCTCAACGATCAAATCGATCAACGTCGTCATTCGCAGTATATCCTGCTGGCCGCATTACTGGTGTTAGCACTCATTGCAGTCTTTGTGGCGTTTATGATTAGTCGTTCGGTCACGCGCCCTGTAAAAGAGGCGGTGGCAGTGGCCAGTAAAGTTGCAGCGGGTGATCTAACCACTGTAATAACGGTATCGGGCAATAATGAGATCGCCGAACTGCTGAATGCCCTGGCGCAGATGCAGCTACGTCTTTCGCTGTTAGTGACCAGTATTAAAAATAACGCGTCAACCATTGCCAACTCGTCGGAAGAAATTGCGATGGGTAATAACGACCTCTCATCGCGTACGGAGGAACAGGCCGCCTCGCTGGCTGAAACCGCCGCCAGTATGGAGCAACTGTCGTCCATTATTAAACAGAATGCCGATAACACACGTTACGCCTCCGATATGGCCGTATCGGCGACTAATGCGGCCTTAATGAGTGGTGATGCGATGAACGCTGTCATGGCGACAATGCAGAAGATTCGTGGCAGCTCAAGCCAGATTGAGGAAATCACCGCCGTCATTGACAGCATCGCCTTTCAGACCAATATACTGGCGCTTAACGCCGCCGTTGAAGCGGCTCGCGCCGGCGAACTGGGTAAAGGATTTGCCGTAGTTGCGGCCGAAGTGCGCGCACTGGCGCAGCGCTCAGCCGGTGCCGCGAAAGAGATTAAAGGTCTCATAGAGCAATCTGTCGTTCAGTCGAATGAAGGCTTAACGCTGGCGCAGGATGCGGGCAGCAAAGTTAAGCAGAGCGTAGAGGCCATAGAGCAAACCTCTCAGCTGATTCGCGATATCTCATCATCGTCTGAAGAGCAGAGCAGCGGCGTAAGCCAGATTAATATTGCCGTTAACCAGATGGATCAGGTGACACAGCAAAATGCGGTACTGGTTGAGCAGTCGGCGTCATCCGCAGATGAACTGGCAAAACGGGCCAGTGATTTGCGCGACATGGTTTCTGTGTTTCGTACAGCCTGACCGTCTTCTCAGTTAACCGGCGATGCAGCAGCATGACCGCCAGAGCCCGGCACTGCCCGGGCTGTTTCTTTGGCAAAGATGAAAAATACGTCAATGTACAATTGAATGATTGCTCAAAGAAACTTATTCTGTTGCCCGCAAAAAAAAGCCAGTAAAGGTTTTCGGTGCCATTGCAGTGCCGCCTGCACATCCGTGCAGTCTCATTTTGATGCTGAGCAAACCCCCACTGGAAAAACCTGTGCTAATCTTTCGGTCTCAGAACCGCCTTCCGGGGAGTATATGAATAACGTTTTTGACGAAAAAATGACGGACATCATCATCGGAGAGATGGTGACGCAGCTACTGAATGAGGATGCGGCAATTTCCTGGCGCCTTCTCCTTGAGCGGCTGCAACAGCTTCTGGATACCGAAAGTGATGAGGTACGCATTCGCGCAGCATTGCGGGCCATTGAAGAAATCCGTGCGGAGATGATTTCTCGTCCGGCTGAATCGCAAACGACAGAACTCGGTGATCTCAGTATCCATCACCTTCATTAAGTCGCTGCCAGGCAGCGGCTTACCCCATTTTCTGAAAAACGCTTTGCACGAGTAAGCGCCTTGAAAGGTATTCACATAACCGACGCGCTGATTAATAAAGGCACGTTTTCGCTGACGGAGGTCGAATGAGTGATGACACCGCCATGCAAGACATCTATACCATTATTGGTACGATAGTTGCGCGTTTGCTTAAACCCGATGGCGAGCTCCATCTTCAGGATATTGTCAGTTCACTGCATAATTACAGTGAACAGAGCACAGAGCAGCTTGAAAAGAAAGCGTGTCAGGAAGCGATACGCCTGCTTTCCCGACAGTTTCATTAAGATGATGAAGCACCGGACTAGCGGTGGCACCGATACCGCTTTATCAGTACAGGGCGATGCGCTTTTATTCCATGACAGATTCAGCGAGACCGCGCAGGCTGTATCTTACGCATCGTCCCTGGAGGATGTTCGCCCCACAACAATTTCCAGGCAATGGCGTAACACGGCCAACTCGGTGCTATCTTCCGTGCATTCCAGTTCGGCAATCAGACGTATGATGATGGCCTTACTGGTCACCTTTTGTCCCTGAATGACGATGTCACGAATCACCGCATCCAGCACTGCATTTTCAGCCTGAAGTGTGTCACCCGCACGGCGAAAGAGATGCAGTATTTCTGCTTCTGTCGTGTTTTGCTCAATGTCGATAGTATTCGGCATGATGATCTTCTTAATCTGTATCTGTGAAGGTAAGTGACGTCATACTGACTGTTCAGTGCTGCAATCCTGCGTGCATACCAGCAACCGCTGCGTTTTTACCCTGCATGCATCGCCCTGAAGGCCGCCCAGACTTAGTGCTTACGACTGTTGTCCGGAATGCTCTGACCAAATGCCAGTACGGTGGCATCAATCGGGTCACGTGCGGAGGCAAACTCGTTGCGAACTTCCGTGAGCGCCATTTCAATAGCCTCGTGCCGCTCGTCGTGAGTTTCATCCCGGAGCATGATCTTAAGTCTGTTTGCCAGTGTCGCACCACTGATGGTGTCATTGCTGTCAAGCAACGCGGTAATCGCCTCGCCCATGACAATTTCAATAAGTTTCTCTTGTTTATCTTTTTGCATACCCGCATTCCTGATGACATTGTGCCCCTGTAACCGGGCAAACCAGCCTCAAATGCTCAGGCCTCTGGTGACCTGCTTATTTGACCAATCAGATTACTGCTGCGGGACGTGAATGCACGTGTGCGTCGCAGCGTTCAGCGGTCAAAAAGCATACTGATCAGTTTCTGATAATGTTGCTCTTCAAGCGGACTGGCCGACTGACTCAGTCGACGAATCAGCGCGCTACAAATGGCCTTACGGTTAAGGCTTTTGCCTGCATGAAGGATCTCCACGATGACCTGACCCAGCGTCGCTTTTTCGGAAGGGAGCGTGTCGTTGCCAAAGTAACGGGCAATATCGTGAACCGTATTGGACGTATTTTCGTTCTGACGCATCATGAATCTCCCAAATGAGAAATAGTATAAACGTTAGTCAACGCAATGTTCACTAAACTTATACAACATCTGGAAAATTGTACAGGAATTCTCTTAACTGGCTGGCAGGGTTATTGTGCATAAAGTGCTATATCATACTTAACAGTCACTTGCGTAAGTATCAGATCGCTAACCGTCTTACAGCGTTGCGATTACACCACAGGGCAGAGGCGAGGCGGTAAAGCAGAGGCAGAGAGGTCATTGATTACCTTTTCTTGACTAACTTGCCAACGTTTGGCTATGCACGGTCGTCATCCTCTTCCGGATTAAGACGAATAACATTTTCATCTGTTTTTCCTTCCTGACTGGCTGTCATTAACCAGCGCAGGCCGGAATCCCTCCTGACGGGTGAAGGTCTGAACTGCTTTAGCCAGCGTCGCGCCGAAAAAATGTCGGCTAATCTGTTATCACAGGTTTCTGACTCGGCCATCATATTGAGCTCCGCAATGAGTGTATCAATACTAATTTCTTTCTCACCAAGGGCAAGATTGACCACCGCTTCGCCAAGAATGACATGACTTTTCTCATCGTCGTGAAATAACACTTTACGTTCCTCAATCGGGCAATTAATCACTATTGTTTTTCACATTCTAGTAATAATCAAACAGATGACAAAAGCCTTTTTCTGCCGAAAGAATAGTAGCCTGAAGTGATAAAAATGATACTTTTGAAATGCCTGTTTTAACTTAATGAATTGCAATAATTTTATTAAATTCCTGGCCTGAATGCTGTCTGATAAAGACTATTCTGAATATATCTATAGTACGCCTGACAACACCTGCAGGCCTTGCCAGGCCTGGCCCGGCGTTATGCGTGTATTTTCAAAGGCACGTAAAGACAGATATCCGTCAACGTCGAGATATTATCGTTCAGCATTTTGTAAGAGCAGTATTAATATTTTTTGTTGTGGCGCTGATGGTTATACTTCCTGGCGACTGTTTACGCCCCATGAATAAAACCCTGCTAATGATGATGTTATTCTCTTCGGTAATGCTTCGCACTAAAACGTTATTATTAACGTGCGCCATGCCTGTGCCTGATCATTTAGCGGCGTTTATGCTCTTATCACAGACTGAAATATTCACGCACAATGGGAAGCCAGTCGCCGCTGTCAGCCAGCTCTGAAGCGCCAGTGCCCGCCTTACATATCGCCGCTTTACCCTGCCAGATCTAAGCCAGACGGCTGGCAACCTTTCTCTCGCCAGTAATCGGTAATACTTCTGTACAGCGGCCCCCAGGATCGGTTAACTTGCGCACAAATACTCCTACTCAGCTTCAAGGAACACTATGCGCCAGGACGGTTTGCCGCCCTCAGGAAAAACCAGCAATCTGGCCCATTATTTCAGCCAGATTGATCACCCACATCAACTTGAAACACTTGGCAGGATCGCAGTCGAAATTCTTCGGGAAAATAAGCCTGTGAGTCGACGCATCATCTGTCTGAAGCTGATTGGTTGTCTTGAAACGGCAACGAATGAGGACGATGCGTCACATTATCGTGAACTTCTGACGCTGCTCTTCAGGCAATAAACGTTACACGCGCCTGCTTACCTGCCTCTCGACTCACCATTACCACGCTGACGTTAATGCCCTTCCTTCTCTTACTCTGTCCTCTGTCGTTATGCACAGAAAACGGGCTTCCGTCAGCGCTGGCCTGCAGGCAGATTTACGGCCTTCCCTGACGCGTTGAACGTGTAACAGAGAGGCAAGGCGCTGTTTAAAGTGCAAAAAAATGCCCGAACCTCGTTAAAGGGCCGGGCCGGAGTTCTCAGGGAAATCCTAAATGACTTCCAAACAGCGTTATTACACTAGTTCACGCTTTGGATTGTCGCCACCCGGGATCAAACAAATTTTCTCTATACCTGAAATGCCTCTCTCTTTTTTTGCGGATAAATGCCCTCAGACCGCTTAAAACCTGCGTCGCGTCACGTTTTCACAAACGTGTCATCGGTTCGCTCAATCTTCCTGGCACAGGGCCGATAATCTTAGTGTGAGTTGATTATCACAATGATTGTCCTGACAAACGTTGCTCATTTCGGCACCCTCGCGGTGCCGTTTTTTCTGCCTCATCGGTCAGGACAGCGTCATCTTCGTTAACGCTCAGGACCCTGAGCGTTAACGCCGGAAGAACAGCAAATCAGGGTTGGGGGCAATTGAGCGGCGTAACATAAAGCTTTTCGAAGCGAGGCGCGCTGACGGGTGCCCCCATCTGTTTGCCCTGTAAAATGTCACATGCCGCAGCACAAATGAATTCATGCTGTGCACGGTTCTCAATGCCTTCAGCCGCGACCGTGATGCCCATATTTTTGCCTAACGAAGCAATCGCGTTAAACAGCAGTCGGGCTTTATTGCTCTGCTCAAGTTGGCCCGTCAGCGATTTATCTATCTTGAGGCCGGCAACACAGCGATGCTGCAACAGGCTGAGCGAGGCCAGGCTGCGACCAAAATGGTCGATGATAAATAAGGCCCCCGTATTTTTAACCGCATCCAGAACCTGTAATTTTATCTCATCGGCGTCGGTAAGCAGCGGTTCATCGATTTCCAGTTCGATAAAGCCTGCATCTTCCCCGGCACAGTGACGGATAACATCGGCCAGGCCCGTTTCCAGCAACTGACGTGGGAACAGATTAATACTGACACGCAAGGCAGCGTGTTGACGCCGCCACTGCTTAATTTGACTGACAGCGGACTGAATGATCCACTCCCCAAGTTTGACTGACAGCGGACTTTTAATCAGCATATCAATAAACTCAGCGGGAAAAAGGATGCCACGCGCGGGATGCATCCAGCGCACCAGTGCTTCGCAGCCAATCAATGTCCCATCGGCCCCATTAAAACGCGGCTGGTAATGCAGAACGAACTGATGCTGACGTACCGCAGCTTCCAGTTCACGCTCAAAACGGCGTCGTCCCTGTTCCGCCTCACGAAATTCAGGCTGAAAGAGAACAGACTGGCCTTTCCCGCGCGCTTTGGCGCGGTACAGCGCTAAATCGGCGGCTGACATGACCGATGACGTGTCGGTGCCATGTAAGGGAAAACAGGCCACACCGGTGCTGGCTCCCACCGTCAGCACCGATCCCATGTAATCAAATGGCATCTGGATGGCCGCAGTGAGTATGTGCGCTATCCCCATGGCCTCATCGCAACCATTGGGTAGCAGGACAATAAACTCATCGCCGCCAAGTCGGGCTGCCGCAATCGCATGGGTACAAACCGCGCGAATCTGCTCAGCCACATGGCACAGCAAGGCATCGCCTGCGGCATGGCCTAGTGTATCGTTCACCTCTTTAAAACTGTCTAAATCCGTCATCAGCAAGGTATAAGGTACGCCGGATTCCGTCAGCTTACTGAGTTGGGTCATAAACGCACTGCGGCTGGCAAGACGCGTCAGCATATCCAGTGACGCCAGCTCACACAGTCGCGCCTCGCTTTCATAACGCAGCGTAACATCACGGATAATCATGCCGACATAGCGTTCCTCCCCTTCGCGCCAGCCCGAGAAAGAAACTTCTGCCGGAAACTCTTCACCGTTGCAGCGTTTCCCCCAAATCTGCAGAGTACGAGGGACTGCGATCGCGTCATCGTCATGCTCAAGCCGATCAAGTTCGTTGCGGTAGTCGGTCTGGCAGCGTTCCGGGATCAGTCCGGCGACATATTTTCCCATCATTTCGCTGGCGTCATAGCCAAACATGTTGGTCGCGGCAGGGTTCCAGAATGTAATCCCGCGATTCAGATCGGTACAAATAATAGCATCAGGTGAGGTGACCGATATGGCTTCAAGCCGCTGCTGACTCGCGTGGCGCAGCACCTCCATACGATGAACCTCCATGCGGTCCATCACCAGCGCAGCCAGATCGGTCAGGTTCTGACGATCCGTTGGGCTCATTGCAGGGCGGGGATGATTATCGGTCAGACATAATGTCCCAATTCTGTGCCCGTCGGGCGTAATCAGCGGGACGCCAGCATAGAATCGAATATAGGGATAACCCAGCACCAGCGGGCTGTTACAGAAGCGGGGATCGTTGAGCGCGTCAGGCACACAAAGAATCGAGTCACTCTCAAGCGTATGATGGCAGAACGCCACGCTCCGCGAGGTTTCAGTAATCTGCAGACCATAGCGAGACTTGAAAAACTGGCGTTTTTCATCAATCAGCGACACAAACGCCACCGGCACGCTAAACAGTCGCGCGGCCAGAATCGTCAGGCGATCGAACGCTTCATTCGGCGGCGTGTCCATCAGGTGATACTGGGCCAGCGCACGCAAGCGCGCTTCTTCAGCGCCGTTTTCGGTTGAGTGCTTCAGAGTATGTCCTCCTGAGGTCGTATACTGTGGCCGGGCATCTCACAGTAAAAAGAGGACGCCTGCAATCAGACAGAACCAGGTAAACGTCATCTGCCAACCTGAAACCGCAACAAAGGCCCGCCTGTACAGCAAAAATCCCAATCTCAGTCATCTGCTCTGATCACGGGATCGCCTTTAACTTCGACCCCGTTTTTACTGTTATCGTCCTCTCAGAGATGAACTTCATAGTCTGAGGCTGCTTATCTGTGTAAAACGGTAAAAATCGCTATTTTTTGGACTGTGGCACCAGTTCATAATAGGGATGCTTGCCTGCTAACAGCAGCAGCAATTCATACTCGCCCTGACTCAGTAACGCGACTTTCGCCGTGGCTTCTTTTGTCTGCCAGGCGCGTAAGCTGAGATCAAAGCGTTCGGCTGCGCCCTCCTGTGACAGACCTGCCGCAATACGCAGCTCCCGGACGTTATTCTGGACGGGCACGGGCCGTCGGACGATTGAATTTCCCAAACCAGGCTCCCTGTTGTTGACTTAGGGTAACAGTGCCTTAGCGCAGCCCGTATCGGTTCTCTCACACGGTCATCAGCCACCGCCGCAGCACACATTTCATAAGAATACTTAATCTTAACAGGGGAAATGTCAATCAAGGGAAGGCCGTTCTGGCAGGAATTTTATGGGTCCGAATCTATGCTTTGATCAACTTATATCACTTTCCCTTAAGCGAAACGGCATGACTTTTAAAAAAACCAATAATTTGAGTTTATTTCGTAACGTAAGATGTAAGGAAATATAAATTTAAAACAGGACGTTCAACAATAAATTCCCCCGCCATAAGGCGGGGGCATGAAAACCACAGTGGTTATTTTCAATTGAAAACAGACCACCGGCTGGCTTATATATCTTTATTTGCCAAACGCAATCCAGGCCGCATCATCTTTTGTCGCCACAGAGACCGAAGGACGAAGAGGTTGCGTGGCCTTATGGCTGGCTGAACGGACAACAGACGAGGTTGTCACGGGCAGTGTAAACCGTGTAATGACGCTGGTCAGTGTCTCAGTCTGGCTGCTCATGCTTTCCGCAGAGGCTGAGATAGTCTGCACCAGACTGCTGTTTTGCTGCGTAACCCGGTCAATTTCCGCTACGGCGAGTGTGACCTGAGAAATACCTTTACTCTGTTCTTCGGAAGCCAGAGCAATCTGACCAATCAGGTCGTTCACGCTGCCGACGTTACGTAGCACCTCTTCCATCGTGCTGCCCGCCGTGTTGGCCGCATCACGTCCTTGACTGATACCGGCGACCGTATCCGCAATTAATCCTTCAATCTCTTTCGCCGCTTCGGCACTGCGTTGCGCCAGAGAGCGTACTTCGCTGGCCACTACAGCAAAACCGCGCCCCTGCTCTCCGGCGCGCGCCGCCTCGACGGCGGCATTGAGCGCCAGAATATTGGTCTGGAACGCAATACCATTAATGGTAGCCGTAAACTGACGTATTTTTTCTGCGCCCACAGACAGGCCTTCCATCGCGCCAACCACCGTTTTCACCAGTTGTTCGCCCTGCTGAGTGGTTTGCGCAGTGATGCCTGACAGCGCGCGCGCTTCACGGCTGTTTTCTGCGTTATAGCGCACGGTCGCGGTTAACTGCTCCATGCTGGCCGCCGTTTCTTCCAGCGCAGCTGCCTGAGTCGCCGTCCTGTTCGACAGATCGGCATTGCCTTTAGCGATATCGCTGGCCTCATCCCGTAACACGGATGCATTGTCGCGAATCGCCAGAACGGTCTTCAGCAAACTTTGTTGCATTTCTTTAAGTAACGGCACCATTTGCCCGACACAATTCCGACCAAGATCTTCGGGTTCCTGGGTCAGATCGCCGTCAGCAATGATGCGGAAGTGATTACGCAGTTTTGCTACGGGGCGAACAAGATGGACAACCAGATAGCGGTCACAAAAGAAAAGCAGCCCCGTGACCGCAGCCAACGTAATCAAAAAGAGTTCTACCAGTCTCTGATGCTCTACGCTCAGCGGCGCGTTATTGCTGGAAATCTGCTGCGTCAGAGCACGGAGTCTTTCCTGCGCAGCCGCAGGATAATCCTGTGGCGCGCTGGTCAGCGCGGCACGGTAGCGCTGCCACTCATCACCCGCAGGCACGTCTGCCGCCAGCGCAGCACGATTCGCTGTCGCATTCTCCTGCATCTGCAAACTGGCACGATTGAGGAAAATAAGCTGCTCTGTCAGGCTGTTACTGCGTGTAACTTCCCGATTAATGTCTTTGAGAATCACCGAACCATAGGCACCCGCAAGCGCAATGACGATCACGGCGATAATGAGTATCCATAAGACGACACGTCTTATCGTAAAATTTTTTAGAATATTCATAGTATTTCCCCGGTGTGGCTGTGTAAAAACGTCAATAAAAATATTCATGCCTAATAGTTGCGGGCAAAACAATAGCGCGCTACTCTTTATAAAAATAATTGTGGCAGTGTTAATGAAAAAATAAAACGTAAAAATTGATTAAATGTGTGCATCGTTCATAACTAAGAAATTTATTAAAGAAAATAAAAAGAGACATAAACCCAGAACACGCCTATTATTTAGTGAAAATAAAATTATTTCCTGTTTTTCCTTTCGCGCCCTTTGGCCAGCGTTGCGGTGCTTCTATCCGACACTTTTTCTTTTTAATTTCGCGCCGTTATCAGTACGGAGCGGAGGACACACATGCTTATGAGTCTCGACGGCGATCCTGAACGCCGCATCCGTGCCCTTGAGGCACTTCGTCATCCTGATGAAAGTCGGGATGACATACTGAGAAAATTTGTCAGACTGGCCAGTCAGGCACTGAACATTCCCGGCAGTTTTATTTCTATCATTGATGATGAGTTTCAGTATGTGCGTGCCTCACACAATTTTAAGCTGGAACGTTCATCCCGGGAGGATTCACTTTGTCGCTATGCGGTAGATGGTGACACCGCCGTCGTCGTGCCTGATACCTATCTCGACAGCCGCTTTGCGGCCCATCCCCTGATCGTTGGGGCGCCCTTTATTCGGTTTTATGCGGGCGTCCCACTGAAAAACCGTGATGGCATAAACCTGGGTACGCTGTGCGTCACGGATGTTCAACCGCACCCCTTCAGCGCCTCACAAATTACGACGCTTCAGTTACTGTCATCATTAGTGATGTCGTTTCTGGAGGCCTGGCATTCTGCGGGCTTTGTCGACCCGGTGACCGGGCTGCCCAACCGCCAGCGCCTGATTCGTGACATGCATTATTTATCGGCAGCAGGCGATACAACCTTACGCCGCCTGGTCCTGATTGACTGTATTGATATGCCGCGCGCCTATGAACTGGCCCGGTCGATGGGCATGGGGCCCGTTGAAAGCCTGCTCAAGGATGTCGCTACCCTTTTGCCCCTTCGGCTGCGTCCTGCGGCCAGTGACATTATTTATACTGTTGCCACCGGGCGTTTTGCGGTGCTGACGCGTGCGGACAGCCGCATCAGTGCGCACTGGGTCGCCTGTCAGATGGAAGGCATCAGCGCCGACCTGGGTGAAGGCCTGTCAGTGGGGCTCAGCACCCACACCGGCGAGGTCGATTTCGTCTCCGGTATTTTCCCGCCCCATGAAACCCTGCGCCAGGCGGTCAGCGCCTTGCACGAGGCCATTGGGCGCGGTTTACCCTCTTTACGCTTTAGTGAAGCCACGGATATCAGACGTACGCAGGATTTCACGTTAATCAACGATCTGGCGCGCGCGCTGCGCGAAGATGTGGGCCTTTATCTGGTTTATCAGCCTAAAATTTGCCTGCAAAGCGGTAAACCCATCGGGCTTGAAGCCCTGATTCGATGGCATCATCCTGAACGAGGCGAACTCTCACCGGCCACTTTCATCCCGCTTGCCGAGCAGACCGAAACCCTTACTGCCCTGACATCATGGGTGATTGACAACGTTATCGCCCGCCTGAAGCGCCTGCGCAACAGCTGTATTCAGTTGCCTGTTACGATTAATGTGAGTGAGCGCGATTTCTCGCTTGACGGTTTTGCGGATAGCCTGGAAGAGAAAATGCTTAAGGCAAAACTCCCTACCTCCCTGCTGGGAATCGAGTGTCTGGAAACGGAGCGCATTGTTGAGAGCCCCTCGTCCATGCGGGGGCTTGAGATGCTGAAACTGCGCGGCTTTGGCATTTCTCTTGATGATTTTGGTACCGGCTACAGCAATATCAGTTATCTGCGCCGGATGCCGCTGGATGTGATCAAGCTGGACCGTTCGCTAATTAGTGAGCTTTCATCCGATATGGCCTCACGCATTATTGCTCGTAATATTATTACCATGCTGAAAGAGCTGGATTATGTGGTACTGGCCGAAGGCGTGGAATGTGTCGATACCGTGGAAGCGTTAACGGAATATGGCTGCGATCAGGCCCAGGGTTTTTTCTATTCCCGTCCCCTGGCAGACAGCGAACTGGACCACTGGCTGCACTGGAAACTCCGCGAAATGTGTTAAGACGCCGTTGGGTTCACGCCCACGGCGTTACCTGGCAGGATAGCGAGAAATGTTCCCCTCATGGTTCACCATGACGCAGTTACGGCCTTCGTCTTTTGCCGCATACAACGCTTCATCTGCCCGCCTGAGTAGTGAGGCGTCGTCGCCCAAACCGTTTAAGGTAGCGACGCCGAGGGAAACCGTCATGCTGTTGATAAACGGGAACACCGTATGACTGACGGCCTCACGGATGCGTTCTGCCATTGCGGCCGCGTCGCCCATAGAGGTGCCCGGCAGCAGCAGCACAAACTCTTCGCCGCCGAACCGGCTGATTACATCCAGCGTACGGCAGCGCTTTCTTAACAAACCCGCCAGGCTCACCAGGACTTTGTCGCCAGCATCGTGTCCATAGCGATCGTTGATGATTTTAAAGTGATCGATATCGATGGCAATCGCACTCTGCACAGGCTCCTCGCGGTGCTGAGCCGCCTGTGCATAGAAACCGCGACGATTATTTAATCCGGTCAGCGGATCGGTCATGGCTTTATCGTTCAGGTCCGCAACATGCCCTGCGACCGCACGCCGGTGATGCTGAACCGCTTCTCTTAATCTGTCAGCTTCGTTGTACCAGGTGTTAACGGATGACAGCGGATCCGGGCTGGCCTCACTTCCCCCGTCACGCACCATGCCTGCCAGTTTTTCCAGCGGATAAGAGATGCGGGACGCCAAAAAGGCCATGCAGGTTGCAGTCAGGACGATGATGATCAGAATAAACCAGAAGGCATTTCTGGCCGTATGCATCATCAGGCCATTTACCGTTTCTGAGGTACCGGACATAAAGATATTCCAGTCCGTTTTTTGCAGGCTGGCGTAACCGATAAGGTACTTTTTGCCCGCGTCCTGAATCATAAACTGGCCGCTCATCGTGGCCGCCAGGCGTTTCTGTAACGGCTGACTTAACGCCATGCGCGTCCCGACACGCGTCGGATCCTGACTGAAAATAATCGTGCCATCATCACTGACAATACTGACCGATGTGCCATCACCGTAATAATGCTGGCTCAGGATGTCACTCAACATACTCTGTTTTTTCAGGTAAATCGTTCCCCCAATAAAGCCGAGATAATGACCGTCATGCGCAAACAGGGGATGCGAGATAAAGACCACATAGTTGCCCGAGGGTGAGATAAAAGGCGAAGAAATAAACGGTTTTTGTAGCTTATTCGCCTGTTCCGTTTCAGCGGTGTCCACCTTAACACCCAGCAGAGACAGGCTTTCAGGCGAGATGGAGGCGATAATGGAATGGTTATCCAGCACGACTACCGAGTTGAAAAAACCTGACTGTTGTAACAGGCGCGTAGTTTCGCGATGTAACAGTTGAACGTTATTCAGGTCAGCGATCTGACCGGCGCTCCAGGCCAGTTCACGTTGGGCAATGGCAAGATAATGATCGGTGGTGTCGGCCAGCTTACGGGCATAGGCAATATTGCTGTCCAGCAGCGACTCTTCAATATTACTTTTTTGAAAAAGAAACAGCGCGCCCAGCAGCAAGCCGGAAGTCACAATGACACTTCCTATCGATAACGCGGTGAGTAACGTTCGAAGATGGATTTTTCTGCGATACATAACGGGATGTGCTGAGAATAAATTATGCAGATAGTAAACGCTAATCAGCCAGACAAAGGGCAGAATAAACGTCACTTTTGTTCTCTACAGTACTGAATGAGTGGCAGTATTCATCCGCAGGCAGCAAGCGACACTTTTTTACCTGTGTGCAGATTCTCACCGTGTTGAGGCGTCATCTGAGCTGGCATCAATCATAGTGGCCCCGCACGCAATACCGCTATAAGAGTAGTTAATTATTTTGCCTTAAACAAAATAATCCAGTTATTCGATGGTAGATTCTTTCTTAAATATACGTCAGTTCGTTAACCCCGTGTTGAGGAGTACGCTGAAAGAAATTCAGGCGCTACTCCTTGCGAAGTAATGAAGCGTTGCAAGCGTTCTGAATCGCGTGTCTTCCCCCCTTTCTCTCCGACCTTGCCCGGCGTGCTAATCACGACGCACAACAGAAGGCGCTCTCGTTCATCCGGCTATTTTTTATGACAATGCGCATGCTATGGTAGTGATTTGCGTTTATGTGGATACCTTTGATGAAAAAACAGCGGGTTGGCATCGTCTTTGGCGGGAAATCTTCAGAACATGAAGTGTCGTTGCAGTCAGCAAAAAATATCGTTGATGCCATTGATAAGACCCGGTTTGAGGTCGTGCTACTGGGTATCGACAAACAAGGACAATGGCACCTCAATGACGCCTCCAGCTTCCTGCTGAATGCAGAAAATCCGTCACTGATTGCCCTCAATCGCACGGCAAAACAGATTGCCCTGATTCCCGGCGAACCTGAGCAGGCACTCATTGCCCGTGACGATGCGCATTCCCTGTCACAGCTGGATGTCATTTTTCCGGTGGTTCACGGTACGCAAGGCGAAGATGGCGCGTTGCAGGGGTTACTGCGCATGGCGTCGCTGCCCTTTGTCGGGTCGGATGTGCTGGGGTCGGCGGTCAGCATGGACAAGGATTTCACCAAGCGCCTGTTACGCGATGCCGGCTTGCAGGTTGCCCCCTGGCTGAGCGTCACGTCTTCACAACTGAACCAACTGGACACCGAAGCCGTCATCGCCCGCTTCGGCCTGCCGTTGTTTGTTAAGCCTGCCAATCAGGGCTCCTCGGTGGGCGTAAGTAAAGTGACCCATGCCGCAGCGCTCCTGCCCGCGCTGGAAATGGCATTTACGTTCGATCGTAAGGCCCTGATTGAAAAAGCCATTAAAGGCCGGGAGATCGAATGTGCGGTGCTGGGTAACGAAGAGCCACAGGCCAGCCCATGTGGCGAAGTGGTGGTGAAAGAAGGTTTCTATTCCTACGACACAAAGTACATCAGCGAAACCGGCGCACAAACGGTGATTCCTGCCGCCATCCCAATGGACGTCGATGCGGCGATTCGCCAGGTAGCGATTAAGGCATTTACCACACTGGAATGCTTTGGCATGGCGCGTGTCGACGTGTTTTATACCGAGGAAGGCGAAATCGTGATCAACGAAGTGAATACACTACCCGGTTTCACCAATATCAGCATGTATCCCAAACTGTGGCAGGCGGCGGGCCTGAGCTATCAGGACCTGATTACCCGACTGATTGAACTGGCTATCGCACGCCATCAACAGAGCGCCCTGCTGAAAACCAGTATTCATTAATGTGCGTCCAGCGACCTGCTCAGGCAACGTCGCTGGTCATTTCATTATGGGCTTTGCCCGGCGATGTCTGATTGCGGCCATTTCGCTTGGAAATATAGAGATTTTTGTCGGCTGCGGAGATCAGGTTGTTAATCGTCTCAGCCCAGGCCGTACCCGGTTGGGCTTCGCCGTTTGCCAGGCCCAGGCTCACCGTGACCGTGACGGCATTGCCCTGCAGCACAAATTTCTCGCGGACAATGCTCTGCCGAATCCCCTCCGCCAGCGAATAGATTTTCTCTGGAGACAGATCGAACTGCACCACCACAAATTCTTCTCCGCCAAAACGGCAAATGTGCCCTTTGCTGCCAACCAGCGGCGAAATGCGGCGGGCAATCTCTTCCAGCACGCTGTCGCCCGCATCATGGCCGAAATTGTCGTTGACTGATTTAAAGTAATCCACATCCAGCAGGATCACGCCGACCTGACGTTGCGCATAGCTGGGCTCGTTACGCAGTCTTTCATACAGGCCGGATCGCGATAATAACTGGGTAAGAAAATCGTAATCGGCGCGCAGAGCCAGCCGCTCATTGAGCTGACGGATAGCATCCACGCTGACCGCCACAATCAGAGGACTGATGGCAAGCGTAGCCACGCCCAGTCGCGCTGACGTCAGATGACTGATGGGCAGCAGGCTTGAATCGCCCTGGATATGCATGACGCCATGGGAAACCAAAATGATCTGGCTGATGCCGGTTATCAGTGTCACCAGGCTGGTGAGCGGGATGGGCAAGACAATGGCGCACCAGATTAACGCCGGCACCGGCAGCGTCAGGCTGCCTGCGCCGCCCATTAAGGCACCCGTCGTTAAGGACAGCCCCACGGCGATAAGCGGCAGAATCGTCCCCACCTTTACCCGTAGCCCTGAGAACATCACGCGCCAGTTTGGGGTCAACAGAAACGGCAACAGCATTAAGCCGGTCGAAAACTGTTCGCTGAACCAGTTCATCCAGGCATCGGCGAACGCGGCATTGACACTGCCTACCTGTGCCAGTGCGCCCCAGGTGGCGCAACCGAACGCCGCCAGCAGGCAGGCGGGGAAGATCCGTAAGGCATTCGAGATGCGTTCACTGCTGGAATCATGCTGATACTGTTTTCCCATCACTAGTACGCATATCAGGATAAACAGAATATTGGCGACATTGAGCGTAAATGCCGGTAACGTCCAGCCCGAAAAGACCGTATCGTTAAATACCATCGCACTAAAGCAAATAAGATAAAAACGGGTTCGGTGAAGAAAGGGATAACGCAGCATCATACCGGCAATAAACACGTTTACCGGCCAGAACAGGGATAAATCGTGGGGAATGCGCAGATGACCGCCAACGAAACAAAACATCAGCGTAATCATAAACAGCCAGAAGGCACTCTTTTTAGCATTATGCTCTTCAAACAGCTTAGCGCGCATACGTCCGGACCTTGTCACAAAGAGGCTCACTATCTCGCCGCCCACAAAGTATGTGGCGTTATCATCATCATTAAAGCCTGATTCGTGTCTGCGCCATTCAGAGAAAAACAACAGTAAACAGGCGAACGTCAGGGTATTGAAACAGGTTACCGGTAACGAATGGGCTGGCAGACATCCCTGCCTATTATGTCTTACAAATAAAAAAATCGGATATCCGAGATATCCGATTTTTCTGCTGTAAATTCCAGAATACCGATGTCTGGTTATTTCACCGCCACCGGCCACTGACTCAGGCGTATGTTTCGTTTATCAGCATTTTCACCAAAATCTTTCAACACGGCTTTTACATCCGGATCGATGTATTCTGCATTATCGTTATCAACAATTACCACGCTATTTTCGGGAATTTTTTCCAGCAGGCCCTGAAGTTTAGGGTTGTGCAAAAACGTCAAATTTTGCTGAAAACGCAGCACATAGTGGTCGTCATAGCGCGTAAGCTGCAAGGCGTTGCGATGACTCTTGTAGATGCTGTAGATAATTTGAGTGGCAATACCTATGCCGATTCCCACCAGCATTCCCAACGTGATAATTCCGATAATCGTCGCCAGGAACGGGACGTACTGCTGTGCGCCCATACGAAACTGTTCGATAAACAGTCGCGGTGCAGCCAGCTTATAACCGGTATAGAGCAGGACCGCAGCCAGACTGGCAAGCGGAATGGCATTCAGCATCTCACTAAACCACATACCGCAAATCAGCAACATCACTCCATGAAGCAAAATGGACAGTTTGGTTTGTGCGCCTGCGTTGACGTTTGCTGAGCTGCGAACAATAACCGCCGTGATAGGCATTGCACCAAAGAAGCCCGCCGTTATGTTACCAATGCCCTGAGCAAACATTTCTCTGTTGGGCGATGGCGCAGGATTTTGCGGACGTAGCTTTTTCAGGGCTTCCTGGCTCAGGAGCGTTTCCAGACTGGCCACCAGCGCCAGCGTCACCGCGACAACCCACACCTGCGGATTTTGCCAGGCCATCCAGTCCGGCGTTTCAAGTTCGGCTATCATCGCCGAAACGCTGTCAAAAGCGGGCAGTGAAATACGCGGTAAGGCGTCGGTGAGTGACGGGAACAGTCGCGCCCCCAATACTGTCACCCCACAGCCAAACAGAACCGCAAAGAGCGGACCCGGGATCCAGGCTATCGCCTTGATGCGCTTGATGGGGCCGGTTGTCCACGCAAACAAAATGAACAAGCCCACCAACGACACCAACAGCGCCGAGAGCGAAAAGGTCATTTCACCGTTTACCAGCGACACCAGTTTTACGCTGCCGCCGGCTCCTAGCGCCACCGGTATTTGCTGCATGATCAGCAGCAGGCCAATCGCCGCCAGCATACCTTTAATCACGCTACCGGGCACGAGTGCAATAAAACGGCCAGCGCGCAGCAGACCAAACAGGCACTGTAAAAGCCCGGCGATGATCAGCGCAGTGAGAAACGCGGAAAAACTTCCCAGCGTGGCCATCGAGGCGACCACGATAGTGACCAGTCCTGCCGCAGGACCGCTGACGGCGAAGCGTGACGGACTGAGTGATGTCACGATTATCCCGCCAATCACACCGGTCAGTAAGCCGGCAAAAGGCGGTAAACCGCTGGCCTGAGCAATACCGAGGCAGAGCGGGAGTGCGACCAGAAACACAACCAGCCCTGCCGGCACATCGCGGCGTAACGTATCCAGATTCATGGTGAAGACTCCTCTGCAGATTGCTGAATCAACTCTTTAAGATGACCCGATTGCAGGTCGTAAACACAGCCAAACACATCCAGTTCCTGACCAGATTGCCAGGCCTGACGGACAGGGTCGGAAGCCACCAGCCTGGCAAACTGCACCCGCACGTTTGCCTCCACCAGACGGTTCAGTTTCTCACCCTCTGTTTCCTGCGCCGTCGGGTCGCCAAGATGGCTTGCCAGGCCGTCGCGCAAACAGGTAATACGACGCGCCAGTGCAGAATCCTCCGTCGCTAACGGACTGCCAGGCAGATTCAGAGCCGCCTGAACGCCGCCGCAACCATAGTGACCGCTTAATACAATGCGCTTCACGCCAAGAAAGAAGACGGCATATTGCAGAACACTCAGCAGATTGTCGTCTTCCGCCACGACCATATTGGCGATATTACGATGAACAAACAGCTCGCCAGGATGGGAACCCGTTAACACCTCCGCCGGTACCCGACTGTCTGAGCAGCCAATCCATAATGAATGCGGTTTTTGCTGATAGAGCGATTTTTCAAAATAGGCGGGGTTACGTTGGCGGCGCTGTAAGGCCCAACTGCGATTTTTCGCTAATAAGGGTTTAAGTGTCGTCACAATCATCTTCTCTTAACTACCGGGAATATCATTTCCAGGCGAACCACGGAGTGAACCCGCTCACCTTATTTGGGCGAGGGGCTAATGAAACCTGAACTCCATCACATTAAAAGGTTATAGCCGCTTATCATTTTCAATGCACCTGGAATATTACACGCGCCAAAATACTGCCTGCCTGTGTAAGACTTTATTCAACTAACGTCATCAAAACGTAAATAAGATTAAGAGGTCATACCACCAAATTTTGCAGTTATTTTAATTTTATTCATTTAAAATCAGACACATAAAATTAAAGTCATGATTTATAGATTGACAAATAAATACAAAACTTTCATAGCGAACTAAGTAATTAAAATAACAGCGACGCCACAGACCAGGATTAGTCTTAAATGCAGAATTTATAAATAGCACGATTAACCGCCTTTATTTAATGCAGGCAGTGAATCCGTCTTAATGAAGGGGTAAATTAAAGCGAGAGATAGTTAATTTAATTTGCGTGAAAATAGTGACGGATGTAAGTAAATATTTGAGCCAACGTGAAGGCGCCCGCCCAGTGCAGGCGCTTCATATTGACATTTTATTTACCGTTCCAGGCGTTGAGGCGCGCCTCACGAACGGAAAGCTGTTGTTGTGGTGTCAGCTTATTGTAATTTTCCGCCATGCCGCTTTCCCAGTCGCCATACAATGGATTGGGTAAAACAATAAATTGCGTACCGAAAAGCGCGTGATTATTGTCGACAAATGCCCGACGCTGCGCGTTACCCTGATGCCAGGTTGCGCCGCCAAAATCATTCAGGTTGTCACCGATATATAAAACGACATTGTAGCCCGCATTTTTAATGGCATCGAAACGCGCCTGCTTGTTTGAGGAGTCGGTTTTCAGGCTGACCGTTTTCTCACTGACTCCGCTGAAGCCAAGCTGCTGCAGGTTGGCCACCGTGGCGGCATAGTCTTTTTGATCGCGATTGGAGACGTAAAAAACGGTGCCGCCATGGCTGTTGACGTAGCGGGCGAATTCCACCGCGCCGGGAACCGCTTTTGCCTGCCGCGCCTGTGTCCAGGCTGACCAGGTTTTGTCGCTGAAAGGCTGGCCATTCTTCACCTGCCACGCGCTATAGGCACTGTTGTCCAGCATAGTTTCATCTAAATCGACAATGACCGCTTTAGGCTTGCCCACCAGCGAAGCCGATTGATCAAAGGCCAGACGGGCGCTGTTGAATGCCTGCCAGCAGAGCGCCTGATATTCGCCGGACTGCTGGAACCAGTTCAGGGCCAGGACCGTTTGTTGCCCCAGTTGCTGCTGTGCCTGCTGTCGGGCAGGTTGCGCGCAACCTGCCAGTGCCAGCGCAACCACCGCCGACAGCGCGAAATTCACTGAATGTTTCATCGTTTTATCCTAAGGTGTGAAAGATTTAAGTGGGTAACGCTTCAAAAATGTAGCAGTTAACGTAAGCTGAGGGCAGCAACATTACACGCTGTTTCAACAGGAGATGAAGATGTCCGCTACACCGCGTTCGCCGTTGCTTGATGCACTTGACTGGGTCGATTATGCGTTTCAGCCCGCAGGCGAACCGCCTCCTGATGATGCCGCCTATGCCCATCAGCGTCACAGCGCCGTCGTGTTAACCGACACTCACACTATTCCACCCAAAAGCGGTGATGCAGATGGCGTGATCGCCACCGGCCACCGCCCCGTCGCGGTTTACACGGCCGACTGTTTACCGGTGCTGTTTGCCGACAGCCAGCAGAAACAGGTTGCCGCTGTTCATGCTAGTCTGCAGGGGACCCTGGCTGGCGTGCTGTATCGGGCGGTAGCGCATCTTTGCGAACGCGGTGCCACGCCAGCGAGCCTGACGGTGGCGATTGGCCCGGCGCTGGCTCCCTGCTGTTTTGAGCTGGATCGTCAACGTCTGGCAGAGATTGAACAGATGCCCGACATGCCATTGCCACTGCGCTATTATGCGGCGCAGCCCCACAATCCCGGCGCTCAGCGCCCCCAGGCCGTTGCTACCCGTGGCGGTGTCTGGTTTGATCTACCGTATCTGGCGACGCAAATGCTGATAAAAGCAGGCATTCCGGCAGAAAACATTGACCCTGTCCACCAGTGCACCTATTGCACTACCGAGGCGGGCTCCAGCTACCGTTTCAACACGCATCACGGCAGTGGCTATCGTTCTCGCTATTCCTGGATTCGCCGCCGCTGAGGTTGCGCGCACATCCGCTGGCCTTCCCCTGCATTTCCCCGGCCTGGCCGTTTTATGTGGCGGCTAAGGCCGCTTTTATGATGTTTCTCACAGCCTGATGCCATTTCACTTTTTTTTAACAGAAAAATGGTTAAAGCTAACTCATCCGACCACTTTATCTGTGAGTGATTATGACTGTGCTGCCCTCATCCTACCCGGCGTTGTTTACGCCCCTTGATCTGGGGTTTACTCAGCTCAGAAACCGCTTTTTGATGGGATCTATGCACACCGGTCTGGAAGAGCGTGAAGATGGCGCGGCCAGGCTGGCGGCATTCTATGGCGAACGGGCACGGGAAGGCGTGGCGCTGATCGTGACGGGCGGCGTGTCGCCCAATCCTCAGGGCGTGACCGCCGCACACGGTGCGGTGCTGAACCAGGATTCACAGTGTGACTGGCACCGGCAAATCACCGCCGCCGTGCATCAGCACGGGGGAAAAATCGCGCTGCAGATTTTGCATACCGGCCGTTACAGTTTTCAGCGCGATCTGGTTGCGCCCTCTGCAATACAGGCCCCCATTAACCGTTTTACGCCGCGGGAACTGAGCGACGCCGAGGTTGAGCAGACCATTGCCGACTTCGCGCACTGTGCCCGTCTGGCGCAAAAAGCGGGCTACGACGGCGTAGAAATCATGGGCTCCGAAGGGTACCTGATTAATCAGTTTCTGGTACCGCACACCAACCAGCGTCAGGACCGCTGGGGCGGCGATTTTACCGGGCGCATGCAGTTTGCTTTAGCGGTCACCCGCGCGGTCCGTCAGGCCACCGGCGACCGTTTTATCATTATCTTCCGCTTGTCGATGCTGGACCTAATTGAGCAAGGCAGTACGCTGGACGAAACGCTACGACTGGCAACAGCGCTGGAACGCTGTGGCGTGACGCTGTTTAACACCGGCATTGGCTGGCACGAAGCTCGCATTCCGACCATTGCGACCTGCGTGCCCCGCGCCGCCTTCGCGTGGGTCACGCGCCGCTTGCGCCAACACGTTGCCGTGCCCGTGGTGGCAACGAATCGAATCAACCATCCACAGGTGGCAGAACAGCTTTTGCAGGATGGCTGTGCGGACATGGTTTCCATGGCCCGACCGTTCCTGGCCGATGCCGCGTTTGTCAGCAAGGCGCAACGGGGGGATGACGACAGTATCAACACCTGTATCGCCTGTAATCAGGCCTGTCTGGATCAGATCTTTGCCGGTCACGTCACCGCCTGTCTGGTCAACCCGCGTGCCTGCCACGAATCCCTCATGCCGGTGACACCGGCGCACATGCCCAAACGGCTGGCGGTTGTAGGGGCCGGTCCGGCAGGTATGGCGTTTGCCTTACAGGCGGCTGAACGCGGCCACCAGGTCACCCTTTATGAGGCGGCCGATGAGATCGGCGGACAGTTCAATATCGCCCGACAGATCCCAGGGAAAGAGGAATTCCGCGAAACCCTGCGCTATTTTCGCCATCGTTTGCCGGCGGCGGGCGTGGTAATCAAAACAGGCTGTCGGGTCACCGCTCCCCTGCTGGCAGACGCCGATGAAGTCATCCTGGCGACCGGCATTAAACCGCGTACGCCAGATATCCCCGGTATTGATCATCCCAAAGTCCTGAGCTATCTGGCCGTGCTGGCGGATAAGCGTCCGGTTGGTGCACGCGTGGCGATTATTGGCGCGGGCGGGATCGGGTTTGATACGGCTGAATATCTGTCTGAACCGCCCGCAAACGAAACCACCGGGGATTTTTATCGCGAATGGGGCATCGATCAGAGCCTGACGCAGCGCGGCGGCGTGATTGCGCCCGCGCCACAGCCTTCACCGCGTCAAATCTGGCTGCTTCAGCGCAAGCCCGGCAAGCCCGGTGCCACGCTGGCGAAAACGACCGGCTGGATCCATCGCAGCAGTCTCCAGTCACGGGGAGTTGAAATGTGGGGCGGGATTGAGTATCTGGCGATTGATGATGAAGGGCTGCATATCCGGCGCGACGGCGAGCGCCTGCTCCTGCCGGTCGACAACGTGATTATTTGTGCCGGTCAGGAGCCGCAACGCGAGCTGGAAGCGGCGCTGCGGGCAAACGGTAAACCCGTGCAGGTGATTGGCGGGGCCGACGTCGCGCAGGAGCTGGATGCCCGTCGGGCGATAGCCCAGGCCACCGCGCTGGCGTTAACGCTGTAGTTAACGCATTTTCACTGCACGCAGCACCACAAATTTTTTGTTGGAGGCAACCAGGGTGCAGTTGCCAAAGAGCTTCTTCAGCTTGTGGTGATAATCCAGGTGACGGTTGCCGACAATGCGCAGCTCCCCGCCGTATTGCAGGCAGCGCTTTGCGTCACGGAACATCTGCCAGGCCAGGTGATCGGTCACCGCGTGCTGCTGGTGGAACGGCGGATTACACAAGACCGCATGCAGCGTATCGGAAGGATAACCGCTCAGGACATTATTGACCCGGAACTGACAGCGTGACAGATCGTCCGGGCGGTTGATCTCTACGTTTAACCGGCTGGACGCCACCGCCATGTATGACTCATCAAGAAAATGCACCTCCGCCTCGGGATTTTGTGCCAGCGCCATCAAGCCAATCACGCCGTTGCCACAGCCCAGATCGACAATCTCGCCTTCAATATTTTCCGGCAGGTGCTGCATGAACAAGCGCGCGCCAATATCCAGTGAAGAGCGGGAAAAGACGTTGGCGTGGTTATGGATCTGATAAGGCGTACCGTCCAGCGACCAGACCTGGGTAGGCGATTTTTCGCGCAGCGCAGGCTGGGTGAACTGGCTGTAAATCACGCGCGCTTTTTTGACGGCCAGTGAGGTTTTGGTCTCACCAATGATTTGCTCAAACAATTGCAGAGTGGAGGTATGAATCTCTTTCGCACGCCCCGCCGCCATTATCACGGTCTCTGGCGTGATAACCTGACGCACTGCGCGCAGTTGCTGCTCCAGCAACGCCAGGGTTTTAGGAATTTTGATCAAGACCAGTGCCGGTGCGGCCGGCAACGGTGCCAGGCTGTCAAGGAACTGGACATCGCTGTCGTCCAGCGCATTCAGGCGCAGGTTCTGACGCGTGGCCTGCTGACTCAGCCAGGAGTCACTGATATGCCACAGCGGACGGGTGTTCAGTGCGCAGGTTAACGCCCCAAAGCTGTCGTTAAAGATTAACGCTGGACCAGGCGGCAGGCTTTGCTGCAGGAGATATTCATCAGCGGCATCCCAGGCTTGTAACGGACTTTCGTCACGCATCTGCGGGAAACGGTGCAGGATCAGTGTGCGATCGTTCAGTTCAAGTTGGCTCATGAATTCTCCGGCGTGGTACACTTTGGTTGATTTTCGCCCCAAAAAGGGGGCGCAGTATACTGTCTTTCGCCGGGAATCTCTAATGTCCTCACTGATCTATCTTCAGGGTTATCCTGAGTCCATCCTTGAACAGGTGCAAACGCTCATCGATCGCCAGCGTCTGGGCCCGGTGCTGCAACAGCGCTATCCCGACAGACACGATGTGATGAGTGATAAGGCGCTGTATGACTTTACGCTGGCACTGAAAAACCGCTTCATGCGCAACGCGCCGCCCATCAATAAGGTGATTTGGGATAACAAAATCAAGGTGATGAAGCACGCGCTGGGCCTGCACACGGCCATTTCCCGTGTGCAGGGCGGCAACCTGAAGGCCAAAGCGGAGATTCGTATTTCCACGTTTTTCCGCCAGGCGCCTGAGCCTTTTTTACGCATGATCGTGGTACATGAGCTGGCGCACCTGAAAGAGGAAAATCACGACAAGGCGTTTTATCAGCTGTGCTGCCATATGGAACCGGACTATCACCAGCTCGAATTCGACGCCCGCCTGTGGATGACAGAACAGGCTTTGCAGGGCAATGCGGCTTAGAGAAACTCCTGCGCTTTCTGAATCAGGCTGGTTTTGGTCAGCGCGCCTAAAAAACGGCGCTCCTGGGGATTATTCAGGACAGGCAGACGTTCCAGCGTGACGGCTGCAAAAGCTTCCCATCCTTCCCGCAGGCTTTGGTTTTGATAGGCCACCGGGAAATCCTCATCCATCACGCACTGCACCGGCGAGTCCAGATTAATCTCCTGCGCCAGCACCCGGCGGGATATTTCGTGAATGGAAACCACGCCCAGAAACGCGCCCTGCGCATTGATGACGTACACATAGCGCTCACGCTTAAGCGAACTCACCGCCAGTGCTTCCCCAACCGAGGCCTCAGGTTGCAGGGCCGCCCCCGGAATGATCAGTTCGCTGATGCGCATATTATCGAAGTCATATTTGGCTTCAGAACGGTTGAAATGGTGCGTCACGACGGGATAAGTACTGGCCATTTGCAGGCGGTAGACCACCATTGTCGCCAGAACGGACGCTATCATCACCGGAAACAGCAGGCTGCTGTTGAGCGTCATTTCCAGCACCATTAACATGGCCATTAACGGCGCCTGACTGACGGCCGCCAGGACGGCCGCCATGCCAACAGCGGCGAACAGCAGGACATTATTCAGGGGAAGATGCAGGGCAACCCCACATAACGCGATGACCATACCCAGCAGCGCCCCGATCAGCAAGGACGGTGTAAACAACCCGCCTACCGCATTGGAGCCTACCGAGAGGCTGGTCGCGAGCGTTTTTAAGACCAGCAGCAGCAGTAAACCTGATAACACATAATGCCCTGCCATCACCTTTACAATGACTTCATAGCCGTTCCCCAGGATATCGGTCGAGACCAGCGCCAGCAGGCCCACGGCAAAGCCACCCGCCCCAAGACGTAGCGGTAAGGACCGAACCCGACTGAACAGCGTTTTAGCACGGGCGATCAGGCGAATCAGGAGCAAACCGGCCAGCCCGGACAGTAAGCCAATCAGGACGGTAATCAGCAGGCTGCTGACATCCATCGTGAAACTCACCTCGGCCAGCGGATAAAGCGCATTACGAAAGCCCAGCGCCCACATGGTCATGACCGCAACAGCGGAGGAGACCACCAGCGGAATCAGGCGTTGCAGGGCGGAGATACCAAACGCGATCTCTGCCACGAAAATGGCCGATGCCAGCGGCGCATGGTAGACCGAGGAAAGACCAGCTGCGGCGGCCATGGCGACGACGTCGCTGTTTTTTAACTGCACGCCAGGCGGCAACAGGCGGCCGATCATGCTGCCACAGAGCGCGGCCAGTTGAACCATTGGGCCTTCTTTACCGATTGACGCGCCGCTGCCAATACTGGCAACCGAAGACAGCGCCCGGAAAAGGGAGGTTTTCGTCGGCACGGCGTCAAGGCGGGCATTAATGACTTCGAGATAGTCGGTCTTGACGGTTTGCTGCCGCTCTATCGCGACCGCGTAGCGCAGGAAGAAACCGGCCAGCAGACCGCCCACGCCGACCAGAACGGGCCAGAACAGCATGGGCCAGAGATGGATGGATTCGGTGATGTCGTTGCTGCGGCCAAACAGCAGATAATTGATGAACTCAATCGTTTCGCGGAACAGCAAAGTAACTAACGAGGCGGCACAGCCCACCGGCACGGCAATCACTAATGTGGTCCAGTTTAATGCGTGTTTGCTTCCTTTCACCTGCGCTCCCCGTCTTGTGCTTAACGTGCGGTATTCAGACATAGTATTGGAATGGCGATCTCAGGATCAACGTCTGATGTTGCCTGCCGGATGCCAGATGCTACTCTGCACTTTTACCTGCGCAGGAGATCACTGTGATTCGCTTTGCCATTGTGGGAACGAACTGGATAACGCGTCAGTTCATCGAGGCGGCACACGAAACCGGCAAGATGAGGCTGTGTGCCGTCTATTCACGTACCCGGGAGCAGGCGGCGGCATTCTGCCATGACTATCCTTGCGACCAGCGCTTTACGTCGCTGGCGGCCATGGCCGCCTGTCCTGATATCGACGCCGTCTATATCGCCAGTCCCAATGCCCTGCATTGTCAGCAGGCCATGCTGTTTATGTCGCAGGGCAAGCACGTCATTTGTGAGAAACCGCTGGCCTCGAATCTGCACGAGGTCGAAGCCATGATCGCCTGCGCCCGCCAGTATCAGGTGGTGCTGTTCGAAGCCTTCAAGACCGCCAGCTTACCCAACTTTATTCAACTCCAACAAGGGCTGCCTGCGCTTGGCACAGTGCGCAAAGCGCTGCTGAACTATTGTCAGTACTCGTCCCGTTATCCGCGTTACCTGAACGGCGAACATCCCAACACCTTTGATCCTCGCTGGTCCAACGGATCCATCATGGATATCGGCTACTATTGCCTGGCGGTCGCCGTCACGCTGTGGGGCGAGCCCCGGCAGGTGCTTGCCTCGGCCACCCTGCTGGAAAGTGGCGTGGACGGCCACGGCACAGTGAATCTGAATTATGGTGAGTTTGATGTCACGATAGTGCATTCAAAAGTCAGCGACTCGGTACTGGCCAGTGAAATCCAGGGGGAAGCGGGATCGCTGGTGGTGACACGTATTTCTGAGTGTCCATCTGTGACCTTTATTCCGCGTGTCGGGGAGAAACAGGATTGGAGCCAGCCTCAACACATCAATACCCTGCTGTATGAAGCAGAAACCTTTGTACGACTGGTAGAACAGCGCCATGTCAGCCATCCGGCGCTGGACATTTCCCGTAGCGTTGCAAAATTACTGACCGAGATCCGACGTCAGACCGGCGTGGTCTTTCCGGCCGACAGTGCCTGAATGTAAATATTTCAAAATATGACGGGCAGACGATTGATTCCTGACGGCCAGCCACGTAATTTATCGGCTTGCAAAGGGGAGTAACTTGTAAGCTGATTGATCGTCACTACGTTGCGTACGCATCCGGTCATCAGGCAACCCAGAATCCATTCCTGAGTTGTAAGTGAGACCTTGCCGGAAGGCGAGGTTTGCTTACACAGAATAAGCGGCTGACGTCTTCTGACCTCAGCCGTTTTTTTATTTCAGACAGGATACGATTATGCAAACTGTAGGTACGCCACTCCTCTGGGGCAGTTTTGCGGTTGTAGTACTTATCATGCTGGCGATTGACCTGTTCCTGCAGGGCCGTCGCGGTTCGCAAACCATGTCCTTCAAACAGGCTGCCGTCTGGTCGCTGATTTGGGTCTCCGTCTCGCTCCTGTTCAGTGCGGCGTTCTGGTGGTATCTGGACGGTACCGCCGGGCGTGACGTGGCGACCAGTCAGACGCTGGCTTTCCTGACCGGTTACGTGCTGGAAAAATCGCTGGCGGTAGACAACGTCTTTGTCTGGCTGATGCTGTTCAGCTACTTCTCTGTTCCGGCCAACCTGCAACGCCGCGTCCTGATCTACGGTGTACTGGGCGCTATCGTTTTGCGCACTATCATGATTTTTGCGGGTAGCTGGCTGGTAACGCAGTTTAGCTGGATCCTCTATGTATTCGGTGCCTTCCTGCTGTTTACCGGTATCAAAATGGCGATGGCGAAAGAGGACGATGCAGCCGTAGGTGACAAACCGGTTGTGCGCTGGCTGCGTAAACATCTGCGCATGACCGATACGCTGGACGGGGAAAAATTCTTTACGCGGAAAAACGGCGTGCTGTTTGCGACGCCGCTGCTTTTGGTACTGATCATGGTCGAACTGAGCGATGTCATTTTTGCCGTCGACAGCATTCCGGCCATCTTTGCCGTCACCACCGATCCCTTTATCGTTCTGACCTCAAACCTGTTTGCGATTCTGGGTCTGCGGGCCATGTACTTCCTGCTGTCTAACGTGGCGGAACGTTTCTCAATGCTGAAATACGGTCTGGCTGTCGTGCTGGTCTTTATCGGTATAAAAATGTTGATTGTCGATATCTACCACATTCCTGTAGCGATATCGCTGGGCATCGTCGGAACGATTCTGGCGTCGACGCTGCTGATCAACGCCTGGGTTAACCGTCAGAATGACAAAAAGAAGCTGAATAAGCCGTAACGGCACGGCAAGGAAAAACACGGAACAAGGGCGGCATGGGTGCCGCCCTTGTGATTTACAGCGTCACACCGCTCTTGAAAATCGCGAGCTCACGAAAATCATTTTGTTCGTTACGGGTGCGTTGCCCGTTGGCAATGGCCACAATCGTGTCCACGAAATCCGCCAGCAGCGCCTCCATGCTCATGCCCTCAACCAGCCTTCCGGCATTAAAATCAATCCAGTGCGGTTTCTTTTCAGCCAGCGGCGTATTGGTGGCCAGCTTAACGGTCGGTACGAATCCGCCGTAAGGGGTTCCGCGTCCGGTGCTGAACAGCACCATATGACAGCCTGCGCCCGCCAAAGCACTGGTCGCCACTGCATCATTGCCCGGTGCGCTTAACAGATTAAGGCCGGGTACCGTCAGGCGTTCACCGTACTTCAGTACGTCCACCACCTGACTTTGCCCCGCTTTTTGTGTGCAACCGAGCGATTTCTCTTCCAGCGTAGTGATGCCGCCGGCTTTATTGCCCGGAGACGGATTTTCATAAATAGGTTGATGGTGATCGATAAAGTACTGTTTGAAATCGTTGATCATTGCCACGGTTTTATCGAAGGTCGCGCGGTCGCGACAGCGCCCCATCAGAATGCGCTCGGCACCAAACATTTCGGGGACTTCGGTCAGCACCGTGGTGCCGCCGTTGGCGATCATCTGATCAGAAAAACGCCCCAGCAGCGGATTGGCGGTAATGCCTGAGAAGCCATCAGAGCCGCCACATTCCAGACCAAATTTCAGCTCGCTGAGTTTGCCCGGTGTACGGCGATCGTGACGCATTTTTTCGTACAGTGCGTGCAGGCGTTCCAGCCCGGCTTCTATTTCATCGTCATGCTGCTGGCAGACCATGAACGCAACGCGGTCGCTTTCAAACGCCCCTAATGTCTCACGAAAGGCATCGACCTGATTGTTCTCACAGCCCAGGCCAATCACCAGCACCGCGCCCGCGTTTGGATGACGCACCATGTTTTGCAACATGGTGCGGGTGTTCTCATGGTCCTGGCCCAACTGTGAACAGCCAAATGTGTGGCTGAAAAGAAACGCCCCGTCGGTTCCGGCCGCGTCCTGGGTTTCTTTCAGGAAACGCTGCAGAATTTGCCGGGCAATTCCGTTAACACAGCCGACGGTCGGTAAGATCCACAGCTCGTTGCGAATGCCTGCCTCACCGTTAGCGCGGCGGAAGAGCTGCACGTCGCGATCGCCAGGTTGAGGCGTTAAGGCTGGCGGCTCTGGCTGGTAGTCGTACTGGTCGAGATCGCTAAGATTGGTACGTGCATTGTGCGAATGCACCCGTTCTCCGGCCCCGATAGCCTGCGTGGCGTGCGCGATGGGCAACCCGTATTTCACGACCGTTTCGCCTTTCTCCAGCGAGCGTAAGGCAAACTTATGCCCCCGCTCCACGGCCTGTCGTAACGTCACGGGGTGATCCGCCAGCGCAATTGACGTCCCGATGTCGATATCCTGCAACGCCACGGCGACATTGTCCTGCGGATGAATTTTTATGGCGTCTTGCATCATGATCTCCGGTGGCTCAGCGCGTCGCGTATTCCATGCGCGAGAATGCGTTGCAGATGGTGGCTGACCGTTTCGGTCAGGCCGGGTAGCTGAGTTAAATCCTGTCCCCAGTGCGATGCCTCACCTAAAACCTGCTGAACCAACGCCGCGGGAGAAAGACGTTGTGCGCTGACGGCAGCCCAGCTCTCTGAATAACGCTGCAACCAGTACGGCTCGTCCTGCAAGGTCCAGCGCTTGTCTGCCTGTTCGCCCCGATAAAACGCGATCAGGGCGGCAAGCGCAAACGTCAGGTTTGTTGGCCACTGGCCGGTTTGCTGATGGGCAGTCAGTAATGGCTGCAGCAAACGTGTGCGAAATTTGGTCATGCCATTAAGAGCGATAGACAGCAGCGCATGGTGGATAAAGGGGTTACGAAAGCGACGCAGTACCGCGTCGGCGAAGGCGTTAAGCTCATCAGCGGGCAGATCGAGCGTAGGGATGATCTCTTTGCGCAGGAGATCGTCAATATACCCAGCGATCTGTGTATCCTCCATCGCCTCGCCCACGCTCTCCAGGCCCGCCAGAAACGCCACCGGCACCATTGCGGTGTGCGCGCCATTCAGAATGGCCACTTTTTGGGCTTTATACGGGGCGATATCCTCCACCCGGCGCACGTTGGGTGCCAGCGCCGTCAGCCTGAGTTCGTCAAACAGCGCGGCGGGGCCTTGCAGAACGAACTGATAATAGACCTCACCCGCTACCAGGAAGTGATCCTGATAACCCAGTTGTGCCTCAAGCGCGGCGCTGTCGGCCGGAAACCCGGTGACGATGCGATCCACCAGCGTGTTATAGAACGCACAGCTTGTCGTTACCCAGCGTGTAAAGGCGTCCGGTAACTGCCAGTGTTCGGCATAGCGCAGCACCAGCGCGCGCAGCATATCGCCATTATGATCGACCAACTCGCACGGCACGATAAGCCAGCCTTTGCTTTCGTCACCGGCAACGTGCTGATAACGCGCCCAAAGCAGCTGCGTCAGTTTGCCGGGAAAGCTGGCGGCGGGCGAATCGGTCAGCCGATCCGTTTCGCTAAACGCGATGCCCGCTTCGGTGGTATTCGAGAAAACAAAGCGCATGTCGGGCTGGCGCGCCAGCGCCATAAACGCATCGAACTGCGTGTAAGGCTGGATTTCACGGTTCACACTGCGGATCAGGCGGCTTTCGCTCACCGACTCACTCTGCGCGTTCAGGCCACGAACCAGGGTCGTATAAAGGCCGTCCTGCTGATTCAACGTGTCGCTGACTTCGCGATTGCGCGGCCTGACCACCACCACACCGGCATCCGTTCCCTGATGCTCATTGAGCCAGTCCAGTTGCCAGTCGATAAAAGCACGCAGAAAATTGCCTTCACCAAACTGAATCACGCGATCGTGGTAGACCGCGCCGGGAAAGTCGTGGCGGTTCAGCCGCGTCATCATCAGGCTCCCAGCTCAATGCCAAAATAGTCGCGCGCATTGTTAAAGCAGATGTTTTGCACCATCTGTCCTAACAAGGCTTCATCGGCCGGGGCTTCGCCGTGATCCACCCAACGACCAATCATCTGACACAGCAGACGACGGAAATACTCGTGGCGGGTATACGAGAGGAAGCTTCGGCTGTCGGTTAACATGCCCACGAAACGGCTCAGCAGACCGATTTGGGCCAGCTGCGTCATCTGACGTTGCATGCCATCCAGTTGATCGTTAAACCACCAGGCGGAGCCAAACTGCATTTTCCCGGCCTGGCCTTCTCCCTGGAAGTTGCCGGCCATAGTTGCCAGCACTTCGTTGTCACGCGGATTCAGGCAATAAAGGACCGTTTTAGGCAGCGCATTATTGAGGTTTTGCGCACCCAGCAAACGAGCCAGCGGTTCTGCCACAGGCTGATCGTTAATGGAGTCAAAACCGACGTCCGCGCCTAACAGCTGGAACTGGCGCTGATTGGTATTGCGTAACGCACCAATGTGGTATTGCTGCACCCATCCGCGTCGGGCGTACTCGCCGCCCAGCCAGACCAGCACCGCCGTTTTGAACTGGGCGATCGCCTGTGCATCGGGTTTGGCACCACTGCGACGGTGCGCCAGAATCCTGTCCAGCGTCGTTTCATCGGCCTCGGCATAACACACGACATCCAGCGCATGATCGGAAATCTTACAGCCGTGTGCGGCAAAGTGGTCCAGCCGTTTGCTGAGCGCCTGACGCAAATCATCGAAGCGTTGCACGCTGACATCGGTAAGGCTTTCCAGCTTTTCAATCCACGGCAGGAAGGTGTCCGCTTCGATGTTGAACGCTTTATCCGGACGCCAGCTTGGCAGCACCTTAACGTTGAAACTGCCGTCTTCGGCGATCGCACGATGGTGCACCAGATCGTCCAGCGGATCGTCGGTGGTGCCGACCATTTTCACATTCATCTGCTGCATGATACCGCGCGCGGTGAAAGCGTCCTGAGCCAGCAGATCGTTACAGCGCTGCCAGATCTCATCCGCCGTTTTTTCTGACAACAGGACGCCGGTAATCCCGAACGGGCGACGCAGCTCCAGGTGCGTCCAGTGGTAAAGCGGGTTGCCGATGGTGTGCGGTACGGTCCGTGCCCAGGCATTAAATTTCTCGCGATCGCTGGCATCACCGGTGCACAGCGCCTCAGCCACGCCGTTTGCCCGCATCGCGCGCCATTTATAGTGATCCCCTTTCAGCCAGATATCGTAGAGATTGGCAAAACGGTAGTTTTCAGCGATCTGTTGCGGCGGTAAATGGCAGTGATAGTCGTAGACAGGCTGGTCTTTGGCGTAGTCGTGGTAAAGACGACGGGCGAACTCTGTGTCCAGCAAAAAATCCTCGGTCATGAAACGCGACATAAAAAGCTTCCTTATGGGATACACCCCGAATGGCCCAAAGTTATCATACCAATTTTCACTGACTGCCGTTTTTTTTACGACTCAGGTCACATTTAAGCGAGATTTTTCCCCCGAAAAGCGACCTTTTTGCCGCCGGCAGCGCGCTAACTGGCTGTGTTCTCATCTGTTTGCAGTATCCCACATGCGATTACGGGTTTTTGTGATGGCTTTCAACTTTTAAAGTTGTATAACAAGTTAGGCTCTCGCTTTACCGCAAGGTAACAAACTTCTGACATAAGGCAAGGCAGATAACGGTCGCTCAGGCAGGGCCGGCGGGCGTGAGCAGAGCTGTATCACGAGATGTCCCGCTCCAGATAACAACAGCGGTTTGACCGCATACACAACTGGAAGAGGTACAGAATGCGTAAGATCAAAGGATTACGCTGGTATATGATTGGCCTGGTGACGCTGGGGACGGTACTGGGTTATCTGACGCGTAACACTATTGCCGTAGCAGCGCCAACCTTACAGACCGAGCTGCACATCACCACCCAGCAATACTCGTACATTGTGGCGGCGTACTCCGCCTGCTATACCGTGATGCAGCCCGTTGCGGGTTATGTGCTCGACCTGCTAGGCACCAAAGTCGGTTATGCGGTCTTTGCCGTACTGTGGGCCACATTCTGCGCCGCGACCGCGCTGGCAGGCAGCTGGGGCGGACTGGCCCTGGCGCGTGGCGCTGTCGGTGCCGCCGAGGCAGCCATGATCCCCGCCGGGCTCAAAGCCAGTAGCGAATGGTTCCCGGCAAAAGAGCGCTCCGTCGCAGTGGGCTACTTCAATGTGGGCTCATCCATTGGTGCCATGGTCGCGCCGCCGCTGGTCGTGTGGGCTATTGTGGCGCACAGCTGGCAAATGGCGTTTATCATCGCAGGCGTACTGAGCATGATTTGGGCGCTGTGCTGGCTGGTGTTCTACAAGCATCCTAAGCAGCAAAACAAGCTGAGCGACGAAGAACGTAACTACATCATTTCAGGTCAGGAATTGCAGCATCAGACAGGTAACACGACCAAAATGTCGGCACTGCAGATCCTGCGTAACCGCCAGTTCTGGGGCATTGCGCTGCCGCGTTTCCTGGCCGAACCTGCGTGGGGCACCTTTAACGCCTGGATCCCGCTGTTTATGTTTAAGGTTTACGGTTTCAACCTGAAAGAGATCGCGCTATTTGCCTGGATGCCCATGCTGTTTGCTGACTTTGGCTGTATCCTGGGTGGCTACCTGCCTCCGCTGTTTCAACGCTGGTTTGGTGTAAACCTGATCGTGTCGCGCAAAATGGTGGTCACAATGGGCGCGATATTGATGATAGGCCCGGGCACCATTGGTTTGTTCACCAGCCCGTACGTTGCCATCGCGTTGTTATGTGTTGGCGGCTTTGCCCATCAGGCGCTCTCTGGCGCGTTGATTACGCTCTCGTCTGACGTTTTTGGCCGTAATGAAGTGGCCACCGCCAATGGTTTAACCGGTATGGCGGCCTGGACAGCCAGCACGCTGTTTGCGCTGGTGGTTGGCGCGCTGGCAGATACGTTAGGTTTCAGTCCCCTGTTCGCTGCGCTGGCCGTGTTTGATTTGCTGGGCGCCATCGTCATCTGGACCGTCCTGAAAAATCAACCGGTGTCGGAACTGCAGACGCCACATTCGCCTTCTCAGGTTGCGCCCGTTCGCAGCTAATCTCCCGGGCTGGCCTGCGCCAGCCCTTTTCTTCAGTTACAGCAAAGTGGTATAACAACTTATCTGCTTGTTACTTTGGATGGTGCTATGGACCTCACCGAATCGCGTCGACTTTATCAACAACTGGCCAGCGAATTAAAACGGCGCATTGAAAATGGCGTTTATCAGGTGGGAGACAAGCTGCCCGCAGAGCGTCTGATTGCCGAAGAAATGCAGGTCAGTCGCACAGTGGTCCGCGAAGCCATCATCATGCTGGAAGTAGAAGGCTATGTTGAGGTACGCAAAGGCTCGGGTATTCATGTGATAGCCAGCCAGCAGCAAACCCGTGTGGCTGAGTCCAGCAGTCAGTTGGAGTTCGCCACCTTTGGTCCCTTTGAACTCCTTCAGGCGCGTCAGCTGATTGAAAGTAATGTCGCCGAATTCGCCGCCACGCAGGTAACGCGTCAGGATATTGTCGACCTGATGGCGATTCAGGAGAAAGCCCGTCAGGAGGACCATTTCAGGGACTCAGAATGGGATATGCACTTCCATGTTCGTATTGCGCAGTCCACACAGAACAGTGCCCTCGCGGCCATTGTCGAAAAAATGTGGCTGCACCGGTTACACAATCCCTACTGGCTCAAACTGCACGAGCATATCGATCAGCGCAGTATTCTCAGCTGGTGTGACGATCACGATCAGATTCTTAAAGCACTCATCCGCAAAGATCCTGCCGCCAGTAAGCTGGCAATGTGGCAACATCTCGAAAATACTAAGCAGATGTTATTTAATGCCACCGCCGACGATTTTGAATTTAATGTCGACCGCTACATGTTCAGCGAAAATCCGGTTGTCTTACCTGATGCCGATACGATTCAGCGCTAATCTGACCTAAAAACAGTCAGTTAATCTGCAATAGTGTCAGAACATGTAAAACTCCTTTTTACATCGTAATGGAGAGGGTAAAACTCCTGTTCGTTTAGGAGTAGTTCTGTCTCCGAAGCTGGATTTTTGTTACAGTTATCACCCTTTTCTTACCTTTTGCGTTAAGGGCTTATCAAATCGCTGATTTAACAATCAGTTCTGGAAGGATCCAGACATGCATGCTCAGACGGTCACCCCAGAATTTATAACTAACTGTCAGTCTGCGCTTTAGTCCCACTGGGACATGTTCAACGATGATGTTCGGGAATGATTGATGGAAATTTTGCAAGCGCTGCTGCATGCCTTATGGCAACAGGATTATGAAACGCTTTCTGATCCAACACTGGTGTGGGCGATTTACGGCGTTTTATTCATGATTCTTTTTCTGGAAAACGGTTTACTGCCTGCCGCTTTCCTTCCCGGGGACAGTCTGCTGATTCTGGTTGGCGTGCTGATTGCCAAGGGGACAATGAGCTTCCCGCTGACGATCCTGGTCTTAACAACAGGTGCCAGCCTTGGCTGCTGGGTCAGCTATATTCAGGGCCGATGGCTCGGCAATACGCCCACCGTACAAAACTGGTTATCGCACCTTCCCGCCCGCTATCATCAGCGGGCCCATAATCTGTTTCATCGCCACGGATTATCCGCCTTACTGGTTGGCCGTTTTATCGCCTTTGTCCGCACCTTACTGCCCACGATTGCCGGGCTGTCCGGTTTAAGTAATGCCCGTTTCCAGTTTTTTAACTGGATGAGTGGCTTCCTGTGGGTGGTGATTCTGACCGTTCTGGGCTTCGCGCTGGGTAAAACCCCTATTTTTCGGCGTTATGAAGATGAGCTGATGTTCTTTCTGATGATGCTGCCGCTGGTGTTACTGGTGGTGGGATTAATCGGTTCGCTGGTTGTTCTCTGGCGCAAGCGCCGTGCAAATCAGCGGGGGACCGGCTTATGAAAACATTACAGGCCATACCTAAACACTGGCGGCCCTGGTTGATTGGCGGTGCATTCGCGCTGATTGCGATAAGCCTGGTGCCAGGTCTGATGCGCCATGAAAATGTGGTACAGATTCGTGTTTCGCACGCGGGAGCCCCGATGCCGGACGGCTTCTATTTATACCAGCAGTTGAGCGCGCAAGGTATTCGCATCAAAAGCATCACACCCGCAGGTGATGCGCTGGTTATTCATTTCGACAATGAAGAGCAGAGCCTGGCCGCGCAAAAAGTGTTGCGTCGCTTGCTGCCTGAGGGCTTTATCGTCGCGCAACACGATCAATCGCCTCACCTCTCTCTCGCCTGATGCGCGTTTCTTTATACGTTCAGCGTTTATCGACCGCGCGCTGAACGTTTCCCCGTATATCGGTGATCTTTGGACTTTTTCCACCTGATGTCTATGCTTAAACTAAGGCGGGTTTCAACGCACACCGTGAAGCGGTTGCGCCGCGTTGATGTAAATCAGGCAACAATGGAAGGTACTACGCCTAATGAAAAATAAATTACTGCTGGGCATCGTGTTGTTTTCGCTTTCAGGTTCATTGATGGCGGCGGAATCGCTGTGCCAGCAAAAAGAACAGGACATACAGCACGAAATTGAGATGGCGAAGAAGCATAACAATCAGCGCCGGGTAAACGGCCTTGAGCGCGCCCTTACTGAGGTGCGCGCGGGCTGCACGGACAAAAAGCTGAAAGCTTCACATCTGGAAAAAATCAACGCGCAGAAACAGAAAGTGGCTGAGCGTGAACGCGAACTCAAGGAAGAGCGCGATGAAGGTCATGATAAGGACAAGATAGCAAAACGCGAACATAAGCTGGAAGAAGCACGCCAGGAGCTTAAGAAGTTACAGGCGGAGCCCTATTAATCGGATTCACTCTACTGATGTTAAAGGAGTATTTTATGTCTAAAGACACATCATCGGAACATTTGCGTGCTGAGCTGAAAAACCTGGCGGATACGCTGGAAGAAGTGCTGAGCAGCGGCACAGAAAAATCGAAAAGTGAACTGGATAAACTGCGTCATAAAGCGCGCGTGGCGCTGGACAGCTCCCGCGAGCGTTTAGGTGAATCCGGCGAGCGCCTGGCAGCCACTACGCGCGAAGCGGCACAAAAAGCAGACGGTTATGTACGTGATAACCCGTGGCATGGTGTCGGTATTGGCGCGGCGATCGGTGTCGCTATCGGTATGCTGATCTCGCGTCGTTAACCATGACCGATTCACAGCAGAACCACGGACCAGCTAAAGGGGTGATCACGATTGGTCAGCGTATCGTTACGACGCTGGTCAGTATGGTCGAAACACGCGTTCGTCTGGCAGTGGCAGAGCTGGAAGAAGAAAAGGCCAATCTGATACAGATGTTGTTGATGCTTGGCCTGACGATGCTTTTTACTGCTTTTGGCCTGATGAGCCTGATGGTGCTGATTATCTGGGCAGTCGATGCGCAGTACCGTCTTATGGCGATAGCCATCACCACCGGCGTACTGTTCCTGCTGGCGTTGATTTTTGGGCTCTGGACACTGCGTAAATCACGCCAGTCGACGCTGCTGCGTCATACGCGTAAAGAGCTGGCCAACGATCGTGATTTACTTGAGGATAACCGCTAATGAGCCGCCGCGAACGTGAAGCGCGTATAGAAGAGTTGCTTAAACAGGTTCAGCAACAGCGCCTTGATCTCAGCGCGGCGCGGCGTGGCTGGCTCGAAATCACGGCACCTTACGACCGTGGCTGGTTTACCTTTTTGAGCCTTAAACGCTATCTGGCCATTGGCAGCAGCGCGTTAGCGATTTACTCCATCCGCAGTCCCAACCGCCTGTTACGCTGGGCCAAGCGCGGCTTTGGCCTGTGGAGCACCTGGCGCATGGTTAAGTCAACCTTCCCCCCGCGCTGACATCACCAGGCCAGTCCATTGTGACTGGCTTTTTCTTTTGTCAGATTTACTGAATAACATCGACAGTTTATATCGCTTACAACTGTCACGCCTCGCGACTATCATCTCCAGCTATCAGCCCAGCGGTTTGCTATCAGGCGGCCAACGGGAATATTCACTGCGGGCATTCCTGCCTTGCAAACTTATAGCGTTGGAGTAGATGATGAAAAAATTCGAAGACAGTGGTTTGTTGGCCGCCCGTATCCTGATGACCATTCTGTTTATCACCGCAGGCTGGGGCAAAATTACCGGTTATGCAGGTACACAGCACTACATGGAAGCGATGGGCGTCCCCGGCTTCATGTTGCCACTGGTTATCCTGCTGGAGTTTGGCGGCGGTCTGGCGATCATGTTTGGCTTCCTGACCCGTTTCACCGCGCTGTTCACCGCGGGCTTCACGATTCTGACCGCCTTCCTGTTTCACAGTAACTTTGCCGAAGGCGTGAACCAGCTGATGTTTATGAAAAACCTGTCTATCGCTGGCGGTTTCCTGGTGTTAGGTCTGGTTGGACCGGGCGCGTACAGCATCGATCGCCTGATCAGTAAAAAGCCACAGGGTGTTCTGGCGCGCTAATTCACCGCCAGCAATCCCGCTTTAGCTGAACGCACCGGCTGCTTTTTCCGGTGCGTTTTGCTTTTTTGCTGCCTGCCGTCTCGCCGCTTCTCCGGTACCGCGGAGAAACGCTTAAGGTAAGCCTAATCTAGGCATGAAAATATAGTGTCCTGTTCTTTTCATTTCAGGATTGCTATGAACATGTCTTACAGGCAGTGGCTCCCTCATCACGATGCGCCTTTTTTTCGACGGCTCCATCTCTTCGTTGCCGTCCTCATCCTTTCCCAGATCATCAATTCCGGTTTCACCGAACGTGAAGCGCTGGGTGGGCACAGTCTGGAAACGGTGATCACCTGGTTTCATATCCTGTCTGGCCTGTTACTGATTGTCGCCGGATTCGCTATGCTGATCTGGATGCGCATGCAGCGCGGCTTACACTGGTACTTTTCGTGGCTGACGCTGGATTTCCGCGGTATTCGGGACGATCTCGCCTGTCTGGCGCGCATGAAATTACCCGACGCGCACAGTGGCGGCATCGCTGCCACCGTACAGGGGCTGGGCGTTAGCGCGTTGCTTGTGGTGGCCTGCTCAGGCGCGCTATGGTTTTTACTTAACAGCACATCGTTCGCGTCGCCGGGTCTGACGCATGCAGTGCTGCACTGGCACAGGTTCCTGACCACGTTTGTCGAAATCTATTTCTACAGCCACGGTGCAATGGGCGTGCTGCATATTCTGCTTTCGCACTATGAAAATAAGCGTACCCGTCGGGTCGCTGATCACAGGGATAACGAATGCAACACAGTGAAACGCATAAAATAGAACACGCAGGCTGGCTGCGCGCGGCCGTTCTGGGGGCTAATGACGGGATTGTCTCAACCGCGAGCCTGCTGGCAGGCGTGGTGTCAGCCAGTAGTGCCCCCCACACGGTGTTGCTCGCCGGGCTGGCGGGAATCGTCGGCGGCGCGATGTCGATGGCCACGGGAGAATATGTCTCCGTGTCTTCACAGTCAGATAGCGAACAGGCCTCTCTGCAGCAAGAAAAAGCCGAGCTGGAGGCTGACTTTGCGGCGGAAACCGTTGAACTGACGGCGATTTACCAGGCGCGCGGGCTGTCTGCTGACCTGGCTCATCAGGTAGCAGAGCAACTGATGGCCCATGATGCCCTGGCCGCACATGCCCGGGACGAGCTGGGCATTACCGACTTCAGCAGCGCGAAACCTCTTCAGGCCGCGCTGTTTTCCGCTATCAGCTTTGCCTCCGGCAGCGTGCTGCCGTTTGCTGTCGCCCTGCTCATTACCGGGCCCTTCGCCCTGCCCGCGATTGCATTGTCGGCCCTGCTGGCGCTGGCACTACTGGGTGCCCTGGCAGCTAAAGCGGGGGATGCGCCCGTACGCAAAAGTATCATGCGCATCTGCTTCTGGAGCCTGCTGGCAATGAGCTTTTCGGCGACCGTCGGCTACCTTACGGGTCAGGTACTGGGCTAGCCGCATAAGGCCGTCCACATGCCCTATCAGGCCTTCACGGGCTGGCCCACCACCAGCCCAAGCTGACTGGCCAGAACCCGGCCTGAAACAGATTCACCGTCCGGGCCCTGCCCTTGCAGGATTTCGAGTTGCCCTTGTCCACAGCGAATGATCAGGGGCGATAGTGATACAACCTCACCCGCACGCCCGCTGTTATCGCCGTTCATCACCTGGGTTTGCCAGACAGTAAACCTTTGCGTGCGGGTAAAGCTGAACGCCCCCGGCCAGGGAAAGTCCAGCGCCCGAACCAGATTGTGGATATTGACGGCACTGTCCTGCCAGTGGATCTCGCCGTCCTCGGGTTTGCGGCTGCCCCAGCAGCTGGCGGCCCGTTCATCCTGCGGTGTTTCTGTCAGCTCGCCCGCCACCAGCGCCTTAAGCCAGCCCGGCAACATCTTGCCCGTCGTTGCCACTAAGCGCGTATGCAAGGCCAGAGCATTATCTTCCGGCAGAATATCCACCGCCTGCTGCGCCAGTATGGGACCGGCATCTGGCCGTTTAATCATGCGGTGCAGCGTAACGCCTGTACGGGTTTCGCCCTTGATAATGACCCAGTTGAGATGGGCGCGGCCACGGTAGGCTGGCAGCAGCGCGGCATGAACGTTATAGGCGCCTTTTGTTACCGAAGACAGGATGGCCTCGCTCAGGACCTGACGGTAGGAGAAGCAGAACAGGTAGTCCGCGTCGAAACTGGCAATACGGGCCTGCCACTCGGCGGTATTCACCTCCTCGGTGATGAATACCGGAATAGCGTGACGACGCGCCAGCTCAGCAACGGAACCATAAAATGGTGTGGCGTTGCCGGGATCGGCATGGGTAAACAACGCACTGATACTGAATCCGGCATCCAGCAGCGCCTGTAATCCGGTACAGGCCATTTCATGGTATCCAAAGACGACGGCTTTCATTGCACTTTCCTTTTTCTCTCCGCCTCTCCGCACGGACAGGCTGGTGGAATGAGATGCCTGGGGCAGGCAGAATGTCCGACATCATAAAGGAATCGTTACCGGTTTACGTCATCAACCCTTCTCTCAGTGAGAGGCCGTTGAGACGATGGCACAAAATGTCTGACGCCATGCGCGCACAACGCTGTCGCAGTCGCGCATCACCACCTATGGTTAATCAGACGAGAACATTTCATTGCACGACAGAGAGTGGAGACAAGATGGGCCAGTTAATTGATGGTGTCTGGCATGACACCTGGTATGACACAAAATCAACCGGCGGGCGTTTTAAGCGCTCGGAATCCGCATGGCGCAGTTGGGTCACGCCGGATGGCAGCGCCGGCCCGAGTGGCAACGCCGGGTTTGCGGCAGAGCGCGATCGCTATCATCTTTATGTATCGCTTGCCTGTCCCTGGGCACACCGTACCTTGCTGATGCGTCAGTTGAAAGGGCTGGAGAACATGATCGATGTGTCAGTCGTGCATCCGCTGATGCTGGAAAATGGCTGGACCTTCGATGACAGCTTCCCGGCGGCAACCGGTGACAAGCTGCATCAAAATGAATTTCTTTATCAGCTCTATCTGCACGCGGATAAGGACTACACCGGTCGGGTGACCGTGCCCGTGTTATGGGATAAGCAGCAGAATACCATCGTCAGTAATGAATCTGCCGATATCATTCGCATGTTTAACAGCGCCTTCGACGGCGTGGGCGCACGTGCGGGCGACTATTATCCGCCGGCACTGCGCGACAAGATTGATGACCTCAACGGCTGGATTTACGACACGGTCAATAATGGCGTGTATAAGGCGGGGTTTGCCACGTCACAGGCGGCTTATGATGAAGCGGTTACGGCACTCTTTCAGTCGCTGTCCCGTCTGGAACAAATCCTGGGCCAGCACCGTTATCTGACCGGCGACACGTTGACCGAGGCGGATTTACGTTTATGGACTACGCTGGTGCGCTTCGATCCGGTCTACGTCACCCACTTTAAATGTGACCGTCACCGTATCAGTGACTACCTGAATCTGAGCGGTTTCCTGCGGGATATTTACCAGATGCCTGGCATTGCTGAGACCGTGAATCTGGCCCATATTCGCCATCACTACTACTGCAGCCATAAAACCATCAACCCGCACGGCGTAATCTCTGTCGGCCCGGCGTTCAACTGGGATGAACCTCACGGTCGCGGTTAACAGGATGACGCAGACCTGACATGGGGGACATGTCAGGTCAAAACGGCTGCGCGGCCCGTCAGAAAAACTTATACGCAATATTCAAAATCGTCAGCACGCCAATCGCGCTCACGAAAACGTTGTCAGCGCGGCCTTTATATTTCGCCAGCGCCGGAACCTTGCGGATAGCAAACATCGGTAACAGGCACAGCAGCGAGGCGATAATGGGCGCACCCATCGCCTCGATCAGGTCAAGAATATTGGGATTGAGATACGCCACCAGCCAGGTGGACCCCATAATAAAGACCATACTTACGGTGTTCAGCTTACGATGGGACACGGCGTCTTTATCACCGTGGTAGCGGAACTTGATGATTAACCCATTCAGCCCTTCCAGCGTGCCCAGATAGTGTCCAAAGAAGGATTTAAAAATCGCGACCAGGGCGATGACCGACGCGCTGTATTCCAGCACCGTGGAAAAGGTAGACTTTTCACCCGCCATACTGGAGAAGTGATTCGCCAGATAAGACAGCACAGGAATATTTTGTGCCCTGGCATCCGCCATGTCCTGCGGCGACAAGGTAAACAGACAGCTAAAGGCAAAGAACATGACCACTGCCACCATCAGGATGCTGGCGCGGGAGATAATCTGACTGCACTTGTTTTCTGTGTAGGTCCGGCCCATTTCCGGCTCGTACTCCTCCCGTTTCGACACCACGAAAGAAGACACAATGGGCGAGAAGTTAAACGAGAACACCATGATAGAAATGCCAAGCCATACCGTGACGAGAATGCCATCATGCCCGGTAAAGGCCAGATCGTTCAGGTGAACCTGATCGATAACGGCGCGATTCCAGTACGGGATGAGCGACAGTGAAATCAGCACCAGACTGGCAATAAACGGAAACACCAGCCAGCTCATCACTTTGACCATCAGATCTTTACCAAACCCAATCACAAACGCCATCAGCAGCAGCAGACACAGCGCGACGACGCCACGATTAAGTGCGGGCAACAGTAGCTGATATTGCCAGAACGCCATAAACGTGTTGGTGATGGTGACGCCATAAATCCATAACAGCGGGCAAATGGCAAAAAAGTAAAGAAAGGTGATGACCACGCCGCCGGTTTTACCGAAGTGTTCTTCTACGGTGTCGGTAATATTGCCCGATACGTTACTGCCGGACAGGCACAGGCGAGCCAGTGCCCTGTGGCAGAAAAAGGCGATCGGATACGCCAACACTAACATAATCAGAATGGGGATCAGGCCGCCATAGCCCGCTCTGATAGGAAAGAAAAGGACCCCTGCCCCAATGGCGGTACCAAAAAGTCCCAGTGTCCATGTGGTATCGGACTGACGCCAGATCGACGCTTTTTCCCGGTTGAGAATATTTTCAGAATTACTCATAACTTATCCTTTATGCGTCAGCGAGACCCGAAACCCGGGACAAATCAATATTGCCGCCAGAGAGCGTGTAAACGGTTTTCCGCCCCTGAATGTCATGGTCCACGTTGCCGCTGAGCGACGCAGCGCAGGCTAACGCACTGACGCTTTCCGTAACCATCTGGTTTCGCTGAGTCTTTTCAATCAAACACTTACGAATGTCGCCTTCACTTAGTCACCCCTTCTGATCGACCTGTTCGTTCATAACCGCGAAGGTGAGTTCACCCGAACAGGCGACATCGCGGCCATCCGCAAGGGTACCCGAGTACAACAATGGGGCGTCATGGTACCAGCAAAAATGGAGGCTGCCATACCGTCAGGATCAACAGATTGCGCACCGTTGACGGTAAACGCTGGATTCCTTGATCTCAGGGCAGCCACCCTACCGGCCCTCCGCCCATGGCGAAACCGACACCGAAAAGTTCGTCAGGCATCGCCAGACCGATGGCGCCCTGCCCGGCAATACTGGACATTTTCTTGCCAGCAGGGATAAAAACAGGGGATGAGTGCGCGAAAAAAACGCCCACTGGATGAGTGGGCGTGATGAGGACATTACTTCTTGTCGCAGGCGACCGGCCAGGGCTTCGCGGGGGAGTTAAACGGATGGTACTGATAACACCAGGTTTCAGATACCACGTTTTCCTGCGCTTTCAGATAAAGCTTCAGCTCCACCGGGTCACCGTCCCCCGCCACCAAATCAAACTGCGCCAGCCAGTTGCCGGAGTCATCAGGCAGCTTAGAGACCAGCACGTTCTCAAACGTCCCGCGCGAGGCGGACAGCACGGCTTCCGGCGCAACGCCTGACGGCAGGTGATTCAGGTTGCCACCGTGGAATTCAACGGTGAATTTACGACTGTCATGCGGACGGTCAGATCCCGGCACGCCGCCACGTCCCAGTCGGGTCGCACCACAGCGCGCCAACGTTGAGGGATAAGGTTCATCGGACAGCCAGTGCAGCCGGTAATGGAAATAATGTTCATCACCCGCTTTGGCTGGCGCATCCGGCACCCACATGGCGACGATATTGTCGTAGATTTCGTCATCGGTCGGTATTTCCACCAGTTGTACCGATCCTTTGCCCCATTTCCCTAGCGGTTCGACCCACAGGTCCGGGCGACGCTCGTAGTGCGCAGCATCCAGGTAGCTGTCAAAATTCCTGTCTTTCTGCAGTAATCCAAAGCCTCGCGGATTCTCGTCGTGGAAGCTTGAGGTGACCACACGCAACGGATTGTTCAGCGGTCGCCAGAGATGTTCACCGCTGCCGGTCCACATTGCCAGACCATCGGAGTCATGCACTTCGGGACGCCAGTCTGTCGCAGCCCCCTTGACCGTTTTTGAGAACCAGTACATGGACGTCAGAGGCGCGATGCCGAAACGCTGAATATCCTTACGCAGGAAAAGCGTGCATTCCACGTCCTGCACCACGCCTTTGCCACGATGCAGGATAAACTTGTAGGCACCCGTTATGCTCGGCCCGTTGAGCAGGGCATAGACCGTGAGGTTTTTGCTGTCATCTTTCGGCGCTTCGAACCAGAAATCCGTGAAATCAGGAAACTCTTCATCCACACCGGGCTGGACGGTATTCAGGGCAATACCGCGAGCGGACAAACCAAACTGCCCTAATTCACCAATAGCGCGGAAATAGGACGCCCCCATGAAGGAAATCCAGTCATTTTGGGGATTGGTTTTTAACGCGTCCTGGCTTGCCAGCACTCTGAAACCCGAAAATACGTTTCCTTCCAGCGCCGGCAACCTGACGCTTTTATCCGTCGTGGTGAAGTAATCAATATTTTGAATGATTTCTCGCGCGGCGTTATTTTCCACTACGTGCATTTTCACCGGCATGCGGTGCAGGCCGTTAACCATGAAAAAGGTGACAGGAAAACGCCCGGCATTTTTGAACAGGGCATATTCCGGTTTGTACACGGTCTTCATGTAGGCGTCATAGGTGATGTTGGACAACAATGACGGATCGAATTCGGTGGGTTTTTCGTAAGGTTTGGCTGCCAGCGCTTTAGCCCGGGCAATCAATGTCTGAAAATTAAATGTTTCGCTGTTACCCAGTTTGAGCACACCTGCTGCCATCGCGCCGGGAGAAATGCCTAAAGCAGATAAGGCAGCAAACGCCCCGGAATACGTTAATAAATCCCTTCTTGTAACCATGATCCACCTGTTTTTTTAATCTTCATTCAATGAATGCGTGCCCAATGGGGCAAAACGTAAAATCAGTGACGTCTGGCGAGCTGCCTTCAACTATAGACGAGAGAAACCGTTGCCTCCCAAACAGATGGCAAGCCATCATGTAACACATCGGATGAGCGTATAGGGCATTGGCGAGAAATTGCATGGGATTTGCCTGAGAAACACGCCCTCTGGCAACCGGCCGCTTATCTTCCCCGATCAAAGGGTATAATGGCCTTCTTTCGCCCGGACGCCCGCACAGAACCGCCCTGCCGCATTTTTTTACCACGGCATCGTGAAACCATCCTGTATGACTCGCGCCTAACAGTGGCTCCCGTGGCAACGTCGTGCGCGTCTTTCCCCTGTGCCTGATGGAGACAGCAAAGCCTGCATAGCTGCGCCATAAAGCAAAAACCCCGCTTGCGCGGGGTTTGCATGAATAAGTCGAAACTGACCGATAAGCCGGGTTCTGTCGTGGACAGTCATTCATCTAGGCCAGTAATCGCTTACTGGCTCAAGCAGCCTACCCGGGTTCAGTACGGGCCGTACAATGTGAACCCCTATTTGGCCTTGCTCCGGGTGGAGTTTACCGTGCCACGGACTGTTACCAGCCGCGCGGTGCGCTCTTACCGCACCCTTTCACCCTTACCTGATCCCATTACTGGGCCATCGGCGGTTTGCTCTCTGTTGCACTGGTCGTGGGTTTCCCCCCCAGGCGTTACCTGGCACCCTGCCCTATGGAGCCCGGACTTTCCTCCCCTTTGCCCGTCTCCCTCAGAGAGGGACGACGACAAAGCGGCGACTGTCTGGTCAGCTTCGGCGCGCATTATAGAGCGTTTAGCCGGCGCTGTCACGCAGGCAAAACAGGCGGCTTACGCCTGCTGATCCAGCGCATATTTATAGAGGGCGTTCTTTTTCACCCCATGGATCTCCGCTGTCAGGGCGGCCGCTTTCTTTAGAGGCAATTCCTGCTGTAACAGGGCCAGTGTGCGCAAGGCCTCCGCTGGCAAAGCCTCTTCATCAGGCTGGTGGCCTTCCACAATCAGCACCATCTCACCTTTGCGGCGATTTTCATCCTCTTTGACCCAGGCCAGCAGTTCCGCCACGGGCGCACCATTGAGATTTTCCCAGGTTTTAGTCAGCTCGCGCGCCAGCACGACATAACGATCGGCACCCAGCTCGGTCACCATGTCCTGCAGGCTGTCTAACAGACGGTGAGTCGACTCATAAAAAATTAAGGTGCGTGGCTCGTCGGCAAGGGCCCGCAGCGCATCACAGCGTGCCTTGGTTTTGGCTGGCAGAAACCCTTCGTAACAGAAACGATCAGACGGCAATCCCGCTGCGCTTAATGCTGTAATCGCTGCACAGGCACCCGGTAAAGGAACGATGCGAATACCGGCCTCCCGGCAGCGGCGAACCAGGTGGTAACCGGGATCGTTGATCAACGGCGTGCCAGCATCAGAAACCAGAGCTATGCTTTCTCCCTGTTGCAGCCTGGCGAGCAGGATGTCTGCTTTCTGCTGTTCGTTGTGGTCATGAAGTGCGAAGAGTCGCGCATTGATGGCGAAATGTTGTAGCAACAGTCCGGTATGACGTGTATCTTCCGCTGCGACCAGATCGACGCTGGAAAGTACCGCTAGCGCCCGCTGGGTAATGTCAGCCAAATTACCTATTGGGGTTGGCACGATGTAAAGCGTGCTGGCGGAAATGTCTGCCCGATCGAGTTGTTTCATTGTTTCATCCGAATTGCCGATTTAATATTGAGCATCTTGAAAAAAACATCACTGGATACAGTATGCTTCCTTCAAAAATCGTTCGTCATAAAGCAGGACGCTTTGTGCCTGTCCTTCTTGCTGGTCTGATTTTAGCCGCGTGTAGTGGCCAGGGTCCCAAAAGCCAGTCCGTAGACATTCAGGGGCCAGCCACCAATAATTCTGCTTACTATCTGCAACAGGTGCAGCAAAGCAGCGATGATAGCAAGACCGACTGGCAATTACTCGCAATCCGCGCCTTGTTAAAAGAGGGAAAATATCCTCAGGCCGACCAGGCGATTGGCGAACTGCCTAATCAACTGTCCTCAACACAGCAACAGGAATTACGCTTGCTGAAAGCCCAGTCGCTGATTGGACAGCAAAAAGTGGCTGACGCGCAGCAACTGTTGAGCCAGGTGAAAACCAGTGAACTGTCTCAGGATCAACTGGCGCGCTACTACGATTTGCAGATCGCCAGCGCACAGGGGAAAACCTCTCTGGCCCTGCTCCGTGCCTACATTGCCCAGGAACCGTTGCTGAAGGGTGACGCACGTCAGAAGAACATTGATGCAACCTGGCAGGCACTGACGCAACTGTCACAGCAAGACATGAACGCGCTGGTCATCAATGCCGATGAAAACATTCTGCAGGGCTGGCTGGATCTGCTGACCGCCTGGCACGCCAATGCGCAGGATGCCAACATGCTTAAGTCGGCCATTAAAGACTGGCAGACGCGCTATCCTGACAATCCCGCGTCCAAAACCTTGCCGACGCAGCTGAGCCAGGTGCAGAACTTCACCAAAGCGTCCACCAGCACCATCGCGCTGCTGCTGCCACTCAACGGTCAGGCTCAGATGTTTGCCAGCGCCATCCAGAAAGGCTTCAACGACGCGAAGAACGGTGTTATCCCGGCGGCACCTCAGGCAACGCCGGGCAGCGCACAGGATCCCATCGCGATGAATCAGCAGCAGCCTGCTGATGCCAACGTGGTTGTCAGCCCCTCAGCCGCCCCTGCGGCAACAACGCAGACGGGCACGGCTCAGCAACCTGCCACGACCGCCCAGCAGCCTCAACAGCAGCAACAGCCGTCGGCGCAACCGGCCAGTAATGCGCAGGTTAAAGTCTATGACACCAGCAGCCAGCCCATCGCCCAGGTGATGCAGCAGGCGCAACAGGATGGCGCGACACTGGTCGTCGGCCCGCTGTTGAAAAACAACGTCGAAACCGTCGCCAACAGCCAGACACCGTTGAACGTTCTGGCCCTGAATGAGCCGGAACACATCCAGAACCATCCCAATATGTGCTACTTTGCGCTGTCGCCAGAAGATGAAGCGCGCGATGCGGCTCACCATATCTGGGATCAGGGTAAGCGCCAGCCGCTGCTGTTGCTCCCACGTAATGGCCTGGGCGATCGCGTCGCAACGGCCTTTGCGAAAGAGTGGCAGTCACTGGGCGGTGGCACCGTGCTCCAGCAGCGTTTCGGTTCGGTTTCAGAGCTTAAGCAGGGCATCAACAGCGGTGCAGGAATCAGCATGAGCGGGACGCCGGTGGTTATCCCTTCTGCGTCCCAACCGCAGAACGTGTCCGTTGCAGGGCTGACTATACCGGCCCCCCAAACCAGCGCACCGGCAGCCAGCGAATCGGGTGCGGTAGATGCGGCCTATATCGTGTCGACGCAGGATGAACTGCAGCTGATTAAACCGATGATCAGCATGCGCACCGGCAGCCGCAGTAATGTCGCGCTCTACGCCAGTTCCCGTAGTGCTCAGGCTGGCGCAGGCCCGGATTTCCGTCTGGAAATGGAAGGCCTGCAGTACAGCGATATCCCTCTGCTGTCCGGCGCCAATCCAGGCCTGATGCAGCAGGCCGCCCGGTCGTTTAACAACGATTATTCACTGGTGCGCCTGTATGCCATGGGGATGGATGCCTGGACGCTGGCTAACCACTTCAATCAGATGCGTCAGGTGCCTGGCTTCTCTCTTGATGGCAATACCGGCAAGCTCAGCGCGACGCCTGATTGCGTGATCAACAGGAAGTTGACATGGAACCAGTATCGTCAGGGCAATATCGTACCGGCCAGCTAAACCGCCGCCGTACAGGTGCCGAATATGAACAACGCGCCCGCCGCTATCTTGAGCGGGCGGGGTTAACATGGGTCGCCAGCAATGTGTACTATCGCGCAGGTGAACTTGACCTGATAATGCGAGACAACCAATGCTGGGTGTTTGTCGAAGTGCGTTACCGCCGTAACGCACGATTCGGCGGCAGTCTGGCCAGCATTACCCGACAGAAACAACACAAGCTGCTGCGTGCTGCCTCTCTCTGGCTGGCGCAACGCGGCGGCAGTTTTGAAACAGTGAATTGCCGTTTCGACATCATCGCCATTACAGGCCCGGCGCTCGAATGGTTGCCCAATGCCTTTAATGCAGACGTTTAGAACCAGGTGGTCGTGTGCAGGAAAGAATTAAAGCGTGTTTTACTGAAAGTATCCAAACTCAAATCGCTGCGGCTGAGGCATTACCTGATGCCATCTCACGTGCAGCAATGACCATGGTGCAGTCCCTTCTCAACGGTAACAAGATACTGAGTTGCGGTAACGGCGCATCATCCGCCAACGCACAGCATTTTGCCGCCAGCATGATCAATCGTTTTGAAACCGAACGCCCCAGCCTGCCTGCGCTGGCTTTAAGTGCGGATAACGTCATGCTGACTGCGATCAGTAATGACCGCCTGCATGATGAGATTTATGCCAAGCAGGTGCGCGCCCTCGGGCAAAACGGTGATGTGCTGCTCGCCATCTCGACCCGCGGCAATACGCGTGACATCGTCAAGGCTGTCGAGGCCGCCGTCACGCGCGATATGACGATCGTTGCGCTTACCGGTTATGATGGGGGAGAATTAGCCGGATTGCTGGGACCGCAGGATGTGGAAATTCGTATTCCTTCACATCGCAGTGCTCGCATTCAGGAGATGCATATGTTAACACTCAACTGTTTGTGCGATCTGATTGATAACACCTTGTTTCCCCACCAGGAATGACGGAAGGAGCACCCATGAAAGCATTGAACGCTGTAGCCATTGTTTTAACCGCCATGCTGCTGCAAGGCTGCGTCGCGGTGGTGGCCGGTAGTGCCGCTGTCGCGACCAAAACCGCCACCGATCCCCGCTCTGTGGGCACGCAGGTTGATGATGGCACGCTGGAGTTACGCGTCAGCAATGCGCTGGCTAAAGATCAGCAAATCAAAACCGATGCCCGCGTCATTGCCACCGCCTACCAGGGCAAGGTTCTGTTGACCGGCCAGGCACCGAATCAGGAAGTCGCTAACCGCGCGAAACAGATCGCCATGGGCGTTGACGGTGCCACCGAAGTCTATAACGAGATTCGGATTGGGCCGAAAGTCAGCCTGGGTACGTCCTCCGCTGACACCTGGATCACCACGAAGATCCGCTCGCAGCTGCTGGGCAGCGATCAGGTGAAATCATCAAGCGTGAAGGTGACCACTGAAAACGGTGAGGTGTTCCTGTTGGGTCTGGTCACGCCGGAAGAAGCGAAAGCCGCTGCGGATATTGCCAGCCGGGTGAGCGGGGTGAAACACGTCACCACGGCCTTTACCATGGTGAAATAACGCGGAGGTCAGGGTGGTCTTGCCTGCCTGAATCGCGTGAATAAAAAAGCCGTCCCCTTTCAGGGACGGCTTTTCTCGTTTCTGGCGTCTGATCCCATGACCAGGCTGATGCACACCACTTCGCCCTTTGCTGTCGGCTATCCGTCTCTGCGCGGATATCCACTATTGTGATACCGCCACAACGCCACGCCAGCAGAAGCGCGTCAGACAGGGATATCGATTACCAGCGCCCGCGTCGGTGTGATGGCAGCCAGCCACAGTTGCTGTTCTTCCTGCAAAAACGCGCCATCACCACAGCCGAGCGTTTCCTGATGCGATGCACCTGCAGAGGCTTCAAGCGAACCATGGATCGACTGCAGATAGGCGCGCGCGCCATGCAGCGGCACCAGATGCTGCTCGCCAGCCGCCAGCTCAAGCTGGTGGATCCAGACCTGCTGACGCAGTTGCAAGCTGTTGTCGCGGCCATCCGGCGAAGCCACCAGTTGCGAACACGTTCCTGCGGTCAGGCTGATTTTCTGCATACGTGCGTTTTCCCGTTCCGGGCAGGCCGCCAGCCAGAGCTGCATGCGGGTCAGTGAGCGCTCTTTACTGGGATTCAGTTCACTGTAGCTCACGCCCGGCTGGGCAGAGAGCAGCAGTGCCTCACCTTCACCGACGGTAATGTGATTGCCTTCGCTGTCGCGGTACTCCGCTTCACCCTGCAGGACAATATTCAACACGTCCACCTGAGGATAGGTGCGCGGCTGAAACGCCGCGCCGGGTGCCAGCACTTCCTGGTTCAAAACACGTAAAGCGGCATAACCCATTAATTTGGGATCGAAATAGTGGCCAAAAGAGAAACTATAGCGTGCCTGTAGCCAGCCATAATCAGCCTGACCACAATCGGATGCACTGCGTGTGGTTATCATTGTTTACCTCCTGCATCCGTCGGCAAGAATCGACGACGGGTATGATTCCCTTATGGTAAAAGTCTGGACGCCGGATTGTTAGCCAGTTAATCTGCCGGGCATATTCAAATTTCCTGACAGAGAACCAGGATGGCAAAAGACCGTGCGTTAACCCTTGAAGCTTTACGTGTGATGGATGCTATCGATCGCCGGGGCAGTTTTGCCGCCGCCGCCGATGAGTTAGGGCGCGTGCCCTCGGCACTCAGTTACACCATGCAGAAACTGGAAGAGGAGCTGGATGTGGTGCTGTTTGACCGCTCTGGCCATCGCACAAAGTTTACGAATGTCGGACGCATGCTGCTTGAGCGCGGTCGGGTGTTGCTGGAAGCCGCTGACAAACTCACGACCGATGCCGAAGCGCTGGCGCGCGGTTGGGAAACGCAGTTGACCATCGTGACCGAAGCCCTTGTCCCTACCGATGCGCTGTTCCCGCTGGTTACAAAGCTGGCTGACAAGGCTAACACCCAGATATCCATTATGACAGAAGTGCTGGCAGGTGCCTGGGAAAGGCTGGAACAGGGGCGGGCAGATATCGTTATCGCACCGGATATGCACTTTCGCGCTTCAACTGAGATCAATACCCGCAAACTCTACAGCATCGTCAGCGTTTATGTAGCCAGCCCTGACCATCCTATTCATAACGAACCCGAGCCGCTTTCAGAGGTCACCCGGGTAAAATATCGGGGGATTGCCGTGGCCGATACCGCACGCGAAAGGCCGGTGTTGACCGTACAGCTGCTGGATAAACAGCAACGCCTGACCGTCAGTACAATGGACGATAAGCGGCGTGCGCTTCTGGCCGGTTTAGGCGTGGCGACCATGCCCTATAACATGGTAGAGCAGGATATCGCGGAGGGGCGGTTACGGGTCGTCAGCCCGGAATATTCTCGCGAGGTGGACATCATCATGGCCTGGCGTCGTGACAGTATGGGCGAAGCGAAAGCCTGGTGCCTGCGCGAAATCCCCCGCCTGTTAGCAAAGAAACACTGATAACGGGCTGGACGCTATCCAGCCCACCTTGCCCCCACTTACAGCCGACTCAGGCAGTCCAGCGCCACGGTTTTAAAACTGCTGAAGTCAGTGCTGTCGCGCAGGCGCGTCATCGCCCGCTCACGCATAAACGTGACGAAAAGGTCATAAATTGCCATGGCTTCTTCATACTCGCTTTTACTGATTGCCAGCAGAAAAATCACGTAAGCCGTATCGTCGCCCCACGGAATACCCTGTGGAGCCAGCACGGTGTAGACGACCGTTTCCCGGGCCATGAGCCCCAGCGAGTGCGGTAGCGCAATGCCCTCGCCCAGCATGGTACTGACAATGGCTTCGCGTTCCTCCACGGATGCAAAGAAAGCCTCATCCACCACCCCTTCATTCTCAAGCTGATCGCATAATAACCGGAACAGATCCGACTGGCTCATGGGCGCATCAACAATCCGAAAATGCCGGGCATCAAAAAATTTCTCCAACATATAGGGGCGGGTACGATCCACCAGCACCAGCTTACCAATCTGCTCCAGCTGGAATTCGGTCGGGAACGGCGCCACCACCACCACCGGTTTTTCTTTTTCGCTGACCCGCGCGGTAGAGATGACAAAGTCTTCTTCAATACGTTGACGCGCTTCGTATTCGCGCTGAGACAGGCACTGGGTTACCTGCAACTGGGGATAGTTTCGCAGCAGCATCGCTTCAATCATGCGCAGCGTGGAATTCCCGCTGTCGCACACCAGCAGCACCTGAGGGCGACGTTGATAGCCCACGTTGTAATGGCGCTCCAGCCCGACGCCAATATGCAGCACCAGGAAGCCAATTTCATTCTCACTGATGACGTAAGGCGAATATTTGCCCCAACTGGAAACCGCCGCCAGCGTTACGTCATAGGCCATCGGATAGTGCTGCTTGATATTACTTAACAGGGGATTGGGAATATGGATCTGATAACGCACCCGCGTGATCATGGTTTTAATATGGGTGAGCAGATCGGCACGCAACTGAGGATCGTTCTGCAGATCGTAATAGTAGTGTGTGTTAATAAAGCTGAGCAGATAGTCGACCAGCGCATCCGCGTCATCCGCATTGATCGTGCTGGGTGCGCTGTCCTGAATGCGCCGGGCAGCGATATTAACCTGTAGCCAGCTCTCCTCCGCCGGCGAAACGGGCTTGCCGATAAGCGGCAGCAGCGAATGAATCAGGGTTTGTGCCGCGTCGCGTATGGCATCGTCCATCTGTTCCGTGTCCGCGGGATCGTTAACCGGATAACCTTCGCTGATGCGCCGGACCGCCACCGCACAGTAAAACTGTAAATAGCGTTCACCTTCGTCACTGAGACGGATATGGTGCTGGGCAAAACAGCGTTGCAGGCACGGTTCCAGACTTTCCAGCAGGCCACCTTCCAGGGATTCCGGCGTGATCAGCGGGCTGTCTGGCTGCGACTGATCGATCTCGATCAACAGATCGGTTAAGCAGGTGCGGATCGCCACCTCGCTGCCAAACAGTTTCATGCCGTGGTGCGGTTTGCTTTCAATGCTGAGTTGGTAGCGTCCGAGCCATTCACGTACGTCGGCCATGTCATTCTGCAAGGTCGCGCGGCTGACAAACCATTCTTCTGCCAGCGCTTCCAGTTTCAGCGAATAGGCGGCGGTCAGGAAGCGCACCAGCAGATAACGGATCCGCTCCTGAGAGGTACGCGGCACCCGGAGAGGGGCACGCGTTTGCTGCTGGAGAATAGTAAAACGCTGCGCGTCGGCAATTTTAAGCTGATAACCGGCCCCGCGATTCAACACAAACTGCGCGCCGTGCTTTTCCAGTAAGGCATTCAGGGCGGTGATATCCGTGCGTACGGTACGCGTTGACACGGCAAAGCGCCGGGCCAGCTCGTCCTGAGGCAAGGTTTCGTTTTTCAAAGCGTCAAACAGTTGCGCAAGGCGCTGATTAGGAAATCTCACGTCGGTTTACCTGACTGAATGGAGAAAAGAGCAACACTCACAGAGTGCAGGAAACGCGGCTGTACGTCCAGGAAAGGGCACGCCGGCCACAGTTTTCTGCGCCAGCGCACAACCTACGTCAGGCCAGCAAGGACTTGCTCATTGCCAGAAGCTGTTTGACGTCATCCACGCGGGTTTCACCGCTGGCCTGATCAATGATCGAACTGTAAATATGCGGGATCACCTTGCTGACGCCCGCATCCAGCGCAATTTTTACGATCTCGCTAAAATTTGCCAGATCGATCCCGCCTGTCGGCTCCAGCCAAAAATCCTGCTGTGCACAGGCCTCCGCCACGGCGCGGTATTCTTCCACCCTGTCCAGACCGCCCATGGGGAAATATTTTACCGAGCTGCCGCCCATATCGATCAGCATGGCGATCGCGGTGTCGATGGGCACGATGCCGTCGTTGCGCTGTGAGCTGAGCGGACCGGTCGAAATTTTTACTTTTCCTGGCGTCCCTGTCGGCGAGATCAAGCCGTTCACCACCGTTTGTGACTGGCCAAGCAGCGCCCGGCTGGTACCAACGCCGGTAAAGACCTGGTTAACATGCTGAGGCTGTAGCTCAGCGGCCAGTTCGCTGACCATGCGTGACTGCCGGGGATCGCCCGCGCCCAGGCCAATCGAGAGCGCATTATTGATCAGCGCAGCATAGTCGCGCATATCCGCGATTGCGGCGTCATGACTGGCGTAATTCTTCGATAGCACACCGACCAGAACGTGCCCTTCTGCCGCCTGCCAGATAGCGCGCGCATTTTCTTTTGAGCCGGCCAGCACGTTGAGGCACAGCCGGTCTTGATAAAAATCAGGGGTAAGCGTCATTAGTGTTCTCCGGTTATCAGCGCCTGAATACGGGTAAAAATGATATGCAGCTGCTCAGCGCTGACGCTACGCACGTCGGCTTCGATAATGCCTTCATTCGCTTTGTAGCCACGGAAGTAAATGGCGATATCGCCGTTTTTCAATGCCTGAACCAGATCGCCGGTTTGACGCGCAATTTTGGCTTCATCAAAGTGTATTTCGGCGCGTGCAATATCGCGTCCGGCCGCATCCCAGACGACGCGCGCAGTTACGCCGTCCAGCCCATTGAGGTTGTTAATAAAGGGCGTCATTTTTTCTACCATCTGTGCGCCGGTCACTTTCGGCAGAGTCAGATAGGACTCAATGGCCTGCGTCAGCCCCAGAATCCCCTCTTTGCCCACTTTCATGGTGCGGCCAATGCCGTTGCTCTGGCGCTTCACCCACTCAACAAGCTGATGCTTACCGATAACCAGGCCGCTGGTTGGGCCTTCAATCGCTTTGGCGCCGCTGTAGATCACCAGATCGGCACCGGCCTGGTAGTAACACTGCAAGTCTTCTTCGGCGGCGGCATCCACTATCAGTGGCACACCATGCTTACGTGCGACTTCTGCGGCCTGTGCAACGCTCAGGTGGCTCTTTTGTACGCAGTGATGTGACTTCACGTAGAGAATGGCGGCCGTCTGATCGGTCACCGCGGCGGAAAGCTGCTGAGCCGAGCATTCATTACTGTAACCCGCTTCAACCGTCCGGCCCCCACCCAGCGCGATCATGCTGCCCACCGGCGCACCGTAGTTCACGTTATGCCCTTTTGGCACCACGATGTCGCGCGGCACGGTCAGCGGTGCACTGTGTAAATTATCCAGCAGCCAGTCATCATCTTTCACAATGACGGCGGCCACGCTCTGGGCTATCCCTGCCGAGGCGCAGGAGACCACCAGCGCATTTTCCACTTTCAGCAGGTTAGCAATATACGCGCCGGTTTTATCGACCAGATCCTTTACTTCAAAGTAGTGCGCCAGACCGTACTTAACCGTATCGATCACCTCATCCGATGGCGTTGAAACGCCCAGTATGGTCATACGACCGGAGGCGTTGATGACCTGCTTCAGGCCATATTTTTCATACAGAGAAGACATGGTATTTTTTTCCTTGTTCAGTAATCCAGCACTCGCCGGCGACAATGGCGGCAAGGGGGATCAGGTGACGATCGCCCTGTTCCGCCAGCCCTTCCGCATCCACAAAGGACACCGGCTCTTGCGCGACGGTGAACAGCGTAAAGTCGGCATCGTAGCCGGGCTCAATACGGCCTTTGTGGCGTAAACACAGGCCGCTGGCTGCCTGGTGAGTCACACAGGCGATAATCTGTGGCAGGGTCATGCCGACATTGAAAAACTTCGACATCACATGGGCCAGGGTATAAACCGGTCCATTGAGGCGGTTACGGCAGTAAATATCCGAACTGATGGTGTCAGGCAAAATGCCCTGTGCGATGGCCGCACGCGCGACCTCGAAACTAAAGCTGGCGCTGCCGTGGCCGACATCAAGCCGTACGTCGCGTGCCAGCGCATGTTTGACGGCGGCACGCAGTTCGCCGTCGGGTGTCAGGATGCGATTGGGTTTGCCGTTATAGCAGTGAGTGATGATGTCACCCGAGGTCAGCAGTTCCGCGATCTCATCAAGGTTGGGTGGGTTGTTACCGATATGCACCATCAGCGGCAGATGGCCGTTTTCCTGCTGAATAGCTTTCGCGAGGACCAGCGGCTTAATGCCGTTTTCGCCCACTACGCTGCTGCTCATACGGGCTTTAAGCCCCACAATAAAGTCGGGGTGACGTTTTACCGCGTCGGCAATGGCCTGGCGATCAATCTGCGTCATGTCCGCCAGTTCATTTTGGGTAATGATGCCAGTGCGTGCGATATTCAGCAGCGCGTAAACCTGCGTGCTCACCGCTCGGGTGCGCTGCCAGAAATCGTCAATGTCATTCGCGCCAGTACTGCCTGCATCCACCACGCAGGTGACGCCGCTTTCCACGCCAACCCGATCGGGATGATCGTGGTAGACGGGGGATTTTTCATAGCAGTGCACATGCGAATCAATCCAGCCCGCACTGAGATAACAGCCTTCTGCCAGCGTTTTCTCGACGGTTGCGTGGCCGCTGATTTCACCTGTGGCGGCAATCTTGCCGTCACGTATCGCAATATCGATCAGGGTTTCATCGGGCAAACGCGCACGCCGCAGAATCAGATCGTACACAGGAACCTCCTTAACTGCCCCGATCGGCCTGAACCGATCGGGAGATAACAGGGTCAGATCGCCACAGGAAAGATCGCGCCCAGGATCATGGCACCCAGGATCGCACCGCCCGTGATCGGTTTATTCCACAGATAGAACACCAGCGCGCCCAGCAAGGATCCGAGGCCGATAGGAATTGAGGCACCCATCGCGGCCAGAATGATCAAGGGTCCCAGGAAACGGCCTGATGCATTGCCCGCCCCCATCATGACGTCCGCACCGTACGTGCTGTTGCTCTGATTGATGGTGAACTTACGCGCCAGGATAATGACGTAACCGATTGCCACACCGAGAATCAGGCCTGTGACCAGCGAAGCCGCAAAGTTGGCGACGGGGAAAACAAAACCCGCCCCGAGCAGCAGCGCCGGCACGCCCAGACCGACACCGGTCTGGATCGCACCACCGATGTCCAGAATCCCGACCAGCGATCCTTCAATGATGCGGGCGAACAGGAAGCTGGCTCCGAAGGCAGCCACCGCCCCATAGACGCCGGTATCGATTCCGGCCCGGAGCATGGACACGAAAGCGACTTCGTTAAACGCTCCAATGCCGTACAGGTAGTACATATGTGTCCCGGCAAACACGCCGGAGGAGAGCAAACCGACAAAAATCGGGAATGACCAGTCGGCATACCAGAAACCTTTGTTTGATTCTTCCATTGCAGACGCTCCGTTATTTGCCGCTCAGGCTGTTATGAATACTGTCGAGCCAGCCAGGAATGCCGAGCTGGAAGGATTGCAGCATCTTCATATCGAAACCGCGGAAGAAGGCGCTGAGGACAAACAGGGCAACGATGGCGGTCATCATGACTTTGGTCACTTTGTGCCAGCCGCTCTCTTCAACCCCTTTGCCAATCAAAATTCCCAGCACCAGGCCCGGTACCGCATTGCCCATAATCAGCTGCGCCAGACCGCCAAAAATGGTGGCCCAGAAGCCCGATTTCTTACCGGCATCGATTGCGGCCAGCCAGAAGATCACGGGCATGACCGTGTTCACCAGCAGATTCGCCGCAGGGACCAGCACTTTGACCGCCGTAACCTGCAGGGCCGCCGGAACGGCAGAGGCCGTCGAATTCAAAAACGCGACCACCACCATGCCGATGATGCCGCAGGCGATAGCCATCTTTTTTGGATCGTGCAGCGTTTGCGCGACGTTGCGGTTTTTGACCATGATGGCCGCCGCGCCCCAGTTGGGGATGATGCGGTGATCCACATCCTGGGTGAATGCACCCGCCGCAACGGAGGAAGCCCAGGCATTGAAAAAGAAACCCAACCCAAAAGAGAAGTGAGAAGCGGGATCGCCTTCACAGGAGTTGAGTTCACCCAGTGTGCGAAACGCGCCCATACCTTGTGTCGTCGGCGCGTGGAACATGCGGGCAGCGCCAGCACCCACACCGACGCCCACAAGGCCGCCGATGATTAACGACTTGAGCAAAATGATGAGAAACATCCTCTTTCCTTATTTATGTTGTTTGAGGCTGACTTACACGCGGGTGAACGCAACTTTATCGCCGTCCAGACAGGTCACGTTGATGGTGACCTCCAGATCGACACTGAAGTGCCTGCGCTCGCGTGCCAGGAAAAAGAAAAGAAATTTTTCGGTTCTGACGCGCTCCTGCGCGCGCACCACCTTTACGTCCTGGGGTTCGATGCGCAGCAAAATCTTGTTGGCGTTGCGCAGGACTTCGTGCTGCACCCGGCTGAGCGCATCAGAGAACGCTTTCGCTTTGGTATCGCCTTTGCCGCTTACGGCTACCGAGGTTGTAAAGGTCTCTTTCATTCCTTATCCACCGTGTTTTTTGTGCCAGGCCTGAACCAGACGTTCACCCAGCTCTTCTTTATCCATAAACCCGAAGCCCAGCACGGTGGCGCCTTCGTTGATGGCTGTCACACCTTCATCCACTGAGCGCATGCCGTGTTTGGCTTTGTAGCCATACTTGTTTTGTGCCGTAATCGCCCCCGCACCGCCGCTGCCACAAAAAGAAATGCCAAAATCGGCATTCTCAGCCTTCATCACATCGCCCAACTTCATGTCAGCCGCCACGCCGGGCACGACAACGGCACGCCCGCCCGCTTTCTCAACGCCGGCCGCCACTTTCTGTCCTTTACCTAATCGATCGCCTATTACTACGGTTACCATATGTCTGTACCTCTCATGGTGGTGAAAATCAGTCGTTCTTAGCCACTTCAAAGTGGACGGAGAGCAGCCAGGCTTCTTCCGGCGGTAAATTGCCAAACAGATCCACGACCTGCTGCGCCAGTGCCATTGACGCTGGCGAGATCTCATCGAACAGATCCGCCTCCACCTCCGGCAGCCCTTCACCGGTTACCGATCGCAATGCCATTGCGCGGACATGCGAAGCCAGCATTTGCAGCTGTACCGCATTCGGCTTAATGGACCGCTCGGCAAACAGCGCGCCGATCTGGGTCATTACGCGATCCGCCAGGGCCTGAATCGTTTGCTGCTCGTCTTGTGACGCGTTCATCGCTACCGCTCCATTACACGTGCTCATCGTCTGCATCCCGTTACGCATTCAGCGTGATCACAAACTAAACAGAGTCCGCGCGGCTGTGGAGAACGACTTTTTCCGTTTCGAAGTGGAAATCCTGCACCTGAGCGTGATCGGTGCCGCAAAGTGGGGAATGAACAGGGGGAGAATGGAGAGTCAGGTTATATAAAACAACAGGTTAGGCTGTCTTACCTGTGCGCAGTGATGCGCCTGTGAACACATAATGCGCGATGGCCGGTGCTGTACCGCTGTCACAAAACCGACAAACAGTTACCTGCCATCACGTCTTAACAGAGAAACTTATGGCTTTTCCGCACCCGTCACCTGAACGCAGGCCTCGTTGCGCGTTGGGATAGCAGCAGGGGCAAGAGCGTGCCGTTTACGCTGGTTAATGGCCGCGACAATGCGCGCGAAACGCGCTTCATTGAGCCTGTAACCCCATCCCATAATCAGTGCCGCCGCGATGGCCAGCGTACAGGGCCAGATAAAGATCAACTGCCGCAGCCCCGCCAGCGTGGCATCCGATTGAAGGGCATTCGGCACATAGCCGATTTGTGTCAGCATCAGGCCCGGCAAAAAACCCGCCATGGCGGCAGAGATTTTACGGAAGAAGGTGTAGCCGGTATAGCAGGCGCCCTCTGCGCGGATACCGGTTTTCCATTCACCGTACTCGACGGTATCCGGCACCAGCGCCCAGTTAAGGCTGTTCACAAACGCTGTGCCGAAGAACGCCATACAGGAGAACAGGACGAACATTAGCGATGTGCTGCCCCAGAGAAAATTGCACAGATCGCCGACAGCCCAGAATACTAAACCACCGAGATACACCTGCTTTTTACCCCAACGTTTCACCGCAGCGGGCACCAGCAGCACACCGGCCAGAATACAGCCCATGCTGAAGAAACCCATCCAGGAGAGCAGACTGACATCGTTCAGCACGTACTGGGTGTAATAAACCTGAATCGCCAGCTTGATGTTGAATGCCGCCAGGGTACACAGGTTCGCCAGGCACAGCGTCCGCAAGGGCGGATTGTGAAAGATGGCGCGAAAGGCGGTTGCAACGCCAGGTTTGTGATGGGCGGGCGTGACCTCGACATAGCGTTCTTTCACGCCGCTGTAGCAAAGCCCCATGCACAGCAATCCGCCAGTGACAAAGACGGCAGCCGCCACCTGATAACCCAGCGCACTTTTGCCCACAAACAGCGACTGGATGGGCATAAAGCATACTGTACAAACCAGCAATCCTAACGTGGCCCCGCCCTGCCGCCAGGCGGCAAGATGAGCGCGCTCGGTGGGATTCCTGGTGATGGCAGGTACCATTGCCCCGTAGGAACAGTTCATCAGACTGTAAAACAGGCCAAACAGCATAAACAGCGCGGTGGCGACAGCCGTTTTACATGTCAGGCTGAGGTCATGCGCCACAAACTGCGCCGCCGCCACCAGCGCGACCGGCAGCGAAAAATACAGGATAAACGGCCTGAATTTTCCTCTTGCGCCAATTGTCCGCCGTGAATCCAGCACGATGCCCGTAAACATATCGGTAAGGGCCGTAAAGAATTTGGCGACGAGGAAAATCACGCCGCCATACCAGGCCGGCATCCCCAGTTCATCGGTGTAAAACTTAAGTAAGTAAAGCGTCCCGATAGCCAGCATCAGGTTGGAGCCGAAATCACCGATGCCGTAAGCAAACTTCTCACGCAGAGGCAGTTTCAGCGTTAAGGGATCAGAACCTGTGTTCATAACGGATCCTTATCACAGAGCCAAATCAGTGCTGACGCTTACGGGCGTCAATCTCGTCAATGATGCGGACATACATCTTTTCATTGAGGTTGTAGAAACACCCCATGGCCACAATCGTGACCACGGCTAACGCACCGGGATAAATAAACATCAGTTGCTTCAGGCCCTCGACCGTACCGGCGCGCTGGACAACGTTAGGCACGTAGCCAATCTGGGTCAGCATCCAGCCGGGGAAAAAGCCCGCCAGTGCCTGTGAGACCTTACGGAAAAAGGTGAAACCGGTATAAACCGTGCCTTCAGAACGCACGCCCGTCCGCCATTCCCCGTATTCGACCGTATCAGAGACTAAAGCCCAGTTAAGACTGTTCACAAAGGCAGATCCAAAAAAAGCCAGACAGGAAAACACGATGAAACTGACGGAACCGCCCCCATAGCAATAGTTGAGCAGATCGCCCACGACCCAAATCAGCAAACCGCCGATATACACTTTTTTCTTACCAAAGCGCCTGACGGCGCCGGGCATCATAAAGACACCGATAAAAATGCAGCCCATGCTAAAGAAGCCCATCCATGACAGCAGGATGGGATCGTTCAGAACGTACTGGGTGTAATAGACCTGAATCGCCAGCTTGACGTTGAACGCCCCCAGTGTGCACAGGTTGGCAATACAGAGAATAAACAGCGGACGGTTACCCGCGATAGCGCGGAAGGAGGCTAACAGGCCCGGGTTTTGCGTGGGGTGGGCAGACGGCTGTTCGACATAGCGCTCCTTTACACCGGCATAGCACCACCACATAAAGAACAAACCAAATGCCGAGAAAAGTGTGGCTGCAGCGATATAGCGGAACTGCGCGCTGCCTTCTGCCAGGTTCATCACCGGCACAAAACCCACAGTACAAATCAGTAACCCCAGCGTTGCACCGCCCTGCCGCCAGGCGGCCAGGGAGGCGCGCTCATCAGGATTTTTGGTGATGGCGGGCACCATCGCCCCATACGAACAGTTCATCATGCTGAAGAACAGGCCATACAACATAAACAACACCGTGGCGACGACCGCTTTACCGGTGATTTCAAACGGCGTACCGATAAAGTTGGCGACAGCCAAAAGCGTGACCGGAAACGCGGCGTACAAGACAAACGGCCGGAACTTCCCTTTCGGGCCAATCCTGCGCCGCGAATCCAGCATGATGCCCGTGCCCATATCGGTAAACGCCGTGAAGAATTTGGCGACCAGAAAGATAATTCCGCCGTACGTTCCCGGCAGCTCCAGCACATCGGTATAGAACTTCAGTAAGTAAAGCGTCCCGATATCTAACAGGATGTTAGAACCCAGATCGCCCATGCCATAGGCCACTTTTTCCCGGAACGGCAACCGCAGCGTCGCAGGCTCGCCGGCAGAAGATACAGTTTGCTGATTCATGATGGTTCTCCGGTTTACCCGCCCGCCTGGCGGGTAACCTTGCTCAGGATGAAGGGGAAGCGTTTTGCTGCTGTGTTTCCGCTTGCTGCTGTGTTTCCGCGCGTATCGCCGCAACTTTTTTGCCCAATACCCACTGCATAATCGCCAGCAGGCCAAACACCGGCACCAGTACCGACCATGCCGGAATCGCCAACGCCCCCTTGATCAGCATGGCGCCGGATGCGATCAGCAGCAGGAGCACCATCAGCCGGAAAGTGCTGACAGAGATGCGTTGGTGAACATACTGGCCCACCAGCGAGCCCAGGATCATGGTGGGCACGCAGAACAGCACCAGCTTGACGGTTGACAGCGTTAAGATGCCGCTGGTCGTCAGGCCGCCAATAATGGCGATGTTACTGGCGGTAAAAAACGCATTGAGCGTGCCACGAAACGCCGCTGGAGCCAGATTTCTCAACATGCCATAAATCACTACCGGCGGGCCGTTGGTCGCAAAAGCCGACCCCAGAGCGCCGGCGATGATGCCCGTCGGCACCACTAGCCAGTTTTTGTCACAGACGGGCAGACGAGGAACAAACAGGCTGTAAAACGCGTACAGGATCAGGAAAGTGCCCAGCCCGGTTTTCATGATGTTGTCCGGGAAACTGGCGAGCGCATAAATCCCCAGGGGAATGCCGGCAAAGGAGAACAGGATAAGCACCAGCGCAGATCGCCAGTGGGTTTCGTTACGTGACAACCAGGTGGCATATAACGCAGTGGCTGTCCCGACAATGACCGACATAGGTGCCGCCATTTTGACCGGCAGCAACAAGGTGATCAGCGGCATCGTCACCAGCGCGCCACCAAAGCCTGCGCAGATACCGATGAAGGTATACAGGAACATGATGGCGATGATGATGCAGACAACCTCAATACTCAGCTCAAGCCCGTCGGGAGTAAAAAGCGTGAAGAAATCCATACCCTTTCTCCTTTATCGCGTCGAACCGGCACTGTCGATCAGCCGTAATGAGGCAAATAACGCCTGCCATTCACTTTCAGCCCGGTAAAATACGGGCGGCTGGCCAAGCGGTGCGGCCACCGTGATCTCGCCACCGTTGGCCGCTTCACCGGTCCAGAGGTTTATCCAGCGATCCTCCGGCAGATAGAGCGTCCAGTCGTGGCGGCCCTCTTCATACACCGGCGCGACCAGCAAATCACGACCAAACAGGTACTGGTATTTCAGCGAGTAGGTGCGGGCATCCGCTTCATAGTGCAGGAAAAGTGGCCGCATAACAGGCAGACCACTGCGGGCATTCTGCGCCACCGCCTGCCTGATGTAAGGCTTTAAGGAAGTAAAGATCGTCGACATACGGGCAAAATGCGCCATGGTTTCGTCATCGCTGTCAAACTGCCAGTTATCGCCGGGACGGTTACCTTCATGGGTACGCATCATGGGCGTAAAGGTGTTGAAATCACACCAACGCAGCAGCAGTTCTTTGCTCCGTTTCATACCGTAGAGCGTGGTATAGCCACCAATGTCACTGTGATGCAAACCGTGCCCACTCATTGCCAGCGACAAGGCGGCAGGCACTACCGACGCGAGGCCATCGTCCAGACTCCAGTCAACGTTTTGATCCCCGGCCCACATCATCACGGCGTATTTCTGACTGCCGGTATAACCCGCGCGCATAAAATAGAGCGTTTCGCCGAGCTTGCCGGTTTCTGCCAGCGCGTCGTAGTTACATTTTGCCCACAGCGCAGGCCAGGCATTATGCATAATCTCGGCGTGGACACCGTTATGCAGAACCGTATCGGTTGGGAGATATTCGCCAAAATCCGCCATCCAGCCGCCACAGCCCAGGCCGATCAGATTTTGTTTGATAACCTCTTTGAACCAGTTATAAGCATCAGGATGAGTCAGATCGACAACGCCCGCATAGAACTCACCAAATTCAACGTGGTAGTCCTGACCGGAAGCCGTTTTGGTGAGATAGCCGTGCCGGGCGGCCTCGTCGCACAGAGGGCGATCGCTGGCGACATAAGGATTGATATAAGAGAGAAACTGGACGCCTTCGGCTTTCCATTGCTGAATGCGTGTATCCAGTTGCGGATAGAGTTCGCTGTCCCACTGCCAGTTCCACATGACACGTTTGCCAAACGACGTCATGCGAATACCGGACCAGTCCTGAGCCCAGATACCGTTAACCTTCACACCCGCCTGACGCATCTTGTCTAACTTCTGCTGACACACGTCGGTGCCGCCCTGAATGCCCAGAATCACGCCATCGTAAACCCAGTCAGGCAATTCAGGCTGGCGGCCCAGCAAGGCGCTCAGTTTTTCCAGCAGCGCAATATAGCTGTCGGCGCATTCAAAGCGTAACGTCGCGCGGTTTTCCCAGAACGCCAGTTCGTGATAATCGGGTGCGCTGAAGTCAAAATTCATGTAGCCGCTGTTGTCCACATGGCAGTAATACTTCTGGCTGCTGACGAAGGTGGGCTGAGGGAAAAACGTCCAGTAATAATCGCCGCCGGCATTCTCCGCGCAGTCCGCCTGCCAGGTAACATAACTGTTTTTATTCCGTCCGACGCCCTGCTCACTGGTCCAGAGCGGGAACGGTTTCCCGCGCAGGTCAAAACAGGAAAACTGTTCGCCGCAGCCGTAGATGTGATCCGCCTGCTGCGCTGCCAGCCGTAGCCAGATGCGGTTATGACTGTCGGCGTCATTATTTAGTGTGAGCAGTAAACGCCCGCCGGCATCCAGCCCAACCGTCAGCGTGGCGCTGATGACGTTGCCGCGCGAGAAACGGATGTGCCAACAGTCGGCCTGCGACGTCATGGTGACCTCAGTCAGAGCCAGCTTTTCATTCAGCCGATCTTTGATACTGAAGTTGCCACGAAACATTTTAATGTCGGCCCGACCGTGCCCCATCCACAGACAGGGCGCTTCCGGGCTGTGGCTCAGAATAACGCGGCCGTGATAAACCAGTGAAAAGCCGTTATCAGTGGCAGTGAGTTTTACCCCTGCCGTTTCAAGATGTTGTAAGTGCATACTGGCCTCTTAGTTGTAGGGTAAGGCGGTAAGGTGATCTTTATCCGGGGCGATCGCAGCCAAGGGTGAAGGCCAGCCGATGCGTCGCCTGCGGTGCGAGCCAGACCAGATCAACGCCGGAGTTAAACGCATCAGGCGGGCAACTCATGGGCTCGGTTGCCAGCCCGGTGCGGCCCAGTTTTTCGCCGGTGTAAATTTGCAGCCAGGGCTGATCGCTACGTAAGTAAACAGAAAGGGACGGCTTCCGGCTGGTCAGGCGCACTTCCCACTGCTGGCCGTCCGTGCCTGTGCGAAGGCTGTCATCAATTTGCGTTGCGCCGAGCAGACGTGGGGAAAGGAAATCGCCTTGCGCTATCGCGGCAGGCAACGTGAGCAGGCACTCGTCCAGCGGCATTCTGTTGCAGGTCAGATACGGGTGCGCACCTGCGCCATAAGGAGCAGGTTCACGTCCTGTATTTTGACTGTCGAGCGTCACCAGCAGGCCCTGCATGGCATCCAGCCGGTACGTCACCGTTGAAACCAGGGCAAACGGATACCCGTAGCTGGGCGGTAAAAAGATTGTCAGCCTCGCTGTGCTGTCGGTATGTTCCGCAATCTGCCAGTCACGCCACGCCAGCAAACCGTGAATGGCGGTTCCCCCTTCGTGATCATTGATCGGTAAATGAAGCCATTTACCGTTATGGTACCAGGTGCCCTTCGCGACGCGATTGGGCCAGGGAATCAGTACCTTCCCCATGTGCGCCAGCGGCAGGGTTTCAGGGGAATGGGGGAGCACCAGATGCTGACCTGCGTATGTCAGTTCAGCCAGACCCGCGCCCACGGTGACAAGGGTGGCCTGATAGTCTCCGGCCCGCAGTACAAGGGTTTTTCCGCTGCTGTGCATAGCTGGTACTCCCGTCTGTTTTGGAATTATTTTGCGTTACAGTCCAGTAATCCGGCGGCGACAGCGGGAGCCAGGCCCGGTGCCAGCGGAAGGCGTGGGATGACCAGGCAATGCAGCAGGTGATAGATATCCTGTTTGCCGTCCCAGACTTTGGTCGTCACCTTGTTTTCGCAATCCAGTTCCTGCCACCAGGAACCGTTTTCGAAGTCCATCAGATAGGTCATGCAGTAGTCCCACCACTTCTGATACCAGGCTTCGTATTGCGCCTCACCGGTGACGGTATACAGCGCATAGGCGGTTCCCATCGCTTCGACGATAGGCCAGCGTACCCGCTCGCGCACCACGGGCTTGCCGTCCCAGTCCACGGTATAAACGAAACCGTCTGCACCATCGGGCGCCCAGGCATCACGCAGGGTGGCGTGAAATAACCCTTTGGCATCTTCCACTAACCAGGCCGGTGGGGTTTCAAAGCGCGCTTCAAGCGCGGCGTGCAGATGCAGCATCAGTCGCCCCCACTCAATCCAGTGGCCGGGCGTGCCACCATAAGCACGGAAGCGGTGGGCAGGGTTGTCTTTGTTGTAATCGCGCAGTGGCGTCCAGTGCGTGTCAAAGTGTTCATTCACGCGATAATTATTTTGACGCGCGACATCATGGATGATTACGGACGTGACGCGCAGCGCGCGATCCAGCCATTTCTTATCGTGCGTGACGTCATACACGATCAGGAACGCTTCAACGGCGTGCATATTGGCGTTCCCTCCCCGGTAGTCTTCGGTCTTGCTGAATGCCTCGTCCCAGGATTCCAGGCACATCTGCTCGTCTTCACTCCAGAAGTAACGTTCAATGACCTTGATCGCCTCATCCAGCAATGGACGTGCCGCCGGATGACCGGTGGTAACGGCGCTGGCGGCGCCCAGCAATACAAAAAAATGCTGGTAGCCCTGCTTGGAGGCATCGAGAACGCCTTCATCGTTGACGCAGGCGTACCAGCCGCCATATTTTTTATCGCGAAGCGCACCGTTTAACGCATTGATACCATGTTCAACCAGTTGATAAGCCCCGGGCCGCCCCATTGAGGCCGCCACCGCATAGACGTGCAACATGCGGGCGGTGATCCACAGGTGCGTTCCCTTATCGGGTTTGACCTGACCGTTATTACCCAGCCAGCCAAATCCGGTTGGCACCGCCGCATGCTTGCCAAAACTGAAAATCCGATCGGTTTCCTGTTCGAGCCAGCGATTGTGGCTTAAGGTGTTAAACCATTTCATCTGCTTCTCCCTATTAACGTTTCGCCATCATTTCATCTACGATCTCGCCCAGCCGTTGCAGTCTGGGAACAGAGATATCCCGCAGCATCAGGTCGGTATCGGGCAAACCAATAACCGAAGACCAGACTGCGCGGCCCGCCAGGAATCCGGAGGCACCCGCCTGCATGGCGACTCTGACGGCTCGTGGGAATAATTTTTCGTCAATGCCAGAGGAGAGGATGACCCACGGCATCATGATCAAATCGTTAAGTTTCTGCGCGGCCGTCAGCAGGTCGGCTTGTGAACCTTTGCCGTACAGCGGCATTTCCACCTTATAAAGATCCGCTCCGCTGTTACCCAGTTCCTTCGCTGCAGCGAGGATCGCCTGCTCGCGATCGAAGCGATCGCCCCGGCGCGGCGGTCTGACAACGGGTTCGATAATGCTGAGCAGACCATGGCGGTGACAGCGCGCAGTGAAGGTATTCACCATATCGAGCCGCTGCTGTGCGTCTTCATCGCTGCGCCACAGCACCAGCAGCTTGAGCGCCTTTGCCCCGTCACGTTTGACGGCCTGAGGATCGACGCGGTGATCAATCTCCACACTGTCAACCGGAATGCCGTTACCCGGTATAAACGCATCCGCCGCGACAATGATGCCGCAACCGGGCGACACAGCCCGCTGCTCCACAATCTGCTGAAAGCAAAATTGCTGATCCACCAGGATGGCGGAGGCATAAGGCGATAACACGCTGGCGGCATTCACTTTGAATTCGGTCAGAACCTGATCGCTGACCGGCTGTGGCGCACCCGCGGCGGCAAACATCAGCCGCATCGCTTCACGCTGATCCACAGCCAGCATGGCGAAACCACCTGATGGCCGGGCGATGTCTTTAAGGGTGTAATGAGTCATGTGCTTTCCTCTGATTAAGCGTCACAAGGAGTTGTCGAAGGTGAGAGGCCTGCGCTGGCGCGCACGTGTTCGAGAAGGGCGGTCCAGTCCTGACGTCCGCGTCCGGCGGCGCGCGCCTGGCTGTAAACCTCACGTGAGGCGGCCCCGAGCGGCATGGGCACATGCAGCTGGTTAGCCACATCCAGCGCGATGCCCAGGTCTTTATGAGCCAGATCGATCATAAAGGCCGGTGACAGGTCGCCTTTCAGCACCTTATTTGGCCAGGTCGTGGTGAAGTGCCCCTTCCCTGCTGGCGTGCCGTTCATGACCTGTAGCGCAACGTCCAGCGGCAGCCCCAGCCCTTCACACAGCACCGCCGCCTCTGCAGAGAGCGCATTCAGGGCGATACTCATGTAGTTATTAATCAGCTTGACGCGAATCCCCATGCCCGGTCCGCCAGCCACCACCACCTCATTTCCCATAGCCAACAGCAGCGGTTTTGCCCGCTCAATCTGTTGCAGTGTTCCGCCTGCCAGCAGCAACAGCGTGCCGGCGATAGCATGATCGGATGTACGCCCAACCGGCACGTCCATCATGCTGAAGCCGCTCGCCCGCATCTCGTTAATCATCTGGTCGGTCTGTAGCGGATGGATCGTCGACATATCGATCACCAGTGCCGAAGGCGACAGGGTGGTACAGACGCCCTGATCACCTGACAGGACAGCGCGCACCAAATCGCCATTGGGCAGCATGGTGATAACGAATTCAGCCCCTTCGGCGGCCTCGGCTGGAGAACGGGCAGCCTGTGCGCCTTTTTCCACTAACCTGGCAACCGCCTCGGGATTGACGTCAACCACCCTGAGCTGATGGCCCTGCTTAAGCAGATTGCTCGCCATCGGCGCCCCCATTTGCCCCAGTCCAATAAACGCTACTTCCGCCATACCGCTCTCCCAAACCCGATGAATGTCACATTTTGTCCGATATATGATTTTTACTGTCTTTTTCGGATCATATTTGTAATTTATGGTCAAAAAATTGACAGGTGTCACTTTTAAAACATTTGATGAAATTAAAATGACAGCACGAGAAAATGTCTGAGGAAGAGTGATGACGCGCATAGCTTGTGTAGGGATCACCGTACTGGATCGCATCTGGTACCTGGAAACGTTACCGCATCAGGGCGGAAAATATGTCGCCAGCAACTATCGGGAAGTCGGCGGTGGCCCGGCGGCCACGGCAGCCGTCGCGGCTGCAAAGTTGGGTGCGCAGGTAGATTTTATTGGCCGGGTCGGGGACGATGACACCGGGAAAAGGCTGCTATCCGAGTTAAACAGTTACGGCGTAAATACACGTTATACAAAGATTTTTAAAGCTGCCCGCTCCTCGCAATCTGCCATTCTTGTGGATGCTGAAGGCGAACGTATCATCGCCAACTATCCCAGCCCGGATTTACCCGACGAGGCAGACTGGCTAACGGAAATCGATTTTTCTCAGTGGGATGCCGTGCTGGCGGATGTCCGCTGGCATCAGGGCGCAAAATGCGCCTTTACGCTGGCACGCAGGTCCGGCGTTCCCACCATTCTGGATGGCGATGTGACGCCACAAAACATTGCTGAACTGGTAACGCTGAGCGACCACGCGGCGTTTTCCGCACCCGGTTTGCAGCGCCTGACCGGTATGGAAAGTGACGCCAGTGCGCTGAAAAAAGCACAAATGCTCACAAAGGGACATGTCTATGTGACACAAGGCGTTCAGGGTTGCCTCTGGCTTGATGCGGGCAGATTACAGCATCAGCCAGCTTTTCATGTCAGGGTGGTCGACACGACCGGTGCCGGCGATGTGTTTCATGGCGCACTGGCATTCAGGCTGGCCCAAAAGCCCGCCGTGGCGGAAGCGGTGCGCTTTGCCAGCGCTGTCGCGGCCTTAAAATGTACGCGCCCGGGTGGCCGGGCCGGTATTCCCGATTATGAGCAAACCTGTTCTTTTATGTCAGTTAATGGTTAAACTGACAGCCAAAGTGGTCTTCAGAGAGCAGCTCATGATCCTCACGGACGTAACCGGTAATCCTCGCCACGATCGTTTACTCAGCCTGATCGCCGAACGTGGCTACATGAATATTGATGAACTTGCGGTGCTACTGGATGTGTCGACGCAAACGGTACGCCGCGACATTCGCAAACTCAGCGAACAGGGATTGATTACCCGTCATCATGGCGGCGCAGGCCGCGCATCCAGCGTGGTCAATACCGCCTTTGAACAGCGCGAAGTCTCACAAACCGATGAAAAACGATCTATCGCTGACGCCATCGCTGACTACATTCCTGATGGTTCCACGGTGTTTATTACGATTGGCACCACCGTGGAGCATGTGGCCCGCGCCCTGATGAACCATAAGCATCTGCGGGTTATCACCAACAGCCTGCGGGTGGCACATATTCTGTATAAATGCCCCCAGTTTGAAGTCATGGTGCCCGGCGGCACGTTGCGCCCACACAATGGTGGCATTATTGGTCCGGTGACCACGGCCTTTGTGGCCAGTTTCCGGGCGGATTATCTCGTCACCAGCATGGGCGCCATTGAGAGTGACGGTGCGCTGCTGGAATTTGACGTCAATGAGGCCAACGTTGCACAAACGATGATGGCGCATTCGCGTCATATATTGCTCGCCGCCGATCATACTAAATTCCAGGCCTCGGCCGCGGTGGAGATGGGCAGCGTGGCGCAGGCGACAGCCCTGTTCACTGATAAACTGCCGGGTACGGCGCTGCAAAACCTGCTAAAAACCCATCAGGTTGAAGTGATCCTGGCTAAGCCGGGTGGCGATGAGGGGGCGGAATAATTAACCCCGGCAGTGCCGGGGTTAGCGTGTGTTTAGCGGAACTTCTTGTGGTTTTCGTTACGGATAGCAGCCAGTTTTTGCGCTTCTGCTTTGGCTTCATCCAGCTTGCCCTGTTTAGCCAGTGCATCGGCTTTATCAATCTGGGCAATCAAATCATCCATGCCTTTGTGAAAGTCTTTCATTTCCGGGCTGTCCGGTGCTTTGCCTTCCAGTTTGTCCGGGGTGCCTTTTTTGGCATCTTCGGCTTTGGCGCGCAAATCACCTAACATTTTGTGCAGCTGATCGGCGCTTTTCGCCCCATCCAGCGACTTGTAAATACCCGCCATCTCTTTCATATCGTGCTCAAGAGAAGCCGCACCGGCGGTGACATTAACAGATAACAAGGCAACAGCTAACAACGACATAAACGCTTTACGCATGCTCAGCTTCCTTTTTATTGTGAAAACGCTGCTTATAAAAAAGCGGAGGGTCGATGCCCTCCGCTTGCTATCGCCTACACAACTTAAAAGAGATTTTACTGTCCGGCAATATACATTTCGGGTAACAGAACAGAACCACACTGAATATTGCTGCGGGTTTCAATGTCATCGCCTACGGTAACAATGTTCCGCCACATATCGCCTAAGTTACCTGCAATCGTAATTTCACTTACCGGATACTGAATCTCGCCATTCTCCACCCAGAAACCGGCTGCGCCACGCGAATAATCGCCCGTGATGGCGCTGACGCCCTGTCCCATCAGTTCGGTCACGACCAGCCCGGTGCCCATCTGCTTCAGCATGTCGTTGAAGCTGTGCCCCTGACCGGCGATGCGCCAGTTATGAATGCCGCCCGCGTGACCGGTGCTGGTCAGGCCCAGCTTGCGCGCAGAATAGCTGGTCATCAGCCAGGTTTGCAGCACGCCATCTTTAATGATGTCGCGGGCCTGTGTACGTACGCCTTCGCTGTCAAACGGCGTGGAGGCCAGGCCTTTTAACAGATGCGGCTGCTCCTGAATGGTCAGCCATTCAGGCAGAATCTGTTTGCCCATCGCATCCAGTAAGAATGTGGATTTACGATAGACGCTGCTGCCGCTGATGGCGCCGACCAGATGGCCGAACAGGCCGGTCGCGACTTCCGGCGCAAAAATGACCGGCGCTTTCATGGTATCGAGCTTACGCGGTGCCAGGCGCGACAGCGTCCGGCGAGCGCACTCAGCCCCAACCCAGTCCGCGCTCTTTAAGTCCTCAATGGCGCGGCCAATGGTGTACGCATAATCACGCTCCATATTGCCGTCCTGCTCAGCAATGACGCAGCTGGACAGCGAATGACGGCTGGAACAGTAGCTTTGCAGCATGCCGTGGCTGTTACCAAAGACTTTGATACCGACATGGCTGTTAAAACTACCGCCTTCAGTATTGGTGATGCGTTTATCTGCCTGCAATGCCGCCTGCTCTGCCTGTGCCGCCAGCTGGATAGCATAATCGGCATCGATCTCCCACGGATGGTAGAGATCCAGATCCGGTGCGTCATAAGCCAGCAGTTCGGCATCCGCCGGGCCGGCAAAGGGATCCGGCGAGGTATAGCGTGCGATATCAATCGCCGCCTGCACGGTTCGTTTAATGGCATCCGGGCTGAGATCGGTCGATGAGGCACTGCCTTTACGGTTTTGGTGGTAAACGGTGATGCCCAGTGCGCCATCACTGTTGAATTCGACGTTTTCCACTTCGCCGTAACGGGTACTGACACCAATACCGGTGGTCTTGCTCACCGCGACTTCCGCGCCATCCGTACTTGCTTTTGCCAGTTCAAGCGCCTGTGCAATTGCCTGTTCCAGTGCTTTTCGCTGTTCTGCAACTTGAGTTGATACGTTCATCGACCTGCCGTCTAATCTTATGGTTGAATAATTTGAGTCTATCAGAGTCAGAGAACAATTTCGCAGTCACCCGATAAACTGGTAGGATTAGCCTCTTTTTTTTGGAGCCAGATATGACTAAGCAGCCTGAAGAGTGGCTCGATGATGTGCCCGATAATCACGAAGAAGAAGATGAAGAGATTATTTGGGTTAGTAAGAGCGAAATCAAACGCGATGCTGAAGAGCTGAAACGCCTGGGGGCCGAACTGGTCGACCTGGGGAAAAACTCGCTGGATAAAATTCCGCTGGATGAGCGTTTGCGTACCGAGATTGAACTGGCGCAGCGTATTAAGAAAGAAGGCCGCCGCCGTCAGTTACAGTTAATTGGTAAGCTGCTGCGCAGCATCGACGTTGAACCGATTCGTACCGCACTGGATAAGCTTAAAAACCGCCATAACCAGCAGGTTGCGCTGTTTCACAAGCTGGAAATGCTGCGCGATCGCCTGATTGAAGAAGGCGATGAGGCGATGACCGACGTGCTTGCCCTTTATCCTCAGGCCGATCGTCAGCAACTGCGTAGCATGATTCGTAATGCACAGAAGGAAAAAGCGGGTAACAAACCGCCAAAATCTGCCCGTCAGATTTTTCAGTACCTGCGCGAATTAGCAGAAGCCGTCTGACCCTGGCGGTGATGTGCGGCTGAGCAGTGCCCAGCCGCAGGGTTTTCTCTCCCCTCGTTCGGGGAGAAAAGGATCGGCTACCGGTTAACGAGCCAGACGATCCAGCAGCTTCTGATGAATCCCACCAAAGCCCCCGTTGCTCATTACCAGGATGGAATCGCCCGGCTGCGCCGTTTTGGCGATCGTTTCTACCAGCGCATCAATATCCGCGCTGCAGTGCGCAGGCTGCATGCAGGCTTCTGCGACATCCGCGACCTGCCAGGGAATATGGCTCGGCTGGAACAGAAACACTTCGTCGGCACGCGCCAGTGACGGGGCAAGTTCATTTTTATTCACGCCCATTTTCATGGTGTTTGAACGCGGTTCGAGCACGGCCAGGATACGCGCCGTCCCGCCCACTTTGCTGCGCAGCGCGCTCAGCGTGGCAAGAATCGCGGTCGGATGATGGGCAAAATCATCATAGATCTTGATGCCGTTGACCTCGCCGCGCAGTTCCAGACGACGACGGGCATTGATAAAGCTGTCCAGTGCCTGGCTGGCATCCTCGGGTTTCACGCCAACATGACGGGCTGCCGCAATGGCCATTAAACCATTGTGCATGTTGTGTTCGCCGACCAGTGCCCAGTTCACTTCACCCACTTTGTTGCCGTCCAGCCAGACTTCCCAGTGTGAGGCGTCAGGCGTCAGTTTTTTCGCCTGCCAGTGACCGCCGTCGCCGACATGTTCCTGCTCGCTCCAGCAGCCCATCGCCATTACCTGCTTCAGGTTATGATCGTGCTCCGGCAGCAGGATCTTCCCCTGGCCCGGCACGATGCGCACCAGGTGATGGAACTGTTTCTGGATCGCCCGCAGATCGTCAAAAATATCCGCATGATCGAATTCCAGGTTATTCAGAATCAGCGTACGTGGGCAGTAATGAACGAATTTAGAGCGCTTATCGAAAAACGCGCAGTCATATTCGTCAGCCTCAATCACAAAGAATGGGCTTTTTCCTAATTTTGCTGAAACATCGAAGTTGCCGGGTACACCGCCGATAATAAAGCCCGGTTCCAGACCACACGCCTCCAGAATCCACGCTGCCATGCCTGCCGTCGTGGTTTTACCGTGCGTGCCGGCCACGGCCAGCACCCACCGGTCACGCAGCACGAAATCATGCAGCCATTGGGGACCTGAAAGGTAGGGAATGTTGCGTTCCAGAACCGCTTCCACACAGGGATTACCGCGCGTCATGGCATTGCCGATGATGACCAGGTCTGGTTGAGGATCAAGCTGACTGGCATCATAACCCTCTGTTAATTCAATACCTTGCTGCTCAAGCAGGGTGCTCATCGGCGGATAAACATTGGCATCTGAGCCTGTCACCTGATGGCCAAGGGAGCGTGCCAGCATCGCCAGCCCGCCCATAAACGTGCCACATATCCCGAGGATGTGAATGCGCATAAAAACGTCCATAACTCAAAAGTTCGGCGCACAGTGTAACCTCGGTTGCGAGCGGAAGAAACGGATTAGGACTATGGTTTTTGAAGTTCAATCGGCTAAACTGCGTACGCATCCGTCGGCAGTGAAGTATGCCGCTGCCACTCCATCGATGATTCAGGGAATGTGTTATGAAAACGTTGGGCGAATTTATCGTCGAGAAGCAACACGACTTTCCGCACGCTACAGGTGAACTGACGGCGCTTATCTCAGCGATTAAGCTGGGTGCCAAAATTATCCACCGCGATATTAACAAAGCCGGTTTAGTGGATATCCTGGGGGCCAGCGGCGTCGAGAATGTTCAGGGTGAACAGCAGATGAAACTGGATCTGTTCGCCAACGAAAAACTCAAAGCCGCACTGAAAGCGCGCGGTATCGTTGCCGGTATCGCTTCTGAAGAAGAGGACGAATTTGTCATCTTTGAGGGCGAGGAAAACGGCAAGTACGTGGTCTTGATGGATCCGCTGGATGGATCATCAAACATCGACGTTAACGTCTCTGTCGGCACCATTTTCTCAATCTATCGTCGCGTCAGTGAACCCGGCACACCGGTCGTCGAAGCAGACTTCATGCAGCCGGGCAACAAACAGGTCGCGGCCGGTTATGTGGTTTACGGTTCGTCTACCATGATGGTTTACACCACCGGTTGTGGTGTACACGCGTTTACCTACGATCCGTCACTGGGCGTGTTCTGCCTCAGTCACGAACGGATGACGTATCCGGAAGTGGGCTACACCTATTCCATTAACGAAGGTAACTACATTCGTTTCCCGCAGGGCGTGAAAAAATACCTGAAATTCTGTCAGGAAGAGGATGTGGCAACGCACCGTCCTTACACCTCACGCTACATCGGTTCACTGGTGGCGGATTTCCATCGTAACCTGCTGAAAGGCGGTATCTACCTTTACCCCAGCACGGCCAGCCATCCGAAGGGTAAACTGCGCCTGCTGTATGAGTGCAACCCCATGGCCTTCCTGGCCGAGCAGGCGGGCGGTAAAGCCAGCGACGGGCAAAACCGTATTCTGGATATCCCCCCGGTAACGCTGCATCAGCGCTGCCCGTTCTACTGTGGCAACACCGCCATGGTGGATGACGTAGAGCGCTTCCTGGCAGAGTTCCCGGAGTGTCGTCAGGGCTAAGCATAAAGGGCGCGGGTGTCGCGCCCTTATTTTGTCTTATGCCTGCTGAAGCCGGAACAGCGCCATAGCAGCCTGCAACTGCTCTGACTGCGCCTCCAGTGAATGCGTGGCGGCGGTGGCCTGCTCCACCAGCGCTGCGTTCTGCTGCGCCGCTTCATCCATCTGCGTCACCGCATGGTTGACCTGATCGATGCCCCGACTTTGCTCTTCTGAAGCCATCGAAATCTCTTTCATCAGTGCCGTCACGCGCATGACTTCACCAGCGATATCATCCATGGTTTCGCCTGCACGCGTGGCCATTTCACTGCCCTCTTTCACCCGCGTCTGTGAATCGCTGATCAGCGTGCGAATCTCTTTCGCCGCGCTGGCACTGCGCTGCGCCAGGGTGCGCACCTCATTCGCGACGACGGCAAAACCGCGCCCCTGTTCACCGGCACGTGCCGCTTCCACGGCGGCGTTTAACGCCAGAATGTTGGTCTGGAAGGCAATGCCGTCGATCACGCTCAGAATATCGCCGATGCGATTGGCGCTCTCGGTGATCTCACGCATTTTTTCCATCACGTAGTTCACCACTTCCGCCCCGCGATCGGCACTGTCAGAAACGGCATTCGCCAACTGGTGAGCCTGCTGCGCGTTACTGGCGTTCAGACGAACCGTTGCGGTCAACTGTTCCATACTGGCCGCCGTTTGCTCCAGCGACGCGGCGGATTCTTCGGTACGTTGAGAAAGGTGAACGTTGCCCGCCGCCAGCTCGCGGCTGCCGCTGTCGATTTTCAGCCCGGCCTCACGCACCTTATTCACCGAGTCACGCAGAGCCTGCTGCATGCCCGCCAGCGCATTGTTAAGACGACCCAGTTCGTTGTTGCCCGCCAGCGGCAACGGTTGAGACAGATCGCCCGCCGCCACCTGCTCAAGGTGAATAATCGCATTGTTCAACGGCGTCAGTAACATGCGGCGCAGCAGCACCCAGGCCAGTACCAGCAGCAGCACGGAGAGCCCCACCGCCACGGCGATCAGCACTTTCATCATGATTTCATTGCGCTGAGCTTCAACTAACTGTGCCTGGGTAATTTCGTCGGCTTTTGCGCCAAAGGTCTCTACCGCTTTGGTGTACTTCGCCGATAAAGGCTCCAGTTTACCTTCCAGCAGTTGGTAATATTCATCGTTATACTGCTTGTCGAGCGCCTTCATCATCGGCAGGATGCCCTGATCAAGGTAATCCTTATAGCTTGATGCAATGGCATCGGCCATGATTTTGCCTTCCGCCGTCACGGTTCCGGCATCCACAAAACGTTTTAAATTGCGCTGAGAGGACTCGACATCGGCCTGCGCCGTTTTGGTGACCTGCGCGCCCTCATCCAGTAAGCCAATCTCAATCTTGCGTACTGCAAGCGCAGCACTGGCACGCGCGCGCATTAAATCGGCGTTACTGCGATACAGACTGTTTAACTCAATCCCCTGAATGCGGTTAATCACATCCAGCGAGCGGTTGCCCTTGTTGATTGCCACAATGCCCATCACACTCACCGCCAACAACAGCAGTGTCATGAATGCCAGCAACGCCAGCAACCCCGTGCGTAGTGATAACTGTTTCATCTTGATCGTTTCCGTATGAGTAGTAAAAGGCGAAATAATTTCGACAACCCTTAAACGGAGAAAGTATCGGCATTGCGATTCGCAAACTTTAACGCCTGTGAATGATTAATCCCGTGCTTGCCGCTAACCTGTTAATGAAATTGAAGGTATTTTGTTAAGGAAACAAAGGGGAAATCGATGAAAAAAAGGGTAATGTTGATAGCGTTCTTGAGTTGTAAGCTTGCAGTGGCTGAGCAGTCCACGATTGATGTCACGTTAAATCAATGCCTTAATCAAGCCGATACCACGCTGGCCTTGATGCAATGTCAGGATACGGCAACCCAGCAATGGGACGCGGAAATGAACGCGCAGTACAGTGCATTGATGAAAAAATTAAGCGGAGAACCCAGAGAGAAACTGCGTATCGCCCAGCGCGCCTGGCTGCGTTACCGGGAAGCCTGGTTAGCGGTGAGCCGCAGCCAACTCAACACGCAGGGCACTCTCGGCCCCGTTGCGCTGGCCACCCAGAGCACCGCGCTGGTCCGCAATCAAACTCTACAGTTGCAATCTTTAGCCACTGGCAGTTGCGCGAACCCCGACGATTGTTGATTAATGTAACCCTTTAAAGTCAGTCATAACTGTCTTCATTCATTTTCAGGGAAAAACTATGGTTGCTTACGCCTCCACGCTGATCTTGATCTGCCTTGCTGTACTGAGTTACTTCGTCCACAACACTGCCGTGACCCTGTCCATTCTGATCCTGCTGATCATCAAAATGACACCGCTGTCGCAATTCTTTCCTTATGTGGAAAAACAGGGCATTACAGTGGGCATTATTATCCTTACCGTAGCCGTAATGGCCCCGCTGGCCAGTGGTTCGCTGCCTGCGTCATCCCTGCTGAAATCCTTTGCCAACTGGCAGTCGATTGTCGCGATTTTGGTAGGCATTTTCGTGGCCTGGCTGGGCGGGCGCGGCGTGAGTTTTATGAGCGTACAGCCTTCAGTCATTGGCGGATTGCTGATAGGAACAGTAATCGGCGTGGCGTTTTTCCGTGGCGTTCCGGTAGGGCCACTGATTGCTGCGGGCATTGTATCCCTGTTTGTCACGGCCAAATAGCGTTGAGGAGCATTCTGAAACGCCAAAAAGGGGGCGTACTTTCACAGTCAGTTGGCTATAATAGCCGACACTCAACATACGACGACTGAAGGAATACCCGATGAGTTTGAACCAGGTGCCAGCAGGTAAAGACCTGCCAGAAGATATCTACGTAATTATTGAGATCCCGGCGAATGCCGATCCGATCAAATATGAAGTTGATAAAGATTCTGGAGCCCTGTTTGTGGATCGCTTTATGTCTACGGCAATGTTCTATCCATGCAACTATGGTTACATCAACAATACGCTGTCGCTGGATGGTGACCCGGTAGACGTACTGGTTCCAACACCGTACCCACTGGAGCCCGGCTCAGTGATCCGCTGCCGTCCGGTTGGCGTGTTAAAAATGACCGACGAGTCTGGCGAAGATGCCAAACTGGTTGCTGTCCCGCACACCAAACTCACCAAAGAGTACGATCACATCAAAGATGTGAACGACCTGCCAGAACTGCTGCGTGCGCAGATCACCCACTTCTTTGAGCACTACAAAGATCTGGAAAAAGGCAAATGGGTTAAGGTTGACGGCTGGGATAACGCCGAAGCAGCCAAAGCCGAGATCGTCTCGTCTTTTGAGCGTGCGGCGAAGAAGTAATGCCACTTGTGCTGTGAAATAAAACTGAAGTTGCAGCACAGGATACACGCTAAATCTGTTGATATAAACAGGCCCAGCAATGGGCCTGTTTTTTTGTCTCAAAACTAATAAATTACAGCAAGCTCTTATACATTAGTGCTGGCAACCCTTTAGCGTAAAGTCGACGGTCAGTCGGTCATGGTACTTATATAAATCATAATCCTGATTATGTGCAATGCGCTCTCCGTGACACAGCGCCATAACCAAATCTTCATTGCTCACAGTAATATTGTCCTGAATAGGATTTTTAGCCTGAAAGCCCCTTATCGCCATGTAAGGAAATGGAAACCACCAGTTAGCGAAATATTCAGGAATCAGCGCGCTGAGAACCGGATAGTTATTTAGGGAATTAAGATATACTGGGGAACGCGGCGAGGCCCCATAAAACTGCATATAGAGGGAGCCAACGGATAATGCATTGGTGTCCTGTTTTAACCGTTGTGTGATTGCGGCATTAATCTCATCTTGCTGATGAATGGCATTCCCATAGGCATATATACCTGTAAAGGCATAGAGCAAAGGAATTGCGATAACCATGTTTACGAATGACCATTTTCCTTTCATCGCCCACGCCAGTAATGTTGCACTGAACAACATAAACCCACTCACTGCCAGCATGACCCGAGGTGCAAGTAATGGATTTTGTAAAATGAGCAGGCTACCGGGAATCATCAGGAATGCAGCGAAAGGTAAAAACAGCGCTATAACTGCAACAATAATCCTGGCTGGATTACGTTGTTGCTTTATATAACGCGAAGCGATTATTGCTGCGGAAACCACTGACGCACTCAGGACAACCATGAGCACAGCCATTCCTTTACCATCTTTATAAAAGGTGGCATTAACGAAGTGCCAGTATGCGAGCGCATTATTGCAAGCGGTGAGCCACAATTGCTCAAAGGCTATAGCCGGATGATTAGCTGCGTACTCACCTGAAAAAGTCAATGGTAAAACAATTTTGAGGTAAACAGCTGAGGCGACGATAAACTCTGCGCTTCGCAGTATAAGCCCACGAATGATCTCTGTGGCAGGGGCATTGTTGACCATCTGTCCAAAGACGATCACGAACACCATCATCACAGCAATGTTTGCCGCAATCTGATAGAGGCTAAAGATGGCAACGATAGCCAGTACAGCCACTAAGAACTGTATCCATGTTTTCTGCACAGGAAATAAAATCCATGCGATGCTCAACACCAGCGCGCAACCTATGGTGAGCACGTCAAAACGATAGGAAAAGATTTCAGCAAGATAAGGGTTAGCAAAAAAACTCAGCGCGGCTAAAGCACCGACCCAGGTTTTGAGTGACGTAAAGTGGCGGCGATGATAGTGCGCTAATACCACTGCGATAAGCACACTTGTGATGATCAGCGGTAAAGGAAAAATGTCTGAAACGTGAGAACTAAGAAATAATATTTTCATTAGCAGGTCAGCTAAAGGCCTCCCATCCCGGCCCCAAAGCGCATTCCCTGTAATGGCTCTTCCGTTGTCATCAATGTAAAAAGTATTGGCAAGCAACAACGGTAATGAAAATAAAAAAACTGCGATAAGATAAATATTGATTGTTTTTTTCATTGCTTTTCACTTTGGTAAAGTTTTGCTGGCGTCGTGATAATGGCACCATTATGCGATTTTCTCGCATGCGTACAGACTCGCAAGCGTCATGTGGGCGCGATTATCAATGTATATTTCTTTTTCGCAAACCGCTTTTTTATAACTAACCCCGCGGATGTACGATTACGCTGTAAAAGTGAATGATCGGAAAATTACCGCTATCAGGTTGGCGCAGGAAGAAACAGAGAGGGCTTTAAGCCACTTTAGTGCATGGATAAAAGGGCACATAACAATCATGAACCCTTTTACCTGAGAAGCATTTAGCCTGATACACGCAACCGCAACGTATTAGTGGCTTTCCTGCTCCTCATCACGCTTCAGCCAGTCTCCACTCTGGATACGCTGGCGACCCGCGACCGAACGCTGATAGACATAAAGCCACGCACTACCAAACGGCGTCTGAATCAGATGGCGTTTGTACTCACCACCTTTGGTCCGAAGCGCATCTAACTCGGCGAGAATGGAGGCATCAATTCGGTAGACTTCGCAATATACCGTTCCTTCGCCCGTGATCACGCCAGGATAGTGACCCAGACTGTAGAGTTCATAACCCTCAATCTGGTGATCACCCAACCATTGCGCATGTGTCATCCAGTGACTGTTTCCCTGTTTGCGCCGTAAACTGCCATAGACAATTATTCGCATTACTAAAACTCAAACTGATAGAGCAAATCAAGAGCCTGATCCACACCGGACACGGCTTCCAAATAGAGTTTGGGCATCAGTCGGTAACGTAAGGTTAACGTTGCCAGTGAATCAAAGATGCCAACCCCGTATTTTACTTGTAGACCCGGCAACACATAGCCACTGACCTGTACCTGCTGACTGTCGCCAACGCCGGTCGTATCAAGGGCAAGATTACTGACACCGAATGTCTCGCCGATTTTACCCACAACCTGCCCACTTTGTGCAACCCCTAAGCCGACTAACGCTGACGTTAACGCGTTACTGTCGCCGTCGCTATTCAGTCCCTGACCGCGTAACAGGTAAGAAAGGGCCTCCTGCTGTGACATCGCCGGATCGGAGAACACTTCCACTTTCGGTTCATCCGCCAGCCCCGTAACGCGCAATCCTGCCGTTACGCCATCCTCGGTCGCATCCGGATTACGAATCGCTTCCAGGTTGAGATAAGGCTGGTCTGGCGGGCCCGCAAACTGCAGCTCGCCTTTACGCACGATCAAGTCCTGACCGTAAGCATGGAAACGGCCGGATGGAATATTGATCTGTCCGTTGAGTCCCAGTCCTGATTTATCCTGGACCATTTTCAGATCGCCATTCAGACGGGCTTTCAGTCCAAAGGCCGACAGACGCACGTCGTTTCCAACATGAATGGTCAGGTTACTGTTAATCGGTATTGAGGCCGTTTTAGGCGCAATCGGTTTAAGGTTTTTATCCAGCATAACTTCATCAGACGATACGCCGACTGCGCTCTCAGGAACCTCCTGTACCGTGATACGTGCCCAGGGAATATCGACGCGCCCGTCAAGATTAAAGGCGGCTGGCGTGGCTTCAAATACCACATCCGGCGACACATCCATGCGCACCATTGGCGGCACCGTGACACGGACCCGGCTGCCTTTGGCGGCTACGCGCGCACGCCAGTTATCCAACTGGCTCCAGTCCGCATCGCCGCTCAGGTTGATATTGCCCTGTGCGGTCTGTAGCAGACCATTCAGTGTCGAACTCATGCCGTTAAACACCATGTTCAGACTAGCACTGGTCAGATCCACCGGCATGAAGTTGCCTTTCACATTCACATCTTTCAGACCCAGTTGCCCAAAAAGCTGCGGCTGCTGCACTGTGCCGCCCAGGCGCAGATCGCTGTTCAGCAGGCCTTTGATGCTCTCGCCCTGCATTAAGGCGGGATTGATCATCGCCAGCGAGATATTGCGGATATTCACATTGCCACCCAGCTCACGGCGCTGTTGCGGATCGGTAATCTGCACATTGCCATCCAGTTGGCCGTTATTGACGAGGCGAATCAGCCAGTCGAGCTGTGCACGTCCGTCCCGCAGTGCCGCATTGACATTAATTGTGTTAAACGCGATGGGCAGCGTATTGCCCTGCACATCCTGCGCGACTTTCACATTATTACTCTTCAGCGCCAGCGTCCCGACGGGCAGTTTGCCATCCGCCGTCCAGTTAACGCGGGCATCACCGCTGAACACGCCGCTCAGTTGGGTCTGGTCAGTCAGGAAGGGTTTTAGCATCGCCAGATCGAAGCGGTTTAATACCACATGAGCGTGACCGCTGGGGCCGGCTTCAATCGGTTCTGGCACACAAAGCTGCGCGTTGGGGTTTTGCCAGCAGTGCGGGCCGATTGACGCAGTCTGCTTCTGATTAACATAGTCGATCGCCATAGCGCGCGTCAGACGCCATTCCCCGACGGGCGTATTAAAACGCGTATTGTTCAGGCTGCCTTTCCATGTCTCCGTCTTGCGGTCAAAGCTACCGTTCAGCGCGAGCTGACCCGATACCGGCTCGCCCTGCACGTTAAGTTTAAGCTGATGCTGCTTTTCGTCGCCATCAGCATTGAGCGTCAACAGATTAATGTTAAGCGCATCCTGCTTCAGTTGTTCAACGCGCAACTGCAGCTTACCGGCGATCTGGTCGCTGGAGCGTACATCGCTTTTCAGCGTTACGCGCCGGACCAGCAGTTGCTGCCAACGTAAGCCAGTGGCCGTCAGATCCGCCAGCAGCTGAGGGGCTTTCAGCGATCCGCGGGCTTTGATATCCCCTTTGACCACACCGCCAAGTCCCGGCAATGCGTTATCAAGATGGGGGGCATCCACGTTGGCATCCAGGTTCAGCGTTTCGCCCAGACTGCCTTTGATATCCAGATGATTGCGGCCCAGCGCAATCTTAATACCCGGAATATCCCACTGGTTGTAGCTGTTGCCCCGTAATGTTCCGTCCGCACTGACCGCGTTCTGTTTGACGTTACCCTTCAACATCAGTTGCGGCACACTCAGCTGCCAGCTGCCGCCATACAGGCTGCCGCGCGTAGTGATTTTACCCTCCAGTCTGGCTGGCCAGTCCGGATACTGGCGGGCGGTATTGATGCCCGCCAGCGTCAGTTCACTGCGCCAACTGATGGCTTTGCTCCAGTCCACCAGCGCCGTCAGATCGATAGTGCCCTGTAACGCTGCCACACGCAGCTTGTCCAGGCTGAACTGTTCACTATTCCCTTTACCGTCCAGCGTAATCGTGGCAGGCGGCACCGCTTCGCCTTTCACCGCCGTGCGCAGCGACATCACGTAGTCGGTCGCCTTGCCTTTGAACTGATAGTCGAGATTGTCCGCCTGGTACTGAACCGCCCCGGTGAGTGGCCAGCGCAGTTGCGGACTGGTCAGGGTTAATGCCAGCGGAAGACCGGCAACGGCAGGCTGAGCGCGGGCATCCAGCTGCGCCCTGACCGGGCCAGAGAGGTTGAGCGCCAGCTTCAGCTCGTCACGCATCGCGCCCTGTAAGGTCAGATTCAGCTTTTCCCCTTTAACCGGATCAACATTCACATCGCCATTCAGGGCAAAATCAACGGGCCAGTTGTCTGCGAGCGTGGCCTGGCCGCTGCCGTTGAGCCTGCCGAGGTTTGAGTCCACGTCCAGCGTTTGCAGTTGTATATGGCGGTCAAGCGTTTTGGCCTTCACACGCAGCTGATTCACAACGATATCGGTATCGCCGGTAATGCGGAGCTGTTCGCCCACGATGTCCTGAACATCGATATCCAGCGGTAACTGGAAGTCCGGCAGTGTCGGTAGCAGGGGTTTGGCAAACATCGCCTGCAGCGTTTCGCCCAGCGGCTTCTCGTTTGGCTGCGGCTGCTGTACTTTCGGATCGACCACCTGTTCCTTCGCGACCGCTGCCGCTTTAGGCAGCGCAATTAACAGGCTTTGAATGTGGGTAGGATTCAGCGTTAACGCCCGCGCCTGCCAGTGTAAGCCGGTGGAAAAATCCACCAGCGAAATCGCGGTATCATCGACTTTCACACTGATGTTATGCAGCCCGACGTGGCGCAGGCTGATGGGGTACGGCGTACTGAGATTGGTCGCGCTGTTATCATCTTCGGGTGCCGCCGCCGACGGCGTCATCTTTTTACTGTCAACGACCACACTGATATCTTTTAGCGTCAGGTCATCGACGCAGACCGACGAGTGCAGCAGGCAATTGAGATTTAATGCCAGATGGATATTGCCCGCGTTAACGCTGACGCCCGGCATGTCGTAACGCAGACCGCTGAGCGTAAGATTACGCCAGCCGCCATCCACTTTGTTGATGGATAATCCCGGTACCCAGCGCGACGCGCCGTTTAACACTAAATGCAGGCCCGGCGTCGTACCAATCAAAAATGCCACGCCAGCCAACAACAAGACCAAAAAAATCAGAAAGCCAGTCAGGACCTTTTTCCAGCGCTTCATAGTTCAGGCCCCAATCCTACGTAAAATTGCAAACCGTGCTCCTCCCTGTCGCCAATGGGACGCGCAATATCAAACTTAATGGGTCCCACAGGCGATGCCCAGCGCACGCCGATACCGGCACCGGTTTTAATATCGCTTTGGCTGATGTCATTGACGGCCTCACCGGCGTCAACAAACACCGCGCCCCACCATTTTCCGCTGACGTTGTACTGGTATTCCAGTGAACCGGTGGCCATTTTTGAGGCCCCGGTCAGTTTGCCATCACTGTCACGTGGCGAGACGTTTTTGTACTTATAGCCGCGAATACTGCGGTCACCCCCGGCGAAAAAGCGCAGATCCGGCGGCACCTTATCGAAGTCGTTGGTTTCAATCCATCCCACCGTGCCGCGTGCAATAAAGCGGTTCTTTTCGCCCAGCGTACGAATCCAGACGTTTTGCGCCTGCAGGATCAGGAAATCGACATCCGATCCCCAGGTGGTATCGGACACATCGACAGAATAACGCTGCGAGTCGCCCCAGGTCGGCATCAGGCCACCGCGTGAGCGCGTGCGGTTCAGACTGACGCCGGGATAAAGCAACATCGTGGTATTGGTGACATTCCCCTGGGTAAAGTGGTCAAGGCTCCAGCGCAGATTGACAGCCCTTTGCCAGCCACTGCTGCTGTCCCAGTTACGCGATACTGCCAGCGTGCTGGTGTCCGCTTTGGTGTCGTTCAGATCGGTGCGTTTGAGCCCGCCTGAAAAAGTGTAGTACTGCTCCAGCGGGCTTTTGAGTAACGGAACTTTGTAGCTGAGATCCACCTGCTGCTCAGGCGCAGAAATATAGGCACTGGCCATCATGCTGTGGCCACGGTCGTTAACCCAGGGCTTTCTCCAGGTGCCTTTCAGACGCGGCCCGACATCCGTCGAATACCCGACACCGGCTTCAACAATATTTTTTGCCCGAGGGGAAACGGCCGCATTTAACGGCAGGACTTTGGTTTTGCGTCCCTCTTTAAATTCCGGCGCGACGACCACCGACTGGAACCACCCCGTCGCCGACAGGCGGCGATTCAGTTCAGCCAAATCACGGGAACTGTAATAGTCGCCCTTTTTAAACGGCACCAGATTTTGCAAATAGGCGTCACGGATCTGTGAGCCCTGGAAGGTGACATCGCCGAAGCGGTAACGCGGTCCGCTATTGTAGTCGATATCCCAAAAGGCTTCGTGGCGCGCCACGGAAACGCCTAACTGACTTTTTTCAAATTCGCCATCGAAATAGCCGTTGCGCAGCGCCAGGTTGGTAAAGCCACTTTTGAATTTATCGTACTGACCATGATTGAGGATTGTGCCAACTTTAGGGCGGCCCCGGGCGATCCAGTTTTTATAGTCTGCATCGTTTTTTGCCTGACCGGTGACAATGATCGTACTACCGGCAATCTTTACCGGCTGGCCAGGCGTCACGCGCGCGATGAGCACCGGACGGCCACCTTGCGCAGGGGCAGGGCGTGATTCAAAGTCGATATCAGGCTCATAGTAGCCGAGCGCGCGAAGCCCTTCTTTGATAGCGGCCGATACACGCGCGCGGAAACGGCCATCGTTGGTGACTTCGTCGCTGCTGATGGTCGACAGGCGTGCCCTGACGTTTTTTTGCAGTTCGCCGGTCAGCCCTTCAAGCTGTAGTCGAACCGGTGCCGCCCCAAAGGCGGGCGCGACGAGCAATAAGCCCGCCATGCAATAAACATAAAATCGTGGCACCTGTACTCCTGTCTCTCATGCCCGCCCCATTCCGCAGGGCGCGTGTTAATCCTTGTTGCCGTCACAATCGCAACGGCAACTTACTCATCATAGCCGCACTTTTTGCCAAAGGGCAGTCTGTAACGCGTTCTAAGTCAAATTGCGCATTATTGTCGGTAAAACGGACGCACGATACAACGACCTTGTTGTCCAGACAGGCCGCACGCCAGTAGACCGCTCTCCTGCATTACACATGCATCCTGAGCTGAAAACCTCATTATAAGCCACTGTTTGCCCTCTGGCGGCGGCCTCCTCGCTGCTGCTATAATCACCCACCGCAGGCATCCCGCCTGTCTTCATTTCTGCCCCTTTCCCCTTACAACCTTGTCGAACGGGCGCAGACATTTTTGGCACGGATAGCTCCTCTGCGTCGTACGTACAGGGAATAAGCGCCTCAACCGCACGCTGCCCAGGCCAAAAATGACAAGTGGATAACTCTTTGGATTACTTATGCTTGATAGCTTACTTGTCATTCTGCTACTGATCGTAATCAGTGCTTTTTTTTCTCTCTCCGAAATCTCGCTGGCTGCCGCCCGCAAGATTAAGCTGAAACTGCTGGCTGACGAAGGCAACGTTAACGCTCAGCGGGTATTGAAGATGCAGGAAACGCCCGGCATGTTCTTCACCGTGGTGCAAATTGGCCTGAACGCCGTCGCTATTTTGGGTGGTATCGTCGGTGATGCGGCCTTTTCCCCGGCATTTTCCGCCCTCTTCAATCGCTTTATGTCTCACGAACTGGCCGAACAGCTCAGTTTTATCTGCTCATTCACCATCGTCACCAGCCTGTTTATTCTGTTCGCCGACTTAACCCCAAAACGGGTAGGCATGATCGCGCCAGAAACCATTGCCCTGCGGATTATCAATCCCATGCGCTTTTGTTTACTGGTGATGCGGCCGCTGGTCTGGCTGTTTAACGGCCTGGCCAACGTCTTTTTTCGCGTCTTTAAGCTGCCGATGGTACGCAAAGACGATATCACGTCCGACGATATTTACGCGGTTGTGGAAGCCGGTGCGCTGGCTGGCGTGCTGCGTAAGCAGGAACACGAACTGATTGAGAACGTGTTTGAGCTGGAATCACGCACCGTGCCCTCCTCCATGACGTCACGTGAAAATATCGTCTGGTTTGATCTGCACGAAGACGAAGTCAGCCTGAAAACAAAAATCGCTGAACATCCTCACTCGAAATTCCTGGTCTGTAATGGGGACATCGACCACATCGTTGGCTATGTCGATTCGAAAGAGCTGCTGCTGCGCGTACTGGGCAATCAGAGCATGGCGCTGAACAGCGGCGTGCAGATTCGTTCCGCGCTGATTGTTCCGGATACGCTGACGTTGTCTGAGGCGCTGGAAAGCTTTAAAACGGCGGGCGACGACTTCGCGGTCATCATGAACGAATATGCGCTGGTGGTCGGTATCATTACGCTGAATGATGTGATGACAACGCTGATGGGCGACCTGGTGGGTCAGGGCATGGAAGAACAGATTGTTGCGCGCGATGAAAACTCCTGGCTGGTGGAAGGCGGGACGCCGATTGATGATGTTATGCGCGTGCTGGATATCGATGATTTTCCGCAGTCGGGTAACTACGAAACGATTGGCGGCTTTATGATGTATATGCTGCGTAAAATCCCGAAACGTACCGACTTTGTGAAATTTGCGGGCTACAAGTTTGAAGTGGTCGATATCGACAGTTACCGCATTGATCAGCTGCTGGTGACACGGATTGATGAACGACCGCCGATGCTGAACGTGACGAAAAGCGAAGAATAGAAACACTCAGGGCGCCATCGGCGCCCTGTTTTTTAGTTAAACTCTAGCTTGAGACGAACGACCTGGCGGTTAATTTCTGACATCACGCTCAGGTGCTGTTTGTCTTTGACCCGGGGGATCAGGACTTTACCTTTATCAAACTCAAACGCGCCCACATCCTTGATGTACAACCTTCCTTTAAACAGCGTCTTAACATATTTTGCTATCTGTAGCGGATTATAGCGCTGGAAGATTTTCATACTTCTTAACTCCTTAATTTTTAAGCACGCTTCACCGTTGCCAAATTCGGTACGGGTCCATGAAGCGCGAATGCGAGATAAACTATAGAACACTCTGCTTACTTCGCACGACCAGAAATAACTTTTTTTACCGTGCTGACAGAACATTACAGAATACTCTGTTATTTACTTTTCACTATTCAGTATAAACCTTCGTTCGTTACAGAATTGTGTGGTTGATAACAAAGCTGACAGCTTTTTGAGACAGCCGCATCATCCCTGCTTACTATTACAGTTGGATGACTAACTGGTCTGATCACTGGAGAAAATAATGAGGCGTATTACTCTGGCCGCACTGGCCTTGTCACTGCTGCTTCCTGTAAGTGCGTTGGCCCACAATCTTGAGACGGGAAAACGCGTGCCGCCCGTGGGCGTCAATGACAAAGGCGAGTTGATCCTGGCGCAGGAAAAATTCAGTTATAAAGACTGGAACAGCGCGCAACTGAACGGAAAAGTACGTGTCATACAGCACATTGCAGGCCGCTCATCGGCTAAAGAGATGAATGCAGCGTTGGTTGAGGCCATCAAGTCAGCGAAACTGCCGCACGATCGCTATCAGACCACGACGATTGTGAACACCGATGATGCCATTCCCGGCACCAGCCTGTTTGTTCGCAGCAGCATTCAGAGTAATAAAAAGCAGTATCCATGGTCGCAGTTTATCGTCGACAGCAAGGGCAATGTGCAGCACGCCTGGCAGTTGCAGCAAGGCGGATCGACCATTGTGGTGCTGGATAAAAACGGTCAGGTGAAATATGTCAAAGACGGGGCACTGACGCAGCAGGAAGTCAAAGAAGTCATTACGTTGTTAAAAACGCTGTTAAAAGCATCCTGACAGGTGAAGTCGGGAGGCGAGTGCCTCCCGTCTGACGTCAGAACAGCGATACACGGAAGCCCGGATTCAGGAAAGATTCACGCGGCGCATAATCCAGCGTTCTTCCCTGCCAGTCGTGGACGTGGGCACCTGCCGCGACAGCAACGGCATGACCCGCGCCGGTATCCCAGATATTCGTGGGTCCAAAGCGCGGATAAAGCTGGGCCTTACCTTCAGCGACCAGGCAAAACTTTAACGATGAGCCGGTTGCCACCGTCTGATGTTCCCCTAGCTGCTTCAGGTACTCTTTCATCTCATCATCATCGTTGTGGGAACGACTCACCACCACCAGCGGTGGACGTGCATCCAGAACGTGAATCTGCTGCTTTTCTCCGCCCTCTTCCTTCCAGGCTTTACCTTCTGCTGCCGAGTACATCACGCCCAGCGCAGGCGCGTACACCACGCCAATGATCGGTTTGCCCTGCTCGATCAGCGCAATATTGACCGTAAACTCACCATTGCGTTTGATAAACTCTTTGGTGCCGTCAAGCGGATCCACCAGCCAGTAGCGCTGCCAGTGCTGACGGACTTCCCAACCGGGCGGATCTTCCTCTGACAACACCGGAATATCCGGTGTCAGCTGTTTCAGGCCCTTCACAATCACATCATGCGCGGCCAGATCGGCTGCTGTGACGGGCGAATCGTCTGCTTTATGCGAAACATCAGCGGGAACCGAACCGTTATAGACCTGCATAATCGCGTCGCCTGCCTCACGCGCCAGTTGGCTTATTTGCTCTAACATTTGTCACCTCATGTATGCGAATGCTACGCGTTAACTGTTATGCCTGTTGGGGTACATTTTAGCAGCTTCATGCTCGCCCCTGGTTTCAGGTAAACATTTTGAATCCTTTTTCAGCTATATCAACACAATAGCCCACAATGGCAAAGACCTCTTTTCACGCTGGCCTCTGCACTGATATGACTGAAGCAGCACCAGTCAGGCTCAAAACGTTATTTGCATCACGTTTTAATCTGCCCTTTCATTAGCCTTTTACATTACTTTTGTAGCCTTGATCTTTTAACGTTGGGAGTGAACATGGTTAAGGCGGGAATGATGTTACTGGCACTGAGCGTTTCAGTTGCAGCACAGGGAGCCACCGTGGATTTACGCGTGCTGGAAACGACCGATCTGCACAGCAATATGATGGACTTCGACTATTACAAAGATACGCCCACAGAAAAATATGGTCTGGTGCGCACTGCGTCCCTGATCCATGCCGCGCGTCAGGAAGTCACGAACAGCGTGCTGGTGGACAATGGCGATCTGATCCAGGGTAGCCCGTTAGGCGACTATATGGCTGCAAAAGGGCTCAAACAGGGTGAAGTCCATCCCGTCTATAAGGCGATGAATACGCTGGATTACAGCGCGGGAACGCTGGGCAATCATGAATTCAATTATGGTCTGCCCTATCTGCAAAAAGCCCTGGCGGGCGCGCATTTTCCTTACGTCAATGCCAACGTCATCGATCTGAAGAGCGGTAAGCCACTGTTTACGCCTTATCTGATTAAACCCACCACAGTGACCGATCGCGACGGCAACACGCAGACGGTGAACATCGGCTATATCGGCTTTGTCCCGCCGCAGATTATGGTGTGGGATAAAGGCAACCTGCAGGGCAAAGTGCGGGTGGACGATATTACAGAAACCGCCCGGCGCTACGTGCCCGAAATGCGCGCTAAAGGAGCGGACGTGGTTGTCGTATTAGCCCATTCAGGGTTAAGCAGCGAGCCGTATCAGGCGATGGCAGAAAACTCGGTTTATTACCTCAGCGAAGTTCCGGGCATCAGTGCCATTATGTTTGGTCATGCGCATGCCGTATTCCCCGGGAAAGAGTTTGCGGGGATCAAAGGTGCAGACATTGAGAAAGGAACATTAAACGGTGTGCCTGCGGTCATGCCCGGCATGTGGGGCGATCATCTTGGTGTGGTGGACCTGGTGCTGAGCAAGGAGGGCGATCACTGGCAGGTGACAAGCGGTACCGCGCAGGCGCGTCCGATCTACGATATCGCGCATAAAACTGCGCTGGCTGCTGAAGATCCTGCACTGGTTAAGGTTCTGAAAGACGATCATGATGCCACTCGCACCTTTGTCGCCCAGCCTATCGGAAAATCTGCGGATGTGATGTACAGCTATCTGTCGCTGGTGCAGGACGATCCTACTGTGCAAATTGTGAATAACGCCCAGCGCGCCTACGTCGAGCATTTTATCCAGGGCGATCCCGATCTGGCGCACTTGCCGGTACTGTCTGCCGCCGCGCCGTTTAAAGCCGGGGGACGTAAAAACGATCCTGCCAGCTATGTGGAAGTTGAGAAAGGCAACCTGACCTTCCGCAACGCAGCCGATCTCTATCTGTATCCGAATACGCTGGTGGTGATGAAAGTCAGCGGCGAGCAGGTGAAAGACTGGCTGGAGTGCTCTGCGGGTCAGTTTAACCAAATCGATCCGACCAGTCGCCGCACACAGCCGCTGATCAACTGGAATTTCCGCACCTATAACTTCGATGTGATTGACGGCGTGAGCTATCAGATTGATGTCACACAACCCGCCCGTTACGACGAAGAGTGCAACCTGATCCATCCGGACGCGTCACGCATTAAAGATCTTCGCTGGCAGGGAAAACCCATCGATCTTAAGGCGACCTTCCTGGTAGCAACCAATAACTACCGGGCCTACGCGGGCAAGTTTGCCGGAACGGGCGACAAATACATTGCCTTTGCCTCGCCTGATGAAAACCGCGCGATTCTGGCGGCGTATATCAGTGCCGAAACCAAAAAGCACGGTGAAGTGCGCCCACAGGCGGATAATAACTGGCGACTGGCTGCAATACCTGCCGCGCAGCCTCTTGATATTCGCTTTGAAACCGCACCCGGCGATAAAGCCACACACTTTATTCAGCAGCATGCGCAATATCCCATGAAGGCGACAGGGAATGACGAGACGGGATTCGCTCTCTGGCAGGTAAACTTACAGCAGTAGAGGGGTAAGGGCGGCATCGCACCGCCCTTTATCCTTACAGGATTTCCAGCAGCTCAACTTCAAAAATCAGGGTGCTGAATGGCGGGATGGACGCGCCCGCTCCACGCTCGCCGTAGGCGAGGTTGTGGGGAATCACCAGTTCCCACTTCGAGCCAACCGGCATCAGCGTCAGCGCTTCGATCCAGCCCGCAATCACGCCGGTGACCGGGAATTCCGCCGGCTCGCCACGTGCAACAGAGCTGTCAAACACCGTGCCGTCGATCAGTTTACCGGTGTAATGCACGCGTACGCGGTCCTGGCGCGAAGGAATCGGGCCTTCGCCCTGCGTAATCACGCTGAACTGTAAACCTGACTCGGTGCTGCTGACGCCTTCACGCTGAGCATGGTCCTGCAGGAAAGCCTGGCCTTCTGCGGCCATGGCTTCCACGCGCTCACGACGCACGCTTTCCGCACGCTCATGTACTTCACGCAGGGCGCGATGTACCACATCGACAGGCACCGCAGGTGAGTTCCCTTCCAGCGCGTCGCGCAGGCCCGCGAGCAGTGCTTCTGGCTGCAGCCCCTGCAGACCAGATTCCAGCAGCTGCTGGCCAACCTGTAAACCAATACCGTAACTTGCTTGTGCTTCGACGCTGTCGAAAGAAGGGGTAGTCATCTTCGTTCCTTTCACTCTCGGATATAGTAAGACGGGCAGCATAACAGCGCAGGCCGCTGGCGTAAAATCCGCAGCGCTACAGATGACTTTTGTCGGCGAAAGAGAAACAATACGCAGGTCAAATTTACCAATGCTGGCAGGCACTTCGCGTCCACATTGCCCATACTGTATAAGTGACAAGTTCCCCCTTGTCAGTGGCACTATAAGAAAGAGAGAGAATATGGGCCAGATAGCCCCTCGTCGCCGCAGGACGCATGCACTGCGTATTTTAACCCGGTTACAGAACTTACTGCCGCAACGAACGCGGTCGCAAGGTGCCGGAGCGGAGGAACCCGATATGACTTCAGACGTCCCGTCTCGCCTGCCCAACTGGCTGTATCGCCTCTGGCATTTTACAGACGATATTCGCTGGATGGACCCGCTCCCGGCTTTCCACCGTCGGGGGATCGTCATTGCCGTCATCATACTGCTGCTGGCCTTTCTCTGGCCCTCCAGTACGCCGCAGTATCCGGTCGAACGGCCTGTGACACCGTCGGCCGAAAAAGACGTGCCGATGCAGGCGGATATCTACGATAACAAACCGTCTCGCTCCTCTGCACAATCCGAACCGAAGGCGGACACGCAGGGTGACTGGCACAGCTATCAGATTGCCGCCGGACAAACGCTGGCACAGCTGTTCCGCGACAATAATCTGCCGGTCAATGATGTGTTTGCCATGGCACGCGTTGAGGGCAACGATCAGCCGCTCAGTACGCTGAAGCAGGGGCAGCAGGTGAAGATCCGTCGGGATGCGAATGGCGTCGTTACAGGCTTAACGCTGGAAGGCGCTAACGGTCCTGTCCTGTTTACCCGCCAGCCGGACGGCAGCTTTTTACGTGTAGAATAAGTCCTCCCCGGTGGCGGTCCGTCACCGGTTGCGCCCTTCATGGCCGTCATTTTATTTGCCCGCCCGGTTTCCGGGCAGACCAACCGCAACGCAAGCGGATAGCCGCGTCAGCACAGATGACGGAGCGTGGTCGCTGATGTCGCGTCGTCACCCTGATGCGCTGAGGGTTTAGCCGCACATATCATCGTCACCTTTTAATCGGCAAACAGCGCGTTGATCGCATGAGGATCGGGTTGTCCGGTACGCCTTTATGTGATGGCGAAGATGCGGGTGCCGGTGAAGAGGGATGGGGCCGGGCAGAAAAAGAAAGGGTGTTAACGACTGAAAACAAAAACGCCGACACAAGTGTCGGCGTTCAGGTGCGGCAGGCTAATAAAAATTAACCTGCAACCACGTTCACGATCAGTTTCGCGAATACTTCGCTGTGAACCTGGAAGTCCACTTCGTGCTCACCGGTGGTGCGCAGAACGCCGTTCGGTAAACGAACTTCGCTCTTAGCAACGTCAACGCCAGCTGCAGTAACAGCGTCAGCGATGTCGCGGGTACCGATGGAACCGAACAGTTTACCTTCATCGCCTGCTTTAGACGTGATGGTAACAGTGCCCAGTGCGTTGATTTTTTCTGCGCGCGCGTTAGATGCTGCCAGAACGTCAGCCAGTTTGGCTTCCAGTTCTGCACGGCGTGCTTCGAAGAATTCAACGTTTTTCTTGGTAGCAGGAACAGCTTTACCCTGTGGAACCAGGAAGTTACGAGCGTAGCCCGCTTTAACGTTAACCTGATCACCCAGGCTGCCCAGGTTTGCTACTTTATCAAGCAGAATAACTTGCATTACCTTATCCTCTTAAAGTCGTTAATGGACAGTTGCCGATTACTGATGACGATCAGTGTACGGCAGCAGAGACAGGTAACGCGCGCGCTTGATAGCACGAGCCAGCTGACGCTGGTATTTTGCGCGAGTACCAGTGATACGGCTTGGTACAATCTTGCCGCTTTCAGTGATGTAGTTTTTCAGCGTTGCGATATCTTTATAATCGATCTCTTGAACGCCTTCCGCGGTGAAACGGCAGAACTTGCGACGACGGAAATAACGTGCCATTTGGCTAGTCTCCAGAATCTATCAATTCAATCTGCTCGGCATGTAACACCATTTTACTCTGACCATTTCGCGCCTGATGGCAGCTAATAAAGCCTTCGAGAATGAGTTGCGTGCCGACCGTTATATGTTGAGTAATCACCTGATGGGCGCTGCCGCTAAGAATAACAGGCATTCGACACCAGGCTTGCCGGTGAAATCCGGCTTCCATCTGCACCGAGTTGTGCTCAAGCACGAACTGACAGTGCGGAATTCCTGACGGGCTAATTTTTCGAACTGGCGTCTTACACACGGTGCCAGACAGGCGCAGCCGATTAACCGTCACGATGGATTACTCTTCAGAATCCCCAGCATCTGAGTCATCAGCGGATTCGTTAGCAAAATCTTCGCGGCGCTCACGACGCTCGTCTTTCGCTTTAACCATCGGTGATGCTTCAGTTACCGCGTTTTTAACGCGCATAACCATGCTGCGGATAACGGCGTCGTTGAAGCGGAAGTTCGTTTCCAGCTCGTCAATCACTTCCTGCGGCGCTTCTACGTTCATCAGAACATAGTGTGCTTTGTGCAGTTTGTTGATTGGGTAAGCCAGCTGACGGCGGCCCCAGTCTTCCAGACGGTGGATCGTGCCTTCTGCACCAGTGATAGCACCAGTGTAACGCTCGATCATGCCAGGAACCTGTTCGCTCTGGTCAGGATGAACCATAAATACGATTTCGTAATGACGCATCGAAATTGCTCCTTACGGATTATTCAGCCTCCTGTCAGGGTCAGCTGCGGCCCACGGAAGCAAGGAACGTTATAGGTTGTGAATCACCGAAATGACACACACCTCTGAATGCAGCTGAAAAATTGACGCGTAATCATACTGGCGTGGGCGGACAAACTCAAGCGGGGATTTCATTTAAATCGGCGGGAGACCGCCCCGCTCACGCGCTTATGTGTGAAAAGCAAGCAAGGGCCAAAGCAAGAGGGCGGTTTCGTTAACGGATCAGAGTTGACGCTTAAAAAAGCTGACCAGCGCGGTCAGACCTGACGGCGTAATTTTATGTCCGATATGCGTTTCGGACAGCGTGGTCAGGTGGGCATCAAGCCCCTTTTCGCGTAATGCCCGATCCAGGCGCTGAGTTTCAGCAAAAGGCACCACTTCATCGGCATCACCGTGCCACAACAAAAGTGGCCGGTTCGCCAGGTTCTGCAGCCGGGCTGAAGGATCATAGTCTGCCAGCGATGCCATACGTGCTGTGAACTGGGCTTTCTGTTCTTCATTCGTTACCACCACAGGCGGAAACAACGTATGACTGAGCTGCATAAAGTAGCCTGACCCCATCATGCAGGCAACGCTGTGGATGTGTGAATAGCGCGCCATAATCCCCAGCGCCGTCATGCCTCCCATTGAGGCGCCAGCAACGGCAAAGCGCGCATCGGCAATCAGATCGTCGGCACGTAAGGCGGCCTCAATAGCCGGAAATTCATCAATGTTCTGTCTGAGGATGTCCCAGAAATGGCGCAACCGCGTCTCGGCATCACCGTTATAACGCGCACCATGCATGTCGGCATCGGGCATAACGGCACGGAAGCCTGCCTGCGCCAGCGCAACGGCAAAGTAAGCGTACACCTCTTTGGATGAGGTAAACCCGTGATAGAAAACGAGGGTGGGTAAGCGCTGGCGACGCTGACCCGCAGGCGCAGCATGCAGGCACTCGATTCCTGCAAACCTTTCCGTGGTGAGCTCTATCATTTTTTCTCCTCTCCGACGACAAATTGAGACGACATATTAGGGGTTTAATGTAATTCCGCGCTTCACAACATCATAAAGGCAATAATTTCTTAACTAAACATTTGCGCCGCGCTGCCGTTGTTAGTGCATATTTGACAAAAAATAAAGGTACTTTATGAAACGTTTCTCTCTCAGCAGAACAAGCCTTGGAGTGAAGCTGTGCGCCATAACTTCAGTAAGTGTAGGCGTTTTATTGTTAGTTTTGACGCTGATTCAAAGTCAAAATGCTTCACGCCAGTTGGAAAGTCTCGCCATGGATGACATGGTCAATCAGGTGCAGGGCATTACTGAAATGGCGTCCATGTTTAACGCGACGCTGACGCAGGAAGTGGGCAATTATACTCAACTGTTTGTCAGCTTTTTGCCTAAGCGTTTCAGCCGCGATGAAACTTCACGTATTCAGGTGGGCGAGTTTTCAACACCGACCCTGCGCGCCGGGCTCAAAACGCTGAACCTCGATCAAATTGCCGTAGATGATTTTACGGATCGTACGTCGGCCGTCGCCACCATCTTTGTGCGTGATGGTGATAATTTCATTCGTGTTTCCACCTCGCTGAAAAAAGAAGATGGCAGCCGGGCCATTGGCACCCAGCTTGATCGGACCAGTGGGGCCTGGAAAAAAGTGACGCAAGGCGAGATCTACCGTGGACTGGCCACCCTGTTTGGTCACCGTTATATCACGCAGTATCAGCCCGTTAAAGACGACAGCGGTACCGTGATTGCCATCATTTTTGTTGGCGTACAGATCGATAAACAGTACGGACTGATGCGCGAAAAAGTGCTGGCACGTCGTCTGGGCGACAGTGGGCATTTCTACGTGTTAAACGGCACGCCAGGTGCTATGCAGGGGCAGTACCTGTTTGATAAACAGGCTGAAGGTAAACGTCCCGACTGGCAGGAGGGCGTGCTGAACGCGATGCTGACGCAGCCTGAGGGCGTACAGCAAGCCGATATTGATGGGGAAACCAAAATGCTGGCCTGGCAACAGTTGCCTGGCTGGAACTGGATTGTGGTCGGTGAGGTCAACCGCGACAGCCTGCTGGCACCGGTGATTCACAGCCGCAATATGTTCCTCATAACCGGCCTGATTCTGGTCTTGCTGTTTGCGCCGTGTTTTGTCTGGTACAGCCGTCGTGCCATTACGCGTCCGTTACAGCAGGTCATCCATTTGGCTGAGCAATACGCGGCCGGTAACTTACTGGTTCATCTGGCTACGACGCGCCACGATGAAGTGGGTCAGCTGATTAATGCCATTAACGGGATTGGCGAAGGGCTGGAGAAAATAGTCGCGCAGGTTCGCCGTGCCGCGCAGGAAATCAGCGATGGCACGGATACCATTGCCGCCAGCAGTCACAACATCAGTGAGCAAATTGGGCGCCAGGCAAGCAGCGTTGAAGAGACATCGGCCAGCATGGAGCAGTTTGGTGCGACCGTTGAGCATACCGCCGACAGCCTGCGTCAGGCCATGTCGCTGGTGGCCGAGGCCAGCAGTATCGTGGATAACGGCAACCAGACGGTCACCCGTTCGGTCAACACCATGTCCGCCATTAACGTTTCGTCGCAGAGCATCGCTGACATTACGCACGTTATTGAGTCCATTGCCTTCCAGACCAATATTCTGGCGCTGAACGCCGCGGTTGAAGCCGCCCGGGCGGGTGAGCACGGGCGCGGCTTCGCCGTGGTTGCCGCCGAAGTACGGGCGCTGGCACAGCGTTCCGCCCAGGCAGCAAAAGAAATTGATACGTTGATTGCGACCTCAATACGTCACGTTGCTGAAGGCCATGCATTGTCGGAACAAACCCGCGATGCGATGAGCGAAATTGTGACGCATATTGAGCAGGTTCAGGCGTTAATGGGTGAAATTAACGTCGCCGCACAACAGCAAACGGCCGGCATTGGCCAGGTTAACCTGGCGATGAATCAGATTAGCCAGGCCACGCATCAGAACAGTGAACTGGTTACGCAGGCAGAACAGACAGCCCAGAGCCTGAGTGATAAAGGCCACCACCTGACGCAGCTTGTCAGCGTTTTCTCGATTAAGTCGTGATGATCGCGGGGCGGTGGCTTACACTTATCCTGTTAAGGTGACTCTCAAGGATTAGCTATGCGTTATGTTGTGTTACTGACGTTGAGTCTGTTGTTGAGTAGCTGCGCGGCGTTTCAGGAGACGCCGAAAGCCCCGCCCGCGCCAACGGCTCAGGCGCAGTCGATTACCCGCGCGCAAAGCTATGGTTTACCGAAGCTCGGTACGATTAGCGCCAGCGTGAGAGGCTCACCGGATGACGCGGAGCGGGCGATTGCTGCGCGCGCGAATCAGGCAGGCGCCGTTTATTATCAGATTCTGATGGTCGACGAAACGATAACGCCTGGCATCTGGTATACCACCGCGATCCTCTACGGTGCCTCACCGGCCGCTGGCGCGCGCCAGTAGGCGATCGGCCAGTGCCGCATCGATAGTGGGTTCGCCCCGCGTATCCAGCCACTGGCCGCACCAGGCATCCGCCAGTCGCGGTTCAGCGTGGCGTAACAGCTGAACCGCTGTGGCCAACTGCAGGATGTCCTGTGTTAACGTCCGCGCCTGGGCTTCATCGTGTTTGCCCAGGCGCAGCTTCAGTTGACGCCAGCGTCTGTCGAAGTGGCGGTTAACGCCCTTTACCTCATCACATTCCCGAATTAACGCCTCCACGATGCCGCTCTTTTTGCTTATCACACGCAGAACATCCAGACACATCACATTGCCTGAGCCTTCCCAGATGCTGTTAACGGGCATATCACGGTAAAGCCGGGGCAGTTCGCTTTCCTCGCAGTAGCCATTTCCTCCCAGCATTTCCATGGATTCCGCTACAAACGGCATGCCCGCTTTGCAAATCACAAACTTCGCCGCGGGGGTTAACAGCCGGGCAAACGCCGCCTGATTCGCGTCATCCGCCTGCGACCAGGCACGCGCCAGCCGCATCAGTAAGGCCGTTTGCCCTTCCAGTTGTAGCGCCTGACGCGCTAACACCTGACGCATCAGGGGCTGATCCACCAGATTTTTTCCCATCACCTGGCGCTGGTGGGCATGGTAAAGGGCGACGGAGAAGGCCCGGCGCATTTGTCCGTGGCTGCCCAGCGCACAGTCAAAGCGCGTCATGCCGGCCATTTTCAGGATCAGGCGCACGCCTTCGCCCTCTTCACCCAGCAGCCAGCCGGTTGCGTCTTTGAACTCCACTTCACTACTGGCATTGGCGCGGTTACCGAGTTTGTCTTTTAAGCGCTCAATGAAAATGGCGTTATGTGACCCGTCCGGCAGCAGGCGAGGCAGAAAGAAACAGCTGAGTCCCTGCTGCGTTTGCGCCAGGATGACGTGGGCATCGCTTTGCGGTACAGAGAAAAACCATTTATGGCCGATGAGGCGATACGCTTCGCCACTTCCCCGTCCCTGCAGCGGCTCTGCGCGCGTGGTATTCGTCAGCACATCGCTGCCGCCCTGCTTTTCAGTCATCCCCATGCCGATCAACAGTCCACGCTTCTGATCGCCCGGCATCGCATGTGTGTCGTAACGATCGCTGAGTAATGGCTCAAGCCAGCCCCGAAACGCGGTGGGCAGATAGCGTTGCAGCAAGGGAATCGCGGCGTGCGTCATCGTCACCGGGCAAAGCGTGCCGGCCTCAACCTGGGCATGCAAAATAAACCGGGCCGCGCGCGCCACGCTGGCGTTTGGCTGTACATCAGGCTGCCAGCTGAGATTATGCAGACGGCTGCTGCACACGCCCTGCATCAGCAGATGCCAGGCAGGATGAAAGCGCACGTCATCCACTCTTACGCCGCGCGCATCATAGCGGTGAAGTTCAGGAGGACAGGTATTCGCAAGCCGCCCCAGCTCCAGCGACTCTGCACTGCCCAGTTGACTGCCTACCGATGCCAGCCAGTCGCTGTCCCCTCCGCCGCCTTCACGCAACAGCGCGTCACATAACGGCACGTCAGACAGAAACAGGTTGCTGTTACTGAGAGGAAAAGGTTGATTAAAAACGGTGTGAGTTGTCCAGGTCATAACGGCTCCTCGCGGATGTCACTCACTCAGTATGTAAGGTGAGTGGCCATTATGACCGGACAGAAAACCTAATTTGCGGCGGCGATCACGCGTTGCGCTGACGCACCGCCTCAAACAAACAGACGCCCGTTGCGACTGAAACATTGAGCGAGGAAACGCTTCCTGCCATTGGAATGCTGATCAGTTCGTCACAGTGCTCACGCGTCAGGCGGCGCATGCCTTCGCCTTCCGCGCCCATGACCAGCGCCATCGGGCCTGTCATCTTACTTTGATAAACGGTGTGGTCGGCTTCACCAGCGGTACCCACAACCCAGATGTGATATTCCTGTAGCAGACGTAACGTACGCGCCAGATTCGTGACCCTGATTAACGGGATGTTTTCCGCTGCACCGCTGGCCACTTTTTTAGCGGTTGCGTTCAGGGGCGCAGAGCGATCTTTCGGCACGATAACGGCATGTACCCCCGCCGCGTCGGCACTGCGCAGGCAGGCACCCAGGTTATGCGGATCGGTGACGCCGTCCAGCACCAGCAGGAAGGGTTTCTCCAGGCTCTGCAGCAGATCCGGCAGATCGCCCTCCTGATACTGCCGACCCGGCTTAACACGTGCCACGATGCCCTGATGTACGCCGCCTTCGACCTGGCTGTCCAGCCATTTGCGGTCGGCCAGCTGAATGACGATCCCTTGAGCTTCCAGCGCGGTCACCAGCGGTTGCAGGCGACGATCGTCGCGGCCTTTGAGAATAAAGACTTCCTGGAAACGTTGCGGGTCACGTTCCAGCAACGCCTGCACGGCATGGATACCAAAAATAATTTCGCTCATCAATCTGCTCAGTGGTTGGAAATAAATGGATAACAGCCCCTGCGCGAACGCAGAGGCCTGGGCGCATCAGGCAGGCTTCGCCTTCTTCGCGGCGCGCTTCGCCTTAGTGGCGGCGGCGATTTTACGGGTTTTCTCCGAAACTTTTTTACTTTTTTTCTCAGTCTTTGCCGCAGCAGGCTTGCTGCCACTCTTGCGGAAAGCGGAATCCGGTTCAAAGTTGGTTTTACGGCTGGCCTGGCGACGGCGTTTGGTTGGTGCTTTACCGTCCCGCTTCGCCTTGTCACGTTCGGTTTTCCCTTCGCCGCGCACCTGACGCTTGCTGGAGATCAACGCAAAGTCAATCTTGCGCTCGTCCATATGGACCGCTTCAACACGCACTTCAACCGCATCACCTAAGCGATACGTGCGTCCACCGGATTCACCGATCAACCGCTGCCCCACCGGATCAAAGCGGTAGTAATCATTGTCCAGTGTCGACACATGCACCAGGCCGTCGATAAACAGATCGCTGAGACGGACAAAGAAGCCAAAGCCGGTAACGCTGGAGATGACACCATTGAAGACATTACCGACCTGATCCTGCATAAAGTCACATTTCAGCCAGTCGGCGACATCGCGGGTGGCTTCGTCGGCACGACGCTCGGTCATGGAACAGTGCTGGCCCAGTTGCAGCATCTGCTGCATATCGTAGTGATAACCGCCCGTTGGTGTCGTCAGGCCCTTCACGTCGCCCTGCTCTTTAGCCAGCAAATACTTGATGGCGCGGTGCAGGAGTAAATCCGGATAACGGCGAATGGGTGAAGTGAAGTGAGCATATGACGCCAGCGCCAGGCCAAAGTGCCCACGGTTTTCCGGGTCGTACACCGCCTGTTTCATGGAGCGCAGCAGCATGGTTTGCAGCATTTCCGCATCCGGACGATCGGCAACCTGCTCCAGCAACGCGGCGTAGTCGACAGGCTGCGGTTTATTGCCTCCTGGCAAACTCAGGCCAAGTTCATTTAATACGGTGCGGAAACTTTTGATGCTGTCGTCGCTGGGGCGATCGTGATCGCGGAACAGCGCAGGCTCCTGATTCTTCTCCACGAAGCGGGCAGAAGCAATGTTTGCCAGAATCATGCACTCTTCAATCAGCTTGTGGGCGTCATTGCGCGAGGTGCGTTCAACGCGTTCGATGCGGCGTTCAGCGTTGAAAATAAACTTCGCTTCTTCTGTCTCAAAGGAGATACCACCCCGTTCTTCGCGGGCGGTTTCCAGCACCTGGTACATGTTGTGCAGTTCCTGCAGGTCTTTGACCAGCGGCGCGTACTGCTCACACAGCTCCGGGTTGCCTTGCAGAATATTCCACACTTTGGTGTAGGTCAGACGCGCATGGGAGTTCATCACCGCTTCATAGTGTTTAAAGCCGGTGAGTTTACCTTTTGCCGATACGGTCATTTCGCACACCATACACAGGCGATCGACCTGAGGATTCAGCGAGCACAAGCCGTTCGACAGCACTTCCGGCAGCATCGGCACTACCTGCGAAGGGAAATATACCGATGTCCCGCGCTGCTGTGCTTCGTTATCCAGCGGTGTGCCGGGGCGAACATAGTAACTGACGTCCGCAATGGCCACCCACAGACGCCAGCCACCTCCGCGCTTTTTCTCGCAGTAAACCGCGTCATCAAAATCGCGGGCATCCTCACCGTCGATAGTGACTAACGGCAACTGGCGCAGATCGACCCGGCCTTTTTTCGCCGACTCGGGCACCTCTTCACTCAGCTTGCTCACCTGAGCTTCAACCTCTGGCGGCCAGCTGTGCGGAATTTCATGGGTGCGCAGCGCCATATCCACGGCCAGGCTGGTGCCCATATCATCGCCAAGAATCTCGGCGATTTTACCGATTGCCTTCGAACGCCGGGTTGGACGTTGTAAAAGCTCAACGACCACGACGGACCCCATGCGGGCATTCATGGTTTCTTCAGGCCCGATCAGAATATCGAAGCTCAGACGACTGTCGTCGGGCACAACAAAGCCGACGCCGGCATCGGTGAAATAACGGCCGACGATTTGATTATTGCGCGGTTCCTGAACCCGAACGACACGCGCTTCGCGGCGACCTTTTCGATCGGCCCCCAGCGGTTGCGCCAGGATGACATCGCCATGCATACAAAATTTCATCTGTTCGGCAGAAAGATACAGATCGTCTTTTTGCCCTTCAACGCGTAAAAAGCCATAGCCATCGCGATGACCAATGACCTTTCCACGCAGCAGATCAAGACGTTCAGGCAGGGCATAACACTGGCGGCGGGTGAAAACTAACTGGCCATCACGTTCCATTGCACGTAAACGACGGCGTAAGGCTTCGAGGTGCTCTTCTTCCTGCAAATTCATTTCTTGTGCCAGCTCTTCGCGGCTGGCGGGTTTTTCGCGTTTTTCTAATAAAGCCAGAATAAATTCACGGCTTGGAATAGGGTTTTCGTACTTTTCAGCTTCTCTGTCCAGAAAAGGATCTTTTGACATTACGGTTCCTCCGATGTCATTGAGTATTCATTGCCACCGGCGGTTCAGACAATACAATTTCATATAAAGGCGTATTACCTTCCACTAAATCTGCCAGCGTATAGCCGTCCAGTTCTTTTAAAAATAACTGCACGGCATCATGTAAGGCCTGCTTAAGGCGACAGGCAGGCGTGATAGAGCACCGGGCGCAGTCAACCAACTGCAAAGGTTCCATTTTGCGAACCACATCACCAATGATGATATTTCCCGGAGGCATTCCCAGACGAATGCCCCCATTTTTGCCACGTATGGCCGCAACAAACCCAGCACGACTAAGTTGATTGATAATTTTGACCATATGATTACGCGACACGCCATACGTATCGGTGACCTCTGTAATACTGGTTAGTCTGCCTTCCGGCAGCGTGGCCATATAAATCAACGCCCTCAGGCCGTAGTCGGTAAAACTTGTTAGCTGCACAGTGACCTCAGTCAATCATTCGGTGGCACCTGTATGCTCGCCCGTCCTGCTGTTTATTTCAATATTGAACTGGTTCTGACGTATTTCGCTACGATGATAAACCAGAGTGTTGGCGGCTGTGTATTTTTTTCAGCCAGTGTAGAGTTGGACAAGCGAAGGGAATTTTAGTGGCATTAAATCACATAAAAAACAAAGGCCGGACATTGTCCGGCCAGCTGATGATTACGCGCTGAATGGGTCACGCAGAATCATTGTCTCGCTACGATCAGGGCCGGTTGAAATAATATCAATCGGAACACCGGTCACTTCTTCTACACGTTTGATGTAGTTGCGCGCCGCCTGAGGCAGGCCTTCCAGCGTTTTAACGCCAAAAGTGGTTTCGCTCCAGCCCGGCAGGGTTTCATAGATCGGCTCAATGCCTTCCCAGTTCTCAGCAGCCAGCGGCGTAGTGGTGACTTCACTGCCGTCAGGCATGCGATAAGCCACGCAAATTTTTACTTCTTTCAGACCATCCAGTACGTCCAGCTTGGTCATACAGAAACCAGACAGTGAGTTGATCTGCACCGCACGGCGGACCGCAACGGCATCCAGCCAGCCCGTACGACGGCGGCGGCCTGTAGTGGCACCAAATTCGTTACCTTGCTTGCAAAGGAACTCACCGGTTTCATCGAACAGCTCGGTAGGGAACGGACCCGCACCCACACGCGTTGAGTAGGCTTTAACAATACCCAGTACGTAATCGACAAAACGCGGGCCGATACCTGAGCCTGTCGCCACACCACCGGCGGTGGTGTTGGACGAGGTCACATAAGGATAGGTACCGTGATCGATATCCAGCAGTGTTCCCTGCGCGCCTTCAAACATAATCAGATCGCCACGCTTACGCGCCGTATCCAGCAGTTCAGACACATCGACCACCATGCCGGTCAGAATGTCGGCAACCGCCATGACATCGTTCAGCACTTTATCGTAGTCGACGGCTTCTTCTTTGTAATAATTCACCAGCTGGAAGTTATAGAGATCCATCACTTCTTTCAGCTTGGCAGCAAAGGTTTCTTTGTTGAACAGGTCGCTGACGCGCAGTGCACGACGGGCAACTTTGTCTTCGTAAGCCGGTCCGATGCCACGGCCCGTCGTCCCGATCGCTTTTGCACCGCGCGCTTTTTCGCGCGCCATGTCCATGGCGACATGGTATTGCAGGATCAGCGGACAGGCTTCAGAAATCAGCAGACGTTCGCGTACGGGAATCCCACGCTCTTCCAGGCCTTTCATCTCTTTCATCAATGCTTCAGGAGAGAGAACCACGCCATTACCAATGATGCTGGTAACGTTATCACGCAGGATGCCAGAAGGGATTAAGTGGAGAACGGTTTTTTCACCGTTGATGACAAGTGTATGGCCCGCATTGTGGCCGCCTTGATAACGCACCACGTAGTTAGCGCGCTCAGTCAGAAGGTCTACAATCTTACCTTTACCTTCGTCACCCCATTGGGTGCCCAGTACGACGACGTTCTTACCCATTTCTCAAAATCACCGATTGCTTAAAAAAGGATTCTACCATCTGATTTTATGGTTTTCAGCACTTTTAGCACACGATTGCGCGCTTTTTTGCCTGCGTTTTGATCACTACTACATCCAGGGGGTAAACGCGGCTTCAGATACCACACAGACGGCGAGCGCCACCTTATCAGGCTTCGCCATGCAGCCGCAGCATGCAGTAAATCACCACGCCGGCGACCACTAATCCCCCACCAAAACGGTGTAAAAGCCGATCGGGCAACTGGGTCATGCTCAACACTACGCGCCGCCACAGCCGTGGCATAAACATCGGCCCCAGTCCCTCGAGCACTAAAACCAATGCCAGTGCCATCCAGATATTTACGTTCATTCCGCATCCAAAAAAAAGGCCGACAACATTGTCGGCCTGTCAGTTATATCAGTTCTTAGCGCGTGGCGTTAGACGGCGCCTTCATATAGCGGAAGAAGTCACTGTCCGGGCTCAACACCATCACGTCCTGATTTTCGTTGAAGCTGTTTTCATAAGCACGCAGGCTGCGGATAAAGGCGTAGAAATCCGGATCCTGACTGAAAGCATTCGCAAACAGTTTTGCCGCTTCTGCATCGCCATCACCGCGGGTAATCAGGGCTTCACGCTGGGCTTCTGCCAGCGTACGGGTAACCTGATAGTCAGCCTGAGCACGCAATTTTTCCGCCTCTTCCTGTCCCTGTGAACGCTGGCTACGCGCAACCGCTTCACGCTCGGCGCGCATACGGTTAAAGATCGCATCTGAGACTTCCGTCGGCAGATTGATCTGCTTGATCCGCACGTCAACAACCTGAATCCCTAACGCCGCCATACTGTTTGGATTTGGCGAAGGTTCACTGCTGTTGGTTTCCCGTTCAACCCGTGCCGCTGCACTGGCGATAGCATCATCTGCGGCTGGTGTAGACACGTCATCGTCACCGCCTGCCGTACCGGTATTCAGCGCATCACGGACATCCGTGGTCAAACGACCACGAGAATCGGTCACGATGTCTTTCACGTCGAGACGGCCCATTTCTGAACGTAAACGGTCACTGAATTTACGCTTCAGCAGCACTTCGGCCTGAGACACATCCCCACCACCGGTTGCCAGGTAGTAGCGACTGAAATCGCTGATGCGCCACTTAATGTAAGAGTCGACAATCAGATCTTTCTTCTCTTTGGTCACGAAGCGATCGGCCTGGTTATCCATGGTCTGGATACGCGCATCCAGCATTTTAACCGTTTCGATAAACGGAATCTTGAAATGCAGACCCGGTGCAAAAACCTGAGGCTTGTTTTCGCTGTCGCGCAGGACTTTACCAAAGCGCAGGACAATACCGCGCTCACCTTCCTGTACCACGAAGAGCGACGCATAAATGGCGACCAACGCGATAATAATGACAACTATGACTGGCTTACGCATTGATTACTCTCTCCCTTCGCGCTGGGTATCGTTGCGCAGAGCGTTGGCTCGACGCTGATCCATGATGCTGTCTGGACTGTATGACGACGTGTCCGTGCGGCTTGCACTCCGATCGGAAAGTGACGGCAATGCTGCGCTGCTCTTTTGCCCGTTCTTCGCAGAGGAAGACTGAACACCACGCATCAGTTGATCGAGAGGCAGAACCATCAGGTTGTTACCACGATCGTTCACCAGCACTTTACGTGTATGACTCAGAACACGCTCCATGGTCTCAATGTACAGACGCTCTTTGGTAATTTCCGGCGCGGCTTTATATTCCGGTAAAAGCTTGGCAAAACGCGCCACTTCACCCTGTGCTTCCAGCACCGTGCGCTCTTTATAAGCACGTGCTTCTTCCAGCACACGCTGCGCACGACCGTTAGCCCGCGGTTGAACTTCGTTCGCATAGGCTTCCGCTTCACGCACATACTGCTCACGGTTTTCACGCGCGGCAATCGCGTCATCAAACGCTGACTTCACCTCTTCAGGAGGACGCGCCGCCTGGAAGTTAACGTCAAGCACCGTGATGCCCATATGGTACGGGCGAATGGTTTCGTCGATTTCGCGCTGCGTTTCGCTACGCACGACCGTACGACCTTCTGTCAGAATACGATCCATGGTAGAGCGACCAATTACGCCGCGCAGCGCACTGTCCGTTGCCTGACGCAGGCTGTCGTCCGGGCTGGTAACAGAGAACAAATAGCGTTCCGGATCGGTTACGCGGTACTGCACGTTCATCTCCACGCGCACGACGTTTTCATCAGAGGTCAGCATGACGCCCGATGCCGCCAGTTCACGCACGGCTTCGACATTCACGGCGCGGACCTGATCGATAAAGGTGGGCTTCCAGTTCAGGCCTGGCTCAACGATGTGGCTGAACTTACCAAAGCGCGTGACAACACCGCGTTCCGCTTCTTTGATCGTATAAAATCCGCTTGCTGCCCAGATCACTACTGCCGCAACAGCGACAATGCCAAAAAGTTTGCCGCTACCGCCGGAACTGCGCTGACCATTGTCACCTTTATTGCCGCCGCCGAATCCGCCAAGCTTTTTACTCAGCTTGCGGAAGATATCATCCAGATCAGGAGGCCCAGATTCCTTACCTCCCTTATTCCCCCCAGAGTTGCCGCCTTGATTATTGCTGCTTCCCCACGGGTCGCGGTCCTGTCCGTTATTTCCGGGCTGATTCCACGCCATGTCATTACTCCATTTATAGTTTTAGCTGCTTACCCTTGTGATTTTCCGTTGTGGCGGCACTGGCTGCGTCTGTGTTCCCGACTCGCCGACCAGGTGAAGAGAGTGGCCGTCGGGAAATATGTCAACTAACGCCGCGCAACAACATAAAATCGTCAGGGTAAGTTCGGTTTGGCAATCTCAAACAATATAACTGGTCAGCAACGGCTCCTGCTTGCATAAGCGGTGCCAGTCAACAATCGGCATTCGCACATGCAACCCCACACTGCCGTCCTCTTCGTTCCACTCTTTTTCAATCGCCTGCAACTGATAGAAACGGCTGCGTAAGCGCCCCGCATCCGGTGGCAAACGTAAATCGTACTGGGCAATCTCGCCCGACAGACGCTCGGACAGCGCCTGCCATAACAGCGGAATCCCCGCCCCCGTCTGCGCAGAGAGCCATACTCGCACCGGCAGGTTATTTTCGTCACGGTCAATGCGCGGTTCAAAACCGTCCAGCATATCGATCTTATTCATGATCAGTAACGCGGGAATTTCATCGGCTTCGATTTCTTCAAGCACCTCATTGACAGCATCTATGTTTTCATTGACCCGTACGTCAGCTGCATCGATCACATGCATCAGCAACGTGGCCTGGCGGGTTTCCTGCAAGGTAGCTTTAAATGCGGCCACTAAATCATGCGGCAGATGGCGGATGAAGCCGACGGTATCGGCCAGCACAACTTCACCGACATCGGCAACATTCAGGCGACGCAGCGTGGGATCCAGCGTGGCAAACAGCTGATCCGCGGCATAAACGTTGGCAGAGGTGATGGCGTTAAAAAGGGTAGACTTGCCGGCGTTGGTGTAACCCACCAGCGAGACAGTCGGCACATCGGCTTTAGCGCGCGCCTGTCGTCCCTGCTCGCGCTGTTTTTCAACGCGTTCCAGACGTGACAAAATCTGGCTGATACGGCCACGCAATAAACGGCGGTCGGTTTCTAACTGCGTTTCACCCGGGCCACGCAGGCCAATACCGCCTTTCTGGCGTTCAAGGTGCGTCCAGCCTCGTACCAGGCGTGTTGCCAGGTGACGCAACTGCGCCAGCTCAACCTGCAATTTCCCCTCATGGGTACGTGCACGTTGGGCAAAAATATCAAGAATCAGGCCAGTGCGGTCGATAACACGGCACTCGCACAGGCGCTCAAGATTACGTTCCTGAGCGGGCGTTAAGGCATGATCGAAAAGGACGACCGATGCTCCACTTGTTTTTACCGCATCGGCAATTTCAACGGCTTTTCCTTCACCGACAAAATACTTGGGATGTGGCGCTTTACGACTGCCGGTGACAACCTGCAGTGCTTCAACGCCAGCAGAAGAAACCAGGGTTTCGAATTCCTGTAAATCTTCGAGCTCTTTGTCTTGGGAGAACCAGATGTGTACCAGTACGGCCTGCTCACCGGCATCATAACGGTCAAACAAGCTATAACCTCGCTTATATAAAAAGACCAGGACGGAAAACCTGAGGCTTTCCAGTCCTGGTTAAACGGTGCCGCCTTACTCTGCGTTATCACCGTCTTGTTGTGGCTGCGACTGAGCAGACGTATTGCTGCCGCCGTGATGGTAATTGTTGTTGCTGCCACCGCCGGTATTGTTGCTATGGTGAGAAACCGGACGTGAAGGCACAACAGTAGAGATGGCATGCTTATACACCATCTGACTTACCGTGTTTTTCAACAAAATAACGAACTGATCAAAGGATTCAATCTGACCTTGCAGCTTGATACCGTTGACCAAATAGATCGAAACCGGAACACGTTCACGACGCAGTGCGTTCAGAAACGGGTCTTGTAATGATTGCCCCTTAGCCATTCTATCTTTTCCTTATATGCTTGTTGTTTGTTGCTTGTAGAACACAGTGGTTCTGAAAAAAACTGCGTAAAAATTTGCGCACGTAACTTGCCAATTGTACACAATCACCCATGCTTCGCACTAACAACCTGAAGTACTGTATCACGCGCTAAGTGAGGTTCATCACTGTCTAACCAGTGAATGTTCTCCCAGCCACGTAACCAGGTCATCTGCCGTTTAGCGAGTTGCCGGGTTGCGCAAACTCCCCGATAAACCATTTCGTCGTAGTCGATCTCGCCCGCTAAATAAGACCACATCTGGCGATAGCCGACACAACGAATGGAAGGCATATCCGTATGCAAATCACCTCGTGCAAACAGGGCCCGAGACTCCGCTTCAAATCCTGACGCCAACATCTGGTCGAAACGCAACGCGATGCGTTGATGCAACAGCTCGCGGCTCGCGGGGGCGATAGCAAACTGGTGAACATCGTAAGGGAGCGCTTCGCCGGAAATTTTAGTCAGTTCCGTTAAAGTTTTACCCGAAATAAAAAAAACTTCCAGTGCCCGCGAAAGTCTCTGCGGATCATTCGGATGAATACGACTGCCTGCGACCGGATCAATTTCGCAAAGTTGACGATGTAAAGCTTCCCAGCCTTTTTCACTCGCCATTTGCTCTATTTTTTGGCGGACATCCGGATCGGCCGAGGGCAGCGGCGACAATCCTTCAAGTAACGCCTTGAAGTAGAGCATAGTTCCACCAACAAGCAACGGAATTCGTCCATGCTGAACGATATCCGCCATTTCTGCTAACGCGTCTCGCCGAAACTCCGCTGCCGAATAGGCCTCAGCAGGATCGCGAATGTCCAGCAAACGATGGGGTGCCAGCGCCAGTTCCTCTGCAGAAGGCTTCGCCGTACCGATGTTCATCTCTCGATAAATCAGAGCAGAATCTACGCTGATCAGTTCCACCGGCAACTGTTTACGCAGCTCAATCGCTAATGCGGTTTTGCCTGACGCTGTCGGCCCCATCAAAAAAATCGCCTTTGGCCGGCCAGCCTGGTTTAATTCACTCATGCTTCAACGCGTTTATCGCGCTCTCAATCTCGATGGCTTGCAACAAGCCTGAAGGTGGCGATTTCAGCAGCTGCGGACAAAGCCTTTCCAGCTCCGTCAACAGCGTAATCGCCTGGGAGTGATTCCAGTTCTGAGGCTCTGCATCCTCTCGTCGCGCCAGCCACTGGGCCAGTTGCGTCGCAGAGTTCTCTTGCTGTCGGGCGAGATAGCCTAACAGTTCAGGAATCAAGATTTGTAAATTTTGTGTTCGTAACGGTAAAGGCACGGCGCGCAAGATAATGTGGTCGCCCTCCGGATGCAAATCAATGCCCATCTGGTTAAGCAGACTGAGATTGTCCTGTGCCGCCTTGCGCTCTGCCGAGGCGATTTTTAACCGCACAGGAATCAAAAGCGGTTGTGCTTTTAATCCACCTTCCTGCGGCTCTAACTGGGCCTGTTTTAACCACCGCGCCGCCACGGGCAGGGCTAATAACAGTAAAGTCTGGTCCTGCTCCAGCACGGCATACTGATCTGCCAGCACCGTCAGTACGCGACCAAAACTGTGCAGATGCGCTTTCACAGGCGTTGGCGTAATCGTCGCCTCACGTGGCGGCGAGACCGGCGCTTTTGCCGCAGTGGCAGGAGGGGCTGCGGTATCCAGCAACTGCTGATAAACCTTGCCTTCATGCGGGCGATAACCCGGCTCTTTACTTTGCCAACCCGCCCCACCGGTTGTGCCACCACTGTTACGCGGCGTTGCCGCAGGCTGGCTGAAATGATTGCCGCCTGCGGCCTGGCGGTTTTCCTGTTGCCAGCGTGGTGCAGGCTCCTCTGCCTGTACGGCTGGCAGAACGGGCGCCGCACTTTCCTGCAAGACGCTCATGACGCCCTGGTAGATAAAATCATGCACCAGACGTGACTGATGAAAACGCACCTCATGTTTTGCCGGGTGGACGTTGACGTCGACCTGGTGAGGATCGATCGTCAGATAGAGCACATAGGCGGGCTGTTGATCGTCCTGCAACTGGCTCTGAAACGCCTGCCGGATGGCATGGTTGATGAGCTTGTCACGCATCATGCGGCCATTAACATAACAGTACTGGATGTCGCTGATCTGACGAGAGCCGGCGGGATCGGCAACCCAGCCGCGCAGAGCTAAATCGTCATGCTGCCAGTCGATTCGCAGTGCGTGCTGCATGAAGGTCGTGCCACAAATCGCGCCAAGGCGACGTTCACGCTGGCGCTCATCGTTAACCGCCCGGTACTGACGCATCAGCTTGCCGTTATGGTTCAGAGAAATCGCCACGTCAAACCGCGCCAGCGCAATGCGACGGATGACTTCATCAATATGACCAAACTCGGTTTTCTCAGTACGCATAAACTTGCGGCGCGCTGGCGTATTGTAAAAAAGGTCAAGGACTTCCAGCGTCGATCCACAGGGATGTGCGGCAGGCTTGAGGGTCACCTGCATATCACGGCCTTCCGCGTACGCCTGCCAGGCTTCGCTTTGTTCAGCCGTGCGCGACGTCAGCGTCAGGCGGGAAACCGAGCTGATACTGGCCAGCGCTTCCCCACGGAACCCCAGGCTCATAATGGCTTCCAGATCGTCCAGTGATGCAATTTTGCTGGTTGCATGGCGAGCCAGCGCCATCGCGAGTTCATCTTTTGCGATACCACAGCCGTTATCGCGGATGCGGATGAGTTTTGCACCGCCCTTTTCGATATCCACATCTATTCGCGTTGCCCCCGCATCAAGGCTGTTTTCCACCAGTTCCTTCACAACCGATGCGGGGCGCTCAACCACTTCTCCGGCGGCAATCTGGTTAGCGAGTTGCGGCGGTAAAATTTGTATTGGCATGCGGGATATCCTTGTAGCTGGTTGCCCGGCCTGCTGGCCGGGCCCACAATCAGGATGCAGGGATTTTCAGGTTTTGACCCAACATCACGTTGGTTGATTTCAGGTTATTCGCCTGAAGGATCGATTTCGGGCTGACACCGTAATGGGCGGCGATGCTGCTCAGTGAATCACCACGAACCACCTTATGTCGGATCGGGCGACGGGGAGTCGTTGCAGCTGGCGTTGTCCTGCTGGCTACCGCGCTGGCAGGCACTTTCAGTCGCTGTCCCACCCAGACGACATCGCGCTTCAGGGTATTCATCTGCCGTAACGTTGCCATACTTACGCCATATTTTGCTGCAATACCGGACAGCGTCTCTCCACGTGTCACGGTATGCCGTTGCACAGCGCCCGTATAGTGCGTCTCACCGGTAGCCGGATTACTGGCTACGCTGACCGCTGGCGACGAGCCCAGCGGCCGGTTTTCCTCCTTTGGGACCGATTGTAGCGGGTGCGCCAGGAAATAAGCGCGCAGTCCTTTATATATTGACTGTGCAATCTTATCCTGGTGTGCGCTACTGCCGAGCAGTCGCTCCTCCGAGGCATTACTGATAAATCCGGTTTCCACCAGAAGCGACGGAATATCCGGCGAACGCAACACGCCAAGGCTGGCATGCTCCGGTAAACGTTTGTGTAACGACGTCACACCGCGCAACTGTTGGATGACTTTCACCGCAATGTCATATCCGACGCGCTGCGAGTGACCAAACTGGAGATCAAGCACCGCCTGGCTCAGATAAGGATCGGCCTGGCTGTTGGCCAGTAAATCGCCAGCCCCGCCCAGGAGTTCAGACTGTTTCTCTTTTTGCTCCAGCCAGTTCGCCATCTCACTGTTTGCACGACGGTTAGACAAGACCCAGACCGAGGCACCTGTGGCCGCATGGCTGGGGGCAGCATCCGCATGGATAGAGACCAGCACGTTGGCATTCGCTTTACGCGCCACGTCTGACCGGCCCATCACTGAAATAAAGTAGTCGCCATCACGCGTCAATACACCTTTAAACATCGGATCATTGTTTAAAAGCACTTTCAATTTACGCGCAATCGCAATAGTGACGTTTTTCTCTTTCAGGCCGTGCTGCCCAATTGCGCCTGGGTCCTGACCGCCATGTCCCGCATCAATGGCGACAATCACCGTATCGTTGCGGCTGGACGTGCCACCCGGTACGGCCGTGCTATTGGTATTGGTTACCGTAGTGACCGGATTCGCATTGAACGGATTGCTGGCATTGCGTTGTCGCGTTCGGGTGGGCTGGGATTCTGCCACGGCAGCAGGTGCGCTGCGCGTAACGGCGGGATGCTTACCCTGAATAGTAAAGACAACGCTGTAATTGCTGCCATTGCGCTGTGTCACTGCGCGGGTTTTTCCCGACTGCGTTAGCTCAAAAACCAGCCGGATACTTTGTTTATCTTTTGGCGTGCTGGTACGAATGCGCTTTACGATGTTATCGCCGCTAAACGTTAAGGGTAGCCCTTTAATCACGCCACTTTGACGGATATCCAGAACAACGCGGTCGGGATTATGTAGGGGAAAATAGGCATAAACCGGCTGGCCAGAAAAACTGAGCGTTACTGTCGCCTGATTCCCGCCATTTGATACCTGAATGTCCGATAAATTAGCGGCAAACAGCGGACCCGCAACCAGTAGCAATCCTGCCACGATAACTGTTTTCATCCATGACATCATGCCGGTGCCCTGCCTTGTTCGATCTGCGTCACCCAGCGCTGTCCCTGTTCGGAATGTGCCACCAGTTCGGCCTCGCGTGCCTCATTGACATAACGCAGCGTTAAGGCGATATCCGGGGGAGGCAAAATACCGGCACCCTGTTGCGGCCACTCCACCAGACAAATCGCGTCATTGGTGAAGTAATCACGAATCCCCATGAACTCGAGTTCTTCCGGATCGGCAAGGCGATAAAGATCAAAATGATAGACAGCACGCCCGTCCAGAACATACGGCTCAACCAGCGTATAGGTCGGACTTTTCACATTGCCCACGTGGCCGGATGCCTGTAAGAAACCGCGGCTGAATGTGGTTTTTCCCGCACCGAGGTCGCCGTAAAGATAGATAACCGCCGCCTTGCCACAGGCATGCGCCAGTTGAGCACCCAGGTCGAGTGTTGCCGCCTCAGTGGGCAAAGGTATAACACAGCTCTTCATGCTTCTTGATTCATCTCTGGATTAACAAACTGCCACAGCAGATCAAATAAGTCTGATGCCAGCATACCGCGCGTGCCCCATAGTGCCGCTCGCTTATCAGCGGCAGCACCGTGAGCGACACAACCTGCGCAGGCAGCATCAAACAGCGCCAATTTTTGTCCCATCAACGAGGCAATAATACCGGTGAGCACATCACCCATACCACCCGATGCCATTCCTGCATTACCCACATCGGCAAAAGCCATCTGACCACTTTCACTGGCAATAATGGTGCCGGCGCCTTTTAAGACCACGACACCACCATAGCGTTTCACCAGTTCCTGTGCAGCATGTAAGCGGTCACTTTCAATTTCGCTGGTTTTAACACCCAGCAAGCGAGCCGCTTCGCCTGGATGCGGCGTTATAATGCGATTCTGACGTTTCTCTGCCTTTATTGCCAGCAAGTTAAGCGCATCAGCATCCCAAAGCATCGGCTTTTCAGCGCTTTTAACCTTCTCCAGTGCATTCTGGCCCCATTCACGCTGTCCCAGCCCCGGTCCAATCGCAATGACATCCGCCCAGGCGATGCCGTCATCCAGGCGCGTATCCGTCAGCTCGTCCACCATCACTTCCGGGCGCGCGGTAAGAATGGGCGCAATATTATCCTTGTGAGTAAGTACTCGCACCAAGCCGCTACCGGTGCGTAGCGCTGCTTCCGCAGACATCCGAATAGCGCCCGCGGTTCCACTGTCCCCACCAATAATCAGCAGGCGGCCCTGATCGCCTTTATGGGAAGTCGCCTTACGCGGCTTAAGCCACTGGCGTAAACTGTGTGCATCGTATCGGGCCATGGGGGGCTGCTGTGCTGCCAGAAAGTCGTGTAAACCCAGACCGGCGAAATAAAGTTGTCCGACACAATCCCGTGCTTTACCGGTGAGCTGTCCGGGTTTTAACGCGATCACGCTCACCGTATGCGTGGCTTCTGTCGCCTCACCCGGCGTCGTGCCGTTTTCTGCCGACAGGCCGGATGGCATATCGATGGCCACGACCGGCGCGCTATGCTCATTGATCTGTGCAATCAGGGTGGATAAAGGCTCAACCGGCGCCCGTGAAACGCCAGTGCCTAACAACGCGTCTACGATCACGTCGACGTTTTCAGGCCAGGCGGCGTCGGGCGCGTGAATTTCGCCGCCCGATTCAAGCCATCCGTCTCGCGCAGTACGCGCTTCGTCGGGTAAAGGTTTACTGCCATCGCACGCCAGCAACGTCACCTGTTTACCTGCAGCCTGAGCCAACCGGGCGACAACATAGCCATCGCCTCCGTTGTTGCCGTGACCGCACAACACCAACCAGTGCTGAGCTTCTGGCCAGTGCGCCATAATATGTTCATATACCGCCTGACCTGCACGTAACATCAGCTCGTAGAGCGTAATGCCCAGCGCATCTGCCCCCTCGCGCTCAAGTTGTTTCAGCGCCTGCGCAGGCCAGACAGAGTGTGGTAAACTGCCGCGGTTTCTCTTCGGATTCTGGTTAGTCATGTCATACCCTCTGGATCTTGATCAACTCGCTCAACACATTAAGCAGTGGGGACGCGATCTGGGCTTTCAGCAGGTCGGTATTACCGATACCGATCTCAGCGCAGAAGAACCGCGCCTGCAAGCCTGGCTGGATAAGCAGTACCATGGCGAAATGGAATGGATGGCCCGCCATGGAATGATGCGCGCACGTCCGCATGAACTGCTACCCGGCACGCTGAGGGTGATCAGCGTTCGCATGAACTACTTGCCCGCGAAAGCCGCGTTTGCCAGCACGCTGAAAAACCCACAGTTGGGTTATGTCAGCCGTTACGCGCTGGGCCGCGATTACCACAAAGTATTGCGCAATCGCCTGAAAAAGCTTGGAGAAATGATCCAGACGCACTGTGGCGAAAGCCAGTTTCGCCCGTTTGTGGATTCTGCGCCGCTGCTTGAACGCCCGCTGGCGGCGAAAGCCGGACTGGGCTGGACCGGTAAACATTCGCTGATCCTGAATCGTGAAGCCGGTTCGTGGTTTTTTCTGGGTGAACTGCTGATCGATCTGCCCCTTCCCATCGATACGCCGCAGGAAGAACAGTGTGGGCGCTGCGTTGCCTGCATGACCATTTGCCCGACGGGCGCGATTGTTGAGCCCTATACCGTCGATGCGCGACGTTGCATTTCCTACCTGACGATCGAACTCGAAGGAGCTATACCGGAGGAGTTTCGGCCGCTCATGGGAAACCGGATTTATGGCTGTGACGACTGTCAGTTGATTTGCCCCTGGAATCGCTATGGGCAGTTGACTGACGAAGCCGATTTTTCGCCCCGCGCCGCGCTGCATGCCCCAGAGTTAACCGCGCTGTTTCAGTGGGATGAAGCTAAATTCCTGCGCATTACTGAAGGGTCCCCTATTCGGCGCATTGGTTATCAGCGCTGGTCCCGTAATATTGCCGTCGCGCTGGGCAATGCACCCTGGCATACAGAGATCCTTAGCGTCCTTGAGCAACGACGTGGCGAAAGCGATCTGCTGGACGAACATATTGAGTGGGCCATCACGCAACAGTTACATAAGCGAAAAGCGCTGGCGATCGATGTTCAACCCGCGCAGCAAAAACGGCTGGTGAGAGTCATTGAAAAGGGATTACCACGTGATGCCTGATTGCGCAACTGTCCAGAAGGCGCGGATTTCCACATCCTGTGAATAAAAATAAAAACGCGTTGTCATTCAATCGTAATAACACAACTGACAGAAAAGGATAACATAATGAAATATTATTATTTCATTAAAAATCAGCAATTTAAATAAAATTTGTGTTATTTTGCAAATGCGTCTACCGTCTGGCTTAATTCACAAACCTGTGGATAACTCTGTTTAAAACAAAATTTCAGAAGGGCGAAAACGGCACAGACAACGCGATAACGGCTGTGGATAACTGGACTGAATTGTCGTTGATACTGCTGCCAGCCTGACAGGCTGTTAACAAAAACGTGACGATAAATCTGGAGCGGGAAACGAGACTCGAACTCGCGACCCCGACCTTGGCAAGGTCGTGCTCTACCAACTGAGCTATTCCCGCATAGAAGGGCACTGCAAAAAACATTTTGGAGCGGGAAACGAGACTCGAACTCGCGACCCCGACCTTGGCAAGGTCGTGCTCTACCAACTGAGCTATTCCCGCATAGTAGGATACTGCTAAACATCATTTGGAGCGGGAAACGAGACTCGAACTCGCGACCCCGACCTTGGCAAGGTCGTGCTCTACCAACTGAGCTATTCCCGCGCCTTGTACCGTCATAAATTCTTCACCGGTACGGGGTGCGCATTATACGAGAAATCGCTGCTGCTGCAAGATGCTGACAACAAAATTTTGCGCTTTTAACGCGTTTGCTGATTATTGCAGCAACATGGCGATTTCCTGTGCACCCTTTGCTGGTTAAAGCTGCAAAAAGTGTTGACGGTAATAAGCAAGCTCGGCGACAGACTCACGAATATCGTCCAGTGCCTGGTGCGAACCCGTCTTTTTGAAGCCTGGCAGGATGTCTGGCTTCCAGCGGCGAGCCAGTTCTTTCAGTGTGCTGACATCCAGATAGCGATAATGGAAGTAGGCTTCCAGCTCCGGCATGTACTTAAACAAAAAACGGCGATCCTGACCGATACTGTTGCCGCAGATCGGCGAGGTATTGGCTGGCACCCACTGTTTCAGAAATTCGATCGTTGCCTTTTCAGCAGCACGGTCATCTGTCTGGCTGGCCTTAACGCGCGCAACCAGTCCACTGTTAGTATGAGTACGGACGTTCCAGTCATCCATCAGGCTCAGTTGTTCATCAGACTGATGAACCGCCATCACCGGCCCCTCCGCCAGAATATTCAGATCGGCATCAGTCACCAGAGTGGCAATCTCAATGATACGATCGCGTTCCGGATCGAGCCCGGTCATTTCCAAATCAATCCAGATTAAATTATTTTCGTTTCCAGTGGCCATGCTATTACCTGTGGTTGCTGAGTCGTCATTCGTCATCAATAAGGTGTATCATAGACGTTTTGCCCCTGTGGCGAAATCCAGCTAAACCGGTGAGGGTGAGTGAGTAAAAATAAACTGTCGAAAGGTCAACAACGCCGCGTAAGCGCTAACCACGATCGTCGTTTAAATCAGCGCAAAACGCGCCCGGAAGCGGACGATAATTTATTTGGTGAAGATGCTGAGGGCATTGTGGTCAGCCGATTTGGCATGCATGCCGATGTCGAAGACAGTGCGGGCATTACGCATCGCTGCAATATTCGCAGGACGATTCGTTCACTGGTGACGGGCGATCGTGTGGTCTGGCGCCCTGCCCTCAACGGCGGCAAAGGCATTGTTGAAGCGGTGCATGAGCGCACCAGCGTACTGACACGTCCTGATTTTTACGACGGCGTTAAACCTATTGCCGCGAACATCGATCAGATTATTATCGTGTCGGCCATTTTGCCCGAGCTCTCCCTGAACATAATTGACCGCTATCTGGTCGCCAGTGAAACGCTGGATATCGAGCCGCTGCTGGTGCTCAATAAAATCGACCTGCTGGATGATAAAGCCCGCGCGTTTGTCGATGAGCAAATGGCGATCTATCGCAAGATTGGTTATCGGGTCTTAATGGTCTCCAGCCATGAGAAAGCCGGTCTGAGTGAATTGCAGGCGGCATTGATTGACCGGATAAGTATCTTTGCGGGACAGTCCGGCGTCGGCAAGTCGAGCCTGTTGAATGCCCTGCTCGGTTTTGATCAACAGGAAGATACGGCCATTCTGACCAATGACGTGTCCGACGTGTCGGGTCTGGGTCAGCATACGACGACAGCATCCCGGCTTTATCATTTCCCCGACGGCGGCGATGTGATCGATTCGCCCGGCGTTCGTGAGTTCGGTTTATGGCATCTGGAGCCGGAACAAATCACCCGGGGATTTGTCGAATTCCGTGAGTTTTTAGGCGAATGCAAGTTCCGTGACTGCAAACATGGCTCGGACCCTGGCTGTGCCATCCGTGAAGCCGTTGAGCAAGGAAAAATCGACGCATCCCGCTTTGACAACTATCACCGCATTCTGGACAGTATGGCGCAGGTGAAAGTCCGGAAAAACTTTGCTGAGAGTGAAGATTAAGGCCAGTAACAGCGTAGTCGCCATCTGACCGGGGCGCTGCTACAATCCGCCCCCATTTTGTCAATGTTATAAAAGATAGCCAGGAGGCTAGGGTGTTTGATCGTTTTAAACTTGGCTTGAACCACATTCTCCCCAAAAAATGGCTGACTGAACTTGCTGGCTGGGGCGCAAGCCGTCGCGGCGGCTGGCTGACTAAGCTGGTGATTGACGGCTTCGTCTGGTTTTATAAAGTCGATATGACTGAAGCACGTAAACCGGATACCGCCAGTTACCGCACCTTCAACGATTTCTTCGTCCGCCCGTTAAAGGATGAGGCGCGCCCTGTGGATCCGGATGCGAGCCTGATTGCGCTGCCTGCGGACGGTGCCATCAGTCAACTTGGGCATATCGAAGGCGACCAGATTTTCCAGGCAAAAGGCCACTACTATACGATCGACGCGCTGCTGGCAGGGAACGAGCAACTGGCCGCGTTGTTTCGTGAGGGTGAATTTATCACGACGTATCTGGCACCGCGTGATTATCACCGCGTCCATATGCCGTGCAACGGCATCCTGCGTGAAATGATTTACGTGCCAGGCGATCTTTACTCAGTGAATCCTCTGACCGCACGCAACATCCCTAACCTGTTTGCCCGTAACGAACGGGTCATTTGTTACTTCGAGACCGATATGGGACCGATGGTACAGATCCTGGTGGGCGCGACTATCGTCGGGAGCATTGAAACCGTTTGGGCTGGCACGGTCACGCCACCACGCGAAGGCATTATCAAACGCTGGCACTATCCGGCCGCCGACCACGACGGTGCCGTTGTTCTGCTTAAAGGCCAGGAAATGGGCCGCTTCAAGCTGGGCTCGACCGTGATTAACCTGTTTGCGCCTGGCCGTGTCAGGCTGGCAGAAAGCCTTGAGGCCGAAAGCAAAGTCCGGATGGGACAACCTATGGCGGTCGCCCTGCCTCTGGCCACCGCACCGTCTGACGCTGTCGAATAAGAGTAAGCCCTGTGTTCGTACGCGCGTTCCTCTGTTTGCTGCTGAGCCTGGGGCTCAGCAGTACTACGTTTGCCGCCAGCCTGCCAGATGCCAGCCAGCTCAGACAACAGCTGGAAGAAGTCAAGTCCGCTAAAAACGCCGCTTCGCAAACCGATCAGATTCAGTCGCTTGAAGCTGCACTGGCGGCCCTTTCTGAACGTGATGATGCTGTTGAGCGCGCGCAGCAGTATCAACAGGTCATTGATGATTTTCCGCGTCTGGCACGCGAGCTGAGACAACAAATCGCCTCACTCAACGACAGTGTGAAGACGGTACGCAGCACGATGAGCAGTGCCGAGCTGGAACAAGAGATTCTGCAAATCAGCAGTCAGCTGATTGAGGAAGGACGCCAGGCTCAACAGGAGCAGGATCGGGCCCGCGAGATCAGCGATTCCCTGTCACAACTGCCGCAGCAGCAAACGGAAGCACGCCGGGCGCTGACGGAGAGCGAGCGACGTCTGCAGAGCGCGGGCAGCCCTGCCACGCCAGCCGGCCAGGCACAGCTGATGGCCCGTCAGGCAGAAAATGCCGCGAATAAGGCCCGGGTGGATGAGTTTGAGCTGGCGCAGCTGTCGGCAAATAACCGTCAGGAACTGGCGCGCATGCGCGCCGAAGTCCACCAGCGTAAGGTCACCCAGCTCGATAATTATCTCCAGGCGCTGCGTAATCAACTTAATGAGCAACGTCAGCGCGAGGCAGAAACTGCACTGGCCCGGACAGAACAGCTGGCGGAAAACAGCGGTGATCTGCCGCCAGCGATCAGTAAACAATTTCACGTTAACCGTGAGTTATCTGGCGCACTAAATCAGCAGGCGCAGCGAATGGACCTGGTGGCCTCACAACAACGCCTCGCTACCAATCAAATCATTCAGGTCCGCCAGGCACTGTCCACGTTACGGGAACAATCTCAATGGCTGGGCGCATCCAGTCTTCTCGGTGATGCTCTTCGCGCGCAGGTCGCACGATTACCTGACATGCCGAAGTCTCAGCAGATCGACAATGAGATGGCCCAGCTTCGTGTTCAGCGACTGCATTATGAGGATTTGCTCGAACAGCAAAACGTATTGCGTAAGGCCCATCAGCCCGACGGACAGCCTTTTACCAGCGAACAAAAGCGGATTCTGGATGCGCAGCTTAAAACGCAACGCGAACTGCTTAACTCGTTGATTTCGGGCTGCGATACGCTGATTCTGGAAATCACCAAGCTGAAAGTGGCGAACACGCAGCTACAGGATGCGCTAACCGAAGTTAAAGACGCGACGCACCGCTACCTGTTCTGGACGGCCGATGTCAGCCCGATTTCGTTGAGTTATCCCCTTGATGTGGCTAACGGCCTGTCTCACCTGCTGACGCTGGACACACTGGGGCAGCTTGGTAAAGCGCTGGCCATGATGTTTACCAGCCGCAGCACGGTATTACCCATTCTCGGTGCGGTGCTGCTGGTCGGCTTCAGTCTCAGTACCCGTCGTCACTTCAATGCTTTTCTTGAACGCTCAGCCAGTAAAGTCGGTAAGGTGACGCAGGATCGTTTTCGCCTGACAATCCGTACCGTGTTCTGGTCGATTCTGGTGGCGCTGCCGCTGCCGGTACTCTGGGCTACGCTGGGATACGGCCTGCAAAATGCCTGGCCCTATCCTGTCGCCGTGGCGATAGGCGACGGCATCACCGCCACCTTACCTTTGCTGTGGATCTTTATGGTCAGCGCACAGTTTGCGCGCCCGAACGGCCTGTTCATCGTGCATTTCCGCTGGCCTCAGGTGCGTGTTGCACGCGCGATGCGCTATTACTCGTTGAGTATTGGCCTGATCGTGCCGCTGATCATGTTGCTGATTACCTTCGATAACCTTGACGATCGCCTGTTCTCCGCCACCCTGGGGCGGCTGTGCTTTATTTTGATCTGTGGCGCGCTCAGTATTGTGACGGTAAGCCTGAAGCGTGCAGGCATACCGCTTTATCTCGATAAAGAGGGCAGCGGCGAGAATATGATTAACCGCCTGCTGTGGAATCTAATGATCGCTATTCCACTGGTAGCCGCCCTTGCGTCAATGACGGGCTATCTTGAAACCGCGCAGGCGCTGCTCGCCCGTCTGGAAACCTCTGTGGCGATCTGGTTTTTCCTGCTGGTGATTTACCACATCATTCGCCGCTGGATGCTGATTCAGCGACGCAGGCTGGGCTTTGATCGCGCACGCCAACGCCGTGCCGATATGCTCGCCAACCGTGCGCGCAACGAAGAGGAGAAAGATCAGGCCGCACAAAATACTGACGTAATTGAAATTGAAGAGCCTGTTATCGACCTGGACGCCATCAGTGCCCAGTCGCTGCGTCTGGTACGCTCCATTTTGACACTTATCGCGCTGGTATCGGTCATCGTCCTGTGGTCAGAAATCCACTCTGCATTTGGTTTCCTTGAAAATATTCGTCTGTGGGACGTGAATACCTCCGTTCAGGGCGTCGAAAGCATTCAACCTATTACGCTGGGTGCCGTCCTGATTGCCATTCTGGTATTCGTGATTACCACACAACTGGTGCGCAATATGCCGGCTCTGCTTGAGCTTGCGTTACTGCAGCATCTTGATTTGTCACCGGGCACCGGTTATGCCATCACCACGCTGACAAAATATGTGCTGTTGCTGATCGGTGGCTTGCTGGGCTTCTCACTCATCGGCATTGAGTGGTCAAAACTACAATGGCTGGTTACCGGTCTGGGCGTCGGGCTGGGATTTGGTCTGCAGGAGATTTTCGCGAACTTTATTTCCGGCCTGATTATCCTGTTTGAAAAACCGATTCGTATCGGTGATACCGTGACCATCCGCGACCTTACCGGCAGCATTACGCGCATCAATACCCGCGCAACCACGATCACTGACTGGGATCGCAAAGAGATTATCGTGCCCAATAAGGCGTTCATTACTGAGCAGTTTGTTAACTGGTCGCTTTCCGATTCCGTCACGCGTGTGGTGCTGACCATCCCTGCCCCCGCTACCGTTAGCAGTGAAGAAGTCACTACCCTGCTTAAACAGGCGGCAGAGCGCTGCAGCTATGTGCTGGATACACCGCCACCTGAAGTGTTCCTGGTGGATTTACAGCAGGGAATTCAGTTGTTTGAACTGCGCGTGCATGCGGCGGAAATGGGCCATCGAATGCCGCTTCGCCATGAACTGCATCAGCTTATTTTACATGGCTTTGCAGAGCATGGCATTGAAATGCCGTTCCCGCCGTTCCAGATGCGTGTAGAAGCGCTGAGCCGAAAAACGCCGACAGGTAATAGCGCATCGACCACCCGAACGTTCCGCTCAGGTGGGCTCTGAGAATAAAAATTGCCGTAACGGGCCGGTTAAGAGCGGATTGGTGCGCAGCGAGACAGCGCGTAATCTTGTTCAGGTTAGGTATCAGAACGCAATAAAAAACGCCCGGTCGAACCGGGCGTTATGTTGTCTGAAACGCTTTATTGCTTCACAAAGGCTTCGCCCTGCGCGATATCTTTTTTCAGCGTTTCAAGCATGCCTTCCAGTGCCTGCTGTTCAAACGGACTTAATGCGCCGATGGGCTTGCGCTCAGCAACCCCATTCTTGCCCAGCAGCAGCGGTTGAGAGAAGAAGCGGGCATACTTTCCTTCACCTTCAACATAAGCACATTCCACTACGTTCGCTTCGCCATTCAATGCACGCACCAGCGATAATCCAAAACGGGCAGCTGCCTGGCCCATAGACAATGTAGCAGAGCCGCCACCGGCCTTGGCCTCAACGACCTCAGTACCCGCATTCTGGATACGTTTGGTCAGGTCAGCCACTTCCTGCTCACTGAAGCTGACGCCCGGCACCTGAGACAACAGTGGCAGGATGGTCACACCGGAATGCCCACCGACGACAGGCACTTCAACTTCGCCAGGTTGTTTACCTTTAAGCTCCGCAACGAAGGTGTTTGCACGGATGATGTCCAGCGTAGTGACACCGAACAGACGATTCTTATCGTAGACGCCGTGTTTTTTGAGCACTTCCGCCGCAATCGCCACGGTCGTATTAACAGGGTTGGTAATGACACCAATCAGCGCCTTAGGGGCGGTAGTCGCCACCTGCTCGATCAGGTTGCTGACGATGCCGGCGTTAACATTAAAGAGATCCGCACGATCCATGCCCGGTTTGCGTGCCACACCCGCGGAAATAAGCACAACGTCGGCCCCTTTCAGGGCTGGTTTCGCATCCTCACCGCTAAACCCCTGCACCTTTACTGCGGTGGGAATATGGCTGAGATCTACTGCCACGCCCGGCGTGACAGGCGCGATATCGTAAAGAGACAGTTCTGAACCTGCTGGAAGCTGGGTTTTGAGTAGAAGTGCGAGCGCCTGGCCTATGCCACCCGCGGCACCGAGAACGGCAACTTTCATTCATAACTCCTTATTAAGGTGGGGCAGAGAAGATCCGATATTCCATCTGTATCAGAGCGTAACCAACGGCTCAGTGGATGACGTTTGTCCGGTGCCTGCTCTACCTGCTTCAATACAGAAGCGCCGGATAAAAAATGACACATCATCTTCCTGTCCCTTACTCGCCAGGTTACTCACGCGAGTCAGGCAATTCCCGGTTCAGGCTTACTTTAGTAACAAATGATGAAGGCATCATTCTCACTAACAGGCTGTAAACATTATACCCGTGAACTGGCAACCGTATTATCCGCAGAAAGAGATCGGCAATGTACATTTTTATTTTCTTACCTCATCAATAATATAACACCTTTGCAACCTTTGCCTTTTCAGGCTGTGAGCTGGGTTTTGGTCTGAGGAGATTCTTTGCTATTATCGCCGCCCGCGATGATGACCTCGCAGTACAATTAACAACCGATTGCATAAAAATTCATTTATATGCATAATAATGTCTTTGCTGCGGCCTGGTTCGCGGTTTGTCTTACGTATACTGGTAAATTATGCGAAACCCATCGAAACAAGACGATCTGATTAAAGCCTTCAAGGCATTATTAAAAGAAGAAAAATTCAGCTCTCAGGGCGAGATTGTTCAGGCGCTTCAGGAAGACGGCTTCGAGAACATTAATCAGTCAAAAGTTTCTCGTATGCTGACGAAATTTGGCGCGGTGCGCACCCGCAATGCCAAAATGGAAATGGTTTACTGTTTACCTGCGGAACTGGGCGTGCCGACTACCACCAGTCCTCTGAAGAATCTGGTGCTTGATATTGACTATAACGATGCTCTGGTCGTGATTCATACCAGCCCGGGTGCCGCACAGTTAATTGCGCGTTTACTTGACTCATTAGGTAAGTCCGAAGGCATCCTGGGCACGATTGCAGGAGACGACACCATTTTTATCACGCCAGCACGCGCCTTTACTGTCAGGCAACTGCACGATGCTATTCTGGTATTGTTTGAACAAGAACTTTAGCCTTTATCTCTGACCGGCAGCGCATCTGCCGGTTGATCTGCAGCGCGTCCCTCCTTGTGTTCTCTTCTGTTTAAACGCTCTATTATCAACGAGTTGAGCCTATCTCATTGCCGCTATTTACCTTGTACTATTGGTCATACCCTTTATCCTGACTACTTTTCCACGCTATTTTATACTGCTCTACACCGCATCGATGGTGCTATCCTTTGAGGTTATGTTCACAAGCAGCCTGATCGACCATAAATTTCCGCACCAAAAGTTAAAGTTGCGCATCTTACTGTTTTTATAAGTAATTACCTGCCAAAGGCCGTTTTTTAACCGCTTTTAATAACGTTTAGTTATAAAAAAATCCCATAAGGTTAAAGTATGACTACAAAACATTATTAGGCAGATATTAATTTCTGCCGTTATTAGTCCTATACTTACTTTCGTGATGTGAATCACACTAATAAAAAAGAAGAACAGCCACGACGAGGACATCTTTCATGAAAATTAAAACTACCATCGCTGCTTTAAGCATTCTCTCTGCCCTGTCATTTGGTGCATCTGCAGCTGAATATGTTTCTGCTGCGGATGCTCAGAATCTGCACTCTGTCGGCACTGTGAGCGTTAGTGGTGTCGCCGGTGCGCCATCAGATATCAGACAGCAACTGAGTGAGAAAGCGGATCAACACGGCGCTAAAGCTTTTCGTGTTATCGAGGCTTACAACGATGGCAACTATCACGCCACCGCTGAGTTGTACAAATAAAAGCGTTTGAACTGACAGGTAACCAGATGAGATCACATGCTCACTGGTTAATTAACATTGCTGGAGAAGAGTAATGAAAACCACATTAACCTTTGCCGCCCTGAGTTTGGCTTCGCTCCTGTCCTTTGGTGCCCATGCCGCCAGCCCGGTAACAAATCAACAGGCGCAGGAAATGAACCTGCAGCCCCTGAATCAAACCATCACCGTCAGCGGCATCGACGGCGATCAGACGAATGTTCGCCAGGTTCTGTCTCAAAAGGCAGATGCCCAGGGTGCGGGTCACTATCGCGTCATTGAAAATAATCGCGACGATACGTTCCACGTTACCGCTGAACTTTATAAGTAATACATCGACGGCAATCGTGCCGCATCTGAAATTAATCGACAACCCGCTCTGTGTTTTGACTCCGTAGGTTGTTGACAGTTATGAGGAAATAAACATGAACATCAAAGCAACCATCGCAACAGTAAGTCTTCTTTCTGCTATGACATTCGGCGCTTCCGCTGCACAGCTGGTGACCGCCGAACAAGCACAGAACTTACAACCTGCCGGAACCGTAAGCATCAGCGGTGTAGCAGGCTCTCCGATTGATTATCGTGCTCAGCTGTCTCAAAAAGCTGATGAGCAAGGCGCAAGCGCGTACAAAATTATTGAAGCAAATACCGGTGACAGCTATCACCTCACCGCACAGCTTTATAAATAGTTCCTCGTCTGTTCATGACGAACCCTTTAGCCCCGGTCGCCGGGGCTTTTTTCTGTCTGAAACGGCGAGGCAGAACCTGACAGCCGTAAGGCGCAGGAAAACGGACATCGGCTAACGATCGCGCCAGCGGCACAACACTCAGGCGCGTTAAAAGACAGGAACTGGCTTGCGCATGAGGTGCTCTGACGCGAAATGGGTGACGTATTTAATGACAGAGTTGCGCTAAGTCGTCATCAGAGAGTGCTGTCATCTCGGCGACAACACGGGGATGCAAACCATTTTGCAGCATCGTGCGTGCGATCTTCAGCGCGGCCGCACGCTCTCCCTCGCTGCGTCCTTTCTCCAGACCACGTTGCTCACCGAGCTGAATGCCCTTTTCAATGCCTTTCTGCTCAAGCTGCTGTGCAATAGTCATCAATGCATCCTCATGTTGCGGTACTCGCTGTGCCAGCGTCCTGACGAAAATGTCGGCGTCGGCTGTTTCGCCTGCCTGCAAGAGATAGTGTACCAACGATATCACTTGCGATGAAGAGAGATATCCAGCCAGTAAGACGGGGGCCAGCTTATCGATGAGTTCTGTCAACTCTCTTTGATGTATATGCTTTTGCAGCAATGTTAAAGCCGCCATGCTGCGGTGACCGATAATGTCCTCATCCGGAATAACCGTCACGTCCACCAGCGGAAAAGCGTTGCCATACAGTTCACTGGCGAGCACGGGCATTGCAAACTCATCAAGCCAGCGGGTACTGTAAGGATACGGGCTACGTTTGCCGCTATAGAACAGAACCGGGATGACTAACGGTAGCCGTTTGTTCCCTGCGTCAAGATGCCGCTGCATTGCCGCAATGGCATAGCGCATCAGTCTGAACGCCATATGCTTATCCGGTGATGACTGGTGTTCGATTAAGACATGGATGTAGCCATCCTCTCTGCTTGTAGTTTTCATGCTATACAGCACATCGCTGAAATATTGCCGCAGATCCTCCTCCACAAAAGCACCCGATTCCAGTTTTAATGTATTCAGATCGCACAGGGCGAGCAGCGCTGCGGGAAGGTGCAGTTCCATAAAATCACGGGCAATCGTAGGCTGGGACAAAAATTGCCGGAAAGTCGCATCATGTGGCGTGGGCGTGCCTCTTTTACTTTTCATGTGACCTGTCCTTATGATTGGCGGGCAGAGTATCACGACCAGAAAAAGCGAGGCGTCAGTAAGCGTTAACGTTGCGAGGATGCTCGAGAAATAATGTTTACTTACGCGGACAAGGCATTAAGCCTGATGATCACAGCCGACCTTAGCGTGTTGAAGATGAGAGCACGTTAAACTGCAGTTGCCCTTCCAGTTCCTCCTCCGCCTCGTCGAACAGCAGAATCAAGGCACCGTAGCGCCGCTTCTGTCCCTGCCCCAGGTTCACAAACTCTATTTTGATGGGCAAAGGTAGCCCTCTGCAGACAATCACGTCCCACAATCCATCCAAATCGCAGATATAGCGCGCTTTCAGGGAAAAGCGTTCACAGAATTGCCGGAAGAAATGGGCCTGATCGACAATCTCATTAAAATCAAAACGCTCGACTCTCATACAGGTGACTCCTGTTATTCGTCGCTGGGCGGCCCGGTGCCGCCCAGATAGCCGTTTAACTTAAACCGCCAAGGTGCAGCGCTTTGACCTCAAGGTACTCTTCCATTCCCAGTACCGATCCTTCCCGGCCCAGTCCCGACGCTTTCACACCGCCGAAGGGGGCCAGCTCTGTCGAGACGGCACACTCATTGATGCCTATCATCCCACTTTCCAGCGCCGAGGAAACGCGGAAGACGCGTTGCAGATTCTGCGTATAGAAATACGCCGCCAGCCCGTATTCGGTTTGGTTCGCCCGACGAATAACCTCGTCTTCATCATCAAACCGGAAGCACGCCGCAACCGGGCCAAATGTTTCTTCCTGAGCCAGCTTCATGCCTTCATGCGCATCGACGATGACCGTAGGCTGCCAGAAATTGCCGCCCAGCGCATGTCGCTTACCGCCCGCGAGCACCTTGCCACCCTGGGCAACCGCATCGTTAACATGTTCTTCCACTTTTTCTAACGCCGAACGCTCAATTAACGGTCCGACAATGACGCCGCTGTCCATACCGTTACCCACTTTGAGTTTATTGACCTCATCTGCCAGTTGGGTTGTGAAACGCTCATAGATCGCATTATGAACAAAAAAACGGTTTACGCTGACGCACACCTGGCCCGCGTTACGGAATTTATTGGCGATAGCGCCCTGAACGGCAGCATCGATATCCGCATCCTCAAATACGATATAGGGCGCGTTGCCCCCCAGCTCCATCGACACTTTTTTCATGGTCTCGGCCGCATTGCGCATCAACGTTTTGCCCACCGCCGTCGAACCGGTGAACGAGATTTTACGTACGGCGTTGCTCGCCATAATCGCATCGCTGATAGCATGCGTATCCCCTGCCACGCCGTTAAGCACGCCGTCCGGGATACCAGCTTTCTTTGCCAAAGCCAGCAAGGCAAACGCAGAAAGTGGCGTATTGTTGGCAGGCTTGATGATCCCTGTACATCCAGCTGCCAACGCCGGACCTAACTTACGGGTCAACATGGCCATCGGGAAGTTCCACGGGGTGATCGCCGCTACAACACCAACGGGTTCCCGCGTGGCCAGGATACGTGATCCCGCTTTAGCAGGCGGAATGATTTCACCATTGGCTCGTTTGGCCTGCTCGGCAAACCACTGGATGAAACTGGCGGCGTACTCAACCTCGCCTTCCGCTTCTTTAAGCGGTTTGCCCTGCTCCGTTGTCATGAGCTCAGCAAGCCAGCGTTTGTTTTCAATGATTAACGTATACCAGCGGTAAAGCAGCGCTGAACGCGCTTTAGCCGTCTGCGCCCGCCAGGCGGGAAAGGCATCTTGTGCAGCCTTAATCGCGTCTTCGGTTTCCTTTTTACCGGCTTTCGCCACCTGAGCAACAACGTCCCCCGTTGCAGGATTGGTTACGTCAAAAGTCGACGTCGTCCTCAGCCACTGCCCGTTGACTAAATAGCCGGTCTGGAACAGTTCGCTGTCTTGCAGTGAAGAAGGCATCTGCGTTACTCCTGTCAGTTTGTTTTTACTTCAGGAAAGTATAGATGGCAAAAATGACAGGTCGGGGAAGGAAGGAAAGTGAAAGGGCCGCCAGCACGGCTGACGGCCCAAATTCAGATTTGGACGAGCGTATTTTGATACTTTGAAAGCATCTCAGACAGCCGTTTCACCGGCTCGGTAACACTGTCCGGTGCATCATAAAGGGCCAGCTTTTCCTGATAGACATCCAGCTCGCGCAGCAAGCGTTGGAAATAATAACGGCGCTTCTCATCACTACGGACGGCAATGATACGATCGGCCGTGTGCCGTAACTGGCGGTGGAAGGCGGAAAGCTCCGCATTAATCGGCACGTCTGCCGCACGCAATCGTTGATGTCCAATGATTAACGTCAGGGCGATGCGGTATTTGTCGATGTCGCCGGGAAACAGGTTAAGCAATAAGAAGAGCTGCTGGTACAATGCTGGCAAATGGTTTTCACGCCGGCGCGCCTTATTGGTTGTCATTGCCGACACCGCAGCATACATAAAGCGGTTAAGCAATTTACGTCCTGTTCGCGCTTTCGATTTATCACGGATCAGCAGAATCACCATTAAGGCAAGAAAACTCCCGATCCACTGCCCCAGTGCGTTATCGATAAAAACCGTAAAGTTGAACTGCATCGGATTATCCAGCACCAGGACGTTAATCGTACCGGCCATCGCGCCCAGCGTACCAATCTGGCGGCGTTGAATGAGAATGCCTGAAATAAAGCCCAGTAAACCGATGGCAATGCACAGCAGCAGAGCGCTTTGCTGCGTATTGGGCAAGATGTACATAAAATAAAGCGCCCCCAGCGGTATCGCGACCGTCATGCCATAAACGAAGTCTTTCGCCATCATGAGCGGATTAGGCATGCGCATCGCCAGGGCGGTAATCACGCCAAGCATGACCATACAGCCACTACCTGAAGTCCAGCCGGTATAGAGCCAGAATAATGAGCCCAGTGCCGTCGCCACAAACGTACGAATACCATTTATCATCGCATGGTGGGTTTCTGCCGAACGCGCCTGAATCACGACTTCTCGCTGGAGAATGCGCGCTTCCAGATCGGTAATACGACTATTACTCTTCACACCATGAATCAACAGCTGGTATTCCGTTGCGGCACTCATCCAACTCCCCAACGTTTCCGGCACGGTTTTACTGCTGGCAGCCATGAGTCGCCGCATCGTTTTCAGACGTTTATGCACATCTTCTGGCGTCGTGGCCTCTTTTTCCGTCAGCACGCGATACTGCGTGGGAATGTACTCAGGACGTGAGTTCTGAATCAAAAACGTTTCCGCCGCCTGTGTAATCAGCGTCAGCGATAGCGTGTTTAGCATCTGCAGACGGCGGCTGGTATTTTGCCAGCGTGACGACTCCATCATTAACTGGCTACGCATACTGCTCAGCGCCGTTGTGCGTCGTACCAGCGCACTCCAGGCTTTATCGACTTCCTCTTTGTCCTGATGCGCCACACACAGTTGCAGCAACCGGTAATGGGCCACCAGCAGCGACGTCACCTCGGCATCAATCACTTTTTTAATGGATCGCGGGGAAAAAATCATATCTGCCAGAATGGCGCAAAGGATGCCCAGGATAATTTCGCTACAGCGTTCCACCGCATATTGCGGAACCAGCGTAAGGCCGCCGCTGGCGTTTGCCGTGACCACGATAATTAATGCGGTATAGCCCGCGAGACCGAGCGCATAGGAATTTTCGACTTTAATCAGCGACGAAAGCCATACGCAAAAACCGGCCCAGATACAGCACAGCAACAGCATGACCACTGGCGCTCGCACAGTGGCAATCATGATAACCAGAGCGGCAACACAGCCAATTAAAGTACCGATAATACGCAGAAGACCGCGATAGCGTAATGCGCCAGAGTAGGGATCGCCTCCTGCCGCAAACGCCGTTCCCCCTGCAACAATCCCGGCGGTCATCACGGCCCAGCGCGGTGTTTCAAGGTTGAGGTGAAAGCCGATCATCAACGCTGCCACCAGCGCAAAGGTCAGCTTTATCGGGAAACGCAGAAATTCGATCATATCGCCCTCTTAACCAAACTCACGCAGGCGGTTAAAGAAGGACATCATGGGTGAAACCGCCTGGTGCGGACGATCCTCCGCGCCAGTAATCACCACGGTCGCCGTCGTGCCGGCAGGGAACTGATTACCAGGCTGCTGATCAAGTCGGATGCGGACCGGTACGCGCTGAGCCAGGCGAACCCATTCCAGATTAGACTGAACGGTTGCCATCCCCTTGCTGTCAACACTGCTACTGCTGTTGGTTACGCCTGCCGCAATGCTGTCCACGGTGCCACGTAAGGTGATGTTGCTGCCCAATGGCGTGATCTCTGCCCGAAAGCCCGGTCTGACGCCGTGCAGTTTGGTCTCTTCCAGATAGGCCAGCACATAAAAGGAGTGCTGCTGCACCAGGGCGACCGCAACCGAGCCGCGCGTAATGAATTCACCCTGGTAAACATTCAGGTTCGTCACCCAGCCGTCTGACGGTGCCTTAATCGTGGTCCGTTCCAGATCAATTTTCGCCAGATCGCGGGTCGCAACAGATTTCGCCAGCTGGTGTTCTGTGGTTTGCAAATCGTTATTGGATTGCTCGATGGCTTCACGCGACATCGCAGAGGTGCCGAGTTGGTTACGACGTCCGGCCTCACGGCGTTTTTCATTCACCAGCGCCTGGTAATATTCTACGTCCGCCTGGGCTTCATCCAGCGCCTTTTGATAGCGGGGACGATCGACAACAAACAGCGTATCGCCTTTTTTAACGAGCTGGTTGTCATGAACCGGCACATTCGTAATTAACCCAGTGACATCAGGAGAAATGGCCACCACGTCGGCTGCAAATCTGGCGTCACGCGTCCAGGGCGATTCGGTGTAGAACACCCAGGCACGGAATATGATGATAACGGCGATGATGACCAGCAGGATGGTGATCGCGTAACGCGCGATTTTTCTTATAAGCGTGTTCACGTAAACCTCAAACGAATAAACGGGATACTAAATAAAATACACAGCAGTAGAGAGCTGTATTGAAGAGTGCCGGGTGCCAGACAAGATCGTAAATACCACTGGGCGTCAGCACGCGTTTCACCAGCCAAAACAGCATAAGTGAAACGATGAGTTCGATAAAAATGGGCGGAAAAGAGAGCCCAAACATGACAAAGACCGGAAGTACACTCATTAAAAATCCTTAGTTCGACACGGCCGGGATAGTCCACCGCCTTGATCGACGCAAAAGCCTGCGCCCTAAGCCACATCTGAACTACGGCTGGCTTAATAATAGCGTATCATCGGGTGTTTTCAGGTAATGAAGCGTCGCCAGGTGATACCCCGGTACGCTTATAGTAACGCGCTTAACTATACGTTTTCTACTGAATGTGATCTAAATCACTTTTTAGCCAGAGTAAACAATGGAACGACTTAAAGGTATGTCGATATTTGCCAAAGTGGTTGAATTAGGTTCTTTCACGGCGGCCGCACGACAGCTTCATCTCAGCGTGTCATCCATCAGCCAGATAATCGCCAGGCTGGAAGATGCCCTTCAGGTTAAGTTACTCAATCGCAGCACACGCAGCATCGGCCTGACCGAAGCGGGGAAAATTTACTATCAGGGTTGCCGCCGCATGCTGGCTGAAGCCAGCCAGGTACATGAGCAGTTATATGCGTTTAATAATACGCCTGTCGGGGTGTTACGGATTGGCAGTTCCTCCACGATGGCGCAGAACGTCCTGGCCGGCATGACCAGTGATATGTTGCGTGACTATCCCGGCCTGAGTGTCAATCTTGTCACCGGCATTCCTGCCCCCGATTTAATCGCCGATGGCCTGGACGTGGTTATTCGGGTGGGCGCATTGAAAGATTCCAGTCTGTTTTCACGCAGGCTGGGGGCAATGCCCATGGTGGTGTGTGCCGCTAAATCCTACCTGGCGCAGCATGGAACACCCGAAAAACCGGCAGACATTACAAAATTCGCCTGGCTGGAATACAGCGTTCGCCCCGACAACAATTTTGAATTGATTGCACCCGAAGGCCTTGTGACTCGTTTGTCACCTCAGGGGCGTTTCGTCACCAATGACTCCCAGACGTTAATTCGCTGGCTTAAGGCAGGGAACGGCATCGCCTATGTCCCTATGATGTGGGTGGCAGATGAGATCAAGAGCGGAGAGATCGATATTTTATTCCCACACTATCAATCCGACCCGCGTCCGGTTTATGCGTTATACACCGAAAAAGACAAGCTGCCGCTGAAAGTTCAGGTCTGTATCGACTACCTGACGCACTACTTTGAACAGGTTGCCGAGCAGTACAAGCAGCACCGAAAGACATAGCCCTTCGCCTTTAGCAAGGTGCAGAACAGGGCATCACAAAGGTGTGGGGCAGGACTTTAAACAGGCATCATTTACGGCAGAGACAGGAAAATCGCGCCAGCGTTTACTGAATGGGGCGCCTTCAGGATGTAATAGTAGCGCACTAAAAAAACCCGCCAGCAGGCGGGTTTGTCAGGCTAATCAGGCGGTGCCGCCGATAGTCAGCTTGTCCAGCTTGAGCGTAGGCTGGCCCACGCCAACCGGCAGACTCTGGCCTTCTTTACCGCACACGCCAACGCCTTTATCGAGCGCCAGATCGTTGCCAACCATAGAGATTTGCTGCATTGCCTCAATACCGGAGCCGATCAATGTCGCCCCTTTTACCGGTTTGGTGACTTTGCCTTTCTCAATCAGATAGGCTTCGGACGTGGAGAACACAAATTTACCCGACGTAATATCGACCTGGCCGCCACCAAAATTAGGCGCATACAACCCGTATTCCACACTTTCAATAATGTCCTGCGGCGTCGATTTACCCGCCAGCATGTAGGTGTTGGTCATACGAGGCATTGGCAGGTGCGCATAAGATTCGCGACGACCGTTTCCGGTAGGATTCACGCCCATCAGCCGGGCATTCAGCTTGTCCTGCATGTAGCCTTTCAATACGCCATTTTCAATCAGTACGTTGTACTGTCCGGGTACGCCTTCATCGTCAATAGCCAGTGAACCGCGTAATCCCTCGATCGTGCCATCATCAACCACCGTACAAAGGTCAGACGCCACCAGTTGGCCCATCTTACCGCTAAAAACGGAGGTTCCACGGCGATTGAAGTCGCCTTCCAGACCATGACCTACCGCTTCATGCAGCAGCACGCCTGGCCAGCCCGCCCCCAGCACCACCGGTAAAGCGCCTGCAGGCGCAGCCACTGCGGAAAGATTGACCAGTGCCATGCGTACCGCTTCGCGTGCCCAGGCATCAGCGCGCACATCGCCATTTTCATCAGCGAGGAAAAACGCGTAACCAGTACGCGCACCGCCACCGCTGGTACCCCGTTCGCGTTTGCCTTGATCTTCCACCTGAACGCTGATGGACAGACGCACCAGCGGACGCACATCGGCGGCCAGGGTACCATCGGTTGCCGCCACCAGGACCTGCTCATATACGCCGGTCAGGCTGGCATTCACTTCCTGAACCCGTGGGTCAGCAGCCCGCGCAACCTGGTCAACACGATGTAACAGGGCGATTTTGTCTTCACGGCTGAGGCTGCCAAGCGGATCGACAGGCGCATAGAGCGCGCGGTTGACGACGGCTGACAGCGTGTGCGCCTTGCCATTCCCCTGCTCGCGTACGATGCTGCGGGCCGCTTCTGATGACAGACGCAGGGCATTCATTGTGATCTGATCGGCATAGGCGAAGCCGGTTTTTTCGCCGCTGACGGCGCGGACACCCACGCCCTGATCGATATGGTAGGAACCATCTTTAATGATTTTATCTTCCAGAACCCAGGATTCGTGGAAGCTGGACTGAAAATAAAGATCGGCATAGTCCAGACGACGTTCTGAAAGCTGCCCTAACAGGGAAAAAAGGTCCTGCTGATTAATGTTGTTAGCAGTTAGCAACTGCTCACTTACCAGATTCAGAGTCATCGTTTCTCACTCAATATGTGCTCGGATATTCATAGCCTGAGGCAATTATGTTACGCCGTCAAATATCACTTGTTATAGGTTTCGCGTGGCTTACGCATAACCTCGTCAATTTTGGGCTTATCGAGCGGGCCGCTGATGTGATAGCGCAGCACAGAAATTTTACTCCAGAGCGGCCCCAGAACCTTACTGGCCGCGAATACCGCGGCCCCGACGACCGGGTTAATCGCGAACGCGGTGGCGACACCAACGGAGGCGGAAATTTCCGGGGTAACTATGGCTTCCATATCAATCCGTCGCTTCACAAGATCCATATTGCCTTGCATGGCGATATCCGCCTCCAGCCCATCGACTGACAGGTTATCAGTACGGATGACGCCATCTTCAATCCAGGCGGTACCATTGATTGAATCGAAATAGAAACCCTGTTTAAAAGTATCACTGAAGTCGAAACGCAGTTTACGTAGCAGTGCATCAAAACTGAGCAGGCGCAAAATCTGCCCCGCCGCACCGGTATCCACATCCGTTATCTGGCCTTTACCAAAGTGTGTTTTCAGTGTGCCGCTCAGCGTTTCCGCTGATGGCTGCCAGGGTGCAGCGCGCCAGTGCAGGTCATAGTTAATTTTGAAAGGTGCATCGCGTAATGGCGTATTTACGCCGAACCAGTTGGTTGCGTTATTGATGTTGCTGCCCTGCAAGGTGCCTTTCAGCGAGGTACGCTGGTCGTTGGGCCGGTTAACCCATTCGCCCTGAATATTCAGACGCGAACTGCCTGTATCCACCAAGCCATTAGTAAGTGCTAACGTACTTCCTTTAGGTTGCAGCCCGGCGGAAACGCGCCCGTATTTTTGTCCCATCAGCCAGCATTCTGCACACTGAAACTGCACCGCAGGCCACTTGCTAAAGTCAAGCTGATCGCTTTTTTGCCCCAGTGGCGAAGCCGCGGTATTCTTTCCGTCAGCGCCCTGCCAGTCGGGATTGTAATAAAGATAATCCAGAGCAACCTGCCACGCTGCTGACGGCGAGGTCGTAAGCTGGCCACGTAACTCTTTGGCATTAACCTTCACCTGGGTTTTACCGCCCATTTCCTGGGTGACGGTGGTATCCACGTCATGCCACTCTTGCCCTGCCAGACTGACAGCGGGGCTACGTAAGATAATATTGCCTGGCAACGTTGCCCCGCCCACCTTATGCTCACCCGACGGGCTGGCCGCTCCGCCTTCGCCCGCCATCAGGAGTGCCGCCCAGGCTTCGCCATCGAGCGCAGGCAAATTCAGCACCATGCCTGAACGATCCGGCAGCGCCGGTGTGGTTTTGGTGTCGTTAAGCCAGATGCCTCGCTCAACGCGCAGCGTGGGCTCCAGCAGCCAGCGGCTGTTAAACCGGTGCCGCTCGTCAACGCTGCCGCTCAGATCGAAATGCGTTAAGTCGCCGTTTGCATTAACGGTAACCGGCAGGCTCTCGCCAGCCTTTTTGTCGAGTGGCGGAGGTAAGCGACTACTTACTTCCTTACCGTCTCCTTTGAGTTGCACGGCATAATGCGCACCGCCCTTGTGAGGCAAGGTGACGTTTACCTCACCTTGCCACGGAAGATGACCGGCCAGTTGGCTGCTAATCTGTCGGGGTATGTCAGTGATTTTTGCCAGTTGCCAGTCCGCCTGTAATTTGACGTTCACGCCAAAATCGTCAGGATTCTCCTGCGTCGTGAAGCTGACATCGATCGGCTGTCCAAACCAGTTGGCCTGCAGCGTATCGCTTTCGAGATTGCCGTTGTTATAGCGGAACTGCCCCGTCAAATGGGTCATTGTGGTATTCAGGGGTTTGATATGCAGGCTGTTGTTATTCATCTGCACATCCCCGCTGGCGTGAACATCTTTGCCATTCAATGGAATATCCAGCTTGAGATGACCTTTGGTCAGGCCTTTGACCTGGAGCTGTTCCAGTGCCGCTCCCAGCGACGATTTGAGCGGCGTGTGCTGGAAGTACTCACCGATTTGCTGCCCGTCACCGCTGATATCGCCATTAATAATCAGCTTTTCCTTCAGGTAATCCGGGATGACGGCGCTGACATTGCGGGCATCGACTTCACCCAGTTTCGCCAGTGGCGCATTCATCCACAGGCCGTCATTCAGGAAGTTAAGATAGATATCAAGATTGCTGAGATCGGGCCAGCCCGGCTGGAACGCATAGGTTGCCTGGCGTAACGGCACCCAAACCTGGAACATCCCGTCGTTGTGCTGGAAGGGAAAAAGCGCTGGATTACCGTTAAACAGCAGCGTGGCATTACTGACCTTGCCGCCTTTAATCGCACCGCTTAAATAGTGTGTCAGCGAGTGGCCCATTATCGGTGTCGGAAAATAGCGCCACGCATCACCAGCGTTCGTGACGTTAATGCCGGCCAGAATATTCAGTTGAGGTTGCGCATCACTGTTTTGCTGATAGCGGAAATCGCCGTGCGCCCAAAGGGAACGGGCCTGAATGTCAAGGTCGTGACCCGCCAGCGTCAGCCCCTGCTTATCCTGCGTCCAGTTAAGGTTGCCGGTGATCTGTTTGATCTCCAGCGGTGCCTGGAACATATCACCATAAGGCACCGTAGCCTGCCCCATCGCAATTGCGGCTTGCCCATCGTTCAGGCTGCCTGTCGCCTCACCATTAAGATGGCTGATGCCGGGAACCAGCTTCCAGTACTGCCAGCTAAAATCACGCCACTTTACCTGAAAGCGGGTCTGCTCGGGTTGTGCTAAGGGAATATCTAACGCAAGCCCATCAATCGTGCCCCGCGGCCGCAATGCACGCCAGTTATCAAACAGCGCAGGTGAGAGAGGCGCAAAAAGCGGCACCAGCGGCGCGATGCGATCTAATGCTAACTGCGTCGCACGAACGCGGACTTCGGCCTCGCTGTTGCTGCCCAGCATCTGCTCGTCCTGCGGTTGCCAGAACAGCGAAAAATGACCAGCAGGCCACGCATTGCCGTCTGTGCTGAGTTTGGTTTGCGGCACCGTTACCACCCAGCCATTTTTATAACGCGAAAGGTGCGCCGTCAGACCATCAACGTTGAGAGTATGGGGACCGCTCTCGCCCTGCCAGCTTGCGCCGCCTTGACTTAACAACAGGTCGCCAGCGTAGATATCACCATCACGCAGAGTGACCCAGGCTGCCAGGCTAAACCGGGCGCTGTCCAGACGGGTGTTATCCCGCACCCAGCGGCCCAGCCAGGGGCGCATATCCACGTCATCAGCCTGCATCCAGATGCGACCGTCGTTGAGTAAGCCTTCGTTATCGTTCAGGTCGAGACGGACCTGCACAACACCGTGCTGTCCGGTAAAACTCGACAGGCTGACCTCACCTTCTGCGCGATGTCGGGTATGTTCGTTCAGCCAGGTGAGTTTAGGAATAGCCAGTTCAGCATGCTGACCGGATGGCGTGATAAAACCAATCGTGCTGTCGCGCAGATCGAAGTGATCGAACTGGCGTAAAAACAGATCGTTGATCTGGGTGAGCCTGAAGCTGTGCTTCTCGTTGTCACTGGTCAGGAGAGGCTGAGTGCTGTTAAAGTGCAACTGCCAGAACGTCAGATCGCGGAACTGCCAGCGCCAGTGGAGCAATGACTGCCAGACGTCCAGCGCAACGGTAATACGCGCGATCGAGAGCGTCCCCGTTTGTTTCATGTCCACGTTCAGGTCACGGATTTGCAGCGTGGGCCCAAAATTTTCCCACTTGCCCTTCAGCTGGCTGGCGTTAACATTGGCACCGCTGACATCAGAAACAAACTCTAAGACCTGACTACGATAGTTATCGAGGTGCGGCATCGCCAGACGCAGCGCACTGACCAGCAGCGCCACAATCACAATGACTGTCGCGAGCAGCAGTAACATCACTCTTGGCAACTGCCTCACTCACACCTCTCCTTGTCTACCGTTAACGACGGATGGTTGCTGCTCATACCCGGCGTCTTATGACATAAGCGGTATGGGGCCACATTTTACCCTAAAATGTGCGGCCAGACATCGTGAGCCTGACCGGCCAGCACTACATCATGACCACATCGAACTGTTCCTGAGTATAGAGCGCTTCAACATGCACCTTTACCTGCTTGCCGACAAACAGCTCCACTTCCGCCAGCGCATGGGACTCATCCGTTTTCAACGCTTCGCCCACCGTCGGCGACACGTAGACCAGGAAACGGTCAGAATCATAAGCATGATGAACACGAACAATTTCACGCATAATTTCGTAGCACACCGTTTCGACGGTCTTCAGTGTGCCGCGCCCTTTACACACCGGGCAATCCTCACACAGCACGTGTTCGATACTTTCGCGCGTACGCTTGCGCGTCATTTCCACCAGCCCTAAGGCGGAAAACCCGCTGATGCCCGTCTTCACTCTGTCTTTACTGAGCGCGGTTTCCAGCGAATGCAGCACTCGACGGCGATGATCTTCATTACTCATATCAATGAAGTCGATAATGATGATGCCGCCAAGGTTACGTAGCCTCAGTTGGCGGGCGATCGCCTGTGTCGCTTCCACATTGGTGTTAAAAATAGTTTCATCAAGGTTTCGGTGTCCGACAAAGGCACCGGTGTTGATGTCGATTGTCGTCATCGCTTCAGTTTGGTCGATGATGAGGTATCCGCCAGATTTCAGTTCAACTTTACGTTCCAGTGAGCGCTGAATCTCGTTCTCAACATCAAACAGATCAAAGATGGGCTGTTTTCCATTGTAAAGCTCGAGCTTGCTGGACATCTCCGGGATGTATTCGCTGGTGAATTCCTTGAGGAGATCGCAGGTCAGGCGCGAATCGACACGAATGCGATCCAGCGCTGCGCCCGCAAAATCGCGCAGAATACGCTGCGCCAGCGCCAGCTCACCATAGAGTAGACAACGGGTTTGATTGCGCTTTTTCCGCTCGCTGACTTTGGTCCAGAGCCGTTTCAGAAACGCAGCATCCTGCGCCAGCTCTTCTTCGCCAATGCCTTCCGCGGCGGTGCGGATGATGAAACCGCCCAGGTCGTCACAGTAGTCGGCCACGACGGCTTTAAGCCGTTCACGCTCTTTTTCACTGGCAATGCGTTGTGAAACGCCAACGTGTGAAGCGCCGGGCATAAACACCAGGTAGCGCGAGGGCAACGTGATATCTGTGGTTAGCCGCGCGCCTTTGGTGCCGAGGGGATCTTTCACCACCTGCACCACGAGATCCTGTCCCTGACGCACCAGCTCCGCGATATCACGTACCACGAAATTTTTCTTTTCGTCGCCCGCAACGCATTCTGTATGCGGCATGATGTCGGACGCATGCAGGAAGGCCGCTTTATCAAGCCCGATATCCACAAATGCCGCCTGCATGCCAGGCAAAACCCGGCTGACGCGCCCTTTGTAAATATTACCGACGATGCCCCGCCGGGCTTCGCGCTCAATGTGAATTTCCTGCAGGATACCGCCATCAATGTAGGCGACGCGCGTTTCAGCAGGCGTAACGTTAACCAGTAGTTCTGCCGTCATGTTAACCCCTTACGGCACGCAGTGACTGGAACTGGTCGATCAGTTCCGCGGTCTCAACCAACGGTAATCCGACGACTGCGTGATAACTTCCATTGATTTTACGAACAAAGTTTCCGCCCTTTCCCTGAATACCGTAAGCGCCTGCTTTATCCATAGGTTCACCTGTGGCGATGTACTCATTGATGTCGTGTGCGGTTAAGTTACGAAACGTCACCTCGGTGACCACCAGACAGTCCAGCACCTGCTGACGATCGGCCAGCGCGATAGCCGTCATGACCTGATGCGTTTTTCCCGAGAGTTTACTAAGCATCGCGCTGGCATGGTCGGCATCGTGGGGCTTTTCCAGCACCTCGCCATTGAGCACCACGATGGTGTCGGCACCCAGCACCGGTAAGTCTTGCCGGGCAACCGTGACGCCCGCTTTAGCTTTGTCATGCGCCAGGCGTCGAACATAGCCCTCCGCCGTTTCACCGGGCTGACGTTGCTCTTCAACATCAGTGACAAGACGCTCGAAGGTGATGCCAAGCTGGCTCAGCAGTTCACGTCGGCGGGGAGACGCGGAGGCCAGATACAGGGTTACCATAAATTTCCTTATTGAACAGCGAACTGACGGCGGATCTTTCTCATCAATAAGAATAGCCACGGCCAGAGAATCCCGTCGACAACACTGCTCCAGAAAATTTCAGGGCGGAATGAGACGTTGATCACCAGAAACTCTGCCCAGAAGACGATCACATCCATTGCTAATGACAGCACCATAACCATTAACGCCTGCTGCCACAATGCTAAGTTACGGAATAACTGGAATTTAAACGCAACCAGATAGGCGATAATGCTGAGCGCCAGTGCGCGAACGCCCAACGTCGAACCGGCGATTAAATCCATAATCGCCCCCAGCAGAAAACCGCTGCCCACATTCACGCGATGCGGCAGCGCCAGCACCCAATACACCAGAATCAACAATAGCCACGATGGCCGGAACATATAGATCTGTTCCGGCCATGGCATGATTTGCAGAATAAACGCCATCAGAAAGGACAGCCAGATCACCCATCGTCCCTGGCTGCGATATCGACTCAATTCTGGCCTCCGCGTGAGCGGGAAGCGGCATCCTGCGAACGACTTTCGCTGCTGCCCGAAGCGGGTGTGGTAGTCTGTGTGGTGGGCGCAGGCGGCCCCATTTCGCCGGCAGGCGGCAGCACCTGCGGCATCATTTGCATCAGGCGCTCGTTCGCGACCCGATGCACTTCATCAGGCGCCATAGGCATATCACCATTATGATCGGCTCCCCAAAGCAGCAGCAAATAGCGCAGACGTTGCAGACCCGCAGTAGGATGTGCCTGAATCACGGTATAAGCGCGTTGCGTATCCACTTTTACCGAGGACACGACACCGACAGGATAGCCTTCAGGGAAGCGGCCACCTAAGCCTGAGGTGACTAACACATCGCCCACGCGAATATCGGTATTGCCTGGCAGATGTTCCAGTTGTAAATCTTCCGTACAGCCATTGCCCGCCGCAATGACACGAATATCATTACGCAGTACCTGAATGGGTAGCGCATGTGATGCATCACAAATGAGCAGAACGCGGCTGGTAAACTGACCGACAGCGATGACCTGGCCCACAACCCCTTTATCACTGATGACCGGCTGACCTTCATATACGCCATTGGCGCTGCCTTTATCAATCACGACCTGATCGGTATAGGGATCGGTACCGGTGGAGATCACCTGGGTCACCATCTTATGCTCGTCCTGACGCAGAGGTGAACCCAGCAATTCGCGCAGGCGTGCATTCTCCTGCTTGTATTGCCCCAGCATGAGCAGGTCGCTGTTTTTCAGAAACAGCTCCCGACGTAACGCTTTATTTTCCAGCTCAAGCTGCTGGCGTGAAGCCAGCGTATCTGACACGCCATCCAGAAGTTGACGCGGGCCGTTGGCCAGGAAGTAAAACGGACTGACCGATGTGTCCAGATAGTTGCGTATTTGCGTAAATGAACTCACGCGACTATCTGCGATGATGATGGCAATCGCCACAATCACCGCCAGAAAGAGACGCAATTGCAGAGAAGGGCCTCTGCTAAAAATCGGCTTCATATAATCTGCGTGTTCCTCGACTACAAGGTAAGAAAGTACGGACGTACCGCACTTTCCTGGGCTGGACACATCATACCGATGCACGCAGCGCCGGTTTACACGCTACTCCCTGCGCACTGTTACGACGGTCTCAGCCGGTTGAGGCCATTATTCTTCGCTGAATAAATCGCCGCCATGCATGTCGATCATTTCCAGGGCTTTACCGCCGCCGCGCGCAACGCAGGTCAGCGGATCTTCCGCGACGACAACAGGAATGCCTGTTTCTTCCATCAGCAGACGATCCAGATTTCTCAGCAGCGCACCACCGCCCGTCAGAACCATGCCACGCTCGGAAATGTCAGAGGCGAGTTCTGGCGGACACTGTTCCAGCGCGACCATTACTGCACTCACAATTCCGGTAAGCGGCTCTTGCAGGGCTTCAAGGATTTCATTTGAGTTAAGGGTAAAGCCGCGTGGCACACCTTCTGCCAGGTTACGACCACGCACTTCGATCTCACGCACTTCGTCACCCGGGTAAGCAGAGCCGATCTCATGCTTGATACGTTCCGCTGTGGCTTCACCAATCAGTGAACCGTAATTACGGCGCACATAATTAATGATGGCTTCATCGAAGCGGTCACCACCGATACGCACGGAAGAAGAGTAAACTACGCCGTTCAAAGAAATGACGGCAACTTCAGTGGTACCGCCACCAATATCGACTACCATTGACCCGGTCGCTTCAGAAACCGGTAAGCCAGCGCCAATGGCGGCCGCCATAGGTTCTTCAATCAGGAACACTTCACGTGCACCCGCCCCCTGGGCAGATTCGCGGATTGCGCGGCGCTCAACCTGCGTGGCACCGACAGGCACACATACCAGCACGCGCGGACTTGGACGCATAAAGCTGTTGCTGTGAACCTGCTTAATGAAGTGCTGCAGCATTTTCTCGGTCACGAAGAAGTCGGCGATAACGCCATCTTTCATAGGACGAATGGCTGCAATATTGCCCGGTGTACGGCCTAGCATCTGTTTGGCGTCATGACCAACGGCCGCTACACTTTTAGGTGAGCCGGCACGATCCTGGCGAATAGCCACTACGGAAGGCTCGTTCAGCACGATGCCTTGTCCTTTTACATAAATCAGGGTGTTCGCGGTACCCAGGTCAATGGACAAGTCATTGGAAAACATGCCACGAAATTTTTTAAACATACTAAGGGATAATCCTGCAAGCTGGAGGCGGAAAATAAAATCCGCTTACTTTACCAACCACACGAAGCTGCCACAAGGCGCAAAAACGTTCTGCTTCGGTGAAAAATTAGGCGACATTCGCATTAAATCATTTACAGCTGTTTCGCACACGAGCGGAACAGCGATATCACGCTATCAGAGCTGCTTGTTAAAGAATTTTCTTAACTTTACTCCGACATAAAATCTAACATTTCAGGCGCTCTATTCTGCCTGTTTGTTGTCCTGTATTCACTAAAAGCTGGCGTAAAACCGGCGAATTCAGGCAAACGATTAAATCTGGTAACGTTGCGAGTACTTTTTCACATTACTGTTGACCGGCTGAGAAGGTGAAAACAGGTCGCCCTGCCCGCCTTCAACGCCTAATTCGACCAGAGTTTGCCACTCCGCTTTTGTGCGAACGCCTGCCGCATAAAGCCGGGTACCGGTCGGCTTGCAGACGTCCAGCAAGCTCCGCACAAACAGCTGATTTTCAGTACGGCGCTCAATGTTGCGCACCAGGCCGGCATCCAGCTTGATTAACGCGACCGGCAGTTGCCTGATATAGGCGCTACTGACTACCGTCAGTCCTGCCTGACTGATGGCAATCCGGCAGCCAAATGCCTGGAGCGAATGCAACACCGGAATCAAACGGCTGATGTGTTGACAAACATCCCCTTCCGCAAGTTCAAATAAAAATCGTTTTCGCTGACTTTTTGGGCAGGCCAGCAACATTCGCTGCAACCAGACGACAAAGGGACGCTTTAACAGAGAGTCGATACTGACCGGGATAACCAGTGTTTCTTCAGGCCACAGCTCTGACAAAGCGGCAATGCGCAACACCATCTGCCGGTCCCAGCTCTCTACCATCCCAAGCTGCTGCACCAGTGGCATGTATTCAGCCGACAGCACTTCTTTATCACCATCAAAGATGCGGCTGAGTATGACACGATGACGAACCTTGCCCTCACGGTCCACGGCAGGTTTTTGATAGAGCCGCGGCCCACCGCGACTGAGTGTATTTTCCAGCAAAGTGCGCCAGCGAACACTGCCGCGCCCGGCATCCTGCGGATTGCCCGCGCCGTTTGACCAGTTATTGCCACCGGACAGCGTTGCCCGTCGCGTCGCCATCTCCACATTTTCCATTACCTGCGGCACCGTCTGGCCACTGTGCCAGGCGCTGATACCAATGTGAATAAAGTCGTCACGGTTCACCATGCGCATAGGAGGTAACGCATCAACGGCATTAATTAACTGGTCAGCGATGCTGTTGGCCTCTTTCAGGCTGCGGTGCGGCAGCAATACCGCAAAATCACTGCGAAAATAACGCGCAAGAAGCGCGCCGGGATAACGCATGACAAAAGTGGACAGCATATTGACGACGTTAAACAGGTACTCTTCAACCAGCACCGGTCCAAGCGAGTGATCGTGCGTGTCGAGCTCAGGAAAGCGGATCATCATGACCACGCCGTGTGTCCCGACATCTTCCTGGTCCTCCAGCAAGGTGGCCAACTGATTATCGAAGAAAAGCCGGTTATTCAGCCCGGTTCGGCCATCCTGCGCAGCAAAGGTACGAATTAACGTATCAATGCGAACGCGCTGCTCGCCGGCTTCCTGTAAATCTGACAGAAGCTGATCGATCGCCCGACTGGCTTTGGGCGGCCACTCATCACGCTGCTTTTGGCGGAAGAAGGTACGCTCGCCAGCAAGAATCGATGCCGAACGACTTTCCAGGTGTTCCATCCCGCGCCATTGACGCACCAGCCAGCGATGGATGATGGACAGCATCACCGCCATAATCAGTACAACCAGCACGAGGGCGACAAGGGTATAAGTCGCAGGAATCGAGCGTAGCCAGGTTTGTGCAGGATCGAGAATCGTCAACTGGAGCCGCATTCCCGGTTGGTGCATTAGCGCAATGTCAAAATGGATATAGCGGTTTTTTTCGTGCTCGAGCATCTGATTTTCATGGCGGGACAGCGTAAAAACAGGTTGGCGACCGTTATAGAGAGAAAGTTGCTCCGCGTTAATAACAGGTAACATCGGGGCCAGCCAGGCCTTGAGCGCATCGGGAGGCTGGCTCAGCAAGACGTTATCAACTTCGGTCGCCAGCACCTGTACGCGACTTTCGACGCGCTGATGCGTGAGCCAGAAAACACTAAAAGCACAACCCACCAGCATTAAAACCATTGCCAGTACGCTAATCAGTGTAATAAATGCAGAAAGTTTGGTCGTTAATCGCATCCCTGTGCCTGTTTCACTTCGGTTGTCGCCGGATCACGCTGGCGCTGCACGGCAGCCGGAAGAAATTTGAGCAAAATAACACAAATGTCGTCTGGCAACAGTGGCGTTGTGCGTGAAGGCGAAGTATACCGCTGAGAAGATCTCACAGCGCCTGATTCTACATTTTTCAGTGGATTCCCATTTGAGAGCGAAGCCAGGAAATTTCACATTTTTGCAGCGAAATTCGCCAGCATAAGTAATAGTCATCATGCTGGTTGAGACTATCGCGCCTGGAGAAAAACGATGAAGCCGACTAAAAGCCTGACCGAAGCAGATGTAACGCCAGAAAGCATCTTTAATATGAACCGTCGTCGGGTGCTTCAGACGCTGGGGCTGGGTGCCGCGGCCATGGGCCTTCCCGGCATGGCGAATGCTGATATCCTGAGCTGGTTCAAAGGCAACGACCGCCCTGCTGCCCCCGCAGGCCGTCCGCTTGACTTTACCAAACCCGCCCAGTACCAGGCTAACCTGCCCTTAACGCCCGCCGATAAAGTTTCCGGATACAACAATTTCTACGAATTCGGTCTGGATAAAGCCGATCCTGCGGCGAACGCCGGTACCCTAAAAACCGATCCCTGGAAACTGACAATTGAGGGCGAAGTGGCTAAGCCCGTGACGCTGGACATGGATGATATTTTTAAGCGCTTCGCGATGGAGCAACGAATCTATCGCATGCGCTGTGTTGAAGCCTGGTCGATGGTCGTTCCCTGGATCGGATTTGAACTAAATAAACTGCTGAAGCTGGCAGAACCCACCAACAAAGCCCGCTTCGTCGCCTTCCAGACGCTGTACGCGCCCGATCAGATGCCAGGGCAAAAAGACCGGTTTATTGGCGGCGGGCTCAATTACCCTTATGTAGAAGGTTTGCGCCTGGATGAAGCGATGCATCCGCTTACGATTCTGACAACGGGCGTATACGGTAAAGCGCTGCCGCCGCAGAATGGTGCGCCGATTCGCCTGACGGTTCCGTGGAAATATGGCTTTAAGGGCATCAAGTCCATTGTGAAAATTACGCTCACTCACGATCAACCGCCAACGACATGGAATCAGATTGCCGACAATGAGTATGGTTTCTATGCCAACGTGAATCCCCATGTGAACCATCCACGCTGGTCACAGGCGACCGAACGTTTTATTGGTCCGGGCAGTAGCTTTAATGTGGATCGTCAGCCCACGTTACTCTTCAACGGTTATGCCGATCAGGTTGCCTCGCTCTATCGCGGCATGGATTTGCGGGAGAATTATTGAGTGCGCCTGACAATAAAGCAGATCGGCTGGCTTAAAGTCCTGTTGCATCTGGCTGCGTTCCTGCCGTTGGTTTATTTGATCATGGCCGCGATGCACGGTGGACTGAGCGCCGACCCGGCAAAGGATATCCAGCATTTTACCGGCCGAATGGCATTGAAACTGCTGCTGGCTACGTTGCTGGTGTCGCCCTTAACGCGCCTGATAAAACAACCCCTGCTCATTCGGACCCGACGCCTGCTGGGGATCTGGACATTTTTCTGGGCCAGTTTGCATTTGACCAGCTACTACCTGTTGGAGCTGGGAATAAATAACATCGGCCTGCTGGGCAGTGAGCTGATTTCCCGGCCCTATCTGACGCTGGGGATCCTCTCCTGGTTTATCTTGTTGGCGCTGGCCGTCACGTCTTTCCAGCGCATGCAGCGTAAACTCGGCAAACGGTGGCAAACATTGCATAACCTGATCTATCTGGTCGCGATCCTGGCACCTGTCCATTATCTCTGGTCAGTCAAAATCCTTTCGCCGCAACCCATTATTTATGCGCTTTTAGCTCTGGTCCTGTTAGCCTGGCGTTACAAAAAGTTCATTAAGTGGTGGCCGCCTTAACCGCTCTTTTCCCCGCTATCGTCTGCAAAAATGCGGTCTCCGGACCGCATCCGATCAACTTCGCAGATAAGACCAGTATTTTGCTGCGAAATGCCACGAAACGGATATAATGGCCGGCTTTATTGCGATTTGACGCTTCTTTTTCACCGTGACGGGTGACAAATGGAAAGCGGCAAGGTATTTTACGCGATGCCTCAATGATTGCGGGAGATGGCAGCAAGATGGCCGATAAATTACATATTCTGCTTTTGAACGGTCCCAACCTTAATCTGTTGGGAACGCGCGAGCCTGAAAAATACGGGGACGTCACGCTGGATCAGATCGTTTCTCGTCTGGTGCAGCAGGCAGACCAGTTGAATGTAGCGTTAAGCCATTTGCAGTCCAATGCTGAATATCAGCTCATTGATCGCATTCATGAGGCAAAAGGCAACGTGGATTATATCATCATCAATCCTGCCGCGTTTACGCACACCAGCGTCGCACTTCGTGATGCGCTGTTAGCAGTGGACATTCCCTTTATCGAAGTTCATCTGTCAAATGTGCACAGCCGCGAGCCCTTCCGCCAACATTCCTATTTTTCTGATGTCTCTGCGGGCGTTATTTGTGGGCTTGGCGCCGATGGCTACTCGTGGGCATTACAAACGGCAGTAAAGCGCCTGTCTCATACTAATTAATCAAACTGAGTACGGAACCCCATTCATGGATATTCGTAAAATTAAAAAACTGATCGAACTGGTTGAAGAATCTGGCATTTCTGAGCTGGAGATTTCCGAAGGTGAAGAGTCTGTTCGTATCAGTCGTGCACCTGCAAACACTGGTTATCCGATGATGCAGCAGGCTTATGCTGCGCCTGTTGCTCAGCAACCGGCGCTGGCGAGCGCCGTGGCACCTGTTGCCGCTGTCGCAGAAGCTGCACCAGCAGAAATCAGTGGTCACATCGTACGTTCACCGATGGTCGGTACCTTCTACCGCACACCAAGCCCGGATGCGAAAGCGTTTGTGGAAGTGGGCCAGAAAGTCAATGCCGGTGACACGCTGTGCATCGTTGAAGCCATGAAAATGATGAACCAGATCGAAGCCGACAAATCTGGCGTTGTTAAAGCCATTCTGGTCGAAAGTGGTCAACCGGTAGAATTTGACGAGCCACTTGTTGTCATCGAATAACGGGGCGAACCATGCTGGATAAAATTGTTATTGCTAACCGCGGTGAGATTGCACTGCGCATTCTGCGTGCCTGTAAAGAACTGGGCATTAAGACTGTCGCTGTTCACTCAAGCGCGGACCGTGACCTGAAACACGTGCTGCTGGCAGACGAAACGGTTTGCATCGGCCCGGCACAGTCGGTCAAAAGTTATCTCAACATCCCGGCGTTGATCTCTGCTGCAGAAATCACCGGCGCGGTGGCGATTCACCCTGGCTACGGCTTCCTGTCTGAGAACGCGGATTTTGCTGAGCAGGTTGAGCGCTCTGGCTTTATCTTTGTGGGTCCAAAAGCTGACACCATCCGCCTGATGGGCGATAAAGTGTCGGCCATCACGGCGATGAAGAAAGCTGGCGTGCCGACCGTACCTGGCTCCGATGGCTCACTGACCGATGACATGGAAAAAAACCGTGCCTTCGCCAAGCGCATCGGCTATCCGGTCATTATTAAAGCCTCCGGCGGCGGCGGCGGTCGTGGTATGCGCGTTGTGCGCAGTGACAAAGATCTGGAACAATCCATCAACATGACGAAAGCGGAAGCCAAAGCGGCTTTCAACAACGACATGGTGTACATGGAGAAGTATCTGGAAAATCCACGTCACATCGAAATCCAGGTTCTGGCTGATGGCCAGGGCAACGCCATCTATCTGGGCGAGCGTGACTGTTCTATGCAGCGCCGCCACCAGAAAGTCGTGGAAGAAGCGCCAGCACCGGGCATTACGCCAGAGCTGCGTTCATTCATCGGTGAGCGTTGTACTAAAGCCTGTATCGATATCGGCTATCGCGGCGCAGGGACGTTTGAGTTCCTGTACGAGAATGGCGAGTTCTATTTCATTGAAATGAACACCCGTATTCAGGTTGAACATCCGGTCACCGAAATGATCACCGGCGTCGACCTGATTAAAGAGCAGCTGCGTATTGCTGCTGGCCAGCCGCTGTCAATCAAGCAAGAAGATGTGATTATTCGCGGTCATGCGGTTGAATGCCGTATCAACGCCGAGGATCCGGTCACCTTCCTGCCAAGCCCTGGTAAGATTACCCGTTTCCATGCACCGGGTGGTTTTGGTGTGCGTTGGGAATCCCATATTTATGCGGGTTACAGCGTGCCGCCGTATTATGATTCCATGATCGGAAAGCTCATCACCTACGGTGAAACCCGTGATATCGCCATTGCCCGTATGAAAAACGCGCTGGCGGAGCTGATTATCGACGGCATCAAAACCAACATCGAACTGCAGATGAAAATCATGTCCGATGAAAACTTCCAGCACGGTGGTACCAATATCCACTATCTGGAGAAAAAACTCGGCCTGCACGAGAAGTAATCGCAATGCTGAGTTAGTCTGAGGCCGGATATTCCGGCCTTTTTCTTTTCCCGCTGGCGTTAAGGTCACATCATGGACGCGCGTTTTTTACAGGCTCACAAAGAGGCTCGCTGGTCGCTCTGTCTCACGCTGGCCTGGCTGGCTGTCTGGGGCATTTCCGCCTGGTCGGGCGGCGATGCGGTTGGCATAACCGGTTTGCCACGCTGGTTTGAGCTCTCCTGCATTTTTGCGCCTCTGCTGTTCATTTTTCTGTGCTGGCTAATGGTCCGTACACGCTTCCGTGAGATGTCTCTTGAGGAGGAAGATGAACACTGAAATCATCCTGCCACTGTTGGCTTATCTGGTCGTTATTGCCGGTCTGTCCGTCTTTGCGATGCGTAAACAGCGCAAAGGAAATTTCCTGACCGAGTATTTTCTGGGTAGCCGTTCGATGGGCGGATTTGTGCTGGCTATGACCATCACCACCACCTATATCAGCGCCAGCTCCTTTATCGGTGGCCCAGGCGCAGCGTATAAATATGGTCTGGGCTGGGTGCTGCTGGCCATGGTTCAGGTTCCTGCTGTCTGGCTTTCACTGGGTGTACTGGGGAAGAAATTTGCCATTCTGGCGCGTAAGCATAATGCGGTCACGCTTAACGATATGCTCTATGCGCGCTATGGCAGCACACTATTGGTGGTCCTGGCCAGCCTGAGTTTACTCGTTGCCTTTGTGGGCGCGATGGCCGTGCAGTTTATCGGTGGCGCACGCCTGCTGGAAACCGCAGCCGGTATCCCCTACGACACGGGATTACTGATCTTCGGTGGGACTATCGCGCTTTATACGGCATTTGGCGGCTTCCGGGCCAGCGTGCTTAACGATGCCATGCAGGGCATTGTGATGCTGATTGGCACCTTTTTGCTGCTGTTTGCGATTATTCACCATGCCGGAGGGATCCACACTGCTGTAGAAAAACTGCATGCGATTGATCCCAAACTGCTGTCTCCTGAGGGGCCGGGCGATATCATTACGCCGACGTTCCTGAGTTCGTTTATCGTTCTGGTCTGTTTTGGCGTTATCGGTCTGCCCCACACCGCTGTCCGCTGTATTTCCTACAAGGACAGTAAAGCCGTTCACCGGGCGATTGTTCTCGGCACTATCGTGGTGGTGGTACTGATGCTGGGAATGCATCTGGCAGGCGCGCTGGGCCGCGCCATATTGCCCGATCTGACCGTGCCGGATCGGGTTATCCCGACGCTGATGATTACCGTCCTGCCGCCGCTGGCCGCAGGGCTGTTTTTAGCGGCGCCGATGGCGGCGATCATGTCGACCATCAATGCGCAGCTGTTGCAGGCTTCCGCTACGCTGGTTAAAGATCTGTATTTACGCCTCGCACCTCAGCAACTGGACAATGAGCCACGACTGCGGATGTTATCGGGCACGGTGACATTTGCCCTGGGTGTCGTTTTGCTGTTCGTGGCCTGGCATCCGCCCGACATGATTATCTGGCTTAACCTGCTGGCGTTTGGTGGGCTGGAGGCAGTATTCCTGTGGCCGCTGGTTCTGGGGTTATATTGGGAACGCGCCAATGCCGCAGGCGCGCTCAGCGGGATGGTGGTGGGCGGAGGCTGTTATGCCATTCAGGCAACCCTGGGCCTGCAACTGTGGGGATTTCATCCCATCGTGCCTTCCTTATTGTTAAGTCTGCTGGCGTTCCTGGTCGGCAATCTGTTTGGGCGTTTACCCGCCGTGGTTAACGCACCACAACACTGAATTAAGAGAGATGTTATGCCGTGGATTCAAATCAAAATTAACAGTTCTGGCGCCAACGCAGAGGCGCTGAGCGATGCACTGATGGAAACCGGTGCCGTGTCAGTGACCTTTCAGGATACCCATGACACGCCCGTCTACGAACCTCTGCCCGGGGAAACCCGTTTATGGGGCGATACCGATGTTATCGGGTTGTTCGATGCCGAAAGCGACATGGAAGGCGTCATTGCCGAACTTTCACAGCATCCACTGCTGGGAGAGAATTTTCGCCACAAGATCGAGCAGATCGAAGACAAAGACTGGGAACGCGAGTGGATGGAGAACTTCCATCCTATGCGCTTTGGCGAACGCTTGTGGATCTGCCCGAGCTGGCGCGATGTGCCCGATCCGAATGCCGTCAATGTCATGCTGGATCCCGGGCTGGCTTTCGGAACCGGCACACATCCCACCACATCGCTCTGTCTGACGTGGCTCGACGGTCTGGATCTGAACGGTAAAACGGTGATCGATTTTGGCTGCGGCTCTGGGATCCTGGCGATCGCCGCCTTAAAGCTGGGTGCAGCGCAGGCCATAGGCATTGATATCGATCCTCAGGCGATTCAGGCCAGCCGCGACAATGCCGAGCGCAATGGGGTGGCGGACCGTCTGTCTCTTTATCTGCCGCATCAGCAACCGGAAAACCTGCAGGCTGATGTGGTGGTGGCAAACATTCTTGCCGGACCGCTGCGTGAGTTAGCGCCGCTTATCCGCGTGCTGCCTAAACCAGGCGGGCATCTGGGGTTATCAGGCGTGCTGGAAAGCCAGGCCGAGAGTGTCTGTGAAGCTTATGCCATGCACTTTGCGCTGGACCCTGTCGCCGTTAAGGAAGAATGGTGCCGGATTACGGGTGTAAAAAACGCTTAGCGTCGTAAACGATGCGAGCGTCAGACTCTGCCCTGCGAACGTCGCAGGGCTGTATACCTTCTCCTCATACAGATGAAAGCGAACCTGTCTGGTCGTCGCTGCCTTTCACGCTCAATCGCTATGCTTTTGTCAACCGTCTGTACGGCGTGTTGTGTCGTTAATCACGGTATGTGACGTTTTTTATCTGGCGAATGCCGAATCTTCGTCGGAAAAACCTTTGTTCACAAAATAAACATAACTGGATAACGCCATGATTTTTAATGTCATTTATCCATAACACCCTTGTCAGAGCAGACTAAAAGCAGTTTTCTTGCGAATTGTTCAAAGTTTGGCCTTTCATCTTAAGAAAAAAATGCGTAATATACGCCGCCTTGCAGACACAGTATGGCATTACGACTTCATGCGCATTGGAAACCTCCAGCTGAGAAATCGACTGATTGCGGCACCGATGGCCGGTATTACAGACAGGCCTTTCAGAACGCTTTGTCATGAGATGGGTGCAGGAATGGCGGTTTCTGAGATGTTGTCATCCAATCCCGAAGTGTGGGCCAGTGACAAATCTCGTTTACGCATGGTGCACAGTGATGAACCCGGCATTCGTGCCGTCCAGATTGCAGGCTGTGATCCCAGTGAGATGGCTCAGGCTGCACGTATTAATGTCGATGCTGGTGCACAGGTGATTGATATTAATATGGGTTGCCCAGCCAAAAAGGTGAACCGCAAAATGGCGGGGTCGGCCTTACTGCAATATCCTGCCGTGGTCGAGTCTATTCTCTCTGCCGTGGTAAATGCGGTTGATGTACCGGTCACATTGAAAATCCGTACCGGTTGGGATCCAGAAAACAGAAACTGTGTCGCGATTGCCCAATTGGCTGAGCGTTGTGGCATTCAGGCTTTGACGATACATGGCCGCACTCGTGCCTGCCTGTTCAACGGAGACGCTGAATACGACAGCATTCGGACAGTTAAGCAGAGTGTCTCTATTCCGATTATCGCGAACGGAGACATAACTGACCCGCATAAAGCCAGAGCAGTGCTCGACTACACCGGAGCCGACGCTTTGATGATAGGACGTGCTGCTCAGGGAAGACCGTGGATCTTCCGGGAAATCCAGCATTATCTGGACACTGGGGAGCTGCTTGCCCCGCTGCCACTGGCAGAGGTCAAGCGTTTGCTTGTTTCGCATATACGTGAGCTGCACGACTTTTACGGTCCAGGCAAGGGATACCGTATAGCGCGGAAGCACGTGTCCTGGTATCTCCAGGAACATGCCCCAAATGACCAGTTTCGGCGCACATTCAACGCCATTGAGGATGCCAGCGAACAGCTGGAGGCGTTGGAGGCATACTTCGAAAATCTTGCGTAACGAAATAAAGAGCTGAAAGAACTATGTTCGAACAACGCGTAAATTCTGACGTACTGACCGTTTCTACCGTTAACTCACAGGATCAGGTAACTCAAAAACCTTTGCGTGATTCGGTTAAACAGGCACTGAAGAACTATTTTGCTCAACTGAATGGTCAGGATGTGAGTGACCTGTATGAGCTGGTTTTGGCTGAAGTCGAGCAGCCTCTGTTGGACATGGTGATGCAGTATACCCGTGGCAACCAGACCCGTGCTGCCCTGATGATGGGTATCAACCGCGGTACGCTGCGTAAGAAACTGAAAAAATACGGCATGAACTGATTCAGGTTCACACCGTTAATCTCGCCAGCCTTCGGGCTGGCGTTTTTATTTGTGCGCTACTACGCAAATTTTTTTAAAAACGCTGAAACAGTTGCATCACATATGGTAACTGTAGTTGCAGTCGCCAGCGTGACTTTAACAGACTTACCTTTCACATTTTCTCTTCTTCGCGGCCTTTATCTTTTGTACCACCATGCCCTTCAGCCCAGCCCTGTCGGCCTTTTGTGAGCACGGCTACCTTTTTAAGCAATCTCATGTCTGCTTACATAAGCCACATGCAAACAGGCTCACACTGTTGCTAAATAGTGAAACAAATTGCACTAAATGTGATCTACCCGACTCGAAATGCATCCTTTTGGTGCGCCATATTATTGCAGCCTTCCGGATAATTCAGATTATTACCCGATATTTCAGGTGAATTCAGAATTCTGCAAACCTGGCACTGGCTTTGCAAAGTCGTGGATGGCTGATCGCCACAGACAGGAAACGCACACCAAAGTGCGCACTACATAACAACACAACACGACATGCCACACAGGATGCTTTATGAAAAAGATGATGCTCTCTACTCTGGTTGCTGCGGCTTCGCTGCTCGCCGTTGCTCAGCAAGCCCACGCAGGCGCCACGCTGGATGCGATTAAAAAGAAAGGATTCGTTCAATGTGGTATCAGCGATGGCCTGCCAGGTTTCTCTTATGCAGACGCCAGCGGTAAATTTACCGGTCTTGATGTGGATATCTGTCGTGCCGCGGCAGCAGCCGTATTTGGTGATGCAACAAAAGTAAAATATACCCCGCTGACCGCAAAAGAGCGCTTCACCGCATTACAGTCTGGCGAAGTGGACGTGCTTTCTCGTAACACTACCTGGACCTCATCACGTGATGGCGGCATGGGCTTCATGTTTACCGGTGTTAACTACTATGACGGCATTGGTTTCCTGACACACAAAAAAGCGGGCCTGAAAAGTGCGAAAGAGCTGGATGGTGCCACCGTCTGTATTCAGGCCGGTACTGACACTGAACTGAACGTTGCGGATTATTTCAAAGCGAACAAGATGCAGTACACCCCGGTGACATTTGACCGCTCCGACGAATCGGCAAAAGCACTGGATAGCGGCCGTTGCGATACGCTGGCTTCCGATCAGTCACAACTTTATGCACTGCGTATCAAATTAGGTAAACCAGACGACTTTATTGTTCTGCCGGAAGTCATCTCTAAAGAACCGTTGGGTCCTGTTGTTCGTCGTGGTGATGATGACTGGTTCACCATCGTGAAATGGTCACTGTTTGCCATGCTGAACGCCGAAGAAATGGGCATCACCTCTAAAAACGTGGATGAGAAAGCCGCGAAGCCAGCGACGCCCGATATGGCTCACCTGTTAGGTGCCGAGGGTGACTATGGCAAAGATCTGAAGCTCGATAACAAATGGGCGTACAACATCATCAAGCAGGTCGGTAACTATCAGGAAAGTTTTGATCGCAACGTCGGTAAAGACAGCCCGCTGAAAATCGCTCGTGGCCAGAATGCGCTCTGGAACCAGGGTGGTATTCAGTACGCACCACCGGTTCGTTAAGTCTACCTCCCCGTCGGGCACCGTTTTCTGCGGTGCCCCAGCAAGGCTTTCGTTATTGAGGTTTCAACATGTCACAACGCCCAACCGTGAAAAGGGATTTTTCGTTCGGTAATCCCACGGTTCGCGCCTGGCTTTACCAGATCGTGGCGATCGTTATCGTACTGTCTGTGGTGGGTTATCTCGTCCACAACACCGTCATCAATCTCGCTAATCGCGGTATCACTTCCGGGTTTGGTTTTTTAGAACGTAATGCGGGTTTCGGCATCGTTCAGCATCTTATTGATTATTCCGAAGGGGATACCTACGCACGGGTATTTCTGGTTGGCCTGACAAATACCCTGCTGGTTTCCGCACTTTGTATTGTATTTGCTTCCATACTGGGCTTCTTTATTGGCCTGGCGCGTCTCTCAGAGAACTGGTTATTACGTAAAATCGCGAATATCTACATTGAAATCTTCCGCAATATCCCGCCGTTATTGCAGATTTTCTTTTGGTATTTCGCGGTGTTGCGTAACCTGCCCGGCCCGCGTCAGGCGCTGAATGCCTTTGATCTCGCCTTCGTGAGTAATCGTGGCCTGTATATTCCCTGGCCGACCTATGCGCCTGGTACCTGGCCTTTCGTTATCGCTCTAGCACTGGCTGTGGTAGCGAGCTACGGTTTATACCGTTTTAACCGACAGCATCAGCTTAAAACCGGTCAGTTACGTCGCTCCTGGCCCGCAGCTGTTGCGATGCTGATCCTGTTCCCGCTGGTTGCGCATGCAGTTTTTGGTGCCGCCATGCACTGGGATATCCCGGAGTTGCGTGGGTTTAACTTCCGGGGCGGCTTCGTCATGATACCTGAGCTGGCAGCGCTCACGCTGGCCCTGTCGATCTATACGTCATCTTTCATTGCCGAGGTGATTCGCTCAGGTATTCAGGCTGTGCCTTACGGACAGCATGAAGCGGCGCGTTCACTGGGGTTACCGAATCCCGTCACGCTGCGTCAGGTCATCATTCCTCAGGCCATGCGAGTGATTATTCCGCCCCTGACCAGCCAGTATCTCAATATCGTCAAAAACTCCTCTCTGGCTGCCGCGATAGGTTACCCGGACATGGTGTCGCTGTTTGCCGGTACGGTGCTGAATCAGACCGGTCAGGCTATTGAAACCATTGCGATTACGATGAGCGTCTACCTGATTATCAGCCTGCTGATTTCACTGTTGATGAATCTTTATAACCGCAAAATCGCGCTGGTTGAGCGTTAAGAACACGGGATGACTATGTCTGTCACTGCACATGAAACGACGCCCGTAGCCTCCTCGCCGCTGAGCCGGGGCTGGCTATGGGCCCGCAAAAACCTGTTTTCAGGATGGTTTAACACCTTACTGACGTTGTTATGTATCTGGCTGATCTGGCACCTGATCCCCCCGGCGCTGAACTGGCTGATCTTTGATGCCAACTGGTTTGGCACTACGCGCGCAGACTGCACAAAAGAAGGCGCATGCTGGGTCTTCATTCATGCCCGTTTTGGTCAGTTTATGTATGGGCTCTATCCTCATGAGCTGCGCTGGCGCATTAATCTTGCGCTGGTGATTGGCTTAGTGTCGATTGTGCCCATGCTCCTGAAACGGTTGCCCTTTCGTGGACGCTATATCGCCGTCTGGGCGGTATGCTATCCGCTGATCGTCTGGTTTTTACTGTACGGTGGGTTTTTGGGACTGGATCGCGTGGAAACGCGCCAGTGGGGCGGCTTAACGCTGACCCTGATCATCGCCTCGGTGGGCATTGCGGGCGCCTTACCTTTAGGCATTTTGCTGGCGTTAGGGCGCCGCTCTAAAATGCCTGTTGTCCGTACGCTGTCTGTCATCTTTATTGAGTTCTGGCGTGGCGTTCCGCTGATCACCGTGCTGTTCATGTCATCGGTCATGCTGCCGCTGTTTATGGCAGAGGGAACCACTATCGACAAACTGGTACGTGCCTTAGTCGGCGTGATTCTGTTCCAGTCGGCGTATGTGGCCGAGGTAGTTCGCGGTGGGCTGCAGGCATTACCAAAAGGACAGTATGAAGCCGCTGAATCCCTTGCCCTGGGATACTGGAAGACCCAGATGCTGGTGATCCTCCCTCAGGCGTTAAAACTCACCATTCCAGGCCTGGTGAATACCATTATTGCGTTATTCAAAGATACCAGCCTGGTTATCATCATCGGTTTGTTCGATCTGTTTAGCAGCGTTCAACAGGCTACGGTCGATCCGGCCTGGCTGGGCATGTCGACAGAGGGCTATGTCTTTGCGGCGCTGGTCTACTGGATTTTCTGTTTTAGCATGTCACGTTACAGCCAGTATCTGGAAAAACGTTTTCACACCGGGCGTAAATCGCACTGAGGTTTCTATGACACAAATAATAACTGATTCAACCAATGCGATGATTTCGCTTGAAAATGTGAACAAATGGTACGGCCAGTTTCATGTGCTGAAAGACATTAATCTGCAGGTGAAACCGCGCGAACGTATCGTGTTATGCGGTCCGTCAGGGTCTGGAAAGTCGACGACGATTCGTTGTATCAACCATCTGGAGGAACATCAGAAGGGGCGTATTGTGGTCGATGGTATTCATCTGAATGATGACGTACGGAATATTGAGCGCGTTCGTACTGAAGTCGGTATGGTCTTTCAGCACTTTAATCTTTTTCCTCACCTTACGGTTTTGCAGAACTGTACGCTAGCGCCGATGTGGGTGCGTAAGATTGCCAAAAAAGAAGCGGAGGAGCTTGCGATGCACTATCTGCAGCGCGTACGCATTGCTGAACACGCGCATAAGTTTCCTGGTCAGCTTTCAGGCGGCCAACAGCAGCGTGTCGCGATTGCGCGTTCATTGTGCATGAAACCTAAAATTATGCTGTTTGATGAGCCCACCTCTGCCCTGGATCCGGAAATGGTGAAAGAGGTGCTGGATACCATGATTGGGCTTGCAGAAGATGGCATGACGATGCTGTGTGTCACGCATGAGATGGGCTTTGCACGTACCGTTGCCGATCGGGTGATCTTTATGGATCGCGGCGAGATCGTGGAGGTTGCGCCACCGCAGGAGTTTTTTGCAAATCCGAAGTCAGAACGTACCCGCGCTTTCCTGTCCCAGGTTATTCACTGACCGCTCTCGTTTCTGACCGTACCTCCGTCTCTGACAGAGGTACGGTTCTGACCTTTCCTGTCCGGATGATGCACCACGTTGTAAATCCACCGTCATCCTTTATAAAACTCCGCTTTTTAGCAACTGACGATACGTTGTCGTCGACGGTGCATGCCTGAATCGTGCTGTATCCAGCAAAGGTGAGCTGGCCCAGCCAGTGCTCGTCTGTGCATTGATCGGATATGGGTGATTCAGGCGGGTTTACTGACGGCTTATAGGGTGATCCACAGGTCTTTCCGCTTTAACCCTGATACGCGTCTGCCTGAGCTGGCCCGTGATGCACTTTATGTGGACGAGCCTGCTGGCGACAGGTAGAAATCGACGTTGCGGAAGTCAGCCAGCCCACCAATGAGGCGAGTTTCACGACTTTGGTGCCGGCGGTAGCGCGGCTTCCGCTGAGGTGATCGGCTCGTCCCTTTCGGTTTCAGGCGAATAACCGACGTAAAAAAGCCCCGTACTTTCGTACGGGGCTTCTCTACTTTATTGATGCCTGGCAGTTCCCTACTCTCGCATGGGGAGACCCCACACTACCATCGGCGCTACGGCGTTTCACTTCTGAGTTCGGCATGGGGTCAGGTGGGACCACCGCGCTACAGCCGCCAGGCAAATTCTTTATTCGCCGAACTCTAGCCATATATAACTGGTGCTGATACCCAGAGTCGAACTGGGGACCTCACCCTTACCAAGGGTGCGCTCTACCAACTGAGCCATATCAGCACGCAACAGGTATTCCCGGCATTATTATGCTGATGCTCGGGTCGTTCAATTTGATGCCTGGCAGTTCCCTACTCTCGCATGGGGAGACCCCACACTACCATCGGCGCTACGGCGTTTCACTTCTGAGTTCGGCATGGGGTCAGGTGGGACCACCGCGCTACAGCCGCCAGGCAGATTCTGTCTGCCGCACCGCCCTCTCGGGCCGCACGGCGTTATCCGGTAAACAAGGCTGAAAATTCTTCTGTCTCTCAACCCAAAACGCCTCTGGCGTTGTAAGGTTAAGCCTCACGGGTCATTAGTACCGGTA
>NZ_QICO01000008.1:0-219328 GCF_003201175.1 Pantoea sp. PNA 03-3 | reverse complement strand
GTGGTGATTGCTGCAGTCAGGGTGGTTTTACCGTGGTCAACGTGACCGATGGTGCCCACGTTTACGTGCAGTTTGTTACGTTGAAATTGCTCTTTCGCCATGGCGATATTCCTTACGTTATGCCTTCATCACCCGGGATGAAGGCATCAGTTCAAATTTAAACCGTAGCTTATTTGCTACGAGCTTCAATAACGGCCTGCGCAACGTTGTTCGGTGCGTCGTCATACTTCAGGAACTCCATGGAGTACGAAGCACGACCTTTGGTCAGAGAGCGCAGCTGAGTTGCATATCCGAACATTTCAGACAGTGGAACTTCAGCGTGGATCTGAACGCCAGTAGCGTTAGATTCCTGCCCTTTGAGCATACCACGACGACGGCTAAGGTCACCGATTACGTCACCGGTGTTCTCTTCTGGGGTTTCAACTTCAACCTTCATGATAGGCTCAAGCAGAACAGGCTGCGCTTTCTTAAAGCCATCTTTAAAGGCAATAGACGCGGCCAGTTTAAACGCCAGTTCAGAGGAGTCAACGTCATGGTAAGAACCGAAGTGCAGACGAACACCCAGATCCACAACCGGATAACCTGCCAGTGGGCCTGATTTCAACTGCTCCTGGATACCTTTATCAACGGCTGGGATGAATTCGCCAGGAATTACACCACCTTTGATATCGTTGACAAATTCGTAACCTTTCGGGTTCGAACCTGGCTCCAGCGGGTACATGTCGATAACAACATGACCGTACTGACCACGACCACCAGACTGCTTGGCGTGTTTACCTTCGATACCGGTAACTTTAGAGCGGATAGCTTCACGGTAAGCAACCTGTGGTTTACCCACGTTCGCTTCAACGTTGAATTCACGCTTCATACGGTCAACGATGATATCGAGGTGAAGTTCACCCATACCAGCGATGATAGTCTGGTTAGACTCTTCGTCAGTCCATACGCGGAATGACGGGTCTTCTTTCGCCAGACGACCCAGAGCCAGACCCATTTTTTCCTGGTCAGCTTTGGTTTTCGGCTCAACGGCGATAGAAATTACCGGCTCAGGGAATTCCATACGCTCCAGAATGATTGGCGCGTTTGGATCACACAGGGTATCACCAGTGATAACGTCTTTCAGGCCGATTGCAGCGGCGATGTCACCTGCGCGAACTTCGCTGATTTCTTCACGTTTGTTAGCGTGCATCTGAACGATACGACCGAAACGCTCACGTGCAGATTTCACGGAGTTCAGAACGGTATCGCCTGAGTTAACCACACCAGAGTAAACGCGGAAGAACGTCAGGTTACCCACGAATGGGTCAGTTGCGATCTTAAACGCCAGAGCAGAGAACGGCTCTTCATCACTTGCGTGACGCTCAGCTGGGGTATCTTTACCATCGTCCAGCATACCGTTGATTGCCGGTACGTCGGTCGGGGCTGGCAGATACTCAACAACCGCATCCAGCATTGCCTGAACACCTTTGTTCTTAAATGCAGAACCACAGGTCACCAGGATGATTTCGTTTTTCAGCACGCGCTGACGCAGCGCTTTTTTGATCTCTTCTTCAGTCAGCTCTTCACCGCTGAAGAATTTCTCCATCAGCTCTTCAGAGGCTTCTGCTGCAGCTTCGATCAGCTTGCCGCGCCATTCTTCAGCCAGTTCTTGCAGGTTAGCTGGGATCTCTTCGTAATCGAAGGTCACGCCCGCATCCTGGTCGTTCCAGTTGATGGCTTTCATTTTGATCAGGTCAACAACGCCGGTGAAGTTTTCTTCAGCGCCGATAGCGATCTGCAGCGGAACCGGAGTCGCGCCCAGACGAGATTCGATCTGACCAACTACTTTCAGGAAGTTTGCACCCATGCGGTCCATTTTGTTAACGAACGCAATGCGTGGAACTTTATATTTGTTAGCCTGACGCCATACGGTCTCAGACTGTGGCTGAACACCACCTACAGCACAGTAAACCATTACTGCGCCATCGAGCACACGCATGGAACGTTCTACTTCGATGGTGAAGTCAACGTGTCCCGGGGTGTCGATGATGTTGATGCGGTGTGGCTCAAACTGCTTAGCCATACCTGACCAGAACGCGGTCGTTGCAGCAGACGTGATGGTAATACCACGTTCCTGCTCCTGTGCCATCCAGTCCATGGTCGCTGCGCCATCATGCACTTCACCGATTTTGTGGTTAACACCGGTGTAGAACAGGATACGCTCGGTAGTAGTGGTTTTACCGGCGTCGATGTGTGCGCTGATACCGATATTACGGTAGCGCGCAATGGGTGTTGTACGAGCCATTTTATTCCTCGGTTTTTAGGACGTTCAAAGTTAGTCGACCCCAGCGGGTTGGCTGTTTGAGCGCCCGCTGGTTTAACAACAACTACGCAGCTGTTACCAGCGGTAGTGAGCGAACGCCTTGTTGGCTTCAGCCATACGGTGAACGTCTTCACGTTTCTTAACTGCAGTACCTTTGTTTTCTGCAGCGTCAGAAAGTTCGTTCGCCAGGCGTAAAGCCATAGATTTATCACCGCGTTTACGAGCAGCTTCTACGATCCAACGCATTGCCAGGGCATTACGACGAACCGGACGGACTTCAACTGGAACCTGATAGGTTGAACCACCAACGCGACGTGACTTAACTTCGACAGTCGGACGCACGTTTTCGAGAGCAACCTCAAAAGCTTCCAGGCCATCTTTACCAGCACGTTGAGCCAGGGTCTCAAGTGCGGTATAGACGATAGATTCAGCAGTAGATTTTTTACCATCTACCATCAGGATATTGACAAATTTAGCCAGCAGCTCTGATCCGAACTTAGGATCCGGCAGAATTTTACGCTGACCAATGACGCGACGACGTGGCATGGAAATACTCCGTTGTTAATTCAGGATTGTCCAAAACTCTACGAGTTTAGTTTGACATTTAAGTTAAAACGTTTGGCCTTACTTAACGGAGAACCATTAAGCCTTTGGCTTCTTCACGCCGTACTTGGAGCGTGACTGCTTACGGTCTTTAACACCTGAGCAGTCCAGCGCGCCACGGACGGTGTGGTAACGCACACCTGGCAGGTCTTTAACACGACCGCCACGGATCAGGATCACGGAGTGTTCCTGCAGGTTGTGACCTTCACCACCGATGTAGGAGGTGACTTCAAAACCGTTAGTCAAACGCACACGGCAAACTTTACGCAGTGCTGAGTTTGGTTTTTTAGGAGTGGTGGTGTACACACGGGTACAAACGCCACGTTTCTGCGGGCAAGCTTCCAGCGCCGGCACGTTGCTCTTTGCAACTTTGCGGACGCGTGGTTTGCGAACCAGCTGGTTAACTGTTGCCATTAAATAGCTCCTGGGATTTAGCTTTTTGCTTCGTAAACACGTAATAAATCACCTCGTAGAATTACGAGGAGGCAGAATTTTAGGGCTGTGTCAAAAAGGTGTCAAGAAATAACCAGGGGGCCAACGCATTACCAGGCCATTTGTTGTTGATGTTTTACCGTTAGCGCAACGAAAAAAGTATAGTCCACAGACTGCACAACAGGGGAAATTTGCGTGCTCAGCCCCCGGGCATTCAGGTCATCTTCCAGTGCCCAGAGCTTCGCCCCTGAGGCGCGAAGCTGTTCCAGCGCCCTGCTGCCCTCAATCGCCGCCAGTACGCCATCCTGCAGCAAGAGCAGGTCATCCTCCGGCATAAGCAGTCGGGTCAGGCTTTCGATGTCGCTGTAAGTCGGTGAGTGAAATAACGTATGCAGCATTAGGTGCTCTTAAAAAGTCAAAATACGGTCATAGCCTGCGAGTTTTTTCCGCAGGGCCGACGCATCTAAAATTTCGGCATCCAGAATGCGTGGCGCATTTTCCGCTAAACCGCGCGACTGCAGCGACGCCCTGCACAGATAACACTGGTCGATATCATACAGCGCCAGCACGCCGAAGGTAGCGGCATAATGCCGGCTGTGAATATTTTCCGGCTGTTGCTCACTGTTAAGCTGCAGAACGCCATCTCCAATAAAAAACAGGCCGATATCGTCACTCAACGCGCCGGTGGCCAGCACCGCATCTAACCCTTCACGTCCCGCACTGCTGCCATGTGGGGCTCGGGTGAATACAAACGCGACACGCTTCATCAGAACTGCACCATCCGCTCGCAACGCAGCGCCGCTTCCGCCAGCGCGCCTAAGCCGGCCAGGGTAAAACCGGGCTGAAGATTCGCGCCCGGCAGCGCAAGCCGTGAGGCTTCCTGCGCATCCGTTACGCCGCGCCGGAGTGCGGCCGCCACGCAAATGTTCAGCGCCACCCCATGCGCCTGATGAAGCGACTGCCAGGCACGAACAAGATCGAATTCGTCACTGGCGGGCGCGCTAAGCTGATTGGCGTTCAGCACGCCTTCCCGATAAAAAAAGACGCTTTCCAGCTGGTGTCCCGCTGCCAGCAGCGCGTTGGCAAACAGCAGGGCGCTGGTCGCCTGCTGCGTACCATAGGCCGGACCGGTGACAAGAAGCGCATAGCGCATTAACGATCCTGCCCCTGAAAGTCACCGTTTTTAAACTGGCGGATGTACAGGTACACGGTATGTTTGGAAATATTTAAGCGCTCGGCGACCTGATTGATGGCGTCTTTAATATCGAAAATCCCTTTTTCATACAGATTCAATACGATCTGACGGTTCTTGGCATTATTCGAGACGTTACGGTCGGCGCTCACTTCTTCAATCGTAAATTCCAGCGTCTGCATGACCAGGTCATCGACCGAACTGGCAAAGTTCACATTGGAATCGACCTGCTGCATCTCTGGCGGCAGAAACGTCGACATGATCTGTGAAAACGGAACGTCGAGGTTCATGTTGATACACAGCAAGCCAATCACCCGCTGCTGGCGATTACGAATCGCAATCGTGACGGACTTCATCAGCACACCACTTTTCGCGCGGGTAAAGTAAGCGCGGGAGACGTTGCTGTCTGCACCCTGCATATCATGCAGCATGCGCAAGGCTAAATCCGTGATGGGCGAGCCCACTTTACGCCCCGTATGCTCGCCGTTAGCAATACGCACGGCCGAACAGTTTAAATCTTCCAGTGAGTGGAGGACGATTTCACAATGCGAGCCGATCAACATGGCAAGACCATCTACAACGGCCTCATACGATTTTAAAATATCGTAATCAGTTTGCTCGAACGGATGCTGCTCCAGAAGATCGAAGTCGCTCAGTTCACCGGGATTGAATGGATTAGACATTGAAGACATCACCCTACATGGCTGGAGCCTGTCACAGCGGCTACGGGCAGACTCAATATTGGGATAGTTATGCAGGCGATAGTCTGGCAAATGTCGCGGGGTTATGCCAGAGGTTTGTCATAAAGAGAAACCGCCACCCGAAGGTGGCGGCAGACAGATTACTGGGATTTCTTCGCGTCAGCAGCAGGTGCCTGCGTTTTTTCATCCGCTTTTGGTGCCGGTTTGATATCAAGCAGCTCAACGTCAAACACCAGCGTGGAGTTAGCCGGGATGCCCGGAACACCGTTTTTACCGTACGCCAGGTTTGGTGGGATAACCAGCTTGATCTTACCGCCTTTCTTAACGTGCTTCAGGCCTTCAGTCCAGCCTGGAATCACGCCGTCAAGACGGAAAGACAGGGGCTCACCGCGCGTGTAAGAGTTATCAAACTCGGTGCCGTCGATCAGCGTACCTTTGTAGTTTACAACGACTGTATCGCTGTCTTTTGGTGCCTCACCGGTCCCTTCTTTCTCAACCTTATACAGCAGACCACTTTCGGTCTTCTTCACGCCGCTCTCTTTAGCAAACTTAGCGCTGTAAGCTTCACCCTTCTCGGCATTTTCTTTTGCGTCTTTTTCCATCTTGGCTGACGCCGCGCCTTTCACGCGGGCTTCGAACGCCTGCAGGGTTTGCTCGATTTCTTCGTCAGACAGCTTGCTCTTGCCGCCAAACGCGTCCTGAACACCGGCAATCAGTTGCTGCTTGTCCAGCTTGATGCCCAACTTCTCCTGTTCTTTCAGGGAGTTGTCCATATAACGGCCCAGTGACGCACCCAAAGCGTATGCAGATTGCTGATCTTCATTTTTGAAGGCGGCATTTTTTGGAGCCTGAGGAGCAGACTGTGGAGCATCGGCAGCGGCCGGAGCTGCTGCTGTTTCTGCAGCCATTGCCAGCGGAGCATTCAGCGCGACGGCCATGGTGGTAGCTAACAATGTGACTTTAAACAGTGATTTCATCCTTTCTCCAAAACCGAAGCCTCTCACCTCGGGAATCATTGCGGACTAAGGGCCCACACTATAACTTTACGTGGCAATGACGAACACTCCCACAACGTAATTATCTGGTCTACTTCCGACCTTTTTTGCATCAGGAAGTTTCACCAGAGATGATGTCATCTGACCCTTTTTCAAGCTAAACACCAAATAAAAGCGAATAAATAGGGCAATTCTGCAACGCCAGCCTTTAGAATCATGCGCTGAGTAACCCCTTAACAGGAGAAAAGATCATGCAACAGTCAGAGTGGGAACAACGTATTGAAGCGCTTGAAAGTAAGCTGGCCTTTCAGGAGATCACTATCGATCAACTGAACAATACCGTCGTTCAGCATGAACTTGAAATGAGTAAGATGCGCGAACATATGCGCCTGTTACTTGAGAAGTTTAAAGCCAGCGCGCCGTCGATGATTGCCGATGCTTCAGAAGAAACCCCGCCGCCGCATTACTGATCCATCCGTGACAGGCCAGGCTGACTGTCGGCAGGCCCGTTCTGCCGAGGCCTGCTGACAATAAAATGCCGCAAAAAGTAAGGCCACCCGAAGGTGGCCCTGCACTACCGCGTCGGACTTAGTGGCTGCAGCCACAACCGCCCGTTCCGCAACCACCTTTACCGTGGTCATGGTCATGGTCGTGATCGTGGTGATGACCATCTGCACCGTGAACATGGCCGTGTGCCAGCTCTTCCGGTGTGGCTTCACGAATCGCAACCACCTCAACGTTAAAGTTCAGGTTCTGACCCGCCAGCATGTGGTTACCGTCAACCACAACATGGTCGTCTTCCACTTCGGTGATTTCAACCGGCACCGGACCCTGATCGGTTTCCGCCAGGAAACGCATGCCAACCTGTAATTCGTCAACGCCCATAAAAACGTCTTTTGGTACGCGCTGTACCAGGTTGTCATCGTACTGACCGTACGCGTCATTTGCCGGGATATGCACGTCAAACTTATCGCCCGCGACGTGGTTTTCCAGCGCATTTTCCAGACCAGAAATCAGGGAACCATGACCGTGCAGATAGTCTAACGGTGCACTCACCGGTGACTCGTCAACCAACACACCGTCTTCTGTACGTACCTGATAGGCCAGGCTTACCACCAGGTCTTTTGCTACTTTCATGATATCTCCTAACCGTTGAGAACTAAGATCCCGTCTCATTGGTCTATTCTTGCGTGCAATAACACCAACCAGAAAGGTTCGGGGCTGAGTACAAGAGGCACTCTTTTGCTCTTGCGACTTCAGCGTTAATGGCGTCAATTGTAACGGAATTCAATCCCGCTGTGTGCTTAAGCTTAAAAAAAGCTGGGCCATTTCGCTACTCGGGATGGAAAATTCCGATCACTTGCTCGTTACTGCGAACCTGATCGCGTGCCTGTTTATCGGCTTCCCGCATTTGATGGCCGCACTTTACACACTCGACGACATCGACATTGTTTTCACGCCACATGGCCAGCGTGTCTTTTTCCTGACAATGCGGACATACCGCACCAGCAATAAAGCGTTTACGCATGCTGTTCTACCTGTGTCTTTTGATTACTGATCGTCATCCCAGTCATGGAACTGACGTCGTTCATGCTGCATTTCACGCTGAAAAATGTCTTCCAGTTCACGTCGCGCCTCGCGGACACGGGAAATCTGCGCCATATCAGAGTGGACAGGCATCAGCTCCCGCAACATGCGCATATCCAGCCGGCGGAAGTGTTGCTGTGCCCGATGAGCCTGATGAGGATGCATTCCCAGCGACATAAGCGTTTTACGCCCCAGTTCCAGCGCACTGGAAAAAGTTTCGCGTGAGAACTGCGTCACGCCCGCCTGCAGCAGTTCGTGGGCTTCCACACGACCACGGGCACGCGCCATAATCTGCAAATGCGGAAAATGTTGCTGGCAGAGATGCACAATCGTCATCGCATCTTCCGGATTGCTGCAGGTAATGACGATTGACTGCGCATCAGCCGCACCCGCCGCTCGCAGCAGTTCCAGCTCCGTTGCATCACCATAGTAAACCTTGTAGCCGTACTTGCGCATCAGGTTGACCGCACTAATATCACGCTCCAGTACGGTGATGCGCTTATTGTTTGCCATCAGCAAACGGCCCACTACCTGACCAAAACGTCCGAAGCCCACCACAATGACCTGCGGCTGATCGTCCTCAACGAAGGGTTTTTCAGTGTCTTCATCGCTTTCATTAAAGCGACGCGCCAACAGCCGATCAATTGCCTGCATAAGCAGCGGCGTGGTCATCATGGACAGCGTCACGGTAACCAGCAGCAGCGGCAGTTGGTCGCCCGAGAACAGTCTGGCTGACGAGGCCGCCGAGAACAGTACAAAAGCAAACTCGCCGCCCTGACTCAACACGCCGGCAAACTGCTGACGTTCAGAGCTGCGTAAGCCATAGATTCGAGCCAGCACATACAGCACCAGTAACTTGACCGACACCAGCGTCAGTACGCCCAGTAAAATGGCGATAATGTGGGTATAAAGCACCCCGAGGTTCAGCGCCATGCCCACCGAGATAAAAAACAGCCCCAGCAGTAAGCCTTTGAACGGCTCGATCGCCACTTCCAGCTCATGACGGTATTCACTTTCCGCCAGCAGAATCCCGGCGATAAAGGTGCCTAACGCCATGGATAACCCCAGCGCATCCATAAACAACGCGGAGCCCAATACCAGCAGCAGCGAGGCGGCGGTAAATACTTCACGCACGCCTGAGGCCGCGATGTAGCGAAAAATGGGGCGCAGTAAATAGCGGCCCCCGACGAGCATGCCGGCAAACGCCAGGACCTTCATGCCCACTTTCATCCAGTCGACGCTGCCGCTGTCATTCCCGGCCAGAAGCGGAATCAGTGCCAACGCCGGAATAACAGCCAGATCCTGAAACAGCAGCACCGAAAACCCTAGCTGGCCCGCTTCGCTGCGGTTCATGCCCTTGTCCCGCATCAGCTGCAAGGCCATCGCCGTTGATGACATGGCCAGACCGATCCCGCCGATTACCGCCGCACGCCAGTCAAAGTTTGTCAGCCACAGCAATGCGCCAAGAATGGCGGCGGAGAAAATCACCTGCGCGGCACCGATACCAAAGATAGAACGGCGCAGCGCCCACAACTTTGCCGGGTTCAGTTCCAACCCGATGATAAACATCAGAAAGACAACGCCCAGTTCAGAAAAGTGCAGAATCTCGTCGACGTCACTAATAAATCCCAGTCCCCACGGACCAATGGCAATACCGGCCAGTAAGTACCCCAATACTGCGCCAATCCCCAGGCGAGCCGCTACCGGTACAATCAGCACCGCCGCAAAGAGATAGATGACTCCTGCGGTCAGCAGCGTTTGTCCTTCCATTTATAACCCTCCATTCGGCAGCGGTGCTGCCAGCCAGTCGCTATAGGCACGGGCATATTTTTTGAGTAAATCAGGTTGCTGACGGCGCGCCCAGTAAATAATCATCGGCGACATCCAGTGCATACGGCACATCTGTGCGGTCAGCTCAAAAGGTCGCAAAATGTCATTCATGGAATAGCGGTTCAGTCCGTGCTGCTGAAAGGCCGTTTCAGGTTCGCCGGTTGTGACGATACTGCGCCAGTACTTTCCTTCTAATGCGTTTCCGTCTATGCCGTTGGCAAAACCTCGGGACAACACGCGATCTAACCACTCTTTAAGTAACGCCGGGCAGCTGTAGGTATAGAGAGGATGTTGAAAAATAATCACATCATGCTCACGCAGTAGCTGTTGCTCATGGTGGATATCGATAAAAAAATCCGGATAGGCGGCATAGAGGTCATGAACGGTAACATGCTCAAGGGGCCTGGCCGCGTCCAGCAAAATACGATTTGCGATGGAATCCTGCGCTTCCGGATGAGCAAAAAGCAGCAAAATCTTAGGTGGCTGCGACATCCTTTCCCTCCAAAGCGTCGTCATTGGTGCGGATTTCCGCTACCATGCACAACGCAACAAAAACCCAATTATGTTGCACGTAAATTAACATATTCTGACGATACGGCGCTTATGATTGTCTTTTCTGCCCTACAAATTCGCCGCGGTGTTCGCGTCCTGCTCGACAACGCTACCGCCACCATCAATCCCGGCCAAAAAGTCGGGCTGGTGGGTAAAAACGGCTGTGGAAAATCCACCCTGCTGTCGTTGCTGAAAGGTGAGATCACCAGCGATGCGGGATCGTTTACCTTTCCCGGTAACTGGTCGCTTGCCTGGGTGAATCAGGAAACGCCTGCCCTCAGCCAGGCCGCCCTTGACTATGTCATCGATGGCGACCGTGAATACCGCCATCTTGAAGCAGAACTGGCAGAGGCCAACATCAGAAATGACGGAAATGCCATCGCCCTGATTCACGGTAAGCTCGATACCATTCAAGCCTGGACGATTCAGTCGCGCGCCTCAAGCCTGCTGCACGGGCTCGGATTCAGTCAGGAACAGCTTCAGCGCCCGGTCAGTGATTTTTCGGGGGGCTGGCGCATGCGTCTTAACCTGGCCCAGGCACTGCTGTGTCGATCGGACCTGTTGTTACTTGATGAACCGACGAACCACCTCGATCTGGACGCCGTGATCTGGCTGGAACGCTGGCTAAAAAGCTATGAGGGCACGCTGATTCTGATCTCGCACGATCGCGATTTTCTCGATCCGGTGGTGGACAAAATTATCCACATCGAACAGCAGACGATGACCGAGTACACCGGTAACTACAGTTCCTTCGAACGCCAGCGCGGCGCGAAACTGGCCCAGCAGCAGGCGTTATACCAGAGTCAGCAGGAAAAAGTGGCGCACCTGCAAAAATATATCGATCGTTTCCGTGCACAGGCCACCAAAGCCAAACAGGCGCAAAGCCGTATTAAGATGCTGGAACGGATGGAGCTGATTGCGCCAGCCCATGTGGATAATCCGTTTAGCTTCAGCTTCCGCGCACCCGAAAGCCTGCCGAATCCGCTGCTGAAAATGGATAAAGTCACCGCGGGCTATGGCGATCGCATTATTCTGAACGCCATTAAACTTAACCTGGTGCCGGGATCGCGCATTGGCCTGCTGGGTCGCAACGGTGCCGGCAAGTCAACGCTGATTAAGCTGCTGGCGGGCGAACTCGCCGCCAAAGCGGGCGAAATTGGCCTGGCGAAAGGGATCAAGCTGGGTTACTTCGCTCAGCATCAGCTGGAGTTCCTGCGCGCCGATGAGTCGCCTTTACAACATCTTTCACGGCTTGCGCCGAAAGTGCTCGAGCAGCAGTTACGGGATTATCTGGGCGGCTTTGGCTTTCAGGGCGATAAAGTCACAGAGGTAACCGAACGCTTCTCTGGCGGCGAAAAAGCGCGGCTGGTGCTGGCGCTGATTGTCTGGCAGCGCCCCAACCTGCTGTTACTGGATGAACCCACCAACCACCTCGATTTGGACATGCGTCAGGCATTGACTGAGGCGTTGATTGATTTTGAAGGCGCACTGGTTGTCGTATCGCACGATCGCCATCTGTTACGTGCCACCACCGATGACCTCTATCTGGTGCATGATGGCAGCGTTGATGTGTTTCCGGGCGATCTGGAAGATTATCAGCAGTGGCTGAGCGACCTGCAAAAACAGCAAACGCAAAATGAGGCCGCGCCTAAACAGGACAATGGTAACAGTGCTCAGGCCCGTAAGGATCAAAAGCGTCGTGAAGCCGAGCTGCGAACGCAGACCCAGCCCTTGCGCAAAGAAATCGAGAAGTTAGAAAAACAGATGGCGAAGTGGCAAGCCCAACTGGCCGACGCCGAACACCTGCTGGCAGACAGCGCGCTGTACGAACACAGCCGCAAGGCTGATTTAACGGCTGCCCTGCAAAAACAGGCTGAGAGTAAATCGGCGCTGGAAGAGGTGGAAATGGCCTGGCTGGACGCGCAGGAAAAACTGGAAGCGATGCTCGCCTCCTGACAGAGGCGGCATCACCTTTCGTCACAACCGTACCGGTGTACTCGCGGTACGGTTCAGTAAGGCTTATCGCCTAATACCGTGGCGCGCTGCATCACTCTTCGGGCCGGATAGTAATCGGCATTGGCGTAGTGCTGAGTGACGCGATTGTCCCAAATCGCCAGGTCATTAGGCTGCCAGCGCCAGCGCACCTGAAACTCCGGTTTCGTGCTATGCGCAAACAAAAAGCCCAGTAATGCATCGCTCTCTTTCTGACTCAGCGTCAGAATTCGGGTTGTAAAACCCTCATTGACGAACAGCGCTTTTTTCCCACTAACCGGATGCGTCCGGATAACAGGATGCTGCACAGGTGGGTTTTTCGCCGCAGCCTGCCGCCAGCGCTGGTGTTCCTCTTCTGTCTTACGGTGTTTATATTCCGGAAACGACTTTGTAAAATCGTGCTCCGCATAGAGTTCAGACAGCAAGGTTTTGAAGGGAGCAGACAGCGCCTCATACGCCGCAATACCGCTGGTCCATAACGTATCCCCACCCGCCTCCGGCAAGACTTTGGACGCCAGCAGCGCCACAGCCGGAGGCGTCTGAATGAACGTCACATCGGTGTGCCAGTTATCATTATCCGGAGGATTATCCTGATGCGTATCCAGGACAATGATCTCTTCCACGCCCGGCGCATGCGGATAAACCGGATGGATATGAAGATCGCCAAAGCGAATGGCCAGCGCACGATGCTGCTCGGGCGTGATCACCTGATCACGTAAAAACAGTACCTGATGACGCAGCAAGGCGTGATAGAGCTGCTCAAACTGCGCGTCACTGAGTGGACGCGAGACATCAAGGTTGCCGACCTGCGCGCCGATAAAGGGGCCCAGAGGCGTAATCGCTAACTTTTCGTTCATTTTTGCTCTCCGTTCCAGGGCGTCAGACGGCGCTGTAGCGCACGCAGACCCAGTTCTAAACTACATGCCACAATGGCAATCACCGCGATCCCTGCCAGCACCACATCCGTTGCCAGAAATTCCCCTGCCGACTGCACCATAAAGCCCAGCCCACGCGTGGCAGCAATGAGCTCGGCGGCCACCAGCGTTGACCAGCCCACACCTAATCCAATGCGTAAGCCGGTCAGTATCTCTGGCAAGGCACCCGGCAGGATGACCCAGCGCAGCCGTTGCCAGCGATTCGCCCCCAACGATGCCGCGGCGCGCAGACGAACCTGCTGTGCGTTGCGAACACCGGCCACAGTCGACAGCACTATCGGGGCAAAAATCGCCAGCGTGATCAGCAGTATTTTCGATGTTTCACCAATACCGAACCAAATGACCATCAACGGTAAATACGCCAGCGGCGGCACGGGCCGATAGAGCTCAATCAGGGGATCGATCAGGGCACGTAAAACCGGGCTGACGCCCATCGCAATGCCCACCGGAATGCCTGTTAATGCCGCCGCGCTGAGCGCAATCAGCATGCGCGTCAGGCTGGCTGACAGGTGCTGCCACAACGTCGCGTCCATAAACCCCTGCGGACCGGCAACGCTCAGTAACTTACTCAGCACCTGCTGCGGCGACGGCAGAAACAGCGGCGCAATGAGCCCCAGTGTGGTCACGCTCCACCAGATGAACAACAGCACAAGCAGGCTCACTGTGCTCAGCGTGGCCGTCAGGGAGAAAGGCCAGCGCAGGCGACGACGCCGGGCGCGGGTCGGCACATCGTTAATGATCGCACTCATGCAAATGCCTCCCGTTGTGCAAATACCCGGTTCAGCACATATTCCCGTTGGGCGATGAAATCGGGATCAGACTTGATGCTGCGGCAGGGTTCGCCGTCCACGAAACGCTGGCCAAAATTCAGCGTCAGCGTTTCCTGTACCCGACCGGGCCCCGGAGAGAGCAGCACCAGCTCGCTCGCCAGAAAAATGGCTTCTTCAATGTCATGCGTAATCAGCAGGATCTGTTTACCGCTGTCCTGCCACAGCCTTAACAGCAAGGTCTGCATTTGTTCACGGGTAAACGCATCAAGTGCGCCAAACGGTTCATCGAGCAGTAACAGGCGGGGATCGGCAGCCAGCGCGCGGGCGATGCCAACGCGTTGACGCTGTCCGCCAGATAACTGCCAGATATGCCGCTTTTCAGCGCCTTCCAGCCCAACATTTTTTATCATCTGCCGTGCAAGGGCTTCACGCGGCTGGCGCGCCATACCGGCAATCTGTAATCCGAAAGCGACGTTATCCAGCACATTCCGCCAGGGCAGCAGGCCCTCATGCTGAAACACCACGCCGCGATCGGCGCCTGGCCCCTGAATTGCCTTGCCGTCCAGAGAAATACTGCCGGACTCGACCGGTAAAAAACCGGCGATCAGATTCAGCAACGTGGTTTTGCCACAGCCTGACGGTCCCAGCACAACGACCAGCGCGTTATCCTCCACGCGCAGTGAGATGTCCTGTAATACCGGCTGTCCGCCATAGCTCGCGTTCAGATGGGCTATTCGCAACATGACGATGTCCTCAGGGCTTGACCAGGGGCGCAACAAAACGACTCGTGACAAAGGCGCTGTAATCATTACCGGCCTGCGGCACCTTGCCCTGTTCTTTCAGGAATTGCGCCGTGTCCACGATGGCTTTGTTCACCGGCTGCTGCAGTTGCGCCACCTGCTGGGCGGCGGTCAGATAGGTGTTGCCCTTAACCAGTCCAGGAATTTGTTGCTCGGGCACGCCGCTTAAGCGCGAAAGTTTACTAAGGTTATCAGGCTGTTTAAGCCACTGTTCGGGATGGTCCAGGTAGGCTTTCTGCGCCTCAATAGCGCTACGGGCAAAGGCGGTCACGATATCCGGATGCTGCTGCGCGAAGTCTTTGCGTACCACCCAGACATCAAGTGTCGGTGCGCCCCAGCGCCCGACCTGCGACGAATCCGTTAAAACGGTGCCATCTTTCTCCAGTTCATTCACCGCAGGTGCCCAAACGTAAGCACCGTCAATGTCCCCGCGTTGCCAGGCCGCCACAATCGCAGGCGGTTGCAGATTGATCAGTTGAACCTGAGACGGCTTAATCCCCCAGTGTTTTAATGCCGCTAACAAGCTGTAATGGGTGGTCGAAATAAAGGGGACAGCGATCCGCTTGCCGATCAGGTCCTGGGGACGGGTGATCGTTTTCTTCACGACCAGCGCTTCAGAATTGCCTAACTGAGAAGCCAGTAAAAAGGCTTCGATGGGAAGCTGCTGCGTTGCCGCAACGGCCAGTGGGCTGGAACCAATATTGCCAATCTGGACATCGCCTGATGCCAGCGCACGAAGCACGCCTGATCCGCTATCGAATTTGCGCCATTCGACCGTCGCACCGCTCTCTTTGGCAAACGTATTATCCGCCTGCGCCACCTTAGCAGGTTCAGCGGAGGTCTGATAAGCCACCGTTACGTTGACCGCGTTGGCCTGAAACGCCAGCACTGACAGGACCGCCGCCAGAATCGTGAGTCGCCCTTTCTGCATGATTTTTCCCCATCATTTTTATGATGTGGGCAGTGTTGCTGGCAGAAGTAATTTCATAAAGGAATTAAAAGTTATCCCTAATAGAAAGAAATTCTTAGATCATCATCTGCAATAGATTGCCGTTATACGCAAATTAAATTTCAGACAAAAAGCCATAAATTTGTCAGGCGCTCACATCCTGGTTGTGCTATTGATATGCGCTATTATTTGCTCCCCGGTGAGGCTTGCGAGTTCGATGTCGATCGACAAAGTTGCCCTGTTAGCTGGCGTGTCTAAAGCCACGGTATCCCGCGTGCTTAACGCGCATCCTGGGGTAAAAGCAGATACGCGACAGAAAGTGCTGGATGCCATTGCCACAAGCGGCTATCAGCCAAACCTGCTGGCGCGTCAGTTGCGAACCTCGCAGAGTCATATGCTGCTGGTCCTGATCTCCGATATCACGAACCCTTTTTGCTCCCGAGTTGTTCAGGGCATCGAAGCTGAAGCAGAAATGCACGGCTACCATATTCTGCTGTGCAATTCGGCCTCACAGTTTAAACGTGAGTCGGCCTACCTGACCTTACTGACCGGCAAGGTGGTGGACGGCGTGATTACGATGGATGCCGCCGCCGGGCTGCAAAGCCTGATCGATATTATCGGTGATGCGCCCTGGATTCAGTGTTGTGAGTTTGATCCCGAGATTGCGGCCTCGTCCGTCTCCATCGATCATCTGGACGCCGCACGTGATACCGTCCATTATCTGGCCGGCCGGGGCCGTAAGCGCATTGCACTGGTGAATGGCGATATGCGTTATCTCTATTCTCAATATCGCGAACAAGGCTATCGAGAAGGCGTTGCGCAATCGGGGTCAGACTGGACGAATGTCGTCTATACCGAAGGCATTACCTGCGAAGAAGGCAGTCGGGCATTGCAGGAATTGTTGCGTTTAGCGGAGCCGCCGGATGCGGTATTTGCCGTGTCTGATGTGCTGGCGGTTGGCGTGGTGCATGCAGCGCTGGAGGCGGGCCTGCGTGTCCCGGAAGACCTTGCCGTCGTGGGGTTTGACGGCATTCCCTTTACCAGCAGCCTGAATCCACCGTTAACCACCATTGAACAGCCCATGTATCAACTGGGCGCGCGCAGCGTGCAGCTGTTGCTGAAAAAAATTCGCCAGCCGCACGCGCCGGTTGTTCGCGAAGTGTTGCCCTGGACGCGCCTGGAGCGCGCATCCAGCTAAGCTCAGTGCCAGATCAGCAATACGCAGGCCGCCGTTAACAGCCCCATGCTCAGGTTAAAGCGTTTCCAGGCGCGGGGACTACGTAAAATACGGCCGATCATCGCACCAAAGCCCATCCAGATAACGCCTGCAACCAGATTGACCATAACCATGCCAAGACTGATTAACAGGACAGAATGGCGATAGCCCGCACCGGCCAGACTAAAACTGGCGACGGCACCCAGCGCCATGAGCCAGGCTTTGGGGTTGATCAGTTGTAATAAGCCTCCCTGCCAGAACGGCATAGGTGCGACAGGTGCCGCATCGGTTTCCAGCTTCTCATAGGCTGCGGTGGCAATCTTCCAGGCCAGCCACAGCAGGTAAAGGCTACCGGCAATTTTCAGGATGAGATGCAGGGAGGGATAAAGCAGTATCAATCCACCCACGCCAAACGCTACCAGCAGCAGCATTAGCTGCATGCCGATCATAATGCCGATCATCAACGGGAGGGTGCGCAAAAAACCAAAATTGGCCCCCGAGGCGGTGAGTAACATATTATTAGGTCCGGGTGTAATCGCCGCGACCCAAAGAAAGCCTAATAATGATAAAAACAGACTGAGTTCCATTAACCCGGGTTCTCCTCCCTTAGTGAAAACTTATCGAAGCTAACAGTGTGATATGGAACAGACAAGCCTTTACAACATGAAATTTTCGGGCCCTGACGACGCGGCGTTCATTCCCCTGCCCGGTCTGGGCAACCCGCACCTGCAAACCATTCTGCCGCGGCTGATACGGCGAACGAAAAGGTTAACGCCACACTGGCAGCGGCTGGATTTACCTGACGGTGACTTTGTTGATTTGGCCTGGAGTGAAGATCCTCAGTTTGCCCGGCATAAACCGCGCGTGGTGCTGTTTCATGGCCTGGAAGGAAGTTTCCACAGTCCCTATATTCATGGCCTGATGCTGCAGTGCAAACAGCGTGGCTGGCTGGCGGTAGTAATGCACTTTCGCGGCTGCAGCGGTGAGCCGAACCGTCTGAACCGGATATACCACTCCGGTGAAACCGAGGATGCGCGTTTTTTCCTGCACTGGCTGACGACGCGCTGGGGCCGGGTACCCACAACTGCTGTCGGCTTCTCGCTGGGCGGGAATATGCTCGGTTGCCTGTTAGGCCAGCAAGGTGATGAAGCCCTGATCGACGCGGGCGTGATTGTGTCTGCGCCCCTGATGCTGGAACCCTGCAGCGCCCGACTGGAGCGCGGCTTTTCACAGGTTTATCAGCGTTACCTGTTAAGCCAGTTAAAAAAGAATGCCCAGCGTAAACTGCGGGCCTGGCCCGACACGTTGCCGGTGAACCTCATTCAGCTTAACGCCCTGCGCCGTCTGCGGGACTTTGACGACGCGATCACGGCCCGGGCGCATGGTTTTGCCGACGCCACGGATTATTACCGTCGCGCCAGCGCTATGCCGCGACTTAAGTTCGTGACAAAACCGCTGCTCATCATCCATGCAAAAGATGACCCGTTTATGAGCGATGAGGTGATCCCGCAGCCTGCGCAATTATCTGCCACTATTACCTATCAGCTGACACAGCAGGGTGGGCATGTTGGTTTCGTCAGTGGCACCCTGCGTCAGCCTCGGTTGTGGCTGGAGCAGCGCGTGCCACAGTGGATTTCCTCTTATCTGGATAACTGACTCTGTGATTATTCCCTGGGAACAGGTTTCTCCCGAAACCCTTGAAAATCTTATAGAAGCGTTTGTTTTGCGTGAAGGCACGGATTACGGCGAGCAGGAGCTGAGCCTGACGGAAAAAGTCGCCGATGTGCGTCGTCAGCTGGAGCAAGGCGAGGTCGTTCTGGTATGGTCGGAACTGCACGAGTCGGTCAACATCATGCGCAAAAGCGAGTTTCGTGGCTGATGCAACGAACGGAAAATCGTGCTAACAATGCTCATCGCCCGACGTCACAGGGACTTCAACTATGTCTGCACGCCATCCGATTATCGCGGTAACGGGCTCCAGCGGAGCGGGAACCACCACCACCAGCCTGGCGTTCCGTAAAATTTTTCAGCAACTCGGTTTGCACGCTGCCGAACTGGAAGGGGACAGTTTTCACCGCTTTACCCGACCCGAAATGGACATGGCTATCCGAAAAGCGCGCGATCTGGGGCGACATATCAGCTACTTTGGCCCGGAGGCGAATGATTTTGGCCTGCTGGAGCAAACGTTCATCGAATACGGCGAACACGGTAAGGGTCAGTCGCGTAAGTATCTGCACACCTATGATGAAGCCGTTCCCTGGAATCAGGTTCCCGGCACCTTCACGCCCTGGCAACCGTTACCACCGGATACGGATGTGCTGTTTTATGAAGGCTTGCACGGCGGCGTGGTGACTGCACAACACAATGTGGCGGAAAAAGTCGATTTGCTGGTCGGCGTCGTGCCCATCGTCAACCTGGAGTGGATTCAGAAACTGGTGCGCGATACCAGCGAGCGTGGCCATTCACGCGAAGCGGTGATGGATTCGGTAGTGCGTTCCATGGAAGATTACATCAATTTCATTACGCCGCAGTTTTCACGAACCCATATTAACTTTCAGCGCGTCCCCACGGTGGATACCTCTAATCCCTTTGCCGCGCGCACCATCCCTTCGCTGGATGAAAGCTTTGTGGTTATCCACTTTCAGGGGCTGGAAGACATTGATTTTCCCTATCTGCTGGCCATGCTGCAGGGATCGTTTATTTCCAATATCAACACGTTGGTGGTACCCGGCGGCAAAATGGGACTGGCGATGGAGTTAATTATGGCGCCGTTAGTAAAACGGCTCATGGAAGGGAAACGGATTGAATAAGCACAGAGGCCAGCCTGGCCTCTGTGAGATTACAGCGCGATCACTTCGTAGCTGTGGGTAATGTTGACGCCTTTGCCTAACATGATGGCGACAGAGCAATATTTTTCCGCTGACAGATCGACAGCGCGTGCCACGGCTTTATCCGAAAGTGCGTTGCCGCTGACGATAAAATGCAGATTGATATGGGTAAAGATGCGGGGGGCTTCTTCCCGACGTTCAGACGATAGTTTCACTTCGCAATCAACCACATCGTTGCGGCCTTTTTGCAAAATTGACACAACGTCAATGGCGCTGCATCCCCCTGCCGCCATCAGCACCATCTCCATAGGGCTCGGCGCTTTGTCGCCAGAATTGCCATCCATCAGTACCTGATGGCCGGACGATGATTCCCCCAGGAATGTTAACCCTTCAACCCATTTGACGCGTGCCTGCATAATTTTGACCTCAGAATACCCTGTTTTGGCTCAGCGTACGCTTTTGCCTGGGAAACAGCAATCCAGAGAAAACGCCATCTTGCTGAAGCGAGACAACACAAGACAGTCGACGTAAGCTGTGCTACAAACAGAGCTGAAAATATTTTTCGTCATCCGAAGACGAAGCCGGGAAGAATGATGCGCACTGCGCCGAATGCAGCCCGAATAATTTCCTGAATGGAAAGACGCTTAACGCTTACATCGCCTGGCAGGGAAACAGAGCCCTGTATTTTGGGCACGATTACAACAGAGGATAATAGCGAATGGTTCTCGGCAAACCGCAAACAGACCCTACACTTGAATGGTTCCTGTCCCATTGCCATATTCACAAGTATCCATCCAAAAGTACGCTCATTCATCAAGGTGAAAAGGCGGAAACGCTTTACTACATCGTTAAAGGTTCCGTTGCGGTACTGATTAAGGATGAAGAAGGCAAGGAGATGATTCTGTCCTATCTGAATCAGGGCGACTTTATTGGTGAGCTTGGCCTGTTCGAAGAAGGTCAGGAGCGCAGCGCCTGGGTACGTGCGAAAACCGCGTGCGAAGTGGCAGAGATTTCCTACAAAAAATTCCGTCAGCTGATTCAGGTGAATCCGGACATCCTAATGCGCCTCTCCTCGCAAATGGCGCGCCGTCTGCAGGTCACATCGGAAAAAGTGGGCAACCTCGCGTTCCTTGATGTCACCGGTCGCATTGCGCAGACGTTGCTCAACCTGGCGAAACAGCCGGACGCCATGACGCATCCTGACGGCATGCAAATTAAAATTACGCGTCAGGAAATTGGCCAAATCGTGGGATGTTCACGTGAAACCGTGGGACGTATTTTGAAGATGCTGGAAGACCAGAATCTGATCTCCGCACACGGCAAAACAATTGTTGTTTACGGCACGCGCTAAGCTTTATTCTTCACGGCATAATGGCAACGTTATGCCGTGAATTATTTGCGTTGAGCCGATGTGGCGAAGAATAATTTATCACCCTGAAGTTAACTATGCCCTGCGCCAGACACTGGTGTTGTGTCTCCCCGTCGCGCTCGGCTGGCTGTTTGGCGATCTGCAAAAAGGATTGCTGTTCTCATTGGTGCCTGCCTGCTGCAATATTGCCGGTCTGGATACGCCCCACAAACGCTTCTTTAAACGCCTGATTGTCGGCGGCAGCCTGTTTGCCCTGGGTAGCTTACTGATGCAGTGGCTTCTGTTTAAAGACGTGCCCTTACCGCTTATTCTTTTCGCCCTGCCTTTGCTGCTGGGCGTGACAGGTGAAATCAGCCCACTGCACGCACGGTTACTCCCTGCCACACTGATCGCAGCGATATTTACCACCAGCCTGATTGGCCGCATGCCCATTTACGTACCGCCCCTGCTCTACATCGGCGGTACGCTGTGGTATGGCCTGTTTAACTGGTTCTGGTTTTGGCTGTGGAAAGAGCAGCCAATGCGTGAAAGCCTGAGTCTGATTTACCGCGAACTGGCGAACTATTGTGACGCCAAGTACACCTTGTTGACGCAACTTACCGATCCGGAGAAGGCGCTACCACCGTTGCTCGCGCGGCAACAAAAAGCAATCGACCTCATCAACACCTGTTATCAGCAGATGCATATGCTGTCCGCCAGCCGCGATCACAGTCATAAGCGACTGACCCGCGCTTTTCAGGTCGCACTGGATTTACAGGAACACATTTCTGTCAGCCTGCATCAGCCAGAAGAAGTGCAAAAACTGGTAGAACAAAGCCATGCTGAGGCCGTGATTCGCTGGAATGCGAAAACCATTTCCGCCCGTTTACGTGAGCTGGCAGACAACATCCTGTACCACCAACTGTCCAGTCGCTTTGATATGGACAAGCAGCTGGGGGCACTGGAAAAAATCGCCCGTCAGCACCCGGACAATCCGGTAGGAAATTTTTGCCTTTATCATTTCAGCCGCATCGCACGGGTACTGCGTACACAAAAGCCCCTTTATCAGCGTGATTTGATGGCGGATCGCCAGCGCCGTTTACCGCTTCTGCCCGCACTCAGAAGCTATCTCTCGCTGCGCTCTTCTGCCCTGCGCACGGCCGGACGTTTTTCTGTGATGCTGATGCTGGGTAGCGGGCTGGCGCTGTTCTTTTCGATTCCCAAACCCTACTGGATTCTGATGACCATTATGTTTGTCAGCCAGAGTAACTACAGCGCCACACGGGTGCGTATTCAGCACCGTGCGCTGGGCACCTTTGCCGGGCTGGTGATTGCGGCAGCCTCGCTGCGGCTGGATGTCCCTGAACCGCTGGTGTTGAGCATCATGCTAGTGATTACCTTTATCAGCTATCGCTTTACCCGCCAGTTTTACGGCTGGTCGATGGTGGGGTTCACGGTCACCGCGGTATATACCCTGCAACTTCTGTCACTTAACGGCGCACAATTCTTACTGCCGCGCCTGCTGGATACCCTGATGGGCTGCCTGATTGCGTTTGGCGGAACGTTATGGCTTTGGCCGCAATGGCAAAGTGCCCTGCTACGACAGAACGCACATGATGTGCTTGAGGCTTTCCAGGACGCGTTACGCATGTTGCTTGGTCCGGAACAGTCTCCCGAGGTACTCGCCTATCAGCGCGTTAACGTTAATCAGGCCCACAATGCAGTCTTTAACTCACTAAATCAGGCGATGCAGGAGCCGGGGTTTAACGCACGCTATTTACAGGATATGCGTTTATGGGTCACGCACAGCCAGTTTATCGTTGAGCACATCAACGCCATGACGATTCTGGCACGCGAACATACCATGCTGCCGCCTACGCTGGCGGAGCACTATCTGCAATGGTGTGAAATTGCGCTGCAGCGTTGCCAGCAGCGGCTTGAATATGACGGCGAAAGTTCGCAAACCGATCTGTTACAGGGAATTGAAGACATCAACGAGGGACCGGTCACAGTACTGGAGCAGCACATCAGGCGCATTCTGGATCATCTTAAGGTGATGCACACGATCTCATCGCTGGCGTGGAACCAGCGACCGCATCATGGTCGCTGGCTGATTCGCAGTCTGGGTCGAAAATAACTCAGGCAGCCAGGACTTTCCCGACCGCTTTTGCAAAGCGCGCCATGCCTTCTTCAATATCGGCGGGTTCAATAATCAGTGAAGGGGCAAAACGCATCACATCCGTACCAGCCACCAGCACCATAACGCCTTCAGCCGCGGCGGCATTGAGGATATCGCGTGATTTTCCGGCATGTTGCGGCTTCAGGGCCGCGCCTACCAGTAAGCCTTTGCCGCGAATATCGCTAAACAGATCGTAACGGGCATCAATCGCCTTGAGTGCCTCGACAAACTGCTGGCGACGGGATTCCACGCCGTTCAGCACGTCTGGCGTATTGATCAGATCCAGCGCGGTTTCAGCAATCGCACAGGCCAGCGGATTGCCACCATAGGTGGTGCCATGCACGCCAGGAGCCATCGTTGACGCCACCTCCTCAGTGGTCAGCATCGCGCTGACAGGAAAACCACCGCCCAGCGCTTTCGCCGAAGTCAGAATGTCTGGCGTGACGCCGTAGTGCTCATAAGCAAACAGCTTACCGCTGCGCCCCATACCGCTCTGAACTTCATCCAGCACCAGCAACGCCTGATGTTTATCGCAGAGCTCACGCAGCCCCTGCATAAATTCTGGCGTGGCCGGCATGACGCCACCTTCACCCTGAATGGGCTCAACGACAATCGCACAGGTGTGGTCGTCGATAACGGCTTTCACTGCCGCCAAATCGTTGAATGGCACATGCACAATGTCAGCGGGTTTCGGGCCAAAACCGTCGGAATATTTTGGCTGGCCGCCTACCGTGACCGTAAACAGCGTCCGGCCATGAAAGGCATTATGAAATGCAATAATTTTGCTTTTAAACGGGCTATGACGTTTACAGGCATAATAACGCGCCAGCTTAAACGCGGCCTCGTTGGCTTCTGCGCCGGAGTTGGCAAAAAATACTCTGTCCGCGAAGGTGGCGTTAATCAGTTTGCTGGCCAGGCGCAAAGCCGGTTCATTGGTGAACACATTGCTGGTGTGCCACAGGGTTTCGCCCTGTTTCTTCAGGGTTTCAATCAGCGCCGGGTGACAATGGCCCAGCGCGGTGACGGCAATCCCACCCGAGAAATCGATATACTCTTTACCCTGCTGATCCCACACCCGGCTTCCTTTGCCTTTTACCGGTACAAACTGCGCAGGTGCATAAACAGGCAAAATAACCTGATCGAACGTTTCCCGTGTTACCGCAATGTTTTCCGCTGCCATTGACAACCTCGCAAACTGATGAGTTGGTTCATGATGAAATAATAATCATGAAATATGCATAAAAAATCACTTAAAGGCAAACACAACTTTACTGTTGCAGGAAATTAGCGAGCAGTTGATGTCCCTGTTCGCTGAGAATACTTTCAGGATGAAACTGCACGCCTTCCAGTGCCAGCGTTTTATGACGGATGCCCATAATTTCGTCGGGCTGACCGTCACGTAAACTCCATGCGGTGACGTCAAATTCATCAGGCAGCGTATCGGCTTTCACAATCAGCGAGTGATAACGCGTTACGGTCAGCGGTTGATTCAGACCGCGAAATACACCACAGCCGTTATGCTGAACAGCAGACGTCTTACCGTGCATGACTTCGCGCGCACGCACGACCTGCGCACCAAACACCTGGGCGATGGCCTGATGCCCCAGACAAACGCCCAGCACCGGCAGGCGACCGGCGAAGTGGCGAATGGCCTGTAATGAGATCCCGCTCTGATCGGGCGTACAGGGGCCGGGTGAAATCACCAGGTGGGTTAACGGCAACGCCGTCATTTCATCTAGAGTGATGGCATCATTTCTTACCACCTGAACGTTCGCGCCCAGTTGGCAAAAATACTGGTACAGGTTCCAGGTGAAAGAATCGTAATTATCAATAAGCAGCAGCATGGTTATGATTTCAGGCAGATCAGAAGGATATGTACAAGGCCCGGCATCCGGAATGAGGACCAGAGCCGTATCTTATCATGCGGTGTGACGTGAGTGTGATGTGAGGAAAACAGACTATCAGGCGCAGGGAGACGCGCTCGCCTCCCTGGCGGGAACGGGGTTCAGACAGGATGCGCTTCGCTGACGATGCTGGCAAAGACGTCTTCCAGCGGTTGTAAATCCCCTGCCGCACCGGCCTGACTGGCGCTGACCCACTCTTCCGGATTCAGTTTTTCCCATTCCAGCAGGTAACCTGCATGCAGGGCAAGTTGCTCAAAGAAAATACGCTGCGCCCGGCCATTACCTTCGCGAAAAGGATGAAGCATATTGATTTCGCAATAATACCAGGCGACGCGTTTCGCAAACTCAGCTAAAGGCAGATCGGCCAGGCCGTTCTCTTCTTCTAGCGCGGCCATGAGTGCATTACCCTCTTTTTCGATATATTCGAAGTGACAAAAAGGGGTTTCGTCGCGCCAGATGTCCAGCGTGCGGAGTTCGCCGGCCCAACTGTAGACATCCTGAAACAGCGTACGGTGAATGTGACACAGGTAAGGCAGGCCGATTTTGGGTGGGCCCAGTTCAAGCGTGGCAAGCCGGGCGGCGCTAAAGCTCAGTTCCGCTTTTCGTAACTGTGCCTCATCATGAATATCGAGACGATTTTTGAGGACCGTGTCGTTTTGCCACAGGTAGGGATCCTGCGTGACGGCAGTATTAGCAGCCATATTGCCTCCTTAATGAGGCCAGACGGGCTTCCGCCTCTTCACCCTTAACCTCCGGTTCCGTCAGGGTAAAGCCTTCAAGCCGACAGCTTGCCCGATAGCTGGCATTCCGCCGCTGTCGCCAGAGCGCTGCCTTCTGTTTGTCTGTGAGTGTATTTGCCATACCGCCTCCTGCTCAGGTTTGCCCTAAGTATAAGAGCAAATTTTCCCTTTGCCGGAAACGGGATGGCAATCAAGACAATCAGGGAAGGACTTTTGCCGACAAAATGACCACCGGCTTGACGGGAACATTCTGGTAAGGCCCGACATCTTTGGTTGGCACCTGAGAGATTTTGTCCACGACGTCCTGGCCCTTCACGATCTTACCAAAGACGGCGTAGCCAAAATCGCGCTGACCATGATCCAGAAAGGCGTTGTCAGCGACGTTCAGAAAGAACTGGCTGGTGGCGCTGTCTTTGTCGGAGGTGCGCGCCATGGAGATGGTGCCGCGCAGGTTGCGCAGACCATTATCCGCTTCATTTTTGATCGGCGCATTGGTTTGTTTTTGCTGCATTTCATTGGTAAAGCCACCGCCCTGAATCATAAAACCCGGGATAACGCGGTGAAAAATCGTGTTGTTGTAAAAACCACTGTTAACGTAATCAACGAAGTTTTTAACGGAGATCGGTGCTTTTTGATTATTCAGTTCGAGTTCGATGTTACCGGCAGAAGTGGTCAGCAGGACATGCGTATCACCTTTGGCCGCTAAAGCTGAGGCAGAAACAGAAGAGAGCGCTAACAGGGCAACTGCCGCTGTCAAAGTACGTTTAAACATGAGTAATTCCTTACTTTGGAGAGCTAGCTCAAAAACGATATTGATTGTAAAGAGCATGTAATACAAGAGCCAGCGTTTTACCTATATTTACGCTAAACGCACCCAAAAACGCCTGAAAAAGATTGCTTCCGCTTCGTGACTAAAATCACAGTATTGATGAAATGAATGACAACAGTTTTCACTCTTAGTTTATTAAGATCACGGTTCCGTTTACAATTTCTGCCGCTTCAACGCTCCCGCTTCCCAACAGGTTCAGAACATGACAAATCGTAATCGTATCGGCCTTACCTGGATTAGCTTTCTTTCCTATGCGCTCACCGGTGCCCTGGTGATTGTCACCGGTATGGTAATGGGTGATATCGCGAAAGATTTCCAGATTCCCATCGACAGTATGGGTAACACCTTCACTTTCCTGAACAGTGGCATCCTGGCTGCCGTTTTCCTTAATGCCTGGTTGATGGTCATTGTGCCGCTCAAACGCCAGTTGATTTTTGGCTTTGTGCTGATGGTATTAGCCGTTATCGGACTGATGACCAGCCGGGATCTGTCGGTATTTTCGCTGTGCATGTTCGTACTGGGCGTCGTCAGTGGTATCACCATGTCGATTGGGACGTTCCTGATTACCCACATGTACGAAGGCCGCCAACGGGGTTCACGCCTGCTGTTCACGGACTCCTTCTTTAGTATGGCTGGCACCATTTTCCCGATTCTGGCCGGCATTTTACTGGCACGTCATCTGTCGTGGTACTGGGTTTACGTCTGCATTGGCGTCATTTACGTCGGTATTTTTATCATGACGTTATTCGTGGAGTTTCCGGTTCTGCGTAAGCCAGAGAACAGCCCAACGGTTGAAAAAGAAAAATGGGGACTGGGCGTACTGTTACTGGCGATTGCCGCCTTATGCTACATTCTTGGCCAGCTCGGCTTTATTTCCTGGGTGCCTGAATATGCCACCAAAGTGATGGGCATGAATATTGATGATGCCGGTCAACTGGTAGGAAGCTTCTGGACCGCTTATATGGTCGGCATGTGGGTATTCAGCTTCCTGCTGCGCTTCTTCGATCTGCAACGTATTCTGATGGTACTGGCAGGACTGGCCACGGTGCTGATGTACTGGTTCGTAAGCAGCCAGGATGCAAGCATGTTGCGGTGGATTATTCTGACGCTGGGCTTCAGCTCAAGCGCGATCTATACCACCATCATTACGCTCGGCTCTCTACAAACCAAAGTCGCGTCTCCCAAGCTGGTTAACTTTATTCTGACCTGTGGCACCGTGGGTACCATGCTGACCTTCGTCGTTACGTCACCCATTGTGAAAAACAGCGGCGTGCACAGCGCGCTGCTAACGGCAAATGGCCTGTACGCCGTGGTGTTTATCATGTGTGCGTTGCTGGGCCTGGTGACCAAACACCGCTCGCACGGTCATATCACGCATTAATCCTCTCAGGGCGGCGGCAACGCGCCGCCCTTTGCTTCAACGCCTGAAGGTCACCGCTTCCCACGTGTCCAGACAGATTTTGCTCTCTGCGGGCTGCGTCGCCGCGATGACCTTTCCACGCCGAAGCGAATAACGCACCGGCACCTGCCGCCTGACCGCATCAAAACCGTTTTCTGCGGGCAGAATGATAAAACTGGCGTCATGACCACGCTGAATACCGTACTCTGCTAAATTCAGCGTGTTGGCACTGTTGCGTGTAATCAGATCGAGCCCGGCATTAATTTGCTCGTACCCCATCAGCTGACACACATGTAATCCCATATGCAGCACCTGAAGCATATTGCCTGTACCCAGCGGATACCAGGGATCGAACACGTCGTCATGGCCAAAACAGACGTTAATCTCCGCCTCCAGCAGCTCTTTCACCCGGGTAATGCCGCGGCGTTTGGGATAGCTGTCAAAGCGACCCTGTAGGTGAATATTCACCAGGGGATTGGCAACAAAGTTGATGCCGGAGAGCTTCAGTAAGCGAAACAGACGAGAAGTATAAGCCCCGTTATACGAGTGCATCGCTGTGGTATGGCTTGCCGTGACGCGCGCACCCATCCCGTCACGGTGTGCCAGCGCGGCAACGGTTTCGACGAAGCGTGACTGCTCATCGTCAATTTCGTCACAGTGCACGTCCACCAGCCTGTCGTAACGGTTGGCCAGCGCGAACGCTTTATGCAGGGATTCCACGCCGTACTCCCGCGTGAACTCAAAATGGGGAATCGCGCCGACGACATCCGCGCCGAGTCGCAGCGCTTCTTCAAGTAGCGCTTCGCCATTAGGGTAAGACAGAATGCCTTCCTGCGGGAACGCCACGATTTGAATCGTGATCCAGGGTGCCATCTCCGCTTTCAGTTCCAGCATAGCCTTGAGGGCGGTTAACGTCGGATCGGACACATCCACATGCGTGCGCACAAACTGTATGCCATTCGCGATCTGCCATTTCAGCGTTTGCATCGCGCGCCGTTTTACATCCTCATGACTTAATAAGGCTTTCCGCTCTGCCCAGCGCTCAATACCTTCAAACAGCGTGCCGGACTGATTCCAGGCCGGTTCACCCGCCGTTTGGGTGGTATCCAAGTGAATATGAGGCTCAATAAAAGGCGCGTACGCCAGGCCGCCTTCCGCATCGAGTGCTGCGCCCTCGGCTGACAGCTGCTGAGGCTGCGCCGTGATGCGGGCGATTTTTCCTTCCACGATCTCTATCTGCCACAGCCCTTCCCGGGTGGGCAAACGCAGATTGTTTATCCAGCGAAGTGGTGCTGTTGTCATTCCGGGCTCCTCATGCGTTAAGCGCTGCGAAGTAAAGCTAACACGATCTCTCTGCCCTGCTCCAGATGACTTTATTCGTTATTTAAATCACTTAGCGCGTACGAGGCCGAACCGGCGCCCTGCCTCTGCGGACAGGTCAGGCGCGACAGCAAAAGGTCGGGAACGAATAAGATGACATGATTACCGAAAGCGAAACGCAAGAAGGGTTGGCACACGTTCCGCTCCGTTTGCGCGTGGTACCTGGCCGTCATTTTCCTTTGTCGGCAGCGTGGTCAGCCTGCGCCGCCCATTACGCCGGGGGGAAAATCAAAACGGCGAGCCTTCGCTCGCCGTTTGACTTACAACGTTACCGATCAGGGTTGAGAAACAAACCCGACCGCTTCATAGACTTTTTTCAGGGTTTCCTGCGCCTGGGCACGGGCTTTCTGTGCACCGTCACGCATCACCTTTTCCAGCAACGCTTCGTCGTTGCGGAAGCGATGATAACGTTCCTGCAGGTCTGTCAGCATGCCCGATACGGCTTCTGCGACCGCGCCTTTCAGGTGCCCGTACATTTTGCCTTCGAACGCCTGCTCCAGCGTGGTCACCGGCGTACCGGTTACGCCTGACAGGATGTCCAGCAGATTCGAGACGCCCGCTTTCTCTTTAATGTCATAGCGGATAACCGGCGGCTCTTCAGAGTCGGTCATCGCACGCTTAATCTTTTTAACCACCGATTTGGGATCTTCAAGCAGGCCGATCACATTGTTGCGGTTATCATCCGACTTAGACATCTTTTTCGTCGGTTCCAGCAGCGACATCACGCGTGCGCCTGATTTTGGAATGAATGGCTCCGGCACCTTGAAGATATCGCCATACAACGCATTAAACCGGCTCGCAATATCACGGCTCAGCTCAAGATGCTGTTTCTGATCTTCACCCACCGGTACCTGCGCGGTCTGGTAAAGCAGAATGTCGGCAGCCATCAGCACCGGATAACTGAACAAACCCGCGTTGATGTTTTCTTCATAGCGTGAGGATTTGTCTTTGAACTGGGTCATGCGGCTCAGCTCACCGAAATAGGTGTAGCAGTTCAGAATCCAGCTGAGCTGCGTGTGCTCCGGCACATGCGACTGAACAAAGATGGTGCTCTTCTCGGGATCGATGCCGCAGGCCAGATAGAGCGCCAGCGTATCTAAGGTGGCTTTACGCAGTGCAACCGGATCCTGGCGCACGGTGATGGCGTGCAGATCGACGATACAGTAAATGCAGTGGAAATCGTCCTGCATCTGCACCCACTGACGCAGCGCACCCATATAGTTGCCAATGGTCAGTTCGCCGGACGGCTGTGCGCCGCTGAAAACGATGGGTTTGCTCATGCTTATGTCCTGATAAATTACAGCCCGATAGCGGGCAAAAGTTCGTCAAAAGAGTCAAGGGTCAGATCGGGCTGGCTGCTGGCAATGGGTTCACCATAGTTATAGCCAAACGTCATGCCGACATTGGGTACGCCGGCAGACTGCGCGGCCAGAATATCATTGCGTGAATCCCCGACAAACAGCAGTTGTGAGGGCAGCAGCCCCCATTTACCCAACACCAGAAAAATCGCGGCAGGATGCGGTTTTTTAACCACCACATCATCGCCACCAATAATCAACGAAAACGCCTGGTCGATTCCCAGCGATTGCAACAGCGGCGCGACAAACGGCGTCGGCTTATTGGTCACAATCGCCATCGGCATGCCTGTGGCCTGTAACCGTGTCAGCGTCTCTTTGACCTGAGGAAACAGGGTACTGCCCGCCTCCACCGTGCTGGCATAATGTTTGTCAAACAGCACACGCGCATCACGCTGCTCGTCCGGGTGTGGCTCGCGCCCGAGTGCCCAGGTCAGCGCACGGCACATCATAACGTCGGCACCATTCCCAATCCACGTTGATACGCGCGCCACGCCAGCAGCAGGCAACGCCAGGTCTGCCAGCGTCAAATCGATCGCATCCGCCAGCCCCGGCGCGCTGTCGACCAGCGTACCATCCAGGTCAAAGGCCAGCCCACGAATATCAGTGAAATGAGCCATTCGCTTTCTCCAGCTCGTTCCGCATGTCGTCGATCACTTTCTTGTAATCCGGATGGCCAAAGATGGCCGAACCGGCAACGAACATATCTGCACCCGCTGCCGCGATTTGCGCAATGTTATCAATCTTCACACCACCGTCGACTTCAAGGCGAATGCTGTAGCCGCTCTGATCAATCCGCTTGCGCGCTTCACGAAGCTTGTCGAGCGTGCCGGGGATAAATGACTGACCACCAAAGCCGGGGTTCACCGACATCAGCAAAATGATGTCCAGTTTATCCATCACATAGTCGAGGTAGCTGAGCGGAGTGGCAGGATTAAAGACCAGGCCTGCTTTGCAACCGTGCTCTTTGATTAACTGCAGCGTGCGGTCAACGTGCTCGCTCGCTTCGGGGTGGAACGTGATGTAGGTCGCGCCAGCCTTGGCAAACTCGGGGATTAACGCGTCCACTGGCTTCACCATGAGATGCACATCGATCGGAGCTGTGATGCCATAGTCACGCAGCGCTTTCAACACCATCGGTCCCATTGTCAGATTCGGCACGTAGTGGTTGTCCATTACGTCGAAGTGAACCACGTCGCCTCCGGCCGCCAGTGCCTTCGCGGTGTCTTCACCCAGGCGAGCAAAGTCTGCCGAAAGGATGGAAGGGGCCAGCAAATATTGTTTCATCCGATTCTCCACTGTTGTGCGCCAGCATGATGGCTGGCGTAGTACCCTGGTCGCGGACGAAACAGACTAGCTATAGAGTGCCAGCAGTTCGTCGACCTTGGTGCGACCGGTTATGCTTCGGCTAATAGAACGCCGGACTTTGACCACATGTAACACGGCATCCTGATACCAGCAACGCGTCAGTTCCGTATCATGGTTAGAAATCAGGACCGGAATTTGACTCTCAGACGCCAGCTTTGCGGCCAGTTGCGCCAGATGCTGCTGCTCATGCAGGCTAAAACTGTTGGTGTGGTAAGCCGTGAAGTTAGCCGTTGCGGACAGCGGCGCGTACGGCGGATCACAATATACCACAGAGCCTTTTTGGGCATTGTTCAGGGTAACATCGTAGGATTCACAGACAAACGTCGCCTTTTGCGCCCGTTCGGCAAACCAGAGCAGCTCGGCTTCCGGGAAGTAAGGTTTACGATAGCGCCCAAACGGCACATTGAACTCACCACGCAGATTGTAGCGGCACAGGCCGTTGTAGCAGTGGCGATTCAGATAGAGGAACAGCAGCGCACGCTGATAAGCGTCATGACTGAGGTTAAACTCCGTGCGCAGTTGGTAATAACGGATTTCGCTGTTTGTTTCGCTGGTAAACAGTAAACGCGCATCGCGAATAAAATCCGCCGTGCGCGTTTTGACAATATTGTAGAGATTGATGAGATCGTTGTTGATGTCGGCCAGATGATAGCGATCAAAATCGGTGTTAAGAAACACGGAGCCCGCGCCAACGAAGGGTTCGATCAGGCAATCACCTTGCGGCAAATGACGGTGGATCTCTTCGACTAAGGGAAATTTTCCCCCCGCCCATTTCAAAAAAGCGCGATTTTTTTTCATGCTGTCGTGGTAATTACATCTTATTGTGAGGCTGTGGTTGAACCGACAGCAGATCTGCGCTTAAAACAGGGCCCGCATGGGCAGGCCCCACATCACTTATTGACTGGCTTCTTTCCTGACCTGACTGACCGGTTTCACCCAGGGATTCTGTGCACGTACCTCTGCAGGCAATGTCGCAACGGCACGCTTTGCGTCGGCCGGCGTGGCGTAAGAACCACTGACCAGCACATACCAGGGTTGACCATTGCGCGTGGTTTTATACACATGGTACGCACTCAGGTTTTGCTTCTTCGCCCAGGCATTCAGGCTTTCCGCTTTAGATGCGCCGCTCAACTGCAACGTGTAGTTGCCGCCCGGTACTGATTTGCTGGCCGTTGCGCTACTGCCCGCCGCTTTTGCTGGCGCGTTATTCACGGAGGAGTGCGCTGGCGTTGTGTGGGTTTTATGCTCGCTGGCTGCGGGTTTAGACGCCGTTCTGGCAGGCTCACGCGTATGACGCGGCGTGACGGGTGCCTGCGCGGCGTTTTGACGACCTGGAGCGGGAAGACTCACCGCTGCACCTGCTTTACCACTCACCGTAGCGGGTGCGGTCGGCAAAGAACTGTTGCCTTCTGCACCCTGTGCGGCGCCATCCACCTGCTGTTGCTGGTTGGTCAATGCGCTGTTCAGGTCGCCGGGTAATGTAATGCGTTGCTGATTAGCCGGGGTTTCAACCGGGGCTGCCTGCGTGGGTGTGGATGCAACCGGTGGCATGGAAATATCACGTGGCGCATTTGTCGCCCCCGCTGCCGGTTCCGCTCCTGCTGCATTCGGAGTGCCGGTGGAAGGCTGTGCTGTTCCCGTGGCGTTCTGACCGCCGCTCATGGCGGTGGAGCCGCTGAGATCAATATTTTTTCCGTTGCCCGATCCTGCGGCCCCGCTGGTGGCGGTGCCTTTGTCAGTAGAGGACGACGCGGATTTGCTGTCGTCAGCGCCGTTGAGCGCTGAGCCAATGCCCAGCACGAGCAGCAGCAACACAAGGATACCGACGCCCATCATGACGTGCTGGCGCGAGACCGGAGCTTTCGTCGCAGAGGACGATTTACGTGGGCGCGAGGGACGACGGTCACTGGCGTCAGGTTTTAACTCATCATCCGGTTTGAACTCATCCATTTTGCCTCCTCCGTAAAGCGGCCGTTCGCACTGCGCACCCGCGCGTCGCGTCACCACTTACCTGCTGAATATCAAGATTTCTGGCAGTCATTAATTGCCGCCACCACCATATCATGAGCCACGCCACTACGCACTTCAGCGCGGCCTATCGCCAAAGGCAGTATCAGACGTAATTCGCCCGCCAGCACTTTTTTATCGCGCATCATATGGGGCAAATAGTCTTCGGCCTGCATCTCAACCGGTCCGTGTACCGGCAAACCGGCGCGCTGCAGTAACGCGATAACGCGTTGGCAATCCTGTTCGCTGAACTGACCAAGACGTTGCGCGGTTCGCGCCGCCATCACCATACCAGCGGCAATCGCTTCACCATGCAACCAGTTGCCATAGCCCATATGCGCTTCAATGGCATGGCCAAAAGTATGACCCAGATTCAGTAATGCGCGCTGACCGTTTTCACGCTCATCCGCGGCGACAACCTCGGCTTTCAGCTCACAGCAACGACGGATGCACCAGGCCAGCGCGGCTTCATCCAGCGCCAGAAGGCGATCAAGATTTTGCTCAAGCCAGTGAAAGAATTCACCGTCCAGAATGATGCCGTATTTAATCACTTCAGCCAGACCGGACGCCAGCTCACGCGGAGGCAGTGACCGGAGACATTCCGTATCAATCACGACCGAAGCGGGCTGGTAAAACGCACCTATCATGTTTTTGCCAAGAGGATGGTTAACCGCCGTTTTTCCGCCAACCGACGAGTCAACCTGAGACAGCAGCGTGGTCGGCACCTGAATGAACCGCACACCACGTTGATAGCTTGCCGCAGCAAAACCGGTAAGGTCGCCAATCACGCCCCCACCCAGCGCCACCAGCGTGGTATCGCGCCCGTGGGGCTTTTGCAGGAGGGCGGTAAAAACCTGATCCATCACCGCCAGCGTTTTGTGCTGCTCACCGTCGGGCAAAATCACCTGATCCGTCTTCACTCCCGCCGCCTTTAGCCGCGCCGTGACCTTATCCAGGTAAAGCGGTGCCAGCGTCTCGTTCGTGACCAGCATGGCATTATCACCCGCTTTTAACGGCCAAAAAGAAGCCGGATCATTAAACAGTCCGGCGGCGATAGTGATGGGGTAACTGCGTTCCCCCAATGAAACGGTGATCTTCTCCATGATGCTCGATACCTGTCAAAGAGCTTTCAAACGTTGGATCAACTTTTTTCCAACATGTGGATAATCTGATTCGCCACCACTTTTGCACTTTGATCGTCAGTGCGGATGGTAACATCGGCGATCTCTTCATACAGCGGGTTGCGTTCAGCGGCCAGCGCTTCAAGTACTTCACGCGGTGGCGACTCGACCTGCAGTAAGGGGCGTTTTTTGTCACGCTGCGTACGTGCCAGTTGTTTCTCAATAGTGGTTTCAAGATAAACCACGACGCCGCGGGCGGAGAGACGATTACGTGTTTCCCGGGATTTTACGGAGCCACCGCCGGTCGCCAGGACGATGCCCTGCTTCTCGGTCAGTTCATTGATGATTTTTTCTTCACGATCGCGGAAGCCAGCTTCGCCTTCAACGTCAAAAACCCAGCCCACATCCGCTCCGGTGCGTCGCTCAATTTCCTGATCGGAATCGAAGAACTCCATATTGAGTTGCTGAGCCAACTGACGGCCAATAGTGCTTTTGCCGGCACCCATCGGCCCAACCAGAAAGATATTGCGTTTCTCTGCCATTTTGTCGGTATTACTAAGAATTCGTTAATGATACCCCGCTTTCAGCATTTTACTGGCGGGACAGGAACTGAGACCTCATGAGCGTTAGCAAGAGTCAGACGAAAAATTATCTCAACACTCAAGGCTGTTTGGCAACCGATTATATTGCTTACAGCACATCCATTTCTGAATTGGCCTGTTGTTCGCGAAACTGTAAGGCGTCAGTAAAGCGTTGTGACATGACTGCGTACAGAGGAATTCGCTCATCTGCTTGCCGGGTTCTTCCAACTCAGACGCTTACAACGTGTTAAAAATCGCTAAACCTTGTAAGCTAATTCCTGTCCTGCGTCAACGCAGTTAAACTTTAAGGGCACATTTTCCGTTTTATCGTGCCGTAAGCGCTGCTTCCCTGACCAATCGCGGCGTCATGAAGATCACCAGCTCGCGTTTTTTATGTTCTTCAGCCTGCTGGCGGAATAATCCCCCCACGACAGGCAGACGGCCAAGTAACGGCACCTGCGTTTGTCCCTGAGTGCGCTGCTGATGGAAAATACCGCCCAGGGCCAGTGTTTGCCCGTCGTTAACCGTCACCTGCGTTTCCATTTCCTGCTTATCAATCGACAGCACCTGCGAGGCGCTGGTCTGAACCACGCGCCCCGGCACGTTCTGGCTGATACGTATTTTCAACTGAATGCGGCCATTGCCTAAAACGGTGGGCGTGACTTCCATGCCCAGCACCGCTTCTTTGAATTCGATACTGGTTGCGCCGCTGTTACCGGCTGAGACTTCATAAGGGATTTCGGTGCCCTGTTTAATCGACGCGGTTTGCTGATGCGACGTAAAAAGCCGCGGGCTGGCGATGATTTCAACCTGGTTTTCCTGCTCCAGCGCACTGAGCTCCAGATCCAGCACTCTGCCGCCTGTCCGCGACAACGTGACGCCCAGCGAAACAGCGGGCGAGGTCAGCCCCAGGGGAATAGCCAGAAGCGGGTGATGTAAAGCCCGGCTGAGGCTTTCACTATCCTCAGACAGTCGCCAGTTGACGCCCAGCTCATGCAGATTCTCTTCACTAATCGTCACGATATGGGCCGCCAGCTCAACCTGTTCCAGCGGCACATCCAGCGCCTGAATCCAGCGCTCCGTGTCTTGCAGCGCCGGTTCAATGTCGCGTAGCAACAGGCTGTTGGTGCGCGTGTCCACAGAGGCGCTCCCGCGCGATGTCATAAGCGACTGGCGTTCCCCTTGCAGGCTGCGGTGCACCTCACTGGCACTGGCATAGAGCAGGTTGATCCTGCGCTGCATTAAAGGACGCTGCTGACGCGCTTCCGCCTGTTGTACCTTTTCTGCTTCGCGCCGCTGCTGCTGCCAACGCTCGGGATAAACCAGCAGAACGTTATCTTCTTCCAGCACAGTCAGTTGCGCCATCCGCGCGACCAGCGACAGTGCCTGTTGCCAGGAGACGTTGTCCAGCCGCAGTGACAGCGTTCCGTTAACCTCAGGGGAGATCATCAGGTTGATCTGCTGGTAATCAGCCAGCGCCTGTAAAATGCGCTCAATCGGCGCATCATCAAACGCGAGGCTCAGGCCCTCATCAGGGCTGGCGTGAGCGGGGATTTGGCAAAACAGCAGGAGGGTCAGAATCGCTATCCTTATCATGCAGGCGTCCTTTGAGATGAAACGTGAAACGTTGGGCCGGGCAACTGCCCGGAATAAATAGCTGAAGCGAACGGGAAGTAAACCGGAGGGTTTGCCAGGGGAACAACGGAAAAGGCTGGTCGCTCAGGACGTGGACGGATTTGCCCTGTGGCGTCAGTAGCCAGCCCTGGAACCGGGGAGCACGACCAATGATGCCCTGCAAACGCCATTCGCTGAGAGGTTCAACCTCCGCCAGGCAGGCCGCGCCAGGAAGGGGACGAAACGGATCGCGTGCCTGCGCAACGCCAGCGCCACAGCTGAGTAATAGCAGAACAACACTAATGGGTTTCATCAACGTCCAGCCAGAGTTGCGCCACCAGATAGTCAGAATGAGCGGTTAACTGAAAGCGATCAGGAAACGCCGTTGCAGACGTTGAAAGCGCTGAAAACAACGGCGGAAACTGGGCCCATTGCAGATGGAATGTGAGGGCTCGTGGCTGTTCATCGGGCAGCCACTGCTCAAGCGCTGCACCTCGTTCTGCGATGATCGCCTCCAGCGTCGATGACGCGGCTGGCTTTTCCATCTGAATCTGCTGAAGTTGTGCCTGTAAAACAGCAAGGGCGGGATAGCGGGCAAACTGTCGCTGCAGCTGTTGCAGGTGCGCCTGCTGCTGCACGCATTGATGCCTGGCATCAGCCAGCACCCGTTTTTGCGGCTGTAGCACGGTCCACCAGGCCACACACAGCAGGCAGACCGCGCCCGCCAACAGGCTGCCATAACGCAGCGGTGGAGCTAACCGCATCCAGTGCCCGGTAAGGCTACTCACTAGTCGCCTCCTTAAGGCGAATATGCAAGACGAAGCGATACTCCCCTTCAGGCTGGCGTTGCACATTGCCTTGTTTGATCTGTGAAAACAGCGCCACATCGCTTAAGCGCTGGCGAAAGGCGCGAATCTCCTGCATATGCTGCGCTTTGCCCTCCAGTTGTAACGACGTTTCCCGTTTAACCAGTCGCGTTAACCACAGCCCGTCAGGCAGCAAAGCAGGCAACGCAAGCCAGAGTTGCTGCCAGACCTGAAACTGCCTGCTCTGCTGGTGCAGCCAGTGGCGGCGCTGCTGCGCCTCATCCAGTTGTTTCAGCAGTCGCTGTTGCTGCACCACCTGCTGTTCAGCGGCCTTAAGGGCATGACTGAGGCCGAAATGCTGACGCTGAACCCGTCTGAGCGCCTTATGGTTCCGCCAGCACTGTCCTGCCACCAGCAACACGACCAGTCCTGACGTGACAGCCAGTATACGTAAGCTCTGACGCCGTTGACGCTGCCAGCGCCAGTGCCGCCAGGGAAGAAGGTTTACAGCGACCATCAGCAATCCTCTTTCCGCAACGCCAGCCCGGCGGCCAGGACGAAGGCCCCCGGATGCGCGGGCAAAGGTGGCTGCTGATAGCGAAATGTTTGCAGGGGAGAGAACGGCACCGTGTCAGCCGGCGGCAATGCGTTATCGGCATCACAATAATAAAGCGACGTCGCGTGGGGAAAAGCCTGCTCACGTAGCGCGTCAAAACCGCCCTCTCCGGCAAAAAGTGCGGCGTTGACGCCATCGCTCCACAGGTAACGTGCATCCTGGCGTAAAACCACTACACTTCCCGCAGCCAGTTGCGCCTGTTCTGCGACGATGTTGAGTGCGTTCGTCGCCAGTTCAAACACAGAGCATTTAAGGCCGGCCTGCTCCAGCGGTGCCCGCCACTGCGTAACGACATCCCGCCGTGCAGCCGTTACGCTTAGCCGTTCCAGGGTGGTATCGACACGGTAATCCAGGGCCAGTTCACTGGCGTCCACCGGGAAAAGACGCTGAGCGGATGCCCGGACAAAGCGGCCCAGTGCGGGTTCTTTTAAGGGCGGATCAGGCAGAGAAAGCGGTTGCTGTAGTGCCAGGTGCGCGGGAAGACAGACCCGTAACGTATAGCGCCGTGGTAACAACTTACGCCACTGGCTTAATACAGACAGCAATGCAGGGGAAGATTGCAGCACACCGTTTCTTAACGTATCTTGCGGCAGCCGTTGCTGCCACCAGTGGCATAATTGCCAACCCCGGCGACGACGCAGGATGGCAAGGGCACAGCACTGCCGGTTCTGAATATCCAGTCCAATTTGCCAGGTGTGAAAAGCCATGCGCGCGATCTCCTTATCGTCCGGAAAAATGGACATATCAAAGCGTCTGGCTTGCCTTTATACTACTGCGCGGTTGCTTATAAACTGCCCAAACGACAACAGATGGGAAATCTCAGGTGAAGTTCGTAAAGTATTTATTAATCCTTGCAGTGTGTTGCATCTTGCTGGGAGCTGGCTCGATTTATGGTTTGTACAAATATATAGAGCCCCAGTTACCCGACGTTAACACACTGAAAGATGTGCGTTTGCAAACCCCTATGCAGGTTTACAGCGCCGACGGCGATCTTATCGCCCAGTATGGTGAAATGCGCCGTATTCCGCTCAGCCTGCAGCAGGTTCCACCTGACATGGTCCATGCGTTTATTGCGACGGAAGACAGCCGCTTCTATGAGCATCACGGTGTGGATCCCATCGGGATTTTCCGTGCCGCCAGCGTTGCGCTGGTCTCAGGCCATGCGTCCCAGGGGGCCAGTACCATCACGCAGCAACTGGCGCGTAACTTTTTCCTCAGTCCGGAACGCTCCCTGATGCGTAAGGTAAAGGAAGCCTTTCTGGCGATTCGCATTGAGCAGTTGCTGAATAAAGACGAAATTCTTGAGCTTTACCTGAATAAAATCTATCTCGGCTACCGGGCTTATGGCGTTGGCGCAGCCTCGCAGGTGTATTTTGGCAAACCCGTTGGCGAGCTGTCGTTGAGTGAAATGGCGACCATCGCCGGGCTGCCGAAAGCCCCGTCAACCTTTAACCCGCTGTATTCCCACAGTCGTGCTGTCGCCCGACGCAATGTGGTGCTGGCTCGTATGCTGGACCAGAAATACATCACCCAGCAGCAATATGATGAAGCACGTAATGCGCCGCTGGTCGCCAGCTATCATGGCCCGAAAATCGTCTTCTCCGCGCCCTATCTGACCGAGATGGTGCGCCAGGAAATGGTGAAACGCTATGGCGATAATGCGTATACCGATGGTTACAAGGTTTACACCACCGTGACGCGCCGTCTGCAGGAATCCGCGCAGGAAGCCGTGCAGAACAACGTCATCGCCTACGATATGCGTCACGGCTATCGTGGCCCTACCAGCGTGCTGTGGAAAGTCGGCGAGCCAGCCTGGGGGCAAACGCAGATTATTAAAGCATTAAAAAATCTGCCTCTGTACGGGCCGCTTCATCCGGCCGTCGTAACGCATGTCCAGAGTGACGAAGCCACCGTCATGATGAAGGATGGCAGCAATGTGTCACTGACGATGGCGGGCGTGCGCTGGGCGCGTGCCTTTAAATCGGACACAGTGCAGGGACCGACACCCAAAAGCATTGCACAGGTGCTTCAGCCGGGCCAGCAGATCTGGGTACGCCAGGTCGGCGATACATGGTGGCTGGGCCAGGTACCGGATGTGAACTCGGCCCTGGTTTCACTGGACCCTAATAACGGTGCGGTTCGCGCACTGGTCGGGGGCTTTGACTTTAACCAGAGCATGTTTAACCGCGCGACTCAGGCGCTGCGCCAGGTGGGTTCAAACATCAAGCCGTTCCTGTATACCGCAGCGATGGATCGCGGGTTAACGCTGGCCTCCATTCTGAACGACGTACCGATTTCTCGCTGGGATGCCGGTGCCGGTGCGGACTGGCGTCCAAAGAACTCTCCGCCCACTTACGATGGTCCGATTCGTCTGCGTCAGGGGCTGGGGCAGTCTAAAAACGTTGTCATGGTTCGTGCCATGCGTGCAATGGGCGTGGATTACGCCGCAGAGTATCTCCAGCGTTTTGGCTTCCCGGCACAGAATATTGTGCATACCGAATCGCTGGCCCTGGGTGCCGCGTCGTTCACACCGCTGCAGGTCGTGCGGGGCTATTCGGTGATGGCTAACGGCGGCTTCCTGATCGATCCTTATTTCATCAGTAAGATCGAAAATGAACAGGGACAGACCGTTTTCGAAGAGAAACCCAGAATTGCCTGTCCGCAGTGCAACTTACCGGTGATCTACGGTGAAACCAAAAAAGCGCTGGCGCTGAATGCGGAAAGCGTTGAGAACGTTGCCCCGTCCGCCCCACAGCAAAATCAAGCCGTGCCGCAGCCTGAGCTGGAGCAAGTGCCCGCCCAGCCTCAGCAGGGTGGCGAACAGCAGTATGCGCCGCACGTGATTAACACACCGCTGTCCTTCCTGATCAAAAGCGCGCTGAACAGTAATATTTTTGGTGAGCCAGGCTGGATGGGCACCGGCTGGCGTGCCGGACGCGACCTGAAACGTAATGATATCGGCGGGAAAACAGGGACGACTAACAGCTCCAAAGATGCCTGGTTCTCGGGTTACGGCCCGGGCGTGGTGACCTCGGTGTGGATCGGCTTCGATGATGCGCGTCGCGATCTGGGTCGCAGTACGCTTTCTGGTGCCATTCCCGATCAGATTTCGGGCTATGAAGGCGGGGCGAAGAGTGCACAGCCTGCATGGGATGACTTCATGAAGGTGGCCCTTGAAGGTGTACCTGTTCAGCCGTTAACGCCGCCTGAGGGCATTGTTACCGTGACCATTGACCGCAGTACGGGCAAGCTGGCCAATGGCGGAGGAAACACACGTCAGGAGTACTTTATCAACGGAACACAGCCAACTGAATATTCGGTTCATGATGCAGGTACGACCATCATGGACAATGGCGAAAGTCACGAACTGTTCTGATAAACGTGAGAGGCGGCCTGGCCGCCTCTCCGCTTTATACCGCCCGGAAATCTGGTGCTCAATCAGTAATGCAGACGGCCCTGCTTCACCAGCCACTCACGCACCATAAACAACGCACTGACGTTGCGCGCTTCGCGGAAATCAGGCTCCTGCAGTAACGCCAGCATGTTGCTTAACGGCCAACGGTGGACCACCAGCGGCTCAGGCTCATCCCCTTCCAGCTTCTCCTGGTAAAGCCCTTCTGCAACCACGATGTTCATCTTGCTGGAAAAATAGGACGGTGCCATCGTCAGTTTACCCAGCAAAGTTAACTGGCCAGCCCCGAATCCCGCTTCCTCTTTCAGTTCACGGTCGGCCGCCTGATTAACCGTTTCACCCGGATCGATTAAGCCTTTTGGAAAGCCCAGTTCATAGCTTTCCAGGCCCACGGCATACTCTTCGATCAGAATCAGATGATCATCAATGATGGGCACAATCATGACTGCCTCGCGTTCCGACGGTTTCATGCGTTCATAAATGCGCCGGGCGCCATTGCTGAAGGCCAGGTCGACCGCTTCGACAGTAAACAACCGTGAACGTGCTACGGTTTCTACATTGAGGATGTCAGGTTTTTTTAACGACTTTTTCATATCAGCCTCAAACTTGCTGCGCCAGCACTCCGTAGCGAATTAGCATACCTAACCGTGGAGCATTGTGCGACTCAATGACGTCATCCGGTTACGCAGCCCACGTTTTCTCTATGCAATAACGGCTCTATTTCGGGCACAAAAAATTTGCGTTAGTCAATATCTGCCTTCAAAATTCAGACAATGCCGATACAATACTATGTGCATGATAGTTACTATTCTGGCACTGTGTGCTGTAATAACGCCTAATCAAATGATTTACAGTACAATTTTGTTTGTTGTTAAACTTGTCAGAGTTGTTTAACCTCCCATCAATCGCCTGAAATCAGGGGCGCGTCTGGGGACGTAAGTCTAAAGTGAAGGCAGTATTTTGGCTGAATTGAGCAAAGCATGAGCACAATAATTATTATATTGGCCTTAGTGCTAACCTGTTCAATTCTGGCAGGTATTGGATTTTGGTACGCTATGCGGCGCAGGCCGCCGTTGGCGAAACCGTTGCCATTCATCAGCCCGCCCTGCCGTAAACTGACTGAAAGAGAGCGCAGAGCCGTAGAGCAGTATCTTGCCGCCCTGGAAAAACAACCCCGTATTCTCAGCCCTGGTGAATCCCGTCGTCGGCACGAAAAGCTGGTGCTGACCGCCCAGAGCAACAATGTTTATCCGGTTACCCGCGCGATTACCCGCTATGGGCTTTCCACCGACGATCCGCATAAGTGGCGCTACTATCTGGATGAAGTTGAAGTCCATTTGCCGCCGCTGTGGGAACAGTACATCACCGATGAAAATTACGTTGAGTTGATCCGTACGCAATCGATCCCACTCATCATTTCGTTAAACGGCCACTCGCTGGTGGATTACGCGATTGATCAGCAGTCACTGCCTAATCTGATACGTCCGGCATCCACAAATGCCTCTATCCGTAAGGCCGAAAGCGAAAACGTTGAGTTAGTTCGGGTGCGCAAAGAAACCCTGGAAGAGTATCGACTGTCCCGCCCGGATGGCACGCGCGAGGCCGTTATCATCTCGTTTGCGTTGATGATGTTTTTTATTGGTTTGTTATTACCCACAAGTCTGATGATCTGGCTGGTGGTGATTGCCAGCGCGATGGTCGTCGCAAGTCTGTGGTTAATGTACCGGATTCCCGGTGAAAATGGTCTGCGTGAGATCCACTGCCTGCGCGGCGCGCCAAAACGCTGGGGCTTGTTTGGCGAGTCCAATCAAGAGCAGAGCAACATCACGCTGGGAATTATCGACCTGATTTATCCTGCGCACTGGCAGCCTTACGTCGCACACGACCTGGGGCAGGTTACAGACGTCGAAATTTATCTTAACCGTCAGGTGGTGCGTCAGGGCCGTTTTCTTTCTTTGCAGGACGAGGTAAAAAACTTTCCGCTTCAGCGCTGGCGGAAAAATGTCGTTCTGGCCTGCGGTGCCTTTATTGTTCTGGCCTTCTTACTCACCTGGATACCGCTCAGTATGCCCATCAAGCTCAGCCTTGCATGGGTAAAAGGTACTGACAGCCTTGATGTCAGTAGCGTCAATCAACTGAGTCGTGAAGATTTGAAAGTGGGTGACAGCCTGAAGGTTACCGGGACCGGCATGTGTGCCGTGCCGGGCAATTATCAAAGCAATCGCACTTATATCTACATGCCGTTCGACTGCTCGCAGATCTACTGGAATAACGCTACGCCTCTGCCACTGCCTCACTCAGATATTATTGAGAAAGCCTCCGCGCTTCTGGAAACCACCACAAAACAGCTGCATCCCGAAACCAATACGGACCCCAAACTGAATCCGCAGTTAGCGTCTGCGATTCAGAAATCAGGCATGATTTTGCTGGATGACTTTTCCGATCTGGTGTTGAAAACGCAGGCGCTGTGCAGCCAGGCACAGGACTGTGTTCGGCTTAAAAACGCGTTGGTGAATTTGGGCAATGCCAAAGACTGGGACACATTAGTCAGCCGCGCCGATTCCGGTCAACTTAACGGGATGAATGTCCTGCTGCGCCCTGTCAGCGCGGAAGCGCTGGAAAATCTGGTGCACACCGCGACCTCGACCTTCTTTTATCGTGAAACGCGTCGTGCCACAGAAAATCTCAACAGCCCACCGCCGGGCGGGTTTGTGATTGTCAGCGACGAAGGGCATCAGTTAGTCAACCAGCCTCAGCCCGCGGTTCCCTTGTTTGATCTGGATGCGGCCTCACAATGGCAGGAGCTGCAACGTCTGTCCTCACTGCTGTTGCACACGCCGTTCAGCGCGACGGGCATCATCACGAACATCTACACAGATGCCAACGGCACGCGCCATATCGCCCTGCATAATGAACCTGATGCGATGGCAAAATGGCGCTATCTCGGTGCCGCCTTGCTGTTAATCGTGCTCCTGGCCTGTGGCCTCACTAACGGCCTGCTGGCGCTGCGTCGTATGCATCTGAATCGTCAGCGTATGCTCGCGATTCAGCAATACTACGACACGTGCTTTAACCCTTCCCTCAGCACTATACAGGGCGTGCGCTCCGTATTCTGACCGGCCTGCAACTGTGCTACCCTGTGGCGCGAAAAGGCAATGGGTAAATCCGCCATGATGTGTAACGGTTCTGATATTGATACCGTGCTGTTGGATATGGACGGCACGTTACTGGATCTGGCGTTTGACCGCGTCTTTTGGCGGGAACAGGTGCCGGATGCGCTGAGCGCGCATCGGGGCATCCCTGTCGAACACGCGCGGCAGTTGATGGAAGAAAAATATCAGGCCGTGTCCCATACGCTAAACTGGTATTGTCTGGACTACTGGTCAGAGGCCCTGCAACTGGATATCCACGCGATGCTCTGGGCACACCGTCATCGCGTCCGCTTACGGCCCGATACGCTGCCTTTTCTGCAGATGCTGCGGCGCACAGGTAAGCGCACTATTCTGCTGACCAATGCGCATCCCTGGAATCTGGACGTTAAACGACGACAAACAGGTTTAGCACCACACCTTGATTTATTACTTTCCACCCATACCTTTGGCTATCCGAAAGAAGATCAACGTTTGTGGCAGGCGGTCGCGCAACACACGGGCTTTGATGCATCACGAACATTGTTCATTGATGACAACGAAATCCTTCTTGATGTCGCTAAATCCTGGGGAATCGGCTGGTGTTTAGGCATCCGTAATCCTGATTCCGGTCGTCCCGAACAACCCTTTCAGCGTCACTATGCAATAAGCCATTACCGCACAGTGATCCAGGCCTGGGAGCAGCTATGAAAGAAAAATCTGAAGACGGTGTTCGTCTTGATAAATGGCTTTGGGCGGCGCGGTTCTATAAAACCCGTTCCATTGCGCGCGAGATGATTGAAGGCGGTAAGGTTCATTACAATGGTCAGCGCAGCAAACCAAGTAAGCTGGTTGAACGTGATGCGGAGCTAACACTGCGCCAGGGCAATGATGAACGTACCGTCGTAATTACCGGGATCAGCGAACAGCGGCGCCCGGCCAGTGAAGCGCAGCAGCTTTATCGTGAAACGGACGCCAGCATTGAGAAGCGCGAAAAAATGGCGCTGGCGCGCAAAATGAATGCGCTGACTATGCCCCATCCCGATCGCCGGCCTGACAAAAAAGAGCGCCGCGATTTGATGAAATTTAAGTTATCGGGTGATGAGTAAGACAGGCCTTGATGCCGCTCACCGCCCGCCCAAAGAGAGAAAAATTATGTCTGTAAACGATCAACTGCGCCGTTATCTGTTTGAAAATGCTGCTGTTCGCGGCGAACTGGTCAACGTTTCAAACACCTGGCGTGAAACCATTAAAAACCACGATTATCCACCCGCTGTGCAAACCCTGCTGGGTGAGTTACTGGTGGCAACCAGCCTGCTTACCGCGACGCTGAAATTTGATGGTGAGATCACCGTGCAGTTGCAGGGCGATGGTCCGCTGACGCTGGCCGTGATCAATGGGAATAATCAGCAGGAATTACGCGGTGTCGCGCGAATGAAAGGCGAGATCCCTGACGACAGCACGCTTAAGAGCATGGTGGGCAACGGCTATCTGGTGATTACGATTACGCCAGAAAAAGGTGAGCGCTATCAGGGCGTGGTCGGTCTGGAAGGTGACACGCTGAGCGAATGCCTGGAAGATTACTTCATGCGTTCAGAACAGCTGCCAACCCGACTGTTTATCCGCACCAGCGATGCAGGCGCCGCCGGGATTCTGTTACAGGTTCTGCCCGCGCAGGACACGGATAAAGAGGATTTCGACCATCTCGCTACGTTGACAGAGACGATTAAAACAGAAGAATTGATCGACCTGCCGGCAACTGATGTGCTCTGGCGACTGTACCATCAGGAAGAAGTGACCGTTTACGATCCCCAGCCGGTGATCTACAAATGTACCTGCTCGCGCGAACGTTGCGGCGAGGTCCTGAAAACGCTGCCGCAGGAAGAAGTCGATGAGATTATTGCCGAAGACGGCAAAATCGATATGCATTGCGACTATTGCGGATCGCATTATGTTTTCGATGCTGTCGATATTGCCGGTATCCGCAGCAACTCCGTGGAAAACAGCAACCGTCTTCACTGATCCGACCAGGGCGGTTCTGCCGCCCTCACCTCTGCTTTGCTATGCCCTTAATTTACTTGATAAATTATCTTTTTTTACTTTCTTAACATCTTAAAAACGTTCGAAACACGACCTTAACGCGCCCTGAGTCGCATTTTTAAAAGAACATACCTTCCCCCTCAGACTCAGTAGAGTACACTGCGCGCGATCTGTCTCCTCGCCTGACCGGGCGGCCTTTGACCGACACGATCCCAAACTCTTTTTGCCCGTACAGAACAGACACCGATTTAAGGAGCAGTAAAATGCGCGTTAACGGCCTGACCTCGAAAGCCCTTGCCGATCTGGGCATCACCGATACCACTGAGGTGGTTCACAACCCTGATTACGACACGTTATTTCAGGAAGAGATGCGCCCGGAGCTCGAAGGTTTTGAGCGTGGCACCCTGACGCAAAGCGGCGCAATCGCAGTCGATACCGGGGTGTTTACCGGGCGCTCGCCTAAGGATAAGTACATCGTCCGCGATGACACCACGCGCGATACGCTGTGGTGGAACGATCAAGGCACCGGAAAAAACGATAACCAGCCTCTGTCGCAGGAAACCTGGCAAGCGCTGAAAAAATGCGTGACGCAGCAGCTTTCAGGTAAGCGTCTGTTTATTGTAGACGCCTTCTGCGGTGCCAATCCTGACTCACGCCTGAGCGTACGCTTTATTACCGAAGTGGCCTGGCAGGCACACTTTGTGAAAAACATGTTTATCCAGCCCAGCGCTGCCGAACTGGATAACTTCACGCCGGATTTTGTGGTCATGAACGGCGCAAAATGCACCAATCCGGACTGGCAGGCGCAGGGACTGCATTCTGAGAACTTCGTGGCCTTTAACCTGACGGAAAGGATGCAGCTGATTGGCGGCACCTGGTATGGCGGGGAGATGAAAAAAGGGCTGTTCGCAATCATGAACTACCTGCTCCCACTGAAAGGCATTGCGTCAATGCACTGCTCGGCCAACGTGGGTAAAGCCGGTGACGTGGCGGTGTTCTTTGGTCTGTCCGGCACGGGTAAAACCACATTGTCTACCGATCCGGATCGCCAGCTTATTGGCGATGATGAACACGGCTGGGACGATGACGGCGTGTTTAACTTTGAAGGCGGCTGCTACGCCAAAACGATTAATCTTTCTGAGCAGGCCGAGCCCGAAATCTACCGCGCCATTCGCCGCAATGCGCTGCTGGAAAACGTGGTGGTGCGTGAAGACGGCAGTATCGATTTTGCGGATGACAGCAAAACCGAAAACACCCGCGTCTCCTATCCGATTCATCACATCGATAATATCGTGCAGCCGGTTTCCAAAGCAGGTCATGCGAAGAAGGTAATTTTCCTGACCGCCGATGCCTTTGGCGTACTGCCTCCGGTCTCCCGTTTAACGCCAGAGCAGACGCAGTACCATTTCCTGTCGGGATTCACCGCCAAGCTTGCCGGCACGGAACGCGGTGTGACCGCCCCCACGCCAACATTCTCAGCCTGCTTTGGTGCCGCCTTCCTGACACTGCACCCCACGCAGTATGCAGAAGTGCTGGTGAAACGCATGGAAGCGGCCGGTGCGCAGGCTTATCTGGTTAACACCGGCTGGAACGGCAGTGGAAAACGCATTTCGCTGAAAAATACCCGCGCCATTATCAACGCGATTCTGGCCGGTGAGCTGGATGATGCGCCAACGGAAACGCTGCCGGTATTCAACCTTCAGGTCCCTAAAACCCTGGGCGATCTGGATGAAGACACCCTGGATCCACGTCGTAGCTGGGAAAGTGAAGCGAAGTGGCACGCTGCGGCGGATGATTTGGCCCAGCGTTTTATCACTAATTTTGAGAAGTATACCGATAATGCGGCAGGTGCCGCGTTGGTTAAAGCCGGTCCACAGCGCTAATCGCCACGGCGCGGCCTGAACCGCCGCGCCGTTGTTTTAGCTCAGCGAAAGATTGCCGCTGTTTTGAACCGCTTCCGGGGTTTCTGCTAACGGCAGCCAGGCACGGATGCGTAATCCTCCCCGCTCACTGTCGCCAATTTCCAGCGAACCCTGATGTGCATCGATAATACGCTGCACGATAGCCAGTCCCAGACCGGTACCGCTGGTGCTACGCGCACTGTCACCGCGCACAAAGGGCTGGAACAGATGGGCCAGTTGATCGGGTTTAATACCCGGGCCATCGTCTTCAACCTGGAACCAGGCGCGATGCAGTTCCCGACCGCTGCTGACCTTGATCCAGCCATTTCCATAACGTGCTGCGTTCACCACCAGGTTAGCCAGCGCACGTTTAATGGAAAGGGGATTAATCTCCAGCATCAACTCTTCCGCCATCACCGCATTTTCGATTTCACGCTCATAACCGCTTTCTGCGGCCACCACTTCACCCAAAACGCTGTTCAGGTCGGCCAGTTCGGTCTGCATTTCCTGACCGGTGCGCAGGTAGTCAATGAACTGCTCGATGATGGCATTGCACTCTTCGATGTCTTTATTGATCGATTCGGCCAGATAGCCATCCTGCTCGTTCATCATCTCTGTGGCGAGGCGAATACGGGTCAACGGCGTACGTAAATCGTGGCTGACGCCCGCCATGAGCAACGTTCTGTCGTCAGCGAGCTGTTTAACCCCTGCCGCCATCTGGTTGAACGCGCGCGTGACCGAGCGCACTTCTGACGCGCCATACTCACGCAGTGGCGGCGGGATAATGCCTTTGCCGACCTGCAGTGCGGCGTGTTCCAGGTCCACCAGCGGGCGGTTTTGTATGCGGATAAATAGCCAGGCTCCGCCGATCGCCAGCAACATTATCGCCAGGGTATAGCGGAACAGCGGTGAGAAATCACCCTGGTGAATTTCAGTCAGCGGCACGCGCACCCAGATATCGGGCGACAGCCAGGTCTTTAACCAGACAACCGGGGAATTTTTATTAACCTCGACGCGCACATCGGTCGGGCCACCAAGCTGCTGCCCCATCTGATCGCTGAGGAACTTATAGTGCTGTGCCCAGCGCAGTCCGCTCTCCTCTGCCGCCGCATTGGTATAGAGCGAAATACCCAGTTCACGATAGATTTCGCGGCGAAACGCGGGTGGCACTTCCAGCTGCGTGCCATCTTCCAGTTGTAAACGGTCCGTCATCAGCATACGGACTTCATACGCCAGAACCTTATTAAACTGTTGCAGGCTGGGAAGAATGGCGAAGTTCAGCACCACCAGGTAGGTCGTTACCAGGCTGACAAACAGCAAGGTAACGATCAACAACAAGGTGCGGGCAAACGAACTTCGTGGCGAGAAGCGCAACCGCCTCATGCTTTACTGCCGTCCGGTACAAAGACGTAACCCAGGCCCCAAACGGTCTGGATGTAGCGTGGATGAGCCGGATCTTCTTCCACCATGCGACGCAGACGAGAAATCTGAACGTCAATGGAACGCTCCATGGCGCTGTACTCGCGACCGCGGGCCAGGTTCATCAGTTTATCGCGCGACAGCGGCTCACGTGGGTGACTCACCAGCGCCTTAAGCACGGCGAATTCGCCGCTGGTTAACGGCATAGGTTCATCTTCACGGAACATTTCCCGCGTGCCCAGGTTGAGCTTGAACTTACCAAACGCGATGACCGCTTCTTCCTGCGAAGGCGCACCGGGCAGCTCATTGGCCTGACGACGCAGCACGGCACGAATGCGCGCCAGCAGCTCACGCGGGTTGAATGGTTTAGGAATATAGTCGTCCGCACCGATTTCCAGCCCTACGATACGGTCCACTTCTTCACCCTTAGCCGTGACCATGATGATAGGCATGGGATTGCTCTGGCTACGCAGACGGCGGCAAATCGACAGCCCATCTTCGCCAGGCAGCATCAGATCCAGCACCATCAAATGGAAGGATTCGCGGGTTAACAGACGATCCATCTGCTCGGCGTTGGCGACACTGCGCACCTGAAAGCCTTGTTCGGTAAGGTAGCGTTCAAGCAGAGCGCGTAAACGCATATCGTCATCGACGACCAGGATCTTGTAGTTTTCTTGCATTTTTAACTCCCAAAGGCGCGATTGCCTGAGCCAATATTGTTAAAAAAACATGTGGCACAGCGACAGTGTTTAATGGTTTATATTCTAGTCAAAATTGTTACAAAGCATATTAAACAGCAGCTTATATTTAAATTCACGTTCTGCTGACGGAGAAGCCGTTCCGTTTCGTCCTCCGTGGGACAGAATACGGCAAATCTGAAATATTGGCTAAAATTCCGCTATTTACTGGTTTTAACACCGTACCAGTGATAATCGCGCTAACAAAAACAACGGGTTGCTAGAAAATTTGACTTAAATCGAATCTGTTATTGCCCGCTTCTCCGGCAAGCTGCGGTTTATGACTCTGATAACAGCATATTCTTCCGCAAAAAAACAGGATAATACGCGACCGTTCTCGGATTAGTATGAGATCCGCTTTTAATGAGTCCACTTGCAGCTAAAGTCCAATAAATCAATCAGTAAAGCTCACTTTGCGTACTGCCTGATATCACCCAGACTAAAGCAACGCCAATCTGTCGCTTTACGGGGAAAACATGAAAAAAACGATCTTACTGCTGAGCGTACTGGCCTTGTCCAGCATCAGCCAAAGTTATGCCGCCCCTGCAGCCGGTGAAGCCGCCGGTGCACAGGCCACCACAACCGCTCAGGGCAACTCCAATGCCATCGGTATTGGTGCCATTGGCGCGCTGTTGGGCGTAGCGCTGGCGACCGCAGGCGGTGGCGGCGGTGATGGTAACAGCAGCAGCACCTCAACCACGACGTCGACCAAAGCGGGTAAATAAGTCAGCCTCCTCGCCTCATTGTGCTTCCCTGAGCGTGAAGCGCAGTAAAAGGGTTTTTAGCCTGTTAAAAACCCTTTTCTCGCCCCCTTTTTCGCCACACCGGATTTGCTTTACACTGAAGCTCTTTTGATTTGACCGGCTGCAGTACATGAGAACGCGACTGATTACCCGTGAAGGTTTTAACACCTTAAAAGCTGAACTTGATTATCTGTGGCGGGAAGAGCGACCCGAGGTCACCAAAAAAGTGACCTGGGCTGCCAGCCTGGGCGATCGGAGTGAAAATGCCGATTACCAGTACAATAAGAAGCGTTTGCGCGAGATTGACCGCCGCGTCCGCTATCTCAGCAAAAGTCTTGAGCAACTGCGTATTGTGGATTATTCGCCCCAACAGGACGGCAAAGTATTTTTTGGTGCCTGGGTGGAAGTCGAGAATGACGACGGTGAAGTGAAACGCTTTCGTATCGTGGGTTACGATGAAATTTTTGGCCGTAAGGATTACATCTCGATTGACTCGCCGATGGCCCGCGCGCTGTTAAAAAAAGCGGTCGGTGATATGGCCATTGTCGAGACGCCAGCCGGGCCGGCCGCCTGGTATGTTAATGAAATTAGCTATATTGAAGCCTGATTCAGAATATCGCTGAAAGCAGGCCCATTCTCTGGCATTTTCGCCCATCAATCCGTATAACTATCGGCTATTTCTCAACCCAGAAAGCATAATAGTCCGATGATGAATGTTCTTAGCCAGCTAATTGCAAGTGAGCTCCAGGCGCGCCCCGAGCAAGTTGACGCCGCCGTCCGCCTGTTGGATGAAGGGAATACCGTGCCATTCATTGCACGTTATCGTAAAGAGGTGACGGGCGGTCTGGATGATACGCAACTCCGCCAGCTGGAAACCCGCCTCGGCTACCTGCGTGAACTCGCTGAACGCAGGCAGGCCATCCTGAAATCCATTGAGGAACAAGGAAAACTCACCGACGACCTGGCTCAGGCCATCAATAGAACGCTCAGCAAAACAGAACTCGAAGATCTTTACCTGCCCTACAAACCCAAACGCCGCACCCGTGGGCAAATCGCCATCGAAGCCGGTCTGGAGCCGTTGGCCGAGACATTGTGGCAGGATCCCTCGCACGATCCGGAGCAACTGGCTGCCGGTTATGTGAATGCCGATAACGGTGTCGCCGATGTGCGCGCAGCCCTTGATGGCGCGCGCTATATTCTGATGGAGCGCTTTGCTGAAGATGCCGCGCTGCTGGCTAAAGTACGCCACTATTTGTGGAAGAATGCCCATCTGGTATCGAAAGTGGTGGAAGGTAAAGAGGAAGAGGGCGCGAAATTCCGCGACTATTTCGACCACCATGAGCCGCTGCATACCGTACCGTCTCACCGTGCACTGGCGATGCTGCGCGGACGTAACGAAGGCGTGCTGCAGCTGTCACTGAATGCCGATCCGCAATTTGATGAGCCACCGCGCGAAAGTCATGGCGAAACCCTGATTGCCGAACACCTGAACCTGAGACTGAATAACGCGCCCGCCGACAGCTGGCGCAAGGCTGTGGTCAGCTGGACCTGGCGCATCAAGGTGATGCTGCATCTGGAAACCGAGCTGATGGGCACGGTTCGCGAGCGGGCCGAAGATGAGGCCATCAACGTCTTTGCACGCAACCTGCACGATCTGTTGATGGCGGCACCTGCGGGCATGCGTGCCACTATGGGCCTGGATCCAGGCCTGCGTACCGGCGTGAAAGTTGCCGTCGTTGACGCCACCGGCAAGCTGGTCGCCACCGATACCGTTTATCCCCATACTGGCCAGGCCGCGAAAGCGGCGGCGGCCGTGGCGGCGCTGTGCGTGAAGCACCAGGTCGAACTGGTGGCGATCGGAAACGGTACCGGCTCACGTGAAACCGAACGTTTCTTCCTTGATCTGCAAAAGCAGTTCCCGCAGGTCACGGCGCAAAAAGTGATCGTCAGCGAAGCGGGCGCATCGGTCTACTCCGCGTCAGAGTTAGCGGCGCAGGAGTTCCCGGATCTGGATGTCTCCCTGCGCGGGGCGGTTTCTATTGCCCGCCGCTTACAGGATCCGCTTGCCGAGCTGGTGAAAATCGACCCGAAATCCATCGGTGTAGGCCAGTATCAGCATGACGTCAGCCAGAGTCAGCTGGCGAAAAAGCTGGATGCGGTCGTGGAAGACTGCGTGAATGCCGTCGGCGTTGATCTGAACACCGCTTCCGTACCGCTGCTGACGCGCGTAGCAGGTCTGACGCGCATGATGGCGCAAAATATCGTCGGCTGGCGTGACGAAAACGGGCGTTTTCAGAATCGTCAGCAGTTACTCAAGGTGAGCCGCCTGGGGCCGAAAGCCTTTGAGCAATGCGCAGGCTTCCTGCGTATCAATCACGGCGATAACCCGCTGGATGCGTCTACGGTTCACCCCGAAGCCTATCCGGTCGTCGAGCGCATTCTGGCGGCCACGGAACAGGCCCTGACCGATTTGATGGGCAATCCGGCCAGCCTGCGGAATCTGAACGCTGTGGACTTTACCGATGCGCGTTTCGGCTTGCCGACCGTGACTGACATCATGAAAGAGCTGGAAAAACCTGGCCGCGATCCCCGTCCTGAGTTTAAAACCGCGCAGTTCGCGGAAGGCGTGGAAACCCTGAACGACCTGATGCCGGGCATGGTGCTGGAAGGTGCGGTCACTAACGTCACTAACTTCGGTGCTTTCGTGGATATTGGCGTTCATCAGGACGGGCTGGTCCATATCTCTTCCCTGTCCGATAAGTTTGTGGACGATCCGCATCAGGTCGTGAAGGCGGGCGACATCGTCAAAGTCAAAGTCATGGAAGTGGATCTGCAGCGTAAACGTATCGCGCTTACTATGCGTCTTGACGAGCAGCCGGGTGAAGGCCATGCCCGCAGTGGTAAGAGCAGCACGGCACGTGAGGAAAGACGTCCCGCAGCGAACAAAGGCCGGGCGCGTCCCGCCAGTCAGCCAGCAGGTAACAGCGCCATGGGTGATGCCCTGGCTGCGGCCTTCGGTAAGAAGCGCTAGTTAACGGCGGTTACGTCGCCTCTTTCCCGGTGCGGAAGGAGGCGACGCTTCACGCTCTCTTCCCCTTTACGCTGTTCTTAGCCCTCCGCCAGGCTTTGCCTGCCAGCAAGCCATTGCGCCCTTTCGCTGGCTGCGCGTGCGATTAAGTTGAAAATCCTCACCCTGACGCTACGCTAAAAAGACGCCCGTGATAATAACGACACCCGCTGTGGCAGCCCCTTAAAATGGAAAAAATCACTGCTTTACTCGATGCGATTTATGCCGATGCCTTTCCACAGGCTTTACGTGAACGCCTGCTCGCCCTGATTGCAGACGCTCGCGATACCACAAAATTGCCACGTAAAGCGCACTGGGACGAACAGGATGTCGTACTGATTACCTATGCCGATCAGTTTCGCGAACCGAATACGCCTACGCTCCGCACTTTCTCACGCTTTTATCAGCAGCATTTGCAGTCGACCTTTCCACTGGTGCACCTTCTGCCGTTCTATCCTTATTCGTCCGACGACGGTTTTTCCGTCATCGATTACCATCAGGTCAATCCGTTATGTGGCGACTGGCATGACATTGCCCTGCTGCATCAGGAAACACGACTGATGTTCGATTTTGTCTGTAACCATATGTCGGCGCACAGCGCATGGTTTAAGCATTATCTTGCACAGGATCCGGGCTGGGATGATTTTTTTATAAGCCTGCCGCCCACTACCGATCTGAGTGCGGTAACGCGGCCACGGACGTCGCCCTTGCTCACCCCGTTCACGCTGGCAAACGGTGACATTCGTTTTGTCTGGACCACCTTCAGCGCCGATCAAATTGACCTGAACTTTGCCAGCCCTGACGTGCTGCTGCGCATGGTTGAGGTCCTGCTCGACTACCTGAAACGTGGAGCCGATTACGTACGGCTGGATGCAGTGGGCTATATGTGGAAAACACCCGGCACCACGTGCATTCACCTCGAAAAAACGCATCTGCTGGTCAAACTGTTTCGTGCCATCGCCGACGAGGTTGCACCGGGCACCGTGATCATCACTGAAACCAATGTGCCGCATAAAGACAACATCAGCTATTTCGGCAAGGGTTATGATGAAGCCCAGATGGTGTATCAGTTCTCGCTGCCGCCGCTGGTGCTGCACGCCATCCACACCGGCTCGGCGCGTGCGTTACGCCAATGGGCCAGTACCCTTACGACAGGCAATGGCAATACCACTTTTTTCAATTTCCTGGCATCGCACGATGGTATTGGCCTGAATCCGGCACGCGGTATTTTATCTGAAGTGGAAATTACCGCCCTGGTGCGCGATCTGGCGCTGGAAGGTGCGCTGATCTCGTACAAAAATAATCCTGATGGCACAACCAGCCCCTATGAAATCAACGTGACCTATTTCGACGCGCTCAACCGTGAAGGCGATGACGATGAAACGCGGCTCAAACGCTTTATGTTAGCGCACGCTATCTTACTGGCGTTTCCGGGCGTACCCGCCATTTATATCCAGAGCATACTGGGTGCACGTAACGATTATGAGGGCGTACGCGAAGCCGGCCATAACCGGGCGATCAACCGGCAAAAATATGCGATGCCGGAGATTGAAGACGCGCTGGCGAACAGGAACGGTTTACGCCATCAGGTTTATACGCATTTGAGTAAACTGATTCAGCAGCGTCGCCGTCTGGCCGCTTTCCATCCCGATAATCCGATGCAGCTCTTTCAGAGTGATAATGCGCTGTTAATAATGAAGCGTGATGAGCCCGTCCGCGGCGATGCGTTACTGTGTGTATTTAATCTCAGTGGCAGACAGGTTACAGCGCTGTTACCCGAAGCGCGCCTTTTTCAGGATGTGATCAGAGGTGAGAAGGTGGATGGCACCCAGCCCGTGGTGCTGGATGCCTGGCAATTCATGTGGCTACGCTAATTACTTGTACACTTCCGCAGTTGCACTGAACTTACCGTGCTCACGGCCCGCGATCACCAGGAAGTACTTGCCGCCCTTCTCATCCGCTGCTTTTGACAGCTTCTTCTTGGCATCCATTGGCGAGGTGGTTTCTGCCGTGGTGTTTACGGTACCAATTTTGGTCAGATTCATCTTCTGCACTTCTTCTTTGGTGACTTCTTTCGCCGCCAGTGCAGAAAATGACACTGCGCCCATCATCACTGATGCAACTACCCATTTCATAACCTTCATTTGTCTACCCTCATTCATGATCCATTGTTGAGATGTAAGCAGCCGCAAATCGCTTAAGGCTATATCGAACGGCATAGTCATTTCCCTGACTAATCGCATAGAAGTGCAGCGGCCTTGCTCACTCATCAAGTATTGCCGCTACACAGAAATTTGCCAGTTACGGTCTGGGTTAACTGTCTAATCCGCTGATAAATGAAATAATATGCTGGCAGAAGGCGTCAGGATGAGAAATAAACGGCGCATGTGCGGCTTTGTCTGTCACAACAGAAGGCGATGCCGGTAACTGTTGGTCAAGCTGTTGCGCAATGCGACGTGGTACCAGACCATCCAGCGCGCCATAGATGCGCAAAAAAGGCAGCGAAAGCGTGGCAAGCCTGTCACGTAAATCGCATTCGCTCAGAATCTGCAGGCCACCATTCAGCACCGCTACGTCGGGCATCGGCTGTGACAGCACAATGTCTTTCAGCTGGCGTGCATCGGCGCGGGCGCTTTCCGAGCCCATGGTTTGCAGAGCCAGAAAACGCTCAACGGTTCGCTGAAAGTCCTGACTCAACTGCTGCTGAAAGTTATGTAAGGTTAAAGGGGCAATCCCAGGCCAGTCATCGCGGGCGGTAAAGCAAGGTGACGAGGCGACGGTAATCAGGGCACGTAATCGTTCGGGGACGCTCAACGCCAGCTGCGTGGCAACCAGCCCGCCCAGAGACCAGCCCAGTACAGTGGCGCGCGAGGGCAGATGCGGCTCAAGCACCTGTGCCATCGCTTCCAGCGACATTGCCGGAAATCCCTGGCTGCGGCCATAACCGGGTAAATCCACTAAGTGCAGACGGAAATGCGCGCTGAGTCGCGGCACGATGTTTTGCCACACTTCCGCATTCAGTCCCCAACCGTGCAGCAGCACAAGATCGTTATCTCCTTCGCCGCAGGTATGCCAGTAAAGTGAGCTCATCCGTTATGCTTCCATCATTCATTAATAAGGAGGCCACTATGCTACCAATGCCCGCCCTGTGTTGGCTATGCCAGTTGCCGCTACGTCTTGCCCGGCACGGCATTTGCTGTGTCTGTCTGCGCCAGTTGCCCCGCCTGCCCCCGTTATGCCCGGTATGCGGTCTGCCTGCCGCTTCTGGCAATCTGACCTGCGGGCGCTGCCTGCGTCACCCGCCGCCCTGGCAGACGTTAGTCTGCGTCAGCGCCTGGCAGCCCCCGCTCAGCACATGGGTAAACCAGTTAAAATTCTCCGGGACGACCGCACTAAGGGTGATGCTGGCGCGTTTGCTTTTGTTAAGCTGGTTGAATGCGTACCGTAGCAAACGGACGAGCCGTCCCGATCTGCTGATGTGTGTTCCGCTGCATTCACGACGCTGCTGGTGGCGCGGCTACAATCAAACGGCCCTGCTGGCCGCACCCCTGGCTCACTGGCTGGGCTGTGCATTCAGTCCGGCGTTATACCGACGGCGCGCAGGTGCCGTTCAGCATCACTTAAGCGCCCGCCAGCGTCGTCGCAACTTGCGAGGAGCGTTTCATCTTGAAGCCGATGTCACCGGACGCCATATCGCCCTGATCGATGATGTGGTCACCACCGGCAGTACGGTCAAAGAAATCAGCCGGCTGCTCCGGGCGAAAGGCGCAGCCAGCGTGCACATCTGGTGCCTGTGCCGTACCTTGTAGAGCCCGAATGATGGGCGTATTATAACCAACTAAATTAGTCAACTATTGAGCAACTGACATGATCCGAATTACTGATTCTGCCCAAGAGCATTTTTCAAAACTGCTGTCTAAACAAGAAGATGGCACCCAGATTCGCGTATTCGTGATTAACCCGGGTACGCCAACGGCCGAATGCGGCGTGTCATACTGCCCACCCGATGCGGTTGAAGCCACGGATACTGAACTTAAGTTTGAAAAACTGTCCGCGTATGTTGATGAACTGAGCGCGCCCTATCTGGAAGACGCTGAAATTGACTTCGTCACCGATAATCTGGGCTCGCAGCTGACGCTGAAGGCGCCTAACGCTAAGATGCGCAAGGTTTCTGACGATGCGCCACTGGTTGAGCGCGTTGAGTACCTGTTACAGGCGCAGATTAACCCACAGCTGGCCGGACACGGCGGACGCGTTTCGCTGATGGAAATCACCGACGACGGTTTTGCTATCCTGCAGTTTGGTGGCGGCTGTAACGGCTGTTCGATGATCGACGTTACCCTGAAGGATGGCATTGAGAAAGAGTTGCTGGCAGCCTTCCCGCAGTTGAAAGGCGTGCGCGATATTACTGAGCACCAGCGTGGCGAGCACTCGTTCTACTGATGTTCACGCGCGACAGCACCGCTGTCGCGCGTTCCCGTTATCCCGCCTTTCGCCGTTTAGTCACGGTTTTCAGTAGCTTATTGACGTCATCATCGGCAAAGATGCTTTCCAGTGGCTGCACCAGCTTGCGGCGCCAATTGGGATATTGATCGACGGTGCCCGGCACGTTAACCGGCGTGGTCATGCCCAGCCAGTCCTCAGGCTGCAACCCAAGCAGTGCACTGTTAGTATCCGCCAGAAAGCGGTGCACAGACTGATTCAGACCGGGCGTCATCGCGAGCGACGCCGCCTGTTTTGCGCTCCGTGCCGGCACAGCGCCCGCTTTATGTAGTGCATCGAGCAGCGCCTGCTTTTGCCTCAGTCGCTGCTGCTGCAGGTTGAGGACAGTTTTTTTATCGGGATAAAGCCCAAGCTCCTCGCCAAGCTGCAAATCGCCGCCACTCCAGAACCCTGTCAATGTAGGCAGATCGTGCGTGCTGGCGCTGGCGATTGACTGCCGTGGATAGGCCCGGGGCGCGCGATACTGGCCCTGCCTGCCCTGTTCAAACCACAACACTTTCCACGAAAAGACGCCACTGTCGCGCAGCAGACTGACAATCTCTTCAGGCACGGTACCTAAATCCTCGCCGATCACCATACAGCCCTGTCGGTGGCTTTCCAGCGCCAGAATACCTAACAGATCGTGAACCGGATAAGCCACATATGCCCCTTTATCCGCCGTTTCACCCGCCGGTACCCACCAGAGGCGCAGAAGCGCCATTACGTGGTCGATACGTAGCGCGCCGCAGTCACGCATATTCGCACGCAGGATGTCGATAAAGGGCTGATAACCTCTGGCCTGCAGAACATGGGGATCCATCGGCGGCAGCCCCCAGTTTTGGCCCAGCGGACCAAGCCGATCGGGCGGCGCGCCGATGGACGCTTTCAGCCGGTAGAGCTCTGGATCGTGCCAGGTTTCAGCGCTGCCTTCTGCTACGCCGACGGCCAGATCGCGGTACAGGCCGACACTCATACCCAGCGCCTGACTGCGCGCCCAGCACTGCGAAAACTGCTGCTGCGCCAGCCACTGCAACCACTGCCAGAAAGCAATCTCCTCGCCGTGCTGTTCGCACCAGTTCTGCACCTCCGCGGAGCGGCAGTCACGCCAGCTTTCGGACCAGGCAGGCCAGCCTGTCAGTGCGGAGCCTTCACGCTGCATGTCTGCCTGCAGACCGTCATAAACGGCCTGATAGCGCAAACTGTCGCCCCCTTGCTGGATAAATTCGGCAAAGCCTTGTTTCTGCTCATCTTCCGCACGCCGGGCCTGGAACTGAGTCCAGCTATGGCGCAACGCCGTCAGCTTCAGCGCCATCACTGCATCGTAATCCACCCACTCACTTTCCCGGGCCTTGCTGAGTGCTTTTTGGGTTTTCGCGCTTTTCCACCACTTTTGCGCCGCGCGGCTCTGCTGGAAATCCTCTACCTGTGCCACATCGATATAGATAATATTTAACCAGCGACGGGACGACGGACTGTAAGGGCTGGCAAAAGCGGGGCTGGCCGGATAGAGCGCGTGCAGGGGATTCAGGCCGACAAAATCACCACCGCGCGCGGCAAGCTGCTCCAGCAAATATTCCAGATCGCCAAAATCACCAATGCCCCAGTTTGTTGCTGAACGCACGGTATAAAGCTGAACCAGCGCGCCCCAGCGTTTCTCTCCGGCACGCAAGGCCGGGGGCAGATAACAGCGGCGCGGCGCGACGATCACTCTCGTCTGCCACGTCCGCTTGCCCTTGCTCAGGGTAAGCTGGTGATAACCCTGTCCCAGAGGAGAAGGCAGCGTAAAGGGCGCACCACCTTCGAGTGTTCCGCTAAAAGTTTTGCCTTTCTCTGTCTGCAACTGCCAGCTTATGCGACCGTCAATCTGTGGCGCCAGCACGCGTTGGCGATTACCGCTGAAGACCACAACAGGCGGCAGCGGTGATTTGCTGGCTTTCTGCGGGTTTTCCATCACGGCGAGCAAGGCACGCTTTGTCTCATCGCTGATCGCTTCCGGTTCACCGTTCGCATTGAAGTACGTCAGCGCTATTCCTGCCGCCAGTGCGGCTTTATCAAGTGAAGAGGATGTCATCGCAATTCCTTAGCGTTGCGCCTGCCAGATGCGCTGTTGGTAGTCCCGAATTGAACGATCCGAACTAAAAAACCCGGCTCGTGCCGTATTGAGAATGGCGGCGCGCGTCCAGGCTTCCTGATCGCGCCATAACGCCTCAACGCGTTTTTGCGCATCGACGTAAGCCTGATAATCCGCCAGCACCAGCCAGGGATCGCCATTTTTTGTCAGACTCTCCAACATTAGGTCGAATGCATGCTTATCGCCATTACTGAACTTCCCTTTTTTCAGAGACGTCAGTAATTCATCCAGCTCTTTGTTATGCTTGCGGATCTTTTGCGGCTTGTAACCTGCCGCTTTAAGCGCCTTAACCTCATCCACGGTATGGCCGAAAATAAAGATGTTTTCTTCGCCGACCTGTTCGGCGATTTCTACATTCGCCCCATCCAGCGTGCCAATAGTGAGTGCGCCATTTAATGCCAGCTTCATGTTGCCTGTGCCTGAGGCTTCGTAGCCCGCTGTGGAGATCTGCTCCGACAGATCGGCAGCAGGGATCAGGTATTCGGCTGCCGTAATGCGGTAATCCGGCATAAAGACGACTTTGAGTTTGTCGCCAACAAGCGGGTCGTTATTCACCACGTCTGCCACCTTGTTGATGGCATAGATAATGTTTTTTGCCAGGTAATAACCCGGTGCGGCTTTGGCACCAAAGAGAAACACGCGGGGAATCATGCTGGCATCATCGGGATTATCGCGAACGCGTTTATAGCAGTGCAAAATATGCAACAGGCCTAAATGCTGACGCTTATACTCATGCAGCCGCTTGATCTGCACATCAAAGATCGCTTCTGGATTAACAAGGATGCCGGTGCGCTGCGCAATGTAGGTAGCCAGACGCGCTTTGTTATGGCGCTTAACCGCACGGAAGCGCTCACGGAAGGCAGGATCATCCGCACAGGGCTCCAGCCTCTGCAAGGCCGTCAGATTACTGACCCATTCGCATTGAAGCGTATCGTCAATCAGGCTCGACAGGGCGGGATTACACTGCTTAATCCAGCGGCGCGGCGTGATGCCGTTCGTGACATTGTGGAATTTTTGCGGCCAAAGCTGATGGTACTCGGGGAAAAGATCGGTCACGACCAGGCCGGAATGCAGGGCCGCCACGCCATTCACTGCAAAACCGCTCACCACGCACAGGTTTGCCATGCGCACCTGACCATCGGCCACCACTGCCAGCTTCTTCCATATCGCTTTATCACCTGGCCAGCGCTGTTTAACCTGCTGTTTCAGGCGGCGATTGATCTCTTTGATAATGACCATATGACGCGGCAGCACACTGCGCATCAGCTTTTCATCCCAGCGTTCCAGCGCTTCAGGCATTAAGGTGTGATTGGTATAGGCAAACACGCGGCTGGTGATATGCCACGCCTCATCCCAACTCAGCTGATGCGCATCCAGCAATACACGCAGCATTTCCGGTATAGCGATAGTGGGATGCGTATCGTTTAGCTGGATCACTTCATGATCTGGCAGGGCATGGATACTGCGCCCTGCCTGATGATGACGTCGCAAAATATCCGCCACTGCGCAGGCACACTGAAAATATTGCTGCATCAGGCGCAGGCGTTTTCCCTGTGGGTGATTATCGTTGGAATAAAGCACTTTGGTCAGGCTGGCGGCATCAATCCCCTGCTGTTCAGCCTGTAAAAACTTACCATCGTTAAACAGCGTCAGGTCAAAAGGATGTTCGCTGGTGGCTTTCCACAGCCGTAACGGCAGCGTCACCCCGTTACGGTATCCCGTAATCGGCAGATCCCAGGCTTCCCCGCGAAGATAAAGGGCAGGTACCCATTCCAGGCGACCTTCATCGCGCTTGATCACTTTTCCACCCAGCCCGACACGCACATCCAGCGCTGCGTTATGGCGAAACCAGGGATAGGTGTCGCGCTCCCAGTCATCCGGTTCTTCAACCTGTTTGCCCTCTGCGAAGCGCTGGCGGAACAGGCCATATTGATAATTCAGCCCATGTCCGGTTGCAGGCTGGCCTGCCGTCGCCATGGCGTCCATGTAACAGGCCGCCAGCCTTCCCAGGCCGCCGTTACCTAAGGCTGGATCGACCTCTTCTTCCAGCAGTTCGCTCAGCTCAACCTGATGTTCAGCCAGCAGGGCTTTTACCTCATCAAACCAGCCCAGATTAAGCAGGTTATTGCCCGTAAGACGTCCCAGCAGAAATTCCATCGACAGATAGTTCACATGACGTTGTGGCGAGAGGGATCGGGCGGTGGGCTGCACACTGATCACATCATTCATTGCGGCACTGAGTGCCTGCCACCACTGATGCGGCGTCATTTGCCTGGCGGAGGTGTAGCCAAGATGTTGCCATTGGCGGGTTAATGCAGCCTGAAAGCGGGATTTATTGAATTTCTGCTGTGGCATATCACTCCCTTTGTATCCATATGGGTAAGGTAAACATGGCATGCGCATGGGCCGGCAACATGGCCAGCGACCGTTTTAATTAAATACGTGAGTGCGGGAAAAAGCGACAGACTGAGGTAAAAAACGCCAGTTTACTCACTGGCGGGCAGGAATTAGCAAAGTTCGAGGTGAACGTCGTGCTGTTCAATCACCTTCATGACGCTGGCGGGCGGCATTTTATCGGTATAAAGATAATCAAGCTGGCTCATATTGCCCAGGTTGACCATGGCATTACGTCCAAATTTCGAGTGATCCACAACCAGCATGACACAGCGTGAGTTCTCGATGATGGCGCGCTTGGTGCGCACCTCGTGGTAGTCGAACTCCAGCAGTGATCCGTCCATATCAATGCCGCTAATCCCGAGGATGCCGTAATCAAGGCGAAACTGTGAAATAAAGTCCAGCGTCGCTTCGCCCATGACCGCGCCGTCACGGGTACGTACTTCGCCACCCGCAATAATGACTCTGAAGTCCGGTTTGCCCATCAACAGCATGGCTACGTTCAGGTTGTTCGTCACCACGCGCAGATCGCTGTGGCCCAGCAGCGCATGCGCCACCGCTTCCGGCGTGGTGCCGATATCAATAAACAGCGTTGCGCCGTCGGGAATCTGGCTGGCAACGCGCTGGGCAATGCGCGCTTTTTCGGCCGACCACATCATTTTACGGTCCTGCCAGGCGGTGTTCTCCGAGCTGGAGGGCAAAGCCGCCCCACCGTGGTGCCGTTGAATTTTATTTTGATCGGCAAGGTCGTTTAAATCACGACGAATCGTTTGTGGGCTGACTTCAAAATGGTCGACCAGCTCCTCAGTACTGACATATCCCTGACGCCGAACCAGATCAATAATGGCGTCATGACGTTGCGTCTGCTTCACATTCCTCTCCTGTTTCGGGCTTATTCTTCTTCGTTGTGACTAGCGTTTTTTCTTGCGCGTATCAACAAATGCCATCGCCAGGCCAACCAGTAGCCCACCCACGTGCGCGGCATTGGCGATGGCCAGACCAAAGGCCCCAAACCAGCCGACCACCAGCCAGACGAGGGCAAATCCGATTAACCCGCGCTCCAGACAGATACCACTCTCAGGATCGCGTTCGCCACGCAGCCAGCAATATCCCATTAATGCATAGACCACGCCGGACAGACCACCAAACCAGATGCCGCTGAACTTTGCCTGCAGCCAGCCACTGAGCAGGGCGGAGATCAGTAAAATGACAAAAAGTTTGCCGCTGCCTAACCGTTTTTCTACCGCTCCGCCGAGATACCACCACCACATCAGGTTAAACAAGATATGCAGCAGCGAAAAATGCAGCAACGCATGACTAAACCAGCGCCAGACCTCAAAGTGCTGATCGGCATCGGGCCAGGCTAACCAGTACATTACGGTGCGATCGCCCAGCACCTGCATCAGAATAAAGACGGCGATACAGGCCAGCACCACGACGGTCGTCAATGGTCCGGCCCGCTCACGTATGTTTGCCCAAATGTTGCTGCGCTCATAGCGCAGGCCGCTGTCGGTTTTACCACTTTGCCAGCTCGCTGCCTGGTAGCGCGGATGGTTGGGATCGCGCACGAACGCCTGAAGTTCGTTTTCGACCATTGACAGCTGACTTTCATCATCCAGCACAATGACATAGTGACTTTCATGCTCAATACGCAATTTCACGCCACGCGTCGCCATGTAGTCAACAAAAGCCTGCGCCATGCGCGGCTGATTAAATTGGGTAATGCGCATTACTCACTCTCCGTGTTACGCCCGCTTATTTATTCAGCGCCGCTGGCAACCTGTTGAGGAAAGGCGGCGCGCCAGGCGTCAAATCCGCCATCTATACTGTAAGCCGTGGCAAATCCCTGACCATGCAGATAGTCCGCCGCGCCCTTACTGCTGTTGCCGTGATAGCACATCACCAGTACAGGCAGGCTCATGTCAGTGGTGCTGATGAAATCATTGAGGTTGCTGTTCGACAAATGCAAGGCGCCGCGAGCATGGCCGAGTGCAAAACTTTGCGCATCGCGAATATCCACCAGCACTGCGCCCTGCTCAAGATGCGCCTGCGCCTGGTGAACATCGATACATTGGTAGGTTTCCATGGTGTCTCTCATCATGTTTCATCATCAAAATGACAGCTAGTGTAACCCGATAATCCTCGGCAATAACCTGACAATAATTGTGGCTACTCACCTTTCCGCACACATAATGTTATCCATATCACGCAAAATTGTTTTTAAGCGGTTAAATACTGGCATCAATGTTGGTTTGCGATTATGATTATGCTCGAAAACGAACATAAGTGAACTATTCCGAACATCGGAGGAGACAACGTGGAAACCAAAGACCTGATCGTTATCGGCGGCGGCATCAACGGTGCTGGCATCGCAGCAGACGCTGCAGGACGCGGACTGTCGGTGTTAATGCTAGAGGCGCGGGACCTGGCTTGCGCGACCTCTTCCGCCAGTTCAAAACTGATTCATGGTGGCCTGCGCTACCTTGAACATTATGAGTTTCGTCTGGTAAGTGAAGCGCTGGCTGAGCGCGAAGTGCTGCTAAAAATGGCACCGCATATCGCGTTCCCGATGCGTTTCCGCCTGCCGCACCGTCCGCATCTGCGCCCGGCCTGGATGATTCGCACCGGTCTGTTCATGTATGACCACCTGGGCAAACGCACCAGCCTGCCGGGCAGTAAAAGCCTGACCTTTGGGCCGGATTCGGCGCTGAAGCCTGAAATTAAACGTGGTTTCGAGTATTCCGACTGCTGGGTCGATGATGCCCGTATGGTCGTCCTCAATGCGCAGGAAGTGGTTAAACATGGCGGTGAAGTGCGCACCCGTACCCGCGTTACCCGCGCGTGGCGTGAAAATGGCCTGTGGATGGTCGAAGCAGAAGACATTGACAGCGGCAAAACCTTGACCTGGCAGGCTAAAGGTCTGGTCAACGCAGCCGGCCCCTGGGTTAAGCAATTCTTTGACGACGGGCTGGCGCTGAAGTCGCCTTACGGTATCCGCCTGATTAAAGGCAGCCATATCGTGGTGCCACGCGTTCACAACGAAAAGCAGGCTTATATCCTGCAAAACGAAGATAACCGCATTGTGTTTGTCATTCCGTGGATGGACGAGTTTTCCATCATCGGCACAACCGACGTGGAATACAAAGGCGATCCGAAAAATGTCGCTATTGACGACAACGAAATCGACTACATCCTGAAAGTGTACAACGGCCACTTTAAAAAGCAGTTAACGCCAGACGATATCGTCTGGACCTATTCCGGCGTGCGCCCGCTGTGTGATGATGAATCGGATTCGCCGCAGGCCATCACCCGTGACTACACGCTGGACGTCCGTGATGAAAACGGTAAAACGCCATTACTGTCGGTCTTTGGCGGTAAATTAACGACCTATCGCAAGCTGGCTGAGCATGCGATGGAGAAACTGGCGAAGTATTATCCCAAGGCTGGCCCGGCCTGGACGAAGAACTGCGTATTGCCCGGCGGTAATATCTCTGGCACCAGTGATGACTACGCTGCCAGCCTGCGCCGCCGTTATCCGTTTATTACTGAAAACATGGCGCGCCACTATTCCCGCACTTACGGCAGCAACACGGAACTGCTGCTCAACGATGCAACGTCGCTGGAAGATCTGGGTGAGAACTTTGGCCACGAGTTTTATGAGGCCGAACTGCGTTACCTTGTTCAGCATGAATGGGTGCGTGAAGTCGACGACGCTATCTGGCGCCGTACCAAGCAAGGTATGTGGCTCAACGAAGCCCAGCAGGCACGTATCGCTGAGTGGCTGGCGGAGAAGGCCAAGCCGACGCTGTCGCTGGCCTCGTAACAGCGCGTCAGCGCTGAGCGTGCGGCACAACAGGTTACGGCCTGTTGTGCCGTTTTTTTTTGCCTGCGCGGCTGGGCGGTGGTGGGAAAGCGGCTGATAAAACGCTGAGAGGGTTTCGCTCGCCAGACGGCCTGGAGTTTCAGCCAGGCCGGTGCGGGCGACCGACAAGGGGCCGCCAGCCTCCGCGGCCCCTTGACCCCGGGCTCCCGTCCTGCCCACCCGCCGCTGCGCGGTGCCTTCGCTCCTTCAGGATTTCTACGGACCGCCAGGACGCGCCATCCATGGCGCGGCCCGGCTCTCGCCGACGTCCTGTCGGCTCATCCGGAAATCCCTCATCCGCTCAGCGGGTGGGAAGGCCGCCCCAAACCCCCGCTTCACTGTCTCTGTGTTAAAGCCACTTCCGGTGTCGCTGTAGGTGACCGGAAAGTCCTACAGTCTGCTGGTTTTGAATCAATGCCTGTTTATAAAAACTTTTTTGAATCCCACTGTACACATTCACTACAGACAACACCCGCTTTTAAAAGAAACCAGGACTGGCAGGCGGGGGTTTTTCTGCCGGCATCCGCCGCGCTGAGGAGGGAACGGAGGCCAGGACGGCGCGGCAGGGATACCGCGCAGAGGACGGCTGCGCCAGGGACGGCGCATCCGGACGGCCCGTGAGGCCGGAGTGAGAGACGAAGGAACAGCGACGGCTGCCGGCCGCCGGGATTGTTAAGGGGCTGGCGCAAGCCCCTTAACCCGGCCGCCTGCACGGACTGGCTGAAACTGCCATCGCCTGGCGGGCGGAAAATTCCCCGATGCAGGACCGTAATCTTCCCGCCCCGCGGCCAAACAGACCAATCCTCAGACAACACCACACCACATCAGTAACACGATCCCACAGGCAGGGGTTTCCTGCCGGCATCCGGCGCGCTGAGGAGGGAACGGAGGCCAGGACGGCGCGGCAGGATGCCGCGCAGAGGACGGCTGCGCCAGGGACGGCGCATCCGGACGGTCCGTCAGGCCGGAATGAGTGACGAAGGCACAGCGACGGCTGCCGGCCGCCGGGATTGTTAAGGGGCTGGCGCAAGCCCCTTAACCCGGCCGCCTGCACGGACTGGCTGAAACTGCCATCGCCTAGCGGGCGGAAAATTCCCCGATGCAGGACCGTAATCTTCCCGCCCCGCGGCCAAACAGACCAATCCTCAGACAACACCACACCACATCAGTAACACGATCCCACAGGCAGGGGTTTCCTGCCGGCATCCGGCGCGCTGAGGAGGGAACGGAGGCCAGGACGGAGCGGCAGGGATGCCGCGCAGAGGACGGCTGCGCCAGGGACGGCGCATCCGGACGGTCCGTCAGGCCGCAGTGAGTGACGAAGGCACAGCGACGGCTGACGGCCGCCGGGATTGTTAAGGGGCTGGCGCAAGCCCCTTAACCCGGCCGCCTGCACGGACTGGCTGAAACTGCCATCGCCTGGCGGGCGGAAAACTCCCGGTGTACGACCGTAATCTCCCCCGGCCCGCGGGCAAAATATTCCCGACACACAACCGTAATCTCCCCCGCCCCGCGGGCAAAATATTCCCGGCGCACAACCGTAAACCCTCACCCCACGAACAACGCCCCAATAAAAAAGGGGCTGTCACCAGCCCCCCTCAATCTCAACTTTACCGCCAGACTACAACCTCACCGGCGAAATGTTCCAGATCTCATCCGCATACTCCTGAATCGTGCGGTCAGACGAGAAATAGCCCATGCCGGCGATGTTCATGGCGGCGCGGCGCTGCCATTCGTCTGGCTGACGATACAGTTCATCAACCTTATCCTGCGTATCCACATAGCTGCGGTAATCCGCCAGCAACTGGTAGTGATCGCCAAAGTTCACCAGCAAATCGAACAGGTTACGGTAGCGGCCCGGATCCTGCGGGCTAAAGACGCCCGAGGCGAGCTGGGTCAGCACCTGGTGCAGTTCGGCATCTTCTTCATAGTACTTACGCGGGTTGTAGCCTGCCTGACGCAAGGCTTCAACCTGCGGAGTGGTGTTACCAAAAATAAAGAAGTTTTCTTTGCCCACATGCTCCAGCATTTCGACGTTGGCACCGTCCAGCGTGCCAATGGTCAGCGCACCGTTGAGGGCAAATTTCATGTTACTGGTGCCCGAGGCTTCGGTACCTGCCGTCGAGATTTGCTCAGAGAGATCGGCCGCCGGAATAATAATCTGCGCCAGACTCACGCTGTAGTTAGGGATAAAGACGACCTTCAGCTTATTTTTAACCTGAGGATCATTGTTAATCACCTTCGCCACATCGTTAATCAAATGGATAATGTGCTTGGCAACGTAGTACGCCGAAGCCGCTTTACCCGCAAAAATATTCACGCGCGGCACCCACTCGGCATCGGGATCGGCCTTGATGCGGTTGTAACGGGTAATCACGTGCAGGACGTTAAGTAACTGGCGCTTATACTCATGAATACGCTTGATCTGAACGTCGAACAACGCGTTAGGATCGATCACCACATCGAGGTTTTTCGCCACCCAGACGGCGAGCCGTTTTTTGTTTTCCAGCTTGGCATCCGCCACTTTCTCAATAAAGGCCGGGTAATCGATACAGGCTTTCAGCTCGCTGAGCTGGCTTAAATCTGTCCGCCAGTTACGGCCAATCTGCTCATCCAGTAATTCAGACAGAGGTGGGTTTGCCAGCGCCAGCCAGCGGCGCGGCGTAACGCCATTGGTTTTGTTGCAGAAACGGCCGGGGAACAGGCGGGAGAAATCGGCAAACAGGGACTGAACCATCAGGTTCGAGTGCAGCTCTGAAACGCCATTGACCTTGTGACTGACGACCACGGCCAGCCAGGCCATGCGCACCCGGCGCCCGTCGTTCTCATCAATGATAGAAATGCGCGACAGCAGATCCCAGTCGTCAGGATAATATTCCTGAATCGTTTTAAGGAAAAAGTCGTTGATTTCAAAAATGATGCTGAGGTGGCGCGGCAGGATCTTGCCAATCATATCTACCGGCCAGGTTTCCAGCGCTTCGCTCATCAAGGTGTGGTTGGTATACGAAAACACCTGGCAGCACACATCGAACGCATCATCCCAGGTAAATTTATGCTCATCAATCAACAACCGCATCAGCTCGGGAATCGCCAGCACCGGATGGGTGTCATTGAGGTGAATGGCAATTTTGTCCGCCAGGTTGCCCCAGGTCCGGTGCATCGTCCAGTGACGATTCAGAATGTCCTGCACGGTAGCCGACACGAGGAAATATTCCTGGCGCAAACGCAGTTCCCGACCGGAATAGGTTGAGTCGTCGGGGTAAAGCACGCGGGACACGTTTTCTGAGTGGTTCTTGTCTTCCACAGCCGCAAAATAGTCACCCTGATTGAATTTACCCAGGTTGATTTCGTTACTGGCCTGCGCGCCCCACAAACGTAACGTGTTAGTAGAATCCGTATCGTAGCCCGGGATGATTTGATCGTAGGCCATAGCCAGAATCTCTTCGGTTTCCAGCCAGCGAACCTTGGCCCCTTCGTGCTGAACACGGCCACCGAAGCGAACTTTATAACGGGTGTTGAAACGCTGGAACTCCCACGGGTTGCCGTATTCAAGCCAGTAATCCGGTGACTCTTTCTGCTCGCCATCCACAATATTCTGTTTGAACATGCCGTAATCGTAGCGAATGCCGTAGCCGCGGCCCGGCATACCGAGCGTTGCCAGCGAGTCCAGGAAGCAGGCCGCGAGGCGACCCAGGCCACCGTTACCCAGACCGGGATCGTTCTCTTCTTCCATCAACTCGGCCAGATCGAGGCCCATTTCGTCGAGCGCCAGATTGAGATCGTCGTAGATCCCCATCGCCAGCAGAGCATTACCCAACGTGCGCCCCATCAGAAATTCCATCGACAGGTAATAAACCTGCCGCACATCCTGAGAAAGTTGCGCGCGGTTAGAACGCAGCCAGCGCTCAACCATACGATCGCGCACGGCCAGCAGTGCGGCGTTCAGCCATTCGTGTTTATTCGCAATGGAAGGGTCTTTACCAATGGTGAACATCAGTTTGTATGCAATTGAGTGCTTTAAAGCATCAACCGTCAACGTAGGTGAAGCGTAAGTGAATGGTGTATTCATTTTCAGTTTCCCAATCCGTTACAACAAACGTTGATAAAGATCGCGGTAGGCTTGAGCGGCGACCTGCCAGCTAAAATCCATCCCCATCGCCTGACGCTGCACATAACGCCACAGTGAAGGGCGAGACCACAACACAAACGCGCGACGAATGGCCCTTAATAAAGACCAGGCATTACTGTCTTCAAAACTGAATCCACTGGCAATACCATCCGCAAGGTTTTCCAGCGAACTGTCGTTTACCGTATCGGCCAGGCCGCCCGTGCGACGCACTAATGGCAGGGTGCCATATTTCAGTCCGTAGAGCTGTGTCAGACCACAAGGCTCGAAGCGGCTTGGCACCATGATGACATCCGCGCCGCCAACAATGCGATGCGAAAACGCTTCGTGGTAGCCAATCTGTACGCCAACACTGCCAGGATGTTCCGCCGCAGCGGCCAGAAAACCCTGTTGCAGTTCGGCATCACCCTGCCCTAACAGCACCAGTTGTCCGCCCTGAGCCAGCAAACCGGGCAGCGCTTCCAGTACCAGATCCAGCCCTTTCTGCCGGGTCAGGCGGCTGATCACGGCAAAGACGGGGGCTTTGTCGTCCACCTTCAGTCCCATCGCCACCTGCAGCTGACGCTTGTTTTCCGCTTTGGCTTCCAGCGTATCGCGGTTATAGCGTGAGCTCAGCAGCAGATCATGGGAGGGATCCCAGATTGCCGGATCGACACCATTTAACACACCGCTTAAACGCCCTTCGCGCATCCGTTGGGCCAGCAGGGTTTCCATGCCGTAACCGTATTCGGGCGTGGTGATTTCATGCGCATAGGTTGGGCTTACGGCCGTCACATGATCTGCGTAAAACAGGCCCGCTTTCAGATACGAGATCTGTCCAAAAAACTCCAGGCCGTACATATTAAAAAAGGATTGTGGCAGTTGAATCTGATCCAGATGATGCGCGGAAAACAGTCCCTGATAGGCCAGGTTATGCACGGTGAAAACGGATTTTGCAGGCCGTCCACGCGCTTCAAGATAGGCACAGGTCAGCCCTGCATGCCAGTCGTGTGCGTGGACGATATCGGGCCGCCAGTAGCTGTCCAGACCGCAGCCTAACTCACAGCCCATCCACCCCAGTAAAGCAAAGCGTAAATAGTTGTCGACGTAGGCAAACTGCGATTCATCATGATAAGGACTACCCGGACGATCATAGAGATCAGGGGCATCAATAAGGTAAATGCCTACCCCATCAAACTGCCCAAACAGTAAGCGAACGGGCCCGGCAAACGTCTGCAACTCCGCCACCAACTGCGTATCCGGTATTCCTTTACGTAATGCAGGAAACGCGGGAAGTAACACTCGCGTATCTGTTCCACCCGCAATTTGTGCCTGAGGTAATGCCCCGACTACATCAGCCAGCCCGCCCGTTTTCAACAGCGGGAAAAGTTCTGAACAGACATGTAAAACCTGCATCCTCGACCTCATTAAGTTACCAGGCACGATCCTCGTGCCGATGGGTTGTGTGCCGCTTGTCGTTTATTGTCCCGCACTACTGAGTTTGGCCAGCATGGCGCGGGTCACCAGTACAATGCCTTCTTCTGAACGGAAAAAGCGGCGGCTGTCTTCATCAGGGTTTTCACCAATCACCATCCCTTCTGGCAACACACAGGCGCGGTCAATGACGCAGCGGCGCAGACGACAGGATCGGCCAACCACCACATCAGGCAGCAGTACCGTTGAATCAATGTTGCAAAATGAGTTCACCCGCACGCGGGAAAACATAACCGAATTCACGACCACCGAGCCCGAAATAATGCAGCCGCCAGAGACCAGGGAATTCATTGTCATACCATGGCTACCGGAACGGTCCTGGACAAACTTCGCCGGGGGTAAGGGTTCCATATGGGTACGAATCGGCCAGCTGCTGTCGTACATATCCAGTTCCGGTGTGACCGAGGCCAAATCGAGGTTCGCACGCCAGTAAGCCTCCAGCGTACCGACATCCCGCCAGTAAGGCGGAGCCTCGTGATCGTTTTGCACACAAGAGATCGCAAATGAATGGGCGTAGCCCTCGCCACTTTCTACGACCTTCGGCAAAATATCTTTGCCGAAATCGTGGCTTGAACCGGCCTGATGCAGATCGTCCTCCAGCAAACCATAGAGATACTCGGCGTCGAAAACGTAAATCCCCATGCTGGCGAGCGATTTTGTGTCATCGCCCGGCATGGTTGGCGGCTTCGGCGGCTTCTCCACGAAATCGATTACTTTATTGTTTTCGTCAACCGCCATCACACCAAACGCGGTCGCCTCTGCGACGGGCACCGGCAGACACGCGATCGTGCAGCGGGCATCGTTCAGCACGTGATCCAGCAGCATTCTGGAGTAATCCATTTTGTAGATGTGATCGCCTGCCAGGATAACCACATACTGCGCGTTGTAACGCCGGATAACGTCGAGGTTCTGGGTCACCGCATCCGCTGTGCCGCGATACCAGTGCTCGGTGGAAAACCGCTGCTGAGCCGGAAGCAGATCAACAAATTCATTCATCTCTTCGTTGAAGATAGACCAACCACGCTGAATATGTTGGGTTAACGTATGAGATTGATACTGCGTAATGACGCCGATACGGCGAATGCCGGAGTTAACACAGTTGGAGAGCGCAAAATCAATAATGCGGAATTTGCCGCCAAAATGAACGGCGGGCTTGGCGCGTTTGGCGGTCAGATCCACCAGGCGCGTCCCGCGTCCTCCAGCGAGTACAAGGGCGATGGTTTGTGTAGGGAGCTGGCGCGCCAGCATAAGATGTTCTGCTCTTTCTAATTTAACCATGTCTGACTCCTTATCATTGCTTTTGGAACACACACACAGCGTGTGCGGGACCATGCCAGACAGTTAATCGGATGGGGTTACATTCCCCGGTAAAAGGAGGAAGGACGTGCCATTCTCCGTCTGGTAAGGCGATATCACATTGCGTATCTGTCGCATTTATTGTTATTAACCAGCAACCAGAGAGCAGAATTTGCAACCTGCGCATGCCCTGCTTCCAGCCGCCTTCATCCACAGGTTTACCCTGGTCATCCAGCCACTCGACATTGCCGTCCTCGTTCTGCCACCAGCTATCCGCAGTGAGTGCCGGAATGCGCTTACGCAGGTGAATCAGCGATGCGGTAAAGTCGACAAGGCCTTTTTCTTCATCGTCCCACTTGAGCCAGGTCAGTGGGTTGTCCTGGCAGTAGGCATTATTGTTGCCGTGCTGGGTTTGACCACGCTCGTCCCCGGCCAGCAGCATCGGTGTGCCCTGAGCAAGCAACAACGTCGTCAGCAGCGCTTCCGTGCTGCGCCTGCGGCGCTGGGCCACATCCGCACTGACCACCAATCCTTCTGTACCATGGTTATGGCTGTAATTGTTACCGTGTCCGTCACGGTTTTGTTCGCCGTTGGCTTCATTATGTTTTTGACTGAAGCTCACCAGATCGCGCAGCGTGAAACCATCATGCGCGGTGATCATATTCAGGCTGGCATGGGGCTTGCGGCCATTGTGCTGAAAAAGGTCGCTTGAGGCGGCAAACCGGCGGACAAAATCCCCCATCGTCACATCCCCATGCAGCCACGTCCGGCGGGCCGTATCACGAAACTGATCGTTCCATTCAGCAAACTGTGCGGGGAAATTCCCTACCTGATAACCATTGGGGCCAATATCCCAGGGCTCGGCAATCAGTTTGACCGTTGACAGGATCGGGCAGGCGCGCATGGCCTCGAACAGCGCGGCGTCGCGATGGTAGTCAGGCTCACGCCCCAGAACCGGTGCCAGATCAAAGCGAAAGCCATCCACGTGGCAGACGCGCACCCAGTAGCGCAACGCCTCCAGTATCCAGTTCATGACCTGAGGATGGCTCAGATTGAGTGTGTTACCGCAGCCAGTCCAGTTGTGATAACCGCCCTGGTCGTCGAGCCAGTAATAGCTGGCATTGTCGATGCCGCGAAAGGATATTGTCGGCCCGGTCTCATCCAGTTCTGCCGTATGGTTAAACACCACGTCCAGGAGCACTTCAATGCCCGCAGCATGCAGGCGCTTCACCGTCTGCTGAAACTCCTGCAGCGGAGACAGCCCATCCTGGCCGGAAGCATAACGAGGATCGACCGCCCAGAGGGCAAAAGGGTTATAGCCCCAGTAGTTGGTTAAGCCCAGACGCAACAGGCGCGGCTCGCTGGCAAAGTGGGCCACAGGCAGTAACTCGATAGCCGTAATGCCCAGTTGGAGCAGGTAATCGATCATCACAGGATGCGCCAGTGCGGCATAAGTGCCACGCAGTGCCTCAGGAATACCGGGATGCAGTTGGGTCAAACCGCGAACATGGGCTTCATAAATCACGCTGCTGCCCCATGGCGTGCGCGGAGCCTGATCTCCCTGCCAGTCGAAATCCTCCATCACCACGACAGATTTGGGTGCCAGCGCCGCGTTATCGCGTGTGTCGGGTTCCGTGTAGCCACAGTGGAAACGCGGATCGTCGGGGATGTCGCCCAGCACCGCTTTGGCACAGGGATCGACCAGCAGCCTGGCGGGATTGAAAACATGCCCCGCCTGCGGTGCCCAGGGGCCATAAACCCGGTAACCATAGCGCTGTCCGGGCTGGACGCCCGGGAGATAACCGTGCCAGATATCGCCGCTACGCGCAGGGAGTTCAACGCGCTGCTCAAGGCCGTTCTCGTCGAAGAGGCAGAGTTCAACGCGCTCAGCATGATGGGAAAACAGCGTAAAGTTTACGCCCTTCCCGTCATAGCTGGCACCCAGCGGGTGGGGATGTCCGGCACGCACAATCATTCTCCCTCCCGCACCAACCATACCGTCGCCAGCGGCGGTAAGTTCAGGCTCAGTGACTGGGGACGACCGTGGCTTTCCTGCTGATCGGTATGGACACGATGATTACGTACGTCGCTGCCGTGATAGTCATGCTGATCGGTATTGATGACTTCGCGCCAGCTGCCCGCCTGATTGACGCCAAAGCGATAGCCCGGCCGCGGTACAGGCGTAAAGTTGCTGACGACAATGATTTCATTGCCTTCACGATCGCGACGCACAAAGGCAAAAACTGAATGTTCGGCGTCATCCACCACCAGCCACTCGAATCCGGCCGGATCGAAATCAAGCTGATGAAGCGGGGTGTAATATTGGTAGGTATGGTTCAAATCGCGCACCAGACGCTGCACACCGTGGTGCCAGTTGTCTTCCCCTTCCAGCAAATGCCAGTCCAGGCTGACATCATGGTTCCACTCTTTGCCCTGTGCGAATTCGTTGCCCATAAACAGCAGTTTTTTACCCGGGAACGCCCACATCCAGCCGTAGTAGGCGCGGAGGTTGGCAAATTTTTGCCAGGCGTCGCCGGGCATGCGATCCAGGATAGAGCGTTTACCGTGCACCACCTCGTCGTGGGACAACGGCAGGACAAAGTTTTCGCTGTAGTTGTACATGATGCCGAAGCTCATCAGGTTGTGATGGTAACGGCGATGAACGGGATCGAGCTTCATGTAGTCGAGCGTGTCATGCATCCAGCCCAGATTCCATTTGTACCAGAATCCCAGGCCGCCGCTTTCAGGAGGACGTGAAACGCCGGGATAATCGGTAGACTCTTCGGCCATCGTCACCGTACCGGGCGCAACATGCCCCAGCGTGCGGTTGGTGTAGCGCAGGAAGTTAATCGCTTCGAGATTTTCCCGACCGCCATATTGATTGGGGATCCATTCGCCCTCGGCGCGGCTGTAATCGCGATAGATCATTGAAGCAACGGCATCCACGCGCAGACCATCAATACCAAAACGTTCCAGCCAGTAAAGCGCATTGCCTGACAGGTAGTTACTGACTTCGCGGCGACCAAAGTTGTAAATCAGTGTGTTCCAGTCCTGATGGTAGCCTTCACGCGGATCGCTGTGTTCGTACAGTTCTGTGCCATCGTATTTCGCCAGGCCAAAGTCATCGCTGGGGAAATGGCCTGGCACCCAGTCCAGCAGAACGTTGAGTCCCGCTGCATGGGCCGTCTCGATAAAGTGACGGAAATCATCCCGGGTGCCAAAACGGCGCGTGGGCGCATACATGCCCAGCGGCTGATAGCCCCAACTGCCGTCAAAAGGATGCTCATTGATGGGCAGCAATTCGATATGGGTAAACCCCATCTCTTTCACGTAAGGCACCAGCTGTTCAGCCAGCTCTTTGTAGCTGAGCCAGAAGTTGTTGTCGGTATGGCGACGCCACGATCCCAGGTGAACTTCGTAAATCGAAACAGGCTTGTCGAAGCCATTGGCCGCTTTACGGGCCTCTGACATCTCGACTTTTTCTGGCAGGCCACAAATCATCGAGGCCGTTTGTGGCCGCATTTGCGCCTCAAAGGCATAGGGATCGGCTTTGATTCGCAACTGACCCTGCGCATCGATGATTTCAAATTTATAGAGCTGCCCGTTAATGGCCCCAGGAACAAACAGCTCCCAGACCCCCATTTCCTGGCGCAAACGCATCGGATGGCGACGGCCATCCCAAAAGTTGAAATCACCGACAACGGAGACACGACGCGCATTAGGAGCCCAGACGCAGAAACGCGTGCCGATGACGCCATCAATCACATCACCGTGCGCGCCCAGGGTTTCATAAGGCCGAAGGTGAGTTCCTTCCGCCAGCAGCCACAAATCCATCTCCTGCAACAGAGGACCAAAGCGGTAAGCATCATCGATGAGGTTTTGCTGACCATGCCAGTTCACAGCCAGTTGATAGCGAAAGGGATTTTTACGACGAGGAATAACGCCGCTGAAAAACCCGCGCGCGTCATCGCATTTCAGTTGAGCAAGCTTACGTCCTGTGGAGGTTTCGATAACCCAGACTTCAAGGGCCTCGGGGAGCAACGCCCGCACTTCAAGACCGTTTTCCGTTTTATGCATCCCCAGCAGCGAAAAGGGGTCGGAATAGTTACCCGCAAAAAGGGCATTGATCGCCTGGCGATCGGGTAGCTCTGACATGACTTTCTTCCTGTGATAGTTGGCAGGCTAAAAGACCACGATGCACGCGCTATCGCATATCTCTTGCGCTGCTCTTCATTGAGCCATGAGTACAGCGGCGTGGGCGCCAGCAAAAAACGCTTGTCACCACGCGCCTCCTTAAATCACAACCAGTAAGCATTAAGCCTGTCTGCTTGATGCTAATCCCGCAGTATCACCAGACGACTATCCGGCACTCCGAGACATTAGATAATTTTGACTTTTCCCTGCCGTCCGGTTCCTGATGCAATCCTGCGTCATTCGGACGATTTACCTGTATACCGTCGACTTCAACCGCGGAGCCGGTATGTGAGCGCCCTTGCACAATGATGAAAAACAGTAAAATATATTAATACATAACGGATTTATGTCTCATAATCTTCACTCAAATGCAGTATCTTTTTTTGGCGCGATCATCATGCCTGCGTGCCGTATGGACGAAAGGCGGTCAACGGCCTGCCGGACTCGCCACCTGTCTTACGCGCCGTGAGCCGTGAGCCACGGCGACATTTCCCTGGCCGCTTTAACATGACATAAAACGGACAACTGCCGAGTGTGCGTTAACAGTGTGACAGGATGCTGCTCACACGCCGGAACCATGCGCCTTTTGAAAAAAAACGCGGCCAGCTTGCACCGAAAAAAGTCTGTCTTTACCAGCCACAACAACCAGTTAGTGAATACATTAAAACAGCCCGTCTGTTACACGCCCTTGTTAAATCATAGCTTGGCGGCGAGCGTTGACAGAGCAGATCAGCAAAAATTTATTTCTGGACAGGCAAAAAGGGGAAGCGGATCACTTAGTGATCGTAACGGTAGAACAGTTTGCAGGGATTTGTAGAAAAAAGACCGGAAAAACCCGGTCTTTTTCGTCTTTCAGATTTAGTCGATCAACAGACGTAACATGCGGCGCAACGGCTCAGCCGCACCCCACAGTAGCTGATCGCCCACGGTAAAGGCCGAGAGGTATTCTGGCCCCATATTCAGTTTGCGCAGACGGCCGACCGGCGTGTTCAGCGTCCCCGTTACCGCCGCAGGCGTCAGTTCACGCATAGTGATTTCACGATCGTTAGGCACGACTTTTACCCATTCATTATGGGACGCCAGCAGTTGCTCAATCTCGGCCAGCGGCAGATCTTTTTTAAGTTTCAGCGTGAAAGCCTGACTGTGACAGCGCAGCGCACCGACACGGACGCAAAGTCCATCGACAGGAATGACGCGCGGGGTCGCCAGAATCTTGTTAGTCTCAGCCTGTCCTTTCCACTCTTCGCGGCTTTGGCCATTATCAAGCTGCTTGTCGATCCACGGAATCAGGCTGCCCGCTAACGGCACGCCGAAATTATCCGTCGGCAACGTGCCAGAGCGCGTGAAATCCGTCACGCTACGTTCGATATCCAGAATGGCAGAGGCAGGATTTTGCAACGAGGTCGCCACGTGATCGTGCAGCATGCCCATCTGTGTGAGCAGCTCGCGCATGTGACGGGCACCGCCCCCGGACGCAGCCTGATACGTAGCCACGGAGACCCATTCAACCAAATCATGTGCGAACAGGCCGCCCAGTGACATCAACATCAGACTCACCGTACAGTTGCCGCCAACAAAAGTTTTGATGCCGCTGTCGATGCCCTGACGAATAACCTGATGGTTAACCGGATCCAGGATAATAATGGCATCGTCTTTCATGCGCAGCGTGGACGCCGCATCAATCCAGTAGCCATTCCAGCCACTGGCACGCAATTTCGGATACACCTCAGAGGTATAGTCGCCGCCTTGGCAAGTAATGATGATATCCAGCGCCTTCAACGCGTCAATATCAAAGGCGTCCTGCAATGTTCCCTGCTGTTTGCCCGCAAACGTCGGGGCCGCTTCACCATGTTGTGAAGTGGAGAAGAAGACCGGATTGATTACATCAAAATCACGTTCTTCACTCATGCGGGACATCAGCACTGAACCCACCATACCGCGCCAACCCACTAAACCTACATTCTTCATGTCATATCCGTTTCAGGGTGATAAACACCTGACTTTCTCATCGAAGGGAAAAGTGTCGTGGTACTTTCACGCCACTCTGCGTAATAATCAACGTTGCCTGTGATGATTAACTCTACAAAATGCAGATTTTCTGGCAAGTGAATTAATGTAATCGGGCCAACTTTTTCAGCAGCCCTGCTAATAACCCGGCTTTATCTATAACGAGAAGATGTTAAACGAATGACTGAAATGATCTCAGCAACAATATTATTGTTGTTAATAATGGATCCGTTGGGCAATTTGCCGATTTTTATGTCGGTTTTAAAGCATCTGGAACCCAAACGTCGGCGCGTCGTGCTTATTCGCGAAATGCTGATTGCCCTTATCATCATGTTATTGTTTTTATTCACGGGCGAACGCATTCTGGCCTTCCTTAATCTGCGTACCGAAACCGTCTCCATTTCCGGTGGCGTTATCCTGTTTTTAATCGCTATTAAGATGATTTTCCCCTCGCCGGAAAGCAGCAGTACCGGGTTACCGGCGGGCGAAGAACCCTTTCTGGTGCCGCTGGCCATCCCCCTGGTGGCGGGGCCTTCACTGCTGGCGACACTGATGCTGTTATCCCACCAGTATCCGAACCAGATGTCGCATCTGGTTGGAGCCTTACTCATCGCCTGGGGCGTAACGGTGATGATCCTGCTGTTATCGGGCCTGTTTCTGCGTCTGCTGGGGGACAAAGGCGTTAACGCACTGGAGCGCCTGATGGGATTGATCCTGATTATGCTGGCGACGCAGATGTTTTTAGACGGGATTCGTGTGTATCTGAAGCTATAGCTGTCGGCGTTAACCCGGGCAGCGTTGCCCGGGTTAAATCGCTCAGGTGAGCAGGGTAAAAGCGATCATCCCGACCACCGCGCCCACGGTACCTAAAATGGTTTCCATCAGCGTCCATGTCTTGAGCGTTTCACCTTCGGTCGCGCCGGTGAAGCGGCCAAACAACCAGAAGCCCGCATCATTAACATGGCTGATAATAATGGAACCGCCGCCGATACAGATGGACAAGGCTGCCAGCTGTGCGCCGGAGTAATGCAACGGTTCTATCACCGGCATGATCAAGCCCACCGTCGTCAGGCAGGCCACCGTCGCCGACCCCTGAATCACCCGGACCGCACCGGACAGAATAAAACAGGCCAGGGCAACCGGCAGCCCGGCACCGGTTAAGGCATTGCCCAGTACCGGCCCTACGCCAGAATCGACCAGCACCTGTTTAAAGACGCCGCCCGCTCCTATTACCAGCAAAATAATCCCCGCAGGCTGCAGCGCACTGCCACAAATCTGCATCACTTTTTCTTTATCCATGCCCTGACGGTACGCCAGGCCATAGATAGCGACCAGACAGGCCAGCAGAATCGCGATGAAGGGATGCCCGATGAATTCCAGCCACTCGTAAAGTGTAGAACCCTCAGCGGTAAAGCGTGCACCAATGGTTTTCAGTCCCACCAGCACAAGTGGAAACAGGATAAGCGCCAGGCTAAAGCCAAAAGAGGGCAGCTTGCCGGCATCAACGTCGGGCTGATGATCTTCCGGTGGTGCGCTGAACGTTACGCGCTTCGCGATAAAATTGCCAAACAACGGCCCGGCAATCAGCATGCCCGGCAGAGCGGCAGACAGCCCAAGCAAAATCATCCAGCCGAAATCCGCATGCATTTGCGAAGCTAACAGCATGGGCGCAGGGCCCGGCAGCAAAAAGGCCGCCGCCGCCGCCACACCGGCAAACAAGGGAATAACCAGCCTGACCAGGTTATCCCCTGTCCGCCTGGCGACAGCGAATGCGATGCTAATCAGCAGCACTACGGCCACCTCAAAGAACAGCGGCAACGCGCAGATTAAGCCGGCAATGCCCATGGCAAAATGCGCCCGGCTCTCGCCAAAGGTTTTCAGCATGCGAATCGCAATCTGATCCACCGCCCCGGTTTCATGCAGGATCTTGCCAAACATGGCACCCAGCGCCACGACGATGGCTAAGAAACCGAGCGTGCCGCCCATGCCTTTCTGCATCGTTTCCGCGATTTTATCCAGCGGCATGCCCGACAACAGACCCGCGCCTACAGAAACCAACATCAGGGCAAGAAAAGCATGCATCCGGGCTTTCATCACCAGAAAAAGCAGCAGCAGGACAGAGCCTGCTGCAGTCAAAATAAGTGTTGCGGTATTCATGGTCTAGCCTTGATTGATTGCATCCTTAATGGTTGCAACCGTTGCCGCTACAACCTCGTCCAGGGAGTGCGTGATATCGACAGCCAGCACATCCGTTTCATCCGCACCCGGCTCTTCCAGCGTCGCAAATTGTGTTACCAGCATTTGCGGCTTAAAGAAGTGCCCTTTGCGCGCTTTCAGACGCGATTCGATGGTGTCGAAATCCCCTTTCAGGTAGACAAAACGCAGGTTGTCGTTGCCCTGTCGAAGCATATCGCGGTAATGCTTTTTCAACGCTGAGCAGACGATGATGGAGATCGCCTGCGTACGTTGCATAGCGAACGCCGCGTCGTTCAATGCCTGTAACCATGGCAAACGGTCGTTATCGTCCAGCGGATGGCCTTCTGCCATCTTTAAGATATTGGCGCGGGGATGAAGAAAATCGCCATCGAGAAAAGCGGTGTTCAACTGGTGGGAGACCCGGTTTGCCACAACGGATTTGCCGCTGCCTGAAACACCCATCAAAATAAAAACGTGATGTGGCGTGGATTGCGTCGTCATTTTCTACTCCGGCAAGTCAATGTGCCATGTTACCGATAACAATGATGCTTATCATTCTCCTGGTGACATTACACTCTGGCAACCTTTTTACTGACTGAAGCCTTAAAGTGTGAGCTGACTCATAAATTTGCGCGAATCAGATACTGCCGCCTTCCACAATAGCAAATCCCATATCCAGCGGCTGGCTGACCCGGTTTTCGCCGGCAATGCGCGCCAGCAACAACGCGGCCGATTCACGACCTATTTGGTCACGCGGCGTCAGAACCGTCGCCAGCGCAGGCGTCACCACCTGACTGATATCATGACCGTGAAAACCGGCAATAGCCATTTGGGAAGGCACCTGAAGTCCCTGGCGCTGGCACTCAAACATCGCGCCCACCGCCAAATCGTCGTTGGTACAGAACAGGCTGTCCGTCTGAGGATAGCGTCGCTGCGCTTCGCGGAGCAATTCGCCACCGGCACTGAAAGAGGAGGCTTCTTCCATCATGACACTGCGCGGCGTTAATCCGGCTTCGCGCATGGCACTTTCATAACCCCGCTGCTTTTGCAGCGTGCGTTCATCCAGGCGCGCCCCCAGATAAACGGTATGACGGTGCCCTTTTTTCAGAATCGCCAGCGTCATTTGCCGGGCGGCTTCGACGTTGTCAAAGCCTACCGCCATATCCAGACAGGGCGTAACGCTGTCCATCATTTCAATCACCGGAATACCGGCCACCTCCAGCATGCGTAACGTCCCTGCTGTATGTGTGCGTTCGGTCAGAATCACGCCATCGATGTTCCAGCCAAGCAGCGACCGCAGCTGGCGCTCCTCTTTTTCCGGGTTATAACCAAAGTGTGCCACCAGCGTCTGGTAACCGGCTTCATCCGTCACCGCTTCGATTCCCCGCAGAACATCGGCGAACACCTGATTGGTCAGCGAGGGCAGCAACACGCCGATAGCGCGGCTGGTCGCGTTAGACAGCATATCGGGGGCGCGATTGGGGATGTAACCCAACTCATCCAGCGCAACGGCGATCTTCTCCCCCAGCGCAACCGACACCTGCTCAGGATTGCGCAGATAACGACTGACAGTCATTTTGGTGATACCGATACGATCGGCAACGTCCTGTAAAACCGGTCTTTTCTTCTTCATCGTAAGCGCCTGGATCTCGCTGAAAGCACATGACGACGAGTCTACCACTTTTTTAAAGGCAGATTGCTAATGGGGCGAGACAGGCTCGCCCCCTTCAGGCTCAGACCGGCGGCAGGTCGAACAACAACACTTCGGCCGCGCTGTCGGCTTCAAGCGTCAGGCCAGTTTCGTCCCAAACGGCAAAGGCATCACTGTTTGACGCGGATTGCCCGTTCACCTTCACGTCGCCTTTGACAACCTGAATCCAGATACGGCGTCCCGGCTCAATGGTCACGCTGTCGCTTTCGCCTGCCGCAAATACCCAGCGCGATAGCGTCATGTCCTGCCAGACTTTGAGCGAACCGTCACGGGCATCCGGGGTGAGGATAAACTGGCGACCCTGCACATCCGGAAAGCGACGCTGATCGTAACGCGGCTCAATCCCCGTGCGCTCTGGAATGATCCAGATTTGGTAAAGATGCAGCGGTTCTGTTTTGCTGGCGTTGTATTCTGAATGACGTACGCCGGTACCTGCACTCATGATCTGGAACTCACCCGCGGGAATCTGTTCCTTGTTGCCCATGCTGTCCTGGTGTTCCACGGTACCCGACAGGACATAGGTCAAAATTTCCATGTCTTTATGCGGATGCGTACCAAATCCCTGGCCGGGATCGATCACATCTTCATTAATCACCCGCAGGGCTGAGAAGCCCATAAAATTTGCATCGTAATAGTTGGCAAACGAGAAGGTGTGCCAGCTGTCCAGCCAGCCATGATTAGCGTGGCCACGTTCTTCAGCTTTACGTAAATAGATCATGTTCAAATCTCCTCACTGTTTTTTATAGTTTGGTATCAGGTGAGAAAGATTGATAGCTGAAAAACTTCACCTCTCTGTTCAAAAATTATGAACCTCTGGCAAAGGGTTGTTGAACGGAACTGAAGGAAAGCAGGACGGGCGCGCAAAAAAAAAGCCAGCACCCGGCTGGCTAAATAATACTGGAAGCAATGTGAGCAATGTCGTGCTTTCTGACGTCTCGACAACATCCAGAAGGCATGACAATAATAATCATTATCATTCTCGTCTGTAAAGCGCTTTTGTGTATTATTTCTGTTGACGCCTGACGTAAATCCCCTGATGTTTAAAGGGCTTACCACGTGCTCATAAGGATAACCGCCATGCCTTCAGTGATGATTCGCCATGCTGTCCCGGCTGATGCCCCCGCGTTAACTCGTCTTTACAGCCAGCCTGAAACCCAGGCCGCAACCCTGCACCTGCCCTATCCCTCGCCCTCACTATGGGAGCAAAAACTGGCCAGTCCACGCGCCGGTGTGCATATGTTGGTAGCCTGTATTGATGAGCAGGTGGTCGGGCAACTCACGCTTGAAGGCGTTACGACAGCACGGCGGCGACACTGCGCCAGCATAGGGATGGGCGTTGATCCGGCGTTTCATCGACGCGGGGTGGGCAAAGCTTTGATGGCGGCAATGGTCGATCTTTGCGACAACTGGCTTCAGGTGACGCGCATTGAACTGACGGTCTTTGCTGATAATCACAAAGCAATCGCGCTGTACCAGCAGTTCGGTTTCCGAATTGAAGGCACCGCGCAGCGCTATGCGATACGCGAGGGGAACATGACAGATGCGCATTTTATGGCGCGTATCAGAGCATAACGAAACGGGCAGCCAGAAGGCTGCCCACCGATATCAATAACCGGCACTCAGATCGCCCACCGTGCGGGGATCAGACGCACCGTACAGCGTACCGTCAGGACCAATCATAATACTTTGTGTACTGCCCATGGCCGGTTGCACTTTAACGTGTTGCCCTTTCGCTTCGAGTAAGCGCAACGTATCCGGGCTGAAGCCCTTCTCAACCCGTAACTGATCGGGCAGCCACTGGTGATGGAAACGCGGCGCATTGGTCGCCTCTGCCACGTTCATGCCGTAATCAATGCTGTTCACGACCATTTGTAATACCGTGGTGATAATGCGACTGCCGCCCGGGCTACCGGTAACCAGCCAGGTTTTTCCGTCCTTCGCAACGATAGTCGGTGACATTGAGGATAACGGACGTTTGCCAGCCTGCACCGCGTTGGCTTCCCCGCCCACCAGCCCATATACATTCGGCGTGCCCGGTTTGGCCGAGAAATCATCCATCTGGTTGTTCATCAGAATGCCGCTGTTACCCGCTACGATGCCACTGCCGAAGTTAGTGTTTAAGGTGTAGGTTACCGCAACCGCATTGCCGCTTTTGTCCACCACAGAGAAGTGAGTGGTTTGATTACTTTCGTAAGGGGCCAGTTTACCGGGCTTAATATCACTGGATGGCCGTGCCTTCGCCAGATCGATTTGCTGTGCCAGCGATTTGGCATAGGCTTTGCTGGTCAGCGCCTGCCACGGGACTTTGACGAAGTCTGGATCGCCCAGATACTCGGAACGATCGGCATAGGCATACTTCTCTGCTTCAGCCATGACCTGCATGGCGTCGGCGCTGCCAAAACCCATTTTTCCCAGATCGAAATTTTCCAGGATATTCAGGATCTGCACGATATGAATACCGCCCGATGAGGGTGGTGGCATCGAGAAGACCTCATAGCCCCGGTAAGTGCCGCTGATCGGCTTACGCTCTACCGCATGATAGGCCGCGAGATCGGCTTTCGTTATCAGGCCGCCATGCTGCGCCATCTCGGCCGCAATCTGATCGGCAATCTTGCCTTTATAAAACGCATCCGGGCCTTGTTGTGCGATCAACTGCAGGCTGTGAGCCAGATTCTTTTGTACCAGACGTTCGCCTTTCAGCCAGGGCGTGCCATCCGGTTTGAAGAAAATAGCTTTACTGTTGGGATGGGCGAGCAGGACTTCCTTGCCATAGGTGTTAAGATCGTCCGCCAGCGCATCATTCACGATAAACCCGTCGCGCGCCAGTTTGATGGCAGGTGCCAGAAGTTTATTCAGCGGCAGCGTACCGTATTTGTTCACCGCCAGCGCAAAGCCAGCCACGGTGCCAGGCGTGCCTGAAGCCAGCGGTGACGTTAGAGAAAGCTTACTGTCGGCGTTGCCTTGCTTGTCCAGGAACATATCGCGCGTGGCCGCCGCCGGGGCCATTTCACGAAAATCGATCGCCGTGGTCTGTCCTGATGCCGTTCGCAACAGCATAAATCCACCGCCGCCCAGGTTGCCCGCCTGCGGATGCGTCACTGCCAGCGCGAAGCCAACCGCCACAGCGGCATCGACCGCGTTACCGCCCTGACGCAGGATATCCACGCCCACATTGGTGGCCAGCGCATCGACTGACGCTACCATGCCGTTATGGGCTTTGACCGGATGAAACGTATCACTGTCCACGCCATAGGAGACGGGCGGCGCCTGAACCGGGGCGGCATTTGCCCCCGTAACAACAGTAAAACTCATTAGTAATGACCAGCTCAGCTGGCGTAACCTGGCTTGCATCATCATTCCGTTCCCACCTTCACGGTTATTTACATTTCTTTATCCTTTATGTAACTGACTACAAACAAAGCCGAATATCAAGGATTAACACAAATTCAGTGCACTCCTGGAGCAGTAATCTGAACCAGCGCATAAACTTACGCTAACGACCACATGACCTGCTTCAGGCATGCACACACAGCACCGGTCGTTTACTGGAGGATTAAAATGAAAAAGTGGCTTATGGTTTTCGCCGCCCTGCTGCCGTTAACCGGCATGGCGAACATGCTGAACAGCACGAATGATCCCAACAAGCCTGGCTATAATCCCAGCCAGCAACGCATGCAGACCCAGATGCTTAACCAGTCGCAGCAACAGCAGACGAAGTTACAGCAGGACCAACAGCGTCAGAATCAGGACGTACAGCGGAAGTTGCAGGAGCAGCGGGATAGTGCCCAGCAGCGCGTGATCAAATCGCAGCCGGGCCAGCAGCAGAACCAACAGAATATGAACTAGTGAAAATCGGGGCCAATGCTGTCGATGCTGTCGGTACAGATGGCATCGACGCCCCATTTCAGTAATGTCTTTGCCCGTTCCGGGCTGTTCACGGTATACACCAAAATACGCAGATCGGCCTCTTTCAGCTCAGCGACTCTGGCCTCAGTGAGGACCTTGTGATTCAGGTGAATTGAAGTGCAGTCCAGCGCCCGCGTCTTCTCCCGCCATGCGTTATCCCAGTGATGAGATAACAGGCCGCGCGGCAGTTGTGGTTCGGCCTGCATGGCCGCTTCCAGTGCCACAAAGGAGAACGAGGAGAGCAGAGGAAGAGGTTGCCCCTGCCACAGCGTGGCAGCGGCCTGCGCAATGGCGCGTCCGGTTTCGGCGTCGGTCCCTGTGGTCGGTTTAATTTCGATATTGGCCATCAAACCATGCTGACGGCAGCGTGCCGCGACCTCATCCAGTCGGGCCAGCTTTTCGCCCTGAAAGGCCGCGCTGAACCAACCGCCCGCATCAAGCTGCGACAGCTTGTCCCACGGGAGCTCGCCCGCAATGCCCCAGCCGTCGCTGGTGCGATCTAACGTATCGTCATGCAGCAGAAAAATGTGCGCATCTGCCGAGAGTTTGGCATCAAACTCAATCATCAGATGTCCGTATTTTGCGCCAACATCAATCGCAGCAAGGGTATTTTCAGGTGCCAGCTTGCCACCACCACGATGGGCGACAATGCGCGGATAGGGCCATTGCTTTTCACTCATTCCAGACGCTTCCCGTGACTTGAATCGAAGAAATGTAACGCCTCAACAGGCAGATGCAGCCACAGGGTGCTGCCTGCTTCCGGGCGCTCGCTATGGGGTAAGCGTACCACTAAACGTGCCTCACCGATGCGACCGTGTGCCAGATTGTCGGCACCCAGCATCTCAAGCGTCTCAACACGGAAGGGAATGCCGCCCTGCTGCTGGCTACTGAGTTGAACATGTTCGGGCCGGATACCGAGCACCACGGGGCGATTGGCCCATTTGGCTTTGCCCTCGCCCACCGGAATAGCGTGGGACGCATCAACCACAAAGCGCGCGCCATCTTCGCTGAAATTGCCCTGTATCAGACTCATCGCGGGGGAACCCATAAAGGAGGCCACAAACAGGCTGGCCGGGCGCTCGTAAACGTCGACCGGCGTGCCAATCTGTTCCAGCACGCCTTTGTTCATCACCATCACACGCTGGGCCAGCGTCATCGCTTCAACCTGATCGTGCGTCACATATAAGCTGGTCGTTTGCAGACGGCGATGCAGTTGCTGAAGCTCAAGGCGCATTTGTACGCGCAGGCGCGCATCCAGGTTAGAGAGCGGCTCGTCGAACAAAAACACGGCGGGTTCACGCACGATGGCACGCCCCATGGCCACGCGCTGGCGCTGTCCACCGGATAACTCACGTGGACGGCGCGTTAACAGATGATCCAGCTCCAGGCTCCGTGCCGCATCCAGCACGCGTTGGCGAATATGCTCTTTACTCATCCCACGAATTCTGAGGCCGTAAGCCATATTTTCTTCGACGGACATATGGGGATAAAGTGCGTAGTTCTGGAACACCATGGCAATGCCGCGATCCTTGGGCTCCTCATGCGTGACGCGTTTATCGGCGATATAAATATCGCCGGACGTGACGCGCTCCAGTCCGGCCACCATGCGCAACAGCGTGGATTTGCCACAACCCGAAGGGCCTACCATCACCATAAACTCGCCGTCATTGATCGTGACGTTGAGCGGCTGGATGATTTGATTTTTACCGTCGTAAGATTTGGTCACCGCCTGAAGGGTTACGCCTGCCATCACTATTTCTCACTCTCAACCAGACCACGCACGAAGGCGCGCTGCATAACAAACACCACCACCACGGGTGGAATCAGGGTTAATAACATTGCGGCCATGACTTCGTTCCACTGCGTTGGCGAACCGCTGGTAGAGATCATGCTTTTGATCCCCGCCACGGCCGTGCCCAGGCTGGCGTTATCAATGATTAATAATGGCCAGAGGTACTGGTTCCAGCCGTAGATAAACGTGATAACGAACAGCGCCGCCAGATTGGTTTTTGACAAGGGCAGCACGATGTCCCAGAAAAAACGCATCGCGCTGGCACCGTCAATGCGCGCGGCTTCAATAAGCTCATCCGGCAACGACATAAAGAACTGCCGGAACAGGAAAGTGGCCGTCGCGGAGGCCATCAAGGGCAGTGTCAGGCCGCTGTAGCTGTCCAGCATGTTGAGATCGGCAATCACCTGCACCGTTGGGAAAATGCGCACTTCGACCGGCAGCATCAGGGTGATAAAGATCATCCAGAAGAACAGTGAGCGCAGGGGGAAGCGAAACCACACCAGGGCAAAAGCGGACAGAATCGACACCAGAATCTTACCGACGGTGATACCCAGCGCCATGATAACGCTGTTCATCAGCATCAGGCTAAAGGCCGGACCGTTGCCGTTCACGCCCTGCGTCCAGATATGCGAAATGTTTTCCCACAGGTGAGTACCGGGAATCAGCGTCATCGGGACGTTATAGACGGCGTCGTTATCCAGCGTGGCGGCCACAAAAGCCACATAGAGTGGAAACAGGATGGTCAGGATACCCAGCACCAGGACGACATGGCTGAAAATGTCCAGCCCGCGACGATTTTCAATCATTGATATTGCACCTTACGCTCGACGAAGCGGAACTGAATGACGGTCAGCGCGATAACCAACAGCATCAACACCACGGACTGCGCAGCAGATGAGGAGAGATCCAGACCGGTAAAGCCTTCACGATAAATCTTATAGATGAGCGTCGTCGTCGCCTGGACCGGGCCACCGCCTGTCGCGGCATCAATGACCGGGAACGTATCGAAGAAGGCATAAATCAGGTTGACCACCAGCAGGAAAAAACTCACCGGGGTAATCAACGGAAGCGAAATAGAGAAGAACCGACGCACCGGCCCTGCCCCATCAATGGCGGCGGCTTCGACCAGCGACTTTGGTATCGACTGTAACGCGGCAAAAAAGAACAGGAAGTTGTAGCTCATCTGCTGCCACACGGAGGCCAGCACCACCAGGAACATAGCCTGGCCGCTGTTCTGTGCGAAGTTCCAGTTATAGCCCATGTGGTTAAGCAGGTAGCTCAGCAACCCCAGGCCGGGACTGAACAGAAACATCCACAATACGGCCGCGATCACCGGTGCCACCGCATAAGGCAACAGCAGCAACATCTGATAGAGCTTGCGCAGGCGCACGACGTAGTCCACCAGCGCCGCCAGGAGCAATGAGGACACCATGCCAAAAAAGGCGACCATGCTGCTGAACTTGATGGTGGTCCAGAAGGTGTCCAGATAAAGCCCGTCGGAAAAGAGCCGTTCAAAGTTCGCCAGACCCACAAAGGTGCTGGAGATGCCGAAAGGATCCAGGTTTTGCAGTGAATACCACAACGCTTCACCCGCTGGCCAGACAAAGAAAATAGCGGTGATCAGGAGTTGCGGCAGCACCAGCAAATAGGGTAACAGGCGATTACGAAACACCGGGCGAGATGGAGACATAACGTTCTCTGACTTGGGTGAAAAAAGGCCAGCCGGAGCTGGCCTGCAGAACGGATTATTTATTCTGTTGCTCGAAACGACGCAGCAGCTCATTACCCCGCTTCACGGCGTTATCTAACGCAGCCTGCGGTGTCTGCTTGCCGGTCCAGACGCTTTCTAACTCTTCATCCAGGATGGTACGAATCTGCGGCATATTCCCCAGACGCATGCCTTTGGTGTAAGGCAACGGCGGCTTGTTCATCATCTGGCGAATCGCAATATCCGCACCTGGGTTTTTCTCGTAGAAGCCTTCTTTCTTCGTCAGCTCATACGCGGCGGTAGTAATAGGCAGGTAGCCCGTTTTCTGGTGCCATTCCGCGGCAATTTTTGGCTCGGTAAGGAACTTCATAAATTCCGCCGCGCCTTTGTAGGTATTGGCATCTTTGCCTTTCATCACCCACAGGCTGGCACCGCCGATAATCGCGTTCTGCGGGGCATTCGGAATATCCGCATCGTAAGGCATCATGCCGACGCCGTAATGGAATTTGGCGTAATGGCGGATATCGGCCAGTGAACCTGACGAGGCCGTGGTCATGCCACAGTCACCGTTATAGAACTTCGCGGTGGATTCATCTTTACGACCAAAATAGGTGAAATCACCTTTCTTGTTCATGTCTTCCAGCAACTGGATATGACGAACCTGCGCCGGTTTATTGAATTCCAGTACCGCATCGGTGCCGTCGAATCCGTTATTTTTTGTGGCCACCGGCAAACCGTTCCAGGCGCTGAAGTTCTCAATCTGAATCCACCCCTGCCAGCCGCTGGCATAGCCACAGCTCATGCCTGATTTACGCAGTGCATCGGCATCTTTTGCCAGTTCCTGCCAGGTTTTGGGTGGCTGATCCGGGTTTAAACCGGCTTTTTTAAACGCATCTTTGTTGTAGTACAGCACAGGCGTGGAGCTGTTGAACGGTTGCGAGATCAGCTGGCCTTTTGAATTGCTGTAGTAAGCCGCGACCGCAGGAACAAACTGCTTCTCGTCCATTGAAATGCCCGCGTCTTTAAAGACCTGATAAACAGGCACAATGGCTTTAGAGGCCATCATGGTGGCGGTGCCCACTTCGTAAACCTGCAACAGCGCGGGCGCTTTTCCGGTGCGGACCGCGGCGATACCTGCCGCCAGACTTTGTTCGTAGTTCCCTTTGTACACAGGGACGATTTTGTAGTCAGGGTGTTCCTGGTTAAAACGTTGTGCCAGTGAGTCAACTTCTTTGCCTAACTCGCCTTCCATTGAGTGCCAGAAAGGGATCTCAGTGACGGCCAGTGCATTACCACTGATCGCCAGACCGAGCAGGGCGCTCATCAGGCTACGACGAAAAGTAACAACGGACATAGGATTTTCCTGTTCAGGTAGGTACGCGCGCTATCACGCATTTTTTGCTCGCGAAGTAACATGACATGTGGAAATGACGGAAAAATAACAGTCAGATGACGGAAAAATGACGACAGAATGTCAGGATATGACAGTGATAAGCGCGTTTAATGGACCGGAAAGCACCGGGCTGAACCGCGCTGCTGAAGCAGGGATAAGTATGTGCCGTAAGGGAAGGAAAATTCGCCGGGTGACAGCCCGGCACAGAGCCTGCAGTCACCCGGCATAGATGATGGCGGGGAAACCTAGGCGCCCAGATAGGCGCTGCGCACGGCTTCATTCGACAGCAGTGCCGCACCGCTGTCCTCCAGCACGACATGACCATTTTCCAGTACGTAGCCCCGATCGGCCAGCTTCAGCGCCTGGTTCGCGTTCTGTTCAACCAGGAAAATCGTCATACCTTCGCTGCGCAGTTGCTCAATCGTGTCAAAAATCTGCTGGATAATAATCGGCGCCAGACCCAGAGAAGGCTCATCGAGTAACAACAGGCGCGGCTGGCTCATTAACGCGCGGCCGATGGCGAGCATTTGCTGTTCACCGCCCGACATGGTGCCCGCACGCTGCACCTTACGCTCTGCCAGACGTGGGAACAGAGTGTAAACGCGATCGATGCGCGCCAGATACTCCGGGCGACTGGCAAAAAAACCGCCCATGGCCAGGTTCTCTTCCACCGTCATGCGTGAGAACACGCGGCGACCTTCGGGCACGATGGCAATCGCCTCACGCATAATGCGCGCCGTTTGCCAGTCGGTAATGGTTTTGCCGTCAAACGTGATCGTACCGCTGGTGGCGCGCGGCTCGCCGCATAATGTGCCCAGCAAAGTGGTTTTGCCTGCACCGTTTGCGCCGATCAGGGTGACGATTTCGCCCTGATCGATATGCAAACTGACATTATGCAGCGCCTGAATTTTGCCATAGTGCGCACTGACGTTATCAATGGTTAACATGGCCATATTACGCCTCTCCTAAATAGGCACGGATCACATCCGGATTATTACGAATCTCTTCCGGCGTGCCGTTCGCCAGTGGCGTGCCCTGATTCACCACATAAATACGGTCAGAAATGCCCATTACCAGCTTCATATCGTGCTCAATCAACAAAACGGATACCTTATGCTCGCCTCGTAACTCGGCGATCAGCGCATCCAGCTCATGCGTCTCTTTCGGGTTAAGTCCGGCTGCCGGTTCATCCAGCATTAAAATCTCCGGCCGCGTCACCATGCAGCGGGCGATCTCCAGTCGGCGCTGCTGACCGTAAGCCAGGTTACCGGCCTGGCGATTCGCCATATCGAGTAAGCCAACCCGCTCAAGCCAGGTGGCAGCGCGATCCAGCGCCTCGCCTTCACTGCGGCGAAAAGCCGGGGTTTTCAGTAGCCCCGCAAACACGCCACTTTTCAGGTGCTGGTGCTGGGCGACTAACAGGTTTTCAATCACCGTCATTTCGCGGAATAAACGGACGTGCTGGAAGGTACGCACGATCCCCATACGGGCGATCTTCTGTCCGGGCAGGCCAGTCAGGTTCTTGTCGCGTAAGGTGATACTGCCGCCCGTTGGCTTATAAAAGCCGGTCAGGCAGTTAAACACGGTGGTTTTACCCGCACCGTTTGGACCAATAAGCGACACAATTTCCTGGGGGCGCAATTCCAGTTTAACGTTGTTCACGGCTAACAGACCGCCGAAGCGCATCATCAGGCCTTCAACGGCTAATAAAGGCTGACTCATGCCTGTTCTCCTTGTTTACCCTGACGCAGTTTCAGGTGCGGTCGTTTCATCGGCAGTAAGCCTTGCGGACGCCAAATCATCATCAGCACCATCAGCGCCCCCAATACCAGCATGCTGTATTCGTTGAGGTCGCGCATCAGCTCACGCGAAACCACCAGCAAAATGGCGGCCAGAATAACGGCAAACTGCGAGCCCATTCCGCCCAACACCACGATAGCCAGAACAAAAGCGGACTCGACAAAGGTAAAGGACTCCGGACTGACAAAGCCCTGGCGAGCGGCAAACAGCGTTCCCGCGAAGCCAGCAAAGACGGCGCTGATAGTAAACGCGGTCAGCTTAATGCGGGTCGGGCTCAAGCCCAGCGAACGACAGGCGATCTCATCTTCACGTAACGCTTCCCATGCCCGACCCAGCGGCATGCGCAGCAGGCGGTTGATCACAAACAGCGTCAGCACCACCAGCAACAATGCCACCAGATAGAGGAATATCACCCGGTCGTTAGGATCGTACTTCATGCCAAAGACATCGTGAAACGTGCCCCATCCCCCCTCGCTGACGCGACGGCCAAACTCCAGGCCAAAAAAGGTGGGCTTAGGAAGCTGAGCAATTCCATTTGGACCGCCGGTGATTGCCGTGTTATTGAGCAGCAGAATACGGACGATTTCGCCGAAGCCGAGCGTGACAATAGCCAGATAGTCACCGCGCAAGCGCAGCACCGGGAAGCCGAGCATCAGGCCAAATGCGCCCGCAACCAGGCCCGCCAGCGGCAGGCTTTGCCAGAAACCAAAACCATAGTAATGATTAAGCAGCGCGAAGGTATACGCGCCAATGGCATAGAAACCACCGTAGCCCAGCACCAGCAGACCCGACAGCCCTACGACCACGTTCAGTCCCAGACCCAGCATGATGTAGATCAGTGTCAGGGTGGCAATATCGACGCTGCCGCGTGTAACCAGGAACGGCCAGATAACCGCCGCGGCGATCATCAAGCCCATAATGGCTTTTTGCTTTGGCGTTGAGCCGTCGAAGCCCGGCAACACCAGGCCACCACCGCTACGTATCAGCTTGCCCTGAAACAGCGGACGTAGCAGTTGAAACAAAAACACAACGGCACAACCGATGAATATCCAGTTCCAGCGCACGCTGCCGGCATTCACTATCTGTAGCTGCGTACCATTCAGATCGAGGCGCATTCCCATAAAGAAGGCCGCCAGCACCAGCAGCATGACCGCTGAAACAATCGCATTGACCAGACCAAGGCGTTTCATACTTTCTCCACCTCCGGGCGGCCCAGAATACCGGTAGGCATGACCAGCAGCACCACAATCAGTAAGGCAAACGACACCACATCTTTGTATTCGGTGGAGAGATAAGCCGAGGTCAGCGCTTCGGCAATGCCCAGCACCAGCCCGCCAATCATCGCGCCGGGAATACTGCCGATGCCGCCCAGGACCGCCGCAGTAAAGGCTTTCATCCCCGCCATAAAGCCGATAAACGGGTTAATCGAGCCATAAAACTGTCCCAACAGCACGCCCGCAACCGCCGCCATCGCCGCACCAATCACAAAGGTCAGCGAGATCACCCGGTCAGTATTAATGCCCAGCAGGCTGGCCATTTTGAGGTCTTCCGCACAGGCGCGGCAGGCGCGTCCCATGCGGGAATAACGGATAAACAGGGTCAGGGCCAGCATTGCCAGGAACGTGACCACCCAAATCACGATCTGCATCGTCGACAGCGTGGCGGCAAAGCCGTTGCTTTCGCCCAGCGTCCACTGGCCGGTGATTAAGCTCGGCAGGGCAAGGTCACGTGAACCCTGCGTCAGGCTGACGTAGTTTTGCAGAAAGATGGACATTCCGATGGCGGAGATCAACGCAATCAGACGCTTGGATGCCCGTACGGGACGATAAGCCACCCGTTCGATGCTCCAGCCATAGGCACTGGAGATGATAACGGCCATAACAAAACCGGCGGCAATCATGAGCCAGCCGGTATCAATACCCATCATCATCAGGGCTGCAATAACCATAAAAGAGACATAGCTGCCGATCATATAGACTTCGCCATGGGCGAAGTTGATCATGCCGATAATGCCGTAAACCATGGTGTAACCGATGGCGATCAGCGCGTAGGTGCTCCCCAGAGTCACCCCGTTGAACATCTGCTGAATAAAATAGAGAAACTGCTCGGACATAGTGAGGACCTGCTCAGAAACCAGAAAACCCCTCTCCTGCTGCCAGAAGAGGGTTAGTCAGGCGATGGCGCGTCAGTCACGCCTTCTCCTGCTTCCCCGCTGTCGTACGACGGGGAAGAATCAGTGCCTTATTTAACTGCGGTAGACGAACCGTCTTTGTGCCATTTGAAGACGCCAAACTCGAAGCCTTTCAAATCGCCTTTCTGATCCCAGCTCAGGTCGCCCATCACTGTCGGAACCGGTGCGCCGGTTTTCAGGTTCTTCGCAATCGCATCCGGCTCATCGCTCTTACTGCGCTCCATGCCGGTCACCAGAGACTGGATAGCCGCATAGGTTGTCCAGACAAACGGGCCGGTAGGATCTTTACGGTTAGACGCGCTATTCGCTTTGATGGCGTCCACGATGGCCTTGTTCTGAGGCAGCTGGTCGTAACGTTTTGGCAGGGTTACGTAGAGCCCTTCTGAGGCGTCGCCCGCAATGTTAGACAGCGAGGCGTTGCCCACACCTTCTGGCCCCATAAAGCCTGCTTTCAGTCCTGCCGCTTTTGCCTGACGCAGAATCTGGCCCAGCTCCGGGTAATAACCACCGTAATAAACAAAGTCGACGTTTTCTTTCTTCAGTCGCGCAATCAGCGTTGAGAAATCTTTATCGCCCGCGGTGATCCCTTCAAACATCACCACGTTGCCGCCTTTCGCTTTCAGGGTTTTCTGTACCGATTCTGCCAGACCCTGGCCGTATTGCTGCTTGTCGTGCACCACAGCAATGCGTTTTGGCTTGATGACATCCAGAATGTAGTTCGCCGCGGTTGGACCCTGATCAGAATCCAGACCGGTCGTACGCATCACGTCGGCATAGCCGCGTGCAGTCAGTTCTGGCGCGGTGGCCGCAGGCGTAATCATCAGCACGCCTTCATCGTTATAGATATCTGATGCAGGCTGCGTAGAGGAGGAGCACAGGTGACCGATAACATATTTGATACCGTCATTGATGACCTTGTTAGCCACCGCAACCGCCTGTTTCGGGTCACAGGCATCGTCATATTCGACACCGACCAGTTTGTCGCCGTTTACGCCACCTTTGGCATTGATGTCTTTAATCGCCTGTGCGGCGCCGGTAAATTCCATATCACCATATTGCGCGACCGGGCCAGTAGCGGCACCTACGATAGCGATCTTAATGTCTTTCGCCATTGCCGCATGGCTCATCGCCAATGCAATGCATCCTGCCAGTAACGCGCGACCTGTCATTTTCATGCGAACTACCCCATCAGTTATGTCGTGTTTGTTGTGAGTGGTTTTATTTTGGCCAGATAAAGGGGAAAACTGATTTAACAATAAGGAGTTAGCACGCTTTTCTGGCTTTTATTAATAATAAGGCTTTATATTTCAGTCTATTAAACAGGAAGTTTATTCTGTAAAGCAACTGACATATTCATGATTCGCGGCCAAAAGCAGCATAATCAACTGGATGCAATGCGCGGCTTTTGTTCACCAGGCCAGCGCGTTATGCTGGCTTTAAATGCTGACTACCTGTTTATAACTATTATCCTGGCACTCTGTCGCTGTTTTGACCTGTTTTATTGCGTAAAATGTGCCGGGGTTCTGATTACGGGAATTGACTACACTTTCGGCTTTTACACGGACAGGTGTTTGTTATGAAGCTTACTATTTTGCGGTTGACCTCTCTAACGCAGCAGGATCGGATCGATCTGGGGAAAATCTGGCCTGAGAGGGATTTGGCCACGCTGGAAAACGCGTTAAATGAAAATCACCGCCTTTATGTCGCGCGCTTCAACGACCGTTTGCTGGCGGCGTTACAGTTAGAAATAGCCGGTATCCACTGTAAAGTGCATCATCTGACCGTCAGAGATGTCACGCGACGTCGCGGTGTCGGGCAATATTTGCTGGAAGACACGATGAAGCAGAACCCATCGCTGGAGGACTGGTGGATTGCTGATGACGGTAGCGAAGATCAACGCGTTCGGGCGGCGTTTATGCAGGCCTGTGGATTTCGTGCGCAGGTTGATGACTGGGTAAAATAAATCGCGGGCAATAAAAAGGGCGACCTGAGGTCGCCCTGTCTCGTCAGGCTTCGATAGCCATTCGGAGTTTTTTCATCGCGTTCTTCTCAAGCTGTCGGACGCGCTCAGCAGAAACACCGTATTGATCGGCCAGTTCCTGCAGGGTGGTTTTGTTGTCTTCGTCCAGCCAGCGGGCACGGATGATATGCTGGCTGCGCTCGTCCAGCCCTTCCATTGCATAAGTCAGCTTATCGGCTGCGTGCGATTCCCAGTTGTCCTCTTCGATGCCGTCCGCAAAGTCAGAGGTTTTATCCTGGAGATACAGCACCGGCGCCATGGATTTTCCTTCGCCGCTTTCATCGTCAGCGGACATATCGAAGGTCATATCCTGAGCCGCCATGCGCGATTCCATTTCTCGCACATCTTTGCTGCTCACGCCCAGCTCACGCGCCACCATCTCGACTTCATCCTGGTTAAACCAGCCCAGACGCTGCTTGGTTTTACGCAGGTTAAAGAACAGCTTGCGCTGTGCCTTAGTGGTCGCCACTTTCACGATGCGCCAGTTACGCAGCACATATTCGTGAATTTCTGCTTTGATCCAGTGAACGGCAAAGGACACCAGACGAACACCCACTTCAGGATTGAAGCGACGAACGGCTTTCATCAAGCCAATGTTACCTTCCTGGATCAGGTCAGCCTGAGGCAGGCCATAGCCAGAATAGTTACGAGCGATATGAACAACAAAGCGTAGGTGAGACAGGATCAGCGTCTTTGCCGCATCCAGATCGCCCTGGTAATGCAGCCGTTCAGCCAACGCTTTTTCCTCTTCTGCCGACAGCATCGGCCAGGTGTTGGCAGCCCGAACGTAAGATTCCAGGTTGCCCAGAGGAGCAATAGCTAAAGTTTGCATTTCTTTGGTCATTCAAACCCTCACAAAATCAGTGGAATTGCCGCATCTTTCCATAAGCGCACGTCACATTATGTCAACGTCGCAGGAAAACCAAAAGCAATCTGTGCTACTTAGAAAACAAAGTTATCCACAAGTTCAATTATAGCAGTGAATATTTTACACACAGATGACAGCAGGGCAACATCCTCTGCGCCCACTGTCGGCAGCAGAGGATGATTATAACAAAAAAATGTTGCAGCGCTTTACTGGGGCGTAAATCGACGTAAATGTTGTACGGTTGCCAGCCAGGCGGCAATCCAGCCGATAATGGCGGCGATGAGCAACAGCAGTAACGCCTCATCCCAGGAAAACCCTTCCAGAGAGAAGGTGGTGCCAAATACCGACGCCACCTGAGCCACAACAGACTGCAGGCGCAGCACCAGCACTTCAGACAGGATCAGGGAAAGTACCGCGCCACTAAACCCCAGTAACGCGCCACCATACAGGAACGGCCGCAGGATAAATCCATCTGTTGCCCCGATCAGCTTCTGAACGTTGATCGTATCGCGGCGGGCAAAAATACTCAGCCTGACGCTGTTACCAATCACGAGGAAGACCGCCACGATCATCAGGATACCGATCATCGACGCAATTTGACCGACCAGGCCGGTCAGCGCCGCCAGACGGGCAAACCAGCTGTCATCCATCCGTACCTCATCGACGCCCTGCACTTTCGCCACTCTGTCGCGTAACGTTTGCATGGTGTCCGAATTCTGGAAGTTGAGCTTTGGCGTAATGATAACGACAGCAGGCAGCGGATTCTGTTCCAGCATGTCCATCGCGCCGCCGAAGCCTGACCAGTTGCGGAATTCATTCAGGGCTTCTTCACGCGTCAGATAGTTAACGTGATCCACGCCCTCAACCTGTTTCAGTTGCGCGGTCACATTCTCAGCAGCCGTATCATCCAGCGTTTTTGAGAGATACACCGTCAGTTGCGGCGCGGGATACCACTGCGAAGCCGCCTGACTGGCGTTTTTCCACACCATATAGCAGACGCTGGGCAGCGTCAGGGAAATCGCAATCACCATCACTGTCAGCAACGTCGCCAGCGGCTGACGCCACATATCTGACAGCGTACCGCGTAGCGCGTAGCGCCACTGTTCCTGCCAGCCACCGCGTAACGCTTTGCTCTTTGACGGTTGCTTCGCCTTCGGGGCTGCCGCGCGTTTGTTGCGTTTATTGACCATCGTGGCCTCCGTGCAGGCGTCCTTTATTCAGCGTCATTACCCGATAATTGCGGCAACCAATAAGGGCAACATCATGCGTCGCCATCAAAACGGTCACACCTACGCGGTTAAACTCTTCAAACAGGCGCAGGATGTCTTCTGACAGCGCCTCATCCAGGTTACCCGTTGGTTCGTCAGCCAGCAGAACGGCGGGCTTATTCACGACGGCACGGGCAATACCGACACGTTGCTGTTCACCGCCGGAGAGCTGAATAGGAAAACTTTTCGCTTTGTCGAGCAGGCCCACTTTATCGAGCGCCGCCGAAACACGACGACGGATATCCTCGCCGCTGGCACCGGAGATGATCAACGGGATGGCCACATTGTCATAAACGCTACGATCCATCAGCAGATGGTGATCCTGAAAGATCATCCCGATCTGACGACGCAGGAACGGCACTTCGCTGTTACGTAGGCGCGAAATATCGTGTCCGCTAAACCAGATTTGCCCGGCGCTGGGGCGCTCAATGCCACAAATCAGCTTCAGCAACGTACTCTTACCTGCCCCGGAGTGGCCGGTCAAAAACGCCATTTCGCCAGGACGCAGATTAAAATCTACGCCCTGCAGCGCCTGACGTCCGCCGAGATATGCCTTACTGACCTCTTCAAAGCGAATCATCCTAATTAGTCCTCTCGGGCAAACAGTGCCTCAATAAAATCCTCGGCCTTGAAGGGCCGTAAATCGTCGATGCCTTCTCCGACACCGATATAACGGATAGGGATGCCAAACTGATCGGCGACCGAGAAAATCACGCCACCTTTGGCTGTCCCATCCAGTTTAGTCAGTGTAATGCCGCTCAGCCCTACCGCTTCATGGAACAGTTTGGCCTGGCTGATGGCATTTTGCCCGGTACTGGCATCCAGGGTCAGCATGACTTCATGTGGCGCCTGCTCATCCAGCTTCTTCATCACACGGGTAATTTTCTTCAGCTCTTCCATCAGGTGCGATTTATTTTGCAAGCGCCCTGCGGTATCCGCGATCAACACGTCAACGCCACGTGATTTGGCCGCCTGGATGGCATCGAAAATCACCGAGGCAGAATCCGCGCCGGTATGCTGCGCGACAACGGGAATGTTGTTGCGCTGGCCCCAGACCTGAAGCTGTTCAACAGCGGCCGCACGGAACGTATCGCCCGCCGCCAGCATCACAGATTTACCTTCTGCCTGATACTGACGTGCCAGCTTGCCGATGGTGGTGGTTTTACCCACGCCGTTCACGCCGACCATTAAGATGACAAACGGGGTTTTACCTTCGACATTCAGCGGTTCATCGACTTTCGCCAGGATCGCCGCCATTTCGCTTTTCAGCAGGCCATAAAGCGCTTCCGCATCGCGCAGTTGCTTACGGTCAGCATGCTGCGTCAGGCTGGTAATAATGCGCCGCGTCGTTTCCACGCCCACGTCGGCAATCAGCAGTTGTTCTTCCAGTTCTTCGAACAGGTCATCGTCGATTTTCTTGCCACGGAACAGGCTGATAAAACCCGAGCCCAGGTTCTGGCGGGTCTTCACCAGGCTGCGCTTCAGGCGGGCAAAGAATCCCTCTTTGGTGGGGCGCTCCTGTTCCTGCTCGTGCGCTACCAGCGGTGCGGCGGCTAACGGAATATCGCTGACCGTGTCGTCTGGCGCTGTCGCCCTGGCATCGTGCCCGACAGTTTCAACGTTAACGACGTCCGCGTCTCCCAGCGCCAGCGCAGCCAGTTCTTCGTCACTCAACGGCGCATCGTCCGCCTGTTCAGTTTCAGCGATGGCAGCGTCGTGCGGCGCGATATCTGTCACGTCGGCATCCGCCAGCGCCAGCGCGGCCAGCTCATCGTCACTCAACGGCGCATCGCCCGCCTGTTCAGTTTCAGCGGTGGCAGCGTCGTGCGGCGCGATATCTGTCACGTCGGCATCCGCCAGCGCCAGCGCGGCCAGTTCATCGTCGCTCAGCGGGGCATCGTCCGCCACAGGTGCCTGTTCAGGCGCGGATGAGGCAAGCTCAACCTCCGCTGACGGCAGCGCAGTCAGTTCCTCATCGTTGACGTCATCGGCAGGCTCAACGGGCGTGATCATACCGGTATGCGGATCAACCGCCGTTTCAGGCCCGGCTACACGGGCGGTAACCGGTACGTCTTCAGACGTAGCTGCATCACTTTCCTGTTGCTGTTCAACACGGTTTTCAGGTGCGGCACCGCGTTCCTGTTCAGCGGTTTCCGCCTGACTGCGTGCCGGGGCTTCCTGTTCTGGCTGCTGGGCTTCCGGTTGTGCCGTCTGCGCATCCGTTAAGGGTTGTTTCTCTTCTTCTTTGCCAAATCCCAGCCAGGAAAAAAAGCCTCGTTTCTTCTCTTTTGCCATTGTGTAACCACACTCCTCGATGGCTTCATCCCGGTAGCACAATGTTCCCAGGGTTAAAAACAGTATTGGTGATAAACGCCAAAGTGGCGTTAAACCGCAGAATTATGCATAACATCAGCAGCGTCGTAGTCTAACACTTTCCTGGCGGCTCACCACAGCACCCTTTTTTAACGTTTCTTCTCATCGTTTCGCCCGTTAAACTACGCAACAAATTATGACGATTTGTGAGCAAGATGATAAAACCTCCCCGTAAAACAGGTGGTGCGGGCCAAATCCGCATTATTGGCGGACAGTGGCGCGGCCGCAAATTACCGGTGCCAGACAGCGCGGGTCTTCGTCCCACCACCGACAGGGTGCGAGAAACCCTGTTTAACTGGCTGGCACCCCACCTGCAGCAGGCTGACTGCCTGGATTGCTTTGCCGGAAGTGGCGCACTGGGGCTGGAAGCGCTCTCACGCTATGCCGCGTCGGCAACGCTGCTTGAGCTGGAGCGCCCGGTGGCGCAACAGCTGAGCAAAAACCTTCAGACATTGCAGGCCTCAAACGGCAACGTTGTACAAACCAACACTCTGAGCTGGCTGGCGCAGGACGGTCGTCCCTTTGGTATCGTGTTTGTCGATCCTCCGTTTCGGCAGGGTTTGCTGGAGCAAACCCTGCAACTGCTGGAAAAAAATAACTGGCTGACAGCGGATGCACTCGTCTACGTTGAAAGCGAAGTTGAAAACGGCCCACCGCCGGTGCCGGTTCACTGGGATTTACATCGCGAAAAAATTGCGGGCCAGGTGGCCTATCGTTTATATCAGCGCCAACAGGAGACGCATGATGTTACTTAATTTAGGACGCCTGCTGATGCTGTGCGTATGGGGTTTTTTACTGTTTAACCTGATTCATCCGTATCCGAAGCCCCTGACCTGGTTCATCAATGTGGCCTTGATATTTATGATCCTGATGCACGGCCTGCAGTTAGTCCTGCTGCGCACGACGCAGGGCAAAGATGCACCACCGCTCGATCGCGCTACCCAGATCAAAGTCTTTTTATTTGGCGTGTTCGAACTGGTTGCGTGGCAGAAAAAAAATTTCCCACGTAAATAAAGGATAACGGCGGGCGTCACGCTCGCCGTCAGTTTCCGGCAGGCGTGAAGCGGATAAAGCGCGTGCCCTGAAGTGTCAGCTCGCCTTTCGTGCCCTTGTCCATCAGATGGTAGTCGCTTTCATTAACGCGCATCTTAATATCGCTTTCGCCATTGAGCGGATGAAACCAGGCCTCATAGCGCATTTCGTCTCCGGCGATCACTTCGCGCTCACGTGAGCGGCGACTGGATACCGAAAACTCACGTTTGGTTTTGACCTCAACCGCGACGGTGCGTACCGGCGAGGCATCGTTGACGGCTGCCTCGCGCCGCTGTTTGATGAACTGGCGTGTCGCGAGTACGGCAATAATAGCCACGACGATAATAAAAAGTAGCGGTGGTTTCATCTTTCCTCAGCGTTTATCCGGTCTCAGATCGTCTTGCATTGCGCGATAAAGCATACAACCAGAGTTGACCGATTGTCACATCGCGCTGGCATAACCTAGACTGACAGGAGTGTTTCAGGAACTGTCACCATTTTGGTAAAAAGGGAGAAGCAATGCTCTGGTCCTTTCTCGCTGTACTTTTCTCCGGCTGGCTGTACGTTGATGCCTCTTACCGGGGCCCGCAATGGCAACGCTGGTTATTTAAACCTGTTACGTTGCTCCTGTTAGTCGGTCTGGCCTGGCAGGCCCCCACACGCAATACTTCTGATTACCTGATTGTGGCTGGGTTAGTCGCCACGCTCATCGGCGACACGCTGACGCTGCTCCCGCGGCAACAAATGCTTTATGCGCTGGGCGCGTTTTTCCTGTCGCATCTGCTGTACACGCTGTGTTTTGCGGCCAATATGACGATGACATTTTACTGGCCCATCCCACTAACGTTTCTGATCATCGGGGTGGTTGTGATTGGTGTGCTGTGGAGTAAGCTGGAAACGCTGCGCTGGCCCGTCTGTACGCTGATCGGCATGACGCTGGTCATGAACTGGATGGCCACTGAACAATATGTCTTCCGCCCCAGCGATTACAGCTTCTCAATTCTGGTTGGCTCTGCCCTGCTGCTGCTGGCCAATATCGTGTGGTTTATCAGTCATTATCGCCGCCGTTTCAGCGCCGACAGCGCGATTGTCGCGGCCTGCTACTTTGCCGGTCACTTTATGATCGTCCGCTCCCTGTGGATCTACTGAAAAAAGACACAATAATGCTGGCGTTGGGTTAAACCTCTGGGTGTAAGATAAGCCGTGGGCACGTCGCCCACGTCTTCCGGAGGTTATATGCATCAACATCATGCTTGTGGCTGCGGTAAGCCACGCAATACTCATCGAGCCGCAAAACCACTTTGTGCCATGCGCCCTGTTCGTCCGGGCACCTTATCCATTACTGCGGCCTCTCCTGAAACGACAGAGCGCGCCAACTGCGGCGGCGACTGTAGCTGCTCTGCCGCGTCTGCCGGCGAAGTCAGTGACGAAGGTGACCGACGACGATCCTCTGATGCTTTTCAGTTCAGCTGGCAGGTTAGCGGTATGGACTGCCCCAGTTGTGCCCGCGCAATCGAAACCGCCGTTCGCCAACTCCCTGACGTCCTGCAGGCCCGCGTCGTCTTCTCCAGTGAAAAACTTGTCGTTAATGCCCGTGCCCCGGTTCAGTCTGCAATAGAAGACGCCGTGGTAAAAGCAGGTTTTCATCTCTCCTCAACCTCTGTTTCTGCGCCTGCGCCATCGCCCTGGCATGCCCGTTTCCCGCTTTTACTGCTTGCTGCGCTCATGGTAGCCAGCGCTGCGCTCACGCAGGTGAGTGCCGTTTGGGGCGACCGGTTATTTATTCTGACGACGCTGGTCGGGCTGGTGCCGGTCGCGCGTAAGTCGTGGCAACGTCTGCGAACCGGCTCTGCCTTTACCATTGAAACTCTGATGACCCTGGCGTCGGCAGGTGCGTTATTAATTGGTGCGCATGCGGAAGCCGCCATGGTTCTGCTGCTGTTCCTGTTGGGCGAAAAACTGGAAGCCTATGCCGCAACCCGCGCGCGCAGTGGGGTAAGCCAGCTGATGGCGCTGCGTCCCGAGTTCGCTGTGCGCCTGCAAAATGGCACCCGTAGTGAGGTGCCCCTGTCCGCGTTGCAGCCTGGCGACCGGATCGTAATCGCGGCCGGTGGCCGTTTGCCGGTCGACGGCTGCTTACTGGCGGAAAGCGCCAGTTTCGATGAGAGCGCGCTGACGGGCGAGTCGTTACCGGTGCTGCGTCAGCGTGGCGAAAAAATACTGGCGGGTGCGACCAGCGTTGATCGTCTGGTGGAACTTGAGGTGGTTTCCAGGCCTGGCGAAAGTGCCATTGACCGCATTTTGCAGTTGATTGAGGAAGCCGAAAGTCATCGTGCTCCGGTAGAACGTTTTATCGATAACTTTAGCCGGATTTACACGCCAGCCATCATGCTGCTGGCCCTGCTGGTGATGGTGCTGCCGCCCCTGTTTGGCGCGGGTGCCTGGCTGCCCTGGGTTTATAAAGGCCTGACGCTGCTGTTGATCGGCTGTCCCTGTGCGCTGGTGATCTCCACGCCCGCCGCCATCACGTCCGGACTGGCCGCCGCCGCCCGCCGTGGTGCGCTGATTAAAGGAGGCGCGGCCCTGGAACGGCTGAGCACAGTGCAGACGATCGCGTTCGATAAAACGGGTACGCTGACAGAAGGCCGGCCGCAGTTGACGCGAATTTTGCCGTTCGGCGAGGCTAACGAAGACGCGATTCTGCAATTAGGTGCCGCGGTGGAACAAGGTTCTACCCATCCACTGGCAACGGCGATTGTGGCAGCCGCACAGTCCAGGGCACTGCCGCTTCCGTCTGCCACTCAACAGCAGGCACTGGCGGGAAGCGGTATTCAGGCTGAAGTGGACGGCCAGCGTATAACGTTGCTGGCACCGTCGTACGTCAGCAGCCTGAGCCCGGCGCACCAGGCAATGGTGCATGAGCAGGAAGCCCAGGGCGAAACCCTTGTGATGGTGCTGCGTAATGGCGAGGTGCTGGGGGCGCTGGCCTTACGGGACAAGCTGCGCAGCGAAACCCCCGCCGCCTTGCAGGCCTTAAAAGCGCTTGGCATCAACAGCCTCATGCTGACAGGTGATAACCCGCGGGCGGCCGCTGTCGTCGCCCAACCTTTAGGCATCGCCTGGCATGCCAGCCTGTTGCCAGCCGGTAAGGTGGAGGCGGTTCGTCAGCTCAGTGAGCAGCAGGTGGTGGCGATGGTGGGCGACGGTATCAACGATGCGCCAGCCATGAAGGCCGCCACGCTGGGTATTGCGATGGGCAGTGGGACGGATGTCGCGCTGGAAACGGCGGATGCCGCCCTGACGCGCAATCAGCTCAGCAACCTGGCCCCGATGATTGCTCTGGCGCGCCGCACCCGGGCGATTATCCGTCAGAATATTGGTATTGCGCTGGGGCTGAAGGCGCTGTTCCTGGTGACGACGCTGGCGGGGTTAACGGGATTGTGGCTGGCGGTGCTGGCTGATTCCGGTGCCACCGCACTGGTCACGGCAAACGCGTTGCGGCTGTTGCGCACGCGGGATGCATAACCTGACGGCGGCTCACTGCCGCCGTTATTCTCCCATCCCTTTCTGAATCAAAAACTGGTAAGGCAGCGTGTCGGTTTGTTCGGCCAGTAGCTGATGCTCCATAAACCGGCAAAAACCGGGGATATCCCGCGTGGTTGCCGGATCGTCCGCGATAATCAGCAGCGTTTCACCGTCCTGCATGCCGCGCACCGTTTTACGTACCATCATGACCGGCTCGGGACAACGCAGGCCCTGAGCATCCAGTTGATGGTCGGCGGAAGAAAATGCATCACTCATGACGGTCTCGATTTCAGTTAACGGGCGCTTATTCTAGCGCGTCCGCCCTTTGACGCAAGGCGGTAACGATTGCGTTAAAATTAGCCATTGCATTAATAGCACAACAGGGTAAGATGCGGCCGTTTTTTGTTCATACAACTGCAGCGCACTGAATGTTCAGTTGCCTGCACTGGGTTCCCTCACCCCACCACTAAAAAGGCTTACTATGCTCGCATTTACCCCGCGTCAGCGCGCTCATGCGCTCGTCTGGTTGTCCCTGTTTCATCTGCTGGTGATCACTTCCAGCAATTATCTGGTGCAGTTGCCTGTTTCCCTTTTCGGTTTTCATACCACCTGGGGCGCCTTTAGCTTTCCGTTTATTTTCCTGGCCACTGATCTGACCGTGCGCATCTTTGGTGCGCCGCTTGCACGCCGCATTATTCTGGCGGTGATGGTGCCGGCCCTGTTTATCTCTTACGCGATTTCCAGCCTGTTTTACCAGGGCGAATGGCAAGGCTGGCAGGCGCTGCAACAGGTAAACCTGTTTGTCGCCCGTATCGCCTGCGCCAGCTTTATGGCTTACGCATTGGGCCAGATTCTGGATGTGCACGTTTTCAACCGCCTGCGTCGCTTGCCGCAGTGGTGGATGGCGCCAGGCTGTGCCATGTTTTTAGGCAACATCAGCGATACGCTGGCCTTCTTTTTCATTGCCTTCTACAAAAGCTCCGATCCGTTTATGGCACAGCACTGGGTAGAAATCGCTCTGGTCGATTACAGTTTCAAAGTGCTGATTTGTATGATTTTCTTTTTGCCTGCCTATGGTGTTTTACTCAACGCTGCGCTCAAACGCCTGGCCGAACGCCAGGCCCAGCCGCAGATACATTTCGGCTAACCGGCAATACAGCCTTTCCTGACAATCCGCTAAAATCTCCTGACAATACTCAGGTTGCGTTTGCAACCTGATTCCTGTTGTATAAACGCCTTCGTGGAATGTTAAAAAGGGATTCTGATGCGTAATTTAGTGAAATATGCGGGAATTGGTTTGCTGGTACTCGGCCTTGCCGCCTGCGATCAAAAGAAAGATGAAGCAGCAAACGATAATGGCGCATCTGCCAGTCAGTCTGCACAAACCGTGGCGCTGATGGACGGTAAATTACGTTTTACCCTGCCACCTGGCCTGTCAGATAAGAGCGGTAAACTGGGTTCTCAGAGTACCAACATGCACGTTTATGCTGATGAAAGCGGTGCGCGGGCGATTATCGTCATTGCCGGTGAGCCGACGAATGAGGCCCTGGATGTGTTAGCGCAACGCATGGAACAACAGCAGCGTAATCGCGATCCCCAGCTTCAGGTTGTCTCCAATAAAGCGGTCACGCTGGGCGGTGAGCCGGCACAGCAGCTGGATACCGTCATCTCAGCAAACAACCAGACCTCCTGGTCCTCGGTTGTTCTGGCCAAAGTCGATGGTAAGCTGATGACGATGCAGATTACGCTGCCCGGGGACAATCAACAGCAGGCCCAAAGCGATGCTGAAACCGTGGTGAAAAGCATTACCCTGAAATAACGGCAAGGGCACACCACACCACCGCGCGTTAATACTGAGCCATGCAATGATCATTCTGCCGCATGGCTCAGTTATCACTCATCCCTTCTGCTTCAGACACGCTGTTCGCGCGCCTGACGCCAGTAATCAATCAGCCGCAGGTAGTTCTCTTTTACCGCCGCCACCAGTGCGTCGTCACGTATTTCACCCTGCAACCACTGGCGCGAGGGCTGTGCAAAGATTGTGCGCCCCACCGCAAACCCTTTTACCCACGGGGCCTGCGCCGCCGCGGCAAACCCCGCTTTAAGCGTGGCTTCTGGCGCATCAAGTCCCAGTAATAAAATGCCACGACAGTAAGGATCCTGCTGTTCGATCAAGGCACCTATGTCACGCCAGCTTGCCGGAGACAGGGGTGGGAGCTTCCACCAGTCAGGCTTGATGCCAAGCGCATAAAAGTGGTTCAGCATCTTCAGAAAATGCGCTTCATTGTGGTCTGGCTGGCTGTCAGGCAGGATCACTTCCAGCAGTAACTCATGACCGCTCTGGTTACAGCTTTTCCACACTTCCAGCAACAGCGCGTCCTGCTCCTCGCGCAGTTCGGCACTGTCGTGAGGATGATAAAACACCAGGCATTTCACCACATGCTCCGCTGGCCAGCCGATCAACTGGGAACCAATGCTGCCATGTTCCAGGCGTAACGGACGCGACCCCGGTAGTTCAATGGGTCGGCCAATCCATCGGTTCTTACCCGTAATCGCATTCAGCGTTTTCTGACCGAAGGTCGTGTCCGCCAGAATGCCGCTTTTACTTTCAATGCCGGCTTGCTGCACGGCCTGCTCCGCAGCCTGCAATAGCAAAAGTTTCAACTGCGGAATGCGCGAAACGTCCGCGCCAGCCTCCGTAGCCATCTCTACCAGCTGTTTGCGGTGATCAAAAGCGAAAATATTCAGTTCTGGCCAGGCGTGTTGACGCGACGTGACGCGGTGCAGATGGGTCAGACGGCTATCCAGATCGGGGCGTTTCACGTCCTGTTCGCGGCTTAAAAAGTCATCCAGCTCCTGTCGGGTGGGCATCGCAGGGGCGCACCCGTGTCGCGAAACCACCAACGCGCCACAGGCGTTTGCGTAACGGCAGGCCTGTTCCCATCCTTCATCGTTTAACCAGCCGCGCAGCAGACCGGACATAAACGCGTCCCCTGCGCCCAGCACATTCAGGACCTCGACACGCACGCCGCTGTGCAGTTTCACCGCTGCCCAGTTTTCTGGAATCGCGCCTTCAAATACCACGCATCCCATTGCTCCTCGCTTACAGACCAGCGTTGCGTTGCTCACCGTGCGCACGTTTTTCAGCGCGGTCAGCGTATCGGTGCTGCCGCCTGCGATATGAAACTCTTCTTCCGTGCCGACAATGAGATCGAAATAATGCATAACCTGCTGCAGTTGCGCGGTGACTTCAGAGGAGGCAATAAACCGGGTTTCCCCGTCCCCCAGTGAAGTCAGGCCCCACAATACCGGGCGATAGTCGATGTCCAGCGCGGTACGCAGACCATGCTTACGGGCATACTCCAGCGCTTTCAGCACGGCCGCTCGCGTCTGCGGGTGCGACAAATGCGTGCCGGTTACCGCAACCGAGCGAGAAGAAGCGATAAAGTCTTCATTAATGTCGTCTGGCACCAAGGCCATATCGGCGCAGTTGTCGCGGTAAAAAATCAGCGGAAAAGTGTCTTCATCTTTAATGCCCAGGATGACCAGAGCGGTCAGCCGCTTTTTGTCCGTGATAAGTGCTTCTGTATTGCAGCCGACCCGCTGCAAACTTTCCCGCAGAAAACGGCCATTATGTTCATCGCCTACACGAGCCAGCATGGCGGATTTCAGCCCCTGAATCGCCGTACCGTATGCGACATTGCCTGATGACCCGCCCAGATATTTCGCGAAAGACGTGGTGTCTTCCAGCCGCGCGCCAATTTGCTGACCATAGAAGTCGACGGCAATGCGTCCGATACAAATCACATCAAGACGCTTCTGTTCTCTCTGCATGCTTCTGGTTTCCTTCTGTGATGAGCAGACACTGCGGACAGGTTGTGCGTGGGGTCTGAAGGTGTCTGGTTAACGATAAACGCAGTATGAGGAACAAATATTCCAAACTCAATTCAAAATGAAACTTACACTGCGATTATGTGAAGCAGTTAAAAATCTGTTATGCCCGACACGTCAGTCAGGCGTTGCCGGACGGGACCTCGCGGGCCCGGTGCGACAGGGCCATGACGCTCCTGCCCGTTTTGCAGCATCTTTCTGCGTGATGAAATGAAATCTCGAAAACTTTGTAACTCTCACTAAACATTCCAGTTACGCTTATGGCATAGCTTCCCGCTGCCCTGTCAGCAAGGGTAAATTTGATCCCCCTCGCAAAATGAAATATTTCTTCTGTAATCGTATTTTATGAAAAATGCATTTGTTTATAATCCTCTGACATTTCAGTTCTTCAGGTAGCCTTTTCCGTTACGTCACGCCTTTTTAGCGCGGTGCCGGACTCTGCTACTGCCAGCACGTTGAGGAAGGTTTATGGCCACCATCAAACTGACTACCGCACAGGCATTAGTTAAGTTTCTCGATAATCAATACATTGACGTAGACGGCACAGAGACAAAGTTTGTAAAAGGCATTTTTGCCATTTTCGGTCATGGCAATGTATTGGGACTGGGACAAGCGCTGGAGCAGGACAGCGGCGATCTGGTGGTCTATCAGGGGCGTAATGAACAAGGGATGGCCCACGCCGCAACGGGCTTTGCCAAACAGTCTTTGCGCCGCCAGATTATCGCCTGTACGTCGTCCGTAGGGCCCGGCGCCGCCAATATGCTGACGGCCGCCGCCACTGCCACCGCAAACCGAATTCCTCTTCTGCTCCTGCCGGGCGACGTCTTTGCCACCCGCCAGCCCGATCCGGTCCTGCAGCAGATTGAGCAGCCCTGGGATCTGAGTATCAGCACCAACGACGCCTTTCGTGCCGTCAGTAAATACTGGGACCGCGTCAGCCGTCCGGAGCAACTGATGAGCGCCTGTATTAACGCCATGCGCGTCCTGACCGATCCGGCTGAAACGGGTGCCGTCACGCTCTCTTTACCGCAGGATGTTCAGGGTGAAGCCTGGGATTATCCGGATTATTTCTTCCAGAAACGCGTTCATCGTCTGGATCGGCGTCAACCCACCGTTGCCCAGCTCGAAGATGCGCTGAAGCTCATCATCCGTAAACGTAAGCCATTAATTATCTGCGGCGGGGGCGTGAAATATTCCGGCGCAGGCGAGGCACTGCGTGCATTTGCCGAACGCTATCAGATTCCGTTTGCTGAAACCCAGGCGGGAAAAGGTACCTTATTATCTGATCATCCTCTCAACGTCGGCGGCGTGGGTGAAACCGGCTGTCTGGCGGCCAACCTGCTGGCAAAAGAGGCCGATCTGGTGATAGGCATTGGAACGCGCTACACCGATTTCACCACCTCGTCGAAATGGATCTTTCAGCATCCTGATGTGAGCTTTCTGAATGTCAACGTCAGCAACTTTGACAGTTATAAGCTCGATGGCGTGCAGCTGCTGGCCGACGCACGTGAAGCACTGCTGGCGCTCAGTCATGGACTGGTTTCACAGCACTATGCCAACGACTGGGGCGATCAGATTGCCCTGGCCCGGCAGCAGCTGGAAGACGAGACACAGCGCGTTTATCACATCACGCCCAACGATACCGCCTTTGAGCCTGAGATTGCCGATCACCTTGACCGAAAAGCCGTCTATGCCGAATTTAACCGCCTTACGCAGTCTCTGCTGACACAAAGCAGCGTAGTGGGCACGCTGAATCAGCACCTGCCTGCCGATGCCGTGATCGTGGGCGCTGCGGGCAGCCTGCCCGGCGACCTGCAACGCGCCTGGCGTACGCGGGGTTATAACGGCTATCACCTTGAATATGGTTACTCCTGCATGGGGTACGAAGTGAATGCGGCACTGGGCGTCAAACTGGCGCAGCCTGAGCGAGAGGTTTATGCCCTGGTAGGCGATGGCTCGTTCATGATGCTGCATTCCGAGCTGGTGACCTCCCTTCAGGAAGGGGCGAAAATCAATGTGGTCCTGCTGGATAACATGAGCAATGGCTGCATTAACAACCTGCAAATGGGGCACGGCATGGACAGCTTTGTTACCGAGTTCCGTTTCCGTAATCCGGACGGTGGCAAGCTCGACGGCGGACTGGTTCCGGTGGATTTTGCCGCCATTGCCGCCGGTTATGGCTGCAAAACCTATCGCGTCAGTACGCTGGAGCAGCTTACCGCCGCGCTGGAAGACGCAAAAACGCAGCGCGTTTCCACACTGATTGATATCAAAGTGCTGCCCAAGACCATGATTCACAACTACTTCAGCTGGTGGCACGTTGGTGTGGCACAAACCGCCCACTCGACGCGCGCGCAACAGGTGGCGAACACGCTGAATACGCATCTGGCTCAGGCCCGTAAATACTGATTTCCGGGCCGTCTGACGGCCCATGTTTCTACTCTCCGATTTAACCCTACAGGTGTAATTATGACATTGAAACTTGGTGTAATTGGAACAGGTGCGATTGGTCAGGAGCACATTCGGCGCTGCAACAATGTCTTACAAGGGGCAAAAGTGGTTGCGGTATCCGATATCAATGCGGAAGGCGCCAAAGCCGCGCTGCAACGTCTGAACAGTGATGCAGACGTATGCGAGGATGGCTTCGCAGTCATTCAGTCACCCAACGTGGATGCCGTGCTCGTCACCTCCTGGGACCCGACCCATGAAGCGTTCACGCTGGCCGCCATTGAGGCGGGCAAACCGGTCTTCTGTGAGAAGCCGCTGGCGATGAGCGCTGAAGGCTGTCGTCGTATCGTGGACGCCGAGATCAAACACGGCAAACGTCTCGTACAGGTCGGCTTTATGCGCCCCTACGATGCCGGTTATCGGGCATTGAAAAAGGTGATTACCGATGGTGATATCGGTGAGCCGCTGATGCTGCATTGCGCGCACCGCAACCCGACGGTGCCGGAAAACTACAACACCGAAATGGCGATTACCAATACGCTGATCCACGAGCTGGATGTCCTGCGCTGGCTGACCCGCGACGACTATAAAACCGTGCAGGTGGTGTTCCCGCGCGTCAGTTCTAAAGCCCGTCCACACCTGAAAGACCCGCAAATCGTTCTGTTTGAAACGCAAAAAGGGATTCGCATTGATGTGGAGATCTTTGTGAACTGTACCTACGGCTACGATATTCAGTGCGAAGTCGTGGGCGAGGAAGGTATCGCCAGACTGCCCGAGCCGTCATCGGTACAGTTACGTAAAGACGCCAAACTGTCCAATACCATTCTGGTCGACTGGAAAGATCGCTTTATTGAGGCATACGACGTTGAGCTACAGGCCTTTATCAACGACGTAAAAGCGGGCCAGTTAACCGGTCCTTCCGCATGGGATGGTTTTGCCGCCTCGGTCGCTGCTGACGCCTGTATCAAAGCGCAGAAGAGCGGCGCGATCGAACCCATTGAAATGCCCGCCCGTCCGGCATTTTATAACTGACTCCTCTCGCCTTCAGGCAGGTAACTGATGAACAATCAAAAGGTTAAGCTGGCGATCGCGCCCATTGGCTGGACGAATGATGATATGCCCGAACTGGGCAGCGAAAACACCTTCCAGCAAACGGTCAGTGAAATGGCGCTGGCCGGGTTCACCGGCAGTGAAGTCGGCAGTAAATACCCACGCGATCCTGCGGTTCTGAAACCGATGCTGGAGATTCGCGGTATTGAGATCTGTAACGCCTGGTTCAGCACCTTCTTTGCACAGGGCGACAAAGCGAAAACGATTGAGGGATTCACCGAGCACATGAATTTCCTCTTCGAGATGGGCGCCCGGGTGATTGGGTGCTCTGAACAAAGCAAGAGCATACAAGGCACGACGCTGGCGGTGCTGGACGATAAGCCCGTGTTTAACGACGATGAATGGCAGCGCACGGCGGAAGGCTACAATGAACTGGCCGCGATCGCCGCCCGTAAAGGCATGCGCGTCTGCCTGCACCATCACATGGGCACCGCTATCCAGACGCCAGCAGAAATTGACCGTTTTATGGCCATGACGAACGATACTGTCGGCTTACTTTACGACACCGGCCATATCTACTATTCCGAAGGCTCACAGCAGGCCATGCTGGCGGTACTGGAAAGCCACTTGCCACGTATTTTCCACGTGCACCTCAAAGATGTGCGGGATGACATCGTCGCTGAAGTCAGAGATCAGCATCTGTCTTTCCTGGACGGCGTAAAAAAAGGCACTTTTACCGTGCCGGGCGATGGCGTGATCGACTTTAAACCCGTGTTTAAAATCCTTGATGATTACGGCTATAAGGGCTGGATGGTGGTGGAGGCAGAGCAGGATCCCGCGCTGGCGAATCCATTTGAGTATGCGGTGAAGGCACGAAAATATATTCGCGAGCACACCGGGCTGTAAGTTCACCCTGACGCAGGACGATATGCATAAGGCTGCCCCAGAGCAGCCTTTTTTCAGCCCGATCGCACCGTTTGACGACGAATCTGTGAGTCATTTCATAAACCAATGAAATAAATTATGCCTGAAAAACAAACAAATGAAATTTTCCATCCATCTGGTATCATAGCGATTCTTATCCAGCCACGCTTTCCGCACATGAGCCGACGTAATGAGCAATAACCCTTCCCAACTTTCACTGCTGCAGGACGAGATTCGTCGCCGTTATGAAACGCTGAGTAAGCGTCTGAAGCAGGTGGCTCGTTATATTCTTGATAACAGTAACAGCATCGCCTTTGATACCGTCGCGTCTATTGCTCAGCAGGCCGATGTGCCGCCTTCGACCCTGATTCGCTTTGCCAACGCCTTTGGTTTTAGCGGCTTCAACGAAATGAAACAAATTTTTCGTCAGCATCTGATGGAAGAGACGGTTAACTACACCGAACGGGCACGCCTGTTCCGCCAGACCGCCGCAGACGACGCAGCGAACGCGCCTGAAAGCCCGGCGGAAATTCTGAATGTCTTCACCATGGTAAACAGCCAGGCGTTGCAGCAACTGGCGATGCAGGTGAGCCCGGAGCAGTTGAACAAAACGGTGCAGTTACTCAATGATGCCGAGAACGTCTATGTTATCGGCCTGCGTCGCTCGTTCAGTGTCGCCTCCTATCTGGTTTACGCCCTGCGCCATCTGGAGCGCCGCGCCTTTCTGATTGACGGGTTAGGCGGCATGTTCACTGAACAGCTGACGCTGGTGAATCCGAAAGACGTGGTGATTGCTATCAGCTGTTCGCCTTACGCCCGCGAAGCGGTAGAAGTGGTTGAGCTGGGCGCCAGGCGCGGTGCCCGCCTGATTGCGATTACGGACAGCCAGGTGAGCCCTCTGGCCGCGTTCAGCGACGTTTGCTTTGTGGTACGGGAAGCCCAGGTTGACGGTTTCCGCTCTCAGGTGGCGTCACTCTGTCTGGCTCAGTCGCTGGCGGTTTCCCTGGCACTGAACAATGCCCGGACGCCCCCCGCATCCTGACGATCGCGCCACCTGACAGGGCGGCGTAGCCTGCGCCGGTCAATCAGAGACGGCCTCGTCAGGTAACAGACAGAGCCTGTCGCCGAACACCGTTCTCTGGTCAACTTACAGGTATCATCACGCAATAAAAAAGGCAGCGAATAGCGCTGCCTTGTCAGTTCTCGCCACGGATTAACGTCGCGGATAACTGTCGCTGTTAACCCAGGCGTGATCGTGCTCCCAACTGAACTTCCACAAACGTACCGGCCCCGCCATGACGTTAAGGTAGTAATTGTCGTAGCCTGCCAGCGTCGCCACAGGATGATAGCCGCGCGGCACCATGACCACATCACGGTTATACACTGCCATGCACTCATCCAGCGAACGGTCGTCAGTATAAACGCGCTGCATGGCAAACCCCTGCTCGGGTTGAAAACGGTGGTAATAGGTTTCTTCCAGATAGGTTTCGTGTTCGCTGTTTTCCTGATCGTGTTTGTGGCTCGGGTAAGAGCTGGTATTGCCCTCATCGGTATACACTTCCACGACCAGCAGGCTCTCTGCCGGTTGAGAGTCCGGCAGAATATTATGCACCAGGCGCTGATTTTGCCCTTTGCCCCGTCGTTCAACGCCAACATCCTCCGGCGCAATCAGGCGAGCGGGCAGCTTGCCGCCCTGCCCGGGTGCCTGGCAGACCGCCAGCTCAAGATCGCTTTCAGCCTGTACCCTGACGTCATCATCATGAGGAACATACACAGAATAAGGCGGCGTGCGCTCAAACGGTGACAGACGTTTGCCGATATTCGGGAAACGTGCGTGGCGCGTGGTGACGGAAGCCAGCCCCGCGACCAGCACCAGGCAAAGTTCGCTGTCGCCACTTTTCAGGTCGAGCGTTTGCCCTTTTTTCAGCAGATAGGATGAAAAACCGACATAACGCCAACCGGCGCGCGCTGGCGTCACCTGCTGAATGCAGCCGTTATTGTCGGGCTGTTTTACCTTCGAAAGTAAGGCCATTCGCCTCCTCCTGTTTTGCGGTCCTTCACCTGACAACCCGCGCCCCTGTGTGTGGAATGCTGCGTCAGTGGTGCAGGTGATTTAGCCTAACGTTGGCATGCTGAATTCGGACACCGTTTGCTGACCGCCTGGCCAACGCACGGTGGCGGTTTTCATGCGGGTGTAAAAACGCACGCCGTCTGGCCCGTGCACGTTTAACGCACCAAAGACTGACCGTTTCCAGCCCCCAAAACTGTGGAAGGCCATCGGCACCGGCACCGGCACATTGACGCCGACCATTCCGGCCTCAACATCCTGCACAAACTCCCGCGCGGTATGGCCATTGCTGGTAAAGATGGCGCTGCCGTTACCAAATTCGTGGCTGTTAACCAGCTTCAGGGCACTGTCGTAATCCGGCGCGCGCATAATGCTCAGCACCGGACCAAAAATTTCCTCACGCCAGATGGTCATCTCGGCGGTAACGTTATCGAACAGCGTACCGCCGACGTAGTAGCCCTCTTCGAAACCGGCGACTTTGTGGTTGCGGCCATCAACGACCAGCTTCGCCCCTTCCTGCTCGCCCAGATCGATATAGCCCAGCACTTTTTTCTGGTGTGCCGCAGAAACCACAGGCCCCATTTCATTTTCATCGCTGCCTTGCTGGATTCCCGGCCCAACCCGTAATGCGTTGATCAGCGGTGTCAGGCGCGAAATGAGCTTATCGGCGGTATCGTTGCCCACTGCAACGACAACCGGCAGCGCCATGCAACGCTCGCCCGCCGAGCCAAACGCACCGCCCATAATCGCGTTTACCGTGGCGTCCAAATCGGCGTCTGGCATAACGATGGCGTGATTTTTTGCCGCGCCAAAAGCCTGAACGCGCTTACCGTGCGCACTGGCCGTTTTGTAAATATGCTCGGCCACACCGGATGAGCCAACGAAGCTGACGGCGGCAATACGCGGATCTTTATAAAGCTGTTCTGCATTGTCATTGGAACTGTGCACGACATTAAACACGCCATCCGGCAGGCCCGACTCCTTCAACAGCTCGGCCATGCGCACCGACGCTGACGGATCCAGCGCAGGCGGCTTGAGAATAAAGGTGTTACCGCAGGCCAACGCAATCGGGAACATCCACAACGGCACCATCGCCGGGAAGTTGAAGGGCGTAATCCCTGCCACGACGCCCACCGGCTGCATCAGCGAGTAACTGTCTACGCCACCGCCTACATTCGGGGAATACTCGCCTTTAAGCAGGTGCGGAATACCACAGGCAAATTCGATGACTTCGATACCGCGCGTCAGCTCACCCAGCGCATCTGACCAGACTTTGCCATGCTCAGACACAATCAGCGCCGCCAGTTCATCGCGGTGCTGCTCCATCAGAGCTTTAAAATTGAACATGATGCGTGCGCGGCGCAGCGGGGAGGTTTTTGACCAGGCAGGAAAGGCCGCATGTGCCACATCAATCGCCTGAGCCACTTCATCTGCGCTGCTTTGCGTGAGCTCACGGATAACCTTGCCGGTTGCCGGATCGAACACAGGAATGGTTTCGTTGCTGGCGCTGAATGTGGTTTGACCGCCAATAAAATTTCCTACGATAGTCATGATGTTGCCTCTTTGGTATGTACGGTTCCAGCGGGCAGAGCACAGAAGTGGCATGCTGGCTGGGCAGGAAAAGCCAAAAGCATGCTGGAAAACTATTACAATGGAATAAATTTTTCAAATAGATATTTTTGGAAAATTACTTTTTAGCGGCACAGATCGCATTTCTGTTTTCATAAAGGATTGACGCCTTCGCGGCGGCCATTCTGGCTCGTCATCGCTGACAGTGTAATCGGGGTCCCCATGACATTGTCGCTTCAGGGCGATTTAACGCCTTTGCGGGATGAAAGGTTTTCGGCCTGAATGGCCTTAAGCAGCCCGGATATTTTTCATTAATTTTAAATATGAAATATACATTTTCTTTTTGCTGAGAGTCGGCCAGAAAAATGGCTGCTGGCCATGAGGACAGTTGTCTGGTGAAAAAACATCACTACGCACTAACGCAGTGCAAAAAAGGCGTTAATCGTCATTTTATGAACCAATAATTTCTTCTCCGCCCCATCAGGAATCATGTGTTTCACCTTTCCCGGGCGAGCGACGCGCTTCATCACAACATTATCCCTATGATTTTAAAGGCATTGATAGCAGAGGAACGTTTATCAGATAAACCTGGCCTGCTTTATGCAACATCCGGTGACTTCCCCGCACTGAGATGAGATAACCGTGTCTGACGAAAAAAACAGTGGCTTACTGTACGGCCTTGATCAGCGAATTCCGCCTGTGCAGGCTTTCTTTAGCGCATCGCAGCATGTACTGGCAGGTCTGGTCGGGATTATCACGCCGCCTTTGCTGATTGGCACCGCGCTTGGTCTGGAAGCCTGGCTTCCGTATTTAATTAGTATGTCGCTCCTTGCTTCGGGCATCGGCACCTTTCTGCAGTCAAATCGCGTGTGGGGCGTGGGCGCAGGCATGATATGCATGCAGGGCACCAGCTTTGCTTTTCTCGGCGTCGCCATTTCAGGTGGCCTGTGGGTCAAAGCCCAGGGCGGCAGCCCTGAGGACATTATGGCGATGCTGTTTGGCGTCAACGCCGTGGCCGCGCTGGTTCCGGTTATCGTCAGCCGCTTTATTGATACCTTAAAACGGGTCTTTACGCCGGTCGTGACGGGAAGCGTGATTGCGTTAATCGGTATCAGCCTGATTAAGGTCAGCGTGATTAACTGGTGCGGCGGTCAGAATGCACAGGATTTTGCCAGCCTTAGCAACCTCGCCCTGGGGGCGTTGACGCTTGGCGTGATCGTGCTGCTGAGCTGTTCGGGGAACCGCTGGCTGCGTCTGTCATCCATCGTGGTCGGCATTCTCACCGGCTGCATCGCGGCGGCACTGAGCGGCAAATTTCAGGTGCATGGTTTGGGGGACAGCCTGTTTCGCCTGCCCGCGCTGTTTCCGTTTGGCTTTCACTTCAACAGCAGTCTTTTTGTGCCTGTGGTGCTGGTTTCACTGGTCTGCATCATTGAGGCGGTAGGCGATCTTACCGCAAACCACCTGATCTCCGGTAAGTCGATTACGGATAAAGCGTTCAGTGCGCGCCTGAAAGGCGGCATTCTGGCTGACGGACTGAGTTGTATGATTGCCGCCATGCTGAGTGCCTTTCCAAATACCACCTTTGCGCAAAACAACGGCGTCATACAGATGACCGGTGTGGCAAGCCGTTTTGTTGGCCGCTATATCGGTGTGATGCTGATTTTACTGGCTCTGTTTCCGCCGTTTAGCGAAGCGTTGCGTCAGATTCCCACGCCCGTCCTGGGTGGCGCGACCATGGTGATGTTTGGCTGCGTGGTAACGGCCGGCATTCGTATTCTCAGCCAGACCGCGCTGACGCGCAGAGAGATGCTGATTGTCGGCCTGGCCTTGAGCTTCGGCTTAGGGATTGAGTCCGTGCCTGCTGCCCTTTCACATCTGCCGCCCCTGTTTGCGAACCTGTTTGGTTCAGCCGCCACCAGCGGCGGGATTGTTGCCATCGTGCTGAATATTCTGATTCCCGGCGGGCAGGAGCCGGTGCCACAGGACGCCACGAAAGAGGAATCTGCGCCCTCAGTGTAAGGCGGCGGCAGGCGGTCGCCTGCGTCGTTTCATTGCGGCGGCATCGCTGTTGACAGCATATCGCAGTGACAGTCGCCATTGTCCGCCGCGGCATCAGGACGCTTAACACCCTTTCGCGTCCTGTTTCCCGTCACCGTCTCGCCTCGCTTACCCTTTTCCTCAACGAATCCGCTTCTGATTTTTCCTTCAACTACACTTCAATCAGTTATTTATGCGTAGAGAGAACGAATGAACGGGTTGCAGCAGGAAAGAATTGGACAAAATATCTTAATCAAACTGGCGATGTTAGTGATTATCCTTGCCGGGATAAGAGCCGCTTCCGATATTCTGGTGCCGTTACTCCTGGCGGCGTTTTTTGCCATTGTGTTGAATCCCTTAGTCACGATACTGATGCGGCGCGGACTGCGGCGCGGGATGGCGATTACGCTGGTGATCACGGTCATTTTTGTTGTGATTTTGCTGCTGGGGGCTGTACTGGCCAGCTCCATGAGTGAGTTTTACGATCTCTATCCTCAACTGCGCACCATCATGGAAAAGAAAATGCTGGTCGTTCAGCATCTGGCGGCCAGCATTCATCTGAATGTCTCTACCGATGCGCTGGTTCAGCGCTTCGATCCCAACACATTGATGAATCTGGCCAGCGTGGCGCTGAGTGGTTTTTCAGGCGCAATGACCAATACTGTCCTGTTGATCCTTACCGTCGTCTTTATGCTGTTTGAAGTGCACCACCTGCCTTACAAAATGCGCAACTCGTTTGTGAACCCCAAAATTCGTATTGCGGGTTTACACAAAGCGCTTAAAGGCGTGACGCATTACCTGGCGTTAAAAACGCTGATCAGCCTGATTACCGGTATCTCGGTCTGGCTGACGCTGTACCTGCTGGATGTGAAATTTGCGTTACTGTGGGGCGTGGTAGCCTTTATCCTGAATTTTATTCCCAATATCGGGCCGATTATCGCCGGTATTCCCCCTTTCCTGCAGGCACTGTTGCTGAACAGTGTGTTTGACGCGGCGATGGTGGCGGCGCTGTTTACCGCCATTCATATGGTGTTTGGCAATATGTTAGAGCCGCGCATCATGGGGCGCGGACTGGGATTGTCGACACTGGTGGTCTTTCTGTCCTTGATCTTCTGGGGCTGGCTGTTGGGTCCGGTCGGTATGCTGCTCTCCGTACCGCTGACCAGCATTACAAAAATTTTGATGGAAACCACGCCAGGCGGAAGCCGGCTGGCAATCATGCTGGGCACCGGACGTCCTAAACCTGCCCGGCTGCTAACCAAGTAAACGCTGCTGCACATGCTGCAGATGCGCTCTCATCGCAGCCTGTGCAGCCTGCTCATCTCCCCCGACAATGGCCTCTGCAATGCACTGATGGTCGGCGTTCATTTCGTCAGCAAAGGTATTGTCGGCATAATGGCGTTCCAGCCGACGAAAATGCGCGCTGTCGCGTTTGTTCCACAGGTTTTCCATCATCTCCCGCAGCAGATCGTTACCGCTCATCTCGCTAATCAAAAGATGAAAGGCTTTATCCTGTTCTATAAACGCCGCATCGTTTTCATTAAATTGCTGGAGACTGATGCTCATCGCCATGAGCCGCTCACGTTGCGCCTTACTGCCGTTACGCGCCGCCATTCCTGCCAGCAGACTTTCATAGGCTTCGCGCGCCTGTAAAAGATCCTGCAGGCTGAAATGTTCGGTGTCTTTGACCGCTGAGGGCTGAGGCAGGGTTTGGGCGACAAATACGCCCGTTCCGGTCTGGATAGTGACGTAGCCCGTCATTTCAAGCGCAATCAGCGCTTCACGCACGGACGAGCGACTGACGCCCAACTGCTTTGCCAGCTCTCGCTCCGGTGGCAACGCACCGCCGGGTACGAAATCCCCACGCTGAATGCCCGCGATAATGGCATTGGCGATCTGTCGATAAAGTCGTTCAGTTTTCAGCACCGGTAGCACCATCACCTTCTCCTGTTATGGCCGTCTTTGCAGAATCCAGCCGGACGTATTTACTATGCTGCGATCCGGATCACGGCCTTAATTTACGCGCTAATTTACTCTTGGTCCAGCGGCCTGACCACTGGGCCACCCGTTCATAAAGGAGTAATAATGGAACATACATGGCGCTGGTACGGCCCCAACGATCCTGTTTCACTGGACGATGCTCGCCAGGCAGGTGCAACCGGTATTGTTACGGCACTTCATCACATCCCAAACGGCGACGTGTGGCCCGTAGCCGAAATCAAAGCGCGTCAGGCGCTACTGGCGGAAAAAGGACTCACCTGGTCTGTTGTTGAAAGCATTCCCGTTCACGAATCCATTAAAACGCAACGGGGCGATTATTCGCGCTATATCGCCAACTATCAGCAGTCGATTCGTAATCTGGCCGCCTGCGGGATCGATACCGTGTGCTACAACTTTATGCCGGTGCTTGACTGGACGCGTACCGATCTGGCCTGGACCTTGCCGGATGGGGCGAAAGCGTTGCGGTTTGACGCCGATGCGTTTGCTGCGTTTGAACTGTACCTGTTAAAACGTCCCGGTGCGGAAAAAGAATACAGCCCCGCCGAGCAGCAGGCCGCTGCTGCCTGTTTTGCCGCGATGAACGAAGAAGAGAAAGCCACGCTGGTGCGCAACATCATTGCGGGTTTACCCGGTGCGGAAGAAGGCTACACGCTTGAACAGTTCCAGGCCCAGCTGGCCCAATATGATGGCATTGATAAAGCCAGACTGCGCGAGCATATGGCCACCTTCCTGCGGGCTATTGTGCCAGTGGCAGAAGAGGTGGGCATCAAACTGGCGGTACATCCCGACGATCCGCCGCGTCCTATTCTTGGCCTGCCGCGCATTGTCTCCACCCAAGAGGATATGCAGTGGCTGAAAGAGACTGTCGACAGCCTGCATAACGGATTCTGCTTCTGTACAGGATCGTACGGCGTTCGCGACGATAACCCACTGGTTACGATGGCCGAAACCTTTGCCGATCGTATTAACTTCGTGCATTTACGCGCCACAAAACGCGAAGCAAACCCCAACAGCTTCCACGAAGCCGCTCATCTGGCGGGAGACGTTGATATGGTTGGCGTCATCAAAGTGATTCTGGCTGAGGAGCAGCGCCGTCGCCGTGCAGGCAATCTACGCGCTATTCCTATGCGTCCCGATCACGGTCATCAGATGCTGGACGATTTGCACAAGCGCACCAATCCGGGCTATTCAGCAATAGGCAGGCTCAAGGGGCTGGCCGAGCTGCGTGGCGTAGAAGTCGCGCTGAAGCAAATCTACTTCCAGGATTAGCCCACCACTGTGCCGCTGGAGGGACGTGCCAGACCAGAAGCCATCGTGTTCGGTTGACCCGGCGCATGTGGTCCGTGCCTGCGGCGTCAATGCCCTTTTGCTTTCTCCACCGCGCGGGGACATTCTTTTGCCCCGCGCGCACGGCTTGCCTGCCGGCCACAGGAACACTTAGCAGAAAATGTGAGTATTCACTTTCATCAGTACACTCTGTCATATGCCGTCTTTCACCCAATCCGGGCATGAATTTTCTGTCAATAAATTATGGACGAGGCCGATAATGACGATTATCGGAGGCAAAGGATATCCGACCGTTCACCCGTGGTGTGAACTGGCGTGCTATGCTGAATAAACCCTTAGCACCGCTCAAAAACATGATTACAATTCAGAGGTTATACGGTGCCGCTGATTAAAGAAAAACCGGCCCATACCAGGCTACTTATCGTCTTTGCTGGCGTCCTGCCACTCCTTCTGGGACTGTTTTTTTGTGCCATTGATGCGCGTCAAACTGTGCGCGAGCAACAGATCAACACGGCAGCGACTTTACTGTCTCAGGCAGAAAAAATCAGCGACAACGCCTGGAGCATGATTGCCTGGCTTCGGCAGTACGAGGAGCAGCCCTGCGAGCAAATTGAGCATGCATTGCGGCTTAACGGCACGCTTTATCCCTATTTTCGTGGCCTGGGCACGCTGGAAAACGACGTGATCACCTGCTCTTCGGCTTACGGTAATAAACCCTCAACCCTGAAAGCGATGATTGGCGTAACGCCGCCGGTGGCGCGCAAAGACGGGTGGAGTTTGTCTCTGCGCGGCTCCTACAGCGTACCCGACCGGCCCGCCGTCATCTTTGTGCGTAACCTTACCGCAGGCAGAGCCGTCTGGGTAATGGTGGAAGGGCAATATCTCATCGATTTTATGAGTGCGTTAGGGAGCACGCACGATTATCAGATCACGATGCGCTTCAGTGACGGTGCGTCAATTGTGTCAGGTGAACATGATTTTACCGGGGATACCGGGCCTTCTCCTCAACTTTATCGCGCCACGTCATCGCGCTATCCCATCAGCGTAACGCTACTGGCACCGGGCACAGAACGCATAAAAGCACTGAAACAGTTGTTGCTCCTGATTATGCCTTTTGCTTCCGTGTTTTCCGTTTTGTTGATGATTCTCACGGCATCATGGCTACGCCGGCGATTTTCATGGGCAGATGACATTCGTCGCGCCATTCGTTCCGGGCAGTTCAGCGTGCACTATCAGCCCACCTACAGCTATGCGCTTAAACGCTGCACCGGCGCAGAAGCCCTTTTGCGCTGGACGCTGCCCAATGGTGACAGCGTACGTCCCGATACCTTCATCAGCGCGGCGGAAGCCGAGGGAATGATCATTCCCGTTACCCGCCATTTAATGGATTTAATCGTTGAAGACGCGCGGCAGTGGAAAACGAATCCCGGTTTTCATCTGGCAATTAACGTGGCCGCCGACCATCTTCAGCATCCAGACTTCGTCGATGAGATGCTGAGCTTCGCGGAAAAGATGGCAGTAACGGAATTTAACCTCACTCTGGAGCTGACCGAACGAAGCCTGATTAAGGAAGGTAACGTGGTGGCGGACAAACTGGAAAGATTGCGTGCGGCGGGGATGAAAGTCGCGATTGATGACTTCGGAACCGGCCATTGCTCGCTCAGTTATCTGCAAACTTTCGCGCTGGACTATCTCAAAATCGATCGGGGCTTTATTAATGCCATTGAATCACTGGATGGCGAAACGCCTGTGCTGGACGCCATTATCAGCCTGAGCCACAAGCTTAAGCTACAGGTATTAGGTGAAGGTGTTGAAACTGCACTGCAATTCCACTACCTGCAACAGCACGGTGTAACCTTCGTGCAAGGCTATTTTTATGCCCGCCCTATGGAAAACAGCGCCTTCATTGCATGGATGGAAAAATATGGTCATTTGCCAGTGCCTCCTGAAGCGCTCTAGAGCACATCAGGTCACCATCGGATGACAACAGCACGAGATGATTTTGTAGGGATTTAGCGCCGTTTACGTGCCGCGCGCAATGCGACGGCTACCGTTTCTTCCTGCTGGCAGACAGACAGGCCTTCACAGGGCCGACGGGTACGCTGGCTTAGCCGCTGTAGCGTTGGCACCGACTGCTGGAGTAACTGCTGGCATTCTTCATATGCCGAGCACTGCTTCCCCGTTGTCGTCGACGTGATAAGCGTTTCGCTCAGCTTTGTCAGTCGGTTTATCCAGCGTTTCCCCCGACAGCGAAACCAACCCGGCGCAGAGTCCATCTGTGTCCTCTCGCCGCGCTGCCGGTCAGCGGACAACAGAGTGGCAGGATAGATTAATTTTTTTTCCACACTATCGATGAGCGCCACCCAGGGATTTTGGCTCATGGCGATATCCTCCTTGACAATTTCTATCCAAATCAAGGGGGATGAGTATTACTGAAGGGAATTGATTAGGCAAGCCTCAACAGTCAACACGAAAAATCATAAGTAATTTTAACCTGTAATGCGTCAGAGCGCATTTTCACTTGCGATCGGCACGTATCGTTACCAGGCAATCGCGTTCGCCTGCTTCTTTTTTTAGCCAGTAAGACTGGTGTAAACACAAGGCAGAGTTGGTCACTTTCAGGCCAAACATGACAAATATCACACAAAAACGTTATACTCTGCGGTCGATGAAATGAATCACGGCAGTTTTCGTTGTATTTATACGTCGACAGATAATGCTGTTTTACGGCTATGCTTAAATTTCCTCAACGCAGCGGTCTGAACGCTGTGGTCGGTTCGCGCCGTTGAGGACTTTCATGTTCCATTACAGGGTAATTCTATGAAATTGCGTAGGAAGCGTGTAAAACCGATTGGGATCGATGATGTGACCATCATTGATGATGCCCGTTTACGAAAAGCCATTACCGCCGCGTCGTTGGGTAACGCCATGGAGTGGTTTGATTTTGGTGTTTATGGCTTTGTGGCTTATGCCTTAGGTAAAGTCTTTTTTCCGGATGCCTCACCGGGCATTCAAATGATTGCCGCCCTGGCAACGTTCTCTGTTCCTTTTCTGATTCGTCCTCTGGGTGGCCTGTTCTTCGGCATGCTGGGTGATAAATATGGCCGTCAGAAAATACTGTCCATTACCATTGTCATTATGTCGGTCAGTACGTTCTGTATTGGTCTGATTCCCTCTTACGCCTCCATCGGCATCTGGGCACCGATTTTGCTGCTGTTGGCCAAAATGGCGCAGGGCTTTTCCGTCGGCGGGGAATATACCGGCGCATCGATTTTCGTGGCGGAGTATTCACCGGACCGCAAACGTGGCTTTATGGGAAGCTGGCTCGACTTCGGTTCTATTGCCGGTTTTGTGCTGGGTGCGGGCGTTGTCGTCCTGATCTCGACCATTATTGGCGAAGAGAACTTCCTTGAGTGGGGCTGGCGTCTTCCTTTCTTCCTGGCCTTGCCGTTGGGCATTATTGGTTTATATCTGCGTCATGCGCTGGAAGAAACGCCAGCATTCCAGCAGCACGTTGATAAGCTGGAACAGGGTGATCGCGAAGGCCTGCGTGATGGTCCGAAAGTCTCTTTCAAAGAGATCGCCACCAAACACTGGCGCAGCCTGTTAGCCTGTATCGGCCTGGTCATTGCGACCAACGTGACCTACTACATGCTGCTCACCTACATGCCAAGTTATCTGTCACACAACCTGCATTACTCGGAAGATCATGGCGTGCTGATCATCATCGCCATCATGATGGGGATGCTGTTTGTACAGCCGGTAATGGGCATGCTGAGCGACCGTTTTGGCCGCCGTCCGTTTGTGATTCTGGGCAGTATTGCGTTGATGGTTTTTGCTATTCCCGCCTTTATGATGATCAACAGCGGCGTGCTGGGAATGATTTTTGCCGGACTGCTACTACTGGCGGTAATCCTGAATGCCTTTACGGGTGTGATGGCATCGTCTCTGCCTGCAATGTTCCCTACGCATATTCGTTATAGCGCCTTAGCCAGCGCCTTCAATATTTCGGTATTGATTGCCGGTCTGACGCCAACGGCCGCGGCCTGGCTGGTCGAAGCGACCAACAACCTCTACATGCCCGCGTACTATCTGATGGTCGTGGCGGTGGTCGGTCTGATTACCGGTCTTTACATGAAAGAGACCGCGAATAAGCCGCTGAAAGGGGCGACGCCTGCCGCATCAGATTTAGAAGAGGCGCGCGAAATCCTTCAGGAACACCACGATAACATCGAACAGAAAATCGAAGATATCGACGCAGAAATCGCCCGTCTCGAAGCGAAACGTAAAAATCTGGTGCAGCAGCACCCGGACATTAACGAGTAAGCTCCCCCGTCTCCCGCCCATGTGGCGGGAGACGTTTTATTCTCTCAGCGCACCGCACACAAACCTTCATCGCCTGCTCTTAATCGGAGTAGACTGTCCGTCTTATTTGAATTAGCTACGTGAGTAACTATGTCTGATTTTTCCCTTACCCAACGTCCCAGAAGATTGCGCGCCAGCGCATCCATGCGTGCAATGTTTCAGGAATCCACCCTCAGTATCAACGACCTGGCTTTACCCATTTTTGTTGAGGAAGGCGTTGATGACTATAAAGACATTCAGGCTATGCCAGGCGTAAGGCGTATCCCGGAAAAACGTCTGGCCCACGAGATTGAACGTATCGCCAGGGCAGGCATCCGCTCCGTGATGACCTTCGGGATTTCTCATCATACCGACGCGACCGGCAGCGATGCCTGGAATGAAAACGGCCTGGTCGCACGGATGTCGCGCATTTGCAAAGATACCGTGCCTGAAATGATTGTGATGTCGGATACCTGCTTCTGTGAATACACCAGCCACGGCCACTGCGGCGTGCTGTGCGATCACGGCGTGGATAACGACGCAACCCTTATCAACCTGGGTAAGCAGGCCGTTGTCGCGGCAGCGGCAGGCGCTGACTTTATCGCGCCCTCGGCCGCGATGGATGGTCAGGTGCAGGCTATCCGCCAGGCACTGGATGCTGCGGGCTTTACGCAAACGGCGATTATGTCTTATTCCACCAAATTTGCGTCATCCTTCTACGGCCCGTTCCGTGAAGCCGCCGGAACCGCGCTGAAAGGCGATCGCAAAACGTATCAGATGAACCCCATGAATCGCCGCGAGGCCATTCGCGAATCACTGATTGATGCCGCCGAAGGTGCCGATTCGCTGATGGTGAAACCGGCTGGCGCCTATCTGGACATCCTGCGCGACATTCGTGAACGCACTGAGCTTCCCCTGGCGGCTTATCAGGTCAGCGGTGAATATGCGATGATTAAATTTGCCGCGCAGGCCGGCGCGATTGATGAACGTAACGTGGTGCTTGAGAGCCTGGGGGCCATTAAACGTGCGGGTGCCGATCTGATCTTCAGTTATTTTGCGCTCGACCTGGCGGAGCAAAATCTGCTGTAGGCAGTCGTTCTCTGCGATGCGACAACGTGTCGCAGAGAGGCCTGTTTTAACTTTGCTCAGGGTGACATTTTACTTTCGGCATGGTAACGTTATGTAATAGTACCACAAAGTCACCCCTCCCACCTTTGCAACAAATAATATACATATCACGCATAAATATAATTGCTCATCATGTTATTTCACATTCCTGGAAATAACCATGCACTTCCTTGAGAATCTTTACGTAACTCCTATTTTGAGAAACATATGTTAATTTAAAATCATCCTCATTATTTAAGGGGGTGTTATGAATGAGAACAAATACAATGAGAGCGTAATTATTTCTGTTACTGAATGGATTAATGAAAATCTCGATCAGCGATTAAGCATTGATGATATTGCGGAAAAGGCGGGCTATTCAAAATGGTATCTGCAGAAGTTATTTTCCCGCTATAACGATGAAACGCTTGCACGCTATATTCGCAAGAAGAAATTAATATCCTGTATTAACGATCTCAAAAACAGCCGTACACCTATTATCAATCTGGCCGTTAAATACCATTTTGAAAGCCAACAATCTTTTACGCGCTCGTTTAAACAGATGATGGGCTGTACGCCCAGCGTTTGCCGCAAAAGACAAATGAAAGGGGGAACGGACAGCGCCACGTCCACCGGTGCGCATCCCTGTAGTCTCTGCATACGGACGCCGAAAAAGGCAAAAAAGCCGGTTTACAGCGGAATAAATGACACCCGGAGCAGCGACGATTTAGTCCGCTTTTTTTAAATACAGGCGTTACTCGTCCGGCTTATAATATTGCACGCCAATCTGAATTCGCTCTCGCCCGTTGGCAACACGATGACGATTGGTATCGCGTAATGAGTAAATACATCCGCAGTACTCTTGCTGATAAAAGCTTTCGCGCTTACTGATTTCGATCATACGCGCCGAGCCGCCGCCTTTGCGCCAGTTAAATTCCCAGTAGGTCAAATCGGGATATTTTGCCGCCGCACGGACACCGCAGTCATTAATCTGCTGCATGTTCTTCCATCGGGAAATTCCCAGACAACTGGTGATAACAGGAAAACCATTTTCATGCGCATAGAGCGCCGTACGCTCAAAACGCATATCGAAGCACATGGTGCATCGCTCACCACGCTCAGGCTCCCATTCCATGCCTTTGGCCCGTTTAAACCAGTCATCACGATCGTAATCTGCATCGACAAAAGGCACATTAAACTTTTCAGCAAAGCGGATATTCTCCTCTTTACGCAGTTCGTACTCTTTAAGCGGATGAATATTCGGGTTATAGAAATAGATCGTGTATTCAATGCCGGAGGCCAGCATGGCTTCCATGACTTCCCCTGAACAGGGCGCACAGCAGGAGTGCAGAAGCACTTTTTTGTGTCCACCGGGCAACGGTAGCGGTTGACGCTGATAGGGCTGAGACATAAGCACCTTCAATGAATGAAATAAAAAAGGCAGTGTAATGCCGGGACAGGTCTGTTGCAAAACTTCAGTGTATCGGATCGCCCCTGCCTGTAGTGAAGGCCTGAGGGCGAATTCCTTTACGCCATTACCATTGCAGCGTTTTTCCCGCGTAGTCCACATAGTGGTGACCACCGCGCCCCTGAAACATCGTCAACTGCGTGAAGATCCCTTCCGCGCTTTTTTCAGCCGTAAGGGGGGCCTTATCGCCGCCCATATCCGTTTTCACCCAGCCGGGATGCAGCGTTAACAGCGTGCCATTCTGCGCTTCTACCCCTCTGGCAAGGGAACGGGTCAACATATTGAGCGCCGCTTTACTGGCCGAATACAGAGGAGCGTCCGCGCTGCGGTTCTCATTCAGGCTGGCAAGCTGCGAAGACGTTAACGCAATCACGCCCTTTTGCTGATTCAGCAACGGCAGCAAAATCTCAGCGCAACGTACCGGCGCGACGGCATTGGTCAGGAACAGCTGCATCAGTTCGCTGTCATCCGTCTCGGCCAACTTTTGATGCGCTGGCCCGTAAACGCCTGCATTAATCAAAATGGCGTCATAAGGCTCTCCACTCAGCTGGACCGCAACGTGTTTAACCGCGTCGGTATCCGTTATATCCACTTGATGCCAGTCAACCTCAGGGTGCTCGCCTTGTGGCGGAATAGCACTGCGGTATGTGGCCGTCACCTGCCAGTGATGGGCTACAAACGCGTTAACCACGGCGAGTCCGATGCCGCGCGACGCGCCGATAACTAAGATTTTCCCCTGATGAGCCATAGGATTGTCCTCGTTGATGAAGTCAGTAAGCAGAGTAGAGGCGGGTTAGCGCACGCACTGCATTATACAGGCTGTTTTGTGCGGATACCGCCGCTCCGACCCTGCTGTGTGTCCTGATACGCCCTGCCTGGGTTATTCAATCTGCTGATCAGGCGGCGAAGATTTGTTGCCATCCCGGCTCTTTTCCACACTCTGCGGATGATCTTCCCCCATTGCCAGGGCTGTCGCGCTGGCGGGATCGAACAATGAGAAGCTCTCGATCTGGTCCAGCATGATCACTTTGCGAAACGCCATGGCATTTTTAGGTTCTGAATCCAGCGTGATGCCGTGCTCGGCGTACCAGCTACTGTAATTATGTTCGACCGCCAGCTTTAATGTATGGCTGTCGCGATAACCGCTCAGCATCGGAATGAGCACGATATTGGCGGTGCTTTCATATTCAAAAGTTGCCGCATGCACCATGCCTATGTAGATGCGTCGCGATTTTAGCGTGATCCATGCCAGTTCCCCCTCCTCCATACACTGGAAAAGCATCTGCTCGACGCCGTTAGAACGGGAGAGTTTTTGATAGAGGTCTTTTCGGCCAGAGACATTCAGCCGTGCGCTGCCCGCCCAGTTCGAGCGATAAAGGCAAAACAGAATGGCGAAGGTCAGCATAATGACTACCGGTGCCTGAATACCTAAAAAGCTCCAGTTCATAAACTTCATTTGCAGCTGAAGATGATCGCCGGGGAAAATATAAAGCGCGTTGGAAACGGAGGAAATAATAAATAAGACAAACCAAATAAATGCGGTGGCAAAAACCCCCTGAAGCACGAATATACAACCGTATAACGCCACCAGAAAATAGACATCCCAGCCAGAGGTACGGCGCATTTTGAAACGGCTGGAAAGATCCCGACTGGTGTACCAGTAACCACTTACCATCAATACCATAAAAATCGCGGTACCCACCTCAGACTCCTTTTAAGCTATTGACGTGCCGGTTGAAATCCTCCTTTACTTCCTCACTGAGGATATTGACCGCGGCGTTACCGTTTTCATCGATAATAATGCGCTCACCATCGGCAATGGAGTCGTTTATGTCCTGGCGGCTCATTATCTGGAGGAATTTATCCGGGCTGGCGAACAAGGAACGAACAAAGCTGATCATGACAGGTCACTTACTGAGTTAAAAAACACAAGTATGTGACCGAATTGGCTTTGCTGCCATTTTATTGCCGGTAAACATTCTTAAAAGCCTGATTAACGAAGCGGTAAATGTTGCTGATTTTTTCGCGTTCTGCTCTCCCCCCCTTTATAAAAGATGGCGAAACGCATTCATTCATCCCTGACGACGATGCCCTTCTCAACGCAATCCGGTTTGCCCGATGCACGCCATAAAACGACAGGGCACAAACCGCTTTTGTCGCCTGATGGCAGCTCATCGCGGCAGTCGACAGCGCCGTGCATCGTACGCACCTTGTTGCCGGCCCCGACGTAAAGGATCGGCCACTTGCTCGTACGCGGAAAGAGAAACATCGTTTCTTCAGTCTGGATCACATTACCGGGTTATTTTGTTGCACTAGTGTGATGCAAGTTTCAATTACGTTGCACCTCGATTGCGCTTAATTTATCGGCAGGCTATCAACTCCACCATTCCGTTGCACATAATCACCTGACGTGGCTGTTTTTTAACAGGCCAGGGCAAACTGGCATGCATTGTGCTTGTTACTTAAATAACAACATTGCGAGCAATGACAGCCAGGTAACATTGAGGACGACATGAGCGCTCACACCGAACTGCTGAAAAAAATCGAGGCTGCCATTAGTCAGCAAACGCCCAGCGAAAAACGGATAAGTTCGTGGCTGCTCAGCCATTCCGAACAAATCCCCTTTGAAACGGCGGACAGCATTGCCCAGGCGACCGGCACCAGCGGAATTACTGTCGGGCGTTATTTGCGCAAGCTGGGATTTAAAAATCTTGATGATGTGAAAAACCTGCTGCGCGATGTGCCCAATACGCCGTACAAGCAATGGGGCGTAATTGACCGCCTTGATTCATGGGAGCAGCAACGCACGCTGCCGGATCCGGCCAGCCAGTCACTACAAATGGAGTTAGAGGCTATCCGCTATGTCTACCAGCTGGCGCAGACGGAGACCTTTCGCCATATCAGCCAGCAAATAGCCGAGGCCGAAACCGTCATCGTGTTGGGGATTCAGTCCACCCGGGGCATCGCGAACACCTTCTTCAGTCATCTGGAATATCTGCGACCGCGCGTGACCTATGCCGATGGCAGCTCGGGCAGTTGGCTGGAGTCGCTGAACTCCGAGTCGTCAAAGCCTTACGTCATTCTTACGGATACGCGAGCCTATTCCACCGTAGCAAGACAGTTTTGTCGGGTCGCCACCGCACGTGGCGTGTCGATGGCGCTGGTTACCGATATCTGGTGTCCGTGGGCCCGGGATTATCCGGTGGATTTACTCCAGGTAAAAACGGACACCGCCAATTTTTGGGATTCGCTGGCCCCCATCAGTTGCCTTTTCAACCTTCTGCTGTCTGCAGTTGTCGAACGCCTTGGCCCCGCGCTTTCTCAGCGCCTGGCACAAAACCGACTGTTGCAGCAGGAATTTGGTCAGTTTGAACATTGATAAAACAGGGATTACAGAATGATGCAGGAAACAGAGCTGGTCGATATCGCAGTGGCCTTTCCGGCGCTGACTATCGATCTGAAATATGCCACCGCCGATAACATCACGGGCCAGCCCATCTACAGCGTAGCCCGCTGCCTGCTGCATCCCGATGCCGCCGTCGCGCTGGAGAAAAGTATTGCTATTGCCAGCGTGGCGGGTTTTACGCTGCTGGTGCTGGACGCCTATCGCCCACAAAAAGCGCAGGAGCTGCTTTGGCACGCCTGTCCTGATCAGAATTACGTCGTGCCTTTATCGCAAGGCTCGAATCACAGCCGTGGCACCGCGATTGATGTCACGCTAATCGATGCTGACGGGCACATTCTGGATATGGGAACCGGGTTTGATGAAATGCAGGCGCTGTCGCACCCCTACCATCCCGACGTGCCGCTGGCTGCTCAGCGCAACAGGCTACTGCTTAATGCCGTGATGTTTGGCGGTGGCTTTACTGGCATTGCGACCGAATGGTGGCATTTCGAGTTACCGGAAGCGGCCCGTTATCCGCTGATTAACGATGTTTTCACCTGCATATCCCCAGCCCAGACTGACGGAGTTTTACCATGACAATGACGCACACAGCACCCCGTTATTTTCGCCCTTTGTTACTTGCTATTACCCTCGCGGCCACGACGACATCCGTGCTGGCTGCGGTACCGAAAGACATGCTGGTGATCGGAAAAGCGGCCGATCCGCAGACGCTGGATCCGGCGGTGACGATTGATAACAATGACTGGACCGTTACGTATCCTGCCTACCAGCGCCTGATCAAATACAAAACAGAAGACGGTAAAGGCACCACGGAGATCGAGGGTGATCTGGCTCAAAGCTGGCAGAGTAGTGACGATGGCAAGGTCTGGACGTTTACGCTACGTCCGGATGCCGCGTTTGCCGATGGCTCACCCGTGAATGCTGAGGCGGTTAAGCTCTCTTTTGAGCGTCTGATGCGTATCAAACAAGGCCCGTCGGAAGCCTTTCCAGCCGACATGAAAGTCGAGGTAGTCGATCCGCATACCGTGCGTTTCACGCTGAACACCCCGTTCGCACCGTTTCTTTATACGCTCGCGAATGACGGCGCGTCCATTATTAACCCTGCCGTGCTGAAAGCGAACACCGCCGATGATGCGCGCGGCTATCTGGCCGAGCATACCGCAGGATCCGGTGCCTATATGCTGCAACGCTGGCAGAAAGGTCAGCAGCTGGTGCTGGTGCCTAACCCGCACTTTACGGGGCCTAAACCGGCCTTTAAGCGCGTTTCCGTGAAAATTATCAGCGAAAGCTCTGCCCGTCGTTTGCAGCTGGCAAAAGGCGATGTCGATATTGCCGATGCGTTACCGGTAGACCAGTTCGCCGCGCTGAAGAAGCAAGGCGACGTCACCGTCATGGATTATCCCGCCCTGCGTGTGACCTACCTCTATCTGAACAACAGCAAAGCACCGCTGAATCAGCCTGATTTACGCAGAGCGATCTCCTGGGCGACCGACTACCAGGGCATGGTACAGGGCATTCTGGGCGGCAACGGTAAACAGATGCGCGGTCCGATTCCGGAAGGCATGTGGGGCTATGATCCTCAGGCCATGCAGTACAGCTTTAACATGGATAAAGCCAGGGCTGAACTGGCTAAACTGCCCAGCAAACCGCAGACGTTGTCCTTTCTCTATTCGGACAACGATCCAAACTGGGAGCCGATTGCCCTTTCCATGCAGGCCAATCTGAAGACGCTGGGCATCAACGTTAAGCTGGAAAAACTGGCCAACGCCACCATGCGCGAGCGTATCGGTAAAGCGGACTATGACATTGCCATTGGCAACTGGAGCCCGGATTTTGCCGATCCCTACATGTTCATGAACTACTGGTTTGAATCAGACAAAAAAGGTCTGCCCGGCAACCGCTCTTTTTATTCCAACCCGGCGGTTGATGCGCTGCTGAAGAAAGCGGTTTCCACGACCAGTCAGGCTGAACGGACCCGCGATTACCAGCAGGCCGAGCAGATCGTGATTAACGATGCGGCTTACGTGTATTTATTCCAGAAAAATTATCAGGTTGCGATGAATAAGTCGGTTAAAGGCTACGTGTTTAATCCGATGCTGGAGCAAATCTTTAACCTCGCCACCATGCATAAAGAATAACAACCTTCACGCCCGTTCACGCAGGGCCTGCCTGGCCCTGCTGAGGAAGACATGATGAGTTACTGGAGTCTGTTAAGACAGCGTAGCTGGGGACTGCTGTTGGTCGTCGCTGGCGTCTGCGTCATTACGTTTATTATTTCGCATCTTATTCCCGGGGATCCGGCCAGGCTGCTGGCCGGCGATCGTGCCAGTGATGAAATTGTCCAACACATCCGCCAGCAGTTAGGGCTGGACTTACCGCTGTGGCAACAATTTATCCGTTATGTACAGCAACTTTTGCATGGCGATCTGGGCACCTCGATCCGCACAGGCCGCCCGGTGTTAGACGATTTGCGGGCATTCTTTCCCGCCACGCTGGAGCTGGCCTTTTGTGCGCTGTTGATCGCGCTGCTGGTCGGCGTGCCGCTGGGCGTGCTTTCTGCCGTTTATCGCAACCGCTGGCTTGATCATCTGGTGCGTCTGCTGGCGCTGACCGGTATTTCGACCCCGGCGTTCTGGCTGGGACTGGGTGCCATCGTCCTGTTTTATGGCAAGTTGAACCTGCTGCCCGGCGGCGGACGCCTGGATGACTGGCTTGATCCACCCACACGCATCACCGGTTTCTACCTGGTTGATGCCTTGCTGGAGGGCAATACTGAGGTCTTTATGAACGCCCTGCAGCATCTGATTTTGCCTGCCACCACGCTGGCCTTTGTCCATCTGGGCATCGTGGCGCGTCAGATTCGCTCGGCCATGCTGGAACAGTTGAGCGAAGACTATATTCGCACCGCGCTGGCGAGCGGACTGCCTAAGTTTACTATCGTCGTGCGCTATGCCCTGCCCAACGCCCTGATCCCCTCTGTGACCGTGCTGGGGCTGGCCCTGGGTGACCTGCTGTATGGTGCCGTCCTGACCGAAACCGTTTTTGCCTGGCCCGGTATGGGCGCGTACGTGGTGTCCTCGATTCAGGCACTCGATTTTCCCGCCGTGATGGGTTTTGCCATCGTCGTGTCCTTTGCGTACGTGCTGGTCAACCTGTTTGTGGATCTTCTTTATCTGTGGATTGACCCGCGCATGGGTCGGGGAGCGTAACGCATGATGATGACGCAAGAACAGCCTGCTGTACGTCAGGCGAAACCCACGCTTCTCGTCTGGAAGCGTCGGCTCTGGATGGTGCGTAAAAGTCCACTGACCCTGCTGGGGGCCGCCATTATTGTCCTGATGCTGGGATTGATGGTGTTCTCGCCCTGGCTGGTGCCCCACGATCCGAATGCCATCAGTTTGACCGACCGTCTTCAGCCGCCCAGTGCTGCGCACTGGTTTGGCACCGATGAAGTGGGCCGGGATCTGTTTAGTCGCGTGTTGGTCGGCAGCCAGCAGTCTGTCGCGGCCGGACTGGCCGTGGTGTTGCTGGCGGGCATCAGCGGTTCATTACTGGGCTGTCTGTCCGGTGTTCTGGGTGGTCGCAGCGATGCGCTCATTATGCGCCTGATGGACATCATGCTGTCTATCCCTTCGCTGGTGCTGACCATGGCGCTGGCCGCGGCGCTGGGACCGAGCCTGTTTAACGCCATGCTCGCCATCGCCATTGTGCGTATTCCTTTTTACGTCCGGCTGGCACGCGGTCAGACGTTGATTGTCAGACAGCATACCTTTGTCGAAGCCGCCAAAACCTTTGGTGCCTCGCGCTGGCATCTGATTAGCTGGCATATCCTGCGTAATGCGCTGCCGCCGCTGGTGGTACAGGCCTCGCTGGATATCGGCAGCGCCATTCTGATGGCCGCGACGCTGGGCTTCATTGGCTTAGGCGCGCAGCAACCGACCGCTGAATGGGGCGCGATGGTAGCGAACGGGCGCAACTACGTGCTGGACCAGTGGTGGTACTGCACCTTCCCCGGCGCGGCGATCTTAATCACCGCCGTTGGATTCAATTTGTTTGGCGATGGGATTCAGGATCTGCTGGATCCGAAAGCAGGAGGACGTCACTGATGCAAGAGAGAATCCTGACGATTGAGGATTTACGCCTCAGTTTCCCGGTCTATCAGGGCGAGGTGAATGTGCTGAACAATGTGTCCATGCACATTAACCGTGGTGAAATTGTCGGCGTAGTCGGGGAGTCCGGTTCGGGGAAATCGGTCACCGCCATGCTGGCGATGCGGCTGATTCCCGAACACAGCTATCAGATCAAAAGCGGCAAACTGGAACTGGCGGGACAGAATGTCCTGACCGCCAGTGAGGCCGCGATGCGTAAAATGCGCGGCAATCGCGTTGCCATGATCTTTCAGGAACCCATGACCGCCCTGAATCCCACTCGCCGCATCGGCAAGCAGATGGTGGATGTCATTCGACAACATCGTCCCGTGTCAGCCCGTGAGGCCAACGCACGGGCGCTTGCGCTGTTGGGCGATATGCAAATCGCGGACGCAAAGAACGTGATGGCGCGCTATCCCTTCGAGCTTTCCGGCGGTATGCGTCAGCGCGTCATGATCGCCCTGGCCTTTTCCTGTGAACCCGATCTGCTGATTGCCGATGAACCCACGACCGCGCTGGATGTCACCGTACAGCGTCAGGTACTGCGCCTGTTAAAACAAAAAGCGGAGGCAACGGGCACGGCGGTGCTGTTTATCAGCCACGATATGGCGGTGGTTTCGCAGTTGTGCGACCGGATTTACGTCATGTACGCCGGCGCAGTCATTGAAAGCGGCCTGACGGAAACCGTCCTGCATTCACCGAGCCATCCCTATTCCATTGGCCTGCTTGCCTGCTCGCCCGATGCCAGCGAACCGCGCGCCCCGTTGGCGTCCATTTCCGGCACCGTCCCCAACCTGACCTGCCTGCCCTCGGGCTGTGCGTTTCGCGAGCGCTGCTTCGCGGCAGGCGAACGCTGCACCCGCGCACCACGTTTACAGGCGACGGGCAACGCTGCCCAGCAGGTGGCCTGCTGGTATCCACAACAGGAGACGCGCCATGTCTGATGCTCTGCTCACGCTACAAAACGTACACGTTGCCTTTCCTGCGAAGAAGAACTGGCGTGGCAAAGTGACGGAACGGGTTCATGCACTGAATGGCCTGGATATCCAGGTCAGACAGGGCGAAACGCTGGGCATTGTCGGTGAATCCGGTTGCGGCAAAAGCACCCTGGCGAAACTGTTGATGGGCATGCTGAGTCCGACAACGGGTCAGCTTGACCTGGCCACCGCCGCTGGCGGAGGCCGGGAACGTCGCATGCAAATGGTCTTTCAGGATCCGCTCTCGTCACTGGATCCCCGCCTGCCGGTCTGGCGTATCATGACCGAACCGGTCTGGATTCAGTCACGCGCGTCAGAAAAAACGCGACGCGCCCTGGCTGAATCCCTGGCCCGTCAGGTGGGGATTCGCCCGGAATACCTGGACCGTCCACCGCATGCGTTTTCCGGCGGTCAGCGTCAACGCATTGCCATCGCCCGGGCACTGTCCTCCCAACCCGACATCATTGTGCTGGATGAACCTACCTCGGCACTGGATATTTCTGTCCAGGCGCAGATTCTGAACCTGCTGGTGGAACTGCAACAGCAGTACAATCTGACGTATATCCTGATCTCTCACAACGTCTCGGTCGTCCGTCACATGAGCGATCGCGTTGCGGTCATGTATCTGGGCCAGATTGTCGAACTGGGCGCGGCTCAGCACGTTCTCGATTCGCCTCAGCATCCCTATACGCAATTGCTGATGGACTCTGTGCCACGCATTGGCGCGCCGCTGGAGGGGGCTCCCGTCAACACCGAACTACCGGGTAACCGCCACCTGCCAACCGGCTGTTTCTTTCGCGATCGCTGTCCGCAGGCAACAAGTGGCTGTGCCACGCCTCAGCCTTTGCGCGTTCAGGATGACGGGCGGGCGGTCAGGTGCTGGCTGGCCCATAACCTTATGCATGCCTGATTCACAACACATCAAGCGGGTGGCGCAACGCGACCACCTTTTAACGATCACTCTTTCAGGAAGACATTGCGATGAAAATCATTGTGCTTGGCAGCGGCGTGGTGGGCGTCACCACCGCCTGGTATCTGCAGCAGGCAGGGCATCAGGTCACCGTGATCGAACGCGAAGCGGGCCCGGCATTGGGTACCAGCGCCGCCAACGCCGGTCAGATCTCGCCTGGCTACGCCGCGCCCTGGGCCGCGCCAGGCGTGCCGCTTAAAGCGGTTAAGTGGATGGTGCAGCGCCATGCGCCCCTTTCGGTACGGCCGGATGGATCTCGCTTCCAGCTGGCCTGGATGATGCAAATGCTGAAAAACTGCAATCCTCACAGCTATGCCGTCAATAAAGCCAGGATGGTCAGACTGGCAGAGTACAGCCGTGACTGTATCAGTGCGCTGCGGGCCAGCACAGGAATTGAATATGAAGGACGCCAGGGCGGCACCCTGCAGCTGTTTCGCACAGAACAGCAGTTTGAAAACGCAGCGCGTGATATTGCCGTGCTGCAGGAGGCTGGCGTGCCGTATCAACTGCTTGAAGCCGACCAGCTGGCGACCGTCGAACCTGCACTGGCTGACGTAAAGCACAAGTTGACGGGAGGTTTACGGTTGCCTAACGATGAGACTGGCGATTGCCAGCTGTTTACCCAGCGACTTGCCGCCCTGGCGCGCGATGCCGGCGTCACGTTCCGCTTTAACACGCAGGTGGATGCGCTACTGACCGAAGGTGACAGGATCAGCGGGATTGTCTGTGGCGATCAGACGCTGACGGCGGACGGGTACGTTATGGCATTTGGCGCTTACTCTACCCAGTTGCTTCGACCACTGATGTACATTCCGGTGTATCCGCTGAAAGGCTATTCCCTGACGATTCCCCTCGCCGATGAGGCCGGTGCCCCGGTTTCCACGGTACTGGATGAAACCTATAAAATTGCCATCACGCGTTTTGATAATCGCATCCGCGTCGGCGGTATGGCGGAAATCGTGGGATACAGCAAAACCCTGCTGCCCGCGAGACGGCAAACGCTTGAGATGGTGGTAAACGATCTTTATCCCCGTGGCGGCCGCGTTGAGCAGGCGACCTTCTGGACCGGATTACGGCCGATGACGCCTGACGGCACGCCGATTGTCGGTCATACACATTTCACCAACCTGTGGCTGAACACCGGACATGGCACGCTGGGCTGGACGATGGCCTGCGGATCCGGCCAACTGTTAAGTGATGTGATTTCAGGCAAACAGCCCGAGATTGCGCACGCAGACTATGCGGTTTCGCGCTATGCCTGAGCGCGTCACTGATGGCGAAGCACGTTACACGGCCTGCGCGCAAGCCCAGGCCGAGCTCCAGGCCCACTGGAAATTATAGCCTCCCAGCCAGCCGGTCACGTCAACGACCTCACCGATAAAATAGAGTCCCGGCACGTCACGTGCTTCCATTGTTTTAGAGGACAGCTGAGTCGTATCCACACCGCCCAGCGTGACTTCAGCGGTACGGTAACCCTCCGTGCCGTTGGGCTGCACCTGCCAGTTGTGCAACGTCTGCACCAGCGCTGACTGCTGCTTGCTGTTCAGTTGCTTCAGCGTGACATCCGGCACCACCTGCATTTCCTGTAAGATTTCGACCAGGCGCTTAGGCAGAATTTTCGCCAGACTGTTTTTCAGACTCAGATTCGGGTGCGCGTCACGCTGAATCGTGAGGAACGCATCCAGCGGCGTGGCAGGCGAGAGATTGACCGAGATAAACTCACCCGGCTGCCAGTAGCTGGAAATCTGCAAGACCGCCGGGCCGGACAGGCCACGATGGGTAAACAGCATCGCCTCTTTGAAGACGGTGCCGTCTTTCGCTTCGATGCTCGTGTCCAGCGCCACACCGGAGAGTGTCTGCAGTTGTTCAAGCAGGGGTTTATGCAGCGTAAAGGGCACCAGGGCGGCACGGGTTGGCAACACCGTTAACCCAAACTGCTCGGCCACTTTATAGCCAAACGGTGACGCGCCCAGGCCCGGCATGGAAAGCCCGCCGCTGGCGATGACCAGCTTCTCTGCCTGTACGCTGCTGCCGTTGAGTTGCAGGACGTAGCCCGCTTCGTCGCGGGTTACACTCAGGATTTCGCTGCGCAAACGCAGGGTCACACGCCCCTTTTCACACTCGGCGAGCAGGAGATCGACCATCTGCTGCGCAGACTCATCGCAAAACAGTTGCCCCAGCGTTTTCTCGTGCCAGGCAATGCCGTGACGATTCACCAGATCGATAAAATCCCATTGGGTATAACGCGCCAGCGCTGACTTACAGAAATGGGGATTATTCGACAGGTAGGCGGCCGGTTCGGTATAGAGATTGGTGAAATTGCAGCGCCCACCGCCTGACATTAAAATCTTGCGGCCCGGCTTTTTGCCGTTATCCAGCAGTAATACGCGGCGACCGCGCTGTCCAGCCTGCGCGGCACAAAAAAGCCCCGCGGCCCCTGCTCCAATCACGATAACGTCAAACTGTTCCACTGCCATTGTCCACCTGATAAAAGAGGGGCAGATTGTAGTGATCTGCCTGCGTTGATGCCAGTGTCAAAAAATTGCCGCAATTATGTCATAATGTAACTTTATAATTTTAAAGGAATTTACGCCTTTAAGCTTACAAAATTGACACTTTTAAGCCGGTTCAGGTCTATATTTTCCTTTCCCAGACCACATATTGTCGCGGATAATGCGCCGCGTTCATGTCCTCCAAAATGGCGTAACGTCTATGCTACATCTGTTTGCTGGTCTCGATCTTAGCACCGGCCTGTTACTGGTTCTTGCTCTGCTGTTTGTATTGTTTTACGAAGCAATTAACGGCTTCCATGATACGGCCAACGCGGTTGCGACGGTCATCTATACACGCGCTATGCGTGCTCAGCTTGCTGTGTTAATGGCTGGGGTATTCAATTTCTTTGGCGTGCTGCTCGGCGGATTAAGCGTGGCTTACGCCATCGTGCATATGCTCCCGACCGATCTGCTGCTCAATGTTGGCTCCGCTCACGGTCTTGCTATGGTCTTCTCCATGCTGCTGGCCGCGATTATCTGGAACCTGGGAACGTGGTATTTAGGGCTTCCGGCCTCCAGTTCTCACACCCTGATCGGCGCGATTATCGGTATTGGCCTAACCAATGCGTTAATGAGCGGGACATCGGTGGTGGATGCGCTTAACATTCCGAAAGTGCTGAATATCTTCCTGTCGCTCATTCTCTCTCCCATTGTCGGTCTGGTGATTGCGGGCAGCCTGATTTTCCTTCTGCGCCGTTACTGGAGCAACACTAAAAAGCGTGCACGCATTCATATGACGCCCGCTGACCGTGAGAAGATTGACGGCAAGAAAAAACCGCCTTTCTGGACCCGTACCGCCCTGATTGTCTCCGCCATTGGCGTCAGTTATTCACATGGTGCTAACGACGGGCAAAAAGGCATTGGTCTGATTATGCTGGTCCTGATTGGCGTTGCGCCAGCGGGCTTTGTGGTCAATATGAACGCGTCGGGTTACGACATCACGCGAACGCGCGATGCTGTGAATCACCTGGAACAGTATTACCAGCAGCACAGCGAATCACTGACCCATATTATCCAGATGGCACCGCCTAAGCTGCCCACGCCGGAAGAAGTCGAACCCACCAGTCCCAAAGAGTTTCACTGCGACAGTGCGCGTGCGCTTCAGGCCGTGCAGCGTGCGCAGGTGCTTCTGAACAATCTGCAAAATTACAACGACTTGTCGGTTGAGCAACGCAGCCAGATGCGTCGCCTCTTGTTGTGTATTTCCGATACGGCCGATAAAGCGGCGAAGCTGCCGGAAACCTCGCCAGAGGATAAACGCTTCCTGGGCAAGCTCAAAGGCGACCTGCTGAACACCATTGAGTACGCGCCGGTGTGGATTATCATGGCGGTCGCACTGGCATTGGGAATCGGCACGATGATTGGCTGGCGCCGCGTGGCCACCACCATCGGTGAGAAAATCGGTAAAAAAGGCATGACGTATGCGCAGGGCATGTCGGCGCAGGTTACTGCCGCAGTGTCCATAGGGATTGCCAGCTACACCGGCATGCCGGTTTCCACGACCCACATCCTCTCGTCTTCCGTGGCCGGCACCATGCTGGTCGACGGTGGCGGACTGCAGAGTAAAACGATCAAAAACATCGCCATGGCCTGGGTTTTCACCCTGCCGGTCTGTATTTTGTTATCAGGTTCACTCTACTGGATAGCGCTGAAGCTCATCTGAGTAAGCAGCACATCAGGGCGACTTCGGTCGCCCTTTTTAATGCCAGATAGCCAGGGCGATCAAACTGATAATGACTAATCCGCACAGCGAACTGGTCAACAAAAACAAGCCTCTTACCCGCTCACACCGGCGAATAAATTCGTCATCATGATGATCAAGATAGCGCCTTGCCCAAATATAGCGGACCAGCCGCACCTGCTTGCCAGGCTGACCATGGGAGGTGAAAAAACCCGCGCCGTCAACATATTGGTATAAGAGGGGATCGCAACCCCGGAGAACCACCAGCAGCGCACGCAACGAAGAGAAATAGCGCGCCATATTTACAAGGCATACCACACAAAGAGCCCAAAAAAGCGCGATAGTGCTGATCATGTCACCCTCCTTACCGGCACCGCAGAACAGTGCAGAACGCGCACCATGCTGAACAGTCCCTGCAGAATTTGCCAACAACCCCGTTAAGCGATTTGTAGTTTTATTTTTGAATCATCAGAAAAGTAACAGCCATGTGATCAAGGCTGCTTTTTTTAGTTTAGGAGAAATGTTCAATTTTTTACCAGCGAGGATTTTCGTTTTATACGAGTAAAAATCGTTCATCATTGATCTTATTCACAAGCCAGACGGCTTCAGAAGCATTTGTTAACACACAGGGCTATACTTTCAGGTATAACAACAGCATTGCCTGTATTGCAGGTTACCCAATTTGGTGGCGCTCATCGCCCGTTCGCGCAATGGATTTCGCAGCTGTGACGCGTCTGGAAACCGCTGCCATTCTGAATCTCGTGGAAGGAGTTATATCATGGCTTATAAACATATCCTGATTGCAGTCGATCTTTCGCCAGAAAGTCAGTTATTAGTGGATAAAGCTGTCTCGCTCGCGCGCCCTTACGACGCCAAAATTTCGCTGATTCATGTCGATGTGAATTACTCTGATCTGTACACCGGCCTGATTGACGTCAACCTGGGCGATATGCAAAAGCGGATTTCTGAAGAAACCCATCTGGCGCTGAAAAATCTGTCAGATGCAGCGGGCTATCCCATCACCGAAACCCTGAGCGGCAGTGGCGATCTGGGCCAGGTGCTGGTCGATGCGATTAAAAAATACGACGTGGACATGGTGGTGTGCGGTCATCATCAGGACTTCTGGAGCAAGCTGATGTCATCAGCGCGTCAGTTGATCAACACCGTGCATATCGACATGTTGATCGTGCCACTGCGCGACGAGGATGACGAATAACCCGCACGAAAAAAGCCGGGGCGGTTGACGTGAAGGAACGTCGTCGCCGACCGGCTTGACATGACTACTCCGCGAGCGGCGGATAGATATCGAAGCGGTGGCTTTTCGTGACCACCGCAGACTGCGTCACGACACCGGCCAGCGGTGGCGCATAATCAGGACGTTTCACCACGATACGCTTCTTTGCCAGACGGCGTGCCGGTTCCAGCAAGGCATCCGCATCCTCATCCGCGCCGACTAATGACTGAAACACCCGCATCTCTTTTTTCACCATGGCGCTTTTTTGTCGATGGGGATACATAGGATCGAGATAAACCACATCTGGCGGTGGCGCAATATCGGTGAGTGCCTGAATACTGGAGGCATGAATCAGTGAAAGACGCTCACGCAGCCAGCCACCAATTTCCGCATCCTGATAGCCACGCGCCAGCCCGTCTTCCAGCAGCGCCGCCACCACGGGATGCCGTTCCAGCATGCGCACCCGACAGCCTAAGGCCGCCAGCACAAACGCATCGCGCCCTAACCCGGCGGTCGCATCCACCACATCGGGCAGGTAACTGCCTTTAATGCCGACCGCTTTTGCTACCGCTTCGCCACGGCCACCGCCAAAACGCCGGCGATGCGCCATGGCACCGGAAACAAAATCCACGAAGATGCCGCCCAGTTTAGGCTCATCCCGCTTACGCAGTTCAAGATGCGTTGCGGTCTTTACCAGCGCCAGCACCGCATCGTCACAATGCGTCAGTTGCCAGCGTTCGGCCAAAACAGATAAGGCGCCGTCACCGGCGCCTGTTTCATCAAACAAACAAATTTTCACGTACGGCTTATCCCTGAATACCGTAGTGTTCCAGCATGGCATCCAGCTGAGGCTCACGGCCACGGAAGCGTTTAAACAGCTCCATCGGTTCTTCCGAACCGCCGCGCGTCAGAATGTTGTCGAGGAAGGACTGACCGGTTTCGCGGTTAAAAATGCCCTCTTCTTCAAAACGTGAATACGCATCCGCCGCCAGTACATCGGCCCACAGATAGCTGTAATAACCCGCTGCGTATCCGCCCGCGAAGATATGGCTGAACGCATGCGGGAAGCGGCCCCATTCCGGGCTGGGGACCACGGCGACTTTGCTTTTCACTTCGCGCAGCGTCTCCAGGATCTGTGCGCCTTTTTCTGGGTTGAATTCAGTATGCAGACGGAAATCGAACAGACCGAACTCCAGCTGGCGCAGGATGAACAACGCCGCCTGGTAATTTTTCGCTGCCAGCATCTTATTCAGCAGGTCTTCAGGCAGCGGCTCGCCGGTTTCGTAGTGCCCGGAAATAAACGCCAGCGCCTCCGGCTCCCAGCACCAGTTCTCCATGAACTGACTTGGCAGTTCCACCGCATCCCATGGCACACCGTTAATGCCTGACACGCCAGCCGCCTCAACGCGGGTCAGCATATGGTGCAGGCCGTGACCAAACTCATGGAACAGGGTGATCACTTCGTCGTGCGTGAACAGCGCCGGTTTACCACTGACGGGACGGTTAAAGTTACAGGTCAGGTAAGCGACCGGTTTTTGCAGGCTGCCATCGGCTTTACGCATCTGCCCAACGCAGTCATCCATCCACGCGCCGCCACGCTTATGCTCACGCGCATACAGGTCAAGGTAGAAGCTGCCGCGCAGCTCGCCACTTTCATCAAACAGATCGAAGAAACGCACATCCGGGTGATAAACATCCACATCCGTCCGCTCTTTGGCGGTGATGCCATAGATGCGTTTGACGACTTCAAACAGGCCAGACACCGCACGGGATTCCGGGAAGTAAGGACGCAGTTGCTCATCACTAATGGTGTAGAGGTGCTGTTTCTGTTTTTCGCCATAGTAGGTCAGATCCCAGGGATTCATGGTCTCCACGCCGTACTCTTTCTTCGCGAAAGCACGCAACTGCGCCAGCTCTTTCTCGCCCTGTGGACGTGCGCGGTCGGCCAGATCGTTCAGGAAATCGATCACCTGAGCAGGGCTTTGCGCCATTTTGGTTGCCAGCGATTTATCCGCGAAGGAGTCGAAACCCAGCAGCTGAGCCAGTTCGTGGCGCAGAGCCAGCTCCTCGGCCATAATCGGGCCGTTATCCCATTTGCCCGCATTAGGGCCTTGATCGGAGGCGCGGGTGGAATAAGCACGGTACATTTCTTCACGCAACGCGGCGTTATCACAGTAGGTCATCACCGGCAGGTAGCTGGGAATATCCAGCGTCAGCAACCAGCCTTCCTGACCTTTGGCTTCAGCCTGCGCTTTCGCTGCGGCCAGTGCGCTCTCCGGCATGCCCGACAGTTCGCTTTCGTCAGTGATCAGCTTGCTCCAGCCCATCGTGGCATCCAGCACGTTGTTACTGTAGGCAGAGCCCAGCTCAGACAAACGCGCGGCAATTTCGCCATAGCGCTGCTGCTTGTCTTTTTCCAGACCAATCCCGGACAGTTCAAAGTCACGCAGGGCGTTATCGACGGCTTTCTGCTGCGCCTGATCCAGCGTGCGGTAATGACTGCCTTCCTTTAAATCCCGGTAAGCCTGATAGAGCCCTTCGTGCTGACCAACCCAGGTACTGTACTCAGACAGCAGCGGCAGCGTTTGCTCGTAGGCTTCACGCAGTTCCGGGCTGTTTTTAACCGAGTTCAGATGGCTGACCGGCGAAAAAATACGGCTCAGGCGATCGTCGGCTTCTGCCAGCGGCTGGACAAGATTATCCCAGGTGTAAGGTGCGCCGTGCGCTACCACTTTTTCCACCATCGCCCGGCATTCATTTAAAACGTCGGTCACGGCAGGCACCACGTGCTCAGGCTTAATCGCCGAAAACGGGGGAAGCGTGAACGAGGTGAGTAACGGATTAGTCATAGCGCAGTCCTTTAACAATGTGTGGGGCGCGATGAATCGCGCAACGCAATCTTATTAACATGCGGTCTGGAATGCTGAAAATCAATGGTGTAACCGGTCATGAATAGCAGAATAGCGCCAGGCTGGCCTTCCGCCGGCGTTTGGATTAACCATAGCAGAGGATAAAACAGGCTAACACACCGATGGCGCAGAAGGTTTACCCTGTAATCCAGGGCCAGAGGCCCGCTGCCGTGCGCGAAATGCCAGCAATTATTCTTATCTGTCGTTATAATCGGGCCAACTTGATTATTTTTAGCTTCAACCGCGGACATACCCTTTTTTATGTTGAGTTATCGCCACAGTTTTCACGCTGGCAACCATGCCGACGTGCTTAAGCACACCGTACAGAGCCTCATCATCACTGCGTTAAAAGAGAAAGAAAAACCGTTTCTCTATCTGGATACGCACGCCGGTGCAGGACGTTATCAACTCAGCGGCGAGCACGCAGAGCGCACGGGTGAATATCTGGAAGGCATCGGACGCATCTGGCAACAACCGGACGCGCCCGCCCTGCTGCAACCCTATTTCGATGCGATTCATGCCCTGAACCGTAACGGCACGCTGCGCTACTATCCTGGCTCTCCGCTAATCGCCCGCCATCTGCTGCGCCCTGAGGATAAGATTCAGCTGACCGAGCTGCATTCCAGCGATTATCCGCTGCTGCGTACCGAGTTCAGCAAAGACAGTCGCGCGCGCGTTGAAAGGGCCGATGGCTATCAGCAGCTAAAAGCGAAGCTGCCACCGCTGTCACGTCGTGGACTGATACTGATTGATCCGCCTTACGAAATGAAAAGTGATTACCAGGCTGTTGTAAAAGGCATTCAGGAAGGTCACAAACGTTTCGGTACCGGTATTTATGCGCTGTGGTACCCGGTCGTCTTGCGTCAGCAAATCAAACATATGCTGCGCGAGCTGGAGGCCACGGGCATCCGTAATATCCTGCAGATTGAGCTGGCCGTGCGCCCCGATAGCGATCAGCGTGGCATGACCGCGTCCGGCATGATTGTCATCAATCCCCCGTGGAAGCTGGCCGATCAAATGAACACGCTGCTGCCGTGGCTGCATCAGAAGCTGGTGCCAACCGGCACAGGCCATTTCAGCGTTAACCAAATCGTACCTGAATAATTCCTTTCCCAGCTTAACGTCGCCGCGCACAGCACGGCGGCGTTGAACGTAGGTCATTTTTATGTGGATCATCCTGGCGGGCGCGCTGGCCGCCCTGCAACCGGCGAAACGCCTTTCTCTGTTATTGCTCGCGCTGGCAACGGCGCTGGGCGTTTATCAAAACGTCCTCGACTGGCCCGTTACCTTTGTGTTTGCGGCTGTCGCTGCCCTGGTCGCGTTTCGTATCTACGATCGCCGGAGTCGGCGATGGCAGATCGTCAGCGAAGCCCTTCTGGTGTTGATTGCGCTGGCGCTGATGCTGCACCTTATTCCGGGATTCAATAATCCCCCGCAGGTCGAGGCGGTTAAGGTCGGTGCCCGCAGCGTACCCTTCTCATTTTCCTTTAATTTCGATAAAGCGCTGATTCCTTTTCTGCTGCTGGCCTGTCTGCCGACGCTGTTCAACGCAGAGGCGCATCCGCCGCGCTCGCCGGCCTGGTGGCTCGCGCCTGTCGCCGCCGTGCCGCTGCTGTTGGGCAGCGCCGTGTTGCTGGGCGGCCTTGCCCTCGAAACGCACCTTCCGGACTGGCTGGGGGCGTTTGCGCTGGCCAACCTGTTTTTTGTCTCACTGGCCGAAGAGGCGTTTTTCCGGGGTTATCTCCAGCAGCGCCTGCGCCAGAAATGGGGCGGCGTGATCGCCCTGCTGGTAACGGCACTGCTGTTTGGTCTGGCCCATGCATCTGGCGGGGTGCTGCTGATGATCTTTGCCGCGCTGGCCGGACTGATTTATGGTCTGGTCTGGCACTGGAGCGGCCGCCTGTGGCTGGCGACCGCGTTCCATTTTGCACTCAACATGGTCCACCTGCTGTTCTTTACCTACCCTGCGCTGGCGCACTGATCCCTACAGCGTGAAGACCGCCAGGTCGTGCGCCATCTCGGTGTCAGGGAAAATGCGCTGGCATTCTGCCAGCAGGCGCGCCATGTCCCGGGCGAGGTAACGCGAACTAAAATGGGTGGCAATCAGGCGCTTTGCTCCGGCCTGCTTTGCCACCGTCGCAGCCTGTAAGGTAGTAGAGTGACCGCGTCCGTTGGCTTTTTCAGCCAGCGCCTCTTCCAGCGTGGTTTCATGCACCATCACATCAACGTCCGCCGCCAGCTGTAGCGCGACGTCAGTGGGCGCAGTATCACCAAAAATGGCCAGCGTTTTGCCTTTCACTGGCGGCCCAAGATACTCAGCGCCGTTAACGGTACGCCCGTCTTCCAGCGTAATCGTGTCGCCCTGCTTTAACTGCTGATACCAGGGTCCGCGCGGTACGCCCTCTGCTTTCAGGCGAGGCGCATCCAGAAAACCGGGTTTGTCATGCTGCTCAATGCGATAGCCAAAGCAGGCAATGGTGTGATTCATCGGCCAGGCGGTCACGCGAAATTCGCCATCATCCAGTACCTCACCCGCGGCGATCTCGACGATCTCCAGCGGGTAATCGGTATACGAGCTGGACAGCGACAGTGCCGTTTCAACGAAGGCTTTCAGCCCTGCTGGACCGTAAACCGTCATTGGCGTGGTTAACCCCGCCATCGAGCGACTGGTAAGCAGGCCCGGCAACCCAAAAATATGGTCGCCATGAAGATGGGTGATAAAGATTTTATCGAGTTTGCCAGGCTTCAGGTCTGAGCGCATAAACTGGAGTTGCGTGCCCTCACCGCAGTCAAACAGCCAGGTGGCGCCGCTTTTGTCGCGGGTAAACGCGATGGCAGTGACATTGCGTTGCAGACTCGGCGCGCCCCCGCCGGTGCCAAGAAAAGTCAGGTACATGCTATGCTTCCCTGTAAATAATGAAACGATAAGGCCTGTTACAATCATAGGCGCAATTTTTGCGACGCCGTACCCTGCGGCGTTACACTCTCTATCACTTTCCCAGTAACCGGATGAGACTTCCATGACCCGACATTATGACTATCTCGCCATCGGCGGCGGCAGCGGCGGTATCGCTTCAATTAACCGTGCAGCAAGCTATGGCCAGACGTGCGCCCTGATTGAAGCCAAAGCGCTGGGCGGAACCTGTGTCAACGTCGGCTGCGTGCCGAAAAAAGTAATGTGGCACGCCGCACAAATTGCCGAGGCCATTCATCTTTACGGGCCGGATTATGGTTTTGATACCACCGTTAATCGCTTTGACTGGGGCACGCTGGTGAAAAACCGTAGCGCCTATATCGATCGTATTCACCAATCATACGACAATGTTCTGGGGAAAAATAAGGTCGATGTGATCCACGGTTTTGCCCGTTTTATTGATGCCCATACCGTTGAGGTGAATGGCGAAACGATCACCGCCGATCATATTTTGATTGCTACGGGCGGACGCCCGAGTCATCCCGACATTCCCGGCGCGGAATACGGGATTGATTCTGACGGCTTCTTTGAGCTGGATGCCCTGCCAAAACGTACCGCCGTGGTCGGCGCGGGCTATATCGCCGTTGAGCTGGCGGGCGTGGTAAACGCATTAGGTTCAGAAACCCATCTGTTTGTTCGCAAACATGCGCCACTACGCAATTTTGATCCGCTAATTACGGATACGCTGGTTGAGGTGATGAACGCGGAAGGCCCAACGCTGCATACGCAGGCGACGCCAAAAGCGGTAGTAAAAAATGCCGATGGCAGCCTGACGCTGCAGCTGGAAGACGGCAGTGAATACACGGTTGATTGCCTGGTCTGGGCGATTGGACGCGTTCCTGAAACCGACGGCCTGAATATTCAGGCAGCGGGTGTGGCGCTGGACGAGAAAGGCTACATCAAGGTCGATAAATTCCAGAACACCAACGTGCCTGGCGTTTATGCCGTCGGCGATAACACCGGTGCCGTCGAACTGACGCCGGTCGCCGTCGCGGCGGGCCGTCGCCTGTCAGAGCGTTTGTTCAATAACAAACCGGATGAGCATCTGGACTACCGCAATATCCCGACTGTGGTGTTCAGCCATCCCCCCATCGGCACGGTGGGCCTGACAGAGCCGCAGGCGCGCGAACAGTACGGTGATGACCAGGTGAAAGTCTACAAGTCCGCCTTTACCGCGATGTACACCGCCGTCACGCAGCATCGCCAGCCGTGCCGCATGAAACTCGTCTGCGTCGGTCCGGAGGAAAAAATCGTCGGCATTCATGGCATTGGCAGTGGTATGGACGAAATGCTGCAGGGCTTTGCGGTTGCGTTAAAAATGGGCGCGACCAAAAAAGACTTTGATAATACCGTGGCGATTCACCCGACGGCGGCGGAAGAGTTTGTCACCATGCGCTAACCCGTTCCTCTCTGCTGCCGACAGACAGCAGAGAGACCACCGCTCGCTGGCCTTCGCGCCAGTGAGCGATTTATCAGTTGAAATAGGTCTCCCGCAGCGGCGTCAACGCCGCACCGAGTGCCGAGCTGTCGCCCTCAATAGTGCTCAGCAGAATATCCGGATACTCCGCCGAAATATTCCAGCGTTTGCCCGAACTGACCCGGGGCATGGCTAAAAACATTTCGCCCAGCTTACGGGGCAATTCGCCGCCTAAAATAATGGCACCGGGATCGATAACGGCATTCAGGGCATCCATGGCCCGATGTAAATTGGGCGTGACTTCGTTGACCCATTGCCGGGCAATGGGCCAGTCCGGATCGAATTTATTATTCAGATCGCGAATGTTGTGAATTTCAATACCGCCGTTGCGCAGTCGATCAATTAAGATCCCCAGCGCAGGACGCAGTTTGCCCTCTTCCGGCGAAAAAATCCGGCTGATCTCGCCCGCATTGCCAAAAGCGCCCTGAAACGGTTTGCCGTTAATGACAATGCCGCCACCAAAGCCGTAATTAAAAGAGAGGTAGCCGAAGGTCTCGTAGTGCAGGCCCGCGCCTAAAAAAGCTTCTGCATGCGCGGCCGTCGTGGCGTTATTTTCAATCCAGACGGGCCGGTCAAACAGCGTCATAATTTCACGGCGCAGATCAATGCCCATCCAGGTTTTCAGCGGTTCTGGCGGATTAAAATATTTCCGGGCGTCATACAGAAAGCCCGCCATGCTGTATCCGACGCCACACACTTTTTCTGACGAAATACCAATATGTTTTAAGGTATCCAGATAATGGCGTTTGAGATCCAGCAGCGTTCGGGCAGGATTGCCGGGCAGCGTGTCCAGCACGCAGTATTCGATAATATCGCCGCGGAAATTAATCAGGCTTGCCGCCACGCTGTCAGAGTTAATGGAAATACCGTAACTGTAACGTGCGTCCGGATTCAGGGATAACGACGGGCTGGGCTTACCCCTTCCCTGTGAGGGCGATTCCCCCAGGCTGAGAAAACCGTTTTCGGTCAGTGTATCAACAATACGGTGAACCGATGACTGATTCAGAATCGTTTGTGAAACCAGCGAGGAGCGGGAAATGCCGTGATTGCGGCGAACAAGCTCAAGAATAAGTTTTTCACTGCGATTAAGTTCGACTTCATCACGACCTGAATATCCATGAACCACCACGTTATCCTCACCGTTTTAATGACAGGTTCTGTTACACCCTAGCACGCTTTTATGCGTTCCGAATAGTCATGCGCCTGACCTTTACGTGCTGTGTGAACATGCTGATTCAGGACGATATTCCTAAAAAAAATCGCATCACCAAATCATCATAATACTGACACAAAACAGGCCGACACTCTAATTTCATGCGTAAAGCATTATATTAAATCAGCGTTTCCCGTTGCTGAGTCATTGTGCAGCACAAGGTAAACGAACGAGCTCAGGACCTTTCACAAAATGAACGGATTAAGAATGGATACGCGCGTAAAGGTAATTGAACGTATTGCTCAAGAGGCATCACAGCTGGCGCTGGATTATTTCAGGCAGCTCAGTGAATTAGAAATCTGCGAAAAAAGGCCCCAGGATGTGTTCAGTGAAGCAGATCAGGAGGTTGAGAAGCTGATTCGTCAACGTCTGGCGCAATATTTCCCCAATGAACGCGTCATTGGCGAAGAGCAAGGCGGCGAACTCAGTGACCGTTACTGGTCGGTCGATCCGATTGATGGCACCAGTAACTTTCTCCGTGGCTCGTCGTTATGGGGCATTTCTGTCGGTTATGTCATCGACGGCGAACCGGTCATTGGGGTGATTGTTCATCCGGTGTTAAACATCATGCTGAGCGGGGGCAAGGAGGCCGGCATTTATTTTAACGGCCAGCCTTTTACGCGACCCGAAATCGCCCAGGGACTCAAAACCGTTGCCATTGGCGACAGTCCTTCATGGGACTTCACCCACCAGCTCTGCATTGAAAAAGCGTACCGGGATACTGGCTGGAATGTGGTGCGCTACCGCTGTGCCACCATCGGTTTAAGCTTTAGTGTGCTGGGCTATGTCGATGGCTATCAGGAGTGCTTCAGCAGTATGTGGGATGTTTCCGCGGGCTATGCCCTATGCAAAGCCGCAGGGCTTGATGCTCATCTGGCCGGGAGCCAGGAAAAAAGTTCAACACATGTGAGTGTTGGCACCGCGGCACTCAATCGCCTTTCCGCCCAGTTTATTCCGCATCCCCGCTTTACCCCCGCCTGAATATCCGTCAGTCCGCGCTCTCTTCCTGCCGTCTTTTCAGGACAGCGTTTCGGCGCTGTCCTCCCCGCTTTTTTCTTCATATGACCGACAAACGTTCTGCCCTTAATATTATTCACTATGCATGATAATAGTTAGCAGAGTAAATGTACGAAATCAAATCACCTCAGTATTATCATGTTAAATATGGGTTTTATAAAATTAATAAATTCTTAACCTGCCTGAAATTGCCTAATTTCGCCGCATCAAATTATTATGCGCATCGCATTAATTAAGATGCACACATTTCTTCAATGACGGGGCAGCCATACGTGAATACGCTTGAAATCAATAATGCCATGCTCAGATTCGACGACTTTGTCGCGCTGGACGGCATTTCACTGAAGGCCGAAAAAGGACAGTTCGTTTCCCTGCTGGGTCCGTCTGGATGTGGCAAAACCACGCTGCTCAAAGTGATTGCGGGCTTTTACAGCCTGGACAGCGGGGAAGTCCTGATTCACCAGCAGGACATGCATCAGGTTAAACCTGAGCACCGCGATACGGCCATGTGCTTTCAGTCCTATGCGCTGTTCCCTCACCTGTCTGTGGCCGAAAACATTGGGTTTGGGCTGAAGCAGAGGAAAATGGCCAAAGCGGAGAGACAGGATCGCGTCACGCAAACCGCCGCTCAGGTCTCGTTAAACGCCCACTTACCGAAGCTGCCTGCGCAGTTATCGGGCGGTCAGCAGCAGCGTGTCGCGCTGGCCAGAGCGCTGGCTGTGCGGCCCGAAATCGTGTTGTTCGACGAACCGCTGTCGAATCTCGACGCCACATTACGCGACAGAGTCCGCCTCGAAATCCGCCAGCTGCAGCGTTCACACGGGTTTACCGCTATCTATGTGACCCATGACCGTGCAGAAGCCCTGTCCATGTCTGACGTCGTCGTGGTTATGAACGCCGGACGCATTGAGCAAACCGGCACCCCTGAAGATATTTATTACTCGCCGGTTAACCGGTTTGTTGCGGGCTTTGTTGGCCAGGCGAATGTGATGAAAGCGCATGTCATCGACGGTGACAGTCACACCGGAATGTATCGTGTTTCCTGCGTGCTGGGTGAAATGAACATTCACAGTCCTGTTCCGCCCCTTTCCGACAAGGTATACACCTTCTGGCGTCCGGAAGATGCTCTGCTGAGCGAACAGGAAACCGGTATGAATACCCGTGCTTTCGAAATAGGTGCCGTGAGCTTTCTGGGCAACCTGTCCGAGCTACAGGTTCACCCAAAGGACCATGAAGAGCCGGAATACCAGTGGCATATTCAGTTAGTCGGTAAAAATCACATTCGGGAAGGAGATAGCGTTAATTTTTCCATCGCGCCTGACAGGATTCGCTTTTTGCAGGAAAGCTGGTCATGAAAGTGCACAACCGAAACATAGTCGCCTGGTTACTGGTGCTGCCTGCGGTCGCTCCCGTCGTGCTCACCCTGATTCTGATCGTCGTTATGGCCATCGCGCAATCTGTCGGACTGTTCAACTTTGGCGCGCCTGCGCATTTTACGCTGCAGTACTGGGAAACCATCCTGAACGACAGTCAGCTGTGGCGCGCCACCGGCTATTCCCTGAAAATTGGCGTGGTCAGTGCCGTCCTGTCTGTGGCGCTGGCCCTGCCGCTGGCGCTGTGGCTGAGAAAGCCCTTTCCCGGCTCTGTGCTGATGAGCGGCTTACTGAAAGCCCCGTTGATGGTACACGGGCTGGTCGCCGCCCTGCTGTTCATCAATCTGATTTCCTGGCAGGGCTTTATTAACCTCGGCCTGCTCAAACTGGGCATCATCTCGCAACCCATCCGTATGCAGAATGATCGCTGGGGCATTGGTGTCATTATCCTGCAGGTCTGGAAACAGCTTCCCTATGCCCTGTTGATCATCACCGGCAGCCTGCGCGCTATCGGGGACGAAATCGTTGATGCGGCCCGCGATCTGGGCGCAGGCAAAACCGCCCGCCTTTTACAGATCATTCTGCCCTTATCCATCAAAGCCGTTCAGGTCTCGCTGATCCTGATCTTCATTGGCGCATTGGGCGACTTTTCATTCCAGGTCGTGGCTGGCCCCACCAGCGTTTTCTCCCTGTCGCAATACATGCTGCGCTTTCCGGAAATCAGCGCCCAGGGCTGGAACCTTGCGGCCGTGGTGGCGGTGATATTAATGCTGGCGGCGTTTGTCGGTGCGGTGGTGCTGGCCGGTGTGGCGAAGTGGCTGCAAAAAGTGGGAGAACATAAATGATGAGAGCCAGAAAAAGCATGTCGCCCCTGCGTATCATGATGATGATCCTGATTACCGCACTGTTCATGTTGTGGCTGGTGATCCCCTTTATTCTGACCGTGCTGTGGTCCCTGGTGGATAAAACACATCCCTGGGCCTGGCCGGATGCCCTGCCGCCCGTGCTTTCCCTGGGCCGCTGGGTCGAAGTCTGGACGACCACGGCCCTGCCGCAGGCGCTGAAGAACAGCTATTTACTGGCGGCAACCGTCTCTGTGCTCACGTTGCTACTGGCCCTGCCAGCGGCCTGGGCATTTGGCCGGATGTCGTTTACGGGTAAATCCCTGCTACAGAATGCGATTTTGCTTCCGCTCATTGTGCCCGGCTTTGTGATTGCGCTGTTTTTTTCCATGCTGTTGAACGTGGTGGGCATCCACAGTCGGTTTGTCGGCATTTTACTGGGACATACCATCATCTTAATGCCCTATGCCGTGAGGATTCTGACCCTTTCCTTTTCTCAAATACGTCAGGACACCCTGGATGCCGCCCGCGATATGGGCGCGTCTGTAGTAAATCGTTTTTTAGTTGCCTGCCTGCCAACTATCAGACCCGGCATATTTGCGGCCTTAATTATTGTCTTTACGTTATCCATCGAAGAGTTCGCCATTAGCTTTATTGTCGGCTCGCCGGATTTTATTACCGTACCGACCATTCTTTATTCTTATCTGGGTTACAACTTTATCAGACCTAATGCCGCTGTTATTTCTTTAATGCTGGTCGTGCCGAATGTCATTTTAATGCTGATAGCTGAAAAATTACTGACAAAGAATCCCGTCGCCGCTTTTGCTGGAAAAGGCTGACGGTTATTAACTCGCTTAACTGGGGAAAATCATGTTCAGACGATCTGCCACCTTATTATTACTTGCGTGGGCTTTTTGTACTCAGGCTCAGGATATTACACAAATGGACTGGCAACATATTGTTGACGAGGCTAAAAAAGAAGGGAAATTAACCTGGTACCAATGGTATTACCAGGATCGTCTTAAAGAGCAGGTCAGCCTGTTTGAAAAACAGTACGGTATTGCTGTTACGATCTCTGAAGGTCCGCTGCAAGGCAATATTAATAAACTCATGGCTGACCGGGGACGGGAAACAGGCGATATTGATGTGTTTTCGATTGGCGGAGGCGCATTCGGTACGGTATCGCCTCAGCAAACGTTTTTTGGCCCGATTAATACACTGCTGCCGGAAGGCAAAACCCTGAACTACACCATTGAGGGTACGGACAGTAAAGGTTATGGCGTGGCATTTTGGGGCAATCAGACGGGCCTGGCCTACGATTCGCGCCGCATGAAAGAAAGCGAGTTGCCCCGTACCCTGCCGCAGCTCACCACCTTCCTGCAGACTCATCCTCAGGAGTTTGGCTTTAACGTGGAAAACGGCGGTTCCGGTCCGGCGTTTATTGAATCTGTCACACGTACGCTGGTGCCTGGCTTTGATTTCACCAAAGGCGATGCGGATGTAAAAAGCCTGACGGCCTTACAACCGGCCTGGAACTGGTTCAAACAACTGCGTCCTGATTACATTATTACCGCCTCTAACGCCGACAGCGTAACGCGACTGGTGAGCGGTGAGTTTCTGCTGGTCCCCGCCTGGGAAGACTATCTGGTGGGCTTAGAAAACCACGGCGAAGTCCCCAAAACCATCCGACTCTATATCCCCGATTTCGGCATGCCCGGCGGCGGAAATATGGTGGCGATTCCCAAGAATGCGCCGCACAAAGCGGCAGCATTACTGTTTATCCACTGGCTGACGCTGCCTACGACACAAAGGCTGTTTCAACAGGTTTATGGCATTACGCCACAAAATAAAGAAGTGAATCGCGATGCTGGTCTGATCAACAGCAAAGAACGTGTTCATGGTACCCAGTTCATGCCTAAACCGCTGGGCGACGAAGTCAGAACCGAATTTTCTAACCAGGTCTTACTTAAGTAAGCCTGTGCTAACCCGACAACAGAAGGTAACGCTGAGCATGCCGATAAAAAAACACCCTGTACGCATAGTGAATTCCCGCCTGATTGCACATCGTGGTGCGCCTCTGCTGGCACCAGAAAACACACTGCCTTCTTTTCAGGCGGCCGTTGAGCATGGCGCGACGTGGATAGAGGTGGATGTCAAACTGACCAAAGACAGGCACCCGGTCATCATTCACGATGATGCGGTGGATCGGACAACAAATGGCACCGGCTACGTCGCCAATTTAACCCTGGACCAAATCCGGTCGCTGGATGCGGGCGTCTGTTATGGCCACCTGTTCAAAGGCGTTAAAGTCCCTACACTGGCTGAAACCGTGGGATTTGTGCTGGATAAAGGTATTGGCCTTCAGCTGGAGATCAAACCAACGTCTGGTCAGGAAATTGAAACCGCGGAAATTGCCATTACGCAGCTGAAATCGCTGTGGCCTGCGGATGAAAAGAAGCTCTTTATCAGCAGCTTTTCTGAGCTCTCGCTGAAGGTTGCGGAAAGGATCATGCCTGACGTCCCGCGTGGACTGGCCGTGTGCGTTCCTCCCAGCGATCCTGTGGCATTACTGGCCAGAACCGGCTGTCAGATCCTGCACTTCCTGGCGGACTTTGCGACGGATGACGACCTGAAACGCCTGGCCGATTCCGGTATTGAATTTGCGATTGCCACAATTAATGACCCTGCTGTCGCCCGTAAATATTTACACAGTGGCGCGCAAACGATATTGAGCGATATACCTGATTTAGCCATTTAATAATAAATACATTATCAAGGCGTTATGCGCCCTGATAATCAACACCAGGGAAAACCATAAAAATACGGCCACATGATGTAGCCACGTAACGCTTTTAATTATTTCGTCATAACGAAACTGACATTTTTGAACAATGCCGCCTTGTGCGGAAATAAACCTCATGCTTCACCAACATTAAAGGGTAGATGATATGCAACGTAAAATAAAAATATGCGCGCCGCATGCACTGTGTTTGCTGATCTCATTTTCTGCATGCTCCGCTGAAATTTATAATAAAAACGGTAATAAACTTGATCTGTACGGTAAAGTCGATGCGCGTCATGTCTTTTCGGACAATACCGCCGAAGATGGTGATAACTCTTATGCGCGCCTGGGTTTTAAAGGTGAAACCCAAATTAACGATCAGCTGACAGGCTATGGTCAATGGGAATATAACTTCCAGCTGAACCACAGCGAAGGCGGCACTGACGCACAAACCGGGAATGCGACGCGTCTGGGTTTTGCAGGTCTGAAACTGGCTGACTTTGGCTCATTCGATTACGGCCGCAGCTTTGGCGTGCTGTATACCGCATCGGCTTACACCGATATGGCACCGATTTACGGTTCCGGCACCATGACCACCAACGACAACTTCCTGTCAAAACGCTCAACCGGCCTGGCCACCTGGCACTCGCCAGACTGGAACGGCCTGAAGGTCATTCTTCAGTATCAGGGGAAAAACGACCGCTCAACCGCTAAGCTGGCAAACGGCGACGGCTACGGTGCCGGTGTGACCTACAGCATTACCGATGGTTTGAGCATTGCTGCGGCCGGTATGAAAGCCAATCGTACGCTGACACAGCAAGCTGACGGTCAGGGTGACGATGCGACGGCATGGGTGACCTCGGCCAAATACGATGCGAACCAAATCTACCTTGCCGCGATGTACGGTGAGGCCAACGATGTGACCCCGTACGGCCAGCTGTCGCAGATTGCTGATAAGACGCATAACTTCGAAGCCATTGCGCAATATCAGTTCCTCAACGGCTTACGCCCTTCCATTGGTTTTGTCACGCAGCGTGGGGAAAACCTGCAAGGCGCAGGCAACTTTGCCGGTGGAAGCCAGACCATGCAGAAATATATTGCGGTGGGCACCTATTACTACTTCAACAAGAACATGCTGACCTATGTGGATTACCGCATTAACCTATTGAAAGATAATGACTTTACTCGTGCTACCGGTATCACTACGAAAGACAGCGTCGGGATGGGCCTGACCTATCAGTTTTAATCGCAGTGACCGTGCTTTATCACATGCTTTGCCCTGTGTCGCTTCAATCCTGAGAATCGCTGTTTTAGCGAGGCCGGCAACTGCCGGCTTTTTTTATGACCGGCGTCGCCAGGATAACTAAAGGACAGTGGCAGACCGATGCGTCAACGGTGAGGGGTTCTGATCAAGGTTTTCCAGCCATTTCACATAGGCCTGATCCCACAGCGCAGCCGGCGTGCCCGCTTTACCCAGGCCAAAACCATGCCCGCCGCTGGAAAGCTGAATCAACTGAACCGGCACGCGATTGCGGCGACAGGTATCGCGCATTAACTGCGTGTTAAAGGGTTTCGAAGTGTGGTCGTCACCGGCCTGCGCCAGGAAGGTTGGCGGATAAGCGTGCGTGACATAATTTTGCACAGACCAACTGGCTTCTTCCTGTGGGCTGGCATCATTACCGACCATCATCAGATGTGTATTGGTATGTTGATAAGGGGCTTCCAGGGTAATGACCGGATAAATCAGCCCGACACTGTCCGCTTTGGGGATTTCCTGATCCACTCTGTCAATGGGGGGATAGGACTGAAAGTCCGGACGCGCCGCCGCCATCCCCAGCAAATGTCCACCGGCCGAAAATCCTAATACATGCACTTTTCGTTCGAATGAGCGAAGCAGACGCAGCGCGCGCTGGGCATCCTGTAAAGGCGCCATATTCCCGGCCTGCCACTTTTCACGCGGCAAACGGTAGCTGAGAACATAGGCGGTATAGCCGTTGGCATTTAACCAGTGTGCAACGGGCCAGGCTTCACGTCCCATACCGATCCAGCGGTAGCCGCCGCCTGCCGCGATGAGCACCGCTTCACCGTTGGGGTTTTCAGGTCTGAAACGCTGAATCGCCGGGCTGACGATATTCGACCAGGAGCCCCATGCATCAACACGTAATTTTCCGCCAGGGCCGCCACCGCCGGGCGGTTCGTCCGGCCAGAGGGGAATAATATCATCGCGGGCAAACAGTTTGCTGGTAGCCAGTGAAAGCGCAAGCGCTCCTGTGCCGAAAATAAAGCGTCGACGCGTAATCATGATGCCTGTTAAATCTATGCCAGAAAGGTCAGACGGCCCTGTCGGTCCGCTGCGTTTTTATTATGTATCGCACGTTTGGTGAAGACGCTGGCGATTATGTACGCAATCGGGCATGAAAATCCATTAAAAAACGCGCCATTTTAGCGCGTTTATTGACGATTTAACTGCGGTTAATCTTCTTGCTGGAACTGCGTCATCACCGTTTGCTCACACTGCTGCGTATTTTTACGCAGTTTAGCGCGCTCTTCGTCACCCAGCTGCAGCCATGCGCTGGCGACTTCATTCGCCAGTTCCTCGTCAAATTCAGGTTTATTGAAGGCGGATGAGGACTGCGATCCTGCGACGCTGGATTTCATTTTTTCGACATACTGATCGGCTGTCGATACGCTTTTTTCACTGCTCACGATGTGACACAGCTGGCTGGCGTAAGCACTTTGTTCCGTGTCGTCTGCCGCCAGCGCACTGCCAGAGGCCAGTACGCTCAGCAACAGTATCTGAGATATCTTCATCGTCTTCTCCTGTTATCAGTTAACCCACTTTCATGACTGGCGCTGCTTTGCATCCAGTCGGGCCTGGCGCCAGTTTAGCAGCGGCGTTACTGACACGCCGTGCACCACGATGCTGCATACCACCAGCGTCAGCGCCATATCAACCATCATCGTTGCCTGCGAGCCGCCCATACCATGGACCCAGGCAAACGCAATATAATTAAGACTACCTATACCGCGAATCCCCAGCCAGCCGATGAGCAAACGGTGAGGAAGCGATACGCCGCAACGCAGCGTGACCAGCCATACGGCGAGTGGCCGGACGACCACAAACAGCAACAGGCCGAGCATCACGCCCTGCATGTTCCAGTGATGGGCCAGCGTCACGCCGAGGACCACCATCATTGTGGCCGCCAGTAAACGCTCAATAGTATCGCCAAAAGACAGCGCGTCGCCTACCACTAAACCGACCGATTTCACCATACCGCTACCGTGTTGCTGTAAACGCTGGTTGGGATTGACCAGTGCTTCCGCAGGCAGCACCCGATCGTCATCCGGCATATCATCAGGCTGATAACGTTTGAACACACCCAGTTCAGCCCGACGTAATCCCAGGCCTGCCGCAAAGGTAGCCAGAAAGCCCGACGCGCCCAGCGATTCAGCAAGGGCATAGCTCAACGCAATGAGCGCCAGCGCCAGAAAGTCATTGGGTGCGACATCACCATGCGCATGACGAAGCCGTGCGGCCAGCAGGCCGACTAACCGCCCCAGACCAAACCCCAGCAGAATGCCGCCGCCAATGGCCCACACCACATCAATGGCTGCCCAGCGTGCCAGCATGCCCGTGCCCAGACTTTCACCGTTAAACAGCAACAGGGCCAGAATGAGTAACGGCAGCGCCGAACCATCATTCATGCCCGCCTCACTGGATATCGCAACGCGCAGGGCATCATCGTCCTGCGCATCGCTGACGGAAATCAGGCTGGCCAGTACAGGATCGGTGGGCGCAACAATAGCACCAAAGGCCAGCGCAATCGGCCACGACAGCCCCACCAGCCAGTGAGACAGCAGCGTCATTGCGGCGACCGTCAACAACATGGCCGGAAACGCCAGCAGGCTGCCCGCGCGCCATTGCCTGGCTTTCAGCGGCAGACGCAGCTTGAGCCCGGTGATGAACAGCGACGCGGCCATCGTTATCTCGGTAATATGCGCGACCAGTTCAGCATGGCGGAGGATATCGATTTCAATCACATCAAATCCCCACGGCCCACAGGCGATCCCGGTTAATAAAAAAAGACCAAAAGAGGTCACGGGGCCGCGGTGGATCCACCCTGATGCCAGCGACATTAATAACAGCAGACAGCCCGTCGCAGCTGTCCAGGCAATGAAGTTCATAACGCACCGTTTTAATTGAGTTTATGACTAAGCCTGGCACATTTGCTGGCGGGCGGAAGAATCAGTCCCTGAGGTGACGACTGGCGAGGCGGATCAACAGGCTGACAGCGGCGGCAACGGTGGATAACACGACAACGCCATTCCAGTCCCAGTGCGCCAACGCCAGGCTACCCAGTGCCGCCCCGCTGGCCATACCGATAAACACCACGGTAAACAGCAGGGCATTTAGCCGGCTACGCGCCTCGGGAACCAGACCGTAAATCAATGTCTGATGGGCCACCAGGGTCGCCTGCACGCCTAAGTCAAAACCTATTGTGCTGATAATAATGACGGCCAGTTGAGCAGACAGCGGCAGGAAAGGCAGTAAAAACATCAGCGCGAAAGAGAGCGTCACCAGACCGGCACCAAACTGGGTGACGCGCGCCGGGCCAATACGATCCGCCACGTTCCCGGCCAGCGGCGCCGCCAGCGCGCCTGCCGCCCCTGCCAGACCAAAAGCACCGGCAATGGCACTGTCAAAATGGAAGCGGTCGCTAAGCATGATCGCCAGCGTTGACCAGAACGCACTAAAACTCACGGAGAGCAGTCCCTGTGCCAGCGCCGCACGCCGCAGGGTTTGATGCGCACGCCATAAGTGCACCAGTGACAACAGCAGGCGGGGATAGCTTACCGACGTACCCGGCGTAAAGCGCGGCAGTACGCGCCACAGCGTCAGGCTGATCAGCAACACGGCCACAGCCGCAATCATGTACATGGTGCGCCAGCCAAAATACTCCGCCACCACACCGCTAACGACACGGGATAATAAAATGCCGACCAGTAAACCCGTCATCACCGTGCCAACCGTTTTACCCCGGCTGGCCACCGGGGCGAGCGCGGCCGATGCCGGAACAATATCCTGCGCCACGGTCGCCGTCAGGCCAGTGATAAAACTGGCGATAAGCAGTGCGCTGATGCCGCCGGAAAAGCCGCACAGCAGAAGCGCCATGACTAGCAGTAACCCTTTGATCAAAATAATGGTGCGACGATCGTGGCGATCGCCGAGCGGGGCCAGCAGCAGGATCCCCAGCGCATAACCCGCCTGGGTTAACATGGGCACCATACCGACGCTGCCGACGCTTATCTGGAACTGCTTGCTGATGATGTCGAGCATGGGCTGACTGTAGTAAATCGATGCCACGCTCAGACCCGCACCGGTTGCTAACGTAAAAACAAGGGGCGCAGGCAGGCGCTCAGTTGAATGCCGGTTCAGGTTATGTACCACTGTCATAGTGAAATCCTCGAAAAAAGCGTGTGGCAAGTAAAGCCTGTTTTTGGCATACGCGGTAGACTGATAAAAAACAAAAAGGTTATACGTGGGGCGCATGAGCAATTTCAGCAATAACGATCGTATCGCATTGATGCATACCTTTATTCGCATTGTCGAAAGCGGCAGTTTGTCTGCCGCCGCAGTGCAACTTGGCACAACGCAGCCCACTATCAGCCGTCGGTTGCAGGCGCTTGAGCACGGGCTCGGCGTGAAGCTGATACTGCGCACGACTCACGCGCTCAAGCTCACCGATGATGGCGAACGCTGTTATGCACAGGCACGTCAACTGCTCGCCACCTGGCATGCGCTGGAAGACGATCTGACCGGCGCAGGCAGCGATCCCGTCGGGACACTGCGGGTACGCGCGCCGCATGCATTTGGTCAGGATCAACTGGTCGCCCCGCTGGTGGACTTTATGCGCCGCTATCCCCGTTTACGCATAGAGTGGATGCTGAACGACAGAACACCCGATTTTGTGGCCGAGAACGTTGACTGCGCCATTCAGGTCGGCGCGCCTACCGATCCTTCGGTCGTGGCGGTGCTGCTGGCCGAAGTGCCGCGCATTGTTGTCGCGGCCCCTGAACTGCTCCGGCAGCATGCACCGATCACCCGGGTCGAACAGCTGGGCGCGTTGCCCTGGCTCGCGTTAACCAGCTTCTACCGTAACGAAATCGCGTTACAGCATCAGGACAAAGGTGAACCGGTGAATCTGCCGATCGCCCCTGTTTTAAGCAGCGACAGCCTCTATGCGGTACGCAAAGCTGCGCTGGCGGGCCTGGGGGCCGCCATCGTCTCGTCGTGGGTGATACAAGAGGATTTAGCAGAGGGCAGGCTGGTCCAGCTCATGCCGGAATGGCAGGCTCCGGCGTTACCGGTATGGCTGACCTATCCCTGGGCGAGCTATTATCCTGCCCGGCTGACTGCGTTTTTTGCCATGATCAAGGCGGTGTTGCCTCATCTGGCGGGGGCACGGCCGGCGTCAGGCTGACGCCGGCATCTCGCGGGAAAAGCGACGTCAGTCGCCGGCGCGGATAACGCATGCCGTCGGTTACACGTTTTTCTTCTCTGCCCGCGACATGCTGTCCAGCCAGCCCATCACAAAGGCCGACAAAACGAAGGTCAGATGGATGATCACGTACCACATCAGCTTATCATTTTCGACATTGCGCGCGTCCATAAACACCCGCAGCAGGTGGATGGAGGAGATAGCCACAATCGACGCCGCCACTTTGTTTTTCAGCGAGCCGGAATCCATCTTACCCAGCCAGCTCAGCTTCTCTTTGCCCTCATCAATATCGAGTTTGGAGACAAAGTTTTCATAGCCAGACAGCATCACCATCACGAGCAGCCCGCCGACCAGCGTCATGTCCACCAGTGACAGCAACAGCAGGATCAGATCGTTTTCTGCAATGCTAAAAATGTTGGGCAACAGGTGAACAATTTCCTGGAAAAATTTGATGGTCAGTGCCAGTAATCCCAGCGAAAGTCCAATGTAAACGGGAGCCAACAGCCAGCGCGATGCATACATCAGGTTTTCGGTAAAACGTTCCATAATTTCCCAGTCATAAGCAGTAAAGTCGCGCATTATAACCGATCATCTGTGAAGTTATTTCAGCCCTTCAGGAGAAATTTCAGGTGCGGGCGGCAAGGGTAAAGAAAGGCGGAAACAGGCCCCACCTTCCGGGCGATTTTCCGCCCAGATCTGACCGCCGTGACTCTCAATGATGGTTTTACAAATGGCCAGCCCCAGTCCGACGCCAGGCACGGCCGACTCTTTGTCGCCACGCGAAAACTTATCAAAAATACGGGTCATGTCCTGTTCCGCGATGCCCGGACCGCCATCCCAGACGGCAATTTCCAGGCGGGCATGATCACACCAGGCGCGGATCCCGCGCGGCACGCAGTTACCGGCGTATTTGAGGCTGTTTTCGATCAGGTTGGTAAACACCCGCTCCAGCAAGGTGCTGTCTCCCTTAATCAGGACGATATCCGCAGGCAGATCGAGTTCGACCGCCTTTCCTTTCAGCGACGGTGCCATGCTACTGAGCGCCCCGCCGATCACCTCTTCGAGAGCCAGCCACTCTTCCCGTAAATTCAGACCGCCGGACTGAATACGCGCCATATCCAGCATATTGCTGACCAGACGAATCGTGCTCAGGGTCTGTTCGCGAATCTGGCTGGCCTGGGGCACATATTTTGAATTATCACTGGCCAGGTCGAGCATCAGCATTTCCGCCTGACCAAACAGCACGGTTAAGGGCGTGCGTAAATCGTGAGACAGCGCCGACAACAGGGCATTGCGTAACTGTTCACGCTCGGCGGCCAGCCGCGAAGCCGCTTCACTCTGCGACAGCGCCAGACGTTCCAGCGCGTTCGCAATCAGGACGGTGAAGGTTTCTAACAGCCGCTGCTGTTCGGGAATCATCAGCTGGCGCACGTTTTCTGGCTCGACGACCAGCAGCCCGCGACAGGATTCTCCTACCTTCAGCGGCAGAATCTGGTAGGGCACGGCCGGTAACGTGTCTGTGCCTGCGCCGGCTGGCTGGCCTTTGCTGTAGCTCCATTTGGCGATAGCCCAGTCCGGTTCATTTCCCGGCAGCGCGTTGCCCAGGGTTTGCAGCTCGCCCTGCTCATCCGGCAGCAGCAGCAGGGATCGGGCCTGCAATGTGGCGTCGAGCACGCGCTGACTGGTGGCCGCGATATCCTCGGGTGTCAGACCGCTGCCCAACGATTTAGCCATTTCATACAGTTGCCGGGTGCGCTGTTCGCGATAACGGGCGACGCGCGCCTGGTAGCGCACGCCCGCCGTCAGGTTACCCACGATCACGCCGACCGCCAGCATTACGCCAAAGGTCACCAGGTACTGTAAATCGGAGACGGCAATCGTGCCTTTCGGTGCCACAAAAAACAGATCAAAGGCAATGATGTTGATGACGGTGGCGATCACGGATGGCCATCGGCCATAACGCAGGGCCACGATCACCACCGCCAGAAGGTAGATCATCACGCAGTTGGCCGGATCAAAGCTGATCAGCACCGATTGTCCGGCGGCGGTGACCAGAATACACAGCACCAGCGCCATCATGACGCCGCGCAACTGCATGCGCCATTTGTCGCTGTTAACCCGTTCGCTGGCTAAGGGATGCGGCGCATCCTGCATGGGCTCATTGAGTGCCACTACCAGCAAATCCAGATCCGGGCCCAGTTGCCCCAGCCGCTCAGCAAAACTGTCGCGTCGCCAGCGTCGCACGGGACGCCGTCCGGTCACAATCTTGCCCAGATCGTGTTCCCGCGCGTAGCGCAGCACCGCCTGGGCGTCGTCGGGATCGGAGAGCGTTGCCGTTTCCGCGCCCATCTCCTGCGCCAGTTTGAGCGTCCGCAAAATGGCGCGGCGACGGGCCTCCGGTAAGCGGTTGAGGCGCGGCGTTTCAACATAGACAGCATGCCATTCGCTGCCGAGCCGGGCGGCCAGCCGTGCCGCCGTACGAACCAGTTTCTCGCTGCCCGTATCGTCTCCGATACAGAGCAAAATCGCGTCGCGCGTGTGCCAGACCTTGTCCCGTCCCTGGCTGTCGCGCCAGGCGCGCATCTGGTCGTCTACCCGATCGGCTGTGCGGCGCAGTGCCAGCTCACGAAGCGCAAACAGGTTGCCTTTGCGGAAGAAATTTTCGATGGCCCGCTCGGCGCGATCGCCAATGTAGACCTTGCCCTCTTTCAGACGTTGCCGGAGATCGTCAGGCGGCAGATCCACCAGCACCACTTCATCGGCGCTGTCAAAAAACGGGTCTGGTACGGTTTCACGCACCTGAATGCCGGTAACGCCGCCGACCACATCATTCAGGCTTTCCAGGTGCTGAACGTTCACTGTGGTCAGCACATCGATGCCCGCATCCAGCAGTTCTTCAATATCCTGCCAGCGTTTGGGATGTCGCGAGCCTTTCACGTTGGTATGAGCCAGTTCATCCATCAGGATGACCGCCGGATGACGTGCCAGCGCGGCATCCAGATCGAATTCAGCATGGCGGGATCGGCCGGTAGCGCGACGCGGCAGCACCACCAGTCCGTTAAGAAGCTGGGCCGTTTCCGGCCGCTCGTGGGTTTCCACCACGCCGACCAGCACGTCGAGTCCCTGGGCACGGAGCCGCTGCGCCTCCTGCAGCATGGCGTAGGTTTTCCCTACCCCCGCACAGGCACCAAAATAGATCTTGAGCTTACCGCGATGGCTGTCACTGTTGGCCTGTAACAGCGCATCCGGATCGGGGCGCAGCGGTTCGTGATTCATAGCGTCCTTTTACTTATTTAAGATCGTTCAGCGCCAGATTGAGTTGCAGCACATTCACCGTGGGTTCGCCGATAAATGGGAGCAGCGGACGTTGGGTCAGGCTGTCCACCAGCGCATCCACTTTCGCCAGCGGCAACTGACGGGCCGCCGCCACGCGCGGTGCCTGCCACAGCGCTGCCTGTGGCGAAATCTCTGGATCAAGCCCACTGGCTGAACTGGTCACCAGATCCACCGGCACCGGCCCATTGGCCTGCGGATTGGCTGCACGTAACGCGGCAACGCGTTCAGCCACCGCTTTGTCGAGTGCCGGATTACTCGCGGCCAGGTTACTGCCACTGGATGCCAGGGGATTATACGGTTTGTCGCCGGTGGCAGAAGGACGGCCCCAAAACTCGCCAGGCTGGCTAAAAGCCTGCCCAATCAGTGCAGAGCCCCGTTCTTCACCTTCTACCTTTAACAGCGATCCGTTAGCCTGCCAGGGAAACAGCCACTGCGCCAACCCGGTCGTGAGCAAAGGATAAACTACGCCACATACAACCGTTAGCAGCAGCAGCAGAAAAATTGCCGGACGTAACTGACTCATTTTATTCTCCTCAGGCCATACCAAACAGCACAAGCAACATATCGATCGCTTTGATACCGATAAACGGCACCAGCAGTCCACCTAATCCATAAATCAGCAAATTACGGCGCAGCAGTGATGCGGCGCTTAATGGCCGGTAGCTCACGCCTTTTAAGGCCAGCGGAATCAGGAAGACGATTACCAGGGCATTAAAAATCACTGCCGACAGAATCGCGGAGGACGGTGAGTGCAGCTCCATCACGTTGAGCATATTGAGCTGAGGATACGTAGCCGCAAACGCCGCCGGAATAATGGCGAAGTATTTGGCTACGTCGTTGGCGATACTGAACGTGGTTAACGATCCGCGCGTCATCAACATCTGTTTACCGATATGGACCACTTCCAGCAGCTTGGTCGGGTTGGAATCCAGATCGACCATGTTGCCTGCCTCTTTTGCGGCCTGCGTCCCCGAGTTCATCGCGACCGCGACATCGGCCTGCGCCAGCGCAGGCGCATCGTTGGTGCCGTCACCGGTCATCGCCACCAGGCGGCCTTCGGCCTGATACTGACGGATCAGCGCCAGTTTGGCTTCGGGTGTCGCTTCCGACAAAAAGTCATCCACGCCCGCTTCGGCTGCAATCGCGGCGGCGGTCAGCGGGTTATCACCGGTAATCATCACGGTTTTAATGCCCATTTTGCGCAGTTCGGCAAAGCGCTCTTTGATCCCGCCCTTGACGATATCTTTCAGCGCGACCACGCCCAGCACTTTCGGGCCTTCAGCGACCACCAGCGGGGTGCCGCCCGCCCGGGCAACCTCTTCTACCCGGGCGTTTACTTCTGCCGGGAACGCACCGTGACTGGCTTCAATATGACGGCGCACCGCATCGACCGCCCCTTTACGAATCAGGCGGTTCTGCACGTTCACACCGCTCATGCGCGTCTGGGCTGAGAAGGGAATAAAACTGGCTCCCATGCTGCTCAGGTCCCGCTCACGCAGATTAAATTTTTGCTTCGCCAGGACCACGATACTGCGACCTTCCGGCGTTTCATCCGCCAGCGAGGCCAACTGGGCGGCATCGGCAAGCTGTTCTTCTGTGACGCCGGGGGCCGGTAAAAACTGGGTCGCCTGGCGGTTACCCAGTGTGATGGTGCCGGTTTTGTCCAGCATCAGCACGTCCACATCCCCGGCCGCTTCGACAGCACGACCACTGGTGGCAATCACGTTTGCCCCCAGCATTCGGCTCATCCCCGCAACGCCGATGGCGGAGAGTAAACCACCAATCGTGGTAGGGATCAGGCACACCAGTAACGCAACCAGCACGGTGATGGTCACCGGCGTACCGCCCCAGGCGGAGAACGGCCACAGCGTGACGGTAGCTAACAGAAACACAATCGTCAGGGACACCAGCAGAATCGTCAGGGCGATTTCATTGGGCGTTTTACGGCGCTGTGCGCCTTCCACCATCGCGATCATGCGATCCAGGAAGGTTTCGCCGGGGTTTGCACTGCAGGTGATGACCAGCCAGTCGGACAGAATACGCGTCCCGCCGGTTACCGAGGCAAAGTCACCGCCCGATTCACGAATCACCGGCGCGGATTCCCCGGTGATGGCACTTTCATCAACCGATGCACCCCCTTCGACCACCTCACCATCGCACGGGATAACGTCACCCACTTCCACTAATACCGCATCCCCTTTGCGCAGCTCATCGGCCGCAATCTGCTGCCATTTTGCACCGTAATGCGCAGCCGACAGTTTTTTCGCAAAGCTGGTTTTTTTGACGCCTTTCAGGCTGTTCGCCTGGGCTTTACTGCGCCCTTCGGCCAGCGCTTCTGCCATGTTCGCAAACAGCACGGTAAACCACAGCCAGACAGACACCGCGCCGGTAAAACTGGCGCTGCCGCTCTGATAGCCAGTAGACATCAGCACCGCCAGTACCGTGGTCAGGAGACTGCCCAGGTAGACGACAAACATCACCGGATTACGAAACTGAACGCGTGGGTCGAGTTTTTTCACGGCATCGATTGCTGAAGTGCGCAAGAGCGCTGCGTCAAACACCTGTTGTTGACGACTCATGATTAATGTCCCTGAATAAGTTGCAGATGCTCGGCTACCGGACCCAGAGCCAGAGCGGGGATAAAGGTCAGTGCGCCCACCAGCAGGACGGTGCCCACCAACAACGCGATAAACAGCGGACCATGCGTTGGCAGCGTCCCGTTACCGACCGGCTGAATTTTTTTACCGGCCATAGAACCGGCAATCGCCATTACCGGCAGGATGATGCCAAAGCGCCCCAGGAACATGCAGATGGCCAGCAAAACGTTCCAGAACGGCGTGTTCGCGCTCAGACCGGCAAAGGCACTGCCGTTGTTGTTAGCGGCCGACGATACGGCGTATAACACTTCACTGAAGCCGTGGGTGCCTGGGTTAGCCATACCGGCCCGGCCAGCGTCGGTCATCATGGCGATGGCTGTACCGATCAGCACCAGCGCGGGCGTCACCAGAATGGCAAGGGCGGTCATTTTCATTTCCCAGACTTCGATTTTTTTGCCGAGAAACTCGGGAGTACGGCCAATCATCAGTCCGGCGATAAACACCGCCAGCAACACGAACAGCAACATCCCATACAGGCCCGCACCGACACCGCCGAAGATCACTTCGCCCAGTTGCATCAGCAACATAGGTACCATGCCGCCCAGGGCCGTGAACGAGTCATGCATCGCATTCACCGCACCACAGGACGCGGCGGTGGTGATAACCGCAAACAGGCTGGAATTGAGAATGCCAAAGCGCGTTTCTTTTCCTTCCATATTGATGGCGCTGTCCGCGCCCAGCGTCAGGAAGTGCGGATTCCCGTTCACTTCCGCCCACATCACGAAGGCCGCCGCCACAACAAACATCAGCGTCATTGACCACAGCAGCATGTTGCCCTGACGACGGTCTTTCACACATTCGCCAAAGGCAAAGCACAGCGCGGCCGGTATCAGGAAGATACTGAGCATCTGCACGAAGTTGGTCAGCGCGGTGGGGTTTTCAAACGGGTGAGCAGAGTTCGCGTTAAAAAAGCCGCCGCCGTTGGTGCCCAGCATTTTGATGGCTTCCTGCGAGGCCACCGGGCCCATTGCCAGCGTTTGCTGCGCCCCATCCAGGCCGGTAATCGTCTGATAAGGCAGGACGTTCTGAATGCTGCCCTGGCTGACAAAAAACAGCGCCATCAGCAGACTGACGGGCAATAACACGTAAAGCGTCACGCGCGTCAGATCGCGCCAGGCGTTACCCAGGGTTGCAATCGAGCGATTCGCAAAGCCCCGAATCAGGGCAAAGGCGACAGCGATACCGGTCGCGGCAGAGAAAAAGTTCTGCACGGTCAGGCCCACCATCTGGCTGAAATAGCTCAGGGTGCTCTCGCCTGAATAAGCTTGCCAGTTGGTGTTAGTGACGAAGCTAATCGCGGTGTTAAGCGCCAGATCCCAGCTCAAGGCCGGAAAGTGTTGTGGATTGAGCGGGAGCTTGTCCTGAAGCAGCAGTATAGCCATCAGGAGGATCAGGCCGAACAGGTTGAACAGCACAATGGCCAGCAGGTATTGCGGCCAGCGCATATCGCCTTGCTGTACCCCGGCGACGCGCCAAAACAGCGCTTCGGCACGGGTAAAAAGGGGTTTGTCCGCCACCAGCGCTGCCAGACCACGTCCCAGCGGCTGTGCCAACACCATCAGCACCAGCAGATACACCGCGATCAGTAAAAATGCATTGGCCGCCATCAGAAGGCCTCCGCATTCAACAGGGCATACACTAAATAGCCCAGCAACAACACGACCAGCACAATGCCGGTTATCACGCCTGCACTCACAGCAACCTCCAGAGGTTTGGATTTGCTGAATAGCTTGCGCTGAGTCACATAAAGAAAGGGTTAAAAAGCACTGGCACGCTGTAAAAAAGGTATAAAAATGGCGACGTTGGCTCAGGCAACGTCCAGCAACCAGACCCGGTTGAGGTCGATCGTTGGCCAGGCCGCGAGACTCTCCGAGCAGACAATGCTGTCCGTGCAAAAACTGTCCCCCAGATCGACCACTTCTGGTCTGACGGGGCGCTTAGCGTGCAACGACCAGAAAACATGTACGCGCGGCTTCTGAAGCGATTGTTCGCCCGCCTTGACCACCAGTGCAATACGTCCCGATGCCAGCCGCACCAGCGACCCCACCGGATACAGACCGATTGTCGTAACGAACGCATGCAGCAGCGTTGTGTCAAAATGCCCGCGCCAGGCCAGCATCGACTGTAAAGCCTGTGCGGGTGTCCAGCCCTCGCGGTAAGGACGCGTTGAGGTCAGGGCATCGTACACATCACAAATGGTGGCCATACGGGAATAGACGCTAATCTCATGGCCTTTATGGCGGTAGGGATAACCGCTGCCGTCATATTTTTCATGATGATGCAGGGCAATATCGACCAGGTCATCCCCTGCGTTCGCTTCCATCAGCATCTGTGCACCCGCTATCGGATGCTCGCACATGATGGCAAACTCGTCGTCGCTCAGCTTATCCGGTTTATTCAGGATACTGAGCGGTACGGCCGCTTTGCCAATGTCATGTAACAACCCTCCCATGCCAACGCGCTGAAGTTGCTGCGCATCCAGGCCGAGCTTTTTACCCAGGGCGATCATCAAGCCGCAGACCGCCATGGAGTGCAGGTAGGTGTAATTATCGTGATCTTTCAGTTGTGCCACGCGCAGAAGTGCGCTGGGCTCGCGCTCAATCGAACCGGCTATTTTATCCACAATATCAATCATACTGCTCAGATCGAGGCCGCAACCCATTCGCGCTTCGTTAAACAGCGCCAGGACCTTGATTTTGCCTTGTTCAAACAGCTGCTGTGCCTGTTCACGTTCCTGCGTAAAGGGAGCCTGCTGGCAGGGTGCGGTATGGACTGGCTCAGGAGGTGGTGATGAAATCGATTTCTCTTCATCAATCCATAACCGCTGAATACCTTCACGCCGGAACATCGCAACCTGCTGCGGATCGGTGATCAGCATCTGATTACGAATACGTTTGTCTTTAAACCACCAGACCTCAAGTTTGTGGACGAACATGCCCGTTTTCAGTTCGTCGATCGTTATTAGTTTTATCACAATCGCCCTCCAGAGCATCAGTGGGTGATACCGTCATATCGGCAGGCGATGGGTTTTATGCAGGGCATTTTGTGCGAACTGTGGCACAGAACAACGTTTAAACATGTTGCGCGACTTTTGACCTTAACGCCGCGCGCAAAAACGGGCAATGCGCGGTCGTTACGCCACGTTGAGCAGTTTGGCCATCATCACCACATCATGAAGTTTACCTTCACGTAAGGATGCCTGACGACGCACCCCTTCGCGCTCAAAACCCAGCCTTTCATACAGCGCCAGCGCCCGATGATTGTCATGAAACACCTCAAGCTCTATGCGGGTAATGCCCAGCCAGTTACGTGCATAATCCATTGCCGTGCGGATCAACAGCTCGCCAATGCCGCGCCCTGAGAACGCCGGATTGACACCGATACCGAAGCTGATGCAGTGACGCGTACGCGGATTATGATTTGTAAACAAGGTCAGCTCACCAACCATTTCGCCGTCTACTTCGGCAACAAAATTGATGAAGCCCTCGGCATCCATTTTTGCGAATTTCTTTTCCCAGGTGGCGACGCTGGGAAACGGCAATTGCAGCGTCCAGGGGAAAACCGCCGGATGGCCATAAAGACGTTGGTAAGCCGCTGCATCATGCGGTTCACGGCCGCGCAGAGTGATATCCATAGAGAATCCTTTTTTTAATCGGGCGTACACATGCACTAAGCTGTAATTCTTATCGAACGGAAAGAGTAACTGTATGTTGTATCGTCGTTTCGAACGTTTTATCAATATTTTTCAGGATGCCCCCACCGATATGCCGCCCTCACGGGTCTGGCCTTTTTATTTTTACTACCTGCGCCAGGTGTGGCCGAGCTTCGCCGCACTGCTGGTGGTGGGGCTGGTGGGCGCGCTCATTGAGGTGGCGCTGTTCAGTTATCTGAGCCGCATCATTGATCTGGTTAACCATTCCACCCCGGCTACGCTGTTCCACGATAACTGGCCAACCTTACTCTGGATGGGCTGCGTCGCCCTGATACTGCGGCCGGTGTTTATTGCGCTGCACGATATGCTGGTTCACCAGAGCATTAATCCCGGCATGACCAGCATGATTCGCTGGCAGCACCACAACTACGTTCTGCGTCAGAGCATGAATTTTTTCCAGAACGATTTTGCGGGCCGGATTGCGCAGCGCATTTTGCAAACCGGTAACTCGCTCCGCGATTCTGCGGTGCAGTTGGTCGATGCCATCTGGCATGTGCTGATCTACGCCGCGACGGCGCTGGTGCTGTTCGCCGAAGCGGACTGGCGTTTGATGATTCCGCTCATTATCTGGATTGTGCTTTACAGTGCGGCGCTGCGCTATTTTGTGCCGCGCGTAAAGGCCCGTTCCGTGGTGTCCTCAGAAGCGCGCTCGAAACTCATGGGCACGATTGTGGATGGTTACACCAATATCGCTACCATCAAGCTGTTCGCCCATAGCGACCTGGAGCGGCAGTACGCACGTGAGGCGATTCAGGAGCAGACAGACAAAACGCAGCAGGCTAACCGCATGGTAACCAGCATGGATTTGACGCTGTCGACGCTGAACGGCGTTCTGATTGTCGCCACGTCCGGCCTGGCGCTGTGGCTGTGGAGCGCATCGCTGATTAGCGTCGGTGCCATTGCCCTGGCGACCGGCCTGGTTATCCGTCTGGTTAATATGTCCGGTTGGGTGATGTGGGTGGTGAACGGCATTTTTGAAAATATCGGCATGGTGCAGGACGGACTGAACACCATTTCCCAACCGCTTAGCGTGCAGGATGCGCCCCAGGCGAAACAGCTCAGAGTGACGCAGGGGGAGATTCGCTTCGACAACATCCGTTTTAACTATGGTGGCGAGCGGCAGGTGATTAATGGCCTGAACCTGACCATTAAACCGGGGGAAAAGATTGGCCTGATTGGACCTTCCGGTGCCGGAAAATCGACGCTGGTCAATCTGCTGTTGCGTCTTTACGACCTGAACGGCGGGCGCATCCTGATTGACGGTCAGTGTATTGCCGAGGTGACGCAGGAAAGCCTGCGCAGCCAGATTGGCATGATCACCCAGGATACCTCGCTGCTGCACCGCTCTATCCGCGAAAATCTGCTCTATGGCCGGCCCCATGCCAGCGAGGAAGAACTGCAACTGGCTATCCGTCGTGCCCGCGCCGACGAATTTATCCCGCTGCTGTCGGATTCCCAGGGCCGGACAGGGCTGGATGCGCATGTCGGTGAGCGCGGCGTAAAACTGTCTGGCGGGCAGCGTCAGCGTATAGCCATTGCGCGCGTGTTGCTGAAAGACGCGCCGGTTCTGATCATGGATGAAGCCACTTCCGCCCTTGATTCAGAGGTGGAAGCGGCGATTCAGGAAAGCCTGGAGTCGCTGATGCAGGGTAAAACGGTGATTGCCATCGCTCACCGTCTGTCCACGATTGCAAAAATGGACCGGCTGGTGGTGCTGGAACACGGCCAGATTGTCGAAATCGGTAGCCACCAGGAACTGCTGGCACAAAATGGCCTGTATGCCCGGCTCTGGCAACACCAGACCGGCGGGTTTGTCGGGGCGGACTAGTCGCCGCGTCGGTAGGGCAAGGCGTCCCTCGCTTCCTCGGCCCACAGGTGAACGCCCTGCCGCTCCTGCTGCAAAAAATCGTCAACGGCGGCGCGCAGGCCGGGATGACACAGGTAGTGCCAGGAGTGGGTAATCTGCGGTTCGAAACCACGCACCAGCTTGTGTTCGCCCTGCGCGCCCGCATCGAAGCGTTGCAGGCCTTCGGCGATGGCGAAATCCATCCCCTGATAAAAACAGGTTTCGAAGTGAAGCTGGTTAAATTCCGCCAGGCAGCCCCAGTAGCGGCCATACAGGCTTTCCCCGCCTTTAAGGTAAAAAGCCATCGCTGCGGGCTGCTGCTGCAAACGGGCAATGACGACGCGAATGTTTTCCGGCAGACGCGCGGCCAGCAAGCTAAAAAAGGCACGCGTCAGATAAGGACGCTGACCGCGCACCGCGTACGTGTTGGCATAGCAGGTGTACACAAAATCCCATTGATCTTCACGCAGTTGATCGCCGCGATACCAGTCAAATTCAAAGCCGTTCAGGGCGACCTGCTCCCGTTCCTTGCGCAGCTGTTTGCGCTTGCGTGACATCAACGTATCCAGAAAGTCCTGGAAGTCGCGATAGCCGCGATTGTGCCAGTGATACTGGCAGCCCAGCCGCGCCAGCCAGTCGGGTTGTTCCGCCAGCAGCGCGTTAGCGTGAGAGTCGGTGAAATTGATATGCGCGCCACTCAACGCCTGGCGCTCCAGCCAGTCTGGCAGCCTCGACAGCAGACGGATAGCGGCATCGGATTTGCCCAGCACGCGCGCGCCCGTTACCGGGCTGAAGGGAATGGCACCGAGCCATTTCGGATAGTAAGCGATACCGGCTCGCTGACAGGCATCGGCCCAGGCGTGATCGAACACGTATTCACCCTGTGAATGGCTTTTTTGGTAGCCGGGTAGCGCGGCGCAGAGTTCACCCTGCTCACGCCAGACCAGATGGGCTGGCTGCCAGCCCCGTTCCGGCCTGACGCTGCCGCTGTCTTCAAGGCTCAGCAAAAAGGCATGGCGCAAAAAAGGCTGATCATCAGGCAGCAGCGCATCCCATTCAGCGGCGGGAATGTCGGATAATGTGCTCAGGGTAAACAACGACATGCATAACTCCAGACGGCAAGCGGTGACGTTTCAGTCAAGCAGGTTTTACGTTACAGGGAAAGGGAGACGGCACGTAATGTTTGCCTTTTCCTGTACGACAGGCGGCCTTCCCGGCGGTCAGTTTGATTTTGACGTTAACCGGTGTAACTGTTCAAATACCTGTCAGACAACACAACTTTTACAGGAACCGGCATGGCAAAAGCACTGGTGATTTTTCTGCACGGCGTAGGCAGTAACGGCGACGATCTGGCACCTGTCGGCGATTATTGGGCAACCTTGTTACCCGATGTGGTCTTTGCCTCACCGGATGCGCCTTATGCTTTTGAACAGGGCATGGGCTATCAGTGGTTCAGTCTGGCGGGCATTACGTCGGAAAACCGTCCAGGGCGGGTTCGCGAAGCTCGTGAGGCGTTTGACCGCGTTCTGCGTGACCTGATGGCGCAGCATGATATGGCAGAATGCTGGGAGAAGGTCATCCTGGTGGGCTTTTCTCAGGGCTCGATCATGGCGCTAGATCTACTGGCCTCTGGCCGTTATCCCCTGGCGGGCGTGGTGGCATTTTCCGGCCGACTGGCCTTTGACGGCCCACTGACACCACTCGCGCATACGCCAGCCCTGCTGATCCATGGCCGGGCTGATGCGGTGATCCCCGTCAGCGAAAGTGAGTCAGCCGCGGCCCGCCTGAAAGCCGCGGCGGTTCCGGTCGAGGCATTGATTGAGCCACAGACTGGCCACACGATTTCAGCCGAGGGCGCCCTGCACGCCGCCAGCTTCATCGCTCAGTGTCTGCAGGACTGATGGCATCCGGTTTCGCGGCGGCGTTAACCCAACAGGTTAATCAGCGCGAAACCGGCAAAACTCATCAGCAACGAGCCAATGACATGCACCAGCGCGCTGCTCATCGCCCAGAGATATTTTCCGGACTGCAACAGGGTCATTAATTCTGCGGTAAACGTGGAAAACGTGGTGAGCCCGCCACATAAGCCTGTAATGATCAGTAACCGCCAGGCGGGATCGAGCTGGGGATTTTTAATAAACCAGGCCATGGCCCCCCCGATCACAAAGCCGCCAATCAGATTTACCAGCAACGTACCCGGTGGAAGATTGGGGAAAAACGCATTGAAACGCATACCGAACCACCAACGCAGTACACAACCTACGCTGCCGCCCACAATCACAGCGAATAGCGGTTTTAACATCTTATACTCCCGTTAACAGGCATTGTGCAGAAGACGGTGGAGGGTCAGCAAATACCGGCACCTGACGCTCCCGCTCCCACGAAAGGATAAAGGATAGTGTCAGGCGTCATCAGCCGCAGGTGAAACCTGCTGGCGGTTGGGGAAGGTGGAACGCCATCACCTTGCGCAGGCAATCATACGATGCCGTTTTCTGACTGGCAACTCAGACCATGTGAACGCGCGCCCGTGATGTGCGGCTGACATGTAGTGTTAAAAACCCGACGCGGGTAGCCTTAAAAGGGGAGAGAATTCAGGTTTCCCCTTTTTCCGTTTTCCGCTTAAATAAATGACGGCTTTTACGCTTGCCGCGCCCACACAACGATTGTCGCCCCGGGTGAGGCGCTCACGCTTTCTGGAGAATCCTGTGCGCACTGTCATTTTTGATACTGATATCGGCGTGGATGATGCCTTTGCGCTGGCCTATGCCGCGCGGACGCAACATCTGCTGGGCATTACCACGGTATTCGGCAACGTTGCCGTGGGCCAGGCGGTGAAAAATGCGCGGCTCTTTTGCCAGAAAATGGCGATTGACGTGCCGGTGTACCGCGGCTGCGCCCGTCCGCTGGCACGGGAACCGAGCGCACCTGCCAGGCTGCATGGTGAAGACGGTTTAGGGGATGCGTTTGATAATCCGTTTAGCGACGACGCGCCCGGTGCCGTGCAGTTTATTATCGACAGCGTTCGTGCTAATCCCGGCGTCATTACGCTGGTGGCAATCGGCCCCCTTACCAATATCGCCAGCGCCATCAACCAGGCACCGGATATTATCCCGCTGGTCAAAGAACTGGTCATCATGGGCGGCGCCTTTGGTACCGATGGCCACAGCGGGAATGTGACACCGTTCAGTGAATTTAATATCTGGAAGGATCCTCATGCTGCGGATCAGGTCCTGTCCTCGGCCTTGCCGGTTATGCTGATCCCGCTGGATGTTACCCATAAAGTGTTGATCAATAGCGATGAGGTGGATCAACTACAACAGCCGATCCTGCGGGCGATCTGCCGCCCTTATCTGGCGTACAGTCTTGAGAAGGAAGGATTTGCGGGAATGGCGTTGCATGACACGCTGACGATATCCTGGCTGTGTTTGCCCGAGGCATTTACGCTGGTGGAAAGCCCACTGCGGGTGATTACCGAAGGCATCGCCTGTGGTCAGACGGTGCGCCAGATCAGCACGCTGGCTTCCCGTCACAACCCTTTTCGCGATTTGCCCCGACAACGCATCGCATTGGGCGTGGATGCCGACGCCGTGCGTCGCCACTTTTTCCAGTCGCTCTCCGGAACGGCGTAGCGCGTGCGGAGACAGCGCCCCCCGTTGTCTCCGGCTTCAGCGATCAAAATCGATAACGCCCTTAATTAACGCTCGATTGTTGATGACCTGCGCCTCAAAGTGTTCTGCCAGCGTCGAAAACGCGAAACGCCGGTTGAGCATCATATCGGCACGTAACGTCCCGGCCGCCATGAGTTCACGCACCCGATCAAAATCCTCACGGGTGGCGTTACGGCTACCCATGATCGTGCTCTCCTTCTTGTGAAACTCACTGTCAGGAATCACCAAATCCCCTTTATGCAGACCGACATACACGACTGTTCCGCCATGGCGAATCAGGCTTACGGCCGCGTTCATCGCCGCAGGATTGCCTGTGGCATCAAGCACCTTCAACGGCAGCCTGCCATCAAATTCGTTTCGCAGTGAGGTTATAAACGCCGCATCAGCCGGATTGAGTGCACAGAGGCCCAACTGCTGACTGACGTGCTGACGGCGGTAATCACTGGTATCCGCGACCACCACCTGCGCGCCGTTAGCAGCGGCAATGGCGGCAGCCCCCAGGCCGATCGGCCCCGCCCCCACGACCAGCACCTGCTCGCCCTGCGCCACCGCCGCTCGCCGCACCGCGTGGGCGCTGATGGCAAAAGGCTCAATGAGCGCTGCGGCTTCTGGCGCAAGATCGTCCACCACCAGCAGGTTAGCTGCCGGTACGCAAAGATAGTCGCTAAAGCCGCCATCCTGATGGACACCCATCACCGAAATGTTTTCGCAGCAGTTGGTTTTACCGCTGCGGCAGGCATCGCATTCAAAACAGGAGAGATAGGGAATCAGTGCCACCCGCTGTCCTGCGGCTAAATCGTGAACGGCAGCCCCTGTCTCCACCACCTCCGCACAGAGTTCATGGCCGAGGACACGCGGATAGCTAAAAAAGGGTTGGTTTCCTGCCCAGGCGTGAATGTCGGTGCCGCAAATGCCTGCGCTGACGATTTTAAGCAGCGCTTCAGTCGCGGCAGGCCGGGGTTGAGCGCGTGTAGCCCAGACCAGCGAACGCGGTTCTGCGATGACTAAGGCTTTCATAGTGGTCATGGCTACTCTCCGGTTATCAAAAGCGCAGTTATGGCGAATCTGGCTGCGGCACCGTATTCCCCTCTTCTCACTTTGTGAACCAGAACGGCTTTTTTGGGCCTTCAATGGTTTTTAATGCATAAAAAACCGGAGCCCCCGCATGAGCCGCAGCCAAAATTTACGCCATAACGTCATCAACCATATGCTGGAAAGCATCGCCCAGGGCCACGTTCAGTCACCGCTACCACCGCAGGCCGCCCTGGCCGAAATGTTCACAGTCAGCCGCACGACCGTGCGTCATGTGCTGAGTTATCTGCATGAGCGAGGCGTGCTGGAAAAAGTCAAAGACAGCTGGGTTATTGTGCGCGCGCCGGAGGCGCAGGACAGCCTGAACGCGGTGATGCCGCCGATTGATCAACAGGCCAGTCTGGTTGAAAAGCGTTTTTTCGATCTGATCAATCAGCGACAGTTGCAGCCCGGCGATACCTTCAGCGAGCTGCAACTGGCAAAGCAGGCCAATGTCAGCCCGGTGGCCGTGCGCGAATTCTTACTGCATTTTATGCGCTACAACCTGCTGGAACCGGTCAAACGCGGCCACTGGCAGATGAAAAAGTTTTCGCAGACGTATGCGGAAAAGCTGTTTGAGCTACGTGAAATGCTGGAAACCCATGCCCTGACGCGTTTTTTAAACTTGCCCATGGACGATGAACGCTGGATTCAGGCGCGCGATCTACTGGATCGGCACCGATCGATGCGTGAGACCATTGCCAGCAACTATCGCCATTTTGCGGCGCTGGATAAGCAGTTGCACTCGCTGATTCTGTCTGCCGCCAATAACCCGTTCTTTAATCAGTCGCTGGAGATTATTTCCGTTATTTTCCATTCGCACTATCAGTGGGATGAAAGCGATCTGAAGCAGCGCAACATCGTTGCCCTGGAGGAGCATATGGCGATTTTGTCTGCGTTAATCGGTCGCCGGGATGTGGATGCGCTTTGCGCCCTGCACAGTCATCTGGCCACAGCCAAGCGATCCATGATCCGCAGCATTAATCAGTACAATTAAAAACCGATTAAAAACCGCAAAGCATTAGCTCTCGCACGATTTTGAAACAACTTTACAACATCTCTGCTTTATCGCCCTTACTCTTCATCGCAACGCGCCGGCGGCCCTGTGCCGTCGGGCATCCTTAATGCTCACAATAATGATAAATCGCCTGCTCAGGGAGATTGCCATGGAAAACAGATCGGTTATTGATCGTTCAACCTCGCCCGCCGCCGCTGCACCTGATGAGGCGTTTGTGCCGTTGCGCAGTGATATCGTGCGCTCGCCGCGCATCCGTAAAGTTCAGATTACCGCCATGCTGTTGCTGCTGCTTGCCGCCATCATTAACTACCTTGATCGCAGCTCGCTGTCGGTGGCCAATATGACGATTCGTGAGGAGATGGGGCTGAGCGCGACGGAAATTGGCGTGCTGCTCTCGGCATTTTCGCTGGCTTACGGGCTGGCACAACTGCCCGCTGGCGCCCTGCTGGACCGCAAAGGCCCACGTATTATGCTGGGCGTGGGCATGTTCATCTGGTCACTTTTCCAGGCCGCGTCCGGACTGGTGCATAACTTTACTCAGTTCGTGTTGGTGCGCATTGGCCTCGGGATAGGTGAAGCGCCCATGAATCCATGCGGCGTAAAGGTCATCAATGACTGGTTCAATATTAAAGATCGCGGGATGCCGATGGGGATGTTTAACGCCGCCTCGATGATCGGATTATCGGTAGCGCCGCCGATCCTGGCGGCCATGATGCTGCTGCTGGGCTGGCGCGGCATGTTTGTGACTATCGGTATTTTAGGGATTTTCCTCGCGATCGGCTGGTACATGACTTATCGCGACCGTGATAACAACACCTTAAGTGCGGAAGAGATCCATTATCTGCAGGCGGGCAGCGTGGCATCGCGTAAAGCGCCGATCAGCTTTCGTGAATGGCGAGGCCTGTTTAAGCAGCGCACCATGTGGGGCATGATGATTGGCTTCAGCGGCATTAACTACACCGCCTGGCTGTATATTGCCTGGCTGCCGGGTTATCTGCAGTCGACCTATCACCTTGATCTTAAGAGCACAGGCTTACTGGCGGCGATTCCTTTCCTGTTTGGCGCAGCCGGCATGTTGCTCAACGGCTATGTGGTGGATGCGTTAGTGAAACGCGGCTGGGATGCGGTTAAAACCCGTAAGGTGTGCATTGTCAGCGGCATGGTTCTGTCTGCGGGTTTTACCGCCTTCGTCACGCGCGCCACTGAGACCACCAGCGCCGTCACCCTGATTGGCATGGCCCTGTTTTGTATTCACTTTGCGGGGACCTCATGCTGGGGCCTGATCCACGCTAACGTGACCGCGCGCATGACGGCCTCCGTAGGCAGCATTCAAAATTTCGCCAGCTTTATCTTCGCGTCCTTTGCTCCGGTGATTACCGGCTGGATACTGGACACCACGAAGTCCTTCAGCCTGGCGCTGATGATTTGTGCCTGCGTAACCCTGATGGGCGCACTGGCCTATCTGGTGCTGGTTCGCAAGCCCATCACCGACGGAGCCTGACTCAGGTCAGCGCCCTGATGCTCACGCCATGACGGGCGCCGTAACGCTGAATACCGGCGATCGCTGTCCCGACAGTGAGCGGCGGCGGCGCAGGCAGCAGCGGTGCCCGCTCACGGAGCGCCGCGTCAAACTGCGAAACACTGGTGACATCATGAGGAAAACGCGTTTCATCCACACCGACCAGCGCGCCTTCGTCTTTGGCGAAGGTAAGCAACTGCTGCCAGCGGGCGATGTCGGCCAGCCCGATGCTGTCGGCCCCTTGTGAGTACAACAGCATATCGATGTAGCGGAACGGCGGCTGTTTTTCCAGAAAACGCTGCAGCGCATCTGCCGAGGCGGCAGAGGGGAACATCAGCCAGAAGGGAATCGCCTGTTGCTGCATACTGCACCAGGGATCCAGCAATATAAAGCTGTCTACCGTAAGCCGGGTGGGCAGCACGCCTGCCGCCAGATACCAGTCACGGTAGATTTCCGCCACCACAAAACTCAGCGCCTCCGGTTGCTCATAACGAATTTCCATCAGCGTCCAGCATTGAGCTTCTGCCAGTTTTTTCAGAGGAGAGATCAGGTAACCATCCAGCCCCCATTCGGCTTCAGGGACATGATCGGTGATGGCAGGCGGCGTCCAGCTCGCGCGATCAACCCCTGCCCGCGCCAGATATTCCGCAACGCGGGGGCCGCCCTGCAAATACTCGCTTTCCGTTGCCCCACCGGGTGCGCCAAACTGGAAAAACGAACGGTCGCTGGTGCGGGTGACCGGCCACTGGCGCGTGCAGTGATTGATAAACAGGGTCGCGCCTGCGGGCAATCCTCCCAGCAGAAATTCATTAAAGGCGAGTGGCATATCGCGTAATTTAAGCCGGAAAGCCTGCATATTTTCGAGCAGCAGCCGGTCCTGACTCGGATCCTGCCTGTGATGGACCGCCAGCCTTGGCCAGGTGGCCAGCAGCGCCGCGGCCACCGCTTTGCCTTGCTCAAAGCCGGCCTGGGCATCGTCCGGATCGCTGGGTTCCACGCGCACCGGGCACAGAAACGTTTGCGGTAGCCAGGGCGTTCCCATCGCCGCCGCCAGATGGACCAGCGCACCGTTCGATGCGCCGATAAATGCCGCCGGATACTCGCGCTGCGGGTAGGCACTCACCATCCATTCGGCGATGCCTTCCACATCCAGCTCACCCGCCTGTTTCGGGCTGATTCCGTCCGCCTGGCCACTTATCGCATGGCCCCATTCACGTAACCGGCTCGGTAGTCGATCCAGTGAAGGCAGTAACCGGTCCAGCATCGATGACGAACGGGTAAGGGGCTCATCGCGTAGTGCACTTGCCAGAGCCAGCAGCATGGTTGCTGCGGAATCAAAGCGGGCGATGCCCTTCGGCGGTTTACTCATCGGCGTTCTCCTGCTGAATACGGGCCAAAAAGGGTCGGATCGCATGGCAGAAGCTCCATGGATAGACATAGTGCAGCCGGTGGGTACCGCCGCGCAGGGTGATTTTTTCACACTGAGGCAACAGCCCCGCCAGCTCATCCAGCCAGCGCGCCGGACAAACCGGGTCCCGCGAACCCCGGAGCAACAATGTGGGGGCCGTCAGATACGTCAGATGGTATTCAATCGGATCGTTAAGCATGGCGCGCAGCGTGCCAAATACACGGGGGAGACCGGCTTTCGCCCAGTCGATGCGGGCCAGCGGGTCAGGTGAACGGTGGGCTTCCAGTCGGCTGTTGCGCCAGCCGCGCCAGAGCTGGCGCAACAGGCTTCGCGCATGGCGATCGGCTGTGGGTCCCTGTAGCACCAGTCCGGCCACGGCGTCCGGGTGTTTATCCGCCAGCGCCGCCAGCACCTGACAGCCAAAGGCGCTGCCGACCCAGATTGCCCGCCGGAAACCATTGTGCTGGAGCCACTGCCACAGGATATCGGCCAGTTCACTGACGGAAAGCACCGGTGCCGATGCGGGCAACGCGCTACCGCCAAAGCCGGGCAGGTCGGGGACCAGCACGTGATAGTCCCGACCCAGCGCGAGGGCCAGCGCCTCCATCGAACGGCCTGACATCGCCAGACCGTGAAGCAGGACGACAGGTAAACCATGAGGTGCGTCGGGCGTCACGCGGGTGAACATGCGCCAGTCACCGATCTGTTGATAGTAACCCGCCAGCCCCGCATGGTGACTACGCGGTGAAACAGGCGGCGTTTGTTTCATTTGCTGCCAGCGCTTCGCGCCCCACAGCACTGCGCCTATACCTAAACCAACCCCTGCGGCCACGGCTATGCCCTGTCGCCTTTTACACCGGATGGTACGCCTCATCAGCTGCTCCTGTTCCTGGGTACTTATTGAGTGTAGGACGGGATCGGCAGAGAGGCAGTGAATACACTGCGTCAGGCGACAGGGTTACGCAGGCAACCGATTTTTTCTATCTCGACTTCCACCACGTCCCCACGGAACATGAACAGGGGCGGCATCCGTTTTTTCCCTACGCCGCCGGGGGAGCCGGTGATAATGACATCGCCGGGTGATAGCGGACTGAAGGCAGAGATATATTCGATAATGCTGGCGACCGGATGCACCATGCTGGCGGTGGTATCGTTTTGCACTTCACGACCGTTCAGTCGGGTTTTAATCGATAACTGTTGGGGATCAGGAATCTCGTCCGCAGTCGTCATCCAGGGGCCAAATCCTCCGGTCTGCGGCCAGTTTTTCCCGGCGGTAAACCAGGTAAACTGCATGTCGCGCACGGTGGCATCCATAAAGCAGCTGTAACCCGCAATGACGTCCAGCGCGTCGGCGGCCTTAACCCGATGCGCCGGTTTACCAATAATCACCGCCAGCTCACCCTCGTAATCGAATTCCTGGGTAGTCAGCGGTTTTTGCAGCGGTTGCTCATGGCCGGTCAGTGAATCAGCAAAACGGATAAATAAGGTTGGCGCGTCCAGCGTTGCGGCAAACTCCTGGCGTTTATCTGCGTAGTTCATTCCTACGCAGAAAATTTTTCCAGGCTGCTCAATAACGGGAAGAAACTGCACGGCGGAAAACGCGTGATCGACGGGCATGTTCTGAAAGGCGGCAAGATCGGCCAGAGAAGAACGTGTCAAAAAGGTTTTTAAATCCGGGCAGGCTTTGCCCAGGCGCATCCCGACATCGATCACGCCCTGTTCCCGTACGATACCCACGCTTTTTTTCCCCTGAGCGGGAAGATAAAAACTGCATAACTGCATTGCTGCCTCTTTTATTATGTCGGGCGATCCACCCGTGTTGAGAATAAATCGGCGCGCAGAGTAGCAAAAAACATGACGGAAATCGTACTGCGATTGGCACAGTGGATGTCCAGATGTATCACAGTATGTCAGGCGGAATGCGAGACCAGTGCAGGCTGAACAGAGAGGCGGAGACAGGCGAGAAGAACGACAAAATGAGGTGATAATCACCGGTCATTCCCTGACCGCGACTATCGAGGGTAAAACGTGGCGCTTAGTTCAGCGCACCGGGTGGTACGTGTTTAAAGGTTTCCACATACGCGTGAAACACGTACTTAAAAAAACGTTTCATACAGCATCCAGTTAAAAATTTGTTGAATAACTACAGGAAAAGTATAGCCCCTGCTGTTTTAATCAGCAATAAATTTTGAACCAGATCACAAAATACGATTTTGCGGGCGTTACTGAAACAGCCCGAGATGCTCGGTGAGGATGGTGGAGCCGATGGCGATGAGGACCAGTCCGCCCAGCACTTCGGCCCATTTACCTAAAACAGGCCCAATGAAGCGGCCGACCAGCACACCAGTGGTAGCCATAACGGTAGTGGCGGCACCGATTGTCAGAGCCGTGGTGACGATATTAACCTGAAGGAAGGCCAGCCCCACGCCAACCGCCAGCGCATCCAGGCTGGTGGCAACGGCGGTCGCCGCCAGGACCATAAAACCATGGCTTTGCGGCGCTTCGCACGGTTCAGACGCCGTTTTACGGAAGCCTTCCATCATCATTCGGGCACCCAGGAAAGCCAGCAGGAAAAAGGCTATCCAGTGATCCCACGCGGCAACATACTGGCTGGCAGCAAGACCCAATGCCCAGCCGATCAGCGGCGTCAGGGCTTCGATACAACCGAAAATCAGACCGGTGCGCACGGCTTCTTTCAGGCCCGGGCGATGCAAGGTCGCACCCTTGCCCAGCGCAGCAGCAAATGCGTCCATCGACATTCCAAAAGCAAGAATCAGGGTGGCGATAAAGGTCATGATTTGTTCACTTGGGATGAAAAGCCAGCATTTCGTGCTGAATTCATCACACATATGGCTCGGTTATTAAAAAGTGCGCGCAGTCTATCACGCAATAATCGTTATAAAAAGACAATAAAATCAGGGATTTAAGTATAGCAAAGGCTATAACTCATAACAATCGCTATGAATGTCTCTAAGTTAATGTCATTTAAGCCTTTTCTTTGCAATGCACAGCGTGACTTCCTGCCCTGAACAGTCCGTCATTGAACCTTCCCGCGGAATGCCGGAAAATGGCGGGCTGGTAAATACGGAATTTTTGTCCATGACTAACCCCTTCGAATCCCTGATCATTCCCGGCGGCATTTTACTGTTGGGCTTTCTCTCTGCCCTTCTGCTTCCCGCTCCCGCGTTTAGCCTGGCCGTCGCGCAGCACCTGCAACAGATGTTCCATCTGCAGGACCTTAATCAGCTTTATACCGTGGTCTTTTGCCTGTGGTTTTTACTTCTGGGCGCGCTGGAGTTTTTTGTTATTCGCTTTATCTGGCGCCGCTGGTTTCGGGCGTAATCACGCCGTCAGGGCGACATCTGCCTGCTGCCCCTCTTTTTTTAAAAGACTGAATTACTGAGAGGCTGGCGGTGGTGAACCTTTGATCATGCAAAGCGTCAGCGATGCGGCGCGCTTCCTTGCCGTCGGTCAGTCACCTGGCTGGCTCTGAGGTCACAAAAATGTAACATTTGTTTTACAAGATAGCCTTCGCCGCCTTATCGATTAAAAATTCAACGCAAAGAATAAATTTCAATAATCCCTTTTTTTCATTAGGTTAGATTATTCCTTTCGCTAAGTGACATTTTCATACCGCACCATCATGGGGCAATCCCGCAACATCCTCTTTTACTTAACCCGTTGAGTTAGCTGCAAAAAAGGCTTATGGCGCGCCTGTTATTATGATTCTTTCTTATGCTGAATCATTTCTGCATTTAAAAAATAAACAAATGTTTAATTCGAACGCGAGAATGTTATATTTGGGCAACAAAGCATAACGTTCAGTTAACTCGTTATCGTCGCTTTAACCTATACCTGAGTCTTAACCCGGAAATAGCGCAACGCGCTCGACAGAAGCGTGACTATTTCGCCTGCAACACTGTTGAGCTTCAGGTCAACAGAAGAGGAGATGTCGCCTCATGTGCAAATCAGCTGTAAATCTTGCGCTCACAATGAGTGTTAGCGGAAAGGACACCACCGGGGCGCAGGAGCGTAAAGACGTCGATGTGCTACTCATTGGCGCTGGCGTCATGAGCGCCACCTTAGGCACCTGGCTGCAGGATCTTGAGCCAGACTGGTCCATTGAAATGGTGGAACGGCTGCCGCATGTGGCGGAAGAGTCCTCTAATGGCTGGAACAATGCCGGTACAGGCCATGCCGCGCTGGCCGAGCTGAACTATACGCCGCAGAGAGCTGACGGCAGTATCGATATCGCGAAAGCCATTGCGATTAACGAAGCCTTCCAGATTTCTCGCCAGTTCTGGGCCTATCATGTCCAGAAAGGCAATCTGCATACGCCAAAAAGCTTTATCCACAGCACACCGCATATGAGCTTTGTCTGGGGCGATGACAACGTTAACTTCCTGCGCAAACGCTTTAACGCATTACAGAAAAGCACTTTGTTCCGTGGCATGGCTTACTCTGAAGATCCACAGCAAATCGCGAAGTGGATTCCGTTGGTGATGAAAGGCCGTCCCGCCAGTCAAAAAGTGGCCGCGACCTGGACCGATATGGGCACCGACGTCGATTTCGGTGAAGTGACGCGTCAGTTGATTGCCTCACTGGAGAAAAAAGCCAGTTTCCGTTTGCGCATGAGCCAGGAAGTTCGCGACATTACACGCCTGAACGATGGTCGCTGGCAGGTTACCCTTGTCAGCCTGACAGACGGTTCACGTCGTACGTTAACCGCCGGTAAGATTTTCATTGGCGCAGGCGGTGCGGCGTTGCCGTTGCTGCAGAAGGCTGGCGTTCCCGAAGCCAATGGCTATGCGGGCTTCCCGGTCGGCGGCTCTTTCCTGGTGACCGAAAATCCCGATGTTGTGAAACAGCATATGGCGAAGGTCTATGGTAAAGCGAGCGTCGGTGCGCCGCCAATGTCCGTGCCGCATGTGGACACGCGCGTTCTGAACGGCAAACAGGTTCTGCTGTTTGGGCCGTTCGCGACCTTCTCGACCAAGTTCCTGAAGCAGGGTTCGCTGCTGGACATGTTTGCCTCGCTGAACAGTACTAACCTTATGCCGATGATCAAAGTCGGACTGAAAAGCTTTGATCTGGTGAAGTACCTGATGGATCAGGTTCTGCAAAGCGACCGTGACCGGATGGACGCGCTGCGCGCCTATGTTCCGCAGGCGAAGCAGGAAGACTGGCGTCTGGTGACCGCAGGTCAGCGCGTGCAAATCATCAAGAAAGATGAAAAAGAAGGCGCGGTATTGCGTCTGGGCACAGAAGTGGTGTCGTCGGAAGATGGCTCGATCTCGGCACTGCTGGGTGCTTCGCCGGGCGCCTCAACAGCGGCACCGATCATGCTGGAACTGCTGCACAAGGTCTGTCCAGAGCAGATGGCGTCACCGGAATGGCAAAATAAAATTCGTGCCGTTGTGCCGTCCTGGGGCCGCAAACTTAACGGTGACGTCGCCCTGACTGAAAAAGTGCTGGCTGAAACCAGCCGCGTCCTGCAACTGCCGTATACGCCTGTAACGCCGGTGGCCGCGAATGACGAAGGCCGTGAAACTGCCTACGTCGTCGGTAAATAACCGTCTTCTACCTGTCTGAGGCCTCGCTTGCGAGGCCTTTTTGTTTGCCGCTTGCCTGGTTGACTCCCCCATTCTCTATTAGGGTTAGTGCATCGTCTGACGTAATGCAGGAGAAAATGGCATGGCTCAACCGAACACGGCACACGAACTCACGTTACTTGATCGCTACTGGCGCGCCGCTAACTATCTGTCTGTCGGGCAGATTTATTTGATGGACAATCCGCTGTTACGCGAGCCATTGAAGCCAGAGCATATTAAACCGCGCTTACTGGGCCACTGGGGCACCACGCCCGGACTGAATTTTATCTATGCCCATCTGAACCGGATTATTCGTCAGCGCGACCTCAACCTTATTTATGTCTGTGGTCCCGGCCATGGCGGGCCTGGCATGGTTGCGAATACCTGGCTTGAGGGGAGCTATAGCGAAATCTATCCGCATATCCGTCAGGATGCCGACGGCATGCAGAAGCTGTTTAAACAGTTTTCCTTTCCGGGCGGAATTCCCAGTCATGCGGCACCCGAAACCCCGGGCTCGATCAATGAAGGTGGAGAGTTAGGCTACTCACTTTCTCATGCCTTTGGCGCTGTCTTTGATAACCCCGATCTGATCGCGCCCTGCATCATTGGCGACGGCGAAGCCGAAACCGGGCCGCTGGCCTCCAGCTGGCACGGGATTAAGTTTCTTAATCCCCAGCGCGACGGTGCCGTGCTGCCCATTCTGCATCTGAATGGTTATAAGATTGCGAATCCAACGATTCTGGGCCGCGCCAGTGACGACGATCTGCGTCAGCTGTTTCGCGGTTACGGGTATGAACCGCTGTTTGTCTGCGGTCATGAACCTGAAGAGATGCATCCGTTGATGGCCGACACGCTGGATCGCGCTTTTTCAGAGATTGCCGGCTTTCAACAGGCCGCCCGGCAGGGCTCACCAATGAAGGCCATTCCCCGCTGGCCGATGATTATCCTGCGCAGCCCTAAAGGCTGGACCGGGCCGAAAACGGTAGACGGCAAGAAAGTGGAAGGTTTCTGGCGGGCGCACCAGGTGCCCGTAGCGGCCTGCCGCGAAAACGAAGACCACCGTAACATTCTGGAGAACTGGCTGCGCAGCTATCAGCCTGACGATCTGTTTGATGAACAGGGGCGGCTTAAGCCGGAACTGCAGGCGCTGGCCCCACAGGGCGACAAACGTATGGGCGCGTCCCCGTTTGCCAACGGTGGTTTACTGCGCCGTGAATTAGTTACGCCTGATATTCGCGAATTTGCTTTCGATACACAGCAGCCCGGCTCGCAGGCCGGACAGGCAACTGAACAGTTTGGCCGTTATCTTAACGCCCTGTTCCAACGCAATCGGGACAATTTCCGCGTGTTTGGTCCGGATGAAACCGCCTCTAACCGTCTGACGCCGGTATTTGACACCACCAGCCGCACCTGGCTTGAAGCTATTGAGCCTTATGATGAGCAGTTGGCCCCCGATGGTCGGGTAATGGAAATTCTCAGTGAACATCAGTGTCAGGGCTGGCTGGAAGGATATCTGCTTACCGGCAGGCACGGATTATTTAACTGCTACGAAGCCTTTATTCACATCATTGACTCGATGTTCAACCAGCATGCCAAATGGTTAAAGGTGACACGCAAGCTGGGCTGGCGTCAGCCCATCTCCTCGCTTAACTATCTGCTGTCTTCTCACGTCTGGCGTCAGGATCATAACGGTTACAGTCATCAGGATCCGGGCTTTATCGATCACGTTGCCAATAAAAAAGCCGACATCGTGCGTATTTACCTGCCGCCCGATGCAAATACGTTGTTATGGGTGGGCGACCACTGTCTGCGAACATGGGACCGCATCAACGTGATTGTGGCCGGCAAACAGCCTGCGCCGCAGTGGCTGGACATGGACAGCGCCATCGCCCATTGCGAGGCCGGAATGGGTGAATGGCACTGGGCCGGCACAACCCCGCAGGGCGCAGAGCCGGATGTGGTGATGGCCTGCGCGGGTGATGTGCCCACCATGGAAACGCTGGCGGCCGTCGATCTGCTGCGAAGTTATCTGCCGGACCTGCGCATTCGGGTGGTTAACGTGGTAGACCTGCTGGCGCTGCAAACGCAGAAACAGCATCCTCACGGCAAGTCAGAAGAGGCGTTTGATGCGCTGTTTACCGCAGACAAGCCGGTGATTTTTGCCTTCCATGGTTACCCCAGTCTGATCCACCGGCTGACCTATCAACGCAATAACCATCGTAATTTCCATGTGCATGGCTTTAATGAAGAGGGCACAACTACCACGCCTTTCGACATGACGGTGCTGAACGAGCTGGATCGCTATCATCTGGCGCTGGCGGCTATCAGGCATATCCCGGGACTTGCCGATCGCCATCCTGAACTGCCTGACGATCTGCAGCAGCGCCTGGCAGAGCATCATCGCTATGTACGGGTCTATGGCGAAGATGTGCCGGAGGTGCAGAACTGGAAGTGGCCCTCCGCCAGCGCCCCCGGCGCACCGGACTAAACCGCTTTCAGGGCATCGGCCAGCATCCAGATCGTCGTTACCACCAGTGACAGCGCCATCAGGCTGTTGAACAGCTGGCGTTTCCAGGCGATTTGCAGGTGACCGCGCAGGCGGTCACCTAACGCCGCCCACAATAATATGCAGGGCAGGTTGAGCAGCATAAAACTCGCCATCACGATCAGGACGTGACTGTTGGCGCTGTACAACAGCGCCACGTTGCTGGCCATTAACCAGGCTTTAGGATTCACCGCCTGAAAGCAGGCACCGCCGAGAAACGTCATCGGCTGAGGCTTGTGCCGGGCCTCAGGTGCAGCTGCACGAAATATTTTCCAGGACAGCCACAGCAGATAGCTACATCCCACCAGCGTAAGCGGCAAGCGGATGGATGCCATCCAGTGCAGCAACAGCTCCAGTGTCATGCCCGCAATAACCGTTTGCAGGCCGCATCCAAGTAAAATGCCAAACACCATCGGCAGCGTCCGGCGCATACCAAAATTCACGCCGGAAGTGGCAAGCAACAGGTTGTTAGGACCCGGCGTAATCGACATCACGGTGACATAACTGAAAAAAGAGGGATCAAGCATCATGGTATTCCTGACAGGGAGACAGAGCACCATGCTACGTTGCGAAAAGTGATGGTAACAGGGACAGGAAATGGCTATTTTGATGGGTACAATCACGCTGATGTCAAACTGTACCTGTCGTGCCAGGAGGCAATTGTGTCCCTTGAAATTCAGCCTGAACAAACGCTTTACCAGCAACTGGCCGATAGCTTCGCAGAGGCCATTCATCAGGGTACTCTCAAGCCTGGTAAGCGCTTACCGGCTATCCGTCGCGTCGCCCAGTCGCACCAGGTGAGCGTGAACACCGTGCTGAATGCCTGGCAGCTGCTGGAGAACCGTGGCCTGATTGAGGCACGACCGCAATCAGGCTATTACGTGCGCGGCGTCCTGCCTGTGGTCACCCGGCATACTCAGCACGCTGCTCGTGTGATACGCGATCCCAGCAACGAAAAGCTGGATTTGATCGATAAAGTGTTCGCCGCGCAGAATCATCCTGATTACATCAATATCTCGCTGGCCTGCCCGCAGGACAGCGAACTGTTCCCCTCGGCCCGGTTAGCCCGCATCACCGCCTCATTGCTACGACGCAATCCCAACCTTATCGGTCGCTATGCGCTTCCGCCCGGTAGTGAGCGCTTACGGGAGGAGATTGCGCGACGCGCATTACATGCGGGTCAGTCACTCACCGCCGATGATATCACCCTCACCCATGGTTGTATGGAGGCGTTGCAGCTGGCATTGCGCGCGGTGACGCAGCCCGGCGACTGCGTAGGGCTGGAATCACCTACCTACTTTTTTTTGTTCCCTTTGCTGGCTTCACTCGGCCTCAAAGCGCTGGAAATCCCCACCGATCCGCAGCGTGGTTTGTCGCTGGATACGCTGGAAATGCTGCTGCAGGAAGAGCGACTTCAGGCGATTGTGGCGATGCCCACGGCACAAAATCCGCTGGGTTACTGTATGAGCCTGCCCGACAAGAAAAGGCTCGCAAGGTTGGTAAATACTTACAAAGTGCCGCTCATTGAAGACGGCCTTTACGATGAATTGCAGTTTGACTGGCCGCTTTCCCCTGCCGTGAAGGCCTTTGACGAGCAGGGCTGGGTTTTATACTGCACCAGCTTTACCAAAACCGTTGCGCCGGATTTCCGTGTCGGCTGGATTGCGGCCGGACGCTTCCACGATGCTATCGCACGGCTTAAAGCCGTGTCATCGATGGCGGAGTCCGCTCTGCTGTCAGAGACGCTGGCAGAGTTTCTTGCCAATGGCGGTTATGACCATCATCTGCGTAGCCTGCGGCGCTGTTATGCCAGCAATCTGGATGAGGCGCGAGGGTTAATTGCCCAGCATTTTCCCCAGGCCACGCAGGCCACGTTGCCGCGCGGCGGCTTTGTTTTTTGGGTGGAACTGCCGGGCAACGTGAACACGACCGAGATGTTCTCTCGTCTGCTGAAAGAGCAGATCTGCGTGACGCCCGGCGCGCTGTATTCGCTGAGTGAGCGCTATAACCATGCACTGCGCCTCTCGTGCTGCTATCCGTTTACCGATCGCTACATTCGCGCTATCGCCCGCGTCGGTGCCATCGCCTGTGAACTTGCGGGCCTGCCGCCGGGTCGGGCTCAGGGCGTTCCGTTCCGTCCCCAGATTGTATAACCATGACGTTCAGTCAGACGCTCGTAATAGGTCCGGACAGCCGGCAGGTCGGGATGATCCAGCGGGGTTTCAAACCAGCGGTTCACGGCAAGGCCAATCGGGATATCCGCCAGCGTGAAGTTGCGTCCGGCGACATAGCGACCGGTGTGCTCCAGCTGCTGGTTGAGAATCCCCATGGTATGGGACCAGCCTTTGCAGGCCGCAGCTAACAGGCGGGGATCCTGATGCGCGGGCGAATGGCGCACCAGCGACATAAAGGCATAGCGCCACGAGGTGTTAAGTTCGGTTGATTGCCAGTCCATCCACTGATCCACCGGCGCGCGCGCGCGCGGATTTTCCGGGTAAAGCCACTCGCCGCCATAGGCCGTGGCCAGATAGCGCAAAATAGCGTTGGATTCCCACATGACAAAGTCGTCGTCGAGTAATACCGGGATCATGGCATTGGGATTAAGCGCCATAAATTCTGGCGAGTGAGTGGATTTGAAACCTTCGCCCCACTCTTCGCGTTCGTAAAGCAGGTCCAGCTCGTCACACAGCCATAATACTTTGCGCACATTGATTGAGGAGGCGCGTCCAAGAATTTTTAACATAGCAGGCTCCATCCGGTTGCTTAACTTATTCATAGCCCTGTTAACTGACATAAGCAATTGCCCGGGCATGAAAAAACCGCTTTATCCCAATGAAAAGGAGTGACAATGAAGGTTGCGTTTAAACAAGTGGACGTTTTCACCTCGATTGCGTTCAACGGCAATCCGCTGGCCGTCATCATGGATGCGCAGGGCCTCGACGACAGCCAGATGGCGGCGATTGCACGCTGGACCAACTTATCCGAGACGACCTTTGTCCTGCCGCCAGAAGACAGCCAGGCTGACTACCGCGTGCGCATCTTCACCGTACAGGGCGAGCTACCGTTTGCAGGTCATCCCACGCTGGGTACCGCCCATGCCCTGCTTGAGGCGGGCTGGAAAACCAAAACACCAGGCAGGATGGTGCAGCAGTGCGGCGTCGGCAATGTGGTGGTGACAATCGCATCCGATGGTACGCTGGCTTTTGCCGCGCCCAGCGCCACCCTGACGCCCTACCACGATGCCCTGATCAGCACAGCATTAAACAGCGACGCGCTGGATCATTCACAGCCTGTCACCGTGGCGGATATGGGCATTCGCTGGTTGCTTATCCCGATGGTCAGTGCCGAGGCGGTGCGCGCCGTCATACCCGACGTCAACGATCTTGAGCGGTTAATTACCCACGCCAGCGTGGATGGTGTAATGCCCTTTGGCCCGCTGCCCTCGGGAGAAACAGAACAGTATGAAGTGCGGGGATTACTGGTTGAGCACGGCAGCCTGACAGAAGATCCGATTACCGGCAGCGCAAATGCCTGCCTGGCGCGCTACTTCGCGGCTCAGGGTAAACCGCACAATTACCGCGTTCGTCAGGGCACGCAGGTCAGACGTCAGGGCCGGGTGAACGTGGCTTATGAGGGCGAAACCATCTGGATTGGCGGAAAAACAGTGACGATCGTTGAGGGCACAATTGACGTTACGCCCTGAGACACGACAGGGCGACGGAGTCGCCCTTACTGTTACAGTCCCTGCCCGCCCGATGCTTCGATGCGTTGCGCGGTGATCCAGCCGGTTTCCTCGCTCAGAATGGCGCAAATGGCGTCGCCAATATCATCAGGTAATCCGACCCGCCCCAGAGCGGTCAACGCAGCGATGCTTTCATTCACGGCTTTATCGTCACGCACCCGTCCACCGCCAAAATCCGTTTCAATCGCGCCCGGCGCCAGGATATTAACGCGGATTCGACGTTCCCCCAGCTCTTTGGCCTGGTAACGGGTCAGCACTTCCATCGCCCCTTTCATCGCCGCATAGGTGCCCGAGCCAGGATAGGTCAGGCGCGTTAATCCACTGGAGATATTCAGAATGCGCCCGCCGTCGCTGATAACAGGCAGCAGTTTTTGCGTCAGGAAGTACGGCCCTTTGAAATGCACATTCATCAGGGCATCAAATTCCGCTTCCGTCGTCTCGGCAAAAGGTTTGTAGTGACCATGCCCGGCATTGTTCACTAAATAATCAAATGTCTCACGCTGCCAGTGCTGCTGTAAGGTATTTTTGACATCAGAAATGAAGCGGTCGAACTGGCTAACATCACCCACATCCAGCTGTAGCGCTATGGCGCGGCCGCCTGCGCGCTCAACAGCGTTGACGACGTCCTGTGCTTCGTTTTGATGATTGCGGTACGTCAGGATGATATCCCGGCCTTTTGCCGCCAGTTTTAGCGCTGCATTCTTGCCTAAACCGCGATTTGCGCCCGTAATCAAGACGATTTTACGATTCATGTTGATTTCCTGTTGCAAAATTGAACACAGATTCAGGATATTCGTTAAAAATTGTTCTATAAACGCTTAAGAATGCGCAGCACTGTTCCACTTACAACAACAATCGGCAGGCTATATGGATAAAATTCATGCAATGCAGGTGTTCGTCAGAGTTGCAGAGATGGGCAGTTTTACGGCGGCGGCTGACAGCCTTGGGTTACCAAAAGGCAGCGTATCACGGCAAATTCAGGCGCTGGAGAATCTGATGGGCACACGGCTGCTGCATCGTACTACCCGCCGCGTGCAGCTTACTCAGGATGGCCTGGTATACTATGATCGCTGTCTTGATTTGCTGGCGATGATTGGCGATATGGACAGCCTGTTTCAGCACGATCCCGCGACGTTAAGTGGCAAACTGCGGGTCGACATGTCCGTGGCAATGGCGAGCGATCTTATTCTTCCGCGTCTGCCTGAATTCCTTCAGCACTATCCTGGCGTGGAAATTGAACTCAGCAGCAACGATCGCCAGGTTGACGTCATTCGCGAAGGTTTTGACTGTGTGATTCGCGTTGGCGAGCTAAAGGATTCGGGACTGATCGCCCGCCGTATAGGCACGCACACCTTGATTAACTGTGCCAGTCCTGACTATCTTGCGCGTTTTGGCAGGCCGATTCGGCTTGAGGAGCTGTCGCAGCATGCAATGGTGCATTACAGCCAGCCGTTAGGTCAGGCGGCGCAGGGCTTCGAATACTTCGATGGTAAGCAGTGCCACTATGTGCACACGGGCGGCGTCGTGACGGTGAACAGCACCGAAACCTACCGCGCCGCCTGCCTTGCGGGCCTGGGCATTATTCAGGTGCCGACGGTGGGCATCCAAAAATATCTGGAAAGCGGTCAACTGGTCGAGGTGCTCCATGCGTTCCCGGCCAAACCGATGCCCATTCACTTGCTCTATCCCCATCGCCGGAATGTCGCGCGTCGGGTTCGGGTGTTTATGGAGTGGTTAAGTCAGGTGCTCCAGGAGTATGTCACCTGACAGGCTATAATGTGATTTTAAGGTTCAACAGGAAAGTGAATGTCTATGACAGACGAGCAGGACAACGTAAAAGACGCCAAACCGCTGATCGATATTAAAACCGGCAACAAGTCCGTCGATCGTTCCATCGTGCGCGTATCACGCTTCGCCGCCTGGTTCCAGGCGATACCGGCGGTAGCCCACTTTATTCGCGCGCTGGATCGGTTTAACGATCGCCTCGGCAGCCAGTTTGGTGCCGCCATTACCTATTTTTCGTTTCTGTCGCTCATCCCCATTTTAATGGTGTCTTTTGCTGCCGTGGGTTTCGTGCTGGCCTCGAATCCGGACCTCCTGACCGATATCATCAACAAAATCGTCAGCAGCATCAGCGATCCGTCGCTGGCGACCACGTTAAAAAACACCGTGAACACGGCCATTCAGCAACGCGCAACCGTGGGCATCACCGGTTTGTTGCTGGCGTTGTATTCCGGTCTCAACTGGATGGGGAATTTACGCGAGGCTATTCGCGCGCAGTCACGCGACGTCTGGGAGCGTCAACCCGACGATAAAGAGAAGATCTGGAAACGCTATATTCGCGACTTCTTGTCTCTGACCGGCCTGATGCTGGCGCTGGTGATTACTTTGTCACTGACCTCCGTCGCCGGTTCCGCCCAGGCGACTATCGTTAATGCGTTAGGGCTGGATGGCATTGAATGGTTGCGCCCGGCACTGACGATCATCGCGACGTCCATCTCTGTACTGGCAAATTATCTGCTGTTTCTGTGGATTTTCTGGATTCTGCCTCGCCATAAACCGCGCAAAAAAGCCCTGCTGCGTGGCACCTTACTGGCGGCCATCGGGTTTGAAGTCATTAAGTTTGTGATGACGTTGACGCTGCCGAAACTCGCCAGCTCGCCCTCGGGTGCGGCTTTTGGCTCGGTGTTGGGGCTGATGGCGTTCTTCTATTTCTTTGCCCGCCTGACATTGTTCTGCGCGGCCTGGATTGCCACCGCCAAATACAAAGACGATCCACGCATGCCTGAAAAAGGCGCAATGGCCACCCACGAACAGCAGTAACCAGCGAAAAATCCCTGCCCCCGGTTATTTATCAGCCACTTTACAGCATGAATAACCAGGGGGTCACTTTTCTTCAGCGCTTTCACAGAGTATCTCGCCATGTTTATCTCTGTTAACGCTGCCATTCTCCGACATTTCACATCAGGCAAAGATTTTCTACTTTTAGGCAGAGAAAGCCGCGGCTGACGCGGTTTCCAGCCATTGAATGCCGCTATACAGGTGCGTAAGATTCCTTAACGGTATTTAAAAATAAGAAACATTTATGCAAGCCTCCATCTCAGAAACTCTTGATAAACAACATGAGCCAACGCCAGTGAACTCACGCAGTAAAGTCGTTATTGCTTCACTGGTTGGCACCGCCATCGAATTTTTCGATTTCTATATTTATGCCACCGCCGCGGTCATTGTCTTTCCGCATATCTTTTTTCCTCAGGGTGATGCCACTGTCGCCACGCTACAGTCACTGGCGACCTTCGCGATTGCGTTCGTTGCCCGCCCTATCGGCTCAGCGCTGTTTGGTCACTTCGGTGACCGTGTCGGTCGTAAAGCCACCCTGGTAGCCTCGCTGCTGACCATGGGGATCTCTACCGTGGTCATCGGTTTGTTACCCAGCTATCAGAGCATTGGCGTTCTGGCCCCGCTGCTGTTAGCACTGGCCCGCTTTGGTCAGGGCCTGGGACTCGGCGGCGAATGGGGCGGTGCGGCCCTGCTGGCCACGGAAAATGCGCCAGCCAAAAAGCGTGCGCTGTACGGTTCCTTCCCGCAGTTGGGTGCGCCCATTGGATTCTTTTTTGCCAACGGCACCTTCCTGCTGCTCTCCTGGTTGCTGACCGACGAGCAGTTTATGCAGTGGGGCTGGCGCGTGCCTTTTGTACTGTCTGCCGTGCTGGTCCTGATTGGCCTGTATGTGCGCGTGTCGCTACATGAAAGTCCGGTCTTTGCCAAAGTGCAGAAAGAGAAGAAGCAGGTGCGCGTGCCGATTGCCTCACTTCTGAGCAAACATCTGACGGCGACCATTCTGGGCACCTTCATCATGCTTGCCACCTACACGCTGTTTTACATCATGACGGTTTACTCAATGAGTTACGGCACCGCCGCCGCGCCTGCGGGGCTGGGCATCTCACGTAACAGCATGCTGTGGATGTTGATGATGGCGGTCATTGGCTTCGGCGTGATGGTCCCCATCGCGGGCCTGCTGGCTGACCGCTTTGGTCGCCGGAAAACCATGATCACCATTACGCTGATGATTATTGGTTTCTCATTCCTGTTCCCTGTGATGCTGGGTTCCGGCTCTCAGGCGCTGGTGATGGCCTTCCTGCTGCTGGGATTAAGCATTATGGGCCTGACATTTGGCCCGATGGGTGCGCTGCTGCCCGAGCTGTTCCCGACAGAAGTGCGCTATACCGGCGCGTCGTTCTCATACAACCTCTCGTCGATTCTGGGTGCCTCCGTTGCGCCATATATCGCAACCTGGCTGAACGTGCACTACGGCTTATATGCCGTCGGATTGTACCTGGCCTCTATGGCCTTCCTGACGCTGATCGCCCTGATTGCCTGTAAAGAAACCCGGCATCAAACGCTGTATGAAGTGTGATCTCAGGTCACGCTCATAAAAAAACCCGGCTCAGGCCGGGTTTTTTTATGCGTTTCCGCGGCGAAAGCGCGCTATTTCGACTTAAGCCAGGCCATAAAATCGTCGATAAAAACCCGGGTTTTTAGCGGCAGCAGACGGTTGGGTAAGGTGATGGCCCAGAGCGTCATCGGTGTTGTGTTTTCACTGTGCCAGTCTGGCAAAACACGACGCATTGGACCATCAAGCAGATAGCCGTTTGCGATAAATCTACACACATTGCGCAGCCAGACTCTTCCCGAAGCGCATTTGGGGGAAAAGGCGGGGACTGACTGAATGCCGACCCGCAGCGCACGGCTGTCGCTTCTGTCGCCGTATGCTATGCCCTCAAACATCATCACGAGTATTTTGCTGGCAACCTTACGGCTGGCGTGTTCCTTATTCTTGCCGGGTGTCAGTATGTTGGTTACAGGAGCCTTTTACCGCCTGTTATCGTGTCGCCAGGCGCATGCTAAAACAAAAAGGCGCAGCCAGATGGCTGCGCCTTTTTGTCTTACATTTGCTGAAAACGGTGGCGGTGCGACTTAGCCTGCAACCGCGATGCGTTTCATATCGGTCATGTAACCACGCAGTTTGCGGCCAACCTGCTCGATAGGATGCTGACGAATGGCTTCATTAACGTCGCGCAGTTGGGCGTTATCCACCTGCGTGCCGTCAATAGCTTTACCCAGATCGCCCGGCTGCAGTGAGGCCATAAACTCTTTCAGCAGCGGCACCGCCGCAAAAGAGAACAGGTAGTTACCGTACTCAGCGGTATCAGAAATGACCACGTTCATTTCATACAGGCGTTTACGGGCAATGGTATTCGCGATCAGCGGCAGCTCGTGCAGTGACTCGTAGTAAGCCGACTCTTCGATGATGCCAGCATCTACCATGGTTTCAAATGCCAGCTCAACGCCCGCTTTGACCATGGCAACCATGACAACGCCTTTGTCGTAGTATTCTTGCTCTTCGATTTTGCCGTCGAACTGAGGGGCGGTTTCGAACGCGGTTTTACCGGTCTCTTCGCGCCAGGTCAGCAGCTTCTTATCGTCATTCGCCCAGTCCGCCATCATGCCAGCAGAGAAATCGCCTGAAATGATGTCATCCATATGCTTCTGGAACAGAGGAGCCATGATGGTTTTCAGCTGCTCAGACAGTGCGTAAGCACGCAGTTTCGCCGGATTAGACAGGCGATCCATCATCAGCGTAATGCCGCCAAATTTCAGGGATTCGGTGATGGTTTCCCAGCCAAACTGAATCAGTTTCTCGGTGTACGCCGCATCGTGACCTTCAGCCACCAGCTTATCGAAGCACAGCAGAGAACCGGCCTGCAGCATGCCGCACAGAATGGTCTGCTCACCCATCAGGTCAGATTTCACTTCCGCAACGAAAGAGGATTCCAGCACGCCAGCGCGGTCGCCACCGGTGGCAGAAGCCCAGGCTTTGGCGATAGCCATACCTTCACCTTTCGGATCGTTTTCCGGGTGAACCGCGATCAGCGTCGGTACCCCGAAGCCACGCTTGTATTCTTCACGGACTTCGGTGCCCGGACACTTCGGCGCCACCATAACGACGGTGATATCTTTACGGATGGTTTCGCCCACTTCGACAATGTTGAAGCCGTGTGAATAGCCCAGCGCGGCACCGTCTTTCATCAGTGGCTGTACAGCCTGAACAACGGCGGAGTGCTGTTTGTCTGGCGTCAGGTTAACCACCAGGTCCGCCTGAGGAATCAGTTCTTCGTAAGTGCCCACTTTGAAACCGTTGTCGGTGGCTTTGCGATACGAGGCACGTTTTTCGGCGATGGCTTCTGCACGCAGGGCATAAGAAACATCCAGACCGGAATCGCGCATGTTCAGGCCCTGGTTCAGGCCCTGCGCACCACAGCCCACAATCACAATCTTTTTGCCTTTCAGGAAGCTGGCGCCATCCGCGAACTCGTCACGCCCCATAAAACGACATTTGCCCAGTTGCGCTAACTGGTTGCGCAGATTCAGTGTGTTGAAGTAATTAGCCATGGGTACTCCGGTTAAATGTTGTGTTTGCTTTTGTCTGTTGACGGCGTGAGATTCAGCGCCGCGAATGACCCCATCATATGACAGGATTTCTGTTGCTTAAATTGATATATTAACAACATTACATTGCAATAATCGCAATGCATTCCTGAGGTGGAACCTGTATGGATTTACGCGATCTCAAATTGTTTTTACATCTGGCAGAAAGTTGCCATTTTGGCCGCACCGCACGGGCCATGCACGTCAGTCCGTCCACGCTGTCACGCCAGATTCAGCGGCTGGAAGAGGATGTCGGCCACGCGTTGTTTCTGCGTGATAACCGCACCGTCACGCTCACCGAAGCGGGCGAAAGACTGAAATTATTTGCACAACAAACCTTACTGCAGTATCAGCAATTGCGCCATGCCATGGATCTCAACGGTCCGTCACTCAGTGGTGAACTGCGCCTGTTTTGCTCGGTGACCGCCGCGTACAGCCATCTGCCGCCCATTCTGGATCGCTTCCGCGCCGAGCATCCTCAGGTGGAAATCAAACTGACTACCGGCGATGCGGCCGATGCGATTGAAATGGTCCAGTCGGGCAATGCCGATCTGGCGATTGCCGGTCGACCTGAATCGCTGCCTGCCAGCATTGATTTCACCACGCTGGGACTGTTGCCGCTGGGGCTGATTGCACCTGCACTGCCCTGTCCGGTGCGCAGTCAGGCGACAGAAGAGGCACCGGACTGGTCACAGATTCCGTTTATCCTGCCCGAGCAGGGACCGGTCCGGCGGGCGATCGAGCTATGGTTCCGCCGTCATCGCATCGTTAACCCATTGATTTATGCGACCGTTGCCGGTCATGAAGCAATCGTGTCGATGGTAGCGCTGGGCTGTGGGATTGCGCTGCTGCCGGATGTGGTGCTGGAGAACAGCCCTGAGCCGGTACGAAACCGTGTGCTGCCGCTGGAAAGCGTGGCGTCCGTCGCACCGCTGGAGCTGGGTGTTTGTGTACAAAAAAAGCGGCTCGGAGAGCCGCTTATCAGTGCATTCTGGCACCAGCTATAGTTACTGGCCTGCCAGGAAGAAGCGGAATGCCGGGTTATGCGTTTCGTCGTGGAAATCGTAACCCAGGTCGGCAAGGTGCTCTTCAAAACGCGGTTCGTCGTTGCCAAGCTCGAAGGCCGTGAGGACCCGGCCGTAGTCCGTGCCGTGGCTACGGTAATGGAACAGTGAGATATTCCAGTGCGTGCCCAGCGTTTGCAGAAACTTAAGCAATGCGCCGGGCGCTTCCGGAAACTCAAAGCTGAACAGGCGCTCACGCAGCGGCTTGGAAGGCCGTCCGCCCACCATGTAACGCACGTGCAGCTTCGCCATCTCATCGTCAGACAGATCCACCACCTGATAGCCGTTTTCCGTTAACTGGCTGATGATCTCTGCGCGCTCATCCATCCCGCGCGTCAGCCGCACGCCCACAAAAATGCAGGCTTTGTCGGTGTCGGCATAGCGATAGTTAAACTCGGTAATCGAGCGACCACCCAACGTCTGACAAAACTTCAGGAAGCTGCCCTGCTGTTCCGGGATCGTGACCGCCAGCAGAGCTTCGCGTTGTTCACCCAGCTCACAACGTTCAGAAACGTAGCGCAAACCATGGAAGTTAACGTTAGCCCCCGACAACACGTGTGCCAGGCGTTCGCCCTGAATATCGTGCTGCTGGACGTATTTCTTCATGCCCGCCAGCGCCAGCGCGCCTGAAGGTTCTGCCACGGCGCGCACATCTTCAAACAGATCTTTCATTGCCGCGCAGATCGCATCGCTGTCCACGGTGACGATATCGTCGAGATATTCCTGGCACAGGCGGAAAGTTTCGTTACCGATGCGCTTCACGGCCACACCTTCGGCGAACAAGCCCACGCGCGGTAAATCCACCGGCTCACCAGCCTCCAGCGCCGCTTTCAGGCAGGCCGAGTCTTCTGACTCAACAGCGATCACTTTGATTTGCGGCATCAGCTGCTTGATGAGCACCGCCACGCCCGCGGCCAGACCGCCGCCGCCCACCGGAACAAAAACCCGATCGAGATGTGCGTCCTGCTGCAGCAGTTCCATCGCCAGCGTGCCTTGTCCGGCGATGACCGCCGGATGGTCAAACGGTGGAACAAAGGTGTAACCCTGCTGCGTCGCCAGTTCAATGGCTTTGGCTTTCGCCTCGTCAAAGTTGGCACCATACAGGAAGGCTTCACCGCCAAATGCACGCACCGCATCCACCTTGATGTCCGCTGTCGCCAGCGGCATGACGATCAGCGACTTGATGCCCAGCTTCGTCGCTGATAACGCAACGCCCTGGGCGTGGTTACCGGCCGACGCGGTGACAACACCGCGTGCTTTCTGCTCTTCATCAAGGCCAGCAATCATCGCGTAGGCACCGCGCAGTTTAAAACTGTGCACCGGCTGGCGATCTTCTCGCTTCACCAGAATGGTATTGCCCAGACGTGCAGAGATTTTTTCCATCTTCTGCAGTGGGGTAACCTGTGCCACTTCGTATACCGGTGAACGTAACACCGCACGCAGATACTCGGCACCGCAGGGCGCCTCGGGTAGCGGTTGAGCCTCAGCCATCTTAGCCTCCCAGCTTACTCTTATCGCGCACAGCACCTTTATCGGCGCTGGTCGCGAGCGATGCATAGGCGCGCAGGGCAAACGACACGTCGCGCTGACGGTTCATCGGCGTATAAGCTGCGTCGCCACGGGCTTCCTGCTCTTCACGGCGGGCATGCAGTTCATTATCCGGTACGGCCAGTCTGATACCGCGGTTTGGGATATCGATATCGATGATATCGCCATCTTTCACCAGCGCGATGGTGCCGCCGTTAGCGGCTTCAGGTGAGGCGTGACCAATTGACAGGCCAGAGGTGCCGCCAGAGAAGCGACCGTCGGTGATCAGAGCACAACTTTTACCCAGCCCCATCGACTTCAGGTAAGTGGTGGGATACAGCATTTCCTGCATGCCCGGCCCACCTTTTGGCCCTTCGTAACGGATCACAACCACGTCACCCGCTACCACTTTGCCACCGAGGATAGCTTCCACAGCGTCATCCTGGCTTTCATAAACTTTGGCCGGGCCGCTGAACGTCAGAATCTCTTTATCGACGCCCGCGGTTTTTACGATACAGCCATCTTCGGCAATGTTGCCGTAGAGCACGGCCAGACCACCATCCTGGGAATAGGCATGTTCGCGCGTACGGATACAGCCTTCAGCGCGGTCATCATCCAGCGTGTCCCAACGGCAACTTTGCGAAAACGCCTGAGTCGTTCGAATACCGGCTGGACCCGCACGGAACATGTCCTTCACCGCCTGATCCTGAGTCAGCATGATGTCGTACTGATCGAGCGTTTCACGCAGGCTCTGCTGCAGAATGTTACGGGCGCTGGTGTCAATCAGCCCGGCACGATCCAGCTCGCCGAGAATACCGATGACGCCACCCGCACGGTGCACATCTTCCATGTGATATTTCGGCGTGCTCGGTGCCACTTTGCACAACTGAGGAACTTTGCGTGACAGGCGATCGATATCAGAGATGTTAAAGTCCACCTCACCTTCCTGCGCGGCAGCCAGCAGGTGCAGAACGGTATTTGTAGAGCCGCCCATAGCGATATCCAGCGTCATGGCATTTTCAAACGCGGCTTTGGTGGCGATGTTGCGCGGCAGCATATTCACATCATCCTGCTCGTAATAGCGTTTGGTCAGGCTGACGATGCGCTTACCGGCGTTAATGAACAGCGCTTTACGGTCGGCATGGGTGGCCAACAGTGAACCGTTACCCGGTTGTGACAGGCCGAGGGCTTCGGTCAGGCAGTTCATTGAGTTTGCGGTGAACATGCCCGAACAGGAGCCGCAGGTTGGACAGGCGGAGCGTTCAATCTGCTCGCTGTCAGCATCGCTGACGTTCGGGTTAGCCCCCTGGATCATGGCATCCACCAGATCCAGCTTGATGATCTGATCGGACAGTTTGGTTTTACCGGCTTCCATTGGGCCGCCGGAAACAAAGATCACCGGAATATTCAGGCGCAGCGCGGCCATCAACATGCCGGGGGTGATTTTGTCGCAGTTTGAAATGCAGACCATGGCATCAGCACAGTGCGCGTTCACCATGTACTCGACAGAGTCGGCAATCAGCTCACGTGAAGGCAGAGAATACAGCATGCCGCCATGGCCCATGGCAATACCGTCGTCCACCGCGATCGTGTTGAACTCTTTGGCCACGCCACCTGCCGCTTCGATTTGCTCGGCAACCAGCTTACCCAGGTCACGCAGGTGTACGTGGCCCGGCACAAACTGGGTGAATGAGTTAACGACGGCGATAATCGGTTTGCCGAAATCATCGTCGGTCATTCCTGTTGCGCGCCAGAGGGCACGGGCACCAGCCATGTTGCGGCCGTGGGTGGTGGTAGCGGAACGGTACTTAGGCATGCTCTTTACTCCAGTCAAAATAAGATCGCGGACATCCAGCGACATCCGCGCAAGGTCTGGTTATGCGTTAACCGGGTCCAGCCAGCCCCATTTGTCTTCGGTCTCGCCGGTAAACAGGCCAAAGAATGCCTGCTGAATGCGTTTGGTGACGGGCCCACATTTGCCTTCGCCAACCTGAATGCGATCAACGCTGCGTACCGGGGTGATTTCTGCCGCCGTGCCGGACATAAAGACTTCGTCAGCCAGGTACAGAGATTCACGAGACAGTGCCTGTTCACGCACTTCGATGCCCATATTACGCGCCAGCGTGATGATGGCATCGCGGGTGATGCCCGGCAGTGCAGAGGAGGTAAACGGCGGGGTAAACAGCACGCCATCTTTCACTTCAAACAGATTTTCGCCTGCGCCTTCTGAAATCAGGCCATTGGTATCCAGCGCAATGCCTTCCTGATAGCCATGGCGGCGCGCCTCACTGCCCACCAGCAGGGAAGACAGATAGTTGCCGCCCGCTTTTGCTGCGGTTGGCAATGTGTTTGGCGCAACGCGGTTCCATGAAGACACCATGGCATCAATGCCGTTTTCCAGCGCTTCAGCGCCCAGGTAAGCGCCCCACGGGAACGCTGCAACAATCACATCCGTGGTGAAGCCATCCGGCGGGTTCACGCCCAGACCGACATCGCCCACGAAAGCCAGCGGACGGATGTAGGCGCTTTTCAGGTTGTTCACGCGAATCACTTCACGGCAGGCTTCCATCAGTTCATCAACGCTGTGCTTGATCGGGAAACGGTAAATTTTGGCGGAATCGTGCAGACGCTGCATGTGCTCGCGGTGACGGAAGACGACCGGGCCTTTGTGTGAGTCGTAGCAGCGCACGCCTTCAAATACCGAGGTGCCGTAATGCAGAGCGTGAGACATCACGCTGACTTTCGCCTCTTCCCACTTAACCATTTCGCCGTTGAACCAAATGAAATCTGCTTTCTTGGTGCTCATTATTATTTCCTTTCGCGACTACGCGCGGATTTGTTGTGATGTCTGTTGTTGAATCTGGACGCAGGCGACATCCATCAGTTTGCTTAACTGGGAAGACAGTAAATCGACAGAGCGCTGGCTGGCAACGGTCATTTCGATATTAATGTTTTCGGCGTTAGCCACAGTCGCCATGTTCATTGAACACACCTGAAAGCCACGATGGCGTACTACACGTAAAATGCGTTCCAATATTTCAGGTCGAAAGCGCGCTTCGATAGACAATTGATGCTGGTTCATACGGTTTTCTCCATCATGTTGGCGTTGCTGGCACCGGGCGGTACCAATGGCCAGACGTTTTCATGCTCATCAATTGACACGTGCAGGAAATAAGGACCTTCACTGTTCAGCAGAGCATCGATTGCGGCGTCGACCTGATCTTTACGGGTGATTCGCTGGCCCGGGATATCAAATGCGCTGGCCAGCGTGAGGAAGTCGGGGTTGTCGGTCAGGATGGTTTCACTGTAGCGACCGTCAAAAAACAGCTGCTGCCACTGGCGAACCATGCCCAGACGCTGGTTATCCAGCAGCAGAATTTTCACAGGCAATTTGCCACGCTTAATGGTGCCCAGTTCCTGAATATTCATCATGATAGAGCCGTCGCCCGAGACACAGATGACGGTATCGTGAGGGCGCGCAACCTGTGCGCCGATTGCCGCAGGCAGGCCAAAGCCCATGGTGCCTAAGCCACTGGAGGTGATGAAATCTTCAGGGGCGTCACAGGCTATATGCTGGGCCGCCCACATCTGATGCTGACCTACGTCGGTGGTAACAACAGTGTTTGCCGGTTTGCGATCGGACAGTTGTTTCAGTAATAACGGCGCATAGATGGCTTCACCGGGATGATCGTAGCGCCACGCATGCTGTGCTTTCAGCGCCATGACTTCGTCGCGCCACGCCTGTATCTGTAAAGGCTGGCTCAGGGCCGGCAGGACATGGTTGAGATCGCCTTGCAGCGACACATGTGCACGGCGCAGCTTGTTCAGCTCTGCAGGATCCACATCCAGATGGATCACGCTGGCCAGCGGGGCGAAGGTGTCCAGTTTACCGGTGACGCGGTCGTCAAAACGGGCACCCACCGCGATTAACAGGTCGCAGGACTGGACGGCCAGATTAGCGGCCTTAGTGCCGTGCATGCCCAGCATGCCCAGATAACATTCGCTGTCGGCATCCACACTTCCCAGGCCCTTCAGCGTGGCAACAGCGGGAATGCCGGTTTCCTGCATCAACGCGCGCAGTGCCGGCACCGCTTGCGCCATGCCGACGCCACCGCCGACATACAGCATAGGTTTTTTGGCCTGCGCCATCATTGCCCGCGCGTCAATAATTGCCTGATGCGGCATCGACATCGCTTCTTCCACCGGCATCAACTGCGGTGAAGGTTCCCCTTTTGCCAGCTGAATATCCTTTGGGATATCGACTAATACCGGCCCGGGGCGACCCGACTGCGCAATGGCGAACGCCTCGGCCATCACGGAAGGCAAATCATCCAGCGATTCAACTATGAAGCTGTGTTTGGTGCAGGCTAACGACAGACCGAGAACATCGATTTCCTGAAAGGCATCCGTACCGATGAAGGCAGAAGCGACCTGACCGGTCAACGCGACAACCGGCACGGAGTCCATCATGGCATCAGCCAGGCCGGTGATCAGATTTGTTGCACCGGGGCCCGAAGTGGCAATGCAGACACCGGTTTTACCGGTTGAACGGGCATAGCCGATTGCGGCCATCACCGCGCCCTGCTCGTGACGGCACAACAGGTGTTCGACGCCGCCGTCGTATAGCGCATCGTACACTGGCATGATGGCGCCGCCAGGGTAACCAAATACGGTATCAACGCCTTGTGCGCGTAAAGCCTGAACTACCCATTGTGCACCTGTCATCGTTATTCTCCTGTCGCCTGAGGGGAACAACAGAATTTTATGCTACTGTTCATTGTTTGTTCCTTGCAGATTTACTGAATTTTGCCAGGTCAAAAAAAAACCCCCGGACCTTTCGGTGCGGGGGGTTTTTTAGAGTTCTGGCTTGATTTTTAAGCCTTTCTTGCTCCAAGCGTTGCCCCGCACAGTGGGTTAATAATCACCACCACGCTAATCACGACAAGGCTAATCACTAGTAGAAGGGCTTTCATAACGTATTCGATTCTTTAACTCGTTCGAAGTAATGCCTACAGAGTTATCATAGTTAGTAGGCTAATTACAATATTTTTTATCAGGTTTTTTATTGCGGCCCATTGCGTTCTTTCGTTATCAATTTGTAATTAAAAGATTATTTTATTGAGCCCCGACTTTGACAAAAAAACCATGCCGATGCGGTTATACCGCGTTCAAAGTCCGGTTCCACAAAAAAAAGCGTGCGGATGTATAGTGCGCAAATAAATCACGGCGCAGCTTACATTTTGTCCTTTTGGCCCTCGCCGTCATTGAAGCGCCAGGGCAGACTTGCCGCATTTGGGAGCGGCCATGTCTTTGTCAAAAGTTCTGACACGTGCAGCCATCGGGGTTGATGCGCCGCTGGTGACTATTGAAGTCCATATCAGCAACGGATTGCCTGCCCTGACGTTGGTGGGCTTACCGGAAACTACCGTCAAGGAGGCACGCGAACGTGTCCGTAGCGCCATCATTAACAGCGGCTTTGACTTCCCTGCCCGGCGAATCACCATCAATCTGGGCCCGGCCGATCTGCCTAAGGAAGGCGGGCGCTACGATTTGCCCATGGCTGTCGCCATTCTGGTCGCGTCTGAACAGCTCCCTGCAGAGAAGCTGGGCGGATATGAGTTTCTGGGCGAGCTGGCGCTAAACGGCGCTCTGTGTGGTGTACAGGCCGCCATTCCGGCTGCCCTTGCGGCGATTAAAGCTGGCAGGCAGTTGATTCTCTCAGCAGAAAACCAGACTGATGTGGGTTTAATCCGTAAAGGCTCAACGCTGGTAGCCGCCCATTTGATCGACGTTTGTGCTTTCTTACACAACAGGGGTGAACTCACGATTGCCACCGCCCACGCCGATAACACCGACGAAATCACAGACGATCTTCGCGATATTGTCGGGCAGGAACAAGGACGCCGTGCCCTGGAGATCACGGCGGCCGGTGGACATAACCTGATGCTGATCGGACCGCCAGGCACAGGCAAAACCATGCTTGCCACTCGTTTACCGGGCATCATGCCGCCATTAAGCGATCAGGAGGCCTTAGAATGCGCAGCGATAGCCAGCCTGAGTAATGCGGGCCCTGTGCATCATTCATGGCGTAAAAGGCCGTTCAGGGCCCCTCATCATAGTGCTTCACTGTATGCGCTCATTGGCGGTGGCGCATTGCCCCGTCCCGGCGAGATCTCGCTGGCCCATAATGGAGTGCTTTTTTTAGATGAATTGCCTGAATTCCAGCGCAGCGTTCTGGATGCATTGCGCGAACCCATTGAGTCCGGTGAAGTCGCGATTTCGCGAGCCAGGGCTAAGGTGGTTTACCCTGCACGTTTTCAGTTAGTCGCTGCGATGAATCCCAGTCCGACAGGACACTATCAGGGACAGCATAACCGCACCTCACCGCAGCAGATTTTACGCTATCTCAGCAAACTTTCCGGCCCCTTCCTTGATCGCTTTGATCTGTCGCTGGAGGTGCCATTGCTACCGCCGGGACTGTTAGGCCAGCAACAGCAGACGGGAGAAAGTTCTGTGGCGGTACGCGAGCGCGTGCTTGTTGCCCGGCAAAGACAGATTGCGCGTTCAGGAAAAATCAACGCTCATTTAGCTAATGCGGAGGTATTACGGTGGTGTGCGCTTTGTTCAGCGGATGCGAAGTGGCTGGAGTCTGTTTTAAATCAGTTGGGCTTATCAGTACGGGCTTGGCAGCGGATCCTGAAAGTGGCGCGCACGGTGGCCGATTTGGCCGGTGAAGAGACGATCAGCCGTTATCATTTGCAGGAAGCCGTCAGTTACCGAAGCATTGACCGCCTCATGACCTATCTTCATAACAACCTGCAGTAAAAAGGGGCTTTCGCCCCTTTTCATTAATCGTCGCTTTCTGTGTAGTCTTCAACGGTATCCATTTGTGGCTTACCGCCTGACAGCGTGTGAAAACGCTTAGGACGCTTGATACGGGTCATGTATTTGGACCAGACACGTTCTGCTTCCGTCTGCGGCTCACGGACACCACGACATACCTCGATGAACAAACGCTCTTCTTCTGTCGCTGGTTCACGTTTGGCAAGATCCAGCTCATTAAACGCGACGCCGTGGCGTTCAAGTAGCTGTGCTTCTTTAATCGTAAAGTCCCCATGACGCGAAAATCCGCGTGGGTAATGTTTGTTATCAAAGAAACGATTTTCCGTTGAGAAGCTTTCCGCCATGTTACACGCTCCTGTTTCTCTTATGGCCGTGCTATTTATGGCGCGGAGTATTAGATACGCTTGACAGAGTGTAAAACAAAACATTTAAATCTATACGACAAACAAATTTTGGGAGAAGGCTGTGGATACGGAATTACTGAAAACTTTCCTGGAAGTGAGCAGAACTCGCCATTTCGGGCGTGCTGCAGAAGCACTTTACTTAACGCAGTCTGCTGTCAGTTTTCGCATCCGCCAGTTAGAAAACCAACTGGGAGTGAATCTTTTTACCCGACACCGCAACAACATCCGTTTGACCTCGGCAGGTGAGCGTCTTTTGCCTTACGCGGAAAGTCTGATGAATACCTGGCTTATGGCGAAGAAAGAAGTGTCGCACACGCAGCAGCATCATGAGCTGTCCATTGGTGCCAGCGCCTCACTTTGGGAAGCCTATCTGACGCCATGGCTTCAGACACTCTACGAAAACAGGGAAAGTCTGCACCTGGAAGCGCGTGTGGCGCAGCGTCATTGGTTAGTTAAACAGTTGCATGAACGCCAACTGGATTTATTGATTACGACGGAAGCACCAAAGATGGATGAATTGACCAGCCAGCAGATAGGTCATATTTCGCTGGCCCTGTTTCGTTCCCGGCAGACCGAAAAGCGTGAGAAATATGACTATATTAAGCTGGAATGGGGCGCGGACTTTCATCAGCACCAAAGTTATCTTTCCGGCGGGGACGATGTTCCGGTATTAACAACGACATCAGCACAGGTGACGCGTGAATTGTTGCACACGACAGGAGCCTGCGCGTTTCTGCCCGAGTTCTGGCAAAGCTTGTACAGCGACCTGATAGTGATGCCCGATACGTCTGTGGCGGTGCGGCCTTTGTATGCGGTATGGCTGCAAAACAGTGATCAGCAGACGTATATCCGTCAGTTGCTGAAGTTTCCAGTCGTACCGAATTAAAGAGAGGGAAGAAAGCGAGGATTAAGCCAGTCTTTGCTGGCTGGTTTTCTGTTTTGCTTTTCTTAAGGCAAAAAAAAATCCTTCGCATACGCAAAGGATTTTTCTTTTTCTGGCAGGGGCGGAGGGACTCGAACCCCCAACACCCGGTTTTGGAGACCGGTGCTCTACCAATTGAACTACGCCCCTAAAAAGGGTGGCGGAACGGACGGGGCTCGAACCCGCGACCCCCTGCGTGACAGGCAGGTATTCTAACCAACTGAACTACCGCTCCACCGATTCTGTACTGAGCGCAGAAAAACGTTCTGCTGTCAGGTGTTTCGCCCTTCCGCGTCACCGGTAAGGTCATGACCAGCGTGCTGGTCTTAATTTAATGCCTGGCAGTTCCCTACTCTCGCATGGGGAGACCCCACACTACCATCGGCGCTACGGCGTTTCACTTCTGAGTTCGGCATGGGGTCAGGTGGGACCACCGCGCTACAGCCGCCAGGCAGATTCTGTCTGCCGCACCGCCCTCTCGGGCCGCACGGCGTTATCCGGTAAACAAGGCTGAAAATTCTTTTGTCTCTCAACCCAAAACGCCTCTGGCGTTGTAAGGTTAAGCCTCACGGGTCATTAGTACCGGTA
>NZ_QICO01000007.1:0-221381 GCF_003201175.1 Pantoea sp. PNA 03-3 | reverse complement strand
AGAAGTTTTTCTCCGGCGAAAACTCCGGGGAGTTCTCTGCTGAACACCGCGTTACGTAAGCCGTTGTGCCGTGTCAGTGGAGGCGCATTATAGGGCGTTCTTTCTGGGTGACAAGCATTAATTATAAAAAAATGACTGAGCGATTCATTTTTAAACGAACGGGGTAAAAAGCAACACATCCTGCGTAAATAACGCACGGAAATCACCACATATCGGTTGAAAGAGGCGTATTGTGCATTTCTGCCAATGCTATTCTTTTTTATATTCTTTGCCGAAGACATTACGAAGGACGCTCAATGATTAAATCCGCGCGCAGTATGGCCGGTCTGCCATGGATTGCCGCTATGGCCTTCTTTATGCAGTCACTGGATGCCACGATACTCAATACCGCGCTGCCCGCGATCGCTACCAGCCTTGAACGTTCCCCGCTAGCCATGCAGTCCGCCGTTATCAGCTACACCTTAACTGTTGCCATGCTTATTCCGGTTAGTGGATGGCTTGCAGACCGCTTTGGCACACGCAAGATCTTTATTATTGCCGTTTCGCTGTTTACGCTGGGTTCACTTGCCTGTGCCTTATCGCCCTCCTTATCAATACTGGTCACATCGCGCGTTATTCAGGGCGTGGGTGGCGCGATGATGATGCCCGTCGCGCGGCTGGCCCTTCTGCGTGCCTATCCCCGTAGTGAACTCTTACCTATTCTCAACTTTGTCACCATGCCGGGATTAGTCGGACCGATACTGGGGCCGTTGCTGGGGGGAATCATGGTGACCTATGCCACCTGGCACTGGATCTTCCTGATAAACATTCCGATAGGTCTGCTCGGCATCGTCTATGCACGTAAATTCATGCCTGACTTCACGACACCAAAGCGCCGCTTCGACTTTCTGGGATTTTTATTGTTCGGCATTGGATTAGTGATGATCTCTACCGGCATAGAGCTGTTTGGTGAGCGTATTGTCTCACCCTGGCTTGCGGCAGGCGTTCTGACTGGCGGCGTTGTCTTGTTGCTCCTCTATATAGCCCATGCCCGGCGTCATCCCTCGCCGTTGATCAATCTGCCCATGTTTAAAACACGCACATTCTCGGTAGGCATCATTGGTAACATCGCTTCGCGGCTGGGCACTGGTTGCGTGCCGTTTTTGATGCCGCTGATGCTTCAGGTAGGATTTGGCTATTCTGCGATTCTGGCTGGCTGCATGATGGCCCCCACAGCCATTGGCTCCATTCTGGCTAAACAAAGCGTGACGCAATTACTGCGCTGGTTTGGCTATCGCCGCCTGTTAGTCAGTATTACGATGATCATTGGCGTGATGATCGCCAGCTTCTCGCTGCAGTCACCTTCTGAGGATATTGCGTTCTTATTAATTCCACTCTTTCTGTTAGGTATGGCGATGTCCACCCAGTTTACGGCAATGAACACCATTACCCTGGCTGATTTGGATGACGACAATGCCAGTGGCGGCAACAGTGTACTCGCGGTGACACAGCAGCTCGCGATCAGCTTTGGGGTGGCCGTGAGTGCAGCTGTCCTGCGCTTTTATCAGGAATTTGATAGCACGACAGTAGAACAGTTCCATTCTACCTTCCTGACGATGGGCATCGTCACCGTCCTGTCAGCGCTGACGTTTACGATGCTGCGCAATGGCGACGGACGCAACCTGATTAAAAATCGCGATAAAAAGAAGAAAGCTTAAACCGATCCCCGCGGAACCAGTTCCGGCGTCAGTACCAGCGTCTGCTGGCTGACGTCGGGATTACTCAGACGATAAATCAACGTATCAATAGCCAGTTCACCCAGCTCATCTTTCGGTTGATGAATGGTGCTCAGCGGCGGCGACATATAGCGCGCCAGTTCCACGTCATCATATCCCATCACCGCCATATCCTGCGGAATCTGCAAGCCGGCCTGATGTAGTGCATGGTAAACCCCAACCGCCATCGCGTCGTTGCTGGTAAAAACGGCATGCGGTGGGGTATCCAGCGCTAACAGTTCGAACATGGCGTTATAACCGCCCGCAAACTCAAAGTCACCGCTCACGACATAGTCTGGCGGGACCTCCAGACCGTTTTTCTGCATTGCCTGATGAAAACCTTCAAGGCGCATGCGCGCCGGGGTTTTATCAAGCGGCCCGGAAATACAGGCGATTCGCGAATATCCGCTGTCAATCAGATGCTGTGTCGCCAGTTCACCCCCCAACAGCGCGTTATCCTGAATGATATCGCCCCGCCCTTCGAAAGGCGCCCAGTCCATCATCACCATAGGAATAGAAGGATAACGATTCAGGATTTCCGCCGACGGTAAATGGCTTTCCGTGCACATAATCAGCAAACCATCGACCCGCTTTTGCAGCAAGGTTTCCAGGCTACGATTCATACGGTCTTCGTCCCCGGCGGTATTGCACAGAATCAGGCTGTATCCACGCTCATAACAGCTGTCTTCAACACCACGTACCACTTCGGCATAAAAGGGGTTACTGCTGGCGGTCAGTAGCATGCCGATCGTATGGGTTTGGTTAAGCTTGAGGCTACGAGCCAGTGCCGACGGCGCATAGTTCAGATCGCGAATCGCCTGTTCGATTTTTTCACGCACCCCATCGCTCACAAAACGATTCTTGTTGATGACGTGTGAAACCGTTGAGGTGGAGACGCCCGCCAGCCGGGCGACATCTTTCATCGTAGCCAAGCGCTTAACCCTGTTGCTGTAAAAAGTCGTCGATCTCGGCACGCCAGGGTACAGAGGGCTGTGCTCCCGAACGGGTTACCGCAATTGCCGCAGCAGCGTGCGCAAAGCGAACGGCATCCAGCATGGCCTTGCCTTCAAGACGTGCTGTGATAAACGCGCCGTTAAACGTATCACCCGCCGCAATCGTATCTACGGCTTTCACGTCAAAGCCCGCAACACGTTGCCCCTGGCCCTTTTCACTCAGCCAGACGCCACGGCGTCCCAGGGTGATCAAGACAGTGGGGATGCCTTTATTATGTAACGCAGCCGCCGCACGCGCAGCGTCCTCATCATTTCTGACGGCGATTCCTGTCAGGATTTCAGCCTCAGTCTCGTTTGGCGTAATCACGTCAACCAGCGCTAACAGACTGTCCGGCAGAGCCGTTGCTGGCGCAGGATTCAAAATGACCTGCGTCTGATGCTGCCGGGCAAGGGTTGCCGCCGCTACCACGCTGTCCAGTGGCGATTCAAGCTGCATCAGTAATGCGTCAGCCCCGGCGATAACCTGCTGGTGACGCGCGACGTAGGCTGGCGTTAACGCGGCATTAGCACCGGAATAGATGCCTATATTATTTTCGCCTTCACCATTGACGAAGATCATCGCAACGCCCGTCGATTCACCCTTAATGACCTCTACCGGCTGGGTATCAATCTTATCCTGCGCGAGTTGCTGACAGACACGTTCACCAATGTCATCGGCACCGACACAAGCAATAAAGGCAATATCAGCGCCCGCACGGCCGGCAGCAACAGCCTGATTGGCGCCTTTACCACCAAACGCAATCTGATATTTCTGCCCGATCACCGTTTCGCCGGGACGGGGAAAGTGTGCCAGGTTAAGGATATGGTCAGCATTGATGCTGCCGAGAACGGCCAGTTTTGCGTGTTTGCTCATTGGGAGAGTCCGAAATAAGTGCGCCACCGATGGGTGGCGCAGTGCCCTGCTTTTCTTTGATTTATTTAGTAACCAGTTTCAAATCAACTGGATAAACTGCCTGCACTTTTTCGCCTTTCAGCACTTTATCAGCAGTCTGAACGCCGATCATGCCAATTTTCTCTGGCATCTGAGCAACGGTCGCCGCCAGCTTACCGCCTTCAACGGCTTTCACACCATCTGGCGTGCCGTCAAAGCCCACCACCAGCACATCGGTCTTGCCAGCAGTCTGCAGTGCACGCAGGGCACCCAGTGCCATTTCGTCGTTCTGGGCAAATACCGCCTGCACATCTGGATGCGCCTGCAACAGGTTCTGCATCACGTTCAGGCCTTTAGTACGGTCAAAGTCAGCAGGCTGGCTGGCCAGAACCTTGAACTTGTGTGCATCAACGGCTTTCTGGAAGCCTTCGCCACGTTCACGGGCTGCTGAAGTTCCCGCGATCCCTTCTAATTCGATGATTTTCGCGCCATCACCCAGTTTACGGGCAATAAAGTCACCTGCCATTTTTCCGCCGAAGCGGTTATCAGATGCAACATGGCTTACCACGGTACCCTGAGCCGCCACGCGATCCAGCGTGATAACAGGGATTTTTGCCTGGTTAGCCAGCTTGATGGCATTGCCTACAGAGTCAGAATCGGTTGGGTTGATCAGCAGTGCTTTGGTGCCGCGAACCGTCAGATCCTGCACGTTAGCCAGTTCTTTCGCAGGGTTGTTCTGTGAATCCAGCACGACCAGGTTGTAACCCAGTTTGTCCGCTTCTTTTTGCGCGCCGTCTTTCAGGGACACAAAGAACGGGTTATTCAGCGTAGAGATAACAAGGGCAATGGTATCTTTCGCCATTGCGCTGGCGCTGAGGGTTGCGCCAAGAATGACAGCGAGTGCAGTTAACTTTTTCATCATTTTATCCTGTATAAGAGTCTGAGTTATTTGCTGCTTTTATTATCCACCAGCACCGCCAGCAGAATAACGACTGCTTTGACGATCATCTGGTAGTAGGAAGATACACCCATCAGATTTAATCCATTGTTTAAAAAGCCAAGGATTAATGCGCCAATTAAGGTGCCAACGACGCGGCCTTTACCGCCTGCCAGACTCGTTCCGCCCAGCACGACAGCCGCGATAGCGTCCAGTTCATAGCCTGTACCCGCTGTTGGCTGGGCAGAAGACAGACGCGCCACTTCAATCGATCCCGCCAGCGCGGCCAGCATGCCAGACAATGAGTAAACAATAACTTTCACACGGTTAACGTTGATGCCGGAGAGACGCGTGGCCGCCTCATTACCGCCCAACGCATAAATATAGCGACCCAGGCGCGTGTGATGCAGCATGTACCAGGCGGCGACAAACACCAGCGCCATCAGCCAGACCGGGGTTGGAATACCCAGCGGACGACCAATACCAATCCAGCCAAACAGATCGGCATTATCGTTGAAACCGGTATTGACCGGACTGCCGTTGGTATAAACCATGGTGACGCCGCGCAGCAGTAACATCATGACCAGCGTAGCGATAAACGCCTGCACCTTGCCCCGCGCCACGATGGTTCCCGTGACCGCACCTATCGCCGCGCCCAGCACCAGGGAGGCTGCAACGGCAACAAAGGCATTCACCTCCATGCCTACCAGCGAGGCGGCCACCGCGCCCGTCAGCGCCAGCAGCGAGCCGACGGAAAGATCGATGCCGGACGTTAAAATGACCAGGGTCATTCCCACAGCCATGATGGCATTGACCGATGTCTGCTGAAGAATGTTGAACAGGTTGGCCACAGTAAAGAAATTCGGGCTCTGGCTCGCCACCACAGCAATCAACACAATCAGCGCAATCAGCGATTTTTGCTCAAGTAGCCAGGCTTTGCTGAACCAGCGACGGTTAGATGGAACGGTTTGGGTGGTCATACAACTAAATCCTCACTGTGTTGCTTACCGACGGCTGCTGCCATCAGGCTTTCCTGGGTAGCTTCTTCACGGCTAAATTCGCCGCTTAAACGGCCTTCATGCATCACGACAATACGGTCACTCATGCCCAGCACCTCTGGCATTTCTGACGACACCAGGATGATGCTCAGCCCTTCAGCTTTGAACTGATTAATCAGCTGATAGATCTCTTTTTTGGCCCCGACGTCCACGCCGCGCGTCGGTTCGTCAAGAATCAACACGTTAGGGCGCGTCATCAATCCACGGGCTATCGCCACCTTCTGCTGATTCCCGCCCGATAACAGGCCAATCGGCTGCTCCATCGACGGCGTTTTCACGTTAAATAAGCGAATGAAATCTTTTACAGCGAGCTGCTCTTCCGCATGGCGCAGTCTGCCAGCCGGGTGACTGAAATAGCGTAAGGCGGTAAGCGACATGTTTTCTTTGACTGACATGCCTAACACCAGGCCATCGCGCTTGCGATCTTCGGAGATATAAACGATGCCGTTAGCCAGGCCATCCTGAGGAGAACGGATCACGACTTCACGTCCACTCAGCCAGACCTGCCCCCCGGTACGGGGCAAGGCACCATACAAAATTTTCATTAACTCTGTCCGGCCTGCGCCCATCAGGCCCGATACGCCGAGAATTTCGCCTTTACGTAAGGTAAAGCTGACGTCATCCACGCCAGGGCCGCTGAGGTTCTGAACCTTAAGACGAATTTCGCCGGGCGCCTCATCCAGATGGGGATACTGATCTTCTAATTTGCGTCCCACCATCATTTCGATCAGGCTCTCTTCGCTCATCTCGGCGACCGGACGCTCTGCAATAAATTGCCCGTCACGGAAGACCGTCACGTCATCACAAATCTCAAAAATTTCTTTCATGCGATGAGAGATATAAACGATGCCGCATCCTTGCGCCTTCAGTTCATTGATCACCCGGAACAAGGACAATGTTTCAGTATCCGTCAGCGCATCCGTGGGCTCATCCATAATGATGACTTTCGATTCAAAGCTCAGAACCTTGGCAATTTCGACCATTTGTTGATCGCCGATGGATAAATCGCCCACCAGCTTGTGACTGCTAAAACGCAGATTCAGGCGTTTCAGGAGCGCATCCGCCTCCGCATACATCCGCTTCCAGTTAATGCGACCAAAACCATTAATGAATTCACGCCCAAGAAAGATGTTTTCTGCCACAGTCAACTGCGGGATCAGGTTGAGCTCCTGATGGATAATGCCGATACCGGCTTCCTGCGAGGCTTTCGGTCCACTGAAGGTGGTTTCTTCGCCCAGCCACTGTAGTGATCCGGCGTCACGGGTATAAATCCCGGTCAGCACCTTCATCATGGTGGACTTGCCGGCGCCATTCTCACCGACTAATGCCATAACGCGTCCTGCCCAGACGGACAGCGACGCGCCATTTAATGCTTTCACGCCCGGAAACGCTTTTTCGATGCCTTTGAGCTGCAGTAACGGTTGCATAACGGCCTCAGAAGGTCACACCGGCACTCAGGATGACATTCGCATACGGAGAGCACTCTCCGCTGCGAATGACCGCCTGGCTACGTTGTGTTTGTTGTTTAAACTGTTCATGACTGATGTAGCGGATGGTAATGCGATTTCCCTGGTGCTGTTGCAATGCGTCGAGCACGGCGATCAGTTCGCTATGGAGCTGCGGATTGTGTTGCTTAATTTCTTCCGCGATAAAGGCGCTTTCCACCTGCATCTCATGCGTTACCGCTTCCACCACCTGCATGAAGCCTGGCGTACCCGGTATCAGTGCCAGATCGATACGCTGCGTTTCTGTCGGAATGGGCAACCCCGCATCAGCGATCGTCAACGTATCTGTATGGCCCAGGCGGGCGATAACGTAAGAGAGTTCAGCGTTTAACAGGCGACCTTTTTTCATTTTTCCACTCCAGAGCGAAACGTTTCGCTTTCTGGAGTGTATAAAAAGAAGGTTACAATTCAACCACTGGAGAAGAAATTTGTGATCGCTATCGAAACGTTTCGATATTGCCGGAGGGAATTTGAGTTAGGGACTGTTATGAAAGGAAAACCGGACCGTCAATACGGTCCGGTCACGGGTGATTAAGGAAGCTTCTTAACCTGTTTCACATCCAGTTCAATGCTGTTGAAGTCTTTATCCAGTTCACCTGTCAGCTCAACCCGATCTTTCGGCGAAACCGTGACGCCATTCCAGCGTTTATGGTCGATCTCGACCGTCATTGTGCCGCTTTCATCGCGGAACAAATAATCTTCGTTACCCGTTTGTTTTTCAAGCTGGCCCCTTACGGTAATCCAGCTGTCATCTTTCATCGCTTCAGCCTGCTTCACCGTCACGACGCTGGTGTGATCGGCGTGAAAACCACCCTGCTGCGTGTGTGCTGCCGGTGCAGGCGCATTCGGGTCAACAAAACCGCCTTGTTGTGCCGCCAGTACAGGCGCAGACGCTAACAGTGTTACAGCGATAAGTGCAGCATACTTTTTCATTTCGTCACCTCTTGTCTGTGAATCCGTTCTTTCAGTGACAGCAGTAAACCACACAGTTCTTAACAGGATCTTAAGGGGAAAATATCCTCTTTTTTTAGCCAGACTCGCTGTACAACCGCCATTTCGCTTCGTATAAATCGCTTATTAAAAGGGAGAGACGATGCGCATTTTACTGATTGAGGACGATCGCCTGATCGGCGACGGCATTAAGGCTGGACTCAGCAAGCTGGGGTTTAGCGTCGACTGGTTTGTCTCAGGCGAGGCCGGATTTCAGGCCCTGAATGCCGCCCCGTGGGATGCGGTTGTGCTTGATTTGTCCCTGCCGGAGCGTGACGGGCTGGACATTCTGCGCCAGTGGCGTCAACAGGGCTACGATGTCCCGGTACTCATTCTGACGGCGCGCGATGCACTCGACCAACGGGTTGAAGGATTACAGATGGGCGCGGACGATTATCTGTGCAAACCCTTTGCGCTGACCGAAGTCGCCGCGCGTTTACAGGCACTGATTCGACGACGCCATGGGCAACTGCAACCCGAACTGCGTCACGGCGATGTCGTATTGATCCCCGGTAACCTCAGCGTGGTACAAAACGGGGCCAGCGTTGAACTAAAAAGCCGCGAGATGGCGCTGCTGGAACTGTTTATGCGTAACCCGGGGCGCGTGCTGACGCGCAGCCAGTTAGAAGAAAAACTTTACACCTGGGATACCGAGGTTTCGAGTAATGCGGTTGAGGTGCATATTCATCATCTGCGCAGGAAATTAGGCCAACGCTTTATTCGCACGATCCACGGCGTGGGCTATACGCTGGGGGAAAGCGAATGCGATCGATGAGCTTATTCCTGCGTCTGGGCATTGGCCTGATGTTGATACTCGGCATCTGCTGGGGAGCGGCCACGCTGAGCGCTCGCTACCAGACGCGCGAAACGATCAATGAGCTGTTTGATACGCAGCAACTGTTACTTGCAAAGCGCCTGCTGACACTGAATTTCACCTCAGTGAACGAAACCTCGCTTCCCAGGAGTAAAAAAATACTGCCCCATAACCGGGGCGAACAGGATGATGATGCGCTGGCCTTTGCCGTCTTTACGCGTGATGGAAAACCGGTCCTCAACGATGGCGATAACGGCAAAGATTTTCTCTTTAATGCCGATCATCAGGGCTTTCTGAATGGTCAGCTCAGGGACGATGACGATCCCTGGCGGTTAGTCTGGCTGACCACGCCCGATCAACGCTACCGCGTAGTGGTGGGTCAGGAATGGGAATACCGGGATGACATGGCCAACGATATCGTGAAGACCAGCACGCTGCCCTGGCTGATTTCACTCCCCTTTATGCTGCTGATGTTAACGGGCCTGGTCTGGTATGAACTCCGCCCGCTAAAAAAGCTCAGCCAGCAACTGGCTCAACGCGCACCTGATGATGATGCGCCTTTACAGGCTGACCGCGTGCCGAAAGAGGTGCGCCCGGTCATTGACGCGCTGAATGGGCTGTTTGGTCGAATTCATACGATGGTGCAGCGGGAACGCCGCTTCACGTCCGATGCGGCGCACGAATTACGCAGTCCGCTGGCGGCCCTGCAGGTACAAAGCGAGGTCATCCAACTGGCCGCCGATGACGAGGCAATGCGCACGCATGCACTTCAGCAGTTGGATGCGGGCATTGTCCGGGCGACACGTCTGGTGGATCAGTTACTGACGCTGTCGCGTATTGAAGCAGAGGATGCCCGTAACGCGTTCCAGCCTGTCATGCTGAAGAAAGTGGCGCAGGAAACCCTGACCTCACAGCTGCCGCTGGCAGAGAAAAGTGATATCCGGTTGCGCTTCAATGCTGAAGCCGATCCGGTCATTTCGGGACATCCCTTGCTGCTGTCTTTGCTGATAAGGAATCTGCTTGATAACGCCATTCGTTATACACCGCCAGGCAGCAACGTAGATCTGATTCTTCAGTCAGGAAGATTGCGAGTGGAAGATAACGGCAACCGTTTATCACCCGACGCGCTACAACGACTGGGTGAGCGTTTCTGGCGTCCGCCAGGGCAGGAGAAAAGCGGCAGTGGATTAGGTTTATCCATTGTGCGCAATATTGCCCAGTTACATGGCATGACGCTGCACTTCAGTCAGCTTCCGGAAGGCGGGCTGTGCGTCAGCCTGAGCTGGTAAAAAAAGCGCCTGACAGGCAGGCGCATGCTGTTAAATCTCGACCTGGGTACCCAGTTCAATCACCCGGTTGGGCGGAATCTCAAACTGATCTGGCGCACGTAGCGCATTGCGCTGTAGCGTCATGAACAGCTTGCCGCGCAGTCGCAGATACCATGGCCGTTTGCCGATAATCAGCGACTCATGAGACATAAAGAATGAGGTCTCCATCATGCGGCAGTTCAGTCCCTCCAGCCCACAACGATGGAAAATCTCCTCTACGTTTGGCGTTTCACGCCAGCCGTAACTGGCTACCACACGCCAGAAGGTCGGCGACAACTGTTCGATAGTCACGCGTCTGACGTTATGCACATAGGGCGCGTCTTCTGTGCGCAGTGTTAATAACACCACGCGTTCGTGCAGCACCTTATTGTGCTTAAGGTTATGCAGCATGGCAAAAGGGATCACATTTAGTGCGCGTGACATATAAACCGCCGTTCCGGGCACGCGCACAGGCGGCGATTTTTCCAGAGAAGCAATCATTGCCTCCAGAGAGTTGCCGTGTTCATGCATACGACGCAGCAAACGGAAGCGTTCACTCTTCCATGTCGTCATCACGATAAACATCATCAATGCCAGAGTCAGCGGCAGCCAGCCACCGGAGAAAATCTTGATCAGGTTGGCCGAGAACAGGGATACGTCAATGCACAGCATGGCAATCAAAATCAGTCCAACCAGATAGCGATTCCAGTGCCAGTTCATTATCGCGACGGTCGCGCAAAGCACAGAGGTCAGCACCATTGTGCCCGTGACCGCAATCCCGTATGCCGCAGCGAGATTACTCGAATGCTCAAAACCAATAATCACAATTACCACAGAGAAATAGAGCAGCCAGTTAATGATTGGGATATAGATCTGGCCTGACTCTTTTTCTGAGGTATGAACAATGCGCATGGGCGGCAGATAGCCGAGACGCACGGCCTGGCGGGTTAACGAGAATACGCCGGAAATAACCGCCTGCGAGGCGATGACGGTGGCTAACGTTGCCAGAATCAACATGGGGACAAGCGCCCAGTCGGGTGCCAGCAGGAAAAACGGGTTTTTGATCGCTTCCGGGTGTTTCAGCAACAGCGCGCCCTGACCAAAATAGTTGAGCACCAGCGACGGCAGCACCACCACAAACCAGGCCAGGCGAATAGGAAACTTACCGAAGTGCCCCATGTCTGCATACAGCGCTTCAACGCCCGTAATCGCCAGCACAACGGCGCCAAGCGCAAAGAAGGACACCGATTTATATTCCACAAAGAAGTGCAGCGCCCAGTAAGGATTCAGCGCCTGGAGTACCTCAGGATTGTTGGCAATGCTTCGTGCGCCCAGTATTGCCAGCACGATAAACCACAGCAGCATGACCGGCGCAAACAGTTTACCGACAATCCCTGTACCGTGTTTCTGGATAATAAACAGCAGCGTAAGCACGGTGATTGCCAGCGGAACAATATAGCTGTCCAGGTTGGGCGCGGCGATTTCCAGCCCTTCAATCGCTGACAACACGGAGACGGCTGGCGTAATCACCACTTCGCCATAGAAGAAGCTGCCGCCAATCAGTCCCATAATTACCAGCGTTGCCGTTATGCGCCCGCCCGTATGTCGGCCCGCCAACGACATCAGCGTCAGAATACCGCCTTCTCCGGCATTATCAGCACGCATAACGTAGCTGATGTATTTCAACGAGACCACCAGCACCAGCAGCCAGAAAATCAGCGAAAGAAAGCCAAAGACGGCATCCCGTTCAACGCCAAAACCAAACTGTCCCGAAAGACATTCGCGTAAGGTATAAAGCGGGCTGGTACCGATATCGCCATAGACGACCCCAATAGCCGCAAGCGTTAATCCGCCTAGTGAGTGCTTATTATCAGAGCTCATAAAATGATCTTTTGTTAGATTCTGAGAGGCGCTCAAGCCATCAAAAAGCGCACAGTATGCACGTATTCACGAAAATTTATACTCCGCCGTCAGGGTTACAGGCGGTCATCCCCTGATTTCTTGCGTTCTTATTAACATTAAAAGCCGCGCTATCGAACCTTCTGAAACAAAAAAGCTGACATCGATTAACGCTTTCGCGCATCATACCCTATAGAGTATTGCGTTCGCTAAAACGCTGCGGCTCGACGATCGTAAGGACATAGATGTGATTATGGCTCAACCCCATCTTTTGGCAGAAAGAATTTCTCGGCTCAGCAATGCGTTAGAAAAAGGTTTGTATGAGCGACATCATGCCATTCGCCTTTGTTTGCTGGCCGCACTTAGCGGCGAAAGCGTTTTTTTACTTGGCCCGCCAGGTATTGCAAAAAGCCTGATTGCCCGCCGACTGAAATGCGCCTTTCAACATGCCCGTGCCTTTGAATATTTGATGACCCGCTTCTCCACACCGGAAGAAGTCTTTGGTCCCCTTTCCATCCAGGCATTGAAAGATGAAGGCCGTTATCAGAGGCTGACCAAAGGTTATTTACCGGATGCTGAAATCGTTTTTCTGGATGAGATCTGGAAAGCCGGCCCGGCCATCCTGAATACGCTGCTCACCGCCATCAACGAACGCCGCTTTCGTAATGGCGATAGCGAAGAAAAAATTCCGATGCGCCTGCTGGTCACCGCCTCGAATGAGTTACCGGAAGCCGACAGCGGACTGGAAGCCCTGTATGACCGTATGTTGATCCGCCTGTGGCTGGACAACGTGCATGAAAAACAAAACTTCCGCAGCATGCTGACCCACCAGCAGGATGAAAATGACAATCCGGTAGCCGAGTCGCTGCGCATCAGTGACGAAGAATATGTGCAATGGCAGCAAGGCATCAGTCAGGTTGCGTTGCCGGATAATGTCTTTGAACTGATTTACCAGCTACGTCAGCACCTGGAGAAGCTACCAGAGGCACCCTACATTTCCGATCGCCGCTGGAAAAAAGCCATTCACCTGTTGCAGGCCAGCGCTTTTTACAGTGGCCGCAATGCGATAGCGCCTCTCGATCTGATCCTGCTTAAGGACTGCCTGTGGCACGACGTCGCGTCGATGAAAATTCTGGACAGTGAAATCGATCAGTTGATGACGCAGCACGCCTGGCAACAGCAAACGATCCTGCTGAAACTCCAGCAGCTCAAAGCGCGTCGGCTGGCGTTGCAACAGCAGCAAAGCGTCGCTGCTGCAATTACGCTGGAAAAACACAGCGGTATGTTTAGCCGTAAACCCCATTACGATTTGCCCGAAAGCTTTACCGAGGCACAGTTAACCCTGATGTTGCAGAAACCCCTGGTGCTGCACGACATGCAGGTGACGCATTTGGTGATCGAGCGCGAAGCGCTGGATCACTGGCTGCAAAAAGGTGGTGATGTGCGCGGTAAATTAAATGGCATCGGTTTTGCGCAGACGCTGGATTTGCTGGTGGATGCGCAGCACTGCCTGGCGATACGCGACGTCAGTTTGCAAACCGCCAGGCTGACATTGCCGGGTGCCAGCAGCGCCGATGCCTTGCCGCAGGAAATCAGCGACGCGCTGGATGAACTTGACGGCCAGTTGCGTCAACAGCGTCACCTTTTCAGCCAGCAGCAACGTTGCCTGTTTATCAGCGATGACTGGCTGGCACGCGTCGAAACCAGCCTGCAGGATGTGGCGGAACAGCTCAAACAGGCGCGTAAATGATCTCACTGGAGACGCTGAGTACATTGCTGTCAATCGGCGAAACGGACCTGATTGAAGAGCTTATTCTGGCCTTACTCGCGTCTCCACAGCTGGCGCTTTTCTTTGAAAAATTCCCCGGTATGAAGAAGGCGCTGCTACGTGACGTCCCTCGCTGGAAAGCCGAGATTGACGCCGAACTCAAAGCCACGCCCGTTCCCGACATGCTGGCGGAAGAATTTCAGCTGTTTCAGCGTATTCAGTTACTCAGCGATCGTGAATTTAGCCAGCAGCTTGATGAAACGCTTGCTCACCTCGAACGCCTGACGTCCCCTTTCTTAGAGGAAGCTCGACGGCTGCTGCTGCATAACGATCCCGGTAATCTCAGCACCGCACAACATACCTTATTCCTGCAACGCTGGCGGCTCAGCCTCACACTGCAAACGCTCACGCTGAATGAACAACTCCTTGAGCAGCAGCGTGAACGTCTGATGGCAGAGTTGCAGCAACGTATGGCACTGAGCGGGCAGCTGGCGCCGGTACTGGCGGATGATGACGAGGCAGCAGCCGGACGCTTGTGGGATATGGGCAAAGCCCCGCTCCAGCACGGCGATTACCAGTTGATGCTGCAATATGGGGATTTTCTTGCGCAGCAGCCTGAATTAATGAAGCTGGCTCAGCAACTGGGCCGCAGCCGGGAAGCAAAGTCGGTGCCTTCACAGGATGCCCCGCTGGAAACATTCCATCATCTGGTACGCGAACCGGATGCCGTGCCGGAAGAAGTCAGCGGTATTCATCAGAGCGATGATGTGCTGCGTTTATTACCGCCCGAGCTTGCGGCATTAAGCGTCAGTGAACTGGAACTTGAGTTTTACCGACGCCTGGTAGAGAAGCGATTACTTACTTACAAACTTCAGGGTGACGCCTGGCACGAAAAGATCACTCAGCGTCCGGTCAGCCACCAGCAGCATGAAGAACAGCCACGTGGCCCCTTTATCGTTTGTGTCGATACGTCCGGCTCGATGGGCGGTTTCAATGAGCGATGTGCAAAAGCCTTTTGCCTGGCCCTTCTCAAGATTGCGCTGGCCGATCGGCGGCGCTGTTACATCATGTTATTCGCGCATGACGTAATTGGTTACGAATTAACGGGCGATGACGGACTGGAGCAGGCCATTCGTTTTCTCAGCCAGCGTTTTCGCGGTGGCACCGACCTGGCAGCCTGCCTTTCCGCCGTCATTGCCCGCATGGAAGGGCCGCAATGGCAGGATGCGGATGCCGTCATCGTGTCTGATTTTATCGCGCAACGCCTGCCAGATGAGGTTGTGCGCAGCGTTAAACATCGCCAGCAACAGCAGCAGCAACGCTTTCACGCTGTCGCCATGTCTGCGCACGGAAAACCCGGCATCATGCGTATCTTTGACCATATCTGGCGTTTTGATACCGGCATAAAAAGCCGTTTATTGCGTCACTGGCGCCGTTAAGCCCTACGGCAGAAATTCCATTTTGCTTTATAGTAAATATCTGCAATTACTTATTCAGCAATCTGGAGTGCCCTGTGAACGCTGTTCAACACCATCATGATTTGCCAGCCCCAACCCGAACATTGCTGCTCTCTGGCCAAAACGTCGAACAAAAACGTGCCGAGCTCCTGGCTTATTTCAACCAGACCTGGGCGCTGTACGAGGATCTGTTTACCTGCCTCAACGATCAACGCGCCTGGTTTACAAAAGCGATACCGCTGCGTCATCCGCTGATCTTCTATTTCGGCCACACCGCCACCTTTTATATAAACAAGCTCATGGCAGGCCGCTACATCGACTCACGTATTGACGATCGCATCGAAGCGATGCTGGCAATAGGCGTCGATGAAATGAGCTGGGATGATCTTAATGACAGTCACTATGACTGGCCTTCAGTGGAAGCTGTACGCGATTATCGCGGCAGTGTGAAAGCACTGGTGACGCAGTTTATTGAAACGATGCCGCTGGAATTGCCTGTTAGCTGGGACAGTCCGGCCTGGGTTATTTTGATGGGCATTGAGCATGAACGTATTCATCTTGAAACATCCAGCGTACTGATTCGGCAGTTACCGGTTGAATGGGTAAAACCGCAACCACAATGGCCGGTCTGCAGCGAAGCGCGTCACGATCGCCAGTCCGTCCCGACAAACAGCCTGGTTTCTCAGCCAGGCGGACTGATTACGCTGGGTAAAACCGATGACACCTACGGCTGGGACAACGAATACGGCACGCAGCAGACCGAGCTGAAACCGTTTAAAGCCAGCAAAATGCTGGTCAGTAATGCCGAGTTTTATACCTTTATCGAAGCGGGCGGTTACCAGAACGATCGCTGGTGGGATGAAGAAGGGCTGGGCTGGCGTAAGTTTGCCAGGGCGACAATGCCGACCTTCTGGGTCGGCAACGCCGCGATGCCCGATCAGCTAAAACTGCGTTTGATGTGCGAAGAAGTGGCAATGCCATGGGACTGGCCTGCTGAGGTGAATCAGTTGGAAGCGGCCGCGTTTTGCCGCTGGAAAGCCGAGGAAACCGGAAAATCTGTGCAGTTGCCTTGCGAAGCAGAATGGTACCAGTTGCGTGAACAGGTTGAAGGCGACCAGCCAGACTGGGATCAGGCGCCGGGCAACATAAACCTGGCCTACTGGGCTTCATCCTGTCCTGTTGATCGCTTCCCACAGGGTGAGTTCTTTGACATCGTGGGGAACGTCTGGCAGTGGACGACTACGCCAACCAATGGCTTTGAGGGCTTCAAAGTTCATCCCCTTTACGATGATTTCTCGACACCTACCTTTGATGGTAAGCATTCACTTATTAAAGGTGGCAGTTGGATATCGACTGGCAATGAAGCCATTAAATCGTCACGTTATGCCTTCCGTCGCCACTTTTTCCAGCATGCCGGCTTCCGCTATGTCGTTTCTTCCCATCAGGAAACCATGGCGCTGAACCCTTATGAAACCGACAGCATGGTTTCACAATATCTCGATTTCCAATACGGCCCACGGTATTTCGGCGTTGATAACTATGCAGAAGCGCTGGTCACACTGGCGCTGCCGCACTGTAAGAACCGCGGAGAGGCACTGGATATCGGCTGCGCGACGGGCCGCGCGAGCTTTGAGCTGGCTCGTCACTTTGCGCATGTGACCGGCATGGATTACTCGGCACGCTTTATTGATGTCGCGTTACAGCTGACCACGGGTGAGGATTTCCGTTATGTCGTGCCGGAAGAAGGCGAGTTGGTTGAGTATCGTCAGGTAAGGCTTAAGGACTTTTCTGTTACCAGCGAACAGGCAAAGCGTATTCAGTTTATCCAGGGTGATGCCTGTAATATGAAACCCCAGCCTACACGTTACGATCTGGTCCTGGCATCAAATCTGATTGATCGCCTGCGCCAGCCGGCCCGGTTCCTTCATGATGTCACTCCTATGATCCGCCCGGGTGGCCTTCTGGTTCTGTCATCGCCGTACACCTGGCTTGAAGAGTTTACGCCGAAGGAAAACTGGTTGGGCGGGGTAAGGGAAAATGGCGAAGCGCTGACGACCTTACAGGCGCTACAACGCCTGCTGGCGGCAGACTTTGAGCAAATCGGTTCGCCACAGGACGTGCCGTTTGTGATTCGTGAAACCGCCCGTAAGTTCCAGCACACGCTTGCCCAGGTCACGCTCTGGCGTAAGCGTTAACCCGTGGGCAGCGGCACGTGCCGCTGTCCGTTGGTTGCCAGGGCCGTTATTTTGCTGCACATTCTCCTCAGTTCATTGAAGAAAAACGATAACGAGGATGACAATGCCTGACCATCTGCAGCTGGATAATCTGGACCGGGGCATTCTGAATGCCCTGCTGGAAAATGCGCGAACCGCCTACGCCGAGCTGGCCAAACAGTTCAATGTCAGTCCGGGAACGATTCATGTACGCGTCGAAAAGATGAAGCAGGCGGGCATCATTCTGGGCACGCGGGTCGAGATCGACCCGCGTCAGCTGGGTTTTGATGTCTGCTGTTTTATCGGCATTATCCTGAAAAGCGCCCGTGATTACCCGGCAGCCCTCAGCAAGCTTGAAGCCCTGGATGAGGTCGTGGAAGCCTGGTACACCACCGGGCACTACAGTATTTTCATTAAAGTCATGTGTCGTTCTATCGATGCCCTGCAGCAGGTATTAATCAATAAGATCCAGACCATCGACGAAATCCAGTCCACTGAGACACTGATCTCACTGCAAAATCCAATTATGCGAACCATCAAGCCCTGATCTTTCCACTGGCTTGTGCACAATCTTATCCTTTGACGATCAGCCGTCTGACAACGGCTGTATCGGGTTTATCTAAACTAATAACCTTGTTTTCCACAGGTGGATCACTGCTTGATCACAGCGTACAATACTGGCTTCACCTCAGGAGAGCACGATGGCCGACATTACGTTAATCAGTGGCAGCACCTTAGGCAGCGCCGAATATGTTGCCGAACATCTCGAAGAAAAACTGCAGGAAGCGGGCTTCTCTACGCAGATGCTGCATGGCCCTGAGCTGGAAGAGGTGCCGCAGGAAGGCATCTGGCTGGTGGTAAGTTCAACCCACGGCGCCGGTGAGTTACCTGACAATCTGCAACCTTTTTATGATGCTATTAATGAAAGCCGTCCCGATCTGTCTGCCGTCCGTTTTGGGGCTGTTGGCATTGGCAATCATGAGTACGATCTGTTTTGTGGCGCCATCCGCAATATTGATGCTCTGCTGATTGCCTGCGGCGCGCAGCGTATCGGTGAACGACTGGAAATCGACATTCTCGAACATGAGATCCCTGAAGATCCGGCTGAAGAATGGGTGATGACCTGGAAATCCGCGATCTGAGCGGGTGTGGGATCGTGAAATAATGACGATCCCCAGCAGATAATATTGTTTTTCGTCGGATCCTGCTGTTTGTTTTGTGGATAACTACCCTGCTTTTCTGCGTATAACCGGTAGTTATCCAAAGAACAACCGTAGTTTACTTTCTGAGCTGTGGATAAAGACCTGTTTTGATCCCAGCTTATACGGATCGGGATCACCGATCATTCACAGGTATCGATCCTCGCTACCAACTTGTTTCCTTTGAGGTTTCCGCAGATATCCACAAGGCATGGCGATCCTAATAAGAGATCTAACAGAGAGATCATATAAAGAATAAAGATCTTATCTTTTAAACCTGACGATCCCGCTGCTTTCGCCTCAGCCATAATTTCAGTAGAATCCACCGCCCAGAGAGAACGATCTCTGACTATTCATCAACGAGGTACCACTTCATGTTTTATCAAGATCCTTTTGACGTCATCGTTATTGGTGGTGGTCATGCGGGCACGGAAGCTGCCATGGCAGCAGCCCGAATGGGTCAGCAAACCCTGTTACTGACCCATAACATTGATACGCTGGGACAAATGTCCTGCAATCCGGCGATCGGTGGTATCGGCAAAGGACATTTGGTAAAGGAAGTGGATGCCTTAGGCGGTTTGATGGCCAGCGCGATCGACCAGGCCGGCATTCAGTTTAGGATACTAAACGCCAGTAAAGGCCCTGCTGTTCGGGCAACGCGTGCGCAGGCCGACCGCGTGCTTTACCGTCAGGCTGTGCGTACAGCACTGGAGAATCAGCCCAACCTGATGATCTTCCAGCAGGCCGTCGATGATCTCATCGTTGAAAACGATCGTGTCGTCGGTGCTGTGACGCAAATGGGCCTGAAGTTCCGTGCCAAAACCGTTGTGTTAACCGTGGGCACGTTCCTTGACGGGAAAATTCATATCGGGCTGGATAACTACAGCGGTGGACGCGCGGGTGATCCCCCTTCTATCCCGCTGGCGAAACGTCTGCGTGCGTTACCCTTACGTGTTAATCGTCTGAAAACCGGCACTCCGCCGCGTATTGACGCACGTAGCATCGACTTCAGCGTGTTATCGCCGCAGCATGGTGACAACCCCATGCCTGTGTTTTCGTTCATGGGAAGCGCGTCACAGCATCCTCAGCAGGTTCCGTGCTGGATCACCTATACCAATGAAAAAACGCATGATGTGATCCGCAATAACCTCGATCGTAGCCCCATGTATGCCGGGATCATCGAAGGGATCGGCCCACGCTATTGCCCTTCGATTGAAGACAAAGTCATGCGCTTTGCCGATCGCAATTCGCATCAGATTTTCCTTGAGCCTGAAGGGCTGACCAGTAACGAGATCTACCCGAACGGTATCTCCACCAGCCTGCCGTTCGATGTGCAGATGCAGATCGTACGTTCTATGCAGGGTATGGAAAATGCAAAAATCGTGCGCCCGGGCTATGCCATTGAGTATGATTTTTTTGACCCACGTGATCTGAAACCCACGCTGGAAAGCAAATTTATTGCCGGTCTGTTCTTTGCTGGCCAGATCAACGGCACCACCGGTTACGAAGAAGCGGCGGCCCAGGGCTTGCTGGCAGGCCTGAATGCGGCAAGACAGTCTGCTGATAAGGAAAGCTGGGCGCCACGTCGTGACCAGGCCTATCTGGGCGTGCTGGTGGACGATCTTTGTACGCTCGGCACCAAAGAACCGTATCGCATGTTTACCTCGCGTGCTGAATACCGTTTGATGCTGCGTGAAGACAACGCCGATTTGCGTCTGACGGAAACGGGTCGCGAACTCGGTCTGGTGGACGATGCGCGCTGGGCGCGCTTTAACCAGAAGCTGGAAGCGATCGAGCAGGAGCGTCAGCGACTGCGTGATATTTGGGTCCATCCTAAATCCGCAAACATCGCCGACGTGAATACCGTAACCAGCGCACCGTTGACGAAAGAAGCCAGCGGTGAAGATTTGCTCCGTCGTCCTGAAATGACCTACCTGAAACTGATGACGCTGGAAGCATTTGGCCCGGCGTTAACCGATGAGCAGGCTGCTGAGCAGGTCGAAATCCAGGTGAAATACGAAGGTTATATTGCGCGCCAGCAGGAAGAGATTGAACGTCAGCTGCGAAACGAAAATACATTACTGCCTGCGACGCTGGATTATCGTCAGGTCAGCGGTCTGTCCAATGAAGTTATCGCCAAGCTGAACGATCATAAACCCACGTCAATTGGTCAGGCGTCACGCATTTCAGGCATTACGCCTGCGGCAATCTCGATTTTACTTATTTACCTGAAAAAACAAGGTCTGTTGCGCAAAAGCGCCTGATCTGAACCGGGGCGGGCTTACCCGCCCCCGCTGACTGGACTGATGCTGTGATCAACAAACTCACTTCGCTGCTGCAAGCGGCAAACATTTCTCTTACCGATCAACAAAAACAGCAACTGGTAGCCTATGTCGGGCTGCTGGATAAATGGAATAAAGCCTACAATCTGACGTCCGTACGGGATCCGCAGCAGATGCTGGTGCGCCATATTCTGGACAGCATTGTGGTTGCGCCGCATCTTAAAGGTGCCCGCTTTATCGATGTCGGGACAGGGCCGGGCTTACCAGGTATTCCTCTGTCCATCGTCATGCCTGATGCGCATTTCACTTTACTGGACAGCCTCGGTAAGCGTGTGCGTTTTTTACGGCAGGTCCAGCATGAACTCGGTTTGACCAATATCACGCCAGTGCAGAGCAGGGTAGAGGACTTTCCTGCAGAGCCGCCATTTGACGGCGTCATCAGCCGTGCTTTTGCCTCCCTGGACGATATGGTGAGCTGGTGCCACCACTTACCGGCGGAAGACGGCCACTTTTATGCTCTTAAAGGCGTACGGCCTGATGATGAAATTGCCAACCTGCCTGCGGGATATGCGCTTGATAGCGTGGTTGCATTGCGGGTACCCCAGCTTGAGGGTGAACGTCACCTGGTCATTATCGGACGTGAATAGCTGAAGTTTGCACCGTGCGCGACGACGAGGCATGGTGCATGTGTTACCAAAGATGCGGTAGGGCGACATTTGTCTCATCGGTTATTTCACCTCGCAATGTTAAATACCCACGCGGAAATTATCTGAAAAACTTTTTCACATTTAACTTTTGCTTCACAACTTTTTATCAAAATAATCACGCATTCCTGGAATTTTCCAGGTGTGAATCACCCATTATCCGGTTAAACGGCAATGAAATGTGGTCACGGGGAATAAGCATTTTACGATTCTGAACCCGTCTTCGATGTCAATAGACCCTTTCTATCGTCATTACGAAAAAATGAGGCGGTAATTCTTTTTAAGCAACTGTCCATAAAGGGTTTATTTATTGATTCTTAGCTCAGGTAATTACGGGACGATAAAACCGGCTACGGTGCGAATGCTTATTATGTGATCTAAAGCACGCTTTAAAACAGCATGACGACCGAACTTTTCGGCGTGTAATTCGTAACGACCGGCTCTCTATCTTTGGAAAAATAGTCCTTCGGAAAGAAATTTAGATAATTGTTCACCTTTTCGTTACTTAACGATTGAAATCACAGGTGCGGCCCGTATAATTTGCACGGCTTTTGCTACTTGACTCAAATGCACAAAGGCAGTCTTATACGACACGCGACATACCCCTAAAGGGGCAGGAGAGTATCAGCGTCATGTCAGTGTCTCTTTACAGTGTAAAATACGCCCGAACGGTGCTGATGATTCAGTTAGTGACCATTGTCATCGTCGGTGTTCTCTTTTTTGCCCTGAAAGATATGACCTGGGGCGCCTCTGCACTTGCTGGCGGCGTGGCAGCCTGGCTGCCGAATGTGTTGTTCTTGTTTATAGCCTGGCGCCTGCAAGGGCAAACCCCGGCATCGGGGCGCGTCGCATGGAGCTTTGCTTTGGGTGAAATAGCCAAAGTGTTCGCGACCATTATTTTGCTCATTGTGGCGTTGGGTGTATTCGATGCGGTCTTTTGGCCGGTCGGAGTAGCCTGGTTATCGGTGCTGGTCGTACAGATGTTGGCACCGGCGGTAATTAACAACAAAGGGTAAGAGGCATCATGGCTGCAGGAGAAATCTCTACTCCGCAAGAGTACATTGGTCACCACCTGACTCATCTTCAGTTGGACCTGCGTACCTTCGAGTTAGTGAATGCTCACGACGCTCCCGCGACGTTCTGGGTATTAAATATCGATTCCATGTTTTTCTCTCTGGTGCTAGGAGTTATCTTCCTGGTGTTGTTCCGTAGCGTGGCGAAAAGCGTCACCAGCGGTGTGCCAGGGAAAATGCAGGCGGCTATCGAGCTGGTTGTCGGTTTCGTTGATAGCAACGTGCGCGACATGTATCACGGTAAAAGTAAACTTATCGCCCCGCTGGCTCTGACAATTTTTGTCTGGGTCTTCCTGATGAACTTCATGGATCTGCTGCCAATCGATCTGCTGCCGTATATCGGTGAGCATTGGTTAGGCCTGCCAGCGCTTCGCGTTGTGCCGTCCGCAGACGTGAACATCACGTTATCTATGGCGTTGGGCGTCTTTATTTTGATTCTGTTCTACAGCATCAAAATGAAAGGCATTGGCGGCTTCACGAAAGAGCTGACGCTGCAGCCTTTTAATCACCCGATCTTTATCCCCATCAACCTGATTCTGGAAGGTGTTAGCCTGCTGTCCAAACCGGTTTCTCTCGGTCTGCGACTGTTCGGTAACATGTATGCGGGTGAACTGATCTTTATCCTTATTGCCGGTCTGTTGCCGTGGTGGTCACAGTGGGTTCTGAATGTGCCGTGGGCCATTTTCCATATCCTGATCATTTCGCTACAGGCTTTCATCTTCATGGTCCTCACGATTGTCTATCTGTCGATGGCATCTGAAGAACATTGATTTTTTTCTCAACAATACGCGTTTAACTGAAACAAACTGGAGACTGTCATGGAAAACCTGAATATGGATCTGCTGTACATGGCTGCCGCTGTGATGATGGGACTGGCGGCAATCGGTGCTGCGATCGGTATCGGCATCCTCGGAGGAAAATTCCTGGAAGGCGCTGCTCGTCAGCCTGACCTGATTCCTCTGCTGCGCACGCAGTTCTTTGTTGTAATGGGTCTGGTGGATGCAATCCCAATGATCGCTGTTGGTCTGGGCCTCTACGTGATGTTTGCTGTCGCCTAAAGCCCTGTGTTCACTCTGCGCCCGGCGCAGGCGTGAACGGATTCTGCCGTTTATCACTGATAGCGGCAGAAAAGTTTACTACTTAATTAGAGGCATTGTGCTGTGAACATTAATGCAACAATCCTCGGCCAGGCCATCGCGTTCATCCTGTTTGTCGCGTTCTGCATGAAGTACGTATGGCCGCCGATTATGGCTGCCATCGAAAAGCGCCAGAAAGAAATTGCTGAAGGCCTTGCTTCTGCTGAACGCGCGAAGAAAGATTTGGATCTCGCGCAGGCTAATGCGACCGACCAGCTGAAAAAAGCGAAAGAGGAAGCTCAGGTCATTATCGAGCAGGCGAACAAGCGTCGCACGCAGATTCTGGACGAAGCCAAGACTGAAGCTGATAACGAACGTACTCGCATCGTGGCACAAGCGCAGGCTGAAATTGACGCCGAGCGTAAACGTGCACGTGAAGAACTGCGTAAGCAAGTCGCGTTGCTGGCAATGGCTGGCGCCGAGAAGATCATCGAACGTTCCGTGGATGAAGCTGCTAACAGCGACATCGTTGATAAACTGGTCGCTGAACTGTAAGGAGGGAGGGGCTGATGTCTGATCTGATTACTGTAGCTCGCCCCTACGCCAAAGCAGCTTTTGACTTTGCTGTTGAGCATCAAAGTATTGAACGCTGGCAAAAGATGCTGGCGTTTGCCGCAGAAGTGGCTGCCAATGAACAGATGGCTGACCTGCTTTCCGGTGCGTTAGCACCTGAAGCGCTGGCTGCCTCGTTTAACGCAGTCTGTGGTGATCAACTGGATGAACCCGCGCAGAACCTGATTAAGGTGATGGCGGAAAACGGACGTTTGACAGCGCTTCCAGCTGTACTGGCGCAATTCATTCAACTTCGGGACGCGTATGAAGCGACGGCCGAAGTGGATGTCATTTCTGCCAGCACGCTGAGTGACGACCAGCTGACTAAAATCAGCGCCGCGATGGAAAAACGTCTGTCACGCAAAGTTAAGCTGAATTGCAAAATTGATAAGTCTGTGATGGCAGGCGTGATCATCCGTTCGGGTGATCTGGTGATTGATGGCAGCGTACGCGGCCGTCTTGACCGTCTGGCAGACGTCTTGCAGTCTTAAGGGGACTGGAGCATATGCAACTGAATTCCACCGAAATCAGCGAACTGATCAAGCAGCGCATTGCTCAGTTCAATGTCGTGAGCGAAGCTCACAATGAAGGTACTATTGTTTCTGTAAGTGACGGTATCATCCGCGTACACGGCCTGGCCGATGTAATGCAGGGTGAGATGATTTCCCTGCCGGGAAACCGTTACGCTATCGCCCTGAACCTCGAGCGTGACTCTGTAGGTGCCGTGGTGATGGGTCCGTATGCTGACCTGGCCGAAGGCATGAAGGTCAAGTGTACTGGCCGTATTCTGGAAGTACCGGTTGGCCGTGGCCTGCTGGGCCGCGTGGTGAACACCCTGGGTGCACCTATCGACGGTAAAGGCGCAATCGACAACGACGGCTTCTCGCCAGTCGAAGTGATTGCACCCGGTGTTATCGATCGTCAGTCCGTAGACCAGCCTGTTCAGACGGGTTACAAATCTGTCGATGCGATGATTCCAATCGGCCGTGGCCAGCGTGAGCTGATCATCGGTGACCGTCAGACCGGTAAAACCGCGATGGCAATCGACGCCATCATCAACCAGCGTGATTCAGGCATCAAGTGTGTCTACGTTGCGATTGGTCAGAAAGCGTCAACCATTTCTAACGTGGTACGTAAACTGGAAGAACACGGTGCGCTGTCTAACACCATCGTTGTTGTGGCTTCTGCATCTGAGTCTGCTGCACTGCAGTACCTGGCTCCGTATGCGGGTTGCGCCATGGGCGAATACTTCCGTGACCGCGGTGAAGATGCGCTGATCGTATACGATGACCTGTCTAAGCAGGCTGTTGCATACCGTCAGATTTCTCTGCTGCTGCGCCGTCCACCAGGTCGTGAAGCATTCCCGGGCGACGTGTTCTATCTCCACTCTCGCCTGCTGGAGCGTGCATCACGCGTTAGCGCTGACTACGTTGAGCGCTTCACCAATGGTGAAGTAAAAGGCCAGACCGGTTCTCTGACCGCACTGCCTATCATCGAAACTCAGGCGGGTGACGTTTCTGCGTTCGTTCCGACCAACGTAATCTCGATTACTGATGGTCAGATCTTCCTGGAATCTAACCTGTTCAACTCCGGTATCCGTCCGGCTGTTAACCCGGGTATCTCTGTATCCCGTGTAGGTGGTGCTGCTCAGACCAAGATCATCAAGAAACTGTCCGGTGGTATTCGTACCGCGCTGGCACAGTACCGTGAACTGGCTGCATTCTCCCAGTTTGCGTCTGATCTGGACGATGCAACCCGTAAACAGCTGAGCCACGGTCAGAAAGTGACCGAGCTGCTGAAGCAGAAACAGTATGCGCCGATGTCTGTCGCGCAACAGGGTCTGGTTCTTTTCGCAGCGGAACGCGGCTATCTGAACGACGTTGAGCTGGCAAAAATTGGTAGCTTCGAAGCGGCTCTGCTGGCGTTCGCAGATCGCGATCACGCCGAGCTGATGGCTGAAATCAACCAGTCTGGTAACTTCAATAACGACATCGAAGAGAAGCTGAAAGGCCTCCTCGAGACGTTTAAAGCAACCCAGTCCTGGTAATGTCTGGCGGCTTGTCTGAAAAGGCAGGCCGCAAGGCTTTGAGGAGAAGCTAATGGCCGGCGCAAAAGAAATACGTACCAAGATTGGAAGCGTAAAAAATACGCAGAAGATCACCAAAGCGATGGAAATGGTCGCCGCCTCCAAAATGCGTAAAACGCAGGAACGCATGGCGGCCAGCCGTCCGTATGCAGATACCATGCGCAAAGTGATTGGTCACCTTGCGTTAGGCAATCTGGAATACAAGCACCCTTACCTGGATGAGCGCGACGTTAAGCGCGTCGGCTACCTGGTCGTTTCGACTGACCGCGGGCTTTGTGGTGGTTTGAACGTTAACCTGTTCAAAAAATTGCTGGCAGAGATGAAGGCCTGGTCCGACAAAGGCGTACAGAGCGATCTGGCCATTGTGGGATCGAAAGGCGTGTCATTCTTCGGCGCTGTTGGTGGCAATGTAGTGGCACAGGTCACTGGCATGGGCGATAAGCCTGCGCTGTCTGATCTTATTGGCCCGGTAAAAGTGATGTTGCAGGCCTACGATGAAGGCCGTATCGACAAGCTGTACATTGTTAACAACAAGTTCAACAACACCATGTCTCAGACTCCGACCATTACCCAACTGCTGCCGTTACCGCCAGCGGAAGGTGAAGAAGAGATGAAGGCGAAGACCTGGGATTACCTGTACGAGCCCGATCCGAAAGCGCTGCTGGATACGCTGCTGCGTCGCTATGTCGAATCGCAGGTTTATCAGGGTGTGGTGGAAAACCTGGCCAGTGAGCAGGCCGCACGTATGGTGGCAATGAAAGCTGCAACCGATAACGGCGGAAATCTGATCAAAGAGCTGCAGTTGGTTTACAACAAAGCTCGTCAGGCCAGCATCACCCAGGAACTTACCGAGATCGTCTCGGGAGCCTCCGCGGTTTAACCAGGTTTGGAATTAGGTAGAGGATTCAAGATGGCAGCTGGAAAGATTGTCCAGATTATCGGCGCCGTAGTTGACGTCGAATTCCCTCAGGATGCAGTACCGCAAGTGTACAGCGCTCTTGAGGTTAAGAATGGTGATGCTCGTCTGGTGCTGGAAGTTCAGCAGCAGCTGGGTGGTGGCGTAGTGCGTACTATCGCCATGGGTACTTCTGACGGCCTGAAGCGCGGTCTGGAAGTTGCCGACCTGAAAAAACCGATCCAGGTACCGGTTGGTAAAGCAACCCTCGGCCGTATCATGAACGTGCTGGGCGAGCCTATCGACATGAAAGGCGACCTGAAAGAAGAAGATGGCAGTGCAGTAGAGGTTTCCTCTATTCACCGCCCTGCGCCTTCTTATGAAGAGCAGTCTAACTCGCAGGAACTGCTGGAAACCGGCATCAAGGTTATCGACCTGATGTGTCCGTTCGCGAAGGGCGGTAAAGTCGGTCTGTTCGGTGGTGCGGGTGTGGGTAAAACCGTAAACATGATGGAGCTGATCCGTAACATTGCGGCTGAGCACTCAGGTTACTCGGTATTTGCCGGCGTGGGTGAGCGTACTCGTGAGGGTAACGACTTCTACCACGAAATGACTGACTCCAACGTTATCGACAAAGTTGCGCTGGTGTATGGCCAGATGAACGAGCCGCCGGGTAACCGTCTGCGCGTTGCACTGACCGGTCTGACCATGGCGGAGAAATTCCGTGATGAAGGCCGTGACGTTCTGCTGTTCATCGACAACATCTACCGTTATACCCTGGCTGGTACAGAAGTCTCTGCACTGCTGGGTCGTATGCCATCTGCGGTAGGTTATCAGCCAACGCTGGCAGAAGAGATGGGTGTGTTGCAGGAGCGTATTACCTCCACCAAAACCGGTTCAATCACCTCCGTACAGGCCGTTTACGTCCCTGCGGATGACCTGACTGACCCGTCACCGGCAACTACCTTTGCTCACTTAGACTCAACAGTCACCCTGAGTCGTCAGATCGCCTCTCTGGGTATCTACCCAGCCGTTGATCCGCTGGACTCAACCAGCCGTCAGCTGGATCCACTGGTTGTGGGTCAGGAGCACTACGATGTTGCACGTGGCGTACAGTCACTGCTGCAGCGTTATCAGGAACTGAAAGACATTATCGCCATCCTGGGTATGGACGAACTGTCTGAAGAAGACAAACTGCTGGTGGCACGTGCGCGTAAGATTCAGCGCTTCCTGTCTCAGCCGTTCTTCGTAGCAGAAGTGTTCACCGGTTCTCCAGGTAAATACGTGACGCTGAAAGACACCATCCGTGGCTTTAAAGGCATCATGGAAGGTGAATTTGACCACCTGCCAGAGCAGGCCTTCTACATGGTTGGTGCCATCGAAGAAGCGGTCGAAAAAGCGAAGAAACTGTAATAACGGTTTCCCAGGAGGAAAATTATGGCTATGACTTATCACCTGGATGTTGTCAGTGCAGAGAGCCAACTGTTCTCTGGTCTGGTACAGAAAATTCAGGTGTCAGGTAGCGAAGGTGAACTGGGGATTTTCCCTGGCCACGCCCCGCTGCTGACTGCCATTAAGCCTGGAATGATCCGTATCGTGAAACAGCACGGCGAAGAGGAGTTTATTTACCTCTCTGGCGGCGTGCTGGAAGTGCAGCCTGGCAGCACTACCGTTCTGGCCGATACCGCTATTCGCGGTACCGATCTGGACGAAGCGCGTGCCCTGGAAGCAAAACGTAAAGCAGAAGAGCATATGAACAGCAGCCACGGCGACGTGGACTATGCTCAGGCTTCTGCAGAACTGGCGAAAGCCATTGCCAAACTGCGCGTGATCGAGCTGACCAAAAAAGCGATGTAATCCGGCTTTATGCGTCACGAAATGCCAGCCCATCGGGCTGGCATTTTTTTTATCTGAAGCCCGGATAGCGGGATAATAGCTAATTTCGGAACGAGAAAAATGTAGTAATCTCAGTGCTAAATCGTTTAACGTTCCTCAGTCAAAAATCAGTCAGGATAGATATGTCTAACAGTGCGATGAGTGTGGTGATTCTTGCGGCTGGCAAGGGCACCCGTATGTATTCCGATCTGCCAAAAGTCTTGCATACGTTGGCAGGTAAACCGATGGTTCAGCACGTCATTGATGCCGCTAAAGGGCTGGGTGCGCAACAGGTTCATCTGGTTTACGGACACGGCGGTGACCAGCTCAAAGCCACGTTAACCGACAGTGCCGTTAACTGGGTGTTGCAGGCAGAACAACTCGGTACCGGGCATGCCATGCAGCAGGCAGCTCCGCACTTTGCAGACGACGAAGACATCATGATGCTTTATGGTGATGTTCCGCTGATTTCTGAAGAGACATTACAACGTCTGCGCGACGCGAAGCCGGAAGGCGGGATTGGACTGTTAACCGTCGTACTGGATAACCCTACGGGCTACGGCCGCATCGTGCGTGAAAATGGCACCATCGTCGGCATTATTGAGCAGAAAGATGCCAGCCCTGCACAACTGGCCATTAATGAAATCAATACTGGCATCCTGATCGCTAACGGTGGTGATCTAAAACGCTGGCTGGCAAAACTTACCAATAATAATGCTCAGGGTGAATATTACATCACCGACATCATTGCCCTGGCGCATCAGGAAGGTCGTGTCATCAATGCGGTACATCCGGCACGCAATAGCGAAACTGATGGCGTAAACAACCGTCTGCAACTGGCAACTCTCGAGCGCACTTACCAGCAGGAGCAGGCAGAAAAACTGCTGCTTGCGGGCGTTATGCTACGCGATCCGGCACGCTTCGACCTGCGCGGCACGCTGCAGCATGGTCGGGACGTTGAGATCGACGTCAATGTCATTATTGAAGGCCAGGTAACGCTGGGCAACCGGGTCAAAATTGGTACGGGCTGCGTCATTAAAAACAGCGTCATCAGCGATGATTGCGAGATTAGCCCCTATTCGGTGATCGAGGATGCGAATCTGGCCACTGACTGTACGGTCGGCCCGTTCGCGCGTTTACGTCCCGGCAGTGAACTGGCCCAGGCCGCCCACGTCGGCAATTTTGTTGAAATGAAAAAAGCCCGACTCGGGAAAGGCTCTAAAGCAGGTCACCTGTCTTATCTGGGTGATGCGGAGATCGGTGCCAATGTGAATATCGGTGCAGGGACGATTACCTGCAATTACGATGGCGCAAATAAATTCAAAACCGTTATTGGCGACAATGTATTTGTTGGCTCGGATACGCAACTGGTCGCCCCGGTGAGTGTGGCGGCAGGCGCAACGATTGCCGCCGGAACAACGGTGATGAAAGACATTTCCACTGCCGATCTGGTCTATAACCGTAAAGAGCAGAATCACAAAGCCGGCTGGCAGCGCCCGCAGAAGAAAAAATAATTTTTACGGCCCGGGCTAAACGGGCCGCTTGCAGTACCAAAACTATAATCCCCACTCTCTACAAGGCTCGGGGAACCGGCGATGCCGGACTATCAGGTCATATGACAACGCAATGGCAAACAGCCATGAAGTCAGGAAATAACTTATGTGTGGAATTGTTGGTGCAGTAGCACAACGTGATATCGCAGAAATTTTGTTAGAAGGTTTACGCCGCCTGGAATACCGCGGTTATGACTCAGCCGGTCTGGCCGTCGTCGATCAGCAAGGTCATGTTACCCGTCTGCGTCGTCTGGGCAAAGTTCAGATGCTGGCTGCCGCAGCGGAAGAACAACCTCTGAACGGCGGAACCGGTATCGCGCATACGCGCTGGGCAACCCATGGCGAACCCTCAGAGGCCAATGCGCATCCGCACGTTTCTGAGCACATCGTTATAGTGCACAACGGTATTATCGAAAACCATGAGCCGCTTCGTGAAGCGCTGATTGCGCAGGGTTACCATTTCAGCTCAGAAACCGATACCGAAGTGGTAGCGCATCTGGTTCATCTGGAGCAGAAAAAGGGCGGTTCGCTGCGTGAAGTCGTGCAGCGTGTGATTCCCCAACTACGCGGTGCCTATGGCATGGTGATCATGGACAGTCGCGATCCATCGTGTCTGGTGGCCGCCCGTTCAGGCAGCCCACTGGTGATCGGTCGTGGTGTGGGTGAAAACTTCATTGCTTCTGACCAACTGGCCCTGTTGCCGGTCACTCGCCGCTTTATTTATCTGGAAGAGGGCGATATCGCTGAAATCAGCCGTCGCGATGTTACGATCGTCGATCGTGCGGGTAATACCGTGCGCCGCGATGAGATCGAATCCAGCGTACAGTATGATGCCGGCGATAAAGGTATCTATCGCCATTACATGCAAAAAGAGATCTATGAGCAGCCAAATGCGATTAAAAACACCTTAACGGGGCGTTTTAATCACGGTGCAGTCGATCTCAGCGAACTGGGGCCAAATGCAGAAGCGCTGCTCAGCAAGGTTGAGCACATCCAGATCATCGCCTGTGGCACTTCTTACAACTCTGGCATGGTCTCGCGTTACTGGTTCGAGGCGCTGGCAAACCTCCCTTGTGATGTCGAGATTGCGTCCGAATTCCGCTACCGTAAATCGGCGGTACGTAAAAACAGCCTGCTGATTACCCTGTCTCAGTCGGGGGAAACGGCGGATACGCTGGCCGCGCTGCGCCTGTCGAAAGAGCTGGGGTACCTGGGATCGCTGGCTATCTGTAACGTCGCGGGTTCGTCGCTGGTACGTGAATCCGATCTGGCGCTGATGACCAAAGCGGGTACGGAGATTGGTGTAGCCTCTACAAAGGCCTTTACCACTCAACTGACCGTACTGCTGATGCTGGTGGCAAAACTCGGTCGCCTGAACGGCATGTCCGCAGAAAAAGAGCACGAGATTGTGCATGGTCTGCAGGCTCTGCCAAGCCGCATTGAGCAAATGCTGGCGCAGGATAAGCTGATTGAAAACCTGGCCGAAGATTTCTCTGATAAGCACCATGCCCTGTTCCTTGGCCGTGGCGATCAGTACCCTATCGCGATGGAAGGGGCGCTCAAGCTGAAGGAGATCTCGTATATTCATGCGGAAGCCTATGCGGCAGGGGAACTCAAGCACGGTCCGCTGGCGTTGATCGATGCCGATATGCCGGTCATTGTGGTGGCACCGAACAATGAACTGTTAGAGAAGCTGAAATCGAATATCGAAGAAGTACGCGCGCGTGGCGGTCTGCTGTACGTGTTTGCCGATCAGGATGCCGGTTTCAGTGACAGCGAAGGAATGAAAATCATTCCTCTGCCGCACGTCGAAGAGGCCATTGCGCCTATCTTCTATACCGTGCCGCTCCAGCTGCTCTCCTATCATGTGGCCCTGATCAAAGGCACCGATGTGGATCAGCCGCGTAACCTGGCGAAATCGGTAACGGTCGAGTAATGCATCTTATGCGTGAATCCCCGACGGGATTCACGCGTTTCATTTATTTGATCTTGCTACTGCATTGCTCCAGTGCACGCTGTTGATCGCTGATTTTGCGGTTAGCCTCATCGAGTGAACGCTGCAGGTTATTGATCGTATCCTCATTGTTGCTTAGCTTTTGGCGAGTTGACTGAGGATATTTGCCTGATTTTATAGCGTTTTTGTTAAGTCTTTAATCTTATCTTTCATTGCAATAACACCTTCAACATCGACGGATGATTGTTTAACGGCGCCGTAATAACCCAATATAGCCAGAGCGCCTCTGTTATTAGCTGCGGTATAAAATTTATCTAAATGAATCGTGGGTGTCGTATCATCCGCCTTTAAGCCTGCCAGCGTACAGAGCAGGACGACATTGCACACCAGAAGCTTCTTCATAAATCTCATCGAACATGTCCTTTTCGAGAGGAGTCTTATGAAATGAGCAATAATTGTGCCTGTCATATAACTGTAATATTAACTACATTTTTCTGTCACTAAACTGTCCTATTTTCCCTCCTGCAGCAATCACTGACTCTTACTAAAAAGGCACTTAGCCTGACTTTTCTCCCCTGGAGGGAACATGACACTGATGCGTAGCACCGTAGCCCGAATCCTCGCCGCCTCTCTTGCCGTTAGTGCGGTTTCTGCATTTGCAGCCACCGATCTGACCGGTGCTGGCGGTACATTCCCGGCGCCGGTTTATGCCAAGTGGGCAGCAGAGTATCAGCAAGCCACCGGTAGCAAAATCAACTATCAGGGCATTGGTTCATCTGGCGGTGTAAAACAAATTATCGCCAAAACCGTTGATTTCGGTGCCTCCGATGCGCCTATGAAAGACGAAGATCTGCAGAAATATGGTCTGTTCCAGTTCCCTACCGTAATCGGTGGCGTGGTGCTGGCGGTTAACCTGCCAGGCATCAAATCTGGTCAGCTGACGCTGGACGGTAAAACCGTTGGCGACATCTATCTGGGTAACATCAAAAAGTGGAACGATCCTGCGATTGTTAAACTGAACCCAGGCGTGAAACTGCCCGATACCAACATCAACGTGGTGCGTCGCGCGGATGGCTCAGGTACCTCTTTCGTTTTCACCAGCTACCTGGCGAAAGTGAACGAAGAGTGGAACAGCAAAATTGGTAAAGGCAACACCGTTAACTGGCCAACCGGTCTGGGCGGTAAAGGTAACGATGGCGTAGCAGCGTTTGTACAGCGTCTGCCAGGTTCTATTGGTTACGTTGAGTACGCGTATGCCAAACAGAATAACCTGACCTATACCAAACTGATGGATGCGGACGGCAAAGCGGTTGCGCCAAGCGAAACCAGCTTCTCTAATGCCGCAAAAGGCGCAGACTGGAGCAAATCGTTTGCTCAGGATCTGACCTTCCAGAAAGGCAATGATGCATGGCCGATCACCTCAACCACCTTTATCCTGATTTACAAAGATCAGACTAATGCGGCGAAAGGTGCCGAAGTCCTGAAGTTCTTTGACTGGGCCTACAAAGATGGCGGTAAAACGGCCAATGCGCTGGATTATGCCACCCTGCCGGAGAGCGTGGTTCAGCAGATCCGTGCTGCCTGGAAAGCCAATATCAAAGACAGTTCTGGTAAAGCGCTTTATAAGTAAGTGAATGACCCTGACCAGCCTGCGTGCTGGTCAGCCTTCAAGGGCGGCGTCTGCCGCCCTGATAACTTCTGAGGACGAAGACTTCTATGGCTGCAACGAAGTCGGCATTCAAAGCCCCAGGTAAGCAAGGTGACCGAATTTTTGGCGCGCTGGTAAAACTCTCTGCGCTGATTGTTCTGTTGCTTATGGGCGGCATTATCGTCTCCCTGATCTTCTCTTCCTGGCCAAGCATACAGAAATTTGGTTTCGCGTTTTTGTGGACCAAAACCTGGGACGCCCCTAACGAACAATTCGGTGCACTGGTGCCGATTTACGGCACACTTGTCACCTCAATCATTGCGTTGATTATTGCGGTACCGGTCAGTTTCGGTATTGCTCTTTTTCTGACCGAACTCTCACCAGGCTGGTTACGACGTCCACTGGGAACCGCAATTGAGCTGCTCGCTGCGATTCCGAGTATTGTTTATGGTATGTGGGGCTTATTTATCTTTGCTCCGCTGTTCGCAGAATATTTCCAGACGCCCGTTGGTGATGTCCTCTCGGGCATTCCGATTATTGGCGCTCTGTTCTCCGGTCCGGCGTTTGGTATCGGTATTCTGGCCGCAGGTGTGATTCTGGCCATCATGATCATTCCCTATATTGCTTCAGTCATGCGCGACGTGTTTGAGCAGACGCCGGTGATGATGAAAGAGTCAGCCTATGGGATTGGCTGCACCACGTGGGAAGTGATCTGGCGCATCGTGTTGCCGTTTACTAAAAACGGCGTCATCGGCGGCATCATGCTGGGCCTGGGACGTGCGCTGGGCGAAACCATGGCGGTCACCTTTATTATCGGTAACACCTACCAGCTCGACAGTGCCTCACTGTTTATGCCAGGCAACAGTATCACCTCGGCACTGGCGAATGAGTTTGCTGAAGCCGAATCGGGTGTTCACGTAGCGGCACTGATGGAACTGGGCCTGATTCTGTTTGTTATCACCTTTATTGTGCTGGCGATTTCCAAGTTAATGATTATGCGTCTGGCAAAAAGTGAAGGAGCGCGATCATGACAACAATGGAAGTACAGGCTCGGGCCGAACTGGAAGCGTCACGTCGCAAAATGCAGTCGTGGCGTAGCACCAAGAACAAAATCGCCTTAACGCTGTCCTTGCTGACGATGGCATTTGGCTTATTCTGGCTGGTCTGGATTTTGTTTACCACCGTGAGCCGCGGCATTGACGGGCTTTCATGGTCGCTGTTTACCGAGTCCACACCGCCGCCAAACACGGCGGGAGGCGGATTAGCCAATGCGCTGGTAGGTAGCGGTTTACTGATTTTATGGTCGACATTCATTGGCACGCCACTGGGCATTCTGGCGGGTGTGTATCTGGCAGAATATGGTCGTAAGTCTTTACTGGCGGAAGTGATTCGTTTCATTAACGACATCCTGCTGTCTGCCCCATCGATTGTTGTGGGCCTGTTTGTCTACACCATTGTCGTGGCGCAGATGCACCACTTCTCAGGCTGGGCAGGTGTGATAGCGCTGGCGTTGTTACAGATTCCAATAGTGATTCGCACGACGGAAAACATGTTACGACTGGTACCTGACAGCATGCGCGAAGCAGCCTATGCGCTGGGTACGCCGAAATGGAAGATGATTTCCGCCATTACGCTGAAAGCGTCCGTATCCGGGATTATTACGGGTGTGCTGCTGGCGGTAGCGCGCATCGCGGGCGAAACCGCGCCGCTGCTGTTTACTGCGCTGTCGAACCAGTTCTGGAGCACCGACATGATGCAGCCGCTGGCAAACCTTCCGGTCACCATCTTTAAATTTGCGATGAGTCCGTTCGCCGAGTGGCAAAGTCTGGCCTGGGCGGGCGTACTGATTATTACCCTCTGTGTGTTGCTGTTAAATATCGTAGCACGCGTGGTATTCGCCAAGGGTAAACACGGTTAACGACTGACACGGCCCTGTGCGGTGTCGTATAAGAGAGAAAAGCAATGAGTACTGCGACTGCATCAGCGGGTAAGATTCAGGTCCGTAATCTGAATTTTTATTACGGCAAGTTTCACGCTCTGAAGAACATCAACCTGGATATTGCGAAGAATCAGGTGACGGCCTTTATCGGCCCTTCAGGCTGTGGTAAATCCACTTTGCTGCGAACCTTCAATAAAATGTATTCGCTCTATCCCGAGCAGCGCGCGGAAGGGGATATTCTGCTGGACGGTGACAACATTCTGGCGTCCAACCAGGATATCGCCCTGCTGCGCGCCCGGGTTGGCATGGTGTTCCAGAAGCCGACGCCTTTCCCGATGTCGATTTATGACAATATCGCCTTTGGCGTGCGCTTGTTTGAAAAGCTGTCTCGCGCCGATATGGACGAGCGTGTGCAGTGGGCGCTTACCAAGGCAGCCCTGTGGACTGAAACCAAAGACAAGCTGCATCAGAGTGGCTACAGTCTGTCAGGCGGCCAGCAGCAGCGTCTGTGTATTGCGCGCGGTATCGCCATTCGTCCGGAAGTCCTGCTGCTGGATGAGCCCTGTTCAGCGCTGGATCCCATATCTACCGGCCGTATCGAAGAACTCATTACTGAACTGAAGCAGGATTACACCGTCGTGATCGTGACACACAACATGCAGCAGGCGGCACGTTGTTCCGACCACACGGCGTTTATGTATCTGGGCGAACTGATTGAGTTCAGCGACACCGACACGCTGTTCACCAAGCCGGCACAGAAACAAACGGAAGACTACATTACAGGTCGCTACGGCTGATTAGACAGGAGATCGCCATGGACAGTTTAAATCTGAATAAACACATCTCCGGTCAGTTTAACGCTGAGCTGGAGCACATCCGCACGCAGGTGATGATCATGGGCGGCATGGTTGAGCAGCAGCTGACCGATGCCATTACCGCCATGCATAATCTGGATGGCGAACTGGCCCAGCGCGTCATTGATGGCGACCAGAAGGTCAACATGATGGAAGTGGAGATTGATGAAGCCTGTGTGCGCATCATCGCCAAACGTCAGCCTACCGCTATCGATTTGCGTCTGGTCATGGCGATTATCAAAACCATCTCCGAACTGGAACGCATCGGCGATGTTGCCGAGAAAATCAGCCGCACTGCGCTGGAGAAGTTTGGCCAGCAACATCTGCCGCTGCTGGTCAGCCTGGAATCGCTGGGCCGTCATACTGTGCAGATGCTGCATGATGTGCTGGATGCCTTTGCGCGCATGGATCTTAACGAAGCCGTGCAGATCTACCGCGAAGACAAGAAAGTGGATAAAGAGTACGAAGGCATTGTGCGTCAGCTGATGACTTACATGATGGAAGATCCTCGGACGATTCCCAGCGTTCTGACGGCGCTGTTTTGCGCCCGCGCCATCGAACGTATCGGTGACCGCTGCCAGAATATCTGCGAAATCATTTTCTACTTCGTGAAAGGTCAGGATTTCCGTCACGTGGGCGGCGACAGGCTGGACGCGCTGTTATCCGGTGACGACGACGGTAGCAACAAACCGTCTTGATCTCGCGCAACCGTGCGCCATAAGGCGCACGGCTCCGGCTATTCTGCATAGACCCCATCCTCTTAGCTCTTTATACTTGCGCCAGTTTTTTAACCAACGGGTGCGCACTCATGTCCTCTTCTTTCCCTGTTAAGCAGAGCATTACGCCTGCGAAAGCGATGCTGGCTGCCGTCAGCGGTTATGCCATGGACGGATTCGATCTGCTGATTCTCGGGTTTATGCTGCCCGCTATCAGCCTGTCGCTGGCACTGGATCCGTCACAGGCTGGTTCACTGGTGACCTGGACGCTGATCGGCGCGGTCATCGGCGGCATTGTGTTTGGCCACCTCAGCGATCGCTATGGGCGCATTCGTGTGTTAACCATCACGATACTGATGTTCTCTGTCTTTACCGGATTGTGTGCAGTGGCGCAGGGTTACTGGGATCTGCTGGCGTACCGTACGCTGGCGGGCATGGGACTGGGCGGTGAGTTTGGCATCGGCATGGCGCTGATTGCAGAAGCCTGGCCGGCAGAAAAGCGCAACCGCGCCTCGGCCTGGGTCGGCATCGGCTGGCAACTCGGCGTACTGCTGGCGGCATTTATCACCCCGCCTTTACTGAGTGTGATTGGCTGGCGCGGCATGTTCCTGGTGGGATTACTGCCCGCGCTGGTGTCATTTGTTATTCGCCGCAGCATGGGCGAACCCGAGAGCTTCACCCGTCAAATTAAACATGTTCCCTCGCTGTCCTTTCCCGCCCGACTGAAACTGCTGTTTAAAGACCGTGCCACCAGCAAAGCCAGCCTGGGGATCTTTATTCTCTGTTCCGTTCAGAACTTCGGTTATTACGGCCTGATGATCTGGATGCCCAGCTACCTGTCCTCTAACTTCGGTTTCAGTCTGACCAAATCCGGCGTCTGGACGGCAGTAACCGTGGTGGGCATGACCTTTGGCATCTGGCTGTTTGGCGTGCTGGCCGATCGCTTTGCGCGCTGGAAAATTTTCCTGCTTTACCAGTTCGGTGCGGTCGTGATGGTTGTGGTTTATGCGCAACTGCGCGATCCGACCGTGATGTTGTTTACCGGTGCGCTGATGGGCCTGTTCGTCAACGGTATGATTGGCGGCTATGGCGCATTGATCTCAGATACCTTTCCGCCGCAGGTTCGTGCGACCGCGCAGAACGTATTGTTTAATCTGGGGCGCGGCGTCGGTGGATTGGGTCCGTTGGTAATCGGGCTGCTGGCGGGTAAATTCTCCTTCGTAGCTGCTATCACGCTACTGGCCCTGATCTACCTGCTGGATATTGCAGCAACGCTGTTCCTGCTGCCGAAAAAGCAAAGTCAGGACGATGCGCTGGGGGCGATTGGTTAAGTAACCCGGCTGATGTCACTTAACCGGCTTTATAATGAAGCCGGTTTAAGTTGGCTGGGGATGCCCGGATCGTTTGCTGAACTGAATTCGTCCATTGCGCATGGTTACACTGGCTGTTTGCGTATTCATTCCAGGCCGATGTTGGTGGAAAGACGCAATGCGGAACTTCGCCGCGCGAAAACAGGCAATGATTTCATCGTATTCATCAGGGTTCGCACCATGCTGGCCAGTTTACTCGATTACTACAAAAGTCTTCCTTTGACAGAAGAAGCCTTAAGGTTTCAGTTGGAAAAATGGCTTAGCATGCAACGCTCATGGTGTTGCGATATGTCATTTGCCACACAGTTTCCGTGGAAGGAAACGGGACTCCCTGCGCATTATTTTCTTCAGCGTCAGGTCGATGTGGATGGCGGGCATTACCTGACGGGCCCACGTTACATGGCAGGCGATCTGGCCCGTCCTTTTGTCGATATCGTGGCATTTGATGCCCCCATTACTTCGCATGTCATAACGAAAATTTGCAGGGAATGGTCAGAAATTAAGCCTCAGCGTGTTCGCATTCTCGTGCCTGGCGACATTCCTGTATGCGGAGAAACGGATCAACTCATCTATGCCTCAGCCCTCACCAGCAAGGGAAACGAGGCTGAAGAACATCATTTGACACTAATTCGCGCTGACGCAAGAAGTTTGAGCTGGTGCATGCAAGGGTTGACTGACGCTTATCAACGGGCATGGGAAGCCATGCCTGCTTTGAAAGAAAGTTTACTGCCGACGAATGAAAGGACACTGATGGAAAAAATTTCTGATGGCAGTGTTTTTATTCTTTATGAAGAAGCACAACGTGTCGGGTTTATTGTTTGTGAGGAAGGTACGGTAGGGTTTCTTCAGGCATTCCAGATAACTGAGGAAGTGATATTGCCTGAATATCAAGGGAGATCGCTGGCATCCCTTGCTCAGCAGGTTTTAAGAAAACAGCTGTGTCTTTCGGGTAAACGAAATTCCCTGTTAGCGGGCACGATTGTTCCGGGGAATCGTCCCTCAATCCGCGTAGCCGAAAAAGCAGGCCGTCGATGCGTGCTCAGATATGAATTTCTTCCAGCAGGACAGCCTTGATCGGCGACGATGAAAACCCTGCGCAGCCAGAGGGCAACACCGTTGCCCTCTGGCTGAATTACAGATTCATCAGCGGCAGCAACTGCTGATACAACCGACTGAACGTCTCACGTCTCGGCTGATAATGTGCATGACGAGCCGGATCTGGCTCATGGCGCTGCACCTGCTTCAGGGCCGGAATGGTCAGGTTGTTATCCATTGCCATCTGCGCCAGTCGGGCGGCACCCAGCGCCGGGCCGACATCGCCACCTTCGCAGTAGTCCAGTGTTTGTCCGCTGATATCTGCCAGCATCTGCCGCCAGTAGCGACTTCGTGCTCCACCGCCAATCAGCATGATGCTTTCGGGTGTTACGCCGCAGTCGTGAACCACATCCATGCCATCCGCCAGCGCAAAACCGACGCCTTCCAGCACGGCGCGCGCCAGCTCGGGTCGCCCATGCTGGTGGGTAAACCCAAAGAAGCTGCCGCAGGCATGCGGATTATTATGCGGTGTGCGTTCACCGGAAAGATAAGGCAAAAACCACAAGGGGGGCGCATCGTCTTTTGCACGTTCCGCTTCGGCTAACAGGTGCGGGACATCATCGCAGCCCGTCAGTGACGCTGCCCAGTCCAGGCAGGAAGCGGCGCTCAGCATTACCGACATCAGGTGCCAGCGCTGCGGCAGCGCATGACAAAAGCTGTGTACCGCCTGCTCGGGATTGCTGAGATAGCCTTCGCTGACCACGAAGTACACGCCGGAGGTACCGAGTGACAACATCCCTTGCCCCGGCGCGACCATGCCGACGCCGACCGCGCCTGCCGCGTTATCGCCGCCGCCCGCCACGATCGGCACCTGCGGCAGCGACCAGCGCTGCGCGATCGCGGTTGATAAAGTACCGGTAATCTGGTTGCCTTCGAACAGGGCTGGCATCTGGCTGTGATCCAGCCCGCAGGCCGCGAGCATCTCCTCACTCCAGTCACGCTTTTCCACATCCAGCCACATGGTTCCGGCTGCATCAGACATGTCGCTGGCAAACTCGCCGCTCAGGCGCCAGCGCAGGTAATCTTTAGGCAGCAGCACCCTGGCAATCCGGGCAAAAATGTCTGGTTCGTGCTGTTGCACCCATAATAGTTTGGGCGCGGTAAAGCCTGGCATCATCAGGTTACCGGTGATGCGCCGAGAGTCAGGTACCCGCTGCTCCAGTTCACGGCACTGATCGCCGCTGCGCCCGTCGTTCCAGAGAATGGCGGGACGCAGCACCCGATGCTGCGCGTCCAGCAAGGTCGCGCCGTGCATCTGTCCTGTCAGGCCCACAGCTTTCACCGTGCTCAGGTCGTGCCGTTGTGCCAGTGCCTGCATTGCCTTATCCGTGGCCTGCCACCAGCTTTCGGGATCTTGCTCGCTCCATAACGGATGCGGGCGGGAAACCGTTAGTGGGGCCGTTTCCACCGCCGCCACCTGCCCTTGCACATCCAGCAACACGACTTTTACGCCGGATGTGCCGATATCGATCCCGATTACCATGTCGCGCTCCTTACGGATTAGAAGTCATAGAGGTAATGATTCACCAGGTTTTCCAGTTGTTCCTGGCGACCGCTGCGATGTTGCGGATTGAACTGCTGCTGGTGCGCATGGGCCGCGAGTGTTTCCAGTGAAAACTCACCTTTCAAAATCTGCTGACCAAACTCCCCGTTCCAGCCGCTGTAGCGCTGTGCCACGCGCTGATCAAGCTCACCGTCAGACAGCATACGCGCCGCCACTTTCAACGCCAGCGCCATCGTGTCCATGGCACCGATGTGTCCATAGAACAGATCGTACTTGTCGGTGCTCTGCCGACGTACTTTGGCATCAAAGTTTAAGCCGCCTGTGGTAAAGCCGCCTGCTTTGATAATTTCATACATCACCAGCGCGTTCTCTTCCACGCTGACCGGGAACTGATCGGTGTCCCAGCCGCACTGGGCATCACCCCGGTTGGCATCGACCGAACCAAATACACCCAGCGCAATTGCCGTCGCTATTTCGTGATGGAATGAGTGACCCGCCAGCGTGGCATGGTTGGCTTCCACGTTTACCTTAATCTCTTTTTCCAGGCCAAACTGCTTCAGGAAGCCATAAACCGTCGCGACGTCATAATCGTACTGATGTTTGGTCGGCTCTTGCGGTTTGGGTTCAATCAGGAGCGTGCCCTGGAAGCCGATTTTGTGCTTATGTTCAACGACCATCTGCATAAAGCGGCCAATCTGCTCGCGCTCCTGGCGCAGGTCGGTATTTAACAGCGTTTCATAGCCTTCGCGTCCGCCCCACAGTACGTAGTTTTCGCCCCCCAGCGTTTGGGTCGCTTTCATTGCACTGCACACCTGACTGGCGGCCCAGGAAAATACTTCCGGATCCGGATTGGTGGCGGCACCCGCACCGTAGCGCGGATGTGTAAAGCAGTTAGCGGTGCCCCAGAGTAGTTTTAAGCCCGTTTCCTGCTGTTTCGCCTGCAACGTATCGGTCATTACCGCCAGGTTTTCGCGATAGCTTTTTAAGGAGTCACCTTCAGGTGAGACGTCCACATCGTGGAAGCAGTAGTAAGGCACGTTCAGCTTGTGGAAAAACTCAAAGGCAACGTCCGCTTTCAGTTTGGCCAGCGCCAGCGCATCGCCCGCTTTTTGCCATGGACGATCAAAAGCGCCGACACCAAACATGTCCGCGCCATTCCAGCAGAAGGTGTGCCAGTAACAGGCGGCGAAGCGCAGATGCTCAGCCATGGTTTTCCCCAGGATGACTTCGTCAGGGTTGTAGTGGCGGAAGGCCAGAGGATTACTGGTTTTTGCGCCTTCGTAGCGAACGCGATCAAGCTGGTCAAAATAAGCGTGCATGGTTTGCTCCTTAACAGTGGTCCCGAATGGGTTACCCAGAAGCCATATTGTGCGTATCCGCTTTCTGACCACTCAATTACGATATTTCACACAGGCAGTAAGAGAATTATTTATTGTGCGCTTGCTCGCAAAAAAATATGACAATGAGATGACCTCATGCTGTGCAGTTTGCGGTAACGGCGAGTCTGAAAATGTTAAAATTTGGATCGCGCTCAAAAATTCAGAAATAAACCAAAAAACGTAATAGCCGGATAAAAATCAGTAATTGCTGGCAGGTAAAAATAAGGTGAACAATTCATCCGCCTGGTTCATAGCCTTACAACGACAATAACCGTTCCCTACAGGATGACCATGATGAAAATGAAACCCGCATTACTCGCTGCGCTTACGCTGTTCAGTCAGGCCAGTCTGGCAAAAGAAGTCAAAATCGGCATGGCCATTGACGATTTACGTCTGGAACGCTGGCAAAAAGACCGCGATATCTTCGTTAAACAGGCGGAAGCAAAGGGCGCGAAAGTCTTCGTGCAGTCTGCCAATGGCAACGAAGAAACGCAAATGTCGCAAATCGAAAATATGATCAACCGCGGCGTGGATGTGCTGGTTATTATTCCCTACAACGGTCAGGTATTAAGTAACGTCGTGGCAGAAGCGAAACGAGAAGGCATTAAAGTTCTGGCCTATGACCGCATGATTAATAATGCCGATATCGATTTCTATATTTCGTTTGATAATGAAAAAGTCGGCGAAATGCAGGCCGAAAGCCTGGTGAAAAAAGTGCCCAAAGGCAATTACTTCCTGATGGGCGGATCGCCTGTCGATAATAACGCCCGCCTGTTCCGCGAAGGGCAGATGAAGGTGTTAAAACCCTCTATTGATAATGGCAGCATAAAAGTTGTCGGTGACCAGTGGGTTGATGCCTGGCTGCCGGAAAATGCGCTGAAAATCATGGAAAACGCCCTGACCGCCAATAAAAACCACATCGATGCCGTTGTGGCCTCAAACGATGCTACCGCGGGGGGAGCGATCCAGGCGCTCAGCGCGCAGGGGCTGGCCGGTAAGGTCGCCATCTCCGGGCAGGATGCCGATCTGGCCGCCATCAAACGCATCATGAATGGCACGCAAACCATGACGGTGTACAAACCGATCAAAGAACTGGCGACTGAAGCAGCTAATGTCACCGTCGAGCTGGGCAACGGTCAGACGCCTGCCAGCAATGCCAAACTCAACAACGGCCTGAAAGACGTGCCGTCGCGCCTGCTGACGCCCATCGAGGTCAACAAAGACAATATCGACAGTACCGTGGTGAAAGACGGTTTCCACAAGAAGAGTGAACTCTGATCGCCATCCTGCGAAGGAGAAGACCGATGTTGCTGGAAATGAAAAATATCACCAAGCGTTTCGGCGCGGTGAAGGCGCTGGACAACGTCAGCCTGCAACTGGATGCCGGTGAAGTGCTGTCGTTGTGTGGTGAAAACGGCTCTGGCAAATCGACCCTGATGAAAATCCTGTGCGGACTGTATCCGCACGGGGAGTTTGAGGGGCAGATTCAGTTTTCCGGGGACCCGATCCAGGCACAGACTATTCGCGATACCGAACGCAAAGGAATTGTCATTATCCATCAGGAGCTGGCGCTGGTACGGCAACTGACCGTGATGGAGAACATCTTCCTGGGCGCAGAACTGGGGCGCTTTGGCATGGTGGACGATGAAACCATGACGCTGCGCTGCCAGCAGTTGCTGGAACGGGTCAAACTTAACGTCTCGCCCGACACGCGCGTGGGTGAGCTGGGCCTGGGGCAGCAGCAGCTGGTGGAGATTGCGCGGGCGCTCAACAAACAGGTGCGGCTGCTTATCCTCGATGAGCCGACGTCCTCGCTGACCGAGCAGGAAACCACGGTACTGCTCAGTATCATCCACAACCTGCGCGAGCACGGTATCGCCTGTATTTATATCTCGCACAAACTGAACGAGGTGCGGGCGATTTCGGACACCATCTGCGTGATTCGCGATGGTCAGCATATTGCCACTCGTCCGGCGGCGGGCCTGAGTGAGGACGATATCATCACCATGATGGTCGGACGTGAACTCACGGCGCTCTATCCACATTCACCTCACGAGATTGGCGACACGGTGCTGCAGGTCAGCAACCTGACGGCCTGGCACCCGGTCAACCGCCACATCAAGCGCGTGAATAACCTGTCCTTTACCCTGCGTAAGGGAGAGATCCTTGGTATCGCCGGATTAGTCGGTGCTGGCCGAACGGAAACCGTTCAGTGTCTGTTTGGCGTCTGGCCTGGTCGCTGGCAGGGTGAGATCCGGATTAACGGCAACAAAGTGACTATCCGCGACTGTCAGGAGGCGATCGCGCACGGCATTGCCATGGTACCGGAGGATCGCAAAAAAGACGGCATTGTGCCGCTGATGGGCGTGGGCAAAAACATCACTCTGGCGGCGCTGGATCAGTTCAGCCAGCGCCTGTCCACGATTGACGAAGCCAGCGAGCTGCACGCCATTAATGCCGCTATCGCCCGCTTGCGGGTCAAAACCTCGTCACCTGAACTGCCGATTGGCCGCCTCAGCGGCGGCAACCAGCAAAAAGCGATTCTGGCGAAATGCCTGCTGCTCAATCCAAAAATTCTGATTCTGGATGAGCCCACGCGCGGTATTGATGTGGGTGCGCGGCAGGAAATTTATGTGCTAATCAATGCGCTGGTACAGCAGGGCATCTCCGTCATTGTGATCTCGTCTGAGTTGCCCGAAGTGCTGGGCCTCAGCGACCGCATTCTGGTGATGCATGAAGGGCAAATCAAAGCCGATCTGATTAACGACAATCTGACTCAGGAGCAGGTGATGGAAGCCGCTCTGCGGAGTGAACATTATGCTTAACAGCGAAACCAAGCCCGCCGTATCGACGCCGGCCAACAAGCCCGTCTCCAGCAAGCTCGGCCTGCGTAATTTGCAGGTGCTGGTCATGCTGGGGGCGATTGTGTTGATTGCCCTGTTTTTTACCTGGACTACTGACGGTGCCTGGCTCAGCCCGCGCAACGTCTCTAACCTGCTGCGCCAGACAGCGATAACCGGCATCCTGGCGGTGGGCATGGTGTTTGTTATTATCTCCGCTGAGATCGACCTCTCAGTTGGCTCTATGATGGGGCTGCTGGGCGGCGCGGCGGCGATCTTTGACGTCTGGCTGGGCTGGCCGCTGCCACTGACCATTGTGGTCACGCTGGTGCTTGGCCTGCTGCTGGGCACCTGGAATGGCTGGTGGGTGGCCTACCGCAAGGTGCCTTCGTTTATCGTAACGCTGGCCGGTATGCTGGCGTTTCGCGGCATCCTGGTCGGTATCACCGACGGAACTACCGTTGCCCCGACCAGTCCGGCGATGTCCCAGATTGGGCAAAGCTATTTGCCAGGCGGCTTCGGTTTTGGTTTTGGCTTTATCGGCCTGGCACTGTTTATTCTGTGGCAGTGGCGCTTACGGCTGCGTCGTCAGCAGTTGGGGCTGGCTCAACCGGCGGCGACAGGCACCGTGGCACGCCAGGCGATCACCGCCGTGCTGGTGCTGGGGGCGATCTGGCTGCTGAATGATTACCGTGGCGTACCTACTCCGGTACTGCTGCTGGCATTGCTGCTGCTGGCGGGAATGTTTATGGCCACCCGCACGGCTTTTGGCCGCCGCATTTACGCCATCGGCGGCAATATTGATGCCGCCCGGCTTTCCGGTATCAATGTGGCGCGCACCAAGCTGGCGGTGTTTGCCATCAATGGCCTGATGGTGGCGATCGCGGGGCTGATCCTCAGCTCACGTCTGGGCGCGGGATCGCCTTCTGCCGGGAACATCGCCGAACTGGATGCGATTGCAGCCTGTGTTATCGGCGGCACCAGCCTGGCTGGCGGCGTCGGATCCGTCGCCGGGGCGGTGATGGGCGCGTTTATCATGGCCTCGCTGGATAACGGCATGAGCATGATGGATGTGCCGACCTTCTGGCAGTACATCGTAAAAGGGGCGATTTTGCTGCTGGCGGTCTGGATGGACACCGCAACGCGCCGCCGTATGTAATCGTGTGAACGATCACACTGTGGCGCAAACCATTTCTGTGATGCATCCAGCTGTGCTATGCAATTCGCTGGGAGTTAACGGGACGCTGCCACTATGCATGAGAAACGATACCGCATTACCCTGCTGTTTAACGCCAACAAGGTTTACGATCGTCAGGTGGTTGAAGGCGTTGGCGAGTATTTACAGGCTTCACAGACAAACTGGGATATTTTCATTGAGGAGGATTTCCGCTGCCGCATTGACAATATCCATGAGTGGCTGGGCGACGGCGTGATTGCGGATTATGACGACAGCGCCATTCAGCGTTCGCTGGCAGACGTGGCGGTGCCGGTCGTCGGTGTGGGTGGCTCCTATCATCGTGAAGAGGATTACCCGCCGGTACACTACATTGCCACCGACAACAGCGCGCTGGTGGAAAGTGCCTTCCTGCACCTGAAAGCGCGCGGTATCAACCGTTTTGCATTTTACGGTTTGCCGGCTTCCAGTGGTAAACGCTGGGCACAGGAGCGCGAACTGGCGTTTCGCCAACGCGTCATGCGTGAGCGCTATATGGGCGTGGTTTATCAGGGCATGGAAACCGCCTCTGAGAACTGGCAGCACGCGCAAAACCGCCTGGCCGACTGGCTGCAAACCCTTCCCCCGCATACCGGCATTATTGCTGTCACTGATGCACGTGCGCGTCATCTGCTGCAGGCCTGCGAGCACCTGAAGATTCCGGTGCCTGAGAAGCTGTGCGTAATTGGCATCGACAACGAAGAACTGACCCGTTATCTCTCTCGCGTCGCGCTTTCCTCGGTAGTTCAGGGTTCACGACAGATGGGTTATCAGGCCGCTAAGCTGTTACACCGCCTGCTGGATAAGCAGGTTCTGCCGCTCCAGCGCATTCTGGTACCGCCAGTGAAAGTGATTGCCCGCCGCTCAACCGATTTCCGCTCGCTGCACGACCCGGCAGTGATTCAGGCGATGCATTTTATCCGTTTTAACGCCTGTAAGGGCATTAAGGTGGAGCAGGTACTGGATGCCATTGGCCTGTCGCGTTCTAACCTGGAGAAGCGTTTCCGTGACGAAACTGGCGATACGATTCACGCCATGATCCATCGCGAAAAGCTGGAAAAGGCAAAGGAACTGCTGGCGGGCTCGTCACTCAGTATCAATGAGATCTCGCAGATGTGTGGTTATCCCTCATTGCAGTATTTCTATTCGGTGTTCAAGAAGAGCTATGCGACGACACCGAAAGAGTACAGGCAGGAAAATGGAGAAGTGGCGTAAGAAGGCGACGTTGGCATTTCTGTGAGTACATGAATGAACCGATGACCTGTCGCCATCATCTATAAGGAAGCCGGTCCGAATGTCCTGGGCTGGCTTTCCACTTATATTTTCTCTGAAAGACAAGACGAGAATGTCAGAATGAATATATTCAACTGAGTAACACCGTAAGGCATATTAAAGTAGCTATAAAAGATTTAATTCGTTGATTTATATAATTAATTATTCAAAATTTCTGAGGTTATGTTCTGTTAAACAGTGTGGCAGAGCTTGCTGTCACTCTGTTTAACAATCACCATGATCCATGGTCACCCTTTTTTTGAGGGACTGTGTAGTTCAGTGCTTTTCTGACAGACTGTCGAAAATATACTTCTTTATATTATGGTTTTCTTTGAGAAAGGGCTGGGCCGCTGCCTCGCTTAAGTAGGAATCGCAAAATTCCACAGCCATTCGTAATACCCTGGTTGACTGCGCCTGCGCTGTCATCGTTATTATGGTCATCAGCCACGATTTTACAGACTCCATCGCATTAAGATAGCTTCTGAGGGAGACTGCTGCTTTACTGATTGAGCAGGCTCCAACAAGCCGTCAGTCGCTGTTTTCGTATCCGCGATGTGTAGCGTCGTCATGGCATTACAGCGGCGAGTTATCTGGCCCATCGACTAAAAGGAACGTCAATGCTTAACGTTCGTAATGCCCTGCCGGATGATTACGCAGCCTGGCTGGGGCTCTGGAAAGATTACCTGCTGTTTTATGGTCATCACCTGGATGAGAGCGTCACGCTATCTACCTGGCAGAGAATCCATTCACCTGACTCCGCGCTCATGTGTCGACTCGCCGAACACAACGGCAGCGTGATCGGTTTCGCGATATGCGTGATACACGAAGGGACCTGGGTCACCCAGCCCGTATGCTATCTGGAAGATCTCTTTGTTAAGGAAAACAAGCGCGGCGTAGGTGCTGGAAAAGCCCTAATCGTAGCAGTCTGCGATGAAGCCCGTGAACTGGGCTGGGCGAAAGTATATTGGGTGACAAATGAAAACAATCCTGCCCGCAGATTGTACGATAAGCTGGCACAGGTGGATGATATTGTCCGTTATAACATCAGGCTCTGAGCATCAATCCGCTGGGCTACAGGCCTGAAATCACGATGGATACTGTCTCCAGAATCACCTTCAGCCTTTAAAGGATGCAAGATGGCTAATCGGGAACATCATTACCATATTCACATTCGCTGGACCGGTAATCGTGGCAGCGGTACAGATTCCTACACCGCGTACGACCGCAATGGTGAGCTTGCCGCTGAGGGGAAAGCGACCATCGCACTGAGTGCCGATCCGGCCTTTCGGGGCGATGCCACGCGCTGGAATCCCGAAGAACTGTTGCTGGCCTCGGCGTCCGCCTGCCATAAATTATGGTATCTGCATCTGTGCGCGGATGCCGGTATCATCGTCGAGGCTTATGAGGATGCGGCGGAGGGCACAATGGTCGAGGGTGAGCGGGGGCATTTCACGCAAATCACGTTGAAGCCGTTGGTCACATTGCGCGATCCGGCGGACGCTGCGCGCGCAGAAGCGCTGCACCACCATGCTCACGATGCGTGTTTTATCGCCAATTCGCTGAATTTTCCGGTGAGTTTTGTGCCGCGGTTTGTCTCACGATAAGCAGTGTGCTTCACGGTACTGTTAATCATGCTTAAGTTTTGCGTATATGTGCCGATACTTTATGCGCCACTGGCGAAATCCGTCGCCAGTATTATGTGACCCCCGTTTGGGGCTCAGTCAACATAAGGAGCAACTGCATGGATATTCAGCAACTCACAACGCTGTCTGCAGGGTTAGATCAATGGCAGGCACGTGGTGAAGCCAATGCGACGCTGTTAAAGAAAACCCTGAACCAACAGGCAGATACCATCACTACACTGGTGGAAGGCGTTACTGCCCTTCCCGCGAACCCGGCTGTAGGGCGGAACATTAACACCACCGCCTGATTATTCTGCTCCAGGTTCCCCGGGCGGATCATGTCGTACCGCCCGCTTTATTCCCTTTCCCCGTCGGCTGAATTTCCCTTCATCCCTTCGCTGCAATTTTTTCCAATACCTGAGCTGAGTAAAAGAATGAAATAAGGTATCACTCACGGTCAGGCAGGGAACTCGATGACGCCGCTTCAGTTTACGCTTCGCTCTCCAGAATGGGCTCTTTTTACAGAATTTACAGGCACATATCAGGTGGCGCAGCGCGAGGTTCTTTCGTGCAGGAGTGCAGTGCGATGATGTCCTTTTCGACGGGGTTTTTCTTAAGTCTGTCACTGTGTCTGGATATCGGCATTGCCAACATCGCAATGATTACGCTGGCAATGCAGCGGGGATATTTTCAGGGATTTTCGCTGGGCATCGGCACCTGTATAGGCGATCTTTTTTATGCCGTGCTGGCGCTGGCGGGCATGGCGGTGTTGCTGCAATTCGAGATAGTGCGATGGATAATCTGGTCGGTTGGAGGGCTTCTGCTGACAGGGTTCACCGTTAAAATGCTGATGGCTGCCTTCAGTACAGTTAACGATATCGACACATCACAGGTGACTGTCAGGCTGTCGCTGTTCCGTGAGTTCCGTCGCGGAATTGTACTGGCCCTGTCCTCACCCACCGCCATTCTGTGGTTTGCGACGGTGGGTGGCGCGCTCATTTCCCGTTTCGGGGAGCAAAACCTTACCGGAACCACGCTATTTCTGAGCGGTTTTTTTCTGGCCGGGGTGATATGGACGGGTGTGCTCTGTCTGGTTGGCAGCGTGGGCGGCAGGCTATTAGGACAAAAGTTGTTGAGATATTCCTACATGCTTTCTGCCCTTATCTTTGCCTGTTTTGCTTTTTACGTCATCGTTTCAGGTTATAAAGAATTTTTGCTTTCCTGAACCTACCTGTGAAGCATAGTGTTTGGGCGTGGTGCCCATTACTTTGCGAAACGCATTGATAAAATGGCTTTGATCGTAAAATCCCAGGCGATGCGCGGCGTCCAGAGGATGCTGATTCTGTCGCAGAAGCGCCCGCGCTGCACACAGGCGAAGCTGCATGTGATACTGCAAAGGTGGAAGCCCGGTATAAGCAGTAAAACGCCTCACCAGCGCGTATTTGCTTATTCCCGCTACCTGCACCAATGCATTCAGCGTAAGCTTCATGTTCACATGCTGGCGCATAAAAGCAATGATGCGGTCCAGGTCTTTATCGACCACGGCATCTCGCGTGACTTTCTCAGAGAACAGTTCTGCGCACAACAGCAAAAGTGCCTGCTCTTCCTCTTCGCTGTCATGGTGTTGTGTCAGTTGGGCATAGCGACATATAGCGTTAAATAACCCCTGATGCGTGAAAACGCCTTCAGTTAAAACGGGTGCCTCACAGTGACTGCTGAGATTTTGGCTGAGATTGAATGTTTTTAATAGCGTCTGCGGAATATGGATGCTGAGGAATTCAGCGCCGTGCTGATCGAAACGTGAAGACTGGATGCTGGCCGGATTATACAGAGTGATCTGGCCCGCATTGACCTGCAGTGTCTGGCCATTAAGTGTGATTTCCTCAATGCCCGACAGGTTGGCGCTAAGCACATATTCATCGTGCGTGTGTTTTGGAAAGGTTGCGTTATGCGCTTTAACGCGCGAGCACTCCATACCATTGCGACTAAACCAGTCCAGAGCGTACAGCGCCATTAAAGCTCTCCTCCACAAAATATCAGCGCGCAGATGGCGCTGATAAAGCCTCTCAGCAGACTATATCACCCCGATGAAAAGACGCACATTAACGCGTAATATTCCAGTCGCTTTTGCCACAGGAAAAAACAGGTAGTTAAAGAAAAGAGCGGAGGAGGGCGAAAAGGCATGATTTTTCAGGATTACTGGCAAATTTTAGTGCGCTTTGCTTACCTGGAAAGCCGAAAGCCGAAAGCCGAAAGCCGAAAGCCGAAAGCCGAAAGCCGAAAGCCGAAAGCCGAAAGCCGAAAGCCGAAAGCCGAAAGCCGAAAGCCGTGACAAACAAACCCATCCGCTCTCTGGAATCTAAGCCATGGGTTAACACGTAAGAAACCAACAGGGGAAAAGGGCGCGCTACGTACTAACGTGCGCAAGCAATAAAGCATTATCCTGTTTGTCGTCTGGCAGCAGTCATCAAGATGTGTGCGCTTAAAAGCGCACAACCTTCGCAGTTAACCGCCCTTAGTGCGCAGATAAGATCTGCCAGACAGGTGAGATATCCTTAATCCCTGGCATAGCAAAACGTGAAATATAGCTGCAGCTCGCGCTGAGCCTCTGCTTTTCCTGCCTCAGTCACCCTTACCAAAAACGTTATATGTCAATTCCGCAACGTCGGCATGAGGTTTTAGCTATCAGCGTGATAGATAGCAGGATCACAATTGCGGCACTTATTGTTAACTTTGTATTAATAACTATGGTTATCATTACTCCCATCGAAAGCACACTGCTTTCCCGCTTACATGATAAGGAACCGGATTATGAAAACCATGAAAACACTTTCCCTTGCTGCCGTTGCTGCGCTTTCACTGATGTCAGCCTCTGCTTTTGCGCAAACTGTCACCGCAACTGGTTCCACCCTTGATGGTACCGAAGCGAAAATTGCAGCCCAGGCTGAACAGCAGGGTGCGCAGTACAGAATCATCGAAGCCAACACGAACGACCGTGTCCACATGACCGCCGAGCTGTATAAATAACCGCGTCGTGTTGAAAGATGCGCAAAGAGCTGCCTGATGGCAGCTTTTTTTTGGTCGCTGCAGAGCGTGAAAAGGACGGTTTATGTCGACAGTGACGTAAACCCGGTGTGCAAATAATTTTCCACTTAATGTCAGTCATTACGTTTTAACGCGGCCAAAAAATAAAGGGCGTTGTATTCATCCTTTAATTAACGTTATTAGCCCGGTCACAATCTGTTGCCTGTTTATTCTCCATTGTCTCAAGCCTGCTCTTTCTTCTGCCGATAAACTCTCCAGACCACTCAACATGGCAGTATAAAAATGACAATTCTAAAAAAATTATTTTCCCTTTTCTCAAAACACCAGCATAAACACGCCGCCGATTCGCTCAAAGCACTGAATGATGCCATTCCGATCATCGAGTTTACGCCAGAAGGCACGATCCTTCGGGCAAATGATCTTTTTCTCAACAAGATGGGCTATGAGATAAAAGAAATCGTGGGTCGTCATCACAGCATGTTTTGCTCGCCCTCGCTGGTCAACTCAGCCGAGTATCGCCAGTTCTGGCTACGGCTGGCCAGCGGCAAGAGCTTCAGCGGTAAATACCTGCGTTTGGGCAAAGATAATCATCCCGTCTGGCTGGAAGCCAGCTATGTGCCAGTAAAAGATCGGCAGGGTCGGGTGATTAATGTCATCAAGCTGGCGGCTGATATTTCCGAGCGTATCAGCGAAGCGCAGCAGCAGGATGCCATGGTACAGGCGATCAGCCGCTCAATGGCCGTCATTGCATTTAATAAGGCCGGGGAAGTACTGGAGGTGAATGAAAACTTCCTGAAAGCGACCGGCTACAAAGCCGATGAGATCCTCGGGCGGCATCACCGTATGTTTTGCTCTGAGGAACTGCGTAACAGCCAGGAATATCAGCAGTTCTGGCAACGCCTGAACCAGGGCGAATTTTTTTCCGGCCAGTATCCGCGCCTTAACCGCCAGGGTAAAACCATCTGGCTGCGTGCAACCTATAACCCGGTTTTTGATACCGAAGGCCGGTTATATAAGATCGTGAAATTCGCGACGGATGTGACGGAGCAGGTGTTGCAAAACCAGCAGGAAAACGAAGCCGCTCAGCACGCATGGAAGATGGCGCAACAGACACGTGAAAGCTCGGTAACGGGTGCCGATGTCATCGAAGACAGCGTCAGAACGATGGCGGAAATCGCCAATGAGATGAACAGCGTTTCGGCGGATGTCTTTGGCCTGAACGGCCAGTCGGACCGGATTGCCGATATGGTGCATTCCATTCGCAATATCGCCGAGCAGACGCGCTTTATTGCGCTGAATGCAGCCATTGAGGCTGCCCGCGCCGGCACGTCGGGGCGCAGTTTTGCCATCGTAGCCGCCGAGGTACGCACGCTGGCGGCACGTATTAACGAAGCGACAGAAGAAATAGGACGCGTGGTGTCCAGTAATAATCAGCTGGCGAAAAAGGTGCTGGAAGACATCGAAAATAACCTGAAAAACACGGCGCGTGGAGTCAATCTTATGCGTCAGGCGGGTGAGGTAATCGCCAGTATTCAGAGCAATTCTGAGCGCGTCGAGGAAGCGGTCAGAAACGTTTCCCGTTCATCCACGCCACATCCTGTCTGAGTATTTTTTCCGGTCGCCTGCCTTTACGGGTGACCGGTTTCCCTGCTTAACACCCGCCGTTTCGCGCATATTTCACTTTCTTTGCTGTTAAGCGATAAGGCACTATGGTTCCAGCCTTTTCAACATCACGGGAACGTCTGTCGCCATGCCGGTTAATTTCGATCTTAACGATCTGTACGCGTTTCGCGCCCTGGTCGAATATGGCAATTTCCGCATTGCAGCGGAGTCCATTTGCCTGTCCCAGTCGGCCCTGAGCCGCAGGATTGAAAAGCTGGAAACGGCACTGGGGATTAAGCTGTTCGACAGAACCACGCGCCGGGTTACGCTTACGCTTTATGGTCAGACATTTGCCGCACGTTCGGAGCAGCTGCTCGCTAATTTTGAAGAGGTTATGGCCGATATCAGTAAAGTCAGCCAGGATCGGACCGGACTGGTGACGGTGGCGACGGTGCCCTCTGCGGCCTACTATTTTATGCCGGATGTCATTCGCCGCTTTCAGGCCCGTTATCCTCGCGTACGCGTCAAAATCATTGATAGCAGCGCAGGCAACGTGATCGAGGCGGTAACCAGTGGTCAGGCAGATTTTGGCATTTGCTTCTCCGGCAATCCACCGCCTGGCACCGAATTTTTACCCCTGGTTGAGGATGTTTATGTTGTCGCCTGCCGACACGACCATCCGCTTGCCAGCCGTAAGGGCCTGACATGGCAGGAATTTTATCAGCAGGATTATGTGGGGCTGGATAAGACGTCGGGTAATCGCAACCTGCTGGACTCTGCCCTGGGTCATGTTGTTCCGGCGCGTCCCAGTATTTGTGAAACCCGACATGTGACCACGATGCTCGGTATGGTTGAAGCGGGAATCGGCATTGCTGCCGTGCCCGCCATGTCGATGCCGTCATCCGGTCATTCGGTGCTGGTGCAGTTACCCCTCACCGATCCGGTGGTGAAACGTACTGTAGGGCTGCTCAGACGCAGCGGACGTATTCAGTCGTATATTGCAGCAGAACTGGAAAAGCTCATTACTGAACAGTATCACGCTGCGTAACAGGCTGCTGCGTTTTCACCGAGTGCAAACCGGTTGCGTGAACGACAGCCTGCGCCTGAGCTGAGGCCAGGAAATCAAGTAGCGCTTTACCTGCTTCCGGATGCGCGGCTTTCGCCGGGACAGCGCCCGCGAAGCGGGTAATGTACTGGACATCGTCAGGCAACTCGCCAACAAAAGTCACGCCCTTGACGGGCAGCAGTTCGCTGACCTGCTGCAGTCCCAGTGCATAGTGGCCTTTTGCCACTTCCGAGGCGACAGGAATACGTTCGACCTGATGTGCTTTGTCTTTGACTTTGTCTTCAATGCCTAACTTCTTAAACAACTCGCTGCTGACATACTGACCGCTGGCGCTATCGGAATACGCAATAGACTTCGCGCTCAGTAAGGTTTGACGTAATTCGTCATCCGTCTTAATTGCGGGCTTAGCGTCGCCTTGCTTCACGACAATACCAATCGGCGAGTCAGCCAGCTCCACGCGTGAGCCGGGTTTTATCCACTTGTCTTTTTCCAGCTGAGTCAGCGCATTGCCCACCATAATGACCGCATCGGCCTTTTCACCACGTGCCAGGCGGTTAGGGATTGCCTGCGGGGTTTTACCCATTGAAGGGCCGGATACCAGGATAATTTTGTCACCGCTTTGGGCTTCAAACTGAGGCGTGAGTTTCTCCAGGGCGGCTTTAAAGCCACCAGAGATCATCACGTTCACGTCCTTTGCCAGTACCGTCGTGCTGACGGTTGAAAGCACGAGGGTGGCAAGGAGTGATCGGTATAGTCGTTTCATAATGGAGTCCCTGACTTAATGTTTAACGGCGGGTTGTAAATTGACAGCGCTGCGGCGGTAAAGATACAGCGTCGCCAGTAGGGCACAGACGGCAGCAAAGCTCATCCAGTAACCGGGTGACGCTTTATCGCCGGTGTACTCTATCAATGCGGTTGAAATCACCGGGGTAAATCCGCCAAAGACAGCCGTTGCGAGGCTGTAAGCGAGTGAAAAGCCCGCCACCCGAACTTCGGTTGGCATAATCTCGGTCAGGGCAGGAATCATCGCACCGTTATACAGGCCGTAGATAAATGACAGCCACAGCAGTACGGTCAGCATCATCGTAAAACTCGGTGCTTCGGCCAGCAGCGTCAGGGCCGGATAAGCCGTTGCCAGGGCCAGCAACGTCATGGCAATCAGAACCGGCTTACGTCCAAAGCGGTCCGACAGGGCACCCCCGACCGGCAGCCAGAGGAAATTGGAAATGGCCACCAGCAGCGTAACCAGCAGGCTGTCAGACGCACTGAGCATCAGCACCTTCTTGCCGAAGGTGGGGGCATAAACGGTAATCAGATAGAACGCTGTTGTGGTCATCGCCACCATCAACATGCCCGCAACCACCACCTGCCAGTTAGCTAACAGGGTTTTAAAGACCTCGCGCATCGCCAGATGCTTACGGCGAGCATTAAATTCCTGCGTTTCTTCCAGCTTACGACGCAGAAAGAAAATGAAAGGCACAATCAGGCAGCCAAACAGGAACGGAATACGCCAGCCCCATTCACGAATCGCGCTCTCTTCCAGGGCGGCATTCAGGGCAAAGCCCATGGCAGCGGCAACCATAATGGCGACCTGCTGGCTGCCCGACTGCCAACTGGTATAGAAGCCTTTGCGGCCTGGCGTAGCGATTTCGGCCAGGTAAACCGACACGCCGCCCAGTTCGGCACCGGCAGAGAAGCCCTGCAACAGGCGACCGATAAGCACCAGCATCGGGGCCCAAAGGCCAATGCTCTGATAAGACGGGATTAATACGATCAGAAAGGTGCCCGTAGCCATAATGGACAGGGTTACGATCAATCCTTTACGTCTGCCGACTTTATCAATATAAGCGCCCAGCACCACGGCGCCGATCGGGCGCATCAGGAAACCTGCGCCGAAGACGGCAAAGGTCATCATCAGTGAGGCGAACTCACTGCTCGCCGGAAAGAAAGTATGCGCGATGTAGGTGGCATAAAAACCAAACAGAAAGAAGTCAAACTGTTCCAGAAAGTTGCCCGAGGTAACGCGCAAGATGGCGCCGATTCTGGCGCGAGTGGTCATAGGTGAAGTCGAGGAATGCATCGGTATCTCCAGTTTATCATTGACGCTTTTTGCTGCGCCTGTTGCTGAAGACTGGATCAGGAAAATAAAGTAAATAAGCGCAATAAACTCATCGACTGATGCGCTATGCGCATTAATGGCCGTTAACAATTACATTGGGCTATGTGCAACAAGGCTTTAACAAGTTTGCCGGGCGGGTGGACGTTTAACCAGCCCGAAAAACCGAATGCGCGTTTTGTGACAGGGTTCATACGGGTATTTAAAGGAAAAGGGGTAGCGTAAAGCCTTTGTCAGGTTCTATCAGGCGACGCGCGCGTTCGCCCCATCGCGAGTGAAATCATTCCAGACAGGAGGCGGGTTAGCGGCCGGGCTGAAAAAGCTCGACGAGCATCTTCTCGTTATCATGAATGAAAGCGAAACGATCGCCATCGCCGTTGGGTACGGCACGGGGCGGGGAAACGATCTCGACACCTTTTGCCTGCAGTTCCGCAACCGCCTCATCGAGATCGTCGACCTGAAGCGCGAAATGGTTGATACCGCCGATTTTCAGATTGGTTTCTGCGCGTTGCCGCTGTGGATCCATCGGGGTGGCCTGCGCATGTTGAAACAGCTCCAGTTTCACATTGCCCCGCGCAATAAAAACAACCTGTACGCCCGGCCAGCCATAATCATACAGACGCGTAAATCCCAGCATCTGGCTATACCAGGCTTCACTGGCTTCAATATCCTGAACCACAATACCGATGTGATGAAATGTATTACCGATTGCCGACATGGTGCTTTTCCTTATCAGGTCGCTGAGGTGAATGTCGCGTTGAAACGGCAAGGCGGTGCTGCGCGCCCTTCGTACAGCTTACCACCCAATCGGGCATACGGCAGAAATGCCCGAGGGGCGAGGGTTGCTTATCGTTGCAGGTAAATCCGTACACCGCCTCACACTGGCCGTAGATGACCCGTGTATCGTCTTAAAACCAGGCTTCCCACATCGCACCCAGATTGAAGTCGTCCAGAATATCGTTTTCCCGGCCATTCACGCGTGCGGTGCGCGCATCATCGACCTTGCCGCCCGTCACATAGAAGCGCAGCATGGGACGGAACTCCGGGCCCATCGCGATAGCGATATTCTGCGACAGCGTCAGCTTCCAGCCGTTGTTGCTACCGCCTTCATCATAGTTGACCCGTTGATAACCGGCTTCGAGCCAGGTGGAGTGCACGTCATTCCAGAAATACATCGGGCGCACAATGGCAGCGTAGTTTTTCCGGTTGTCGCTTTTCAGTCGACTGTTGTCATAATCGTGATAGGCCAGCAGATATTCCACCTGCGCCTGCTGAGTAAACAGGTGCTTACCTTCAAAGCTGGTGTAAAGCGTGCTGAGGCCATGGGTTTTGCTGTAAACGCTGTTATCCGCATTGTCTGAGTAGCGTGCAATCACTTTATTGACGCCATGATCGGTGGTGTGGCTTACGACAAACGCACCCTGCCAGGCGTTGAGGCGATCCTCGCTTTCCACGGCCTTAGAGTCGAAACCGTAATTGGCATACATCTCCAGATCCAGCGGCCCCAGTTTCATGCCGTGGATTTTAGATGTGGCGGCATAGTTTCCTTTATCGCCGGTGCCCGATCCGCCCGTACAGGTAATGCGTGACGGATTGGATTCATCGCTAAGCACTTCAGGATTACAGGATTCCACCGCCGCGACGGCAGCAAGGTCAAATTTTATCCCGCCTACGTCAAAGTCTTTTACGCCCGCGCCCTGACCATCGTGGTTCATCCAGAAATAGTCATTGATGTTCTGTTGCGGGCGCTGATGAAAGTCCCGTCCGGCCCAAAGATAGGCATTGGGATTCGAGGCCAGCACGTTGGTCACGCCAGCGTAAGCTTTTTTCAGGTTCACTTCATCGCCCCAGTGATCGATCATCACGTTCACGTCCCAGATGGCACCGTTCGTGCTTTTAAACGCTTTAGAGAGCTGGAATTCGCCGCCGTTACCTTCGTTCCCCAGGCGACCAATACCGGAGGCGCCGTTGTAAGAGCCATCAACATTGACATACTTTTGGTCACCACTTTGGTAATGCGCGCCATAACGGGCGTAGCCGCTAAACTTCACGCCAAAAGGAATGGCCATATCCGGTGACTGTGCAGGACTCTGCGGTTCTGTTATCACATCCGTTTTTTTCGCGACGGCGGCATCCATCTTAGCCTGACGCTCTGCTAAAGCTTTATCGACTGCTTTGGCGACGATAGCGTCGATTTGTTCCTGCGTGAATTCCTGTGCGAGGCCGGCAATCGGGCACAGCGCGGCGCTCACCGCCAGAGGAAGTGAAAATGTTTTTATCATGTTCATGGTTATCTCGTTTACACCTCATCCTTCGGGTTAACACGAATTAACCCGAAAGACGCGTGCTGTTGTTTTCAGATAATAACCCGCCCGTTTCGGCTTATTGACTGTCACCAAAACAAGTTGATTTGTAGAGTATGTTTTCTTTCCAGAGGGATGTTTTTTGTCAGGCGTTCTCCTGTATTAAGCGATCAAATTACCGTTGATAGAGATGAATTATTTCTTCTGATAATTCACGGGCTAATAGCGACGTCATTAAATGATCCTGAGCATGGACCATAATTAATGTCATCGGCTGTCGGGCCTCGCCAGCATCCTGTTCAATTAACCGGGTTTGCATCTGATGGGCCTTGCGGGAATAGTCGTCGGCCTCTTTGAGGCGCGCATAGGCCTCGTCAAACTGGCCTTGCCGCGCCGCCTGCAGGGCTTCAAAGCACAAACTGCGGGCGTGTCCTGAATTGACGATAATCGTCATTACAGCGTCTTCAAGTTCAATCATTATTATCGCTCTCAGTCAAAACCGTTATTTTCGGCAACGTTAGCAAACCAATTCCCGCTCTTTTTTATCGTACGTTGTTGTGTTTCCAGATCGAGTTGCACTAAGCCATAGCGATTTTTATAGCCATTCAGCCAGGACCAGTTGTCGATAAAGGTCCACATATGGTAACCCAGACAATGACAGCCCTCGCGAATGCCTTTATGCAGCCATTTAAGATGTTCGGAAACAAATTCGATACGGTAATCATCCTGAACTTTACCGTCTTGAATAAAACGCTGTTCATTTTCGACGCCCATTCCATTTTCAGAAATAAAGCAGCGAGGGTTGCCGTAATTATCCCGCAGGTTGATCAGAATATCGTAAATACCCGGCGCATAGATTTCCCATCCGCGGTATGGGTTCATTTGTCGGCCAGGCATGTCGTAATGATCGAATAATGCCTCCGGCATAAACGGTGCGTCAGGGTTGACGGCGCTGTCCCGGCACTTCACCCGGCGCGGTTGATAATAATTGACACCCAGCAGGTCGATGATGCCGTCGGCAAGCAAGGCGCTGTCGCCAGGCAGGCAGTGTGGCAACTGGTCATGCTGTTTTAATAAGTCCAGCAGCGCAGACGGATATTCGCCCTTGAGAACCGGATCGAGAAAGCTGCGGTTAAACAGCAGATCGGCATGCTGTGCTGCGTTGACATCTGCCGGATTCGTTGAGCGCGGATAGGACGGTGTGAGATTCAGTACCACGCCTATTTCACCATCATAGCCGCCGTTACGCCAGGCACGTACCGCCAGGGAATGTGCCAGTACGGTATGAAAGGCCACGGTAGCGGCGCGTTTAAAATCCACCACGTTGGGATAATGAAAATCATACAGATAGCCGCCTTCAACCGGCACAATGGGCTCATTAAAAGTAAACCAGTGCTTCACTTTGTGACCGAACAGCGTGAAACAGCGCTGCGCGTAGCGGCCAAACGCCTGCACCACTTCGCGGTTTTCCCAGCCCCCTTTCTCCTGCAGGGCCAGCGGCATATCGAAATGAAACAGCGTGATAAACGGCGTAATCCCCTGCGCCAGTAATTCATCAATGACCCGGTGATAGAAATCGACGGCCTCGGGATTGATCTCATCCGCTCCGTCCGGCATGAGCCGCGCCCAGCTCAGCGAGGTGCGAAAGCTATTGTGCTTTAACGCTTTTAGCAGCGCGATATCCTGCCGCCAGTGTTGATAAAAGCCGGAGGTATCGGCCGGGCCAATACCGTGATGGAAACGATGCGGCTGGTGTGCGAACCAGTGATCCCAGGTGGTGGCGCTTTTACCGCCCTGAAGGCTACAGCCTTCGGTTTGCAACGCCGAACTGGCGCTGCCCCACCAGAAATTGTCAGGAAAACGGTAGTGCATGTGACTGACTCCTTAAGCCTGGGGATGACCGTGCACGGTATTGCCTGCGGGCACGGTATCCTGAATTTTTTTCTCTTCTGCTTTGATCAGGCTGCGTTCGTAAGCGCGCAGAAAAGGTAAGTACATCAGTGCCGACATCACCATGCAGATCAGGCACATGACCAGTGGACTAAGCGCCCAGTTGGCCGCCCAGGAAGCACCAATCGGCGCGGGCGTCGTCCAGGGCGTCAGCGAAACGACCTGCGCAACCCAGCCCAGTTTTGTGGCGGTATAGGCCAGAACGGCATTAATCATCGGGACGCAGACGAAGGGAATAAACAGCAGGGGATTCATGATGATGGGCGCACCAAATAAGATCGGCTCATTGATATTAAAGAAGCTGGGAACCACGCCCATTTTGCCGATGGTACGCAGATGCAGCACCCGGCTGCGCAGCAGTAAAAAGGCCAGCGGCAAAGTGGAACCGACGCCGCCGATAAGCAGATAGTGATCCCAAAAGCCCTGCAGATAGACATGGGGCAGCGCCGCACCGGCTGCCAGAGCGGCCTGATTGGCGGAGAGATTAGCCATCCAGAAGGGATTCATGATGCCAGTGACGATGAGTGCGCCATGAATACCGGCGAACCAAAAAATCTGGCACAGCAGCACCGACAGCAAGATGGCTGGCAGGGAATCCGAGGCGGATACCAGCGGTTCCAGCAGATGCATAATCGCCTGAGGAATAATCATGCCCGTTTTGGCTTCAATAAACAGATTAAGCGGATGCAGGGTGCCAATGATCACCAATACCGGAATTAAAATCTCAAAAGAACGGGCGACGCCAGTGGGGACTTCTTTGGGCAGGCGAATCGTGACGTTATGCTGTTTGAGCCAGGCATAAACACGGGTGGCATAAATCGCGGTAATCAGGGCCGTAAAAATTCCCTGACCGGACAGGTACTGCGTAGAGATCTTTTCATCAGCATAGGGCGCTGCCACCAGTAAAAAGGCCATAAAAGCCAGTAAACCTGACATGATGGGATCAAGGTTGAACTGTCGGCCCAGACTGGCACCGATGCCGACTGAGATAAAGAAGGTCATGACGCCCATGCTGAGATTAAACGGCAGCATCAGTTGCTGGCGATAAGTGACCGAAAAGTCGAGCCAGGCCCGGGCAAAGCTGTTGGTGGTATCCGCTGAAAAGGGCGGGAAAATAAACACCAGCATGAACGAGCCAATAATCATAAACGGCAGGGCCGCCGTAAAACCATCACGAATAGCGATAACGTACTTTTGCTGACCCAATTTTCCGGCGAGGGGCGTAATAGCCTGTTCAATCACCGTCACCATTGACTGATATAACGAACCCATAAATGACACCTTTTAGTTTGTCGCTTCAATAAGCGACAGAGCGTAATCCAGCACGTTGTCACCGCGTTGCATACCGTAGTCCGTCATATCAATAGCCCGGACAGGAATACCGTGGGTGGCAGCTTTTTCTGAAAGCGTGTTTAACATGTACTTCACTTGCGGGCCGAGTAGCACAACCTGATACGTTGGAAACTGCGTATCAAACTCGGCAATGCCCCAGGCATCAATCTGCACAGCGAGGCCACGCTGATCCGCCACCTCTACCATTTTGCGCACCAGCATGCTGGTGGACATACCTGCCGAACAGCACAACATAATCCTGATCATGAGAACGCTCCTTTACGTGTAAAACTTGTTACGGAGATGATTTGATACGATATGGAAACCGGTTTCCATTTGTCGCAAAAGGAAGTGTGACAGGCATCATACTCTGGCTGATAACGGGTGTTTAATTACGATTCAGATCACTAAATTAAGCGGTAAAAATCATTATTGAGTAGAAACGGAAAATCGGTTTCCATGAAAAAATGAAAACGCTATACTGCCTGTGGCGAAAAATTAAGCCGCCGTTTCGGTCAGTTTTCAGGGAGCCGTTTGGTTCTGTTAGGGGAAAATGATGTCTACTATCAACGATGTATCGCGACTGGCTGGCGTGTCAAAAGCCACCGTATCGCGCGTGTTGAGTGGGTCACGTGGGGTGAAAGAGGCCAGTCGGGCTGCGGTGTTAAAAGCGGTGGATGAACTGAATTATCGTCCAAACGTCATCGCCCAGTCACTACTGAGTCAGTCTACGGGCTGTATCGGTGTTATTTGTGCGCAGGAAAATATCAATCAGACGACGGGTTACCTTTATGCGCTGGAGAAACATTTCAGTCAGCATCAAAAACACCTGTTACTTCGTTTCGCCAACACGAAAGCGGACGTGATGACCTGCCTCAGTGAGTTGACCTGTGGGTTATGTGATGATGTCTTAATTATCGGCGCGCGCTTTCCGTTAAACCTGCGTCAGCCAAACGTGATGCTGGTGGATTGTCTGGAATCCGGCGAAGAAGTGAACAGCATCCAGCGTGATCATGCTTTTGCAGCGGAAACGGCCTGTAACTATCTTATCAGTCAAAATCGTCGTCAAATTGCTCTGATTCATCCCGAGGGCATGGGCTTTGCCGATCAGGTTCTGCTGGGCTATAAACATGCCCTGGAAAAAAATTTCCTGCCTTTTAACCGCAATCTGGTCTTTATGGACACGTCATCTTCTTCAGTGGCGTTGCAGGAACTTCTGAACAATGCCTCCACGCTCAATTTCAATGCATTGCTGGTGGCCGATGAGCAGCAGGCACAAAAAGTGATTCCTCAGTTGCAGGCGTTCAATAAGCAGGTGCCAAAAGACATTATGGTCTTTAGTCTGGCCGGCACGCTGGATCTGCCCGGTATCCCGACGATTCCGGCTATCTCATATTCAATGGATGCCATGGCCGCGCGTATTGTGAAGGCACTGAATCAACAGACGCAGAGCGTGTTACATTCCTCAGTAATGCGTGGCGATCTGGTTATTCCCGATTTTCGCCAGCGCTAAGCCACCGGGCCACGCTCAGTGGCCTGTTACTCGAGACGCTGCTCCATCTGTTCGATAATGGCCAGCGCCAGCCCGGTTGCCGGGGCCAGATGCGATTGCAGAAAATGTACCTCCGTATGGGCCGCAATAAACGCCAGTTTGTTGGCCTGCGTCTGATTGAGCACGGCCTGGCAAAAGGTCGGGCTGATGCTCCAGGGACAGTCAATGATGATCGTGGCAGGATTCAGTAATAACATGATTTGGCTGAGCGCGATGCCCAGATAGTTGCCTGCCAGCTGCATCACTTCATTTACGACATTCGGTGCGCTGTCACGACTGTGCCAGGTTAATCCCGGCTGACGCTGGGCAAGCTGTTGGTTAATGGCAGGTTTGCTGATCATCGCCTCCAGACAACCCTGTCGATTACAGCTACAGCGAGGGCCATTTGGCTGGACGGTAAGATGTCCTGCTTCACCAGCGGTCCAGCTGTTGCCGGTGAAAACCACGCCATGCTGCACCAGCGCGCCGCCAATGCCTTCCGCAATGCGCAAATAAAAATGCCCGCTTTCGGCGGGCAGATTGAGCTGTTGCACAGACAGCAGCGCAGCGGCCCTGACGTTATTCATAATCCGAATCGGCAAGGCGATCTGTTTGCGCAGATCACTGGCCAGGTCAACATTCTGCCAGCCCAGGTGGGTCGATAAATGCATCCAGCCTCGCCGTGAATCGACGACACCGGGAAACCCCAGCCCAATTCCCAGCAGCCCTGGCCAGGCTTCCATCAGTTTTTCGCACAGGGCGCCGATTTCAGCCAGGATCGGGCCAGGTTTACTGGTGTCCGTCCGTATTGTCTGTTCGGCAAGCGGTTGTGAAAAGTAATCGCAGATCTGCCAGTGAATCAGGTTTTTTTCCACCATGATACCGGCACTGACCAGCTTTTCCGGGCGCAGGGTAATGTGAATTTTAGGACGGCCAGCCGAAGAAACGCTGGCTTTACCTAGTTCCTGAACCCAACCGTTTTCCAGCAAATCATCAATAATTTGCGAAACGGTGTTTTTGCTGAGTGCCAGTATCTGCGCCAGATCCTGGCGCGATGTGATGCGCAGCTGACGCAGTTGAGCCATTACGCGCTTTTGATTATTCAGCCGCATCAATGCAGGCCCTTTGCCAGTTGCTTTCATGACGGCTTACCCCAGAGGTGAACAGCGGCGAGGGAACGCCCACCGCCAACGAAGTCTTATTAGTTTGATGTCTAATGAAAACTTAGCATTGGGCAGAGAGGGCTGCCAAATAGCAATGTCCTCTGAATAAGGGGATTACGTCAGAAATGGGGGCCAGGCCACAGGATAATGCAACTGGAGAGTAACCCTACCGCCCGCTTCAGCGGGCAGCAACATCAGTATTCGTCACCCCGGACGCGGCTGCGATAGCTTTCCCAGTCGAAGCGCACCCACAGGCTGTTACCTAAACGCATACGATCCATCACGCGTTCACCTAACAGGGCGTTCATTCCGGTGGGATCGAGATTGGTGAGCATCCCCGTCGGACGTTTAGATGACGAGCGGCGGTCAACAATCTGGTTAATAATCACTTTTTCGTAGCGCGATTCACTCTGCATACCAATCTCATCAATGACCAGCAAATCCACGCTGCTCAGATCCTGAATCAGTCGCTCTTCGGTGATATCACTGCTGCCGCTGAACGTTCCTTTCATGCTGGACATCAGATCCGCGACAGTCACGATAAGCACGCTCTTGCCACGCAAAATCAGATCGTTACCGATGGCGGCAGCCAGATGATTTTTCCCTGTGCCCGGCCGACCTGCAAAGACAAAACTGGCGATGTTTCCTTCAAAATTAGCAGCATACTGGCGCGCCTGCTCCAGGGCTTTGCGCTGACCTTCATTCTCGACACGGTAGTTGTCGAATGAGCAGTTAATATGCAAATCACGAATCCCAGAACGCCCCATGATACGCTGCATTTTCATCGCGCGGTTTTCTCGCACAATCGCTTCTGAACGCAACCGCCCCTGTTCCTGGTTCCAGGCCAGCAACTCTTCACCATTGGTGAATTTGGGACGGGTTCCTGCTGGCATCATTCTTTTCAGACGGTTAAACAGATCGTTGGGCGTTTTCATTACTCACCTCGGAAACCATCGGGAATATCGTATTCAGTACTGCTGATCTGCGTAATATCGCGACGCGGCTGTCCGCCATTGGCGGCGCGGTTCATCTGCAGGCTACGCGCCAGCTTCTGTTGCCACTGTACATGATGAAAAAGGCGGCCTTCGGCCTGCCAGTAAGCCACAAAGGCGGCCAGCTCTGCCGCCGTCACCGGCTCGCTGAGCGCGACGCCCCAGATTGCTGCCTGGCGGGTAAAGTCGGCGTCAGGCTGCCAGCCGTCATACATGGCAAACTTGCCGACGGGTTTATGCAGCGTAGCAGAAACATCGTCATACAGACTGTCATCCAGCGCCACATCACTGGGTTGCTGAGCGGCGGCTTCAAGGGCTAATAACTGTGCAAGACGCGCGGGAGTGAGGGCATACATCACCGGCGTGTAATTATCCAGCACCGCCAGCATGCCGTCTTCAGCCTGCTGTAAGGCGCTCTGCGGGTCCTGACGGAAAGCCTCCAGACCGATTAGCGTTGACGTTAAGATTTTGACTGACATGAAAAGACCTGCGGTTAACTTACACCCAACACCGGATCACCTGTCGCGGTGCAGAAGGGCATATTGTACCTTTTTTAAGGCGCGGGATCGCTGAAAAAGCGTTGCCGGCGATCTCCCCGGCGAGCGCCTGTTATGCAACCGTGGGGCGGACAGAGACTTGCGCGTTCACGGCCGGGTTTGCCACAGATAGCGCAGACCGGCCAGCCAACACAGGCTGTATCCCAGCAGCTCTACCCCTTCTTCGGCCATGTTTTTTACCCCGCGGTTGTAATGATCGGGCATCAGGTGTTGCCAGAGGGTGTTCATGCCAAACAGACGTGAGAAAACCAGCACAATCATCAGTCCGGTCGCCATCACGGGCCAACGGTTATGGTGCAGCAGGTTCGCCAGCGTACGGAGCGTCTGCCTGGGAGTACGCATGGCGACGGCGAAACTCGCCAGTGCGGCCGCCAGTGCAAACCACACCCAACTGCCGTGACGAACAAGATCGAAGAAGAAATCCAGCTCGCGGATAAGCATACAGCTGTAAAAACCGGCTATTAAGGTTAATCCACCGCACTGATCGGGACGGTGTCGTGCGGCAATATAAAATGCGCCCGCGAGACTAACTAACAACAGTTCCTGTGTGGTTTCAGTAAAAGAGGCTTCGTGCAGCGCGTTATCCATCCACACCACATCCATATAGAGGGGGACAAGCATGAAGGTGATAAACAGGGAGGCAAAAAGGAATACCGTGATTTCACGGCCGATAAGAATGACTTCGTTACGCATGGAATGACCTGAAAATGACTATCGTTATCATTGTATTCGCCTGGCGTGGGGCTGCCTTCGCTTTCAATGCTTTACGGATGTGGTGGTGACTATGGAAGCCGCCTCGCATTTTGTCATGTGGCGGGTTCAAATGGTGGCAGTTTCCCTCTACCATCGGTCAACAAACTGGCGCTTTATAAAGGAATACCATGATGCAACGATGCGGCTGGGTTACGCAGGATCCCCTCTATCTGGCTTACCATGACAATGAGTGGGGCCGTGCGCAGAGAGATAAACTGGCGCTGTTTGAAATGCTGTGTCTGGAAGGTCAACAGGCCGGGTTATCCTGGATTACGGTGCTGAAAAAACGCGAGAATTACCGCGCGGCCTTTCACCAGTTTGATCCGCAGGCGGTGGCATTGATGAACGATCAGGACGTTGTCCAACTTATGCAAAACAGCGGCATCATTCGTCACCCGGGTAAAATTGCGGCGATTATTGCCAACGCCAGAGCGATGCTGGCGATGGAGGCGGAAGGGGAAGATTTTGCCCATTTCGTCTGGCAGTTCGTCGATAACCAGCCAATTGTTCACCACTATGCGGATTACAAACAGAGCCCGACCACCTCTTCGCAGGCTATAGCACTCTCTAAAGCATTAAAGACGCGTGGTTTTAAATTCATCGGTCCGACAATTTGCTACTCCTTTATGCAAGCCTGCGGCCTGATTAACGATCACCAAACCAACTGCTTTTGCCATCCTGATAACATTTAACACCGCTCCTTTACAAAATAAGACATTGTCTCAGGATTTCCCTCACTTTTACGCGGCATAATCAGGGCCAGTAAGGGGCCGGGGCGCCCCGATTAGAGAAACCCAAGGGACACATAATGCAGAAAAAATTGATTGCCATCTCGTTATTAATCAGCGGTAGCCTGGTGATATCCGGTTGTACCACGAATCCCTATACCGGCGAGTCGCAGGCCGGAAAATCCGGCGTGGGGGCGGGTCTTGGTGCATTAGTCGGCGCCGGTGTGGGCGTGCTTTCATCCTCGAAGAAAGATCGGGGTAAAGGGGCACTCATCGGTGCCGCCAGCGGCGCAGCCTTAGGCGGCGGTGTGGGGTATTACATGGATGTTCAGGAAGCAAAACTGCGCGATAAAATGAAGGGTACGGGCGTCAGTGTGACGCGCCAGGGCGACAATATTGTGTTGAATATGCCAAACAATGTGACCTTCGATTCCAGCAGCAGCAGTCTGAAGCCAGCCGGTGCCAATACCCTGACCGGCGTCGCAATGGTACTAAAAGAGTATCCGAAAACGGCCGTAAACGTGGTGGGGCATACGGATAGTACGGGGTCGCGCGCATTGAATATGCGCCTGTCACAACAGCGCGCAGAAAGCGTGGCCAGCGCCTTGATCGTACAGGGCGTGGCGGCTGACCGTCTGCATACGCAGGGTGTCGGCCCCGACAGCCCCATTGCGACCAACAGCACTGAAGCAGGCAAAGCCCAAAACCGCCGGGTTGAAATTACGCTGAGCCCGTTAAATTGATCATTTCGCCCCCTGTCACTGGGGGCGAAAGACATGCTACTGTCAGTTATTCGACAATTTTTAGACAATAAACTCGGTAAGGTTTCCAGTTGGTGCCTGTACACAGTGCCAGTTAACGCTTTATGCCAGCATGGTTCAAATTGAACAATGGATAACGCATCATGTCACTTAAAGCCATTGCGTCAGTCCTGGGGCTCTCCGTAACCACCGTGAGTCGCGCCCTGAATGGGTATGAGGATGTAGCAAAACACACGCGTCAGCGCGTGGAAGAAGAAGCCCAGCGACGTGGCTACCGTCCTAATGTAGCTGCCCGGCGTTTAAAAACCGGACGCGCTAACGCGGTCGGCGTCGTCTACCCGATGAGCGCCCCGCCCCTCAGCGATATCCATTTCAATAAGATATTACTGGCGCTGGACCAGCGTCTTTCCCACTATGATATCGACCTGCTGTTGCTGACGGACAAACCCTGTGACGGACAGCGTTCACTGATGCGTATGCTACGCAGTCGCGTGGTCGATGCGCTAATCATCACGCACACCTTGCCGCAGGACGAACGCCTGCGCTGCTTACAGCAGAAGGGCTTTAATTTTCTCTCGCTGGGGCGCACTGATGCACAGCAAAATCATGCCTGGTTTGATGTCGATAACGCCGCAGGTTCCGCGCTGGCGGTAAAACACTGCCTGACCCAGGGCATGCAGCGCATCGCCTTTCTCGGGGGAAACGAACGCTGTACGTTTGTTCGCGATCGCCGTCAGGGCTACCTGAACGCCCTGGATTCCGTACCACCTTATGCCACTGCGGCGGTTGCTCCCTCGCGCCGCGCAGGGTATCAACAAGTCTCCGCCTGGCTGGCTGAAGGGCTACAACCTCAGGCCATTATTACCGATAGCAGTACGCTGGCCGAAGGCGCGTTAATGGCGCTTCAGCAGGCAGGACGACTGCAGGGTGAGGATGCCGTCACTTTGATAGCCTGGGATGGACTCCCGGTTGACGCCATCATTGATTTTCCGGTTATTGCGATTCGTCAGGCCAGTGAGCAGGAGAGAGGCGAACAGCTTGCGACCATGGTGATGCAGTTACTGGACGGCGCACCGCTGGCCCGGCTACAGGTCTTGTGGCAACCCAGTCTGCAACTGCCCGCACAGCGCTAACGTGTTTGTCATGCCGGACGCCTGTGGTAGTCTCGCGGCATGCGTAATTTGCGGAATATTCTATGAAAATCAGGCCTTCTCGCGCCACTATTAGCGATGTTGCCCGCGCGGCAAAAACCGGGAAAACCAGCGTCTCGCGTTATCTTAACGGCGAACAGCATCTGCTTTCTCCCGACTTAAAAGCGCGCATTGAACAGGCAATTAGCGATCTTAACTATCGGCCAAGCCAGATGGCGCGCGGGCTTAAACGGGGGCGAACCCGGCTAATCGGGTTAATCATTGCCGATATCACCAATCCCTATTCCGTGGACGTTATGTGCGGCATTGAAGCGGCCTGTCGTGCCTGCGGCTTTACATTGCTTATGTGTAACACCAACAATGAAGTCGATCTTGAACAGCATTATTTGCAGTTGCTGAGTAGCTATCAGGTTGAAGGCATTGTCGTTAACGCGGTAGGTATGCATGAAAAGGTACTGAGCCGGCTGCAGCAATCTTTGCTGCCGATGGTGCTGATTGACCGAAAAATCCCCGATTTTCCCTGTGATGTGGTGGGCCTGAATAATGCTGAAGCGGCAGAAACGGCCACCGATCACTTAATTGATAACGGTTATGAGGCGCTGCTGTTTTTGAGTGAACCGTTAGGCAGCGTGAATACCCGTCGTGAGCGCCTGCAGGCGTTTCGCCAGCGTCTGGCTGCGCATCCGGCCATCCTCCATGAAAATGCAGAAGTCTCGCTGCATCAGCCCGATGTGATGGATACCGTCTTGCGTGACTTCTGTCAGCGTCATGCAGACAGGCGTTGCGCAGTTATGGTGGCAAACGGTGCGCTGACCTTACAGGTGGCCCGTTCCCTTCAGCGTCTAAATTTGCACTGGGGAAGCGACATGGGTTTATTGGGGTTTGATGAGCTGGAGTGGGCGGCGTTGGCAGGTGTCGGGATTACCACGCTTAAACAGCCCACCTGGCAGATTGGCTACCATGCGCTGGAGCGCCTGATTTCGCGTATCGAAGGCCACGATCATCCTCCCTGTGAGCAGGTTTTCTCGGGTGAGCTGATTGTCCGGGGATCAAGCCAGCGTCTTCACTAATTTTCAGATTGTTCCCTTCACTTACGTGCTCGCTTCGTGAGCACGATCATAATTCCGCATTTTGCTACTTTGCTTTGGAACCGGTTCCATTTAACGTTTTTATAACGTTAATACCGATTTTCCCCCTTAGGAGTCCGCAATGGAGCCCGAAATTATCGTCGTCACGGCGGCTTATGGACATCAACAGATTGCTGCGCTGGGCGGACAAAGGGCGCTCTTACCGATCATTCAGCAGGCTGGTGCGGACGGTGTGGAAATCCGTCGCGAATTGTTCGATGACACGACTTTCGATGACCTGCCCGCGCTGGCGCTGGCCATTGATCAGCACCGGCTGCGCGCCAGCTATTCTGTACCCGATACCTTGTTCAGTGAGGACGGTAAGCTGAACCCTTTGCTGACGCGTTATTTTACCGAAGCTCGTCAACTAAACGCGCAGAGACTAAAGGTGGCGCTGGGCAATTTTACGGGGGCTCTGTACAGCGAAACACTGCGCATGCTGATTGCGGAATATGGCGTGCCGCTGACCGTGGAAAATGACCAGACAGTGCACGGCAAACTGCAACCGATGCTGCGCTTTTTTAACGCTGCCCGTGAGGCGGCATTGCCGATTGGCATGACTTTCGATATGGGGAACTGGCACTGGACAGGCGAAAACCCGGAGCAGGCCGCAGTCCTGCTGACCGACCAGGTGGGTTACGTGCACGTCAAAGCAGCGGTGCCGCAGGGGAAAAGCTATCGCGCTATTGCGCTCGACGATGCCGGACCGGGCTGGCAAGACCTGTTGCATCGGCTACCGGCGAGAGCCCCTCGCGGTATTGAATTTCCGCTGGAAGGCGACAATCTGATTGCGGTTACGCGCCATTATGTGACGCTGCTGCGTAATGTCTGAGGAGTAAAAATGACGACTCATCCTAACGGTACGCTTGATGTCATCACGATCGGCGAAGCCATGGCCATGTTTGTCGCCCGCGAAACGGGTGATTTGGCTGCAGTAGAAACATTTATCAAACGCGCCGCAGGTGCAGAACTGAATGTCGCCATCGGTCTGGCACGCCTCGGGCTGAAAGTGGGCTGGGTGAGTCGTATTGGACAGGACGCGTTTGGTCGTTTTATTTGTCAGGTGCTGGATAAAGAAAATATCGACCATCGTCAGGTGACCGTCGATCCGCGCTATCCCACGGGCTTTCAGCTTAAATCTAAAGTGGATGATGGTTCCGATCCGCTCGTGGAATATTTCCGCAAAGGCTCCGCTGCCAGTCATCTGTCACCCGAGGATTTTGACCACGATTATTTTGGCTCTGCACGCCATTTGCATCTGAGCGGCGTGGCGGCAGCAATATCAGACAGTTCGCTTGAGCTGACCAGGCATGCTGCGAAAGAGATGCGGGCGCGGGGTAAAACAATTTCCTTTGATCCTAATCTGCGTCCGGTGCTGTGGCGCAGCGAAGAGGAAATGCGTAAGCAACTCAATCTGTTAGCGGAATACGCAGACTGGGTACTGCCCGGTGAAAAAGAGGGTTACATCTTAACCGGCTATCGCCAACCGCAGGATATTGCCGATTTTTATCTCGATAAAGGGGTAAAAGCGGTGGTGATTAAAACCGGCGGCGAGGGCGCCTGGTATAAGACAGCCGGGGGGGAGCAGGGCCAGGTGGCGGCAATCAAAGTTGATCAGGTTGTGGACACGGTCGGGGCCGGAGATGGGTTTGCCGTGGGAGTCATAAGTGCATTGCTGGAAGGGAAACCACTGGTAGAGGCGATTCGCCGGGGGAACAAAATTGGTTCACTGGCGATTCAGGTGAGTGGTGACAGCGAAGGTTTGCCGACGCGTCAGCAGTTAGGTGATGTGTAGCCCGGCCCGCAAACAGAAACAGAGGAGTTCCCGATGAAAACGCAGATTATCGCGCCTAAACGCTGGTGGTTCATTATGCCCATCGTGTTTATCACCTACAGTCTTGCCTATCTGGATCGGGCAAATTTTAGCTTCGCATCCGCCGCTGGCATCAATGACGATCTGGGCATTACCAAAGGAATGTCTTCCCTGCTGGGTGCGTTGTTCTTTCTGGGGTATTTCTTTTTTCAAATCCCTGGGGCGATCTATGCGGAGCGCCGCAGTGTAAAAAAACTGATCTTCTGGTGCCTGCTGTTGTGGGGCGGCTGTGCTTCACTCACCGGCGTTGTCAGCAACATCCCTGTGCTGGCGGCGATTCGCTTTGTGCTGGGGGTTGTCGAGGCTGCGGTAATGCCTGCTATGCTGATTTACATCAGTAACTGGTTTACAAAATCTGAGCGCTCGCGGGCAAACACCTTTTTAATTCTCGGTAATCCCGTCACGGTCCTGTGGATGTCCGTGGTTTCAGGGTATCTGATAGAGGCGTTTGGCTGGCGGGAAATGTTTATCTTCGAAGGCATTCCTGCGGTGATCTGGGCCATTGCCTGGTGGTTTATGGTACAGGATAAGCCTGCGCAAGCGCGCTGGATGAGCAATGCAGAAAAAGCCGCGCTACAGGCCGCGCTGCAAAAAGAGCAAGAAAGCATCAAAGCGGTGCGCAACTACGGCGAAGCCTTTCGCAATCGTAACGTGATCATTCTCTGTATGCAGTACTTTGCCTGGAGTATTGGCGTTTACGGTTTTGTCCTGTGGCTGCCTTCAATTTTGCGCAACGGTACACAAATGGGCATGGTGGAAGCGGGCTGGTTATCGGCTGTGCCTTATCTGGCAGCCACGATTGCGATGGTGGTGGTGTCCTGGGCATCGGACAAAACGCAAAACCGTAAACTGTTTGTCTGGCCACTGTTGCTGGTGGGTGCCTTCGCCTTCCTCGGTTCGTATATGGTGGGTTCGGGCAATTTTTGGCTGTCTTATACCTTGTTAGTCGTCGCCGGTGCCGCGATGTACGCGCCTTATGGCCCGTTCTTTGCCATTATTCCGGAAATGCTGCCCCGCAATGTTTCCGGCGGCGCAATGGCGCTTATCAACAGTATGGGGGCGTTGGGCTCGTTTATCGGCTCCTGGATAGTGGGTTATCTGAACGGGGCAACCGGCAGTCCTTCGGCCTCCTATATTTTTATGGGTGGCGCACTACTGCTGTCCGTGGTCCTGACGCTTATCGTCAAACCCGCACAAAATAAGGCGCCTCCGCTACAAGGCGCGAAACCGGCCTGAAAGCGTAAGCGTTAGCATTTTCTCCGGGCGACCTTTGTGTTGCCCGTCATTTATTTACAGGAAGCTATCTGATGAAACCCGCCGTCATTCTTTATAAAAAATTGCCTGACGATCTCCGTGCGCGTCTCGCAGACTATGCCACGATCACCGAAATCAACGATTTATCACCCGAAAGCCAGCAGCAACATGCGCAGGCACTGCAACAGGCCGAAGGAATGCTGGGATCGGGCGGAAAAGTCAACGGCGAGTTGCTGGCCAAAATGCCCGCACTGCGCGCCTGTTCCAGCGTTTCTGTCGGCTATGACAACTTTGATGTGGATGCCCTGAATCAGCGAGGGGTAGTGCTGATGCACACGCCAACGGTACTGACGGAAACGGTGGCCGACACCATCATGGCGCTGGTTCTCAGTACGGCAAGACGTATACCGGAGCTGGATGCCTGGGTGAAAGCTGGCAACTGGCAAAAAAGTATTGGTCCGGACCGGTTTGGCATGGATGTGCACCATAAGACGATGGGAATTCTTGGTATGGGACGCATCGGTATGGCGCTGGCCCAGCGTGCGCACTTCGGATTCGGCATGAGCATTCTCTACAATGCGCGCCGTCAGCACGACCAGGCCGAATCGCAGTTTGCAGCCCGCCGGTGTGAGCTGGAAACGCTGCTCAAAGAAAGCGATTTCGTTTGCATCAGCCTGCCGCTTACCGAAGAAACGCATCATTTAATTGGCGCAGAACAGCTGGCGATGATGAAGCCCAGTGCGGTGCTGATCAACGCGGGCCGTGGGCCAGTGGTAGATGAAAATGCCCTGATTACCGCGCTACAAGAGGGCACGATCCACGCCGCCGGGCTGGATGTTTTCGAAAAAGAGCCGCTGCCGACTGACTCGCCGCTGCTGTCGTTACCGAATGTTGTTACGTTGCCGCACATTGGCTCTGCAACCCACGAAACCCGCTATGGAATGATGCAGGACGCGGTAGAAAATCTCATTGCCGCCCTGAGCGGCAAGGTTGAAAAGAACTGCGTGAATCCTCAGGTGCTGAAGTAATCCTGCGGCTGCCCATTGCGCCCGCCGGGAGCGGGCGTTATGGTGGTTATCCCATTCTTTATTACAAATTTTTAACCGCTATGGCTTTTTCTCAGTTCGGCGACAAGTTTACTCAACATTCCGGCATCTCACGTCTGATGGAAGACATGGGCGCAGGCCTGCGTACGCCCGGCACGATCATGCTTGGCGGCGGGAACCCCGCACAGATCCCGGCAATGAACGATTATTTTCAGCAGTTGCTGCAGCAGATGCACGACGAGGGCAAACTGAGTGAGGCCTTATGCAATTACGATGGTCCACGCGGTAAAGCCGTGCTGCTGGATGCCCTGGCGGCAATGCTACGTGAGCAGTGCGGTTGGTCTGTCACTGCGCAAAATATCGCGCTGACTAACGGCAGTCAGAGCGCATTTTTTTATCTCTTCAACCTGTTCGCGGGGCGGCGCAGTGACGGCAGTAAAAAACGGGTGCTGTTTCCTCTGGCTCCAGAGTACCTGGGTTACGCTGATGCGGGCCTGGATGAAGACCTCTTTATTTCTGCCAGGCCCAACATAGAGTTATTACCGGAAGGGCAGTTCAAGTATCACGTCGATTTTGAACATCTCCCCATGAATGACGATGTGGGGCTGATTTGCGTATCGCGCCCGACCAATCCAACCGGCAATGTCATTACGGATGACGAACTTCTGCAACTGGATGCGCTGGCGCAGCAGCATGAGGTGCCGTTACTTATCGACAACGCTTATGGTGTGCCATTTCCCGGCATTATTTTTAGTGATGTGCGGCCGCTGTGGAACCCCAATATCATTCTCTGCATGAGTTTATCCAAACTCGGTCTGCCAGGCGCACGTTGCGGGATCATCATCGCCGATGAGAGCACGATTACCGCGATCGGTAACATGAACGGCATCATCAGCCTGGCACCGGGCAGTATTGGCCCGGCCATTGCCAGCGAAATGATTCAACGTGGCGATCTGCTGCGCTTGTCTGAAGAAGTGATTAAACCTTTTTATCAGCACAAGGTGATGCAAACGATCACCCTTATTCGCCGGTACTTATCGGCGGAGCGCTGTCTGATCCATAAACCGGAGGGGGCAATTTTTCTCTGGCTGTGGTTCCGGGATTTACCGATCAGTACGGAGTTGCTGTACCAGCGGCTTAAAGCTCGGGGCGTGCTGATGGTGCCGGGCCACTTTTTCTTTCCGGGTCTGGAGCATGACTGGCCGCACACGCACCAGTGCATGCGCATGAATTATGTACCGGATGCGGAAAACATTGAGCGCGCCATACAGATTCTGGCTGAAGAAGTGGAGATCGCCTGGCGCGACAGTTAAATCTACAGACCCGATCGGGCAACAAGGCGTCGTCTCTATCCGGCCGGCCTTGATGAAGCGCAACGCTGCCTTAACCCGATCGCAAAGGCATTTTGCATTATTAACAGACGTGATGCGCATATGGCCGTGCGGGCCAGCGCGGGCAAAAGGAGAGTGCGGTGTCGGGAAAAGACTGGCTGTTAGCCCTGTGTGTAGTGATTGCGTGGGGCGTGAACTTCGTTGTCATAAAACTGGGTCTGCATAACATGCCTCCCTTTTTGCTGGCGGGATTGCGTTTTGCACTGGTTGCCTTTCCTGCCCTTTTACTGGTGCGCCGTCCTGCTGTGCCAGTAAAGTGGCTTTTACTTTACGGCATGACCATCAGTTTTGGGCAGTTTGCGTTTCTGTTTTTGGCCATCAAACTGGGTATGCCTGCAGGCCTTGCTTCGCTGATATTACAGGCGCAGGCGTTCTTTACGCTGCTGCTTGGGGCGCTGTTTCTGGCCGAAAAGCTGCGCTGGAATCACATTGCGGGCATGCTGATTGCCACCTCAGGCATTTTTTTATTAGCCACCTCCGGCATGGCTGGCCAGAGCGCCGCCGGCATAACATTGACCACTATGATGCTTATGCTGGCGGCGGCGTTTTCCTGGGGACTGGGGAATATCACCAATAAAATCATCACCCGGCATTATCCCGTACCGGTTATGTCGCTAGTGGTCTGGAGCGCGCTGGTGCCCGTCGTTCCTTTCTTTGCCTGTTCGCTGCTGTTTGAAGGCCGGTCGGCAATCATTACCAGTCTGACGCACATTGATCTACAGACGGTGATGGCGCTGATTTACCTGGCTTTTGTGGCGACCATTATGGGTTACGGCATCTGGAGTACGTTGCTTAGCCGTTATGAAACCTGGCGTGTGGCACCGCTTTCCCTGCTGGTGCCTGTTGTTGGGATTGTTTCGGCAGCCCTGGTGCTGGGGGAAACCTTATCACGCCAGCAGATTGTGGGTGCTGTAATCATCATTGTCGGGCTGCTGGTCAATATGTTTGGTGGCGTGATTGGTCAGCGCTGGCTCAGGCAGCCGCAACATTAGCGCTTACCACTCGTCAAACTGACGTGCCCGACGTAACTACCCTTTCGTAAATGCCTGTGCATGCGCGCGTTTTCGGGCTGGCTTTGGCAGCCCGCTCGCAGAATAAAACCTCCGCCTGGACAGCAATGCGGATGCATGGAAGTATCCGCATTGCCAGGGCGGCCAGACATCTCTTTTCACTCATCACGACTTTCGCCCGTGTGCTTTATAACCGGGCCAGCAATGATGAAGAAGAAAAACGCAACGCCAACACCACATGATGCAACCTTTCGTCAGTTTCTCACCCAACCTGACATTGCCCGCGATTTCATGGAAATTCATCTTCCCGCAGATCTGCGCGCGATTTGCGACTTACGGACGTTAAAACTGGCGTCCGGTTCCTTTGTTGAAGCGGATCTCCGGCAGTATTTCAGTGATGTGCTGTATAGTCTCAAAACGACAGCGGGTGAGGGCTATATGTACGTCCTGATCGAACATCAGTCTTCACCTGACAGGCATATGGCGTTCAGGCTTCTTCGCTACGCGGTCGCGGCCATGCAGCGCCACCTGGATGCCGGCTATAAAACGCTGCCGCTGGTGATACCGGTGCTGTTTTATATGGGTAAACGCAGACCCTATCCTTATTCCACCTGCTGGCTGGATGATTTTACGCATCCGGCACTGGCTCGCAGGCTCTACAGTACTTGCTTCCCTCTGGTTGATATTACGGTAATGCCTGACGATGAGATTGTGGAACATCGCAGCATGGCGGCACTGACTCTGCTGCAAAAGCACATCCATCAGCGCGATCTCGCAAATCTGATGGACAGACTTGTCCCTGTGCTGCTGTCCGGTTATCTTTCGTCATCACAGATTGTATCGTTGGTGCACTACATTGTGCAGGCGGGTGAAACCCCAGACGTCGAGGCTTTTATTCAGGAACTGGCCTTGCGGGTGCCGCAACACGGAGACACGCTTATGACCATTGCACAGCAGCTTGAACAAAAAGGTATGCAGAAGGGCTTTGAGAAGGGTATTCAGACCGGGCGGCATGAAGGCCGTAATGAAGGTAAACGCGAGGTTGCGCGCACTATGCTGCAGCATGGCCTGGACAGAACAACCGTGATGAAAATGACCGGGTTGAGTGAAGCAGATCTGGCACAGATTCAGCATTGATCTGAACCTGCAAAAGAAGGCGCGGGACAGGTGAAGCCTGCGTTTGTCAACGCGACCTGATGCTTTTCGTTTTCTTACCATCAGGCCATCACCGATCGCTTCGCCGCATCCGCATCAATCTGCTTGTCGCGGTCATAAAAAAACGGCCACAACCTGTATGCTGTGACCGTTCTCATGTTTACTCAGCCGTCACGGCCGCTTTATTTTAAAATTTCAATCCGGCGTGGTTTCGCTTCTTCAGGAATCAAACGCTCAAGATCGATGCTCAGCAGACCATTTTCCAGGCGCGCGTCGCGCACGACGATATGGTCAGCCAGCTGGAATTTACGCTCGAAATTACGCTCGGCGATGCCCTGATAGAGATATTTACGTTCTGTCTGCTCTTCCGGATGCGCACCACGCACGATGAGCACGTTGTCGTGGGCCGTAATATCCAGTTCACTCTGAGCAAAACCGGCTACCGCGATAGTGATGCGGTAATGGTTCTCATCAACCAGTTCAACATTGTAAGGGGGATAACCACCGTTGCTCTGATTTTGATTGGACTCAAGCAGGTTGAACAGGCGATCAAATCCGATGGCAGAGCGATAAAGGGGAGACAGATCAAAGTTACGCATAAAAAGACTCCTGAATGTCAGCAAGTTTTGGCAACCTTCCACTATTGGACAGGTTGTGCAGGACCGCATTGCCCCTTTCGGCGGCAGCCTTAACGACCCTGTTTAGAAAATGGGTGCAGACCCCAGGCTTTCAAGACCCGATGCGTGATTTTTTTCGCCAAACTGGCGAAATGGCATACACTCAAGGGTAAATTGCCGGACCAGAACGGACTTCATGACTGAGAGGGTACGCTGGTGCGCTCACGCAATCAGGTGCCAGAATCGAAGGGACGACATATGAAAATGATGAAAAGGTTACCGTTGGCTGGCGTGATGTGTTGCGCAGTCGCTTCCGGTGGATGTTCCAGCGTCATGACGCATACCGGTGCAAGTCAGGGCTACTATCCGGGCACACGTGCCAGTGCCGACATTCTGACGGACAGTCAGGCCAGCTGGGCGCTAAAGCCCCTGGCGCTGGTTGATCTGCCTTTTTCTGCCGTCATGGATACGCTGTTACTGCCCTGGGATTACTATCGCAGCGACAAGGATAAAGCCCTGGATTCGCCGCGTGCCCGCGTGCTTCAGAGTGAAAAGCTGGCCCACACCGAGGAAAATCTGGCGCATGCTCAGCCCATGCCCGCTATGCAACCGTCACAGTAAACAGGTGCTGCCAGCCCTCTTTTTCCCGCATAAAAGCGATCTTTTTTCCATCCGGTGACCAGACCACCGCATCCCCGGACGGTGCCGACCCGGTGCGGGCGGTTAAGCGTTCGCACTCTCCCGTTTGCCAGTGACACAGCATCACGCTGTTGTCGCAAATAAAGGCAATGGCTTCACCACGAGGATGCCAGCTAAATGCAGACTGAATGCTGTGGTTCAGCCGCGTTATCTGGCGCGGTTCACCGCCGTTAGGCGATACCCACCATAATTGAATCACCTGCTGGCTGTCCGCCATCAAAAAGGCGATAGCGCTGCCATCGGGTGAGCTACGTAACCAGTGGCGAGGTTGTTGCGCCAGTCCCTTGCTATAGGTTAACCGTCGCTGTTGAACCCCCGCTGGTGGCGCAGGTAGATGGTGGCTGTCCCCTTCCAGCGGTGAGCGGCCGGGTTTGGCATAGGCTTCCAGTGCCTCTGGCAAATCGACGACAAATACCTCGGGATGCTTGTCTCCTGCCGCGGAAAGCGTGTCGCCAATAAAGGCGATGGCCCAGCGTTGACGGCTGCCGTCCGGCTTTTCATAGCCCTGATGACCAATCCAGCACTCTTCATAGGCCCGATTGATTTGATCGCTGCCCGGCTGTGGGTGCGCTGTCGTTTCACTGACTACTACACAAAAATGGCTGCCATCATATTCGCGCGGATGCTGTTTTTCTGGTTTCACTGCTTTTAACGGGACGGCAATGCCGACATTGCGCAGATCAAGACTGATATCCAGCTCGTGCATCACGTGATCGTTATAGGTGAAGCTGAGGCGCGAGCCATCCGGACTAAAAACATGGACGTGAGAACCGCCGCGCAAAGCACCTGGCGTAAAGGGCGGCGTGATATCGCATGCATCCAGACTGGCGGCCTGACCCGCTTCAATGATCACGCCGCGGCGATGATGAAAGTCATAATGCCAGTTGTCGTCAGGATGCTCTGGCCCATGAATACAGACATAGCGCTCGGGTAAGGTGGGACAAACCGTCACCACGCCAACATGGGCGCCCGCCGTTGCCTCATACAGCACTTCCACTTCGCCGGTATTCACATTAACGCGTTCAATTGTCTTACCGGTGAACGACGCGCCGGAAGGCCGCACATCAAAGGCCAGCCACTGGCTGTCGGGCGTCCAGACGTTGATGTTGGTCAGTTGATGATGACGAGGAGCAAAAGTAATCTGTTTTTCAGGCATGAAAGCACTCGTGAGCAGGCGCGTTATTTGACAGTTGCAGTGATGTTATGGGTAAAACCGTGCAGATGACTGACCTGACTGCGCGGTTTTACCCATAAAAGAAACCGATTAAAGCACCCATTTTTCAATGGCGTGCGCAACCCCATCTTCCATATTGGTTTTGGTCACAAACTGGGCTATTTTTTTCACAGAATCAATCGCATTGCCCATCGCGACGCCGGTCCCTGCGTATTCAATCATCGCCAGATCATTTTCCTGATCGCCTATCGCCATAACCTCTTCCGCTTGCAAACCCAGCTTCTCTGCCAGCATTTTTACGCCATAACCTTTGTTTACCCGACGGTCGAGAATTTCCAGATAGTAGGGCGCGCTTTTCAAAATGGTATACGTCTGGTGCGCATGCTCAGGCAGTCTGGCGATGGCCGCATCAAGCAGAGCGGGTTTATCAATCATCATGAGTTTTGGAAAACGCGTTGCCGGATCCATTTCTTCAACGGCCCGATAACGTACCGGGATGCCGGTCAGGCTGGCTTCATGAATTGTAAATTCGCTGATATCTTTATTTGGCGTATACAGGTGTGATTTATCAAACGCCTGAAAATGCACGCCCAGTTCTCTGGCCAGCTTCTCAACATACATGTAATCGTCAAAGCCCAGCGTCACATCGGCGACGACTTCACCATCTTCAGCCCGATGAACAAGCGCGCCATTATTACTGATGCAGTACTGACCTGGCGTATGGAGATCAAGTTCCATCAAATAACGTTCAATACCAACATAAGGTCGGCCGGTCGCCAACACGATGGAAACCCCTTTTTCCCGGGCGCGGTTCAGTGCCGATTTTACGCCTGCGGTGATCTCGTGCTGCGGATTCAGCAGCGTGCCATCCATATCAATTGCGATCAGTTTAATAGCCATAGCATCCTCATTGTGTCGGGTTTGCAGCAATGCTAGCGCGATTCAGCTCACATTGACCAGTTTATCGGCGCTTTTCAGCACGCGTGAACCATAACGTGTTACGTTTCGCTCCACGATGATCTGGCAAAAAAAAACCCTTCACGAGGAAGGGTTTTATATCTTTTTGTGCGATTAGATATCGATGTTTGCGGCTTTCAACGCATTCTCTTCGATGAAGGCGCGGCGCGGTTCAACGGCATCCCCCATCAGGGTTGTAAACAGCTGGTCGGCGGCGATCGCATCTTTAATGGTGACACGCAGCATGCGACGGCTGTCTGGATCCATTGTCGTTTCCCACAACTGATCCGGGTTCATCTCACCCAGACCTTTATAGCGCTGTACAGACAGACCACGACGGGATTCTTTCACCAGCCACTCAATCGCCTGTTCGAAGCTGGATACCGGTTGACGGCGCTCACCGCGCTCGATGTAAGCATCCTCTTCCAGCAGGCCGCGCAGTTTGCCACCCAGGGCGCAAATTTTGCGGTATTCCGGCCCCATAATAAACTCGCTGTCCAGAGGATAATCCGTGTCCACGCCATGGGTCCGTACGCGTAAAACAGGCTCAAACTGATTCAGCTCACGATTTTCACGTACGTGTGCCACATAGGTGCTGCCGTGCGCTTCACGTTCAGTCAGATAGCTCACCAGTCCGTTAATCCAGGCGTTAACGGCCGCTTCATTACTCAGATCGCTCAGCGTGTCGTGATAGACCAGCGCACGTAACATCGCCAGTGGAAAACGGCGCTCCATACGTTTGATCATCTTCTGCGTGCTGTTAAAGTCCGCGACCAGAGATTCAAGCGGCTCACCACCTAATGCCGGTGCGCTGGCATTGGTGTGCAGCGTCGTTCCGTCGAGGGCGATAGCGATCTGATACTGATCCATCGCCTCATCGTCTTTAATATACTGTTCCTGCTTGCCTTTTTTCACTTTATACAGCGGCGGCTGAGCAATGTAGACGTGACCACGCTCAATAATTTCTGGCATCTGACGATAGAAAAAGGTCAACAGCAGTGTACGAATGTGCGAGCCGTCGACGTCCGCATCGGTCATGATGATGATGCTGTGATAGCGCAGTTTATCCGGGTTATATTCGTCGCGGCCAATGCCGCAGCCCAGCGCGGTAATCAGCGTAGCCACTTCCTGAGACGCCAGCATCTTATCGAAACGCGCCTTCTCAACGTTAAGGATTTTCCCTTTCAGCGGCAGAATAGCCTGGTTTTTACGGTTACGGCCTTGCTTGGCAGAACCGCCCGCGGAGTCACCCTCCACCAGGTAGATTTCAGACAGAGCCGGATCGCGCTCCTGACAGTCCGCCAGCTTGCCCGGCAGGCCAGCCAGATCCAGCGCACCTTTGCGGCGTGTCATTTCACGGGCACGGCGCGCGGCTTCACGGGCGCGGGCGGCATCAATGATTTTGCCGACAACGATTTTTGCATCGCCCGGATTTTCCAGCAGATATTCCGCCAGCAGTTCATTCATCTGCTGCTCAACGGCCGATTTCACTTCAGAAGACACCAGCTTGTCTTTGGTCTGTGAAGAGAATTTTGGATCCGGCACTTTCACCGACACTACGGCAATCAGGCCCTCACGCGCGTCATCACCGGTGGCGCTGACTTTGGCCTTCTTGCTGTATCCCTCTTTATCCATGTAGGCATTCAGGGTACGCGTCATCGCGGCGCGGAAACCGGCAAGGTGCGTACCGCCGTCGCGCTGAGGAATGTTGTTAGTGAAGCAGTAGATGTTTTCCTGGAAGCCGTCGTTCCACTGCAGAGCTACTTCCACGCCAATGCCGTCTTTTTCGGTCGAGAAATAGAATACGGTCGGATGGATAGGCGTTTTGTTCTTGTTCAGGTACTCGACAAACGCTTTGATCCCGCCTTCGTAGTGGAAATGGTCGTTTTTGCCGTCACGTTTGTCTTCCAGACGAATGGAAACACCGGAGTTCAGGAAAGAGAGCTCACGCAGGCGCTTCGCCAGGATGTCGTATTCGAAGTCGGTCACGTTGGTGAACGTGTCATGGCTTGGCCAGAAACGGATACGGGTACCGGTCGCGTCGGTATCGCCTGTCACCGCCAGCGGCGCTTCGGGCACGCCATGCAGATAAATCTGTTGGTGTACTTTGCCTTCGCGACGAATGGTCAGCTCCAGCTTCTGTGACAGGGCGTTAACCACAGACACGCCCACGCCGTGCAGGCCGCCCGAGACTTTATACGAGTTATCGTCGAACTTACCGCCAGCGTGCAGCACCGTCATGATCACTTCTGCCGCGGACACGCCTTCTTCTTCGTGGATACCGGTTGGAATACCGCGTCCGTCATCCTGTACGGAAACCGAGTTGTCCGCATGGATGGTGACAACGATATCTTTACAGTGACCGGCGAGCGCTTCGTCGATTGCGTTATCCACGACCTCGAATACCATGTGATGCAGACCGGTTCCGTCATCGGTATCGCCGATGTACATGCCCGGGCGTTTGCGTACCGCATCAAGCCCTTTCAGAACTTTGATACTTGAAGAGTCATAAGAATTCGACATCAACGTTTCTCGCTCATTTAATCTTTAGGTTGAACCGCTATTTTACCCTGTTCCACGCGGAACATCTTGCCCTTTTCGTCAGTCATGTCGATTACATGCTCGGACGAGATGGCGCTGACAAAGACCTGAGCCTGAGTCGCCTTCAGTCGTTCCGCCAGCAGGCGGCGGCGACTGTCGTCCAGTTCAGAGGCAAAGTCATCAATGAGGTAAACACAACGGCGTCCGCTCTGGTTAGTCAGGAACTCGCCCTGCGCCAGACGCAATGCACACATCAGCAGTTTAAGCTGCCCGCGTGAGAGTAAATCTTCCACCGGCGTACCTTCGGCACGAATACGAAAGTCCGCTTTATGCGGGCCGCTGGCGGTGTAGGTTAGGGCCCGATCGCGTTCAAAGTTGCGTTCAAGCAGTTCGGCATAATCGCTCTCTTTGTCCCAGCCGCGCTGGAACGAAAAACGCAGATCAAATTCGGGTAAAAACTGCCCGCAGGTGGTTACGATCTCGGCTGAAATCGCGTCACTGTACTCGGCGCGCCACTGGCTAATCTGTTCTGCCAGCGGCACCAGTTCTTGATCCCATGGACGAACCTGACTGTAGCGCGTGACCTGACGCAATGCCGCATTGCGCTGTTTGAGCAGGCGCCGCAGGTTGCTCCAGGCATTAAAAAAACCCGGCGTATTGTGAAAGCAGCCCCAGTCGACATAGGCTCTGCGATATTTAGGACCGCCATTAAGTAGGGTAAAACCCTCTGGCGTGATCAACTGCATCGGCAGTAACTGCGCCAGCTCGGCCACTTTATGTCCGTCGCTGCCGTCAATGCGGACTTTGCTCTCCCCGGCGCGATTTTTACTGAGCCCGACGGAGAACTCGCGCTCCTGGCCTTCCAGCCGGCCATGCAGCACAAAGGCGGCCTGATCGTGCCGAATTACCCGTCCCGCCTGCAAACTGCGAAACGCACGTCCGTGGCCCAGCGTATAGATCGCCTCAAGCACGCTGGTTTTGCCGCTACCGTTCGCGCCCACCAGAAAATTAAATCCCGGCGCTAACGCCAGGTCAGCCTGTTCAATATTGCGAAAATCTTTTATTAGCAGGCGGGTTAAAGCCATGAATCAATCCAGCGTGAAGGGCAAAAGTCAGGATGAAAGGGATTGTGCCTTTTAAAAACAAGCCGCTCGGGTCACGGACAATACTGTCCGAAACCCGAATGGCGAGCAGGCCAGCGTACGATGGCCTACAGGCGCATAGGCATGACGACATAGGCCGCCGCCGGGCTGACGACATCTTCAATCTGCACACTCGACACAGAATCCGTCAGCAGCAAACGGACGTTCTCGCACTTCAGCGCATTCAGCACGTCCAGCACGTAACTCACGTTGAACCCAATTTCCAGCTCGCTGCCGTTATAGCTGACATCCAGCATCTCTTCCGCTTCTTCCTGTTCAGGGTTATTCGCGGTAATTTTTAGCTGATTTTCGGTGATATGCAGACGAACGCCACGGAATTTCTCATTCGACAGAATCGCAGCACGGGCAAACGCCTGTTTCAGCAGATCGCAACCGGCTTCCAGCACCTTATCCGGATTCTTGGGCAACACACGACGATAATCCGGGAAGCGACCATCCACCAGCTTAGAGGTGAAGATATAGTCGCCCACATGTGCACGGATATTACTGCTGCCAATCTGTACCTGAAGCGGCGTATCGCCGCCATCCAGCAGACGCAACAGCTCGATAACCCCTTTACGCGGCACGATGACCGAATGGCTGGGCAGCGCCTGGCCAACGGGCATGGAACAGACGGCCAGACGGTGACCATCGGTGGCGACCGTACGCAGTTCTTCGCCTTCGGTCTCAAACATCATGCCATTCAGGTAGTAACGCACGTCCTGATGCGCCATGGAAAACTGCGTGGCTTCAATAAGCCGTTTCAGCGTTGCCTGCGGCAGCGTGAATTCCACCTCGCTCTGCCAGTCATCCAGGTTGGGGAAGTCGCTGGCGGGCAAGGTCGAAAGCGAGAAACGGCTGCGGCCAGAGCGCACCAACATCCGTTCGCCTTCCAGTGTGACGTTGATCTCTGCGCCTTCCGGCAGGCCGCGACAAATATCAAGAAATTTGCGTGCCGGCACGGTGGTTGCGCCAGGCTCGTGCGCCTGAGTAAGCGCCACGCGCGCCACCATTTCCATTTCCAAATCGGTGCCGGTCAGCAACAGCGATCCGTCATTCACCTGCATCAGCAGGTTGCCAAGGATCGGCAGCGTCGGACGACCACCAAGGGGGCCGCTGACTTGCTGCAGCGGCTTTAGCAACTGTTCACGTTCAACAATAAATTTCATAGCGTCACGAAGATAATGTTCTGATGAGATTAGAGAAATCTTCTTTGATGTCGTGGCTTTCTTCACGCAACTGCTCAATCTTGCGGCAGGCATGAAGCACCGTGGTATGGTCGCGACCGCCAAAAGCATCGCCAATTTCCGGCAAACTGTGGTTGGTCAGCTCTTTCGCCATCGCCATCGCCATTTGACGCGGACGCGCGACTGAGCGCGAACGGCGCTTAGAGAGCAAATCCGCGACTTTAATTTTGTAGTACTCCGCAACGGTCTTCTGAATATTATCAATAGTGACCAGTTTTTCCTGCAGGGCCAGCAGATCCCGCAATGCTTCGCGAACGAAATCGATCGTAATCGCCCGACCGGTAAAGTTAGCGTTCGCAATCACCCGGTTCAGTGCCCCTTCCAGCTCACGCACGTTCGAACGTAAACGCTTGGCAATAAAGAAGGCCACTTCGCCCGGCAAACGAATGTCGTTTTCGTCCGCCTTTTTCATCAGGATCGCAACGCGGGTTTCCAGTTCAGGCGGTTCGATCGCCACGGTCAGGCCCCAGCCAAACCGTGACTTCAGTCGATCTTCAACCCCGTTGATCTCTTTGGGGTAACGATCCGACGTCAAAATGATCTGTTGATTGCCTTCCAGCAGGGCATTGAAGGTGTGAAAAAATTCTTCCTGCGAACGCTCTTTATTGGCAAAAAACTGAATGTCATCGATCAACAGCGCATCAACCGAGCGGTAGTAACGCTTAAACTCTTCAATCGCGTTATTTTGCAGCGCTTTTACCATATCCTGCACAAAGCGCTCGGAATGCATGTAAACCACTTTCGCATTTGGCTTACGTGCAATGATGCCATTACCCACGGCGTGCAGCAGGTGAGTTTTGCCGAGGCCAGTACCGCCATAAAGGAACAACGGATTGTAGGCACCGCCAGGGTTATCGGCCACCTGGCGTGCCGCCGCGCGCGCCAGTTGGTTAGATTTACCTTCAACAAAGTTATCGAAGTTATGGCGATTGTTAACATTGGACCGATAGGTCACATCCGCAGGAGCAGGCACGTTGTCCCAGCTCGGACGTAAAATCTGTGTCGGTGCCGGACGGCTTGGCACAGGCTCCGCCGGCGCACTGACGCTGGCCATCGCGGGCTGGCTGACCGCTGCGGCGTGTTGAACCGGACGCGTGCCCACCTCAAAACGCAACAGCGGGACATTGGCACCGCAGAATTCGTTCAGCAATGCGTTGATGCTGTTTAGGTATTTATCCCGAACCCAGTCGAGTACGAAGCGGTTAGGAGCATACAAGGCAAGCGTATTGTCGTTTAATTCAGCCTGCAGTGGACGGATCCACATGCTGAATTCGGTGGCAGGAAGCTCATCCTGCAAACGGGCAAGACACTGTTGCCAAAGCGTAAGTGACACGGCGGACTCCACTCGTACAAATTCGATAAGAAAAAGTAGGCACTAATCTAAGAAACGTTCATTTTTGACACAGACGAAAGAAAGCGCCTGCGACCGCTATCAGCGGTTTTCCACCCCGCAACCATCGGAGGATCGCCAGAGGAAGGGCGGATCATAGCGCAAAGCGCGACAGAGATCTTCCCTTTCTACACAGTTTTTCTCCTTTTTATCCACAGGGCATGAACGCGGGTAAAAGTCTACGCCTGCGGCAGAAAAAACCACCTGGGATCGTGCTGAATGATCCAAATTTTCGGACGGCTTCTCGTTTTTGACGTGTGGCAGGCGAATTTGATCGCAATAAGATCCTGCGCGATCCTTGCGCTTTAACGCAGACCCCGTATAATTCTCCCCCCGGCGTTGTCGCGTAAAGCTCAATGCCCGGACTCAGCGGGCTGTATCCGGGTTTTCTGGCGCCGCGACAAGCGAAGTAAATTGACTCGGGACTGTACAATTATTACAATCCCGCCTCTTTATTAAAGACACATTGAGGCGTCGGTCTGTTTGTTGGCCCGAAAACGCGTCACCCAGTGAAAATTTTCAAGTTTAGGTAGAAATCGCCATGAAACGCACTTTTCAACCGTCCGTACTGAAGCGCAACCGTTCACACGGCTTCCGTGCTCGTATGGCTACTAAAAATGGTCGTCAGGTTCTGGCACGTCGTCGTGCTAAAGGCCGCGCTCGTCTGACCGTTTCTAAGTAATAAAGCTAACCCTGATGGGTAAGCTCGCATTTCCCAGGGAGTTACGTTTGTTAACTCCCACTCATTTCACTTTCGTCTTTCAGCAGCCACAACGGGCTGGCACGCCGCAAATTACTATTCTCGGCCGCCTTAACGCGCTGGGGTATCCCCGCATCGGTCTTACCGTCGCGAAAAAACATGTGAAACGCGCTCACGAACGTAACCGGATCAAGCGATTGACCCGCGAAAGCTTTCGTCTGCGTCAACATGAATTGCCGTCGATGGACTTTGTGGTGGTCGCGAAAAAGGGTGTTGCCGATCTCGATAACCGTATGTTGGCGGAAGCGTTGGAGAAATTATGGCGTCGTCACTGTCGCCTGGCGCGCGGTTCCTGATCGTCCTGATACGCGTATATCAACGCGGTATCAGTCCATTGCTGGGGCCACACTGTCGGTTTCATCCGACCTGCTCTCAATACGGAATTGAGGCCTTACGCAGGTTTGGCGTGATAAAAGGCAGTTGGTTGACTTTAAAACGCGTATTAAAATGCCACCCTTTGAACCCGGGTGGTGACGATCCTGTGCCGCCAAAAACCTTTGATACCAGAGAACATTAACGATGGATTCGCAACGCAATCTCTTTCTCATCGCTTTTCTGTTCGTGTCTTTCATGATCTGGCAAGCCTGGCAGACGGACCACGCTCCGAAGCCATTGCAGACCCAGACCACGCAAAACACCAACAGCGCTGCCGGTGATGCTACCGGTGTTCCCGCCAGTGGCCAGGGTAAAACGATCACCGTTAAGACCGATGTCCTGTCATTAACCATCAACACTCGCGGTGGCGATGTTGATCAGGCGCTGCTGCTGACTTACCCGGATAAGCTGGGTTCTGACAAGCCGTTTGAGCTGCTTGAAACCACACCATCGTTTGTCTACCAGGCGCAGAGCGGTCTGACTGGCCGTAATGGTCCGGACAACCCGAACAACGGTGCGCGTCCGCTGTATACCACGGCACAGGATCACTTCGAACTGGCTGACGGTCAGAGCGAGCTGCGTGTTCCGATGACGTTCACGGCTGAAAACGGCGTTGTCTATACCAAAACGTTTGTGTTCAAGCGTGGCGACTATGCAGTTAACGTTGATTACAACATTAACAACACCAGCCAGCAGCCGCTGGAAGTGTCAATGTTTGGTCAGTTAAAACAGACCATCGATTTGCCTAAGCACCGCGATACCGGCAGCAATAACTTTGCGCTGCATACCTTCCGCGGTACGGCTTACTCCACCAGCGAATCGAAATACGAAAAGATTAAGTTCGATACTATCGCCGATAACGAAAACCTCAACACCACCACCACCAATGGCTGGGTGGCGATGTTGCAGCAGTATTTCGCTACCGCCTGGGTGCCGCGCACGCAGGGAACCAACACGCTTTACACCAGCAATCTGGGAAATGGCGTGGCGGCTATCGGCTATAAATCTGCGCCGGTCACCGTTGCACCGGGTGCACAGCAGACACTGGATGCCACACTGTGGGTAGGTCCGGAAATTCAGGATAAAATGGCCGCGATTGCGCCGCATCTTGACCTGACTGTGGACTATGGCTGGTTATGGTTCATCTCTCAGCCGCTGTTTAAACTGTTGAAGTTCATTCACAGCTTTATCGGTAACTGGGGCTTCTCCATCATCATCATCACGTTCATCGTGCGTGGCATCATGTACCCGCTGACGAAAGCGCAGTACACCTCGATGGCGAAAATGCGCATGCTGCAGCCGAAGATTCAGGCGATGCGTGAGCGTTTAGGGGATGATAAGCAGAAGCAGAGCCAGGAAATGATGGCGCTGTATAAGGCTGAAAAAGTGAATCCGCTGGGTGGCTGTCTGCCGCTGGTGATTCAGATGCCTATCTTCCTGGCCTTGTACTACATGCTGTCTGGCTCGGTTGAACTGCGTCATGCGCCGTTTATTTTATGGATTCATGACCTGTCAGCGCAGGATCCGTACTATATTCTGCCGATCCTGATGGGCATCACCATGTTCTTCATTCAGAAGATGTCACCGACGACGGTGACCGATCCGATGCAGCAGAAGATCATGACGTATATGCCTGTAATTTTCACCGTGTTCTTCCTGTGGTTCCCGTCAGGTCTGGTGTTGTACTACATCGTCAGTAACCTGGTGACCATTCTCCAGCAGCAGCTGATCTATCGCGGGCTGGAAAAACGTGGCTTACACAGCCGCGACAAGAAGAAAGCGTAAAACCGTCGCGGGAGGTCTCCCGCGATAAAACAGGTTATGCTCAGGCGGTCAAAGCGACCGCCTTTGTTTTTTGTAGTGAGAGAAAATGTATGAGCCATAGCGATACCATTGTTGCTCAGGCCACGCCGCCCGGACGCGGCGGCGTTGGCATTTTGCGTGTTTCCGGTCCGCAGGCCGCCGAGGTTGCCCGCCAGGTGCTGGGTAAACTCCCTAAACCACGTTATGCCGACTACTTATCGTTTAACGACAGTGATGGCAGCGTGCTGGATCAGGGCATCGCGCTATGGTTTCCTGGCCCCAACTCCTTTACCGGCGAGGATGTGCTGGAGCTGCAAGGTCACGGCGGCCCGGTGATTCTGGATCTGCTGCTGAAACGGATTGTGGCCCTGCCCGGATTACGTATCGCGCAGCCTGGGGAGTTTTCTGAACGCGCGTTTCTGAACGACAAACTCGATCTGGCCCAGGCGGAAGCCATTGCCGATCTGATTGACGCCAGCTCAGAACAGGCCGCGCGTTCGGCGGTAAATTCCCTGCAAGGCGCATTCTCTGTCCGTGTTAACCAGCTTGTGGAAGCCCTGACTCACCTGCGTATCTACGTGGAAGCGGCCATTGACTTTCCAGATGAAGAGATCGATTTCCTGTCTGACGGCAAAATCGAAGGGCAGCTTAATGCTGTCATTCGCGATCTCGATGCGGTGCGCGCGGAAGCCAGACAGGGCAGCCTGCTGCGCGAAGGGATGAAAGTCGTCATTGCCGGTCGGCCAAATGCCGGAAAATCGAGCCTGCTTAATGCACTTGCCGGGCGTGAAGCGGCTATCGTCACGGATATCGCCGGCACCACGCGCGATGTGCTGCGTGAACACATCCATATTGATGGTATGCCACTGCATATCATTGATACCGCCGGTTTACGCGAAGCCAGTGATGAGGTGGAACGTATCGGCATCGAGCGCGCCTGGCATGAAATAGAACAGGCGGACCGCGTGCTGTTTATGGTTGATGGCACCACCACACAGGCGACCGAACCGGCGGAAATCTGGCCCGATTTTGTCGCTCGCCTGCCGTCTCAACTGCCGATCACCGTGGTGCGCAATAAAGCGGACATCACCGGTGAAACGCTCGGCCTGACGGACGTCAATGGTCATGCCCTGATCAGACTGTCTGCCCGCACCAGCGAAGGGATTGATACCTTACGTGATCACCTCAAACAGACCATGGGGTTTGCCGACAATATGGAAGGCGGCTTCCTGGCACGCCGTCGTCATTTGCAGGCACTGGAATTAGCCGCAACCCACCTGGAGCAGGGAAAACATCAACTGCTGGGCGCATGGGCAGGGGAATTACTGGCAGAAGAGTTGCGTCTGGCGCAGCAGGCGCTAAGTGAAATTACGGGTGAATTTACCTCGGACGATCTGTTAGGCCGGATTTTCTCCAGTTTCTGTATTGGTAAGTAGCTCAGCGGGCAGACGGCGGTGGAAATGTGCATCCAGAAACGCAATCCGCCGTGCGTTGCGCATCGGTTGCCGTAACGCAAGGTATGATAACGAGGGATAAGATTGCTCACGTTTTGCGGCGTGCCAGGTCATTCACACTAAACCGGGCGAATAGGCATCCAAAAGCGTGAACGCAACGTACAGGTTAAATACTGGATGTTTTCCTGGAGAGTTATATGACGATACCGCTTGATGATGCCGCGCTGAATACGTTGTTTTACCAGGCCCGTACGCACAGTCACTGGCAGCCTGAACCGGTGCAGCAGTCGCTGCTGGAGAAGCTCTATCAGATGGTTGCCCTGGCACCGACCTCGGCCAACTGCTCACCCGGTCGCTTTGTTTTTGTCACCTCCGCGGAGGGAAAAGAAAAGCTGAAGCCGGCCCTGGCCTCCGGCAACCTTGAGAAAACCCTGCGCGCCCCTGTCACCGTGATTATTGCCTGGGACAGCGAGTTTTATCAGCATCTGACTATGTTGTTTCAACATGCCGATGCGCGAAACTGGTTTACCAACACACCCGATCTGGTTAAAGAAACCGCATTTCGTAACAGTAGCCTGCAGGCAGGCTATCTCATCATGGCTGCGCGTGCGCTGGGGCTGGATGCAGGCCCGATGTCAGGATTCGATCCGCTTAAAGTGAACGCGGCCTTTTTTGCCGGTACCACCTGGCAGGCCAACCTGCTCATTAACCTGGGCTATGGCTTACCCGACAAGCTCCCGCCCCGATTACCCCGGCTGAGCCTGGAGCAGGCCTGCCAGTTCGTCTGAGTTACTGGAGCGTTACGTGCTTACCGTAACGCTCACTGCTTTCCCGCCCTTTGCGTACGGTTTTAATGCGCGTCGATAAAGGCGATTTTCAATACAAACAGCAAGGCGACAATGACGACGCAGGGGCTGATTTCTCGCCAGCGACCGGTGCCCAGCTTCATCACACAGTACGCAATAAAGCCCAGTGCGATGCCTTCTGTAATCGAAAAACTAAAGGGCATCATGGCGGCAGTTACAAATGCCGGGACGGCTTCGGTCAGGTCATCCCATTTGACGCGGGACAGGCTGGCCGTCATCAGCACGCCAACATAGATTAACGCGCCTGCCGCAGCATAGGCCGGTACCATGGCCGCCAGGGGCGATAAAAACGTGACGAGCAGGAACAGAAGGCCTGTGACCACGGCCATCAATCCGGTACGGCCGCCGACGGCTACGCCGGAGGTACTTTCAATATAGGCGGTCACCGATGACGTTCCTGCCAGCGCGCCCGTTACCGAACTGATGCTGTCGACATACAACGCCTGTTTCATGCGCGGGAACGTGCCTTTTTCATCAGCCAGTCCGGCTTTGTCGGTCACGCCAATCAAGGTGCCGGACGAGTCAAACAGATTGACCAGCATAAAGGAGAATATGACGCCTGCCATGCCGATGTTGAACGCGCCTTTAATATCAACCTGACCGACAATCGCGGTGACAGATGGCGGCGCAGAAACCACGCCCGTGAACGTCACGTCGCCCAGCAGCCAGCCCAACGCCGTGGTGACGATCATCGAAATGAGCACGGCGGCGTGAATGTTGCGTGAGGCCAGAATGGCGATAATAAAGAAGCCCAGCGCACCCAGCAGCACATTGTGTGAGCTGAGGTTACCCACGCTGACCAGCGTATCCGGGTTGGCCACAATGATACCGGCGTTTTTCAGGCCCATCATGGCAATGAACAGGCCAATGCCAGCGGTGATGCCTACGCGCAGGCTAAGCGGAATATTGGCGATCATCCAGTAACGTACCCGCAACAGAGTCAGGATGAGCAGACCCAGTGCGCCCCAGAAGATGGCACCCATGCCGACCTGCCATGAGTAACCCATCGCGCCGACGACCACAAAGGCAAAAAAGGCATTGAGGCCCATCGCCGGGGCCAGGGCGACAGGAAGATTGGCAAACAGCCCCATCAGGATGCTGCCGAACGCGGCAATCAAACAGGTCGTTACGAACACTGCCCGGGTATCCATGCCTGCGACACCTAAAATCTGCGGGTTCACAAAAACAATGTATACCATGGTCAAAAACGTGGTAATGCCTGCGATCACTTCGGTACGAACCGTTGTACGATGCTCCTGCAGTTTGAATACGCGCTGAAAAAGGCCTTGTTTATTCATGCCATTTATCCAGAAGAAAATTTCACCGGCGCGTATCCTGGCGATTTTGCCCCGGCAATACAATGATTTTTCGCAACCGATTGCCATATCCCGGCCCCTCAGGGCCACGCTGACGTGTTAAGGTACCCCGAACAAAAGGAGGAGTCAGATGTCTGTTGAATGCGTCTTTTTCGATTGTGACGGTACCCTGGTTGACAGTGAAGTCCTGTGCACCCGCGCGTATGTCACCACCTTTGCCCAGTACGGGATTACGCTCTCTCTGCAGGAGATGTTCGAAAAGTACAAAGGGGTAAAGCTGTATGACATCATCCGCGACGTCAGTGAAACGCATCGGGTCGCTCTGCCGCTGGAGGACGTTGAACCGGCCTACCGGCGCGAAGTGGCCCGTTTGTTTGACCGTGAACTGAAGCCGATAGCCGGTGCGAAGGCACTGGTCGGGCAAATGGCAGTACCGATATGCGTGGTGTCAAACGGCACGGTGAAAAAGATGCAGCACTCGCTGGGCCTCACCGGCATGCTGAATCATTTCGCTGACCGTCTTTACAGCGGTTACGATATTGACCACTGGAAGCCCGAACCCGAGCTGATGCTTCACGCAGCCCAACAAATGCAGGTACCCGTCGAGCGCTGTATTTTGGTGGATGACTCCGAAGCCGGTGCGCGTGCCGGTATCGCAGCAGGCATGCCGGTGTTCTATTACTGTGCCGATGCTCATAATCCCGAACTCCATCATCCGCTGGTGACCGTGTTCACCGATATGGCCGCATTACCCGCGCTGTGGCGCGCCAGGGGCTGGAACCTGACGCGCTGACTCAGGTCACCCAATGTCGTTTATCCACCCGACTGAGCAGCATTCCCAGCAATAAGCTGCCCACCAGCGTGACGGTAAAAACGGCAGGCAGGTCGAGCCAGGGACGCGCCATATCGTCATAGTGATGGGTGCGAATAAAATGGATGAACAGGGCGTGAAAGCCATAGATGGGCAGAGAGTAGCGCGAAATGATGGCCAGACCGGGCAGCGTACGTTGATTAAAGGCATTTTTGAACACCACCAGCGCGCTTATTGCGGCAATGAATACCAGCGGTCCGCAATAGAGATACCACGTATCGTTAAAGGCACCATTAACGATTAACGCGCGTTTCGTACCCAGCATAATGCCGGTCACGCAGGCCACAAAGGTCACGGCAGCCAACGGTGTGATGGCGCGTCTTTCTGTGTCCATGGTACCGATCGTCCGGCCTAATAAGGCGTAGAGCAGGTAATAGATACTGTCGCCGCTCAGGTAAAGGTTAATGGGCAACCAGTGAAAGCGCCCCCACGACTGGTCCATGGTATTGGGATTCGCGAGGACCACCACAATCAGCACCAGTAGCGCCACGTAGCGCGGCCGCACGCTTTTTACCTGAATCAGGGGCGACAAGAGGTAAATCCCCATGAGCGCGAAGAAAAACCACAGATGGTAGAACACCGGCTTCTGCAGCATTTTTAAAATTGAACGGCCTTCGCCAATTGGCGTCAGCAGGCTGATATAAACCAGTGACACGGCACTGTAAAAAACCAGACATCCCAGCAGTCGCCACAGGTGGCGCGGCTGCGTACTGCGTTCACCAAAGAACAGATAGCCTGAAATCATAAAAAACAGCGGCACACAGATGCGTGACGCTGAATTGAACAGGTTAGCAATATCCCACCAGTGACCTTTTATGGCCATCGGCCCGGTCAGATACCACGTTGTGGTGTGAATGACGATGACCATCAGGCAGGCAATCGCCCGCAAATTATCAATCCAGTAAATCTTTTGCGACATGGTGTCCTCTGGCGCAGTGCGTCCCGGTGCAAAGCGTAGCCAGTCGCGTCGACGTCAACAAGCGCAATAGCGGGGATTCAGAACCCTCTGTGCACAGGATCGCATGAAAACGCATAACCGTATCGGTTAATCAGGCGATGACAGGCCGCCAGCAGGCTAAATCTGACACCAAAAATCCACTCTCGCGGCTGCGCCGCCGGATTTCCGGCTGCATATCACGCGGTCAAAGGGTATACTGTCGCACTCTTTTTTTATCTAGCCGAACCGCGTGCGAACTCATCATGCAAAAGTTTGATACCAAGACCTTTCAGGGCCTGATCCTGACATTGCAGGATTACTGGGCGCGCCAGGGCTGCACCATTGTTCAACCACTGGACATGGAAGTGGGCGCTGGTACTTCACACCCAATGACCTGCCTGCGCGCACTTGGCCCGGAGCCGATTGCTGCGGCCTATGTGCAGCCATCCCGTCGTCCTACCGACGGCCGCTATGGCGAAAACCCGAACCGCTTGCAGCACTACTATCAGTTCCAGGTGATCATCAAGCCGTCGCCGGACAATATTCAGGAGCTGTACCTCGGGTCGCTGAAAGCGCTGGGTATGGATCCTACCGTACACGACATTCGCTTTGTTGAAGATAACTGGGAAAACCCGACGCTGGGTGCCTGGGGACTGGGCTGGGAAGTCTGGCTTAACGGTATGGAAGTGACGCAGTTTACCTATTTCCAGCAGGTCGGTGGCCTGGAGTGTAAACCGGTTACCGGCGAGATCACCTATGGTCTGGAACGTCTGGCCATGTATATCCAGGGCGTGGACAGCGTTTACGATCTGGTCTGGAGCGACGGTCCGTTAGGCAAAACCACCTACGGTGATGTGTTCCATCAGAATGAAGTGGAGCAGTCGACGTATAACTTCGAATATGCCGACGTCGATTTTCTTTTCACCTGTTTCGAACAGTATGAGAAGGAAGCGCAGAAGTTGCTGGCGCTGGAAAAACCGCTGCCTTTGCCCGCTTACGAGCGCATTCTGAAAGCCGCACACAGCTTTAACCTGCTGGACGCGCGCAAGGCGATCTCGGTGACCGAACGTCAGCGTTATATTCTGCGTATTCGCACCCTGACCAAAGCCGTGGCTGAAGCCTATTACGCTTCTCGTGAAGCGCTGGGCTTCCCGATGTGCAATAACAAAAAGTAAGAGGCAGCCATGACTGAGAAAACCTTCCTGGTGGAGATCGGCACCGAAGAGCTGCCACCGAAAGCATTACGTAGCCTGGCAGAAGCCTTTGCTGCCCAGGTGACGGCCGAGCTGGATGCCGCGAATCTGAACCATGGCGAAGTGAGCTGGTTTGCTGCACCGCGTCGCCTGGCGCTGAAAGTCGCCCATTTGAGCGCCTCCCAGCCCGATCGTGAAGTAGAAAAGCGTGGACCTGCCGTTGCCGCCGCCTTTGATGCAGCGGGCAATGCCACCAAAGCGGCAGAAGGCTGGGCACGGGGTAACGGTATCACGGTCGATCAGGCTGAACGTCTGAGCACCGATAAAGGCGAATGGCTGGTCTATCGCGCTCAGGTGAAAGGCGAAGCGGCGCAGGCATTGCTGCCGGGCATGATTGCCACGGCGCTGAGCAAACTGCCGGTACCGAAACTGATGCGCTGGGGCGACAGCGACGTGCAGTTTGTGCGTCCGGTGCACACCGTTACGATGCTGCTGGGCGATGAACTGATCCCCGGCACGATTCTTGGCATCAAGTCCGATCGCGTTATCCGTGGTCACCGCTTCATGGGCGAAAGTGAAATCACGCTTGAGAACGCCGATCAGTATCCGGATGTGCTGGAAAAGCGCGGTCAGGTGATTGCCGACTATCAGGTCCGCAAAGCCATGATCAAAGCCGATGCGGAAGCCGCAGCACGGCGTTTAGGTGGCGTAGCCGACATGAGTGACAGCCTGCTGGAAGAGGTAACATCGCTGGTGGAATGGCCGGTGGTATTGACCGCCACCTTCGAGGAAAAATTCCTTAAGGTGCCGGCTGAAGCGCTGGTTTACACCATGAAAGGCGATCAGAAGTATTTCCCGGTTTATGACGCGGAAGGCAAACTGCTGCCAAACTTTATTTTCGTCACCAACATTGAGTCGAGCGAGCCGCAGCAGATTATTTCTGGTAATGAGAAGGTGGTGCGCCCGCGTCTGGCGGATGCTGAATTCTTCTTTAATACCGATCGTAAAAAACGTCTTGAAGATCATCTGCCGCGTCTTGAAACCGTATTGTTCCAGAAGGAACTCGGTTCGCTGCGTGATAAAACGGATCGTATTCAGGCGCTGGCGGGCTGGATTGCGGCACAAACGGGCGCAGATGTGAATCACGCCACACGCGCAGGCCTGCTGTCAAAATGCGATCTGATGACTAACATGGTGTTTGAGTTTACCGACACCCAGGGCGTTATGGGCATGCACTATGCGCGTCATGACGGTGAAGCCGAAGATGTCGCTGTGGCGCTGAACGAGCAATATCAGCCGCGTTTCGCAGGTGATGATTTGCCGTCCAGCCCGGTAGCCTGTGCGCTGGCCATTGCTGATAAGATGGATACGCTGGCCGGTATTTTCGGCATCGGTCAACATCCTAAAGGCGATAAAGATCCCTTTGCTCTGCGTCGTGCCGCGCTGGGCGTTTTGCGCATCATCGTGGAAAAAAATCTGCCGCTTGATCTGCAAACGCTCACCGAAGAGGCCGTACGTCTGTATGGCAGCAAGCTGAGCAATGCGAACGTGGTTGATGACGTCATCGACTTTATGCTGGGCCGTTTCCGTACCTGGTATCAGGAAGAAGGCCACAGCATCGATACCTTGCAGGCGGTGCTGGCACGTCGTCCAACCCGTCCGGCGGACTTTGATGCACGTATGAAGGCGGTTTCGCATTTCCGTACGCTTGATGAAGCGGCCGCGCTGGCGGCGGCCAACAAGCGTGTCTCGAATATTCTGGCAAAATCAACAGAACCGCTGAATGACAGCGTTCAGGCATCACTGTTGAAAGAAAATGAAGAGATCCAACTGGCCACGTTTGTGACCGCCCTGAGCAGCAAACTGCAGCCTTACTTTGCAGAAGGACGTTATCAGGATGCGTTAATTGAACTGGCGCAGCTGCGTGAAGCGGTAGACAACTTCTTCGATAAAGTGATGGTGAATGCAGAAGACCCGGCGGTGCGAATTAACCGACTGACGCTGCTGTCGAAACTGCGTGAGCTGTTCCTGCAGGTGGCCGATATCTCGCTGCTGCAGTAATCGGTTCTGATACAGATAAAAGGGACGAGATATCGTCCCTTTTTTTATGCCGCCACCCGACCTGCTGGTGGCACTTTATCTTTTTGCGGACGCAATAAAAAACTGAAAACACCTGTGGTTGCGAAGGCATCCTGGCAGCGCAGGGGCTTTTATTAAAGCCGGACGGCAACGAACCCTGTAAATGGACTGCGGCACTGCGCGGCGTGCAGCTTCAGAATGTCCAGGTCACGCCTGAAGACAGCGTCCAGAAATACTGTTGATCCGTCATCGGGCTGTCGCGGAGGGCCCCTGTAAGGAAGGTGACTTTGGGTTGCAGGTAGACATGGAAGGATTTTACAGGGTGCCAGTCAAACGCCACGGCAAGCCATGGCGTTACGCCCTGATGGTTCCAGGTCGGTAAACCACTGCGGGCAGATTCCTCTTCGCTTACCCCGTAGTAATAGCTTGCCTGCTGTTTACTGAGCCAGTCCACACCGGCCTGAGGATAAACGTCCAGTTGCATCAGAGAGACCTGGCCTGCCCAGGCGACTGTACCCAGCCATCCCCGGCTTTCGTTCAGCGTATCGCCAGACAATTCGGTTCGAAACGCACCAAGGGGCGTGATCTTCTGGTAGCTCATGCCGCCCATCATGGTGCTGTGGCGGATGCGTAACTGGCGGAGTGCCGAATCAGAAGTCTGGTCCGGATCAAATTCGTTATCCAGATACCACCAGCGCGCTTTCAGTTGTGTGGTGACATCTTTGATAAAATAGGCGCCCACTTCTGTGCCATCAATATAGACATGATCATTGTCATAGCCCACATAGGGCAGGCCAGAAAACTGAGTTTTATACGCGCGATAGGGCGTAAAGTTCGCTTCCCCCTGCGCACCCAGGCTCAGTCCCTCAGCCCAGGCATGCGTAATATTACCGAGCAGGAGGCAACATAATGCCGTTCTGAAGCGTAATGGGATAGTCGTCATTTTGTCCGGTTATCGTCTGGCTGAGGCGGTGATCTGTCAGGCCTCACAGCCCGAAACGGGGCGTGAGCATACATAAAAATTTGTGCCGCCTTTTCATCCTGAGCGCGCGGGTTGTCTCAGAACAGGGCTGCCCGAAAGGTATATCGGAGCCGCTGCAGCAATGCAAGAGATGGCTACGCTTATTCTCACGGAGTTCATCCCCTGTTTATACTGGTCACGACGGACAGGTTCAGGCTACTGCGCGAATGCGCCATTCCGTGGTGATGGGTAAGGGGAATAACGGAGACGTCGACAGCCCTTTACGTGGGAAAGCAAGGATTGCAGACTGAAATGCGCTAAGGAAACAGGCTGTCAGCACCGCTACCGGCATCAGCGCTGACAGCCTCGCCGATCAGGATGCCGGCGGCGTGGTTCGGGCAAAACTTTCCCGTTGAAAGAGTGTTTCGGCCAGTCTGACCAGTGCGGGCCGCTGAACGCACCAGTTAGGGACAACGCGACGGAAATTCAGGTAGCCAATCATGCAGCCTGTGGCAATGTCGGCCAGATTCAGTTCGCCATTATCGATCCACTTTCCTTCACTCACTTCTTTTTCCAGGCTGTCCAGCCCGCGCTGAATCTTGTCGCGATGGCGTAACAGCACTTCTTCTGACTGGGCGTTACCTGACCGCATTTGCTCACGTACGATCACCAGTGCCGCATCGCTGATGCCATCGGCCAGCTTTTCAAGCTGACGAACCTTTAAAGACGCCAGCGGATCAGCGGGCAATAAAGCCGGTGCCTGACCACGCAGTTCGAGGTACTCCGCAATGATGCTGGAATCGAACCAGACCTGCTGATCCTCCGCGACCAGCGCGGGCACTTTCCCCAGCGGGTTATATTGCGGAACATGGCTGTCTTCGCTGTAGGGCGACGCATTAACAAATTCGAACATCATGCCTTTTTCCAGCATGATGACAGAAATCTTGCGGACAAAGGGGCTGGTATAGCTGCCAATCAGTTTCATTGCGTTACTCCCGTTTAGCGAGGTTTCATCAGCAAAAAACTATTCACCGGGAAACATAAAAGGATTCAGGCCACTGCGTACAAAACCTTCCTGCTCCATACGTGCATCCAGCACTAAAGAGGCGAGATCGTCGGCGACCGGTTCAATGGCCGGATTTTTTTCCTGATAAAGCATTTTCATGTAGCTGCCACAGTCGCCGCAGCTTTCTGCTTTGACGGCCGCGTGCTCGCTGTCCAGTGACCAGTAATGCAGATCGCGGTTTTGGTCGCAATGAGAGCAGGTGTTCTGCACGACGTGCCATTCACTTTCGCACAGGTTGCAGTGCAGGTAGCGCGCACTTTCATGCGAACCCATATGTACGATGCTGGCGACCGGCAGGCTGTGACATACCGGGCAGTGCTGGCGTTGTGCGCCCATCTCCGCCTGAGCCGTACCGGGAATCAATGCCGCCATTTGTGCCCAGTAGATCGACAGCGCAGCCCAGATAAAAGGGGCTTTATCACTGCTCACCTGCGCGTACTCACCCGCAAACAGGGCACTGGCCAGCGTTTCCAGCTCGGTCGCTGACGCTTTCTCCAGGTTCTCTAACACCGCCAGCGCCTGACCGCTCATTTCGGGCTTTAGCTCCGCAACTAACGAGTGCAGCAGGCGATGCCAGTGTGGATCGCGCGACAGAGTATGAATATCCAGCGGCGCTTTATCTTCCTGAGCGCTCCTGAGTAGATGTGCGTGAAGGTTCATCTGCAGAGGATGATCGTACAGAACGATTTCCTGCGCCTGGGCGATGACGGCGGCAAAGCGTAAATAGTCACCCAAAGGATTTTTTGCCGCCAGATCACGCAAACGCGCCGCCCGACGGCTGTATAAATTTTTCAGCCGGGGGAAGAGTAACGGCGGGATCATTTCCGCTGGGTTTTTTTCGCTCTTCTCCAACGGGTCTTTCGGGATAATGCGGATGCGCATAAAAGGCATTTTCCTGTTTGTTGGCTGATTACGCTACTCACGACACCAGCAAAAATGAGGTTGTCTGTATCGGCTACGAATAGCCGTTATGGGCCGGATCTCTCGCCATTTTCCCTCGTGAGCGGTTCTCAGCGAGCAAAGCAGGCGGAAAACCGCGTCAGGAAACCGCAGTGCAAAACAGCTCCCAACAGGCTGAGCATAGCAGTCCAGCCCTTTATCTTCAGTATGAAATACATTTTTCGCCGGCGACAACAGGCATAACGCATTGTGAATAACGGCAAATCGGTGGGCCTTTCACGCTTTATGCTGTCTGCCACCCACAGACTTGTTGCAGCACGGCGCAGGGTACAGAATAGAAGCTATTCAGCATGGCGCAACAGGGTTACCTTTACGCCATCCGCAACAGCTCAGGGTCAGAACAACGTGAAGAACAACGAAGTGAAAGAGGAAACCGGTGCGAGTGAGCGAGCAGGCTTGCGTGAAATCCATGTCTGGCAACGTGACGACCTGCACCATGCTCAGGCCGACTGGTTAGCCGAAGAAGTGCCCGTGGCGTTGGTGTATAACGGTATTTCTCACGTTGTGATGATGACAACGCCCAAGGACCTGGAGGCGTTTGCTGTCGGTTTTTCACTCTCAGAAGGCATCATCGATTCTCCGGCCGATATTTTCGGAATGGATGTGGTGACCAGTTGTCACGGCATTGAGGTGCAGATTGAATTATCCAGCCGACGTTTTATGGCGCTGAAAGCCCAACGGCGAGCGCTGGCCGGCCGGACGGGTTGCGGCGTATGTGGCGTGGAGCAACTGGAGCAGATCGGAAAGCCGCTGACGCCGTTGCCGTTTACGCAGACTTTTCCCCTGGCGCAGCTGGACAGCGCGCTGGCGCAGCTCAAGGACGTCCAGCCCGTCGGGCAAAAAACAGGCTGCACGCACGCGGCCGCCTGGATACATCCTGAGGGTGGACTGATTCATGGCTGTGAGGATGTCGGCCGCCATGTGGCACTGGACAAACTGCTGGGCTATCGCAGTCAGGCCGAATGGGGCAATGGTGCCGTACTGGTCTCCAGCCGGGCCAGCTATGAAATGGTGCAGAAATCGGCAATGTGCGGCGTTGAAATTCTGTTTGCCGTGTCTGCCGCAACCCAGTTAGCGGTGGAGGTGGCCGAACGCTGTCATCTTACCCTGGTAGGATTCAGTAAACCGGGCCGTGCCACCATCTATAGTCATCCGCAGCGGCTGAGATAACGTTTACGTGTTCGGGGCGCTTTGCAGGTCATCCTCTTTACGCACCCAGGCTTTCCGCCACCGAAAAATCTGGCTGCTTTGCATGCTTTTTCAAAACCTTATGTTTAATAGGGCATTGATTACGCTTTTACCGATCATGAATTTAACTATAATGATACGACTGCTTACGCGGCACGTGCCGACATTGTCGTGCTGCTCAAACACTAAATGGAGAGGAAGAACATGAGTTATTCACTGCCATCCCTGCCTTACGCTTACGACGCACTGGAACCGCATTTTGACAAGCAGACGATGGAAATCCATCACACCAAACACCACCAGACTTATGTCAACAACGCCAATGCGGCGCTGGAAGGGACTGAATTTGCCGATCTGCCTATCGATGAACTGATCACCAAACTGGATCAGCTGCCAGCAGATAAAAAAGGCCCGCTGCGCAATAACGCGGGTGGTCACGCTAACCACAGCCTGTTCTGGAAAGGCCTGAAAACCGGCACCACGCTGCAGGGCGAGCTGAAAGCCGCGATTGAAAAAGATTTCGGCAGCGTAGAAAAATTCCAGGAAGAGTTTGAAAAAGCGGCAGCGACCCGTTTCGGCTCCGGTTGGGCCTGGCTGGTTAAGAAAGGTGACAAACTGGCCGTGGTTTCAACCGCTAACCAGGACAACCCTCTGATGGGCGAAGCGATCGCTGGCGTATCGGGTTACCCTATCATCGGTCTGGATGTGTGGGAACACGCCTACTACCTGAAGTATCAAAACAAACGTCCGGATTACATCAAAGCTTTCTGGAACGTGGTTAACTGGGACGAGGCGGCAGCGCGCTTCGCATCCGCTAAGTAAGCGCTAAGCGCCACACGTACTTTCAACCGGCAGAGTGGCTCTGCCGGTTTTTTTACGCCCGCAGGATGCTGTTCTTCCACCCTGCAACTTCTCAATGGTGCCTGCTCTGGCATTTTATTACCTTCAAACTACCTGCACACATGCAGTCGGGCTTAAGGGCCTAAACGAAAATTAAACGAAGCGTCAGTTTACCCCGCTAAATTTTTAACAATTTGAGTCATTAACCTGCCGTTGATGCCGGTCGTTTTATCATCAGTGTCATTATCAGACCAATAAGAATGTCGGCTATGTCTATTTATACTACACACGATGTGATGGCGGATTCATACGCCAGTTTATTTTTTCAATTACTTAGCGGAAAGTACGTCCCCAACAAAATCTGGCGGAGCCGGCGATTCCGGCTTAAATTTGCTTTAAGAACCCTTATTGCACCTGTTACGACTTTGCGTTATTTACAGCAACTTTCTGCGTTACCAAGAATCACCCAGTTAATGCACGTACAGGGGCTGTTACCTGCAAAACTTCATCGCCCCTATCTGCGTGCGGGGATGAGCGTCGCGCAACGGGCGCAGGCGATTCTTGATCATTATGCGTTGATGGGAAGTCTGGAGAACAGTCAGCTTCGCCAGATTCTGCAAAGCGGAGAGGAGACAGTCCTTGCCAGGTTTGAAGGTAAAAATAATGAAGCGTTCAATATTACTTGTCGCTCCGGATATTTCGATCGTGAAGGGGAAGTCACGGTTGTTTTACGTTATGAAAATGAGGCGCTGGCTTCTCTGTCATTTACCATTATGAATGACGAAAAACAGCGAACTTTGCTGATTGGTGGTTTGCAGGGACCACGTAAACATATCTCAAATGATGTTATTCGTGATGCAACGAAAGCCGCACACGGCTTATTTCCTAAACGCCTGTTAATGGAAGTTGTATTTATTTTGGCTCAGCAATGCGGCGTTAAGAAAATTGCGGCGGTTGGCGACGAAACCCATGTTTTTCGTAGCCTGCGTTATCGTCATAGCAAAGGTGATAAGTTTTTCGCCAGCTACAGTGAATTCTGGCTGACGCTGAATGGTCAGGCCCGCGCTGACGGCATGTTTGCGCTGCCGCTGATGTTGCCACGAAAAGCGCTTGAGGACATTGCCAGCAAGAAGCGGGCCGAATACCGCCGTCGTTATACGCTGCTGGATACGCTGGCAGAGCAGGTGAATACGGCTACTGGCCAGCATGCGGTGGATCAGGCAGCTGCCTGATCGCACACATCAAAAGGCGCTTTTGGCAAAGCCTGTCATGACCTGCAGGTTCATTTCTCGTCCCAGCGCGGTCATAGGGTGCACGACAACCAGGCCGCGTACACTTTTCTTTAAGGCACCCAGATTGGCCTGTTCTTTTTTGGTAATTTCGCGGCTGAACGGCAGTTTCTGCAGCTTTTGCGCTTCCTGGCTCAATTTGGCGTCGCGCTGATTGCGCAGACGTTCAATTTCCGTCACCAGCGTTTCTTTCTCTTTTAAAAGCGCGCCCAGCTTTTCAGCATCACCCGCTTCCAGTAGCTGAGGCTCTTTACGGTTCAGCGCGTCCAGTTGATCGCTGAGGCGTTTAATTTCGTTCTTTTCTTGCTCTTTCATGACAACAACTCGTTGAGGAAAACAGGCTAAGGATACACCAAATTCACGACAGATTCTCGGGAGAAGGGTGAAAGAGGGAGCGGTTCAGGCTCCCCGCAGGATTTAGCTGGATGCCTTCTTAAACGCCTGTTTCAGGCTGATACGGGAAATGAGTTCTGTCAGAGACAGTACCATCGTGGAGCGCACCATTTGCAGGTAGCGTTGCTGCTGCATCGCCTGTAAGGCGGGATCGTCTGCCTGTAAGGTGGGAACCGGTGGCCAGGCTGAGACGCAATGCAATTCACCGAAAGGACCCAGAATTTCATCATCGGTAAAACGATAATCGCCCGCGTCGTGATTCAGCTCTTCGCGCAGGGCCAGCAGCAGTTCACAATCTTCATATTCATGACGACTAATCACCCCAAGGCCATAAATCAGCTTAAGCCTAACCGACAGCTCGCCGAGCGGGCCGTCGCCCAGCAACAGGGGCTCCACGGCGTATTTCACGGCGTAGTCATCTTTACGGAATACTTGTAACACCAGCACATTAACGGCTTCGGCCAGCAGTTCAACTGCGGCGAACAGAAAGCTCCGCACCGATCGCCCCGCGTTCAGACGTTCAAGCACACGATTTTCAAAAGCCTGCTTTTCTTCCATTATGGCCTGCGTCAATGTCGTACTGCTGTCGGAGGCGACGTCATCGCCCCCGATCTGGATTGCTAACATGGCGTTATTATGCCATGGCGTGCCAGGCGCTAACGGCTTCTTTTACAATCTCACTGTCAGCCTCCAGGCCAGATACCTGAGCCAGGGTTGCCTGTGGCCCTTTTTCCGCCAGCAGTGCAGCCAGCTCTTGCGCCTGCGGATCCTGGTCGCTGTGGTAGTGCATGGCGGCCGCAATCCCTTTCACCAAATTGGCATGCGGCAATCCGTATTCCAGTGTTCCCAGCGTTGGTTTAATCAGGCGATCGCCCGCACTTAACTTACGAAGTGGCTGCCGACCCACGCGTTCAACATCATCTTTTAAGTAAGGATTTTCAAAGCGGCCCAGGATTTTCTGGATATAGGCAGCATGTTTATCGGCGTCGAACCCATAACGTTTGATGAGCACCGCGCCACTCTCTTCCATGGCACCCTGAACGACGGCGCGAATACCCTCATCAAGAATGGCATCGCGGATGGTCTGGTGGCCAGCCCGTTGTCCCAGGTAGGCCGTAATCGCGTGGCCGGTGTTGAGTGTAAAAAGCTTACGCTCAACAAAGGCCATCAGGTTGTCAGTCAGTTCCATGCCCGGAATGGTGGGCAGATCGCCCTTAAACTGGGTCTTATCCACAATCCATTCGCTGAAGGTTTCCACGGTGACTTCCAGCGGATCCTCACTGCCGGCTTCAGAAGGCGGTACAATACGATCAACCGCAGAATCGACAAAGCCAACATGCGCCTCAAGCCAGGCGTGATACTGGGACGGTAGTGCCTGCAGCACATGCTGTTTGAGCTGACTGGTACCGCGAACCATATTTTCACAGGCGATAATATTTAGCGGCTGAACATTGCCGTTATCACTGCGTTTGGCCAGACCTTTGGCGACGCTGGTGGCGATGCGTTCCAGGATTTGCGGGCCAACCGCAGTGGTAACGAGATCAACTTCAGCGATCAGAGGGATAATATCGTCGCTGGTACTGTTAACGGCGCTGACGCCTGTAACGATATCGACGTTGGCCTGTTCACCGACGACATGCACAGGATATTCATGACGTGCATTCAGGGCATCCAGTACCGTCTGATTCACATCTGCAAAAACCAGCTCAATACCTGCGTCTGCCAGCAGTTTACCAATAAAACCGCGACCAATATTACCCGCTCCAAAATGTAACGCTTTCATAATTTTGACCCATATCAAATGACAACGGGGCGGGCATGTCCGCCCCAACAAAGTGGGACGGGCATAACCGCCCCAGGGAAAATGTCGGACCGAATCAGGCTAACGCTGGCTTGCCTGATAACAGATCCAGCACATCTTGAACGCTGTTGGTATGAGCCAGTTTTTCAATGACCTGCTCATCGTCAAGTGCGTTGGTCAGGCTGGTGATCACCTGAATATGCTCGTTATTGCGGGCGGCGATACCAATGACCAGGCGCGCCACCTCATCGGGTTCATCACCAAACTGCACGCCAGCAGGGTACTGGCAGAAAACCACACCGGTTTTCAGCACCCGGTCTTTAGCCTCAACCGTGCCGTGCGGGACCGCGATCGATTCGCCAAGGTATGTCGGCGTCAGCTTTTCCCGCTCCAGCATCGCATCAACGTACTCGGGCTGAACATAACCCCCTTTCACCAACTGCTCACCCGCAAAGCGGATGGCCTGCTCTTTATTACTGGCATTAAGTCCCAGGAACACGTTGCTCGCCCCCAGTTTAAACAGGTTGGCACTGCCGTCATCATAGCTGTCACCCAATGTTTTCTGTACGACTTCCCGGTTCGCTTCACTCCGGTTTGCCGCCGCCAGGCGCTGGGTCAGCGTGCTGTACAGAGCACTGTCCAGAAAGTTATTCAGTGAAATGTGTTGGGCATGAGGAGCCTGACGAATGGCGCGTTCGGTCAAATCGCGATGCGTAATGACTAAGTCAACATCACCCGGCAGCGCGTTAATGGCGCTGTTGGTTACCGACACATGCGTTAAGCCTGCATCCTGAACTTTCTTACGCAGTACGCCTGCCCCCATAGCGCTTGACCCCATGCCGGCATCACAAGCCACGATGATTTTACGCACATGGTTCAGGTCAACGCTCATCGCATCGCTGGCAACCGCGGCACCTGGCACCGCCTGCCCTTTTGACTCGGCTTTCATGTCATGCATGCGCTGCGTAGCCGCTTCGATATCATCGTCTTCTTTCACTTTGCTGGTTTTGAGCAAAATAGCAGAGACCACGAAGGAAACAGCAAAAGCAGCGAAGACGGCGGCAATATTCGCAAAATAAGCGCCTTTTGGCGTCATGGCTAATACCGCCAGGATAGAACCCGGTGAGGCAGGGGAAACCAGGCCGCCATGCAGAACCGTCAGAGTAAACACGCCGGTCATACCGCCGAGGATCACGGCCAGCAGCAGGCGTGGTGCCATCAGGACATAAGGGAAGTAGATTTCGTGAATACCGCCCAGGAAGTGGATGATAGCCGCACCGCCGGCAGACTGCTTCGCACTACCACGACCAAAGAACATATAGGCCATCAGTACGCCCATACCCGGGCCTGGGTTGGCTTCAATCAGGAAGAAGATTGACTTACCGGCTTCGCTTGCCTGTTGAATCCCCAGCGGTGAGAAGATGCCGTGGTTAATAGCATTATTAAGAAACAGGATTTTCGCCGGTTCGACAAAGACAGACGTCAATGGCAGCAGGTTATTTTGCACCATCAAATTGACGCCAGCGGACAGAATATGTGACAAACCTTCGACAAGGGGACCAATCGCCAGGAAGGCCAGCAACGCCAACAACATGCCGATGATCCCGGCAGAGAAGTTGTTAACCAGCATTTCGAAGCCGCTTTTGATTTTGCCGTCAACCATGCGGTCAAATGACTTAATTGCCCAGCCACCAAGCGGGCCTGCGATCATCGAGCCGAGGAACATCGGCATATCAGCACCGACAATCACGCCCATTGTCGTGATGGCACCCACCACACCGCCGCGATCGCCTCCCACCAGACGTCCACCTGTAAAGCCAATTAGCAATGGCAGCAGGTAAGTGATCATCGGGGCGACAAGTTTCGCCAGTGTTGCGTTTGGAATCCAGCCCGTTGGAATAAACAGCGCGGTGATAATACCCCAGGCGATAAACGCGCCGATGTTAGGCATCACCATATTACTCAAAAAGCGACCAAAGCTTTGAACTTTGACCTTTACTGATGAGGACATAAGCCCACCCCTTGTTGAGACGCGCTGCAACAGGAGCGCGCGTTTGTTTTTGTTTAGCCACTACGGCGATGCGCCGTCAGTATTACTGTATGCAGGCGGACTTTATCACGCGAATATTGGCCTGCGTAGTGGGTGACCCCATGAGTGATGCAGGTCACATTTATGACGGGGTGACAGGGGCGTTTTAAGTGATTTAGATCACAAAATAAGGGTCATACGGGAAAGTTATGGCCACTTTTTGACCATTTCTTTTTACTTTAAGTGATATTGATCACATTTTTATTATGCTGCTTTGTTTATAAAATGTGATTAAAGTCACAACTTAATTTAATAAAAAACGGGCCAGATCACATTTTGATCTGGCCCGTTTTATGAAGCGCAAGCGCGTGGTGAAGTGATTATGAGATGAAGAGTCGCTAATCTGTCCGTGTGAAATTTATTGTCCCGTGCCCTGAACGGCATTCTTGGCCTGAGTCAGTGCCTGGACATTCGCTGATAAACTGGTCATCAGGCTGTTGTACTGGGTAGCCTGTTCCTGAGTAGGGAACTGGACTCCGCCATTATTAAAACTGACGCGTGTCCCCTGTGCCTGAAGAAATTCACCAGTTTTAACCGCATCCTGACTAAGCGCCTGGAGTTTAGGTAACAATGGGATCAACTGAGCGGCAGGCTGAGTGACGACCTTGTCATAGGCGGTATCGAAAACCTTTTTCAGATCGTCAGACTGTTTCAGACCGGCTTTGCTCTTATCCGCCTGCATTTTGGCGCTTTCGAGTTGTTGGGTGGCGACGGTCAGGGCGCTGGTGGCCTGAGCCAGAGAATCCCGGCGACTCAGGTAGTCCTGCGGCACGCGAATAGCAGAAAGCTCATCCACGACCGGGCGCATGCCCTGATCGACCGTCTTATTCACCTGTTGTGAGAAACCATACAAAATCGCGTAATCCCCAGCAAAGGGACCAAAACTCTGTTTCTGGTTTTCACTCAGACTCGGCAGATGTTCACCGCTACGCATAACGGTATTTTGCATGAAATCGATAAACGCTTTGCGTTGTTCGCCTTCTTTATCACCACACGCGGTGAGTTGCAGAACGATAAGCACGCCAGCCAGCATAATGCCGCTGCGTGCCAGGACGCGGGAAATTCCTGAAGCCATGGGTTCAACTCCTGTCAGTAAAACTGGCTGATGTCCGGGTAAGCAGTGGCCTAAAGAATAGAACAAACGTTAATGGCCACACAATGTGAAAGCGCGCTGTCAGGCCATTATGGGTAAGAAAAAAGAGGTTAAACGTAAAATCAGGGCCTCATCCGTTTACAAAGCCTGTTAAAGAGCGGTGAAAAGGCTTTTTTCCATACCCGATAAGGGGCGGCTCGTGCTGTAAAGGCAGTAAGAATAAACCCGGATCGGGGCCTGTTCAGACGCCCTTTGTTAAGCCCGCCCGGAACCGCGCTCACTGCCTGAGCATCCCGTACCGGGTGCAGGCTGTTATAACAGCTATCCTTTAAATGCCCTCTCATTGTTCAGTTGCCTTAAAGTAGTGCAACCTGTCGCTCTGGCTCGCTATGCGAAGGGCCTGTCCAGATGACAGAGCAGGATTAATCGTACTGGTCATTGCCTGATAACCGTTATGTCTTTGGGCGCTGGCGGCACGACAGCCACGGCATCGCCAGTGCGTAGCTTGATAAATTGCTGGTACTGACCGTTTTGTTGTAGAAAATCGAAAGATCTGGCGCATATTTTGCAAATTCTTTTGTTGTAAGCGCGTGCGGGGTTCTGACGATTTATTCACCGAAGAGGGTGAAGAAAAAAAGATCGGAACGCGAAGTGGATGCCGTATCAACAAAATCAATTGCATCAAACGGTTAGGGTTTTTAGCCTTTTTTCAGAATTGTAAAGTTAAAAAAAATGTTTAATTTGCACTGCAAATTGTCAGGTCTCTATCCATACTTAGTCTCCCGGCATATGTTGCATTGCGTTGTCATGTTTAAGCAGCGGTGCAGTACAGGCTGTGTCCCATAAGATTTTCATCATAAATACAAACTCTTATGGGATGCAGCTTGCTTAGTCCGGTTTCTGAACCTGATTTCAGGTTCGTGTACCTTCTTTCACGTGATTCATAGTGAGTTTTAAGGAGTTCTCTATGGAGTTAAAAGATCCTATGTTTGAATTGCTCAGCAGCCTTGAGCAGATTGTTTTGACACGTGATAACAGCCCTGTTGCGCTGCAAACTCAGCGTCAACCTGCAATGCCAGAGCCGCAACGTCTGCGCGAAATGGCGGGAATGCAGGTCGATGAGTTTGCAAAAATCATGGGTGTTAGCGTTTCTTCGGTTAAAAGTTGGGAAGCACAGCGTACGCGCCCTTCAGCAACGGCACAGAAATTGATGAAATTACTTCACGCCAATCCGTATCTTGGACGTCAGCTGCTTGATTAAGTTTTAAAACCCACCCGTTTACAGGTGAGGCCGGTCACAAGGGTGGCCGGCTGTTTAGCCTCCAGCACACAACGCCATCCGTATTTCCTGCCAGCGTCTTATCAGGCAAGCTTTGGTAACACGTCCAGTACGTTACCTACCCAGCAGACAATCACAACGACACCAAAAATGATGACCATGGCGGGAATGATTCTGCCACCCCACACGGTAAAAATTTGGTCGGGAAAGCGTCTCCGGGACTGCATTGCCAGTAGGGCAGGCACGATGACGGCCCACACCGTTGCGCATAAGCCTGCGCCGCCAATGCCATAGAGAAAGCCATTTGGAAAGATCAGGTACAAAAGGCTGGGAGGAAGAAAGGTGAGCAGCACCGTTTTGCCTCGCCCAACGGCGGTATTTTCTATGTTAAACAAGTCCGCCAGATAATCGAATAACCCCAACGTGACGCCAAAAAAAGAGCTGGCAACGGCAAGATTAGAAAAAACCAGCAGGAAAAAGGCAATAACTCTGTCGGGATGGGTGCCCATAAACGACTTCACCAGGGCGTCAACATTGCCCCCCGACGCAATAATGCCTTTAAAACTTTCGCGCGGGATATTGCCCATAGTGCAATACAACCAGAAAAGATAGACAAACAGCGCCAGTAAGGAGCCCAGAACCAGGCTTTTCACCAGCTTGTCTTTCTGCTTGCCATAACAAATTATCAGGCTGGGAATATTGCCATGAAAACCAAATGAAGCAAGGCAGACAGGGATAGCCATAAAGATACAGGCGAAGTAAGAATGCGTGTCACTGAGGCTGCTGGCATCGCTGAGAATGGCATAGTCAACGTCAAAAAATAATGAACCGAAAACAATGATAAAGGCGAGGATTTTAACGCCGAGAAAGAGGGATGTAATCCGGCTTGTTGCCAGTGAGCTTATCCACAGCACGCCAGCAACACCTGCCGCGGTGCCGATGCCAACGACGCGGGCAGGCAAAGTCAGGCCCGTGTGAGCGGACAGCGTTTCGCTGATAATCGCACCATTGGCTGAGATATAGGCGTACGTCAGAATATACAGCACAAACGCAACGGTAATGCCGCTAACTACATTCCATTTTTGACCCAGCAGATCTTTGGTTAATGTATTAAAGCTTGAGCCTGGTGGGTAATTTAAATTGGCCTCCAGCAATAACAGACCGGAATGCAGCATGGAAAACCAGGCGATCACCAGGATAAAAGTGCCCCAGAAAAACCAGGCGCCGGCCAGATCGACGGGCAGTGCAAACATGCCGCCACCGATGACCGTGCCGGCAATAACCATCACGCCCCAAAAGGCGGAATGTTTTTGATGTGGATGATCGTCCATGGTGTCCTCTCAATACGGTATCTCATGTTTATCATTTTTATTGTTGTGAGGTTAACAGAGCGATGCGGCAGAGCGGCTGTCGCTGACAGCCGCTCACTTTACAGGTATGACAGTTAAATCTCTTTAAGTTTTGCAGTGAAGTGGCGCAATACCTCAGGCTCATAGATGAAGGTTAAGCCTTTTATGTTGGCCGCATTCTCTTTCACATGTCCGAATGCTTCAATGATGAAATCCATGTGCGTTTGCGTGTAGGTGGCCCTGGGAAGGGTCAGACGCAGCAATTCAGCCGGGCAGGGCAACTGTTTACCCGTTTTCGGATCGCGACCTAACAAAAATGATCCAATCTCTACCGCCCGAATGCCTGCCACCTTATACAGCTCACAGGCCAGGGCCTGAGCCGGAAACTGATCGGCGGGAATATGAGGCAATAATTTACCGGCGTCGACAAAAGCAGCATGCCCTCCAGCCTGCTGACAGGTCACGCCTATGGATTCCAGCCCGTCTACCAGGTACTGAATCTGGCTGATGCGATAGGCCAGCCAGTCCTGACGCATCCCGTCGTAAAGCCCTACTGACAGCCGTTCCATCGCACCGCCTTCTAAGCCGCCATAGGTGGGAAAACCTTCCTGCACGACGCACAGTGTTCGGCAATCTGTATAGACGTCAAAGACGCGGTCGTCCTTGAAGGAGAGCAAACCGCCCATTGGCACCATGGCATCTTTTTTGGCCGACATCGCCAGCATGTCGGCATATTGATAGCTTTCCCGGGTAATCGCGTCGATTGTCCAGCCCTGGTACTCTTTTTCACGTTGCTGGATAAAGTAGGCATTTTCAGCGAAACGGGCTGAATCCATGACCACAGGAATGTCATATTGCTTTGCGATTTGGTACATGGCTTTTAAGTTGGCCAGGGCGACAGGTTGTCCTCCAGCCGAGTTGCAGGTGATCGTCGCCACAATGTAAGGCACGTGACGGGCACCCACTTCCTTTATACCGTCTTCCAGACGTTGCAGGTCGAAATTGCCTTTAAAATCATGACGTACTGCGGTATCGAAAGCCTCTTTGATATAAACGTTTCGGACAGTGCAGCCGTTAATCTGGCTATGTCCTTGCGTGGTGTCGAAGAAGTAGTTAGAAAAAGCCACCATTTTGGTTCTGTCGAGGCCTTTTTCCTTTTCACGTTTTTTAATTAATACCGGGATATAAATTTGCTCTGCACCCCGGCCCTGATGAGTCGGAATGGTATATTCATACCCAAAGATGGCTTTCACGGCATCGGCTAATGCATAGTAACTGCGGCTTCCACTGTATGATTCGTCGCCCCGCATCATGGCTGCCTGCATGTTTTGTGTCACTGCGCCGGTGCCGCTGTCCGTGAGGAGATCAATAAAAACGTCTTCACTGTCCAGTAAAAAAGGATTCATACCCGCTTTTATTATCGCCGCCTCGCGATATTCGCGGGTCGTCCGTTTAACGGGTTCAATAACACGAATGCGAAAAGGTTCCGGTAAATGTTTAAAGTTATTCATTGCTCTTCCTTTTATTCAGACATGCCGGTGTCGTGACTTTTGCAAATAAATAAAAATCAGGCGTGGCCATTCTTTTAAATTTAAATGTCCATGAATTTCGCTGAGACGGCAGGGTACGTAGCCTGTAAAAAGAGCGAGAAAAGCGATGCAACAGGACGACACTATTTATGCAGTCTTAATGAAATCAGGATGCGCGTGCGTGCACCCGCGACACCGGAGGTATAAGCCAGCGAGTGCTCAGAACGGTAAAAGGAAAGGATTAAGGGCGATGATTGACGATAATATTGTCAAGGTTAAACCATTTAGATAACAGGGCAGGATTGTTTAAGATAATCATAATGTTTCAACTCTCATTAAACATCATATTACCCTATTCTATTATCTTTATAAGTCCATCGTTTTTGTAGGCTATCGTGATTATTATCACAGTAATAAAAGTGTGCTCGTTAAAGGTAAATTATTACTGATTTAACCTGGTTTTGGATCTCTTTCAAAAGCCTATTGCTGGCCCTGTCGTCGTTATTATTACACCGTTACGTTTCCACGGCGTCTGCCATCAGGAAAAAACAGCGGCGTACTCGCAGCACAGGGATTCGGATGACAGGCCCGGTGACGCATTTCGGGAACCGGTACAGCCAGCGCTGCGTTCAGATTCGACTATGGCTGGCGTTTACCTGTTGTGAGAAAGATACTCAGTCAGCGTCAACGTAACCCGCCGTAGCGCGCTGCCTGCTTTATAAACCAGTTCTCGGGCACGCTGTACGGTGCCTGACTTAGCTGTGCAATGCCCTTTTCAATATTTGTCGAGGCCTGATGCCAGAGTATTTCACTGCCTTCTTTGAGCAGGCCAATCTGAATTTTCTTTTCAATCAGGTAAACGCGGGCGAAGTGCGGATCGAAGCGGACGATGGCCCGTGTGTTATCAATAATATCGGCCAGCTTAATAGTTTGCGCTTCAGGACTGGCCTGGGCAGTATGACGGAAATGCGCCATTTTTCTGGCTGCCCGATTTTTTGCCTGCGTGGGGGCGGTATCGGTCAGCATTTCAACCAGTCGGGCCACTTCCGGGCCGAAATGATTTTCAATATCGTTGAGTGTCGTCGCCGTATCTTCTACAGTATCGTGCAGCCAGGCAGCGGCCAGCATAACCGGGTCATCGGTTACGCTTCTGACCAACTCCACCACGGCTGTCGGATGAACAATATAGGGCTCATCCGTATATTTACGCCGCTGTCCTGATTCAGCATGGACCTGCGTGGCATAGCGTCGTGCCTGTTCTTCCAAAGAATCCTGCATGCACTACCCCCGGCTGTCATAAATTGCTTGCAATTAACTAGTGTGCTATCTATATTACTTCCATGAACAGTTATCAAGATGACAAAAAAGTGAAAGCAGCGCCACTGTTGCTCGATCAGCAACTTTGCTTCGCACTTTATTCCGCCAATCTGGCGATGCATAAAGTCTATCGCAAGTTACTTAGCCAGATGGATATTACCTATCCGCAATATCTGGTCATGCTGGTGCTGTGGCAACAGGATTCACTCACGGTGTCAGAAATAGGCGAACGGCTTTTTCTGGATTCAGCGACGCTGACGCCGCTATTGAAACGTCTGGAAAATGCGGGCTTAATCAACCGTCAGCGTTCCCGTCAGGATGAACGTCAGGTGGTGGTCAGCTTAACGGATGCCGGGTGGGCTTTACGTCAGCAGGCTGAAAGTATTCCTGATGACATTCAGTGTGCGTCAGACTGTAGCGAGGACGAGATGTATGCGCTTAAGCTACAGCTCAACCAGTTACGTGACAAACTGATGGCTCCGCGCTAAATTTTCTAATGAGTACAGGCAGTAAATTAACCTTCACTGTTCGACTATGTTATGATGAGTAGCGAGCGATTAAATAGTGCAATGGAGAAAAGCGATGTCTTTAGAACAAGTGGTTTACCGTGCAAAAGCTAAAGCTACCGGTGGTCGTGATGGCCGCGCAACGTCTTCTGACGGCGTGCTGGATGTCAAACTGGGTGTGCCAAAAGAGATGGGCGGCGCAGGTGGCGAAGTCACTAACCCAGAGCAGCTTTTTGCAGCGGGATACTCAGCTTGCTTCCTGGGTGCGATGAAATTTGTTGCTGGCCGCGACAAGATTGCGATGCCAAAAGATGCATGGATTGAAGGTGAAGTCGGAATTGGTCCAATCCCAAATGGTTTTGGTATCGAAGCGACGCTGAATATCCACTTGCCTGACATGGATGAAGCAGAAGCACAGAAGCTGGTTGACGCCGCGCACATCGTGTGTCCTTACTCAAATGCCACACGTAACAATATTGACGTAACACTGAACATTATTCGCTAAGCGATCAAGGGCCTGGTTCCGGGCCCTTCCTTACTTTCTCTTCTGGCCCACTTCCCGGATCGTGCTGAACAGGATTATTTTCTGGTTTATAGCGTGGCCGCGTGCTTAACTGTGCCGCTTTATATCAGGGCATGTCAAAACGCTCAGAATTCTCTTCTTATTTAACCGGCTTGCTTAATTCGCGAACTCTGCAGAAATATGGCAGTCAGATTAACGTTTGGTTAAGCGCTTAGTCCGGGGAAACTCCATTTTTCATGAATTATATAAAATCATTAACACAGCAAAAGCTGTCGCTCTTGCTGGCTTTGTATCTCGGTATACTGCTGAATTTGCCGATTTTTTATCGCCGCTTTGCGGGACTGTTGACAACTTCAACCGTGACAGCCTGGCTCACCGCGCTTACAGAGGTTGTGGCTATCGTACTGTTAACGTTTTTCCTGATGCGGCTGTTATCGCTGGGTGGAAGAGTGTTTTACCGTATTCTGGCCACGTTGATCGTGCTGATTTCTGTCGCCGCCGCCTATTACATGGCCTTTTTTAATGTGGTTATCGGCTATGGCATTGTTGCATCCGTGATGACAACCGATACCGATTTGTCTAAAGAGGTCGTGGGCTATCACTTCATTTTGTGGATGGTCCTGGCCAGTGCGCTGCCGTTGTTCTTCATCTGGCGTAACAGTCTTAGCATGACGCTCAATGAGCAGCTGCGCACACCAGGACAGCGTCTTAAGCCGACGCTTATCCTGCTGGCTTGCGTCGCCCTCGTCTGGCTGCCCATCCGCTACCTTGATAAGTTGCAAAAAAACAATGAGGAAGTGACCAATATCGATCTGCCCAGTTATGGCGGCGTAGTTGCGCACTCCTATTTACCCTCTAACTGGCTGGCCGCGCTGGGCCTGTTTACCTGGACGAAAGTCGACGAAACGCTGGAAAACCATGAACTGCTGGATCCTGCCCAAAAGTTTACCTATGTTGCGCCGCCGGGCTTAGATGATACTTACGTTGTGTTTGTTATCGGCGAAACCACGCGCTGGGACCATATGGGGTTGCTGGGCTACGAGCGTAATACCACGCCGAAGCTTTCTCAGGAGAAGAATCTGGTCGCATTCCGCGGTGAATCCTGTGATACCGCGACCAAGCTGTCTTTACGTTGTATGTTTGTACGTGAAGGCGGCACCATGGATAATCCTGGCCGGACGTTAAAAGAGCAAAATGTTTTCGCGGTAATGAAAGAGCTAGGCTTCACCTCAGAGCTGTTTGCGATGCAGAGTGAAGTCTGGTTCTACGATAACATCAACGCTAATAACTTCTCTTTCCGTGAGCAGATCGGTTCAGAACCACGCAATCAGGGCAAGTCAGTGGATGATATGCTGCTTGTACCTGAGCTGCAGGCATCATTGCAGCGTTATCCAAAAGGTAAGCATCTGGTTGTGTTACATACCAAAGGTTCCCATTACCTCTATTCGCAACGGTATCCGCGCAGTTTTGCGCGTTACCAGCCTGAATGCATGGGCGTGGATGAAACCTGTAGCAAAGCGCAGTTGATTAATGCCTATGATAATTCGGTACTCTACGTCGACAGCATGCTGGACAGCGTATTGGATCAGCTGCGTGATAAGAAAGCGATTGTTTTCTATGCCTCTGATCATGGTGAATCGATTAGCGACAATATGCATTTGCACGGCACGCCGCGTGAGATGGCACCACCAGAGCAGTTCCGCGTGCCGATGATGGTCTGGGCATCGGACAAATACCTGGCGGACTCTACGAATCGCGAAAACTTTGAACGACTGCAGGCGCAACAGCGTACGGGCAAAACCCATCGTCATGTTGAGCTGTTTGATACGATTCTGGGCTGCCTGGGTTATACCTCGCCCGATGGTGGAATTAAGCAGGCGAACAACTGGTGTCAGGCGCCAGCCAGAACGGCGACTAAAGCGCTGTAATCACACAGGGATTTTGGATTGATAACGCCGAGAAGCCGCTGACCGCCTGCTTTCCAGGCGATTGGCCTTAAAAGCGCAAAAAGCGGTTGACGCTTATCAGGGGGAGCAGTAACATGCGCCCCCATCGGCGAGTAGCGCAGCTTGGTAGCGCAACTGGTTTGGGACCAGTGGGTCGGAGGTTCGAATCCTCTCTCGCCGACCATATTTAAGAAACCTGTCTGCAAAGACAGGTTTTTTTTCGCCTGAATAAAAGAGGATGAGAACCTCCGGAGGCGGTTTGCGCCGGGCGAAGCGAGACAACGTTGCGAACGCAACGGCCCGAAGGGGGCTTACGCAGTAAGCCTAATCCTCTCTCGCCGACCATATTTAAGAAACCTGTCTGTAAAGACAGGTTTTTTTTCGCCTGAATAAAAGAGGATGAGAACCTCCGGAGGAGAGCGAAGCGAGACAACGTTGCGAACGCAACGGCCCGAAGGGGGCTTACGCAGTAAGCCTAATCCTCTCGCCGACCATATTTAAGAAACCTGTCTGCAAAGACAGGTTTTTTTTCGCCTGAATAAAAGAGGATGAGAACCTCCGGAGGAGGTTTGCGCCGGGCGAAGCGAGACAACGTTGCGAACGCAACGGCCCGAAGGGGGCTTACGCAGTAAGCCTAATCCTCTCTCGCCGATCCTGTTTAAGCAACCTGTCTGCAAAGACAGGTTTTTTTCGCCTCAATAAAAGCGGGGGAGAACCGCCGAAGGCAGCTTGCGCCGTGCATGCGCAGGGTTTCGTTAATAAAGAGGCCGTCTTTACTCTTTCTGTTTAGTTTTTAACCCAATGATAAAACAGCTTTTTTGCTGCGGCCTGACATAGTCATCGTCACCTGTGTTTATGACGGGGCTTATAACGTGTTGTGAAAATTACGTCATCACAGCAAGCCTTTATGGGTTTGTTATTAGAAAATCTCATGTCAGTAATTTTGTGAAAAACCAATAACACATCCTTGCAGCGCAATTTCATGACAGACCGCTATTTTGCCGTCTCAATGCGATGCAGGCCTTGTTGTCTGAGGGATGCTGGCAGGCGAAATATAAGTTTTGGTTATACTGTAAAAAAGCAAAATGTTAAATTTTTGCGGGAAAATATCAGCATTTTCCGCTGTATGAACGTCATAACGCACAGGGAATCGTTCAGATATCCAACATTTGGCGCTAAATGATGTACGATTTTATTTAGTGGTAATGACTGCTTAACGATGACTGTGGTAGCAGAATGCGTGGAAATAAAGCCACGCCACTGTGCAATATAGGGCGTTAGCGCGCGCAGGGTTTTTTTTATCGTTGCTTGCTATTCCTCACACTCTGTGTAAATAACTAACCGTTGTATTGACGTTCTTTGCAACTGTTGACAAATTGATGCGTCAATAACGGTGCAGATACAGATTTTTCTGATGGGTACTTATCAATCAGCATTATCAAAACAAAAATATCTCACTCTTATCACCCGCTCAGGGTGGACCGCCTGAACCGCATAAAAAAACCAGAGGTCGGGCAATGCACACAACAACACATCACAATGGAGCAAAAGCATGATCAACTCCCTGGCCAAATCCAGGATGCTGAAGGTCGGTCTGAGCCTCGTCGCCATGACCGTAGCCGCAGGTGTTCAGGCGAAAACCCTGGTTTATTGTTCTGAAGGTTCTCCGGAAGGGTTTAACCCGCAACTCTTTACGTCGGGTACGACGTACGATGCCAGCTCTGTTCCAATCTATAACCGTCTGGTTGAATTCAAAACGGGTACGACCGAACTGGTACCCGGACTGGCTGAAAAGTGGGACGTCAGCGCTGATGGCAAAACGTATACCTTCCATTTACGCAACGGCGTGAAATGGCAAACGACTAAAGATTTCAAACCTACGCGTGAATTTAACGCGGATGACGTCGTGTTTTCTTTTGAGCGTCAGTTAGACAAAAACAACAAGTACCACAACGTCTCTGGCGGCAGCTACGAGTACTTTGAAGGTATGGATATGCCAAAGCTGATCAGCAAAATCGAAAAAGTAGACGATCATACCGTTCGCTTTGTGCTGACGCGTCCTGAAGCGCCTTTCCTGGCTGATCTGGGCATGGATTTCGCCTCCATCATGTCCAAAGAATACGCTGACAACATGCTGAAAGCCGGCACGCCTGAAAAAATTGACCTGAATCCAGTGGGCACCGGGCCGTTTGTGCTTCAGCAGTACCAGAAAGACTCACGTATCCTGTACAAAGCCAACCCGGATTACTGGGGAACCAAGCCAAAAATCGATCGTCTGGTTTTCTCGATTACCCCCGATGCGTCAGTACGTTACGCCAAGCTGCAGAAAGGCGAATGTCAGATCATGCCGTATCCGAATCCGGCTGATATCGCCAGCATGAAGAAAGACAGCAAAATTAACCTGATGGAGCAGCCAGGTCTGAACGTCGGTTACCTGTCATTCAACACCGAGAAAAAACCGCTGGATAACGTGAAAGTGCGTCAGGCACTGACCATGGCGGTAAACAAGAAAGCCATCATTGATGCGGTTTATCAGGGCGCCGGCCAGCCAGCGAAAAACCTGATTCCACCGACAATGTGGAGTTATAACAACGATGTTAAAGACTATGCCTACGATCCAGAGAAAGCCAAAGCGTTGCTGAAAGAAGCCGGTATGCCGGATGGTTTCTCTATCGATCTGTGGGCAATGCCGGTTCAGCGTCCTTATAACCCGAACGCGCGCCGTATGGCAGAGATGATTCAGGCTGACTGGGCGAAAATTGGCGTGAAAGCCAAGATTGTCACCTATGAATGGGGCGAGTACCTGAAACGTGCCAAAGCGGGTGAGCACCAGACGGTCATGATGGGCTGGACTGGCGATAATGGGGATCCCGATAACTTCTTCGCAACGCTGTTCAGCTGTGCGGCGGCGAAAGACGGCTCTAACTATTCGCGCTGGTGCTACAAGCCGTTTGAAGATTTGATTCAGCCAGCACGTGCGGAATCCGATCACAACAAACGTATTGAGTACTACAAGCAGGCTCAGGTTGTCATGCATGACCAGGCGCCTGCGCTGATCATCGCTCACTCAACCGTTTATGAGCCTGTAAGCAAGAAAGTTACTGGTTATGTCGTTGATCCATTAGGTAAACATCACTTCGATACCGTCGATATTCAGGAATAACCTTTCGGATTACTGCAGTCAGGGCCGGTTTTACCGGCCCTCAGGCGACCGTGTCAGGTCGCCTGTTATCTGCTCTTTTTTTTCCGGCTAATTACTTTTACAAAAAGAAGCGCTTCCTGCGTCGCGTTCTGCTGTCGCGGGATGCGGTTAATGAGCAATGTTATCTCTGGCCAGGGCCAGAGGAAAACGACTGAGAATTACGCCTATGCTGCAGTTCATACTCCGGCGTCTGGGGCTTGTCATCCCAACGTTCATCGGTATTACATTATTGACCTTCGCGTTTGTGCATATGATCCCGGGCGATCCGGTGCTGATCATGGCAGGTGAACGCGGTATCTCCCCTGAGCGCCATGCTGAGTTAATGGCGATGATGGGGCTCGATCAGCCGCTGTGGAAACAGTATCTGCACTATATCAACGGTGTGCTGCACGGTGATTTAGGTATTTCACTGAAGAGCCGCATTCCTGTATGGACTGAATTCGTCCCGCGCTTTAAAGCCACCCTGGAACTGGGGATCTGCGCCATGATGTTTGCCGTCGCCGTGGGGATTCCGGTTGGCGTTCTGGCCGCAGTAAAACGTGGTTCTGTATTCGATCACACCGCGGTCGGGATTTCCCTGACCGGCTACTCGATGCCGATTTTCTGGTGGGGCATCATGTTGATTATGCTGGTGTCGGTCCAGCTCAATCTCACACCGGTTTCAGGTCGCGTGGCAGATACGGTGTTTCTGGACGACAGCCATCCGTTGACCGGTTTTATGCTGATTGACACGTTCATCTGGGGAGAGCCTGGCGACTTCAAAGATGCCGTCATGCATATGATTCTGCCCGCGATTGTGCTGGGCACCATTCCGCTGGCCGTCATCGTGCGCATGACGCGCTCTTCTATGCTGGAAGTGCTGGGTGAAGACTATATCCGCACCGCCCGGGCGAAAGGCCTGACGCGTATGCGCGTTATCGTCGTTCACGCTCTGCGTAATGCGATGTTGCCGGTTGTGACGGTCATCGGTTTGCAGGTGGGCACCTTGCTGGCAGGGGCCATCCTGACCGAAACCATCTTCTCCTGGCCGGGTTTGGGGCGCTGGCTGATCGAAGCGCTGCAACGCCGTGATTATCCGGTCGTGCAGGGCGGTGTGCTGCTGACGGCTATCCTGATTATCCTGGTCAACCTGTTGGTTGATCTGCTGTATGGCGTGGTGAACCCGCGCATACGTCATAAGAAATAAGGGGGCATCATGTCTGTCGTTGATCCCGCGAGTGTGAATGTCGCACCTAAGCCGATGACCCCGATTCAGGAGTTCTGGCACTACTTTAAACGTAACAAAGGCGCGGTTATCGGGCTGGTTTACATCATTCTGATGCTGTTGATTGCCATTTTTGCCGAGGTGCTGGCACCGCACGGCCCGGCGGAGCAGTTCCGTGATGCCCTGCTGCATCCACCTGTGTGGCAGGAGGGAGGAAGCTGGAGCTATATCCTGGGCACCGACGATGTGGGGCGCGATATCCTCTCGCGTTTGATGTACGGCGCGCGCCTCTCCTTGCTGGTGGGCTGCATGGTCGTTGTGTTGTCGCTGATTTTTGGCGTGATTTTCGGCCTGCTGGCGGGCTATATCGGTGGAGCGGTTGATGCCACGATTATGCGTCTGGTCGACATTATGCTGGCGCTGCCTAGCCTGCTGTTAGCCCTTGTTCTGGTCGCCATTTTTGGTCCGTCGATCGTCAATGCTTCTATTGCTCTGACCTTTGTCGCGCTGCCGCACTATATCCGTCTGACACGCGCGGCGGTACTGGTTGAGGTCAATCGTGACTATGTGACGGCCTCAGGTGTCGCCGGTGCCGGTATGCTGCGTCAGATGTTTGTGAACATTCTGCCTAACTGCCTGGCCCCGTTAATTGTTCAGGCCTCGTTAGGGTTTTCCAACGCCATTCTTGATATGGCGGCGTTGGGCTTTCTCGGTATGGGTGCGCAACCGCCAACGCCGGAGTGGGGCACTATGCTCTCCGACGTATTGCAGTACGCGCAAAGTGCCTGGTGGGTGGTGACGTTCCCCGGATTAGTCATTCTGCTGACCGTGCTGGCATTTAACCTGATGGGCGATGGTTTGCGTGATGCACTCGACCCGAAACTCAAGCAGTAAAGAGGCACCGAGATGGCGTTATTAAATGTAGATAAGTTATCGGTGCATTTCGGCGACGATAAGGCACCGTTCCGCGCAGTAGACCGCATCAGTTATCAGGTTGAACAGGGCCAGGTGGTGGGCATTGTCGGTGAGTCGGGTTCGGGTAAATCCGTCAGTTCTCTGGCTATCATGGGGTTGATCGATTTCCCCGGTAAGGTGATGGCGGAAAAACTCGAATTCAACCAACGCGATCTAAAGCGTATCTCTGAAAAAGAGCGCCGTCAGCTGGTGGGCGCCGAAGTGGCCATGATTTTTCAGGACCCGATGACCAGCCTGAACCCCTGCTATACCGTGGGTTACCAAATCATGGAAGCCATTAAGGTCCATCAGGGCGGTAATAAAAGTACCCGCCGCCAGCGGGCGATTGATCTACTGAATCAGGTGGGGATTCCCGATCCGGCCTCGCGGCTGGATGTGTATCCGCATCAACTGTCTGGTGGGATGAGCCAGCGCGTGATGATCGCGATGGCGATCGCCTGTCGTCCAAAGCTGCTGATTGCCGATGAACCGACGACCGCGCTGGACGTGACGATTCAGGCGCAGATCATTGAACTGCTGCTGGACCTGCAAAAGCAGGAAAACATGGCGCTGATCCTGATCACGCACGACCTGGCACTGGTGGCAGAAGCGGCCCACCATATCATTGTGATGTATGCCGGCCAGGTAGTAGAGAGCGGCAAAGCGTCCGATATCTTTAAAGCCCCCCGTCATCCTTACACGCAGGCGTTATTGCGTGCGCTGCCAGAATTCGCGGCCGATAAAGCACGCCTGGCCTCATTGCCGGGGGTGGTGCCAGGCAAATACGATCGTCCAATGGGCTGTCTGCTGAATCCACGCTGCCCTTATGCTAACGATCGCTGCCGTAAAGAAGAACCTGAACTGCGGACGATTCCGGGACGTCAGTCCAAATGTCACTATCCGCTGGACGATGCCGGGAGACCAACCTATGAGTCCTGAGAAAACGAAGCACGACTATCTGCTGCAGGCTATTGACCTGAAAAAACACTATCCGGTGAAAAAAGGCTTATTTGGTCAGGAGCGGCTGGTCAAAGCGCTGGATGGTGTCTCTTTTAACCTGGAGCGCGGAAAAACACTGGCCGTGGTGGGGGAGTCAGGCTGCGGCAAATCCACGTTAGGCCGTTTACTGACTATGATTGAAACGCCGACGGAAGGGCAGCTTTACTGGCATGGTCAGGATTTATTAAAACACGATCCGCAGGCGCAAAAGCTGCGTCGACAGAAAATTCAGATCGTGTTTCAAAATCCCTATGGTTCGCTAAACCCGCGTAAAAAAGTCAGCCAGATTCTGGAAGAGCCGCTGATCATTAACACTTCGCTCACTAAAGCCGAGCGGCGTGAAAAAACGCTGGAAATGATGGCCAAAGTCGGTCTGAAAACCGAGCACTATGACCGTTATCCCCATATGTTTTCCGGAGGACAACGTCAGCGTATTGCGATTGCGCGTGGCCTGATGCTCGATCCGGATGTCTTAATCGCAGATGAACCGGTTTCGGCGTTGGACGTGTCAGTGCGTGCGCAGGTGCTTAACCTGATGATGGATCTGCAGCAAGACATGGGGCTGTCTTATGTCTTCATCTCTCACGATCTGTCGGTGGTTGAACATATTGCAGATGACGTGATGGTGATGTACCTGGGACGCTGCGTTGAAAAGGGCAGTAAAGAGGCGATTTTTGCTCATCCCCGCCATCCTTACACCCAGGCGCTTCTGTCGGCCACGCCACGTCTGAATCCTGACGATCGTCGTGAACGTATCAAGCTGACCGGTGAACTCCCCAGCCCGCTCAATCCGCCTCCGGGCTGTGCATTCAATGCGCGCTGCCGTCGCCGTTTTGGCACCTGCGTTCAGTTACAGCCGAAACTGAAGCAGTACGGCGACCAGCAGATAGCCTGCTTTGCGGTTGATCAGGATGAAAACCAACTGATTGCGTCAGGTGATGTGACGCGCTAGAGATGTCCTGTCAGGCGGAATCCTTGTAGGTAAACGACAGGTGATTCCGCTTGACTGTAGAAGCCCGCAACGCTGTCGTTACCTTCCTGGCGTCACTCATCGCCAAAAGCACCGCTGGTTAGTGGCACGTTCTTCCTCTGCCCGTTCGCGGCATTCATAAATCCTGGGATGTGACGTGCCGCCGGATTTGAAGAATACAGGTTTTGTTGGCCACGCATTCGCGTAGTAATACTTTACCAACCATAATTCAATATTCTCACAACCCTTAAGCACCAACGTCTGAATGCTGTAAAAACGACAGTACACGAGACAGCTTTTTTTTGCTTTCCAATACAAGGAGTTGTGTTAGCCATGCTCCCCGGGTTAGTAGATACTTAGATCTTAATCATTGAGGCTGATATTTTACTTAAGGCTGTCTCAATAATTTTACGAAATATATGTGAGTTAGTGCTCATTTTTTGCTAAACACAACTAATTAGCATTAAGCTTTCTTATTGAATCTGTTGGTTTTGCAATCAGAATTATCTCACTGTGTTCAAATTATTATGATATATTCCTGGAAAAATCCTCCCTATGTTTTAGGTTGTGGTGTATGAAGAATTACGACGACTTACAGCGTTTTAAGGAAAAGACAAAAACGCTCGATATCGCCTTTCAGGATATGTCAGGCCAATCGCAGGAAGCGGCGGAGAAAAGTAAATGGTCTCTCATTCGTCAACTGGCGAGTGACGATCAGCAAATGCCGTTTAGTGGTGGCCAGCGTATTGATTTACCCCAGCCACAACCGATTCAGGGTGATGAGTTTAGTCTGGACATGGGTTCAGCGTTAACTCAGAGCGCGCAGGTGTCGACGCCTGCATCTGCCTCTTCCCGTTCCCTCATAAACAGCCTGTCAGCCAGCGAGCCGCTTCCTGACGTGACTGAGCCTGCTTCACACGCTTCCTCTTCCCTGTTCCCGACATCCTCAGCAACGCCTCAGGCCGGGGTCGCCGTACAGAAGACGCATGCGCCGGTAACGGCACCTGACACTGCCCCCTCAATCCCGGCACGTCCTGAAGCAGAGAACGGTCGCTTCAGCGATCTGTTCCGTGCGCGTAACAGCGCGTCAGAGAATTTACCTAAAGAAACGTTATTAAAACCGTTACTGGAGAAGATTGCCTTATGCCGTTAGTTTGTGTGTGCTCGCCCAAAGGTGGGGTGGGAAAAACTACGTTGGCAGCCAATCTGGCCTGGAGTCTGGCCCGATCGGGTAGCAAGGTATTGGCAATTGATTTTGATGTACAGAATGCATTGCGTCTTCATTTCGGCGTTCCCCTGAATGACGGACGGGGTTTCGTTGCTCGCTCAGAAGAGCAGGCTGACTGGAGCCAGTCTATTTTGACGACCGGAGGGAACATTTTTGTTCTGCCTTACGGCAATGTTACCGAAGCCCAGCGTGAGCGGTTCGAAGAGAATCTGACTAAAGACCCGCATTTTCTCAAGCGAGGCCTTGATACGTTACTGAACTATCCCGGCCTGGTGATGGTAGCGGACTTTCCTCCCGGACCCGGACCTGCGCTTAAAGCCATCAGGGCGTTAGCCGATATGCATTTGGTCGTTATGTTGGCGGATACCGCCTCCGTGTCACTGTTACCCCATATTGAAGAAAACCGCCTGATTGGGCAGCCGCTGAACAGCCGGCACGGTCACTATTTTGTCCTCAACCAGTGCGACAATCGCCGGAATATCAATCGCGATGTGACCGCTTTTCTTCAGCAACGGCTGGGCGATACGCTCCTGGGGCAGATTCATCGTGATGAAAGTGTGGGTGAGGCCAACGCCTCGCAGCAATCCGTTTATGATTTCAGCCCTGCCTCTGCTGCTGCCTTTGATATCGAACTGATCACCAGGCGTGTCGCCAGTATTCTGAATATCACGGTGGGGAATGGCGAAGTTCAGGCGCAAATTAACACCGGTAACTACTAAATGTAATGACCTGCTCCGGCAGGTTAAAAAAAACAGCTCTTTCAGGGTGGGTCATGGGTAAACTTGGGTTTTACCTGCTGCTGCTGGTGCTTGCACCTGTTGCTGCGGTGATTATTATCACGCCGATGGATAGTCAAAAACAGTATATTTTTGGCTTGATTAGCATTGGTATGGTGTTTTTATTGGGGTTCAGTAAAAGCCGTAAAATAACGGTAGTGATGGTTATTCTTTCCGCCCTGATGTCATCCCGCTATATATGGTGGCGGACGACGGAAACACTGTATTTTAATTCTGAAATCGAAGCGATTCTTGGCATTGGCTTATATATTGCGGAACTGTATGTCTGGCTGATCCTTATACTCGGCTTCCTGCAAACCACATGGCCATTAAAGCGAACGATTGAACCCCTGCCGGAGGACACCAGCCTGTGGCCAACGGTTGATGTCTATATTCCCACGTATAATGAAAGTCTTGATGTCGTACGTGACACTGTTCTGGCCGCACAGTGCATTGACTATCCGCGTGACAAGATAAAGGTTTACCTGCTTGACGATGGAAAACGCCGGGAGTTTGCCGTTTTCGCGGCCGACGTGGGTGTGGGCTACATCACGCGCGACGATAACAGCCATGCCAAAGCCGGTAATCTTAATCACGCAATGAAGATCACAAAAGGTGAACTGATTTGCGTGTTTGACTGCGACCACGTAGCGACCCGCACATTTTTACAGGCAACGGTGGGCCCGTTCCTGAAAGATCCTAAGCTGGCACTGTTACAGACGCCGCACTATTTTTATTCGCCCGATCCTTTTGAACGCAATCTGCGCGCAGCGCGCAGTATTCCTAATGAGGGTGCGCTGTTCTATGGTCCGGTGCAGCAGGGTAATGACAACTGGAACGCGACTTTCTTCTGCGGTTCCTGTGCCGTCATTCGTCGTTCTGCGCTGGAAGAGATTGGCGGTTTCGCCGTCGAAACGGTGACCGAAGATGCCCATACGGCGTTGAAAATGCAGCGTCGTGGGTGGGGATCGGCCTTTCTGGCCATTCCTCTGGCTGCAGGTCTGGCGACTGAACGTCTGGGCCTGCACGTAATACAACGTACCCGCTGGGCCCGCGGAATGACGCAGATTTTCCGCGTCGATAACCCACTTTTGGGTCGTGGCTTAAAGTGGCAACAGCGGCTTTGCTATCTCAATGCCATGCTGCATTTCCAGTTTGGTCTGCCGCGCGTCATCTTCCTGACCGCGCCGCTGGCTTATCTGTTGTTCAATCTGAATATTATCCATTCGTCAGCATCGCTTATTTTTGCTTATGTCCTGCCTCATCTGGTGCTGTCGTTGTCGGTAAACTCGCGTATGAATGGCCGTTTCCGCTACACCTTCTGGGGGGAAATTTATGAAACCGTCATGTGTTTCCACCTGGTGATTCCGACGATTTTGACATTGCTGTCACCTAAGCATGGCAAATTTAACGTAACGGACAAAGGCGGCGTACTGGATCAGGGCTTCTTCGATTTCCATATTGTTCGCCCGCACGTCATCGTTGCGCTATTGCTCAGCATTGGCATCGTAGCGGGTATCGTGCGTGCGACGATGCATGACTATTTTGGTGTCGATCCTTACGTGATTGCCCTTAACGTAGGCTGGGCGATCTTCAGCTTAATTATTTTAATGGCCGCGATTGCGGTCGCGCGTGAAACCAAGCAGGTACGAAAAACGATTCGTATCGAGGTGCAGATTCCGGCCATTATTCATTACGCCAGCGGTATTTCCTCGCGCACTATGACCAGCGATCTCTCAATGGGAGGCGCGCATCTGGACGCACCGGATAACCGTCATGAGCATGACACGATTGAAGAGATCGATCTGTTGCTGAAATCCGGCACGATTACTATCCCGGCAAGCAAAATTTCCGGCGATGAAGAGAGCATTCGTCTCAGCTTTGGCGCAATGCCGCTGTCGCGTCGTCGCGAACTGGTGCGTGTGGTACTGGCGCGAGCGGATGCATGGATTCAGCCTGAATATAAGCAAGATAACCCCCTTACTTCTTTGGGTACCATTATTCGTACTGTTTTCGAACTGTTCTGGCTGACCTGGTTAGATCGCCGTGAGAAACGTAAAGGCGGAGCGCAAAACGTGGCGGTGAAAGAGGACAGTGCAGTATGAGAATGTTGATACAGTCGATGCTTGCAGGGTCGCTTTCGGCTGCATTGTGGGCTCTGCCGGCGTCGGCAGAGGCGCCCATTGCCGGTAATAACGCCAGCCTTACTGCGGTAAATAACGGCCAGACCACGGACAGCAATGCGGTGTTAAACAACAGCGCGGCACCGGAAAGTGGCGCGGTGCCGAATAACAGCGCAGTAATCAACAACAGCCCTGCGACAGGTAGCAGTGCTGCCCCGATCATGAGGACTGCAGCGGATGGTAATACCACCCTCAACAACAGCGCCGCACCTGGCAGCAACGCAGTAATCAACAACAGCTCTGTGCCAGATAGCAGTGCTGCCCCGATCATGAGGACTGCACCGGATAGCAATACCACACCAAACAACAGCCCAGCGCCAGACAGCAATGCCGGGCTGAATAACAGCGCAGCCCCAGCAGCCAGCACCGGGGCAGAGAACCCTGCGGTATCAACCTCAACTCATGAGGCGGCTTCCGGATCGGCGATGCCGAATGGCGGGACAGCCGCTGCGCCGTCTGCCAGCAGCCCTGCTACCGTCACCCATGACAGCAGCGCGCTGTCGAGCGTACCGCCACCGGCGGGGCTTGATAACGCAGAACCGGCCCTGGAAGCGGCGGCGGGTGCAACCCCTTATGCACCGGGTCAGGCTACGGCGACCGCGATGGCCAGCAGCATGCTCAATCAGCCCGTCAGCAGCACACTGAGCGTGGCGCAAATGGGGCAGCGGCAGGGGATTACGCTGACCGGTGGTCAACTGCAATCGGGTATCCTGTTTACGTTGCCAGGCGATGAGGTAGTGACCAACGCACGCCTTAACCTGTCGCTGCGCGTTTCCCAGGCGCTGGCGGCACGTAATACCTCTCTGCAGTTAATGTTAAACGGCCAACCGCTCGGTACGCTGCCGTTAGGTTCGGGCGACAGTGATGAAAGCGATTACCAGCTGGACATTCCGGCGGCCATGATCGTGTCCAACAACAACCTGAGTTTTAAAATTAACGACGCCGATAAGCTGTTGTGCGAAAAAGACAGTGCGGAACAGTATCAGGTGACTATTCTGCCCAAAACGATGTTGAGCCTTGAAGGCCAGCAGTTAAATATTGGCACCAGCCTGCGTAACTTCCCGCGGCCATTTATTGACCCGCAACGTATGACCGCAGCGGATGTCACGTTTGCCTTTACCAACAGCGTTTCACCCGACACGGTCACTGCGGCAGTGCTGGTGGCATCCTGGTTGGGCATTCAAAGTGATTACCGCGGCATCAGCTTCCCGGTTGTCCGCGGTACGCTGCCGGAAAAAAACGGCATCTTGTTTGGTCATCCCGGTGACAAGATTGGCACACTGACCTTTCCTGCCAGTTCAGGGCCCACCCTGCAAATGGTCGATAATCCAGGCAATCCGGTGTATAAGCTGCTGCTGGTGAGCGGCGCAGACGAAAATCAGTTGCGCCAGGCCGCGAATCGTCTGACAACCCAGCCCCTGACTACCGATGGCAGCATGTTACAGGTTAAGCCGCAATCCATTGCCAGTCGCAGTCCTTACGATGCGCCTCGCTGGATCAATACGCTCCATCCTGTCCGTCTGGGTCAGCTGTTGCGCAAAGATCAAAGCCTTACCGCGACCGGTATCTGGCACGATGCGATGCGGGTTAATTTCCGCGCAGCACCCGATCTGTTTTTGTGGGATGGGGATACGGTTCCGCTCCATTTGCATTACCGCTTTCCGTCAGAGACCTGGATTGATGAGAAAAACTCACTGCTCAATGTCACCCTGAACGGAACCTTCCTGCGTAATCTGACCGTCAATAAAGAGGGGCTTCTGGAAAACGTCTGGCACCGCCTGGGTGGCGATGCGCGTCAGGAGCATTACCAGATTAACCTCGATCCCTATCTGATTTACGGCGATAACCAGCTGGCGCTCTATTTTAATATTAAGCCCAAGGCGGATGCGCCCTGCGGCGTGTTACTCAACAACAATATTAAGAGCCGAATTGAAGAGGACTCCTGGATCGATCTGAGTCACACGCGGCACTTTAGCATGTTGCCTAATCTGTCCTACTTTGTGGGCGCTTCGTTTCCGTTTTCCCGTCTGGCGGACTTTTCACAAACCACACTACTGCTGCCCGGGCAGCCCAGCGATGCGGAAATTTCCACGCTGTTAAATCTGTCCGCTCGCGCGGGAAATGCGACGGGTGTTGTCCTGGCACAGAATCAGGTGTTGTTTGGTCTGCCAAACGGCGGCAATAACCTGGCACGGGTTCAGCAAACGGATTTACTGGCCGTGAGCACGACCGGAAACAGCGCATTCAATCAGGCAATGCTCGAAAACTCGCCTTATGACGCTAACGGCAGCGCGCTGGGTGTGAAAGAACCGACCACGCTTGAAAAACTGCGTAGCTGGCTGATGGGTGACTGGTATCGTCAACCACTGGATGCCGATCGCTATTTCTCTTCGAATGAGTCCTGGCGTGGTTTTCTGAGTTACCGCTCGACATGGAACCCGGATCGTCTGGTCGTGATGGCGGTTGCTACCAGTGACGACCAGTTGCTGAGATTACATGGTGACCTCAGCTCTGCCCGCATTAATGCGGCGGTAAGAGGCGATACTGCCATTATTACCGATGAGAATGGCATCCGAAGTTTCCGGGTTGGGCCGCAGTTTCCCAGTGGGGAAATGCCGTGGTACATGATGGTGGTATGGTATGCCAACCAGCACTCGGTATTAATGGCGCTGGCTGCACTGCTGTTTTCCGCCGTGGTAGGCAGTGCCGCGTGGGCCATGTTGAAACGACATGCCTCGCGTCGACTGCAGGCAAATGATAATCGCGATGCCGGTAAGAAGTAAGGGCCATAATAATGAATAAAAACCAAATCAGTGCCGGGATCTGTCGCGCGTTAGTGCTGGGCGGGACAATCGCCTTATCTCTGCCGCTTCAGGCAGCGGAGAGCAGCAATCCTGCGCTGCAGGCGTTATTTGATCAGGCAACCTACTGGCATCAAAAAGCGCACGATGATCTGGCGAAGGCGTCCCTGCAGAAAGTGTTAATGGTGGAGCCTGATAACACCCAGGCACTTTACCTGCTGGCGCTCTATTCTCAGCAAAGTGGCGATAATGCGGGTGCGATGCAGTACCGTGCGCGCCTCAGCCAGGTTTCGCCCAACGATCCGCACCTGGCTGAACTGGATAACGCTCGCCAGCTGCAAAGCATTCCTCAGGCACAGCTCTCCCTGGCTCGCCAGCAGGCGCGGAGTGGCAATATCGCGGCGGCCTTGCAAACCTGGCGCAATACCTTTAGCGGCAATGAGCCGCCCCCCAGCGTTGCTGCGGAATATTACCTGACCATGGCGGGTGACCGTGCCCTGCTGCCGCAGGCGATTGAAGCATTGCGCCAGTTTTCGGCTCAGCATCCGCAGGATATGGGGGCCAGACTGGCGCTGGGAAAAGCACTGACATATCAGGATTCAACCCGACGTGAAGGGATTGAGCTGCTCAGTACACTGGCCAGCGGCAATCAGGATGCCGATCGCTCTCTTCGCCAGGCACTTTTATGGCTGGGCCCCCAGGCTTCAGATGCGCCGCTTTACCAAACCTGGCAGCAGCGTCATCCCCAGGATACTGCGGTGATGGACTATTACCGTAAAAATGTCGGCGGCGCGGAGAAGGGGGCAGGTTTTAGCGCGCTGAACAGCGGTGATGTGAACAGCGCAGAAACCAGTTTTGGCAAAGTGCTGCAGGCGAACCCCCAGGATGCGGATGCGCTGGCTGGCATGGGTTATGTGGCTCAACGAGAAGGCCGTTATCAGGAGGCGGCGGACTACTTGCAGCGCGCGGCACAACTGGGCGGCGATCAGAGCGCCGATCGGCAGAAGCAGGCTGCTGATGCGCGTTTTTATGCCCAGTTAGCCAACGCCCAACAGGCATTTAAAAACGGTGACAGTGCGCAGGCACTGGCACTCAGCGCCCCCCTTACTCAGGCGGAAGGCGAAAAAGGCGTGGCAGCAGGCTTATTCCGCGCTGATGTGTTACGTCGAAGCAATCAACCTGAGCAGGCTGAGCAGGCTTATCGCACGATCTTAAAAAACGATCCGGATAACCGCAATGCGCGCGAAGGGCTGTTCTATGTGTTACGCCAGCAGAATCGCACTGCGGAGGCCAATACATTACTGGCTTCGCTGCCAGAAAGCGTCAGACAAAGTGTGGCGCCGCGTGGCAGCAGCGTCGATCCTGTTCGCCAGTTGGCGAAGCGGCAGGTGGCAGCGGGCAACATCAGTGCGGCTATCGCCACCTTGCAGCAGGGCATTCAGCGCTATCCGCAGGATGGCTGGTTACGCCTTGATTTGGCGCGACTTTATCGGCAACAAGGTGATTCAATCCAGGCGGCGAGCGTGATGCAGCCAGTGATGCGCGACGGCGCCAGCACGGCTGAGCTTTATGCCGGTGCGTTAAACGCCAGCGAAAGTGGTGCCTGGCAGCAGGCAAGCGCATTGCTGGCCCGTATTCCCGCTAGTGCACAAACGCGTGATATGCGGGAACTGGCACAGCGGGTAAATTTTAATCTGCAAATGGCCACGGCCGATCAGTATCTGGCTCAAGGATCTGATGCGGCAGCGGCGAATACGTTAAAAGCCCTTGCCGTCAACCCGCCGGATAATCCGGTTGATGCGGGAAATCTGGCACAGAAACTGGCAAAAGCCGGCGATCTTGCCGGTGCCGTAGCGGTCGTGCGTGGCAATATGCAACGGGGTGTTCAGGGCAATGCCGGTGACTATGCTGCACAGGTGGCCGTGCTGAACCAGGCCGGACTTGAGAGTGAAGCACAACGTTTTCTGAGCACGCCTGCGCTGCAGGCACGCAGTACGCCTAAGCAACTGGCCGACTTGCGTGAAGGCTATTTGATTAACGAGGTGGATCGTCTGCGTCAGCAGAAACAGTACGCCGCCGCGTACGATAAGTTAATTGGCGCGCTGCAGCGCGATCCACAAAACCGCGATTTAATGTTTGCCATGGCCCGTCTCTATCAGGACGGCAAAATGAATAAAGACGCGGGCGTCGTCTATGACTACTTAATGACGCAGGATACGCCGTCGCAGGACGCGCGCGTTGGCGCGATCAATGTTGCCCTGGCGCAAAACGATGTGCAGCGTGCCAATGAACTGGCCCGTGGCCTGACGCCCGACCCGACGCCGCAACGTCAGTTGCTCCTCGCGCAGGTGGCAGAAGCCAATGGCGACCATAGCCAGGCCATGCGTTATCTGCGAACGGCGCGGGGACAAATTATCGGTCTGCAAGGTGCGCAGCCCGGCACCACGCCAACCATCGGCGGACTGGCACTCGCTGACAACCCATTTGTGAACCGCAGCACTTCGCCTGTTGGGCGCACGCCGTCGACGTATGGCACGGTATTGCCCTGGCAGGTTGCGCCGGCCTCATCAGGCACATCGCCGGATGCCACCGTGGCCAGTACGACGAATGTTCCCTCTCAGCAGGCTCAGACGTTACATGATATTGATGCCATGATGGAAACCCTCCAGGAAAAAACGGGCACCTGGGCACAGGGCACGGTACAGGTACGCGGACGTGACGGTGAGTCGGGCCTGAGTCAGCTGACGGAAGCGAAAGCTCCACTCACTTTCTCAACTGTGCCGTTCGGCGACGCACGGTTCGACTTTACCATGACGCCAGTGTCACTGACGGCGGGCAGCGCTGCGGGCGATGCATGGCGGCGTTTCGGCACCAACGCACTGGAACAAGGCAAAGTGGTGGCGGCCAATGGCGCAAAAGTGGACGACGTGCCGACGGCCTCGACCAATTCGCAAACGGCCTCTGGGGTTGAGCTAAGCCTGGCGCTTAAGGGCGACAGCTACAAAGTGGATTTAGGCAGTACGCCGCTGGGCCAGGACCTGAATACGCTGGTCGGTGGTGTGCAGTGGTCGCCCAAAATCACGGACTTCCTGACGCTTATCCTGACCGGGGAACGGCGTGCGATTACTGACAGTCTGCTGTCCTATGTCGGGACTGAAGATAAATCCAGCGGCAAGCGTTGGGGGAACGTCACCAAAAACGGCGGTAATGCCTTACTGAGCTACGATAATGGCGACGCCGGCATGTATGTCGGGGCTGGCGCTTACAGCTATGTAGGTGAAAACGTAGCCAGTAACAACAACCTGCAAGCCAATGCGGGCGTCTATGTTCGTCCATTCCATGCTGACGATCGTGAACTTAAAGTCGGTATGAGTTTATCGTGGATGGATTTCTCAAAAAATCTCAGCTACTTCAGCTACGGACAGGGTGGCTATTTTAGCCCGCAGGATTATGCGTCCATCTCCTTCCCGATCGACTTCACGCGCACCTTCGATGACCTGAAGGTGAATATTGGCGGCGCGTTGGGTTACCAGAGTTACAGCCAGGATAAGAGTGCGTACTTCCCGAACGATCCGTCCCGTCAGGCACAGCTGGAAGCGCTGGCCGCCAACGGGCATGTCAAAAGCGCCTTCTACGAGGGCAACAGTAAAAACGGTGTAGGTTACAACCTGCATGCAGGTGCCGATTATAAAATCGATAAAGATGTCACGATTGGCGGGCAACTGGGTTATGACACCTTTGGTGATTATAACGAAAGCAGCGCGCAGCTCTATTTCCGCTACCTGTTCGGAGACAACTAATGAGTGAAGCTTTGAGTGGGCCGAGCCACCCACATCAGCCTGGCTGGTTTGATCTGGTCAGCGTTCTGGTCGAAGGCATGATTGCCAACGCGGGCCAGGAGCAGGCCACGGCTTTTTTATATAACATGGGTGAATCACTTGCGGCACGTTATGCGTTGCCCGCAGCCCGTACCGTGCAGGATCTGGAGCGTGAATGTAACCTGCAACTGGCCCGCTTCAACTGGGGGTTTGTTCAGTTACAGCCGCAGGATAGTGCCATCTTAATTAAGCACCACGCTGCACCCGCAGGCGACAGTTATCAGCCTGCCGCCGACTGGCAGACGGCATTTGCTGCCATTCTCGCGGGGCTTTTCTCCGGCTGGCTTCAGGGGCAGGGCGGCAGTAAAGCCGTACCGGTGACGCTGGAGCTTAATGACGGCAATACGTTGCATTTCCGATATCAATAAGGTGCTCTGATGAGACTTAAGTCAGTGTGGTCAGGAATTCTGGTCTGTTTTATGGTGATGTTTTTTAGTGCTCAGGCGATGGCCAACGGGTGGGATACCTACAAAAGCCGCTTCCTGCAGTCAGACGGGCGCATTATTGATACGGGAAATAATAATGTCAGCCATACCGAAGGGCAGGGTTACGGCATGTTGCTGGCGGTCGCCTACGATGACCGCGCGGCTTTTGACCGGCTCTGGAAATGGACTCGCACCACGTTGCGAAATCCGCAAAACGATCTGTTCTACTGGCGCTATATTCCCGGAGCACAGGATCCGGTAGCGGATAAAAACAATGCTTCTGATGGCGATGTGTTAATTGCCTGGGCGTTACAGCGTGCGGCGCAAAAGTGGAACGTCGCAGATTACCAACAGGAATCAGACCGCATTCAGCGTGCCATTGTAAAACTGGATGTGGCGAATTTCGGCGGTTACACCGTGTTGATGCCCGGTGCGCAGGGTTTCAACAAAAACAGCTATGTGGTGCTGAACCCGTCTTATTTTCTGTTTGTTGCCTGGCAGGAGTTTGGCCAGCGCAGCCATCTACAGGTATGGAATAAGCTGATTGACGGTGGAATGGCCTTGCTGGGCAAAATGCATTTCGGCAACAGCGACCTGCCGCTGGACTGGGTAGCGCTGAATGCGGATGGTTCCGTTGCGCCAGCGGTGGGCTATTCAAACCGATTCAGTTATGACGCGATTCGCGTCCCGCTCAACATCTGGTGGTACGATCCGCAAAGCTTGGCGCTGGGCCCCTTTCAGCGCCTCTGGCAAGGTTATAGTCGCACGAATACGCCAGCCTGGTTTGATGTTCTGGCCAATACGGCGGCCCCTTATAATATGGACGGCGGCTTACTGGCGGTACGGGATTTGGTGCTGAACCAAACCGGCTACCTGAGCGACAAGCTGTCGCCCGGGCAGAACTACTTTTCTGCCAGCCTCCAGTTGCTGACCTGGACAGCCTGGCAGGAGAAGCACTAAGCGCCTGATGCCCGCTCTGCGGCATGCTGTTCCGGCATGCCGCTTTTCTTATGGTCACTGACGTGACCGCAATTCCGATTCGTCTGCTTCCGCCCCCTTAAGCCACAAATACATCTTGCGATAGGATATACTTGACGCGCTTTTCTTTTCTGATGTCTACGCTCGTCACGAGCCGGGAGTGAATTTTTGCGCGTAAGCCGATCGCTGACGATAAAACAGATGGCGACAGTCTCGCTGATAGCGACAGTGACCATCAGCATTTTTATCGTTATCCAACTGTTTCATTTTGTGCAACAGCGCAGAATCGACTACGCCCAGCAGATGGAGAATATCGCGCATACCGTGCGTCAGCCGCTGTCTGAAGCGGTGCTGAAAGCGGACATCCCTCAGGCTGAACGCATTCTTAATTCGTTAAAACCTGCCGGGATTTTGTCGCGTGCTGATGTGGTGCTGCCGAATGCGTTCCAGGCGCTGCATGCGAACTTCGAAAACGAGAAACCCGTTCCCAGACTGATCGCCAGGATCTTTGAACTGCCGGTGCAAATCACCTTACCGCTCTACTCTGTTGAGCATACCGGTTTACCGAAGCCGCTGGCTTATCTGGTACTGCAGGCGAATTCATTTCGTGTTTACCAGTTTATTCTGAGCACGTTCTCCACGATGATCATCACCTATTTGCTGCTGGCACTCATCCTGTCCGTTTCAATTAGCTGGTGTATAAACCGGTTGGTGGTGCATCCGCTGCGCCGTATCTCCCGTGAAATACAGGAACTGCCACCGCAGGCGATTCTGACCCACAAACTGTCTGTGCCAGCCGATCACCGTGACGATGAAATCGGTATGTTGATTCGCAGCTATAACCGCAACCAGCAGGTGCTTGAGTCCATTCATGATCAGATGAGTCGGTTAACAACGCATTTCGACGTCACCGATCTGCCGAATCGGGCGCTGTTTTTAGCTTTACTGGAACAGTTTATCCGCGCTCGTCGCCATGCTTTTAGTGTGATGGTGATACGCATCGAAACCCTGCAGGAAGCGAATGGTGTACTCAGTGATGAACAGCGCGATACGTTGATGCTGACGCTGGCTGAGAAAATTCGCAGCACCATTGATGATCAGACATTGCTGGCACAGACTGCTACCAGTGATTTTGTCTTACTGATGAAATCAGCCAGCAACCCCTTTCGCGCGATGCGGCTGGCCCGCAATCTGATGATTCGCCTTAATCAGCCTGTCACTCTGCATCAGCTACAACTGCGACCCAATGCCAGTATCGGTCTGGCGTTAAGCGAAGAAGATGAAACGACGGGGGCTAATGAGATGCTGGATCGTGCGACCTCCGCAATGATGTCAGCCCGTCGTCAGGGCAAAAATCAGATCCTGTTTTATGATGCCGCCCTCACCGAACGGGCGCAAAAGCGCTTAACTCAGGAACACGATATCTTACAGGGCTTGCACGACGAGCAGTTTGCCCTCTATTTGCAACCCCAGATTGATATGCGCACCGGCAGGCTGGCGGGTGCGGAGGCACTACTGCGTATGCGTCAGGCGGACGGCCGGTACGGATTACCCGAAGAGTTCATCGCCAGCGCGGAAGAAATCGGGGTGATTTCAGCGATTGGCCGCTGGGTATTTGAAGAAGCATGCCGCATTCTGGCTGGCTGGCAGCGCCATGGGATGAGGGTCCCGCTGAGTATCAATATTTCTGCCGTTCAGTTACGCGATGTCAGCATTGTGAATCATCTGCAATCCTTGCTGGCGCGCCATTCAATTGCGCCAGGCACATTAGTGCTGGAGATTACCGAAACCGCGCAAATGGGCGATGCTGAGCAGGCTATTTCCCTGCTGCGGATGTTGCAAAAAACCGGCGTTGCCGTTGCACTGGATGACTTTGGGATGGGCTATTCCAATCTTAACTACCTGCATCAGTTTAAAGCCTTACCGGTTAACAAACTGAAAATGGATCGCAGCTTTGTTGCCGCGTTGCCTGAGGACGACACGATGGTGCGTATCGTGGCGGCCATTGCTGACATTATTGACCTGGATGTCATTGCTGAAGGGGTAGAAACCAGTGAACAGCGTGACTGGCTGCTGGCCCGCGGTATCACGATTGGTCAGGGCTATCTTTATTCTGAAGCCGTGCCGCTGGCGCAATTTACTCATCAATGGCTGGATAATGCCCTGGAGGAGGAATAACGCCCTGATTCCTTGATTTTGCGAGAAATTTAGTTACAAAACCCCTTGCTGAAGCGTTTCAGTTCAGAATTACGCGCCTATCATTTCCCCTGACTTTGCAGCCCTGTATTAATCACGTAAACAGAGTGTTATTTTCTGTCCACTGCCTGACCTGCCAGCCCTGTCAGACAGTCACAATAAAAAATCCGACAACATTACCTCTCGTTAGTGGATACCTGTTTATGAAACTATTTAAAAGCCTTTATTTCCAGGTTCTGGTCGCCATCGCCATCGGCGTGCTTCTGGGCCATTTCTATCCTGATTTAGGGACGCAGATGAAGCCGCTAGGGGATGGCTTTGTTAAACTGATCAAGATGATCATCGCCCCCGTGATTTTCTGCACAGTCGTTACCGGTATTGCCGGAATGGAAAGCATGAAAGCCGTGGGTCGCACCGGTGCGGTTGCGCTGCTTTACTTTGAAATCGTCAGTACCCTTGCGCTGATTATCGGCCTGATCGTCGTTAACGTTGTGCAACCTGGCGCGGGAATGAACGTTGATCCTGCGACGCTGGATGCCAAAGCGGTTGCCATCTATGCGCAACAGGCTGAGCAGCAAGGCATTGTGGCCTTTTTACTGGATGTGATTCCGGGTAGCGTGATTGGCGCCTTCGCCAGTGGCAATATCCTGCAGGTATTACTGTTTGCCGTGCTGTTTGGCTTCGCATTGCATCGTCTGGGCAACACGGGCACATTGATTTTCAATGTGATCGAGAGCTTCTCAAAGGTCATTTTCGGCATTATCAATATGATTATGCGCCTGGCGCCTATCGGGGCCTTTGGTGCCATGGCCTTTACCATTGGTAAATATGGCGTAGGTTCACTGGTGCAGCTTGGCCAGCTCATTATCTGTTTCTATATTACCTGTGTGCTGTTTGTCGTCGTTGTGCTGGGGCTGATTGCCCGCCTCTTCGGTGGCTTTAGCATCTTCAAATTCATTGCCTACATTAAAGAAGAACTGCTGATTGTTCTGGGAACGTCCTCATCCGAATCGGCGCTGCCGCGTATGCTGGATAAGATGGAGCGGCTGGGTTGTAAGAAATCCGTGGTGGGACTGGTCATTCCCACAGGTTACTCCTTTAACCTGGACGGTACCTCTATCTACCTGACGATGGCGGCCGTTTTCATTGCTCAGGCAACAAATGCGCATATGGATATCTTCCATCAGGTTACCCTGCTGGTGGTATTACTGCTCTCTTCTAAAGGGGCGGCGGGCGTTACAGGCAGCGGCTTTATTGTTCTGGCTGCAACACTGTCGGCAGTGGGACATTTACCCGTCGCCGGCCTGGCGCTGATTTTGGGTATCGACCGCTTTATGTCAGAAGCCCGTGCGCTGACGAACCTGGTAGGTAATGGCGTAGCAACCGTTGTGGTCGCGAAATGGGTTGATCAACTGGATAAAAAACAGTTGGGTGAGACATTAGCGGGCAAAAATGGCGCAAAAGACCCGTCTGAATCCACGATTTAATCCTTGAATGTGATTTAATCCTCTCAAATGCCCGCTGTCACTTGCCCTGACAGCGGGCATTTGGATAATAACCCCACTTGTTTTTTTTCAACGTTTTTCACTTCGTTGCGTGACATCCCGGTCTTCCTGTGGTCAAACCTGTTGTTAATGATCGGCAGCGCGAATCGGCAATGACCGGTTCGCTTATAAACGCGGCTAAACGTGCCAGTGATAACGATTTTTTGAATTGTTTGAGTAGGGGTTCACATGCAGGGCACCAGAATTCGGCTTTTGGTTGGTGGACTAGTGCTGGCAGCGACCAGTTACGGTGCATCCGCTGAAACGCTGCAACCTGATCCAGCCTGGCAACAGGGAAAACTGGACAACGGATTTAGCTGGCAACTGTTGGCAACACCGCAACGGCCAAGCGACCGCATTGAATTGCGTATGGTGGTTAACACAGGCTCACTGGTAGAAAGTGCGCAGCAAACCGGTTTTAGCCACCTTTTGTCACGTCTGGCGCTGGTTCATAACACCGCACTGGATACAAATCAGCAGCGTGCTTTATGGCAGCAGGGCATCGATCCACAGCGCCCGTTACCGCCCGTCATCACATCGTATGATTACACGCAGTATAACTTAAGCTTACCCAATAACCGTCCAGACCTGTTAAAGGAAGCCCTGAACTGGCTGGCTGCGACGGCTGGCGATATGGCGATCACTAATCAGGTGGTGGACACCGCGTTATCTGCTTCCGATCCGGTTAAAACCTGGCCAACGGATACGCAGGATGTCTGGTGGCGCTACAGACTGAAAGGGTCCGCGCTATTAGCACACGATCCGGCAGAGAAACCGCGCGCGCCGGTGGATATCGCACAGCTAAAAAGCTTTTATCAGCAGTGGTACACGCCGGATGCCATCACTCTGTATGTGGTCGGCAATGTCGACAGCCGTAGTTTTTCTGAGCAGATCAATAAAGCGTTCTCCTCGCTGGAAGGCAAGCGCAGTTCGGCTGCGCCGGTGCCGACCTTGTCCCCGTTATCGCATGATCCAGTGAATCTGGTAAGCGGCAGCGGCGCGCAGGACCGCCTTTCTCTGGTGTGGGATACACCCTGGCAGCCTATCCGTGATTCACAAAACCTCCAGCGTTACTGGCGGGGCGACCTGGCGCGTGAGGCGCTGTTCTGGCACGTTCAACGTGCGTTGAGCAACAGCAAAGCGCAGGGCGTTCAGGTTGGCTTTGATTGCCGGGTGCTTTATCAACGCGCCCAGTGTTCCATTAATATGGACACGCGCAACGACAGCCTGGAACAGAATATGAATCTGGTGGCACGTGAGCTGGCCGCCGTACGCGATAACGGTTTGCCTCAGGAAGAGTTTGACGCGCTGATGGCTCAGAAGCTGCTGGAACTGAATAAGCTGTTTACCACCTATGCCCGCACTGATACGGACGTGCTGATCAGTCAGCGCCTGCGCTCGCAACGTAATTCCGTGGTGGATATCGCGCCGGAACAGTATCAAAAGTTGCGGCAGGATTTCCTGGCAGGTCTGACACGTGATCAGATGAATCAGGAATTACGGCAGCAGCTCAGTCAGGAACTCATGATGGTGCTGATTCAGCCGGAAGGCGAAACAGAAACCAATGTGAAAAGCCTTAAAGCTGACTGGGACAAACTGATGGGGGAACCTGCTCCGTCGGCAGTGCAGTCAGGCGGCACTGACGTCAGCCAGCCGGAGAGCAGCCCCGCAGGTGACGCTGCCCCACCGGCCTCCTGATTGATCAGGTTTTTGCCCTGAGCCATTCGGTCACCAGCATCGGCCAACTGGCAAGGGGCAAATCCGCTACACCACGAATGCCGAAGCCGTGCCCGCCTTTCTGATAAAAATGCACTTCCACGGGGACGTTATGTTCCCGTAACGCGCTAAAAAATACCATGCTGTTATTCACTGGCACGTCATCATCATCGGCGGCATGAATCAGCAACGTAGGCGGCACCTGACTGTGAACCCGGGTCTCGAGTGAATAAGCATCGATAGTTTTTTGATCGGGCCAGGCACCTAATAAGCGTGTGCGTGATCCTTCATGGGCCAGACCATCGCGCATACTGATGACCGGATAAACCAGAACCATTGCATCCGGCCGAGGCGACAGGTTTTCTGCACTGTCCTGAACGGGATAAAGTTTTTCGCCGAAACGCGTACCCAGGCTCGCGGTGACGTGGCCGCCAGCAGAAAAGCCCATCATCACAATATATTTTCCGTTTAGCCCGCGCTGTGCCCGTTCACGTAGTACGCGCACGGCGCGCTGTGCGTCGGCCAGCGGTGCATCTGGTCCTTCGTGATGTCCATCATAGGGCAGGCGATAAGTCATTACCGCCAGGGTATAACCCATCGAAGTAAAGAACGTTGCCAGCGCACTGCCTTCACGATCAATCATGATGCGCTGGTAGCCGCCCCCTGGCGCAACCAGCAAGGTGATGCCATTGGATTCAACAGGATGCCAGATAGCCATTTCCGGGCAGCGTACACCGGTTGCTACGCGGTCGTAGGGTTCATACTCTTTTGCGGTATCCACAATCTGGGGCTGAGCACGAGAATCGCTGGCGCCTGGCGCATCACCATTTGGCCAGATATTAATAATTTCTGTATTCATAGCAGTGTCCTGATGCGAGAGATGTTGTCGTTGTTTTGTTCGCGGCCGTGAGAACAGCATCCTGCTGTCGCTGTTTAAAAGATGGCCTGTTTTAATGTAATCGTCCAACCTAAAAGCGGTTTATACATGAGATTCGGACTATGCCTGGCGTTGAAGCTGCCTGGCTAACTTGATAATTTAAAAGGAATAAAAACGCATTAAGATTAGAAACTGTTAACAGATGAGGACCAGAGGCGACGGCGTTAAAACGGCTGAGCTGACTTAAGCTAAATAAGCGGTTTTTCATGTTGCCCTGACGGAAATAGCAGGAATTTATTCCCCTGTGATGTTTCAGGAAACATAATGTCTGGATGCCGGACGGTACGATGCCATTGCGGCTCAATATATCGTCCCGCTTCATGGGGGCTTATTAATCGTCAGTGTATCCTGACCGTCAACTCTCCAGAAGGCGTTCAGGTGGCGTTTCAGTAACAGCCCTCCGGATCACGGAACTGTCCCCTTGATTTACCTTCGTGAACAGTTTTGGCGGCTTTACTACGGTGTCCCACGGTTTTCTGCCAACGCTGTTAGCGCATCGACGTCATTCTGCGCCTTTGCGTTGATGGCAAAAGCCATGCCTTTGAAGCTGCCTTCAGCGAGCGCAGGCGGTACCGTATCGTTGAATATCCTTTTCCTGCGGATAACGTCTGGGCTTCGTACCGCGGTTTTTGAAAAACAGGATGGGGGGATTTGGCTCAATAATCTGCGTCTTACACCCACTCGCTTTGTAAAAGCCTGACGCTTTTTCCCTGTCGCGTATACCAGACAGACCAGATTAATGCGCTTCGTATCCACCCCCGTTTTCCTTCGGGCACAGACATGCTGCCTGTACCGGTGTCCCCGTTATGAGCGACTGGCAATCATTCCGGCATTGCCGAACGCGGAATGATCGCACCGCGGTACTGAATCACTGTGCTGGCGGTGAGATGACCGCGCCGTGCCGCTTCTTCTGTCGTCGCGCCGACAAGTCGCCTGGCCAGGTAGCCCGCACTGAATGAATCCCCGGCGGCCGTGGTATCGACAATCTTTTCTGTTGGCAGCGCGACGGAAGGTACCTCGGCCAATGGCTGGTCTTCAAACGCAATCAGGCACGATTCTGCCCCGCGTTTGATGACGACTTCCTTTACGCCCGCATCACGTGCGCGGGCAATGACGTCCTCAACAGACTGTTCGCCCCATAACTGGTGCTCGTCATCCAGCGTCAGGAACGCCATATCCGTGTTTTCGAGCATTGTCCGGTAAGCCTGGCGAGTAGTGACCTTATCTTTCCACAAGCGCGGGCGGTAATTATTATCAAATATCACTTTCCCCCCGTTTGCCCGACAGTCTGCGAGCAGCTGCATGAGCCGGGCGCGACTGTCGTCAGGGAGGATAGCCAGGCTGATTCCGCTCAGATAAAGATAGTCGTAATGTTTAAGCTGTTGGCAAATATCGTCGGCACCCGGGCCATCAAGCCAGTAACGGGCTGCCGCATCACTGCGCCAGTACCAAAAGGAGCGTTCGCCCCGATCGTCGGTTTGGATCATGTACAAACCCGGCATTTTGTTTTCAAGGCGCTGGATCAGTGCAGTATTGACGTTTTCCGCCTGCCAGCGAGTCATCATCTCTGCACTAAAGGGATCAATGCCCAGTGCGGTGACATAATCAACCCGTACATCCTGTTGACTGACCTGCCGGGCCAGATAAACCGCAGTATTCAGCGTGTCACCGCCAAAGCCGCGTTTGAGGTTCTCACCCTTCTCGGACAACTCAATCATGCACTCACCAATAATAGCGATCTTTATCTGCGTCATGGTTTCAGGCCTGTAGTAAAAGTTCGCTTCAGTCTCGCGTTTGTAAGGCCTGTCGTCAACTTTTTAAAACAGTGTTTTAATTTAATTTAGGGCGCTAAAACATGATAATTAACCCGATAACGCGCCCTGTTTCGGCGATTGTCGTGTCAAAACTCGCGTAGACTCGTGGCTCCTATGTGGCCAGATTTTCACTATGTATCGAAATACAAACGATAATTGCCGCTAAGCCGCCCAAATGAAGGCGCTTACTATCAACCAGGAAAAGACCATGGTTATGGAGAATATTAGTCAATGGCTACCTTCTTCAGTTGACATCACTCCCCAGCAGAAAAAGCGCCTCTTCTGGCGACAGTGTCAACGCCAGTATACCTTTCAGCCTATCTACAAAGTCTCTGGGCGGCTGTTGGCGATTGAGTTGCTGACGGCGGTCATGCATCCGTCTGAACCTGAAAAAAAACTCTCCCCGGAAGCGTATTTTGCTGAGCTGGAGGTAGCAGAGCGCCTTGACGTTGTGCAGGAGCAGTTAACGTTGCTCAGCCAGTGGGAAGCTTTCTTTGCCGATAATGAGGTCATGGCATCAGTCAATATTGACGGCCCCTCTCTGTCATTAATACAACATCATCTGCCGATTCGCAGCCTTATCACCCGATTGCCCTGGGTGCGCTTTGAACTGACCGAGCACCACGTTTTGCCTCAGGAAGAGATGGTGGCGCAAATGCCGGAGTTGGGGCCGCTCTGGCTGGATGATTTCGGCTCAGGGATGGCAAATTTTTCTGCCCTGACGGAGCTGAAATACGACTACATCAAGTTGTCGCGCGAATTGTTTATTTTGTTGTGTGCATCGGGGGAAGGGCGAACACTCTTTCCTATGCTGTTGTCGCTGATTAACCGCTACTGTAACGGCGTTATTGTTGAAGGCGTGGAAACGCAGGATGAATGGGAGCAGGTAAAAGCCTCTCCGGCCATTGCGGCGCAGGGATATTTTTTCTCACGCCCCGCCCCTTTTTCGGAACTGGCGTACCTGCCTGTCCAGCTTGATTGATCCCTTCCGGCTCGCTCTCGACTATCTTTAACGGAGACCGTGAAAGAGCAGGGAGGATGCCTAATGTCACGCGCTGGAAAAATAGTCAGTTGGATAGCGGGAATTTTAGTCCTGGTGATCGTCGTCGTGGTCATTGTCATTGCCACATTCGACTGGAATCGCCTGAAGCCGACCATCAACAAAAAAGTCTCAGCAGAACTGAACCGACCTTTTGCCATTCGTGGTGATTTGGGTATCGCGTGGCAACGACAACGCGACGAACCGGGATGGCGCAGTTTTATCCCCTGGCCGCATCTGCACGCCGAAGACATTATGCTGGGCAATCCGCCTGATATTCCCGATGTCACCATGATTCATCTCCAGCGCGTCGACGCAACGCTTGCGCCGCTGGCACTGCTGCACAAACAAGTCTTTATCCCCTGGATAAAGCTACAGCAGCCGGATGCCCGGTTGATTCAAACCGCCGACAAGAAAAACAACTGGACGTTTACGCTCGCTGAAAGTGACAGCAAAGACGACAATGCACCGCCTTCTGCCTGGTCATTTCGGCTGGACAATATTCTGTTCGATCAGGGAACTCTGCTTTATCGCGATGCGGTTAACAAGGCTGATGTCACTGTAAAACTCAATTCGCTTGGCAAACCTGTGCCTTTCGCGCAAATCGCGGGTGGAGACGACAGCCAAAAAGGGGCGGGCGACTTTGTTTTCGGCTGGCAGGCTGAAGGGCGCTATAACAATGAAAAACTCACAGGCCAGGGTAAGCTCGGCGGCATGTTATCACTGCGAAGCCAGACGACACCGTTCCCGGTGCAGGCAGATGTCCGTAACGGTACTACACGGGTACAGCTTTCTGGCGGTGTGCAGAATCCGTTAAATCTGGGCGGACTGGATGTGCGTTTGCGTTTTTCTGGCGACACGCTGGCGAATCTGTATGGCCTGACGGGCGTGTTGTTACCGGATACGCCGCCCTATGAAACAGATGGTCGCCTTATTGCTAAATTCACTGGTAAAGACGGGTCTGTTTTCCGCTATCAGGCATTCAATGGGCACATTGGCGATAGCGATATTCATGGCTCCCTGACCTACAGCCAGGGCAAACCTCGCCCTAAACTGGTAGGGGAACTGCGATCTGACCAATTGCGTATGGCAGATTTGGGGCCGCTTATTGGCGTTGACTCCGGCAAAGGCAGTGAGAAAACGCAACAGGCTAAGGCAAAGCGCGGCGAAAAATCGACACAGCCTGCCGATCGTGTTTTGCCTCATGATCAATTCGATACGAAAAACTGGTCGGTGATGGATGCTGACGTGAAGTTCAGTGGTAAACGTATCGAACACAGTAATTCCTTGCCGTTAAGCGATCTTTACACGCATTTGCAGCTTGATAACGGTAATCTTCTGCTCGATCCGCTGCGTTTTGGCATGGCCGGGGGCAACCTGAACAGCACTATTCGTTTAGAAGGCGATCGCTCTCCCATGCGAGGCCGCGCGGATATTCATGCGCGCAAACTTCGCCTGCGCCAGTTGTTTCCCAATGTACAGGCAATGCAAAACAGTCTGGGACAGCTTAACGGTGATGCCAGCTTGACGGGCACGGGCAATTCCGTGGCTGACCTGCTCGCAACCAGTAACGGCCAACTCAAGCTGCTAATGAACGACGGACTGATTAGCCGCAACCTGATGGAGATTGCCGGATTAAATGTCGGTAACTATCTGGTTGGTAAGCTGTTCGGTGATGATGAGGTGCGCATCAACTGTGCGGCAACGGATCTGAAATTGCAAAACGGTCTGGCCACGCCAAACCTGTTTGTGTTCGATACGGAAAATGCGGTCATCAACGTGACGGGAAATGCGAATTTCGCCACTGAACGTCTGGACCTGTCTGTGAATCCAGAGAGTAAAGGCATTCGTATCGTGACCCTGCGCTCACCGCTGTACGTCCGTGGTACGTTTAAAAATCCGGATGCTGGTGTGAAGACCGGGCCACTACTGGCGCGTGGTGCGGCAGCCGTTGCCCTGGGTGCCGTGGTAGCACCGGCGGCGGCCTTACTGGCACTGATTTCCCCCAGCGATAATGATGAAAATCAGTGCAGCCGGGTATTGCAGCAGATGAAAAGCAAAAAATAATCAGTTGCGATAGAGCACTTTGATGATGTGATAACCAAACGCGGTTTTCACCGGCCCAAAGGGTTGTAACAGTGGGCAGGTGAAGGCCGCTTTATCAAATGCAGCTACCATCTTTCCCCGCCGGAATTCACCCAGATCGCCGCCGTTTCGGCCTGAAGGGCAGATGGAGTGTTTTTTAGCAAGCTGCTGGAAATTCTCCCCTTTTTTCAACTTCTCCAGCAAGACTCTCGCCTCTGCCTCCTGTTTCACCAGAATATGTAAAGCCGCGGCAGTTTTCGCCATGATGGTGTCTCTGTTGTGTATAATTGCCCTCCATTATAAACCCGTCTTTTCAAATCGCAGAGACGTTAACGGCACCGCGTTCATGCCGTTGGCACGCGTGTGAGGCGAAGCGGGTATCTTATTCCAACAGAGCGATTCCCTATGCGTTTAAACTCCAGCCAACAACGTGCCGTCGAATTTGTCACCGGTCCCTGTCTGGTGCTGGCGGGGGCTGGCTCGGGTAAAACCCGCGTGATCACCAATAAGATCGCACATCTGATTCGGGAGTGCGGTTACCAGGCGCGCCACATTGCGGCCGTGACGTTCACGAATAAAGCCTCACGTGAAATGAAAGAGCGCGTCGCGCAAACGCTGGGGCGTAAGGAGGCGCGCGGCCTGATGATCTCGACATTCCATACCCTGGGACTGGAGATTATTAAGCGCGAATATGCGGCGCTGGGAATGAAGTCTAACTTTTCCCTGTTCGACGACCAGGATCAACTGGCCCTGCTTAAAGACCTGACCAGCCAGTGGCTGGAAGAGGACAAGACCTTACTGCAGCAGTTGATTTCCACCCTTTCCAACTGGAAAAATGATTTGGTTGATCCGCCCAAGGCGGCGGCATTAGCCCGTTCGGAGCGCGATAACGTTTTCGCGCACTGCTATGCCCTGTATGATCAGCACCTTAAAGCCTGTAATGTGCTGGATTTTGACGACCTGATCTTGTTGCCGACCCTTCTGCTACAGCGTAATCAGGAAGTGCGCGAGCGCTGGCAGCAACGTATTCGCTATCTGCTGGTTGATGAATATCAGGATACCAATACCAGCCAGTACGAACTGGTTAAATTGCTGGTGGGTGCCAGAGCGCGTTTTACTGTCGTTGGCGATGACGATCAGTCGATCTATTCCTGGCGCGGAGCGCGTCCGCAAAATCTGATCCTGCTGAATGAGGATTTCCCGACGCTGGAAGTGGTGAAGCTTGAGCAGAATTACCGATCTTCACAGCGTATCCTTAAAGCTGCCAATATCCTGATTGCCAACAATCCGCACGTGTTCGAGAAGCGCCTGTTTTCTGAACTGGGTATCGGTAGTGAACTGAAAGTGCTGAGCGCAAACAGTGAAGAACACGAAGCCGAGCGGGTAACGGGTGAACTGATTGCTCATCACTTTATCAATAAAACGCAGTATAAAGATTACGCCATTCTGTACCGGGGGAATCACCAGTCCCGGGTATTCGAAAAATTCTTGATGCAGAACCGTATCCCTTACCGGATTTCAGGTGGCACCTCCTTTTTCTCACGGCCAGAAATAAAAGATCTGTTAGCGTATTTACGCGTACTCACTAACCCCGACGATGACAGCGCCTTTTTACGGATTGTGAATACTCCCCGGCGTGAAATTGGCCCGGCGACGCTGCAAAAACTGGGTGAATGGGCCACTATCCGCAGTAAAAGTCTTTTTAACGCCAGCTTCGATGTGGGACTGGGGCAGACCCTGACCGGCCGCGGTCTTGAGCATCTGCAGCGCTTCACTCACTGGCTCAATGAGATTATCCAGCTCAGTGAGCGGGAACCCGTCAACGCTGTCCGTGATTTGATTCGCGGCATCGATTATGAAAGCTGGCTGTTTGAAACCTCCGGTAGCCCTAAAGCCGCTGAAATGCGCATGAAAAACGTTAATACGCTGTTTCAATGGATGACGGAAATGCTGGAAGGGAGCGATCTGGATGAGCCGATGACGCTGGCCCAGGTCGTCACGCGGTTTACGTTGCGCGACATGATGGAGCGCGGGGAAAGTGACGACGAGTCAGACCAGGTGCAGCTGATGACGTTGCATGCGTCTAAAGGGCTGGAATTTCCCTATGTTTTCCTGGTTGGCATGGAAGAAGGATTGCTCCCGCATCAGAGCAGTATTGATGAAAATAACGTTGAAGAAGAGCGCCGTCTGGCCTATGTCGGTATCACCCGTGCGCAGAAAGAGCTGACGTTCACCTTATGCCGTGAGCGCCGTCAGTACGGTGAACTGGTTCGCCCCGAGCCCAGCCGCTTTTTGCTGGAGCTGCCGCAGGATGATGTGGTGTGGGAAACCGAGCGTAAGGTGGTCAGTGCTGAAGAGCGAATGAAAACCGGCCAGAGTCGGGTGGCCGGATTACGGGCGATGCTGGAAAAGGCGAAAAAGGGTTAATGCGCCGATCGGGCGTAACCGCAAGTACTCAGGTCAGCGATAACTGCCAGTGTACATAGGACTGGTAATGACTTTCCTGTTCAAGCAGTTCCGCCCGAAGCGGATGTACATCCAGCCAGCCCGCCGGCAATGTGACATTCAGCGCTTCATCATCGGCCTGCATACGTACGGCAGGCAGGGTGTCATCGCGACGGCGACTGGAAAAGATAATCGACAGGCGCAGCAGGCGACACAGGCGCTCTGCCAGACGCGGCGGTACGGCATTTTGTTGGGTCAGTAACGCAAGATCGATGCTGCCGCTTTGGTTTTGCAGTAAGCAGGCGATCAGCTTTTTTTGCGCGGGCGTAAAACCCGGCAGATCAAGATGGCGAACCAGGTAGGCAGCATGCTGAGGTGCCTGACGGAAATCGACGCTCAGCCCGATTTCATGGATAGCACAGGCGCTCAGCAGTAATTCCCGACAGCGCTGATCCAGTTTCCAGACCACGCTGACCTGGCGAAAAAAACTTTCAGCCAGCTGACGTACCCGATCGGCCTGGCACACATCGATGTTGAACCTGCGCTGAACATTTTGCAGCGTACGGCTGCGAATATCACGATCAACAGGTAAGTGCAGCATTCCGTACACCAGCCCTTCGCGCAGTGCACCACCGGCCAGCGTCATGCTGTCGATATTGAGTTCCTGAAAAATGGCGATCAGGATTGAGAGCCCACTGGGGAACACAAGCGCACGTTCCAGCGTCAGTCCTTCGATTTCAAGCTCTTCCAGCTTGCCACATTGAATAGCGCGCTGCTTTAACTGCTGGAGTTTGCTCAGGGTGATGCGCTCATCCATGCCCTGTGCCACCATGATTTCCTGTAACGCCTGCACGGTGCCGGATGCACCGACGCAAACCTGCCAGCTCTGTTTGCGCAGTTCTGCCGAAATGGGCTGCAGCATGGCTTTGGCGGCCTGTTCTGCCTGATCAAAATTTTCCTGCGCCAGGTGACGATCGCCAAAGAAGCGTTCCAGCCAGGTGACACAGCCCATCTGCAAACTAAACAGCACGCTGGCATGGGAGCCGTCACCGGTGGCTAACTCAGTACTGCCACCGCCGATATCGACAACCAGACGTTGATCGGAGCCGCCGGTGGTGTGCGCCACGCCTTGATAAATCAGACGGGCTTCTTCTTCACCGCTAATCACATTGACGGCGCAGCCCAGAATCTGTTGAGCCTTATCCAGAAAGACCTGTGCATTTGCTGCAATACGCAGCGTAGCCGTCGCCACCACCCGAATCTGGTCAGGCGGAATATCCTGAAGTTGTTCCGAGAAAAGCCGCAAACATTGCCAGCCCCGCGCCATCGCTTCAGCTGACAAATGATTGGCGCTGTCCAGGCCAGCAGCCAGGCGCACCTTGCGTTTGATTTTGGCGATAGTCTGAATACTGCCAGACACTTCGCTGACTACCAGCATGTGGAAGCTGTTAGATCCTAAATCAATCGCAGCATAGAGTGTCGATGCGCTTAGCATGGTGAACTTAACCCGAACGTTTACGGTTGTTATGACGTGGAGCACCGCGACGACTGGCGTTATTTCCGCCACGACGCTGACCGTTGCCTGTACGATTACGCGTCAGACGTTTCGGCGGCGGGAGTTCACTTAACAGCGCATCGCTGTTGTATTTGCTCACCGGAATACTGTGACCAATGTACTCTTCAATACCCGGCAGATTTAACGCGTACTCTTCGCATGCCAGGCTGATTGAGTGGCCGCTTGCCCCTGCGCGTCCTGTACGGCCAATGCGATGAACGTAGTCCTCGCGGTCATCAGGCAGATCGTAGTTAAAGACATGTGTCACTGCGGGAATGTGCAGGCCACGTGCCGCAACATCGGTCGCCACCAGGATATCGATGTCACCTTTGGTAAAGTCATCCAGAATGCGTAAACGCTTCTTCTGAGCCACATCGCCGGTCAGCAAGCCGACACGGTGACCGTCCGCAGCCAGATGGCCCCAGATATCTTCACAGCGATGTTTTGTATTGGCGAAAATAATCGCGCGATCGGGCCATTCTTCTTCCACCAGCGTTTGCAGCAAACGCATTTTCTCTTCGTTGGAAGGATAGAAAAGCTCTTCTTTAATGCGGTGGCCCGTTTTTTGTTCCGGCTCGACTTCAACGTATTCGGCGCTATTCATGTGCTCAAAGGCCAGTTCACGCACGCGATAAGAGAGCGTGGCCGAAAACAGCATGCTCAGGCGTTGAGTTGCGGGTGGCATGCGGCGGAACAACCAGCGAATATCTTTAATAAAGCCGAGATCGAACATGCGATCGGCTTCGTCCAGCACCATGACCTGTATGGCGCTGAGGTTGACGTGATTCTGCTTCGCATAATCAATTAAGCGACCCGTGGTGCCGACCAGAATATCGACACCGTTTTCCAGAACTTTTAACTGCTTGTCATAGCCGTCTCCACCGTAAGCCAGGCCTAGTTTCAGGCCGGTCGATGCCGCCAGCGGTTCTGCATCCGCATGAATTTGCACGGCAAGTTCACGCGTAGGTGCCAGAATTAACGCGCGAGGTTGGTTAACCTGGCGTCCCTCTGGTGCAGGGTGAGAAAGAAGATGATGAAACGTTGACGTTAAAAACGCCATCGTTTTGCCGGTACCGGTTTGCGCCTGACCTGCGACATCACGCCCTGAAAGCGTAAATGGCAGTGCTAACGCCTGAATAGGCGTGCAGTTATGAAACCCTTTTTTATCAAGGGCTTCCACTACCTGTGGGTGCAGGGCGAAGTCGGAAAACTTCTGTTCAGTTAAGTGTGTTTTGCTCATAGTGTGGTAGAATATCAGCTTACTATCGCTTTACGAAAGCGTATCCGATGAAATAAAGTCAACCAACATTGGTTTATATTACGCCAATTCGCCAGGCATAATCTTGTGGAGTAAAACATGAGCAGCGATAAAATCGTTCATCTGACCGATGACAGTTTCGACACCGACGTGCTGAAAGCCGACGGCGTTATACTGGTAGATTTCTGGGCTGAATGGTGTGGTCCTTGTAAAATGATCGCCCCAATCCTTGATGAAGTTGCAGAAGAGTATGATGGCAAGCTGACCATCGCTAAGCTGAATATTGACGATAACCCAGGTACCGCACCGAAATACGGCATTCGTGGCATCCCGACGCTGCTGCTGTTTAAAAACGGTGAAGTCGCTGCAACGAAAGTGGGCGCATTGTCCAAAGGTCAATTAAAAGAGTTCCTGAACGCCAACCTGGCGTAAGCGGGCTGAACGTTCGGCAGTGGTTAAATTTTTTCCTCCTGCTGGACGTTCGCTTTTAAGCGTGCTAACTTATTTTCACTGCACTATGATCATACCTTGTAGTTAGCATTCAAAGTTTTCCCTTGTTAAACCCTGTCGCACTGTACCTACCAGCGGTTTAGCAATCTAACGACTAGCTCTACTCTGACTTAAATCGACCGACTCCTCGCTTCCAGTCATCATTCAAGACAACGATCGTTGAGAAGAGTTGAAAAGTCATTAACAGAACAGGCATGGATTAACTGCCATACCATTCACGACAAACATTTCGAGTATTACCCCGAGTTTAAGAACCCATCACTATGAATCTTACCGAATTAAAAAATACGCCGGTTTCTGAGCTGATTACCCTCGGCGAGAATATGGGGCTGGAAAACCAGGCTCGTATGCGCAAGCAGGACATTATTTTCTCAATCCTGAAGCAGCACGCGAAAAGCGGCGAGGACATCTTCGGTGATGGTGTGCTGGAGATATTGCAGGATGGATTTGGATTCCTCCGCTCTGGAGACAGCTCCTACCTCGCCGGTCCTGATGACATCTACGTTTCTCCCAGCCAAATTCGCCGCTTTAACCTCCGCACTGGTGACACCATCGCCGGCAAAATTCGCCCACCAAAAGAAGGTGAACGCTATTTTGCGCTGCTGAAAGTTAATGAAGTCAACTACGACAAGCCTGAAAACTCGCGCAACAAAATTCTGTTTGAAAACCTTACGCCGCTGCACGCTAACAGCCGTCTGCGTATGGAGCGCGGTAATGGATCAACCGAAGACTTAACGGCGCGCGTACTGGACCTGGCGTCGCCCATTGGCCGCGGTCAGCGTGGCCTGATTGTTGCTCCGCCAAAAGCCGGTAAAACCATGCTGCTGCAGAACATCGCACAGAGCATTGCCTATAACCATCCTGACTGCGTGCTGATGGTGTTGCTGATCGATGAGCGTCCGGAAGAAGTGACAGAGATGCAACGCCTGGTCAAAGGCGAAGTGATTGCCTCAACCTTCGATGAGCCGGCTTCGCGTCACGTTCAGGTTGCAGAGATGGTGATCGAAAAGGCTAAGCGCCTGGTTGAGCATAAAAAAGACGTCATCATTCTTCTCGACTCCATTACGCGTCTGGCCCGTGCCTATAACACCGTGGTGCCGGCCTCCGGTAAAGTGCTGACAGGTGGTGTGGATGCTAACGCCCTGCATCGTCCTAAGCGTTTCTTTGGTGCGGCGCGTAACGTGGAAGAGGGCGGCAGCCTGACCATTATCGCGACTGCGCTGGTGGATACCGGTTCGAAAATGGACGAAGTGATTTACGAAGAGTTTAAAGGCACCGGTAACATGGAGCTTCATCTCTCACGTAAGATTGCGGAAAAACGCGTCTTCCCGGCCATTGATTACAACCGTTCCGGTACACGTAAAGAAGAGCTGTTAACCTCTCAGGAAGAACTGCAGAAAATGTGGATCCTGCGTAAAATTATTCACCCAATGGGCGAAATCGACGCGATGGAGTTCCTGATCAACAAGTTGGCCATGACCAAAACCAACGATGAATTCTTCGACATGATGAAGCGCTCTTGATCCTTTTAAGCGCCATCTGAGCAGGATGGCGTTTTTTACTTTAAAAGATCGTAAAATAGCTCTGACGCCACGTTCTGACGTGGCGTTTTTCATTTACGGGCTATAGGATTGTGGTCTGGCAGACGTAATAATAATGACGGTGAAAGTGGTGGACGGTTGACCGTCCGTACACCGCTTAATGCCGAATTCGGAATCTGGGACGGTAATATGCGCCTTCTTTCGCGTATTGTGTGTATCCAGGATGATAGCTGAGAGCGTTTAACGTGAATTTACTCACTATGAGTACTGAGCTTGGTTTAGTTTTTGTCTTTTCCCTGGCGTTTCTTTTCCTTGCTCGTAAAGCAGCCGAGAAAATTGGACTGGTTGACAAGCCCAATATGCGTAAGCGCCACCAGGGGGTAGTACCGCTGGTGGGGGGCATATCCGTTTATGCAGGTATCTGTTTCGCCTTTTACATTACTAATTATTACCTGCCGCACGCCATGCTTTACCTGGCCTGCGCGGGCGTACTGGTATTTGTCGGGGCGCTGGATGACAGGTTCGACATCAGCGTAAAAATTCGCGCGACAGTACAAGGTATTGTGGCTGTAGTGATGATGTTTTTTGGCAAGCTCTATTTGCTGAGCCTCGGATTTATCATAGGCCCGGTTGAATTGATTGTCGGGCCGTTTGGTTACGTCCTCACTCTTTTTGCTGTCTGGGCAGCAATTAATGCTTTCAATATGGTCGATGGCATCGATGGCCTTTTAGGGGGGCTTTCCATTGTGACCTTTGCGGCAATGGGAATTATTCTCTACCTTGATGGCCAACACAGCCTCGCAATGTGGTGCTTCGCGATGATCGCCGCCACATTACCCTATGTTTTTCTTAATCTCGGTTTTCTGGGCCGGCGCTACAAAGTCTTTATGGGGGATGCGGGCAGCACTATGATTGGTTTCACCATCATATGGATTTTGCTCGAAACGACTCAGGGCCTGAGTCATCCTATTACACCTGTTACGGCATTGTGGCTAATCGCCATTCCTTTAATGGATATGGTAGCCATCATGTATCGTCGTTTAAGCAAGGGAATGAGCCCCTTTTCTGCCGATCGTCAGCATATTCACCATTTAATTATGCGGGCCGGTTTTACTTCCCGTCAGGCTTTCGTCCTGATTACTTCCGCTGCGGCACTTCTTGCAGGTATTGGCGTACTGGGAGAATACCTTGCCTTTATACCTGAATGGGTGATGTTAATTCTGTTTCTGATTGCCTTCATGGGTTACGGCTATTGTTTGAAGCACGCATGGCGCGTGGCAAGAAAAATCAGACGCTTTAAACGCCGCCTGAATAATTTTAGAAATGCCAGGAAAAATGAACCCTGATGAGTCTTAAAAAGGATGACGCTGTGATGCCTGCAAACGTTGTGGAGAACGAACTGGATATTCGCGGCCTGTGCTGCCGCTTGTGGCGCGGAAAGCACTGGATAGTCGGTTGCGCAGTGCTGATTGCAGTGGCAGCCTGGCTGGCGACGCTGCTGATGAAACAGGTATGGAGCACAACAGCGATTACAGGACGTCCAACAGTGAATATGCTGGGCTCGTACTATTCACAGCAGCAGTTTCTCAATAACCTGGATGTACGCAATGACGCCGTGACGTTAACCAGCGCGTCTCCCAACGTGATGGATGAGGTTTATCATGAGTTTCTGGTGCAGCTTTCCTCCTGGGATACTCGTCGCGAGTTCTGGCTGCAAACCGACTATTACAAAAGCCGGAAAAGCGGCAATGCGCACAATGATGCGGTCCTGTTAGACGAGCTAATTGATAACATCCAGTTTACGCCAGCGGATACCGCGCGTAACACGTTCGACAGCGTCAAACTGAAAGCGGAAACGGCGAGCGATGCCAACAACCTGTTGCGTCAGTACATTGCCTATGCCAGTGAGCGCGCAGCACGTCATCTCAACGCGGAGCTAAAAGGTGCGTGGCAGGCACGAGATGCGCAACTTCAGGCACAGGTCAGGCGTCAGGAAGCTGTGGCGAATGCCGTCTTCCAGCGTCGCATTCATCGTCTGGAACAGGCGCTGAAGGTGGCCAGCCAAAAAGGAATTACTGAAAAACAGACGAATGAAGTCAGTGAGAGTCTTGCTGACAGCGACCTGTTTTTAATCGGTCAGCCGCTATTGCAGGGGCAACTCGACACCCTGCGTGCGACGGGACCGAGCTTTGATATAAGCTACGATCAAAATAAAGCGATGCTGACGACACTGGATGCAGGACCTGCGTTAACCAACAAATTTCAGACCTACCGTTATTTACGTACACCGGAAGAGCCGGTGTCACGTGACAGCCCACGCCGGGTATTTATGATGGTGATGTGGGGCGCGGTAGGGGCACTGGTTGGCGCCGGTGTGGCACTGGCACGTCGTCGGCGACCCATGTCAGATACACAAGATTGAGAGAAACAGTGTGAAAGTTCTGACAGTTTTTGGCACCCGACCTGAAGCCATTAAGATGGCACCACTCGTTCAGGCCCTGGCACAGGATCCGGCTTTTGAATCACGGCTGTGTGTAACCGCACAGCACCGTGAAATGCTCGATCAGGTGCTGAGCTTATTTCAGCTTCAGCCTGACTACGACCTCAATATTATGCGGCCTGAACAAGGATTAACGGAAATAACCTGCCGTATCCTGCAAGGCATGCACACCGTCCTTCTCGATTTCAAACCCGACATTGTTCTGGTTCACGGTGACACCACAACCACGCTGGCGGCCAGTCTGGCTGCGTTCTATCAACAAATACCTGTCGGCCATGTTGAAGCGGGTTTAAGGACAGGCGATCTGGCATCGCCGTGGCCTGAAGAGGGCAATCGTAAACTGACAGGCCATCTGGCACGGCTGCATTTCACGCCCACCTCCCGTTCCCGCCAGAACCTGCTGGATGAAAATCTGCCCGATGACAGCATTGTGATTACCGGCAATACGGTGATTGATGCCCTGCTGTGGGTGCGCGATCGGGTACTGGATGATAACGCCATTAATGCGCAACTGGCTGCACGTTATCCGTTTCTGGATGAAAACAAAAAGCTGGTACTGGTAACGGGCCATCGGCGGGAAAGTTTTGGCGAGGGGTTTGAGCGTATTTGTAGCGCTTTAGCCGAAATTGCGCGTCAGCACCCTGAGGCGCAGATCGTTTATCCTGTGCATCTCAACCCGAATGTCCATGAGCCCGTTAACCGCATTCTGCGCGACATCAAGAACATTGTGCTGATTGAGCCGCAGGAGTATCTGCCGTTTGTCTGGCTCATGAATCGTGCCTGGCTCATTCTCACCGATTCTGGCGGAATTCAGGAAGAAGCGCCTTCACTGGGTAAACCCGTTTTGGTGATGCGTGAAACCACGGAACGGCCAGAGGCGGTTGACGCGGGAACGGTAAAACTGGTGGGAACGGATACGGCGAAGATTGTTGCCGAAGTCAGCGCATTACTGAATGACGACGAGGCCTGGCAGACCATGAGCCGCGCCCATAATCCCTATGGGGATGGCAATGCCTGCGGGCGAATCTTACAAGCCTTAAAAGATAACAGAGCCAACTTATGAGTTTTGAAACCATTTCCGTCATTGGACTGGGTTACATTGGGCTGCCTACCGCAGCCGTTTTTGCCTCAAAGGGAAAAAAAGTGGTGGGCGTTGATATCAATGCCCGGGCTGTTGACACCATCAACCGCGGTGCCATTCATATCGTCGAACCCGATCTGGAACAGGTGGTGCAGGCAGCCGTTGCGCGTGGCGATTTACGTGCCACCACGCAACCGGAAGCGGCGGATGCCTTTTTGATTGCCGTCCCTACGCCCTTCCAGGCCGATCGCCAGCCCGACTTACGTTTTGTGCAGGCGGCCGCAATATCCATCGCACCGGTTTTGAAAAAAGGCGATCTGGTGATTCTGGAGTCGACGTCTCCGGTAGGCAGTACCGAGCAGATGGCGGAGTGGCTGGCTGCCGCGCGGCCTGATTTACGTTTCCCCCAGCAGGGCGATGAACCGGACGTTTTTATTGCCTACTGCCCTGAGCGTGTTTTGCCCGGCCAGATCATGGTCGAGCTGATTAAAAACGATCGTGTTATTGGCGGCATGACGCCAGCCTGTTCTGCCCGTGCCAGCGCGTTATATCGTCTTTTTCTCCAGGGCGAGTGCGTGGAAACTCATGCCCGTACCGCCGAAATGTGCAAGCTGACCGAAAACAGCTTCCGGGACGTAAACATTGCGTTTGCCAATGAGCTGTCCCTGATCTGTGCTGAGCAGCAGATTAATGTCTGGGAGCTTATTGCGCTGGCAAACCGTCATCCTCGTGTGAATATTCTTCAACCCGGTCCCGGCGTAGGCGGACACTGCATTGCCGTCGACCCCTGGTTTATCGTGGCGCAGAACCCTGACTTAGCGCGACTGATCCGTACCGCCCGCGAAGTGAATGATGCCAAGCCACACTGGGTACTGGAGCAGGTAAAAAAAGCACTGGCAGACTGTCTGACGCAAACCGATAAGCGCGCCAGCGATCTGACGATTGCCTGTTTTGGCCTGGCGTTTAAGCCAAATATTGATGACCTGCGTGAAAGCCCGGCGATGGAAGTCGCCCATTTGATTGCAGACTGGCATCAGGGCCGTACCTGGGTGACTGAACCGCATATTGAGCAGATTCCCGAACGTCTGGAAACGCAGGCCACGCTGGTGTCAACAGAGCAGGCGCTGCAACAGGCCGATATTCTGGTGATGCTGGTCGATCATCAGGCGTTCCGCGCCATTGATGCGGCGCACGTGACCCAGCAATGGGTCGTTGATACGAAAGGTGTCTGGCGCTGAAAACAGACGCTGATTAACAAAGCTCTGAGGAACACATGTCCGTTCACGTTAAGGTCAATCCCCTCGACTGGGAGAGCCAGTTTTTCGGCATCCAGTCTGTCAGACTGGAAACGGGTGGAACATTGCCGCTGGAAAGCGCGCTTCAGCATCCTTGTGCGTTGTTTCAAATTAAAGTGCCCGCTGATCAGACCGCCACTATTGACGCCCTGAATCAACATCAGTTCCAGTTGGTGGAGGGCGAGGCGGAGTTGTCCCTCACGATTAAACGAACCGAGCGGCAAACGGGAGTTCGTATTGCCCGTCAAGGCCAGATCCCCGCACTGCGTGAGGCGGCTTCTCAGGCCTTCCGCCAGAGTCGGTTTCGTTCGCCGTGGTTTGCGCCAGAAGAGAGCGGACGTTTTTACGCGCAGTGGATTGAAAATGCGGTACTTGGCACCTTTGATCATCAGTGTCTGGTGGCCTGCGATGACAGCGGTGCGCTGCAGGGATTCGTGTCTTTGCGTGAGGTAGATGGTGATGCCCGCATTGGCTTACTGGCTGTTGTGCCTGCGGCGCAGGGGCAAAGTATTGGTCAGCGCCTGATGCTGGCGGCAGCTGACTGGGGACGTGTACGCCAGCTCGATCGGCTGCGCGTCGCAACACAAATCAGCAATCTCACGGCGATGCGTCTTTATTTACGCAGTGGTGCACGACTGGAAAGCACGGCGTACTGGTTTTACAGGAGAGGTCATGATTCCCTTTAATGCGCCCCCGGTTGTGGGCAGCGAAATCGACTATATGCAGTCGGCCATGAGCAGCGGCAAGCTCTGCGGCGATGGTGGTTTTACGCGCCGTTGCCAGCAGTGGATGGAACAGCGTTTCGGCAGTGCAAAAGTGTTACTGACGCCTTCCTGTACCGCATCACTGGAAATGGCGGCATTGCTGATCGATATTCAACCCGGCGATGAGGTCATCATGCCGAGTTACACCTTTGTGTCCACTGCGAATGCCTTTGTACTCCGGGGCGCAAAAATCGTGTTTGTGGATGTGCGCCCTGACACGATGAATATGGATGAAACGCTGATCGAAGCCGCCATCACGGATAAAACGCGTGCTATCGTACCGGTACATTATGCCGGCGTTGCCTGTGAGATGGACACGATCATGGCGCTGGCGGCCCAGTACAAGCTGTTTGTCATTGAAGATGCTGCGCAGGGCGTGATGTCACGTTATAAAGGGCGGGCCTTAGGCACTATCGGTCATATCGGCTGCTTTAGTTTTCACGAAACCAAAAACTACACGGCGGGCGGAGAAGGCGGTGCAACGTTGATCAATGATGCCAGCCTGGTTGAGCGTGCGGAAATCATCCGTGAAAAAGGCACCAACCGCAGCCAGTTTTTTCGTGGTCAGGTAGATAAATATACCTGGCGCGATATGGGATCCAGTTATCTGATGGCGGATCTACAGGCGGCTTATCTTTGGGCGCAACTGGAAGCCTCCGAGCGTATTAACCAGCAGCGGTTGCGGTTATGGCAGCGCTACTATAATGCGCTAAAACCGCTGGCAGAAAACGGCCACATTACCTTGCCCACGGTTCCGGCCGACTGTCAGCACAACGCGCACATGTTCTATATTAAACTGCGCGATCAGGAACATCGTCAGGCGTTGATTAACTGGCTTAAAGAGGCCGAAATCCTGGCCGTTTTCCATTATATTCCGCTGCACACTTCACCTGCTGGCCTGCAGTTTTCCCGTTTTGCGGGCGATGACCGCTTCACCACGGCCGAAAGTGAGCGCTTATTGCGGCTGCCGCTGTTTTTTAACCTGTCAGATAATAACCAGAGCACGGTTATCAGCTCACTGCTGAGCTTCTTTTCCTGATGTCATTAGCCAAAGCCTCTGTATGGACGGCCTCTTCAACTCTGGTCAAAATTGCCGTGGGCCTGCTGGTGGTCAAGCTGCTGGCGATCAGTTACGGCCCGGAAGGCGTTGGTCTGGCGGGGAATTTTCGACAGTTGATCACGGTGCTGGGCGTTCTGGCGGGGGCCGGGATTTTCAACGGCGTCACAACCTTTGTCGCGCAATATCGCCAGCAACCGCAGCCGTTGCGCGCGCTGGTTGGAACGGCCTCGGCGATGGTGACAGGCTTTTCAACACTGCTGGCGCTGGTTTTTTTGCTTGCTGCAGCCCCTGTCAGTACCGCCTTGTTTGGGCACGATCGCTATCAAAACGTTATCCGTATCGTTGCTTTTTTGCAGTTCGGCATTGCCTGGGCCAATCTCATTCTGGCTTTAATTAAAGGCTACCGGGATGCACAGGGTAATGCGTTGGCGCTGATGACAGGCAGCGTGACTGGCGTAGCCGGTTATATGCTGTGCTGGGGGCTGGGAGGGTACGCGGGCGCATTAACCGGTTTAGCGATGGTGCCGGCATTACTGGTTATTCCTGCCCTGGTGATATTCAGGTATCGTGTGCCGCTGCCCTTAAGCTGGCTGCGTCCGCATTGGCAGCCTGAGATGGCGCGTCAGCTGGCAAAGTATACGCTGATGGCACTGATCACCGCCGTCACGCTTCCGGTTGCCTGGGTCATGATGCGAAACCAACTTGCCGCTCACAACGGCTGGGCTCAGGTCGGTTTATGGCAGGGCGTAACCAGTATTTCCGATGCTTACCTGCAGTTTATTACCGCAACCTTTAGCGTCTGGCTGCTGCCCACGCTGGCCAGGTTAGAAAACAAAACAGAGATTGCACGAGAGATCGGACGGGCATTGCGCTTTGTGTTGCCGGCTGTCGCGGCGGCCAGCCTGATCGTGTGGATAATGCGGGATATCGCTATCCGCCTGCTGTTTTCTGCCGCATTCCATGATATGCGGGATCTGTTCGTCTGGCAGTTGTGTGGGGATGTTTTTAAAGTGGGGGCTTATGTTTTTGGCTATCTGGTCATCGCGAAAGCATCGTTACGTTTTTATGTGCTGACGGAAATCAGTCAGTTTGCGTTACTGACCCTGTTTTCCCGTTGGCTGATTCCGTTACACGGTGCCAGTGGCGCAGCGCAAGCCTATATGTTCACGTACATTACCTATTTCGCGCTCTGCTGTGGCGCCTTTATTCTCTACTGCCGAAGAAAATGACTTTGATTCACGTTTTGGGATCGGATATTCCCCATCACAATCTCACGGTGTTGCGTTTTTTTAATGACGTGATGAGCACCGAACTGCCTGCGCCTGTGGCGCGTCACTTTATGGTGGTCACCAGGCAGCCGGAAAGCCTTATTGGCTTTGATGCATTGCGCATTGAAACGTTTAGCAGCAAGAAAGCGCTCTCTGAAGCACTTTTACGCCGGGCTAAACAGCGCGAGCAGCGTTTCTTTTGCCATGGACAGTTTAATCCCTGGCTGTGGCTGGCGTTACTGAGTGGCAGGCTGCACCGGTCTCAGGTGTACTGGCACGTCTGGGGCGCCGATTTATATGAAGACTCGCGCAGCCTCAAATTCCGCCTGTTTTATTTTCTGCGTCGTATTGCGCAGGGGCGAATTGCACGTGTCTTCGCGACTGAAGGCGATCTGTATCATTATCAGCAACGCCATCCTTCGGTACCGCGCACCTTACTTTACTTTCCAACCCGTTTACCCACCACGGCGATAACGCCCCGCCCGGATGACATCCTGACGGTGCTGCTGGGGAATTCAGGCGATGCCAGTAATCGTCATACAGAAGGGCTGGAGGCGATTCGGGCGCAGTTTGGCCAGAATGTGCGTATTGCGGTGCCGCTTGGCTATCCGCCCAATAACGATGAGTATATTGCCCGGATTCAGAATGCCGCTGACAGGCTTTTTCCTCAGGGGCAGGTAACGTTACTGCGTGAAAATTTGGCCTTCGATGATTATCTGGCATTGTTGGCGCGCTGCCATTTAGGCTATTTTATGTTCGAGCGGCAGCAGGGCGTAGGCACGTTGTGTTTGTTGATTCAAGCCAATATCCCCTTCGTGCTGACGCGTAAAAATCCTTTCTGGCGTGATGTCACCGCGCAACAGCTTCCGGTCCTGTTCAGCGATGATGCGCTGACGCCTGCTATCGTTGCAGAAGCGCGCCGACAGCTCATGGGATGCGACAAGCAGCACGTTGCGTTTCTGGCGCCGGGCTATCTCGTGGGTTGGCAGGCGGCGTTGCGCCTTTGCGAAGGAGAGCCTTCATGAGTCTACTGGCGTTTAGTGGTCTGCTGTTAGTCTACGTGCTGTCACTCATGATCATCGTCACGCTGAATGTACGCGAGATGAAACAGGAACGATTTAACTTTCACCTGTTTTTTACCTTGCTGTTTCTGCTGACCTTTTATTTTGGGTTTCCGCTTACCAGCATTCTGGTGTTTCGTTTTGACACTCAGGTGGTGCCGGCCGATTTTTTACTGCAGGCGATGCTGTCTGCCACAGCGTTTTATGTCATTTACTTTGTCAGTTACAAGGTCCGTCTCAGGCCGATGGCGACATCACCTGCCCGGCCCTGGCTACAGATGAACCGTGTGGAGACGCATTTGACCTGTGGCCTGCTGGCGCTGGTCGCCATCGCGACCGTGACGGTTTTTTTCATCCATAACGGCTTTTTATTATTTCGCCTCACAGCCTACAACCAGATCTTTTCCAGTGAGGTTTCCGGTGTCGCTCTGAAGCGCTTTTTCTATTTCTTTATTCCGGCGATGTTGATCCCGTATTTTTTACATCCTACACGCCGTAACTGGCTGCTCTTTCTGATTGTCACCGTCAGTTTTGGCTTGCTGACCTATGCGCTGGTTGGCGGGACGCGTGCCAATATCATCATCGCTTTTGCGCTGTTTCTGTTTATCGGAATTACGCGTGGCTGGATAACCTTATGGATGCTGGCCGTCGCTGGCGTGATGGCCATTGCCGGTATGTTCTGGCTGGCGCTGCGACGCTATAACCTGGACGTAATGGGCGCAGAAGCGTTTTATACCTTTCTTTATCTGACCCGGGACACTTTTTCGCCCTGGGAAAATCTGGCGTTGCTGCTCGAAAATTACCATAAAATCGATTTTCAGGGTTTAGCGCCCATGTGGCGTGATTTCTATGTATTTATCCCGTCATGGCTGTGGCCCGATCGTCCTCTGACCGTCCTCAACAGTGCCAACTATTTCACATGGGAGGTGCTTAATAACCATTCAGGTCTGGCGATCTCTCCTACCTTAATCGGTTCACTGCTGGTGATGGGCGGTATTGGGGCGATAGTGCCAGGTGCTGTGGCTGTGGGCTTAATAATTAAAGGCTTTGATAGCTTGTATAAGCGCGGACGCAGTGAGTCAAATCGCTATACGGGGGCCATTCTGCAAAGTTTTTGTTTTGGTGCGGTATTCAACATGATTGTACTGGCGCGTGAAGGGCTGGATGCATTTGGCTCCCGCGTGGTGTTTTTTTGCCTTATTTTTGCGGCCTGCCTGGCGGTAGCGAAACTGCTTTACGGATTACTGAATCATGTCGGTCTGATTCGCAGCCGTAGAGAACGTCCGCTGCATAGCCCATCCTGACGCTGATGCACCTCTGGTATGAAAGGGAAAAACAATAAAGATATGAGTACGCACACCGGTACACCACGCTACGAGATTCGCGGTATCACCCTGTACGGTTTCGACAGCATGACAGCGTTTGTCGATTTTTTGATGCCCCCATCCGGTATCCGTACAGGTACGTTGGTGGCCATTAATGCGGAAAAGGTTTTGAGTGCTGAACGGGATGCGGCGTTGAGCGCCCAAATCCAGCAGGCCGAATTCAATTACCCTGATGGCATCAGTATTGTACGGTCGATTCGAAAGAAATATCCCCAGGCCTCCGTGCAGCGCATCGCGGGTGCCGATCTGTGGGAAGCCTTAATGCAACGCGCTGGCCGCGAGGGGACACCGGTGTTTTTGATTGGTGGCCGTGAGGCGGTATTGGATGAAACGTGCGCGAAGCTGCGTCGTCAGTGGAACGTCAACATCGTCGGTGCCCAGAACGGTTACTTTGTCCCGTCTGAACGTGAGGCGCTGTGTGCCCGTATTGCAGCGAGCGGCGCAAAGCTGGTGACGGTAGCAATGGGCTCACCACGCCAGGAGCTTTTCATGGCGGATTGCCAGAGGCAGTGGCCAGAGGCGCTGTATATGGGCGTAGGCGGCACCTACGATGTCTTTACGGGACACCTAAAGCGTGCGCCTGTCTTCTGGCAAAAACTGGGGCTGGAGTGGCTCTATCGCTTGCTCGTGCAGCCCAGTCGCTTGCGCAGGCAGTTAAAGCTGATGAAATACCTGCGTTATCACTGGCGTGGCGATCTGTGATATCGCTGATTAATGCCAGAATTTCGCGTCCGCACAGGCGTAAATGCGTTATTTGTCGACGAAATGCACAAAGCGTAATCAAACGCGCTATTTTCTTTAAAAAGCACTAGACAGGATGGGCGCTTATCTCTAGTATGCACATCCGCAACGGCGCTACGCGCCCGTAGCTCAGCTGGATAGAGCGCTGCCCTCCGGAGGCAGAGGTCTCAGGTTCGAATCCTGTCGGGCGCGCCATTTAGTTTGTGCGTATGAGCTTCGGTGGTATCAGTACCGCGTTAGGTAGAAAGATTTAAATGCTGTAGGTTTGACTTACAACATTCAGTACAGTGGTGGCTATAGCTCAGTTGGTAGAGCCCTGGATTGTGATTCCAGTTGTCGTGGGTTCGAGTCCCATTAGCCACCCCAGATTTTGCTGGGATACGCGAAGGTGGCGGAATTGGTAGACGCGCTAGCTTCAGGTGTTAGTGTCTTAACGGACGTGAGGGTTCAAGTCCCTCTCTTCGCACCAGGCAAAACAAATTAAAAAAATCGGCGAGTAGCGCAGCTTGGTAGCGCAACTGGTTTGGGACCAGTGGGTCGGAGGTTCGAATCCTCTCTCGCCGACCATTTTTAGAAACCTGTCTGAGAAGACAGGTTTTTTTTCGTCCGTACAAAAGAGGGTGAAGACCACCGAAGGCGGTTTGTGCCGGGCGAAGCGAGGCAACGTTGCGAATGCAAAAACCTGCACAGGAAGCATAGTCTTCTCTCACCAGAACGGTCTGCACAAACAGGTTTATCGTCTTGCCGAAAGGGCGATGCGCATCTGTGAGAGCGGTTTCTGGTCAGATGTGGTGAGAAAGAAATTTGGTTTGCGTTTCCGCCGTAAGCGGCGCTATTGCTCGTCTGTCCAGCCTGATTTGCTTACGGTAGTTCTGCGAAAACAGGGATTACGTGGTTGTCGCAGAATTGAGACGCATAACTCATTGTTTTAAATGAAGTTGACGCGCCTTTACTTTACGTGTCGCTTATTTGCGACGTAAAGCGAGTGCTGTGTCGCATTATCCCGACAATTCCCAGGCAGCGCGCAAAGAGTGATAAAATTATTTATTGCTAATTCCTTGTTTTAATTTAATAAAAAAATAAAAAGCGCAACTGGCATAGATTATGCAATAATTAACGCGTAGATGCTCATTCCACCTCTTATGTCTGCTTCGGCTACATAAACCTGGGAATGACGCAGAGCCAATTTTGGGTACCTGTTGTCTGCCTGCCTGTATCGCGAAAGCCTTACAGGATTAACAGACACCACGTTGAGTCGGGTACCTCTCGGTTGTCAAACCGACCTGATTTTACACCTGCTTTCGGCAGGTGTTTTTTTTGTCTCAACCTGTGGGCGTAAAAAAACCGGGCGAGCCCGGTTTTAACAGATCAGGCATCGGGATTGTTCTTCAGCGTCAGTAACAGACCTTCACGACGCATTTTTGCGGCGTCTTCCGGACGGCGCAGACGATCATACACATCCGCCAGCCAGGCGTAGTCAAAAGCGTCGGGGCGCTGTGCCAGCGCCTGTTGCAGGGCTTCCGCTGCCTGCTGCCATTCACCATGGCGCATCAGTAACTGACCCAGGGTGCTGTGCAGTAAAGGCGTGGCACCATGCTGCTTAATTTGCTGACGTAACGCTTTTTCCAGCGCTTCCGGGTTACCGCTTTTAAGGCGCGGCATCAACAGGACAAGACGATCGTCGTAATGACGTTTCAGCCCATCCAGCAGAATCTCCTGAGCGGTATCGTGATCGTCACACTCAATCAAATGGTCAATCATCGCCACCTGCAACGAGGTCTCATGGCGTGTTTTACGGCTCAGATTTCCCCACCAGCGTTTTAATCCCTCACTGCCCTGATCGGCCATCGCCTGATTCATCAGACCCAGCCAGGCCTGTTGTTGCAGTGCAGCGCGGTGCTCCTCACTGCCAATCTGCGTTTTTTCCATGGACGGGAGGATATCGAGCAGGGCGCTCCAGGCACTGGTACGAATATAAGCCTGCTCGGCCAGGCGCAGGACCTCCGGATGACGCGGAGCCACTTCGAGTAAACGATCAATACTGTGGCGGGCAGCGTGATCTTCATGTCGCGCCAGCTGGATGCGGGTTCGGGTAATCTCGACCGGGATAACATCATTACCAGCCAGTTCAGCCGCCCGTTCAAGATGCTGATTAGCCCGCATTTCGTCGCCTCGTTGCTGAGCCGCTTCGGCCGCGAGCAAATAGTTTGCAACAGGAACATCAGCATGGTCGGCGTCTTTGGACAGCAGCTTTTCTACCTGCCTGAAATCACCTTCTGCCAGTTTAAGCAGGGCGTTTTGTGTCTGGCGCTGTGCACGACGGCGCTTGCGCCCGGTAAACCAGCCACGGGTGCGGGCACCCGTCCGAAACAGGCGACGCAGCAGCCACTCCACCGCCAGAATCACTAACAAACTGATAATCAGGATAATGGCAAGGCCGGTCACACTGGTTTCCACATTCCAGTTGTCGGTCTGGATCAGCACATAGCCCTGATGGCCGGCAATCATCGGCCCCAGCACAATCCCTGCAATCAACAGGACAAAGAGGATAAATACCTTAAGCATGATCAGCCTCCCTGCTGGTTTGCGGCGGCAGAGGGTTGTGCCATCAGGTTACGCACGCGCGTTTGCATCAGTTGTTCAAGCAACGGCTGGCTTTCCAGGCTGTCTGGCAGATCCATATTGATATCTTGCTGGCTAAGTTCATCCAACTGGGCCAGAAACGCTTTTGTCGAGGCATCGTTCGTATCATACCAGGCACGCACCCATGTTGAGACGGTTTCCAGCGACTGCTTGTAGATCTCCTCCTGATGACGCGGCACGGCCTGGGCCGCGATCAGCAGACGAGAACGAATGTTTTCGCGAAGGTAAACGTCCTGATTCGGGGCCAGTAAGGGCTGGGCAGTGTTGTCCCGGCGACGGATGGTAATAAAGTCATCCATAAAATTGTGCCAGCTCTTCACCAGGTTCTGACGCCATTCGCGAATAGAGCCAGAAAGTTCACCGTTGTCGCTGTCCATCGGCGCGTCATCGCTGTCGTTATCGGCCAGACGTAAATTATCCACGTTGTTTGATAGCTGATTAAGCTTCAGGATAATGCCGTCGTAGTCCACCTGGGAGATAGCCGAAAGCGTACTGATATCCTGCGTCAACGCGCGACGCACATTCATGACGCTGGGATCGTTCATATCTGCCAGGCTGGCATCAGCGCTTTTCAGCAGCGCTGCGGCCGTGGTGACATCCTGATCGCTCCACAACTTACGACCCGCCAGTTTCACCAGATAATCTGCCTGAGCCACCAGCCAGCTGCGCACGTCGTTTCCTGAAATGGAGGCTAACTTTTCGCGCAACGCCTGCAGCGCTTTCTCAGAAGCCGCCTGTTGTGCCTGAGCGGTCTCTAACGCTTTTTCTGTGGTGCTCAGCTGCTGAGAAAGCTGCTGTTTATCGCTGTTTGCCTGCTGCTGTAGCCTGGCAAGCTGTTCGCTCAGACTCTGATTGGTTTGTGCCTGCAATTCGGCCTGGTGTTTATCGTTCAGGTATAAACCTGCGCCAATCGCCAGAGCGATGACGATCGCGACCGCTCCCAGGACCATGCCGCTGTTCTTTTGCTTGCGGGGTGGTTGTTCCTGAAGAGAAGCATCGCGATCAACCGCTGGTGTAGTTTCTTCAACCACGGCGGAGGTGTCTTTTTGTTCCGTCATATCTGGCACATCCCATTGTTAAGTTCAACATAACGCGCGCAGTAGCGCATCGTTATCGGCACCTTCGGCTACGTGAATATCCTGCCAACCAAGATTGGCGGCCACAGAAGCCAAACGTTCGCTGACGACAATCAGTCGGCAGCGGAGCAGCCATTCCTCGCGATCGACCTCGGGGAACAGCGAATACAGTTGATGCAACATTTCGCCGCTGGTGACGACCAGCGTAGAAACATGACGATCGCGCCAGCGGCGGCCTTCGATTGCACCGTCATAATGTTTTTGGCAGCGCTGATAACACTCGGCATAGAAGACCTGCGCGCCCCGTGCCGTCAACGTTTCTGACAGCAGTTCGCGGCCCTGATTGCCACGCAGGATAAGCGCGCGTTTACCTGACACCTGCTGCAACGTGGCCAGCTTGATCAGCGCCTCGCTGGTTTCCTGTGCATGAGGCCAGGTCACCTGTAAGCCACTCACTGTATGAAACGCTAACGCGGTACTGCGACCAATTGCATAATAGTCCAGGTCTGCGGGCCATGCTTTGACAGCATGCTGTGTATAGTGGATAACCTGCTGCGAGAGCAGAAAGACCATATCGCCCCGGCGCAGCGTGGTTAGCGAAGCCGGTAATGAGGGCAGGTCAGCTCCCGGCGCGAATTCGATCAGGGGCAGGCTCCACGCCTGTTTACCCTGGGCGTGCAGTCGGGAGACCAGCTCTGCCGCTGCGGGTTCCGGGCGCGTGACCAGAATCGTCATACGGGGGGTTGTCCCTGATAAACGTCGTGCAGAATTTCACGCGCACCGTTGTTAAGCAGTTCTTCGGCCAGCGAGATCCCCATCTGCTCGGCCTGAGACCGTGGCCCGCGGCGCTCGCCGCTTACAACGGTACTGCCGTCCGGCGCGCCAACCAGCCCCCGGAGCCAGAGCTCATCACCATTCAGCACCGCAAAACTGCCGATAGGCACCTGGCAGCCGCCTTCCAGACGGGTATTCATGGCGCGCTCAGCTTTGACACAGACAGCCGTATCATCATGATTCAGTGCCTGTAGTAACCCAATTAAGGTGCTGTCATCCAGGCGGCATTCAATGCCCACCGCACCCTGGCCGACGGCTGGCAGTGAAATTTCAGCCGGCAGGAGCTGGCGAATTCGCGCTTCCAGCCCCAGGCGGTTAAGGCCGGCGGCGGCAAGGATAATGGCGTCATAGTCGCCAGCATCAAGCTTACTTAACCGCGTGCCGACATTGCCGCGCAGCGAGCGAATGACCAGGTCGGGACGGCGTGCACTGATCTGACACTGACGGCGCAGGCTGGACGTACCAATCACCGCGCCATGAGGAAGATCGTCGATCGACGCGTAATGATTTGAGACAAAGGCGTCGCGTGGGTCATCACGCTGGCAAATGGTGACCAGGCCCAGGCCTGCCGGGAACGCTACGGGCACATCTTTCATCGAATGCACGGCCAAATCGGCACGGTTCTCCAGCATCGCCTGCTCAAGTTCTTTGACAAACAGCCCCTTACCGCCCACCTTAGCCAGCGGCGTATCCAAAATGATGTCGCCTTTGGTCACCATGGGCACCAGTTCAACCTGCAAACCCGGATGGGCGCTCATCAAACGCTGCTGTACATATTGTGCTTGCCACATGGCAAGAGGGCTTTGTCGTGTAGCAATTCTGAAAATTTTGTTTAACATGCCGTTAACCATTTAGATCGTTCATCGAATATCCTATCATCGTTGAGGGAAGGCTGTCAGTTTCAACGGATTGAAAAGAACCGCCCGCAGATTAAACCTGAGATATCAGGCAGTAATCGCAGGCCGCTCGTTGGGTGTGCGAAAAGTAGACGAAACCGTGCTAAAATAGCGGTAGCGTAACTTTCTTTACGGTCAATCCGGCGAGTGATAGATTGATCACGTTTCCAGCAATAATCTGCACGACATCTTTATAATAAGTGGCAGAGAGCGGAAGCAGGGTGCTTAACTCCAGGACAACCAGGCGAAACGTCTTGTACCTCTATATTGAGACACTGAAACAGAGACTGGATGCAATTAACCAGCTGCGCGTAGATCGCGCGCTGGCTGCAATGGGACCCGCTTTTCAGCGAGTCTACAGTCTGCTGCCAATCTTATTACATTATCAACATCCGCTGATGCCGGGTTACCTCAAAGGTAACGTTCCACATGGCATCAACGTCTTCACGCCTGATGAAAACCAACTTCAGCTACTGGCCGAGTTAACAGGCGAGCAAGAACTTACCCTGGTTGACGCGCCAAAAGGCGAACTGCCCATTACCGGTATTTACTCGATGGGCAGTACCTCCTCTGTTGGACAAAACAGCGTGTCCGATCTGGATATCTGGGTGTGCCATCAATCCTGGCTGGATAATGAAGAGCGCCTCAATCTGCAGCGCAAATGTGCGCTGTTGCAAAAATGGTGCGCCTCCATGGGCATCGAAGTCAGCTTCTTCCTGATCGATGAAAACCGCTTCCGCCATAACGAAAGCGGGAATCTTGGCGGTGAGGACTGCGGTTCCACTCAGCATATACTGCTGCTGGACGAGTTCTACCGCACAGCCGTGCGCATGGCAGGTAAACGTATCCTGTGGAATATGGTGCCGGGCGAAGAAGAGCATCACTATGATGACTATGTGATGTCGCTCTACGCGAAAGGCGTGCTCACGCCCAACGAGTGGCTTGATTTAGGCGGCCTCAGTACCCTGTCAGCGGAAGAGTATTTTGGTGCCAGCCTGTGGCAGTTGTATAAAAGTATCGACTCACCTTACAAAGCAGTCCTGAAAACGCTGCTGCTTGAAGCCTACAGCTGGGAATACCCGGACACTAAACTGCTGGCGATGGACATCAAACAGCGACTGCACGATGGCGAGATCGTCTGTTTCGGTCTGGATCCTTACTGCATGATGCTGGAGCGCGTTACGCATTATCTCACCAGTATCGACGATCAGCCGCGGCTCGATTTAGTACGCCGCTGCTTCTATCTGAAAGTATGCGAAAAACTCAGTACGGATGACCATCAGCAACGTAGCGGCTGGCGTCGTGAAATTCTGTCGCAGCTGGTGAAATCCTGGGGTTGGGACGACGAAAAGCTCGCTATTCTGGACAACCGTGCCGAATGGAAAATCGAACGCGTCCGCGAAGCGCATAATGAGTTGCTCGATGCCATGATGCAAAGCTATCGCAATCTTATCCGCTTTGCCCGCCGCAACAATTTAAGCGTCAGTGCCAGCCCGCAGGATATCGGCGTGCTGACCCGTAAATTGTACGCTGCCTTTGAGGCTTTGCCGGGCAAGGTGACGCTGGTTAATCCGCAGATCTCCCCCGACCTGTCCGAATCCAACCTGACCTTTATTCATGTGCCGGCGGGCCGCGCCAATCGTCCAGGCTGGTATCTGTATAATCAGGCGCCGGATATGAGCTCGATCATCAGTCACCAGCCGCTGGAATATAATCGCTATCTCAATAAGCTGGTGGCCTGGGCATGGTTCAATGGTCTGCTGACCAGCAAAACCCGTCTGCATATCAAAGGCAACGAGTTGTGTGATCTGGCGCGCCTGCAGGAGCTGGTTGATGATGTCTCCAGCCATTTCCCGCTGCGCCTGCCTGCCCCCACGCCCAAAGCGCTCTACAGCCCCTGCGAAATTCGTCACCTGGCGATCATCGTTAACCTTGAGCACGATCCGACCTCGGCGTTCCGTAACCAGGTGGTGCATTTTGATTTCCGTAAGCTCGATGTCTTCAGCTTTGGCCAGCAGCAGCAATGTTTAATTGGCAGCATTGACCTGCTGTACCGTAACTCATGGAATGAAGTGCGTACGCTGCACTTTAGTGGCGAGCAGGCGATGATAGAAGGGCTGAAGACCATCCTGGGTAAAATGCATCAGGATGCCTCACCGCCAGATACGGTGGAGGTTTTCTGCTATAGCCAGCATTTGCGCGGCTTGATTCGTACCCGTGTGCAGCAACTGGTGTCTGAATGTATTGAACTGCGCCTTTCCAGTACGCGTCAGGAGCCGGGCCGGTTCAAGGCATTACGCATGGCCGGCCAGACCTGGGGTCTGTTCTTTGAACGCATGGGGGTTTCGGTGCAGAAACTGGAAAACGCCGTTGAGTTCTATGGCGCCATATCCAATAACAAGCTGCACGGTTTGTCGATCAAGGTTGAGTCCAATCAGACGCCTTTGCCGCCGGTGGTCAATGGCTACGCCAGCGAAGGGATCATTCAGTTCTTCTTTGAAGACACCACTGACGATCGCGGTTTCAATATCTATATCCTGGATGAAAGTAACCGCGTTGAGGTCTATCACCACTGTGAAGGCAGCAAAGAAGAGCTGGTGCGGGATGTCAGCCGTTTTTACTCGTCGTCACACGATCGTTTTACCTACGGCTCTAGCTTTATCAATTTCAACCTGCCGCAGTTTTACCAAATCGTGAATGTGGGTGACCGTTATCAGGTGATTCCCTTCAGGAATCAGACATTAACGGCGCTGTGCGCCTCACAGCCCGATAACGACAACAACGACTATCAACCACGCTATCAGATGCACTGAGTTCTGCCGGAGGCTTGTGGCGCTCTGCCAGGGCCTGCCACAAGGCTTGCGTGAATTGCTGGGATTTCCTGTTGCTTTTCCAACTTCAACTGCGATGATAAGCATCCAGGACACAGGACATGAAGAGCATAAAGAATGAAGAAAGCGATAAGCCTGTTAGCAATGACACTGGCATTAACAAGCCTTGCAGGCTGTGGATTGAAAGGACCGCTCTACTTCCCACCGCAGGAAACGCCAAAACAAGCCGCGCCCACGTCAGCGCCCACGCAAAAGCAGAAAGCCGAGGCCTCTAAAGCGGATGTGGGCGGTCTGGTGACCGGTGATTCAAGCTCACAAATGAAATAATTCTTATGGCGTATCCGGCGGAGCAAAAAATGCAGTTCTCCAAAATGCACGGTCTCGGCAACGATTTCATGGTTGTGGATGCTGTGACGCAAAACGTCTTTTTCTCGCCGGAACTGATCCGCCGGCTGGCCGATCGCCATTTAGGGGTGGGTTTTGATCAGCTATTGATCGTCGAACCGCCTTATGATCCCGATCTTGACTTCCACTACCGTATTTTCAATGCGGACGGAAGCGAGGTGGCGCAATGCGGTAACGGGGCGCGCTGTTTTGCCCGCTTTGTCCAGCTGAAAGGCCTGACCAATAAAAGCGACATTCGCGTCAGCACCCAGGCGGGCAGAATGGTGCTCAGCGTTACGCCCGACGAGCTGGTCCGCGTGAATATGGGGGAGCCCAATTTTGAGCCCCAGCAGGTGCCTTTCCGCGCTAACAAGGCTGAAAACCTGTACCTGCTTCGCGTGGCGGAGCAGACGGTCATGTTTGGTGCCGTCTCCATGGGAAATCCCCATTGCGTGATTCAGGTCGAAAGCACCAAAACCGCACAGGTCGAGCTGCTGGGACCGATACTGGAAAGCCACGAGCGTTTTCCTGAGCGCGTCAACGTTGGCTTTATGGAAATCATCAACCCTGAACATATCCTGTTGCGTGTTTACGAACGTGGTGCGGGCGAAACGCAGGCGTGCGGCAGCGGTGCCTGTGCAGCGGTGGCCTGTGGCATTCAGCAGGGGATTCTGAGCCAGAAAGTGCGCGTTGATTTGCCAGGCGGTACGTTACACATCGCCTGGAAAGGTGCCGGACAGCCGCTGTTTATGACCGGCCCGGCCACACATGTCTACGATGGGTTTATTCACTTATGAAAAATGTCGAAGAGCAGGTGGAAAACACACCTCTGCTGGACGATGAGGCCGTCAGTGATTATCTGCGACAGCATCCTGATTTCTTTATGCGTAATGCGCGCCAGGTCGAACAGATGGCCGTACCGCATCCGGTTCGCGGCAGCGTTTCGCTGGTGGAATGGCACATGGCGCGCCAGCGCAACCATATTCAACGGCTGGAAGAAGAAATCACCTTGCTGATGGAGCAGGCCACGGCGAACCAGCAACTTTTTGCCCGCCTGCTTGCACTGCAAAGCCATCTTGCCGCCGCGAGTTCACTGCAGGATATGCTGAACCGCTTGCATCGCTGGGCGCGTGAGCTGGGCCTGGCCGGGGCCAATATCCGCCTGTTTAACGATAAGTGGCGGCTGGGTGCGCCCTCTGATTTTGTGCAGCTTGGCCTGGCGCGCCAGGCCTTTGAACCGCTGCGCATTCAGCGCTTCGGTAATGAACAGCACTATCTCGGCAGTATTAATGGCCCCGAACTGCTGCTACTGCTGCCCCAGGCGAAAGCCATCGGCTCGGTGGCCATGTCACTGATGGGCGAACAGGGTGAACTCGGCATCATCATGTTCAGCAGTCGCGACAGCCTGCATTATCAGTCGGGCATGGGAACCTTACTGCTACAGCATCTTTCGCAGATGATGCCGGAATTACTGGAACGTTGGGTGGAGCGCGCATGAGCAGCGTGCTGCAGGAGGCCGTTGACGGATTTCTGCGCTACCTGAAGGTTGAGCGCCAGCTCAGCCCGTTAACGCTGAGCAGCTATGCGCGCCAGCTAGAGGCGTTGGTGAGCATCGCCGATGAAATGAAGGTCGGCGCATGGTCGCAACTCGATCCCGCCATGGTACGCAGTATGGCTGCCCGCAGCCGTCGGGCAGGCCTGGCCGCCAGCAGTCTGGCGCTACGGCTTTCGGCGCTACGCAGTTTTCTTGACTGGCAGGTGAGCCAGGACATGCTGCCCGCCAACCCGGCGAAAGGCATTGCCACACCGCGTAATGGCCGCCATCTGCCCAAAAATATCGACGTCGATGAAGTTAATCAACTGCTGGAAATCGATCTTAACGATCCGCTGGCAATACGCGATCGTACCATGCTGGAAGTGATGTACGGCGGAGGGCTTCGCCTGTCCGAACTGGTCAATATGGACTGCCGCCATGTTGATCTTGAGGCGGGAGAAGTCTGGGTATCAGGAAAAGGCAATAAAGAGCGGCGCGTACCGATTGGACGCACAGCGGTCAACTGGATTCAGCAATGGCTGCCGCACCGTCTCGCCTTTAACGCCGACGACGATGCGCTGTTTCTCTCCAGCCGGGGCAAGCGCATCTCTGCCCGTAATGTTCAAAAACGTTTTGCCGAATGGGGCATTAAACAGGGCGTGAACAGCCATATTCATCCGCACAAGCTGCGTCACTCCTTTGCAACCCATCTGCTGGAATCCAGTGGCGATCTGCGCGCGGTGCAGGAACTCCTTGGTCATGCCAACCTGTCGACGACGCAAATTTATACCCACCTTGATTTCCAGCACCTGGCTTCGGTGTATGATGCTGCGCATCCCCGCGCCAAACGAGGAAAGAGTGAATGAAGTTCTATCGCCCGCTGCGTGCCATCAAAGCGATCACCTTTGATTTAGACGACACGCTGTATGACAACTATCCGGTCATACGTAAAACCACAGAAGCATCGCATGCCGCTCTGCAGGCTTTTCATCCTGCACTGCGTGACGTGACGCCGGATGATGTGGCGACGCTGCGCAATCAACTGCGACTTCGTGAACCTGACATTTATCACGATGTGACAGAATGGCGCCGTCGTACGATAGAGCTGCTTATGACTGACGCGGGCTTAACGGCAGCAGACGCGACAGCGGGCGCCGCCCAGATCATGGAGGTGTTCCATCACTGGCGCAGCCAGGTGGCGATGCCGGCGGAAACCCATGACACGTTGAAAGCGCTGGCGAAAAAAGTCCCGCTGGTAGCGATTACGAATGGTAACGCGCAGCCTGAAAAGCTCGGCCTGTCAGCCTACTTCCAGTTTTCACTGCGTGCTGGCCCAGACGGGCGCGCGAAGCCGTGGCAGGATATGTATCACCTTGCCGCGCAACGCCTGAATATCGCCCCGGGCAGTATTCTTCACGTCGGTGACGATCTCACTACGGATGTGGCCGGCGCGTTACGTTATGGCATGCAAGCCTGCTGGATTAACCTGCGTGAGGGGAATCTGATGCACATTGACGATGCCCGTCTTCTGCCCCACGTTGAAATTTCACAGTTGGCATCACTGACCTCGCTGTTATAATGGCTGTAAATTTATCCAGTCTTATGCTTCGCATTCTCTGACTTATTGGTGCTTATGGACGTTTCTGAACTGCTCGACGGGTTGAATGACAAACAGCGTGCTGCCGTTGCGGCACCGCGCAGCAACCTGCTGGTGCTGGCGGGCGCGGGCAGTGGAAAAACACGCGTTCTGGTGCACCGCATCGCCTGGCTGCTGTCCGTTGAAAACTGTTCACCTTATTCCATTATGGCGGTGACCTTTACCAACAAGGCGGCGGCAGAAATGCGTCACCGTATTGAGCACCTGATCGGCACCAGTCAGGGCGGTATGTGGATTGGCACGTTTCACGGCCTTGCGCACCGTCTGCTGCGTGCGCATCATCTCGACGCGGGCCTGCCGCAGGATTTCCAAATCCTCGACAGTGAAGATCAACTGCGCCTGCTCAAACGCCTGATTAAGGCGATGAATCTGGATGAGAAGCAGTGGCCTGCGCGTCAGGGCATGTGGTACATCAATGGCAAGAAAGATGAAGGTTTACGGCCGAAGCACATTGAAAGCTATGGCAACCCGGTAGAACAGACCTGGCTGCGCATTTATCAGGCCTATCAGGAAGCCTGCGATCGTGCCGGGCTGGTCGATTTTGCCGAGTTGCTGCTGCGGGCCCATGAACTGTGGTTAAACAAGCCCCCTATCCTGAATCACTACCGTGAGCGTTTCAGCAATATTTTGGTGGATGAATTTCAGGATACGAACAACATTCAGTATGCCTGGATTCGTATGCTGGCGGGCGACAGCAGCAAAGTCATTATCGTCGGTGATGACGATCAGTCCATCTATGGCTGGCGCGGGGCGCAGGTTGAAAATATTCAGCGCTTCCTGACGGATTTTCCCGGTGCGGATACCATTCGTCTTGAGCAGAATTACCGCTCCACCAACACGATTCTGAAAGCCGCTAACGCCCTGATTGCCAATAATAATGGCCGACTCGGCAAAGAGCTGTGGACCGATGGCAGCGATGGCGAGCCGGTCTCGGTTTACTGCGCCTTCAACGAGCTGGATGAGTCGCGCTTTGTCGTCAATCGCATTAAAGCCTGGATGGAAAATGGCAATGCGCTGGCCGATTGCGCGATTCTTTACCGCAGTAACGCCCAGTCGCGCGTGCTGGAAGAAGCCCTGCTGCAGGCCAGTATGCCCTACCGGATTTACGGCGGCATGCGCTTCTTCGAGCGCCAGGAAATTAAAGATGCGCTGGCCTATCTGCGTCTGATAGCCAACCGCAACGACGATGCGGCCTTCGAGCGCGTGGTCAATACGCCCACACGTGGCGTGGGCGATCGTACGCTGGATGTGGTGCGTCAGACGGCCCGCGAACAGCAGATCACCTTATGGCAGGCAACGCGTGAACTCCTTCAGTCACGCGCGCTCGCCGGCCGTGCCGCCTCTGCCCTGCAACGTTTCTGTGAGCTGGTGGATTCACTGGCAAGCGAAACCGCCGAAATGCCACTGCACGTGCAGACCGATCGGGTCATCAAGGATTCCGGTCTGTGGCTGATGTACGAGCAGGAAAAGGGTGAAAAGGGCCAGGCGCGTATCGAAAACCTTGAGGAGCTGGTGACAGCCACGCGCCAGTTTAGCTATCAGGATGAAGATGAAGACCTGATGCCGCTTCAGGCCTTCCTGTCGCATGCCGCGCTGGAAGCCGGCGAAGGGCAGGCGGACAAATGGCAGGATGCGGTACAACTGATGACGCTGCACTCTGCGAAAGGGCTGGAGTTCAGTCAGGTATTTATCGTCGGCATGGAAGAAGGCATGTTCCCCAGCCAGATGGCGCTGGACGAAGGTGGACGGCTGGAAGAAGAGCGCCGCCTGGCTTACGTTGGCGTCACACGTGCCATGATGAAACTGACGCTGACGTACGCGGAAACCCGCCGTCTGTACGGAAAAGAAGTTTACCATCGCCCCTCGCGATTCATCGGTGAGCTGCCCGAAGACTGTATTGAAGAAGTCCGGTTACGCGCCAGCGTTACGCGGCCGGTCAGCCATCAGCGCATGGGCACACCGATCAGCAAAAGCGACACGGGGTTCTCTCTGGGACAGCGCGTTCGTCACGCGAAGTTTGGTGAAGGCACCATCGTGAATCTGGAAGGTAGCGGGGAACACAGCCGCCTTCAGGTGGCATTTCAGGGGCAGGGGATCAAGTGGCTGGTGGCTGCCTACGCCAAACTGGAAACCGTCTAGCCGCCGGTTGACGACTTTTTCGTCTCAGCGTAACATGCGCGCACTATTATCATGAGAGGACAATGCCTTGGACACGCCCAGTCGATGCTGGCTCATTAACCTGGTTTTCAGGAATAACATCTAAGGCTATCTCATTACGCTGGTAGCCTTAGCGGTTATCAGCGACCTCCCTTTTTGATCCGTCGCACGAGTCAGCACTGATTTATCGTTTCTCCGTGTTCAGGTTCGCGGTTATCTGTTCCGACCGCCTTACAGCGTTGTCCCATAAAGTCTGCAATGGGGAGTCTTGCTATGCTGAGCGCATTTAAACTTGATAACAGTCGCCTGACGCGTCTGGAACTGGAAGAAGAAAGCGATAAACTGACCACGTCAGTGTGGGTTGACCTGGTCGAGCCTGAGGAAGGCGAGCGCGACCGTGTTCAGTCCGAGCTGGGGCAGAGCCTGGCCACGCGCCCTGAGCTGGAAGATATCGAAGCCTCAGCGCGTTTCTTCGAAGATGAAGATGGCCTGCACATCCACTCCTTTTTCTTTTTTGAAGATGCCGAAGATCATGCCGGCAACTCGACGGTCGCCTTTACGATTCGCGAAGGACGCTTATATACACTGCGCGAGCGGGAGCTTCCTGCCTTTCGTCTTTACCGCATGCGAGCCCGCAACCAGACGTTGATTGACGGTAACGCTTACGAGCTGCTACTCGACCTGTTTGAGACCAAAATTGAACAGCTGGCGGATGAGATTGAAAACATCTATAGCGCGCTGGAAAAGCTTAGCCGCGTGATTATGGAAGGTCAGCAGGGCGAGGAGTACGATCAGGCGCTGTCGCGGTTAGCTGAGCTGGAAGATATCGGCTGGAAAGTGCGCCTGTGTCTGATGGATACGCAGCGAGCGCTTAACTTCCTGGTACGAAAAGCCCGTTTGCCAGGCAATCAACTGGAGCAGGCGCGCGAAATCCTGCGGGATATCGAATCGCTGCTGCCTCACAATGAGTCCCTGTTCCAGAAGGTCAACTTCCTGATGCAGGCGGCGATGGGCTTTATTAATATCGAGCAGAACCGCATCATCAAGATCTTCTCGGTAGTTTCCGTGGTTTTCCTGCCGCCAACGCTGGTGGCCTCCAGCTACGGCATGAACTTTGAGTTTATGCCTGAACTGAAATGGAGCTTTGGCTATCCCGGTGCGATTTGTCTGATGATGCTTGCCGGTCTGGCGCCTTATCTTTATTTCAAACGCAAGAACTGGCTGTAATCGTCTGTCAGGGCCGGTCCAACCGGCCCATTTCGCTGGCCTGCTGGCACAATTCTGCGTAATCTACCCGCTCCATTTTCACAAAAAATTAACTTTTATGGCCTCTCTTTCATTGCGCGTGCAGTGGTTACTGTTGTTGGTCGCATCGGTATTACTTGGCGCGCTCTTCCAGTATTTTCATGTTCCGGCCGCCCTGTTACTGGGCCCGATGATTGTGGGCGTGATGATGGGGTTATCCGGTGCCACATTGCGCATCCACAAGCGGCTGTTCCTGCTGTCGCAGGCGGTACTGGGCTGTATGATTGCGCAGAGCCTGTCACCGTCGATTTTAACGCCGCTGTTACAGGACTGGCCCGTCGTGGTAGCGGTACTGCTGCTGACTCTGGCGGCCAGCGGTGTGTCGGGCTTTTTGCTGGTTCGGTTTAGTCAGCTTCCCGGCCCGACCGGCGCGTGGGGATCGTCACCTGGTGGTGCTTCTGCCATGGTGGCGATGGCGGGAGAATTCGGCGCGGATGTGCGTCTGGTCGCCTTTATGCAGTATCTGCGCGTTCTGTTTGTGGCGGGCGCGGCGGCAATGGTGGCTCGCATCGGCCTGGGCGATGGCGCTCATGCGGGATCACTGGTGTGGTTTCCTGCACTGAACAGCGGTTTTCCGCTGACGATTTGCCTGGTGATCGGCAGCGCCTGGCTGGGCCCCTGGTTACGCATTCCGTCCGGCGCGTTGCTGGTGCCTGCGCTGATTGGCGCTACGCTGCACGCTACCGGAACAGCCGTGCTTCAGATGCCTGAATGGTTGCTTGCCCTGGCGTACGCCCTGATCGGCTGGAGTGTAGGGCTGCGCTTCACCCGACCCATTTTCAAACTGGCGCTGAGCACCCTGCCGCAAATGCTGCTGTCCATTTTCGGCCTGATGCTGCTGTGTGGCGGACTGGCGTGGATGTTGACGCGCGTACTCCATATTGACCTGATGACCGCCTATCTCGCCACCAGTCCAGGTGGCCTGGACACCGTGGCGATCATTGCGGCCGGAAGCGGAGTGGATATGGCGTTTGTGATGGCGATGCAAACCCTGCGGTTATTCACCATTCTCCTGACCGGCCCGGCAATGGCGCGTTTTCTGTCACGCTTTGCGCAGTCGGCCCCGCGCTGAAAACACGACGGCATCCAGAATGAAGACCAGCAATGCCAGCCAGATAAAGCCAAACGTCAGCATTTTATCCGGCGTGATGGTCTCGCCATAAAACAGCACCGCCAGTAAGAACATCAGCGTTGGGCCAAGATACTGAAAGAAGCCAACCGTCGACAGGCGCAGCCGGGCACAGGCTGCGGCAAAGAACATCAGCGGAATGGTGGTCACAATACCTGCGGCGATCAGCAACAGATTCAGGCTGGCGGGATTGGCGGTAAGATGGCTGGTACTGCTGTCTGCAAAACCAAATAAATACAGCGCGGCCAGCGGAAACAGCCACAGCGTTTCAATCAGCATACCGCTCTGGGCATCGACCTGAATTTTCTTCCTCATGAGGCCGTAAAACGCAAAGCTGAAGGCCAGGCCTAATGCAATCACCGGCACCGAACCAAACTGCCACAGCTGCAAAAGGACGCCAGCGGTAGCGAGCGCCACAGCCAGCCACTGCAGACGACGAAAACGTTCGCGCAGGAAAACCATACCAAACACAACGTTAATCAAAGGGTTAATAAAATAGCCCAGACTGGCTTCTAGCATATGCTGGTTATTCACCGCCCAGATAAACAGCAGCCAGTTACCGCCCACCGTGACGGCGGTCAGCGCCAGTAGCAAGACCTTTTTGGGTTGGCGCACGACGCTTCTGACCTGCCCCCAGCTGCGGCTAAGCGTAATCAACAGCAGCATAAACAAGGCTGACCAGATTACCCGGTGCGTCATGATTTCAGTCGCAGGGACGGCTTTAACTAATTTGAAGTAGGCAGGTGCAATGCCCCATATGAAATAAGCGCCAAGCGCAAAACCTATTCCCTGACGGGTTTGCTGGGTATCCATAAATCATCCTGAAAGTTCGTTCTGTACCAAAAGTCACTGAGAGAAAGCGGCGTGACAGAGGGCCGCAATGTTACCGCAGTCCCCGTCATGTCTGTAGCCCGATCTGGCAACAGGCAGGGTCAGGCTTTGTCCTGCTCACGGGCACGCTGGCGGGAAAGACAAATGGCCTGATGATTGTCATCCGCCCACGCAATCAGTTGCTGCATCGGTTTAAGAAAAGAACGACCTAACTCTGTCAGACTGTACTCAACCCGTGGCGGCACTTCCGGATAAAGAGTCCGCAGGATATAGCCGTCCACCTCCAGCCGTTTCAGCGTTCGTGACAGCACCTGACGAGCGACATCGCCAATATGGCGGTGCAGCTCATTGAAGCGCAGCGTGCGCTCGGCCAGCGCCTCAAGAATCAGCAAACTCCATTTATCGCCAATCCGGTCAAGTACATCCCGAATGGGGCAAGCCTGTTCATAACTGAATGTGTTAGGGGATGACACAGACATGGAAAGGGTTCCTGCACGTAGTAATAGTCACTTTCATGTGACTGAGTCAGCACAAAGTGACGTCTTGTTATCCATTTTGCGCGAATGTACCATCCGCAGCGACAACAGTCTATTTTTGTGACCTGGTGTGATATCAAAACCTGATGGCGCGTCCGGGCCATGCCCGGCACCCTGTATAAAGTGATCCTCTGGCGCGGAGCGGTTAGCGCTGTAACGAATGAGCAAGGAGAAAAATGATGGCAACCTTTCTGAAAACCCTGCTGCTGACGGCAGGTATCCTGACAGCGAGCGCTGGGTACGCCGTGCAACCGAAAGAAGGCCGCGATCTTAACGTGGAAGAGGCCAATCGTGCGCTGGTGATCAACTTTTATAATCAATTTTTCAATCAGCACAAGGTGACAGAAGCGGCCCGGGTCGTGGCGGACGATTACCTCCAGCACAATCCCGGGGTGCCGAATGGCAAGGCACCGCTGGTTAACTTTTTCAGCGATTTTTTCAGCAAAAACCCACAGTCAAAAGCGCGCATCGTTCGCAGTGCAACCGACGGTGATCTGGTATGGCTGCATGTTCACTCGACCAATGGTGAACACGATCGTGGTCAGGCTGTTACGGATATTTTCCGCGTGAAAAACGGCAAAATTGTCGAGCACTGGGATGTGATTCAGGCCGTACCGGCGACCTCAGCGAATACCAATACGATGTTCTGAGGCAGGCAGGATACTGTGTGGCAGGGCCTGAACGGTGCCACGCGTCGATTCGCTTAACCGGTCAGGTAGGTCGCGGTTGCGGTGGCAATGTAAAGGCCCTGCTCATTATGTAATTCCACCCGCGCCACAGAGACTTTATTGCCGGCACGCAGTAAACGGCTGCTGGCAATAAAGCGCTCGCCCCGTCCGGGACGGAGATAATCCACCCGCATATCAATCGTCCCCATACGGGACAGTCGCTGGCGCAGCACGTCTTCACTTATCTGCTCATCACGTGTCAAGGCATGGCTCACGCACACCATGCCCGCGGCGACATCCAGTACCGCTGCTGTTACACCACCATGAAGAATGTGCTGGGCGGCATTGCCCACCAGCATGGTTTTGTTGGCAAAACTGATTTCTGCGTAATCGGGTTCCAGGCGATCCAGTTCCAGACCCAGCACCTGATTAAACGGCATGTGATAAATAAAAATTTCACCGACGAGGCGGCGAGCGTCCTGCTGAGTCAATAGCACGGATGACATGGTGTTTAGTCCTGAACAGCTGGTAATTGAACTGTAGATGTTAATAAGATGTTTATTCTATGCTTCGCTCGACAGGGTTTCCAGTTTAGGAAATCAGCGCTGATGTTCACCCACTTTTGTGTGTAGAATGTCCTGCTTTTTACAACACCCATTCGCTTTTATGAATACGCAGTTTTCACCGGAGAATCCTATGCGTAAGCATCGCGCCTTGCTGGCGGCAATGTTACTTCCTGCTTTGGCGCAGGCGGACGAAGCCACAATTAAACATGTTCACGATGCACCGCAGGTGCGAGGCAGCATCATTGCCAACCTGCTGGAGCAGCACGACAACCCGTTTGTGCTTTATCCTTACGAAAATAATTATCTGCTTTACACCTATACCAGCGACATAAATAAAGAGGCGATTTCCTCTTACAACTGGGCAAAAAACGCACGTAAAGATGAAGTGAAATTCCAGCTCAGCCTGGCATTTCCGTTGTGGCGTGGCATTGTCGGTGACAACTCCGTATTAGCGGCGTCTTATACTCAGCGCTCATGGTGGCAGTTATCCAATAAAAAAGAGTCGTCGCCTTTCCGTGAGACGAACTATGAGCCACAGATTTTCCTGGGCTGGGCGACCGATTACTCGTTTGCCGGCTGGACACTGCGTGACGTTGAGGTCGGTGTGAATCATCAGTCTAACGGCCGCAGCGATCCGACCTCACGCAGCTGGAACCGTGTTTATACTCGTCTGATGGCGCAGAACGGTAACTTCCTGGCCGAGATCAAGCCCTGGTTCCGTATTTCAGAAAGCGCGAATAATGACGACAACCCCGATATCACCAAATACATGGGTTATTATCGTGCGAAGTTAGGTTACGCCATGGGCGACAGTATTTTCAGCGTTGAAGGCAACTATAACTGGAATAGCGGCTACGGCGGCGCTACGCTGGGCTGGAGTTATCCGATCACCCAACACGTTCGTTTCTATACGCAACTGTTTAGCGGCTATGGCGAATCCCTTATTGACTACAACCATCGTCAGACACGCGTCGGTGTGGGCGTGACACTCAACGATTTATTTTAATTAACCATCAAGTCAGGATCACAGTGGCAACCTCGGCAGTTCTTAATCAGGAAGCGTTGGCGCAGCAGGTATTACAGGATACCTTCGGCTACCAGCAGTTTCGTCCCGGTCAGCAGGCCATTATCAATGAAGCGCTGAATGGGCGAGACTGCCTGGTGGTGATGCCAACCGGCGGCGGGAAATCACTCTGCTATCAGATCCCCGCGCTGGTGCGTGAAGGGCTGACACTGGTCGTCTCGCCCTTGATCTCGCTGATGAAAGATCAGGTGGATCAACTGCTGGCAAATGGTGTTGCGGCGGCGTGTCTCAATTCGACCATGACCCGCGAGCAACAGCAAAACGTCATGGCGGACTGCCGAAACGGACGCGTAAAGTTGCTCTATATTGCGCCCGAACGCCTGATGATGGATAACTTCCTGGAAAGCCTGGCGCACTGGCAGCCTGCGATGCTGGCGGTGGATGAGGCGCACTGCATTTCTCAGTGGGGACACGATTTCCGGCCCGAGTACGGCGCACTGGGGCAGATGCGTCAGCGCTTTCCCGATCTGCCGGTTATGGCGCTCACGGCGACCGCCGACGAAACCACCCGCCTTGATATCGTCAACCTGCTGCATATGCAGGACCCGCTGATTCAAATCAGCAGTTTTGATCGACCCAATATCCGCTATACGCTGGTGGAAAAATTCAAACCCACCGAGCAGTTACTGCGTTACGTGCAGGATCAGCGGGGCAAGTGCGGCATCATTTACTGCAACAGCCGGGCAAAAGTTGAGGACACGGCCGCGCGCCTGCAAAGCCGCGGTCTCAGCGTGGGTGCCTATCATGCCGGTATCGACAGCGCGCAGCGCGCGCGCGTGCAGGAAGCGTTTCAGCGCGACGATCTGCAAATTGTGGTCGCCACCGTGGCGTTTGGCATGGGCATTAACAAACCCAATGTGCGGTTTGTGGTCCATTTCGACATTCCCCGCAATATCGAATCCTACTATCAGGAAACCGGCCGTGCGGGTCGTGATGGCCTGCCTGCGGAAGCGATGATGCTTTATGATCCTGCAGATATGGCCTGGTTACGTAAATGTCTCGAAGAGAAACAGCCCGGCCCGCTGCAGGACATAGAACGGCATAAATTGAATGCCATGAACGCCTTTGCTGAAGCGCAGACCTGTCGCCGTCTGGTGCTGCTGAACTACTTTGGTGAAGGGCGGCAGCAACCTTGTGGTAACTGCGATATCTGTCTCGATCCGCCTAAGCGCTATGACGGTCTGGTTGAAGCCCAGAAAGCGCTTTCGAGTATTTACCGTGTCGGCCAGCGCTTTGGCATGGGTTACATCGTTGAAGTTTTGCGCGGCGCGAACAATCATCGTATCCGTGAACAGGGTCACGACAAGCTGCCGGTTTATGGGCTGGGTAAAGAGAACAGCCATGAGCATTGGGTGAGTGTGCTGCGTCAGCTGATTCATCTGGGGTTAGTCACCCAAAATATTGCCATGCATTCTGCACTGCAACTTACCGAAGCGGCCCGACCGGTGCTGCGCGGTGAAGTCCCGCTGATGCTGGCGGTACCACGGCTCATTACAACCAGACCGAAAAGCAGCAGTTCGGCAAAAGTCTACGGGGGTAACTATGACCGTAAGCTGTTTGCCAAACTCCGCAAGCTGCGTAAGGCGATAGCGGATGAAGAGAACATTCCACCCTATGTGGTCTTTAACGACGCCACATTGCTGGAGATGGCGGAACAGATGCCGGTCAGTGCGTCAGACATGTTGAGCGTGAATGGGGTCGGTCACCGTAAACTCGAACGTTTCGGTAAGCCCTTTTTGCTGATGATTAAAGAGCATCTTGATGAAGAGTAAAGAGGCATTACCATGTTGATATTGTTTGGCACGATTGCGTTGGTCCACCTTGTTGCGCTCATGAGCCCCGGCCCGGATTTCTTTTTCGTTTCGCAAACGGCGGCCAGCCGTTCGCGCAAAGAAGCGATGTTGGGTGTGTTGGGCATTACGCTGGCGGTCATGATCTGGGCAGCGGTGGCGTTAATGGGCCTGCATTTGATCCTGCAAAAAATGGCCTGGCTGCATCAAATCATCATGGTCGGTGGCGGGCTTTACCTGTTATGGATGGGATGGCAGCTGATCCGTTCCGCGCGTCAACGTCATAAGCAGCCGGTACAGCAGGAACCTGTCGTCGATCTGCCAAAGAAAGGCATGAGCTTTATCAAAGGGTTGTTAACCAATCTCTCTAACCCCAAAGCGGTGATCTATTTTGGTAGCGTCTTCTCATTATTTATCGGTAACGATGTCGGTGGGCTGGAGCGCTGGGGATTGTTTGTGTTGATTAGCGTCGAAACCTTTGCATGGTTTTCTCTGGTCGCCGCAATTTTTGCTTTGCCATGGATGCGGGATAAATATCAGCGTGCCGCGAAGTGGGTGGATGGCATGGCGGGCGTACTGTTCGCCGGATTTGGCATTCATCTTATCCTGTCACGCTAAGGTCGCCAGACCGGCTTTATGCGGCCGCCGACAGTATGCTCTGTCGTGCGGCTGCAGGTGTACATCAGGCCATTCGCCTTGCGCTGGCCAGCAGTCCGCCAATCGCAATAAATAATCCCCCGAAAATACGGTTCATCAGCTTCATCTGTTTAGGGCCTTTGATCCAGCCCGCAATGCGCGTCGCTAAGGTGGCGTAACCAATCATCACCACGATATCCACCAGTACGGTGGTTATGCCCAGAACCAGATACTGCAGCATAAGGGGTTGATGAGGCAGGATAAACTGCGGAAACAGCGCGGCCAGAAACACAATACTTTTGGGATTGGTGAGGTTCACCATGACAGCCCGTTTAAACAGGCGGCGACGCGGCATCGCTTTTGACATCGCGTTGAGATCAATGGTGCCGGCAGCCCGCCACTGTTGAATACCCAGCCAGACCAGATAGCCGGCACCGGCCCATTTCAGAATCTCAAACGCCAGCAGCGACTGAGAAAACAGCGCGCCAAGACCCACCCCTACCAGGGCGATATGCAGCGCGAGCCCTACCTGCAGCCCGGAGATGGAGGCGACGGCACCACGATAACCGTGGCTGATGCCGGTGCTCATGGTGTTAATCGCGCCTGAGCCGGGTGAGAGGCTCAGAATTGTGGTGGTAAGAAGGTAGGTCAGCCACCATTCGATGGTCATGGGTTGTACTCCCGGTCTCGTCTGAAGTGTGACACAATACGCCAGAATGCTGCGCAGAGCCATGGACATCATGCGGCCGTTCAGACTCTTTTTTCCGGCAATCAGGAGGGCGGATGAAGCAACACAGGGCAAGCTGGCTGCGACGCGAAAAGGCCTTTGCCGCCTTTGCTACTGGCCCACTGCTTGATTTCTGGCACAGCCGTGAAGAGTGCGAATTCACTGGCGTTGGAAACCTGACATTGCGCTATGTCCGGTTCATTTCACCGCAACATAAACGCGTCATCCTTATCGTGCCGGGGCGCATCGAAAGCTACGTTAAGTATCCCGAACTGGCTTACGATCTTTTTCACTGCGGCTTTGATGTGATCGTGCTCGATCATCGCGGTCAGGGGCGATCGGATCGTCTGCTGGATGACTCTCACCGCGGGCATGTGGTGGAGTTCAGCCATTATGTTGATGACCTCGAAACGCTCTATCTCAAAGAGATTGTGAGCCGTCATTATCAACAGCGCTATGCACTGGCTCATTCGATGGGCGGCGCGATTTTGACGCTCTTCCTGGCGCGTCAGCCCGGTGCATTTCATGCCGCCGCGCTGGTGGCTCCCATGTTTGGGATTGCGTTGCCGTTACCCGCTTTTCTGGCGCATAAGATTCTTGACTGGGCGGAAAAGCGCCCCGCTGTGCGTGAGGGTTATGCATTAGGCACAGGGCGCTGGCGGGCGCACCCTTTCGGCATCAACCGGTTAACGCACAGCCATGAGCGCTACCGCCGCAGTCTGCGCTTTTATGCGGATGATCCGGCTATTCGCGTGGGCGGACCTACGTATCACTGGGTCAGAGAAGGGATTCATGCCGGGCGCAATATTCTGAGCCAGGTGGATAACATTACGACTCCGTTGCTGGTGCTGCAGGCCAGTGAAGACAGCGTGGTGGATAATCGCTCGCAGGATCTGTTTTGTGACGCGATGGCGGCAGCCGGTCACCCCTGTCAGGGCCGGACACCGCAGGTTATCAGCGGCGCGCGCCACGAGATCCTGTTTGAAAAGGACAGCATGCGCGCCGAAGCGCTCAATACCATCGTCGATTTCTTTTTATCGCAGCATTAGTTCGCAATTTACATTACCGGCTACGGCCAACCGACACCGATACCCGAGGTTTTCATGTACCACATTGTTGTGTCCGATCTGGATGGCACACTGCTTTCTCCCGAACATCGCCTGACCGCCAATGCGCGCGAAACGCTTCAGCAACTGGTCGCGCAGGGCATTCACTTTATTTTTGCCACAGGCCGTCATCACATTGATGTCGGGCAAATGCGTGACAAGCTGGGGATTCCGGCTTACATGATTACGTCAAACGGCGCACGTGTTCACAATCCGGCAGGGGAGCTGGTTTTTAGCCACAATCTGGACGCGGACATCGCCCACGATCTGTTTGGTCTGCAGTATCATCATCCGGACGTGCTGACGCATGTTTATCGCGACGATGAGTGGTTTGTCAGCCGCTGCAGTCCGGCGGAGAAGGATTATTTTCGCGAGTCCGATTTTCACTATCAGGTTTATGAGCCGGGCATGCTGCCGACGGATGGCATCAGCAAAGTCTTTTTTACCTGTGAAGAACCGGAACACCTTGTCCCTATGGAGCAGGCCATCGAAGCACGCTGGGGCGACAGGGTTAACGTGAGTTTTTCGCTGCCGACCTGCCTCGAAGTGATGGCAGGCGGCGTGTCAAAAGGCCATGCCCTGGAAGCGGTGGCAAAACAGTTAGGCTTTACGCTTAAAGACTGTATTGCGTTTGGTGATGGTATGAATGATGTCGAAATGCTGAGTATGGCAGGCAAAGGCTGCATTATGGCTAACGCCCATCAGCGTCTGAAAGACACCTTACCTGAACTGGAAGTGATTGGCAGTAATGCACAGGATGCCGTCCCGGAGACGCTGAGAACACTCTATCTGTCGTAATCCGAAAAGAAGGCCGGTAAGCCGGCCTTCTGGCAAAGCCGTTATGCCCTTTTTTGCTTATGCCGGTGCTCACTGATCATGGTTAACAGCAGCAGCACTACCGCCATAACGGCGCCGGCAATCATCACGATGAATCCGCCATCCCAGCCGAAGTAATCGACGGTATAACCCACAATGGCGCTGGCCGCGACTGAGCCACCCAGATAACCGAACAGCCCCGTAAACCCGGCAGCCGTGCCAGCCGCTTTTTTGGGTGCCAGCTCCAGCGCATGCAGACCAATGAGCATTACCGGTCCATAAATCAGAAAGCCAATCGCGATCATGCAGGCCATGTCCACACCGGGATTGCCCGGCGGATTTAGCCAGTAGATGACGGTAGCAGCGGTAACCAGCGTCATAAAAAACACCCCTGTCGCACCACGGTTGCCGCGAAAGACCTTGTCTGACATCCAGCCGCACAACAGCGTACCGGGAATGCCCGCATACTCATAAAAGAAGTAGGTCCAGGAGGACTTATCAAGCGTGAAATGCTTTACTTCTTTCAGGTAGGTCGGTGACCAGTCGAGGATGCCGTAACGCAGCAGGTAGACAAACACATTTGCCAGAGCGATATACCACAGCAGTTTGTTGGGAAGGACATACTTCATAAAGATTTGTCTTGCAGTGAACTCTTCCTCATGACTTTCGTTGTAATCCACCGGATAGTCGTTTTTATAGGCCTCAATCGGCGGTAATCCACAAGATTGCGGCGTATCGCGCATCAGGGCAAAGGCCAGAATCGCAATGGCGATCGCCCCGAAGGCGGGCATATATAGCGCGGCTTTCCAGTCGTTGAACCACGCCATCCCCAGCAGAAACAGCAGGGGCGGAATCCCGCCGCCGACGTTATGCGCACAGTTCCACACAGAAACGATGCCGCCGCGCTCCTTTTGTGACCACCAGTGGACCATAGTGCGTCCGCAGGGCGGCCAGCCCATTCCCTGAAACCAGCCACAGATGAACAGCAGTACGAACATCACCATAATGCTGGAGGTTGCCCAGGGCACAAACCCCATAATCAGCATTACGGCAGCCGCCAGCGTTAAGCCGGCAGGTAAGAAGACCCGTGGATTCGACCGGTCTGACACCGAACCCATAATAAATTTGGAAAAGCCATAGGCGATGGAGATGCCTGAAAGCGCAAAACCCAGATCGCCGCGTGAGAAGCCTTGTTCAACCAGGTAGGGCATCGCCAGGGCGAAATTCTTTCGAACCAGATAGTAGGCCGCATAGCCAACGAAAATTCCGATAAAGATTTGCCAGCGCAGGCGACGGTAGCGTGGATCGATACGATGATCTTCGACCCGGGGCTGGTGTGGTGCAGGTTTAAAAATACTCAACATAGCGGTGGCCCTCCAGGGCGCATTATGATTTTGATTCCCGGCAGGTTGGGCAAAACTCAAGAAAACGGCGATCGGGATGCGCCATTTCGCGCAGAGAATAGACAGAGATACGTGGCTTTACTGTGATGAATGACAAATATGTTACAGATTTATGACAATCTGGCGCGAAAAGCTCAGGCCGATGCGCTGATGCGCACATTTTTCTGCTGACAGGATATGCCCGATGAGAAGGTAAAAAGCCTGACCGGCAAATTAATGCGTAACTGCCTGGTTAATGCACAGATGTCAACCAGATAAATCTCCCTGCTGTGCGGACATTGTTTACACTGTCGCTCTGTTTATTTCGGGGTTGTTACCGTGCTTTTATTGATCGTTACTACCATTCTGTGGGCTTTTTCATTCAGCCTGATCGGCGAGTACCTTGCCGGTCAGGTTGACAGCTGGTTTTCGGTGCTGATGCGCCTGGCGCTGGCGGCCGTGGTATTTTTGCCTTTCCTGCGCTGGCGCGGCTATCGCCCCTCTACGCTCCTGCTGTATATGCTGGTAGGTATGCTGCAACTGGGCATCATGTATTTACTGAGTTTCGAAGCCTATCTCTATCTGAGCGTGTCTGAATTCCTGCTGTTTACCGTGATGACGCCGCTGTACGTCACGTTGATCTACGACGTGATCAGTCGACGGCCTCTGCGCGCAGGGTACATTTTCAGTGCGTTGCTGGCTGTGGCGGGCGCGGCAATCATTCGTTATGACAAAGTCAGTGATAACTTCTGGTTCGGCCTGTTGCTGGTACAGTTAGCCAATATTTGCTTTGCAGCAGGTATGGTGGGCTACAAACGTTTGCAGGAAACCCGTCCTGTGCCGCAGCACACGGCCTTTTCGTGGTTCTATCTGGGCGCGGTGCTGATTGCGGTGGTGGCTTGGGCCGTCTGGGGCAACCCGCATAAACTCCCGACCACCTCACTGCAGTGGGGCATTCTGGTCTGGCTGGGCGTGGTGGCGTCCGGACTGGGTTACTTTATGTGGAACTACGGTGCTACGCAGGTCGATGCTGGCACGTTAGGCATCATGAACAACATGCATGTGCCGGCAGGCTTGCTGGTCAACCTGGCGATATGGCAGCAAAAGCCACACTGGCCAAGCTTTATTGCCGGTGCGCTCGTGATAGTAGCGTCCTTGTGGGTCCATAAGCGCTGGGTGGTCGGTAAGAACAATCAACAGTGAAGAAACAAGGCATCGCCGCGCACCGGCGCCAAAAGTAGCAGGCCGCTCAGTCTGTTGCGATCCCATGGCGGACGGGGCGCGCGTCGGCAGAAGGCGAGCAAGACGGCGTCTGCTCGCCCGGCAGAGCGGACCGCATTGTTATCCCGGTGCGCTTTCTCCGGCGGGACGAGCGTAAGTCGGCGGCTGGTTTAAGCGGGCTTGCCTGGCGCAGGGCGATGAATCATCGTCAGCCCCTTGAGGAAATTACGCAGAATCTGGTCACCGCATTCACGATAGTTTTTGTGATCCGGTTTACGGAAGATCGCGCCAATCTCCGCCTGAGATACGGTGAAGTTGGCTTTTTTCAGGATATCAGGGATGTCGGTCGTTTTCAGGTCAAATGCAATACGCAGCTTTTTCATGAAAATGTTGTTATTCATCTTACGCTCGATGGAAGGCGCAGGGGCATCCTCACTTTTCCCACGGCGATGAAAGATTAAGCCATTCAGGAAATAGCCCATCAGGACATCGGGGCAGGGGCGAAATGCCGCATCCTCATCTTTTTTCAGCCAACTGGTGATATCGGCCTGAGGAACCTCGCACTCCGCTAAGGCAAAAATCGCCACCATTTTGGCATCGTTCAGATCGAGCATATAGCGCACGCTGCGCAAAATATCGTTGTTAGTCATGGTGAGATCGTCTCAAGGTCAGTCAACAGGCTGCGCATTATAGGGGATTTTGCCCGCCGCCGCGCAGCTTTGTCGCTCATGCGGCTAAACGGCTGCAGGATGCGCGGCATTCCTGACAAAAGGCAAATGTTCACAGGCATGCTGACGGGCAAAATGGATAAAGGCTTCCAGCACAGGCTGACGCTGCTCGCCGTCACGCACGGCGGCATAAAGCCGACTCCATAATCCCTCTCCCAGTGTTTTCGTGATCACTAACCCCTGTTTTTCAAAGCTCTCCACTACCCAGTGTGGCAGTGCGGCAATGCCCATGCGCGCCGACACCATCTGAATCATCAACAGCGTGTTATCCACATTCTTCAGTGCAGGACTGATGCCCGCGGGCTGAAGGAAATGACGCCAGATATCCAGCCGCTGACGCTGCACCGGGTAAATCATCAACACTTCGTCGGCCAGTGCGTCAGGGGATATATGTTCGACCTGAGCCAGAGGATGATCGGGTGCCAGCACCAGGCGCACTTCGAAATCGAACATCGGTGAATAGAACAGGCCCGAGCGCGGCAGAATATCGGACGTTAAAACGATATCCAGCTCACCCTGTTGCAGTGCAGGTTGCGGATCGAAGGTCACACCTGATTTAAAATCCATCACCACCTGTGGCCAGCTCTGACGAAACTTATCCAGTGCCGGCGTAAGCCACTGAATGCAGCTATGACATTCAATGGCAACACGAAGCGTAGTCTGTTGCGGCTCATGGCAGGCCTGAAGCGCCTGCTGAATTTGCGGCAGAATCTGTTCCGCCAGCTGCAACAGAATTTCGCCCTGCGGCGTGAAGCGCAATGGCTGGCTTTTGCGTACAAACAGGCGGAATCCCAGCCGCTGTTCCAGATCGCTGAACTGATGTGACAACGCCGACTGCGTCTGGTGAAGCTGGGCGGCCGCGGCGGCCAGCGAGCCGGTATTCCGCAGAGCCTGAAGCGTCCGGAGATGTTTGAATTCGATCATGAGGGTCCTTCACATCGAAACTGAATAATTTGCGCTTGAGAGACATACAGTACCCGCAGAATATAGCGGTGTAAACATCTGGACGGCTAAACGTGACTGGCGATCAGACTGACCCAGGCATTTCTGGAGAATAGCAAATACCAATCCATAACCCTACTCCCGGCTTTTCACGTACAGGTGTGCGGCGCGAGCTGAAAAATGAGTATTTGCTTATCCAAACGGAACGGACTGGAGGGTGACGACATTCACTCAAGAAATAGCAGAAAAAATGAGGCGCGTTATGTTGCTGCAGAACGGCTATGGGACACTCCGCAATCCAGCATGAAAACCCACCAGGCTTGTGAGCAGGGTTAACGCGGAAAAGCTCTCAGATTTGCGGGTGTTGGATGGCGACGTCGAGAGTTTGGGCGCTTACGCGCCCTTTTTTTATCACTCAGTGGATGCGACACCGTACTGCTTAAACCAGGCTAACATACGTGCCCAGCCGTCTTTTGCCGATTCGGCATGGTAGCTCGGACGATAGTCGGCGTTAAAAGCATGCCCGGCATCGGGATACACAATGATCTCTGCCTTTGCGTTTGCAGCATGTAAGGCCTGGCGCATCTGCTCCACGCTTTCCAGCGGAATGCCGTCATCCTGACCACCATACAAACCCAGCACAGGCGCGTTCAGATCCACAGCAATATCGATAGGATGTTTTTGCTGCTTCATGGTTTTTTCCCCTACCAGGCGACCATACCAGGCCACGGCAGCGCGAAGTTGCGGGTTGTGTGCCGCATAGAGCCAACTGATGCGTCCGCCCCAACAGAAACCGGTAATTCCCATCCGCCGGATATCGCCACCGTTGCGGGCCGCCCAGTTAGCGGCATGATCGAGATCCGCCAGTACCTGACTGTCAGGCACCTTGCTGACCAGTTCTTTAAACAGCGTAGGAATATCGTTGTAGTCGTTGGGGTCGCCTTCGCGGAAGTAAAGCTCTGGCGCGACAGCCAGATAGCCTTCCAGCGCCAGACGACGACAAATGTCGCGAATGTGTTCATGAACGCCGAAAATTTCCTGCACGACCAGCACAACAGGCAACGGCCCGTCTGCTGACTGCGGTTTCGCGTAAAAAGCCGGAAGATTTTCACCCTGACTCGGAATAGACGTCTCACCGGCGTGAATGGCCGGGCTGTCGGTAATAATGGTGGTCGAAGCCGTGGGCTGAACTGCCGGAGCAAACGCGCCTGCGGCTGATTTTTGTGTCATATTATCGTCGGTTTTCATCGTTATCTCCGTGCAAGCGTATGCGCAATCACGTAACTATAGCCTGGGCATTTATTACTGGTTCCGGGCAATGCGTAACAGAGCTTATAACCTTTAAAATACACTTCTCTTTAACATTCTCATGCTGCCTTCCACATCACCATATGTAGCATTACGGAAGGTCTGAGATAAATGTGTGATATTAATCACTAAAAATTTCATAGAAAATGTAACTTTCATTTTCTTGAGTGAAACCAGTCACACATTTAACCCGTTGGGTAACGTAAAGTGGCGTACTGTTTTTCCTTAACCCGGAGTCTGATATGACACAGTCTGACGTTTTCCATCTTGGCCTGACGAAAGCCGACCTGCAGGGGGCGACACTGGCCATTGTTCCTGGCGATCCGGAACGTGTAAAAAAAATTGCCGGACTGATGGACGATCCCCGGCACCTGGCTTCCCATCGTGAGTTCACCAGCTGGCTGGCTAAGCTTGACGGTAAACCCGTCGTGGTCTGTTCTACCGGGATTGGCGGACCTTCCACCTCCATTGCCGTCGAGGAGCTTGCTCAGCTTGGCGTGCGCACTTTCCTGCGTGTAGGGACAACGGGCGCCATCCAGCCGCATATCAATGTCGGCGACGTTCTGGTCACGACGGCGTCTGTACGCCTGGACGGTGCCAGCCTGCACTTCGCACCAATGGAATTTCCGGCCGTCGCCGATTTCACCTGCACAACGGCCTTAGTGGCTGCGGCAGAAGCCTGCGGTGCCAAAACCCATATCGGGATTACCGCCTCATCTGATACCTTCTACCCCGGCCAGGAGCGCTACGACACCTTCTCGGGCCGCGTCGTGAACCGTTTTCAGGGCTCTATGCAGGAGTGGCAGCAGATGGGCGTCCTGAACTATGAGATGGAATCGGCGACGCTGTTAACCATGTGCGCCAGTCAGGGCCTGCGCGCAGGCATGGTGGCGGGCGTGATTGTTAACCGCACGCAAAAAGAGATTCCCGATGCAGTGACGATGAAGCAGACCGAAAGCGATGCCGTCAAAATAGTAGTTGAAGCGGCCCGTCGCTTACTCTAGCCCTTCGTTTGACAGACAGGCCGGCTGTCCGGCCTGTCATGGCCTTGTCTTTACGTCTCGTCTTTCCCCCTCAGTAAATATATCTGGACATTCATACAGTGCGAATTTACCTTTTTCCTCAATAGCCTGACCAGCGGGGAGAATATGGATCAGCACATCATTATCAGCATCTGCCTTGGGCTCGCCGGCCTGGGTGTTGGCTGGATACTGGCGCAAATGCGTGTCAGTCATCAGTTAGCCAGCTTTACCACAGAGCGCCGTCTGCTTAACGAAGCACAACAACGTCAGCAACAGCACATCGAGCAGCTCCAGCAGCAGCTGCAACAGCGCGAACAGGAGTTGAGACAGCTTCATGGATCATTAAGCGGAGCCAATGAGCGCCTGCAACAGCTGGATTACTGGCGTAATGAGAGCGAGCAACTGACACGAGAGCTGCGCAATCAGCTGGAGGTGAACAGCGCGCAGGAAGCCGAGTTGCGTGAAGTGACCATCCGTCTTGAGGAAACCCGTTTTGCAGCGGAAGAGAAGCAGCGCCTGTTGACCAACAGCGAGCAGCGGCTTAGCGCGCAGTTTGAAAACCTGGCTAACCGAATTTTTGAAAACAGCGGTCGCCGCGTTGATGAGCAAAACCGTCAAAGTCTGAACAGCCTGATTGGGCCGTTGCGTGAACAGCTCGATGGCTTTCGGCGGCAGGTCAATGAGAGCTTTGGCGCGGAAGCGCGTGAACGCCATACACTGACCCACGAGATTCGTCAGCTACAGCAACTGAATGCGCAGATGGCCCAGGAAGCGCTCAACCTGACCAAAGCGCTCAAAGGCGACAACAAAATCCAGGGCAACTGGGGCGAGGTGGTGCTGAGCCGGGTACTGGAAGCGTCAGGATTGCGTGAAGGCTATGAATACGATATCCAGGTCAGCATGCAGAACGAGCAGCAAAGCCGCATGCAGCCCGATGTCATCGTCCGGCTTCCCCAGGGGAAAGATGTGGTGATCGACGCCAAAATGACGCTGGTTGCCTACGAGCGGTATTTCAACGCGGATGATGACATTGAACGTGAACAGGCCATTCAGGCGCATATCAGTGCCGTACGCGGCCATATCCGTTTGCTGGGCCGTAAAGATTATCAACAATTGCCCGGTTTACGCTCACTGGATTATGTGTTGATGTTTATCCCGGTTGAACCGGCGTTTTTACTGGCAATCGATCGGCAGCCAGAATTGATCGGCGAAGCGCTCCAGCAAAATATCATGCTGGTCAGTCCGACCACGCTGCTGGTTGCATTGCGTACCATCAACAATCTCTGGCGCTATGAGCATCAAAGCCGCAATGCGCAGCGGATTGCCGAGCGCGCAGCCAGGCTTTACGACAAAATGCGCCTGTTTGTTGATGATATGAGCGGTATTGGTCACAGCCTTGATAAGGCCCAAAACAGCTATCGTGAAGCGATGAAGAAGCTGGCAGAAGGGCGGGGGAATTTGATCGCACAAACGGAAGGCTTCCGTGACTTAGGTGTAGAGGTTAAACGCGCTATCAATCCCCATCTGGTCGAACGCGCGATGCCCGAAAATGAGCACGACAGTATGCCCGGTAACGACCAAAACGCAGAAGAAAGTTGTGAGCGGGTTCGGCACCTCCACGAATAAGCAGGTCGCCAACGTGCCTGACCTCCGTGACTCTGATACACTTCCATAAGTATTGTTTGTGGAGCAGGTAAAACCGATGGCAGATGAATCACAGCAGGAAACTACCCATTTTGGCTTTCAGACCGTCGCCAAGAGCGAGAAAGCCGACAAAGTCGCGGACGTGTTTCATTCCGTAGCGGCGAAATATGACCTGATGAACGACTTAATGTCGTTTGGCGTCCATCGCGTCTGGAAGCGTTTTACCATCGACAGCAGCGGTGTGCGTCGCGGTCAGCGTGTCCTGGATCTGGCCGGTGGAACCGGCGATTTAACCGCAAAATTTTCACGGCTGGTGGGCGAGACCGGGCAGGTTGTTCTGGCTGATATTAACAGCTCTATGCTGAAAATGGGCCGGGAGAAGCTACGAAACCTCGGTATCGTTGGCAATGTCAGTTATGTTCAGGCCAACGCCGAAGCGCTGCCGTTTCCTGACAACTACTTCGACTGCATTACGATCTCTTTTGGCCTGCGTAACGTTACGGAAAAAGAGAAGGCGCTGGCGTCGATGTTCCGCGTGCTGAAACCGGGTGGACGTTTGCTGGTGCTGGAGTTCTCGAAACCTGTTATTGAGCCGCTGAGCAAAGCCTACGATGCCTACTCGTTCCATATTCTGCCGCGCATCGGCCAACTGGTTGCTCAGGATGCAGAAAGTTATCGCTATCTGGCCGAGTCCATCCGCATGCATCCCGACCAGGAAACCCTGAAAGCGATGATGAACGATGTGGGATTCGAAAACACCACCTATTCAAATATGACGGGCGGCATCGTGGCACTTCATCGTGGGTTTAAATTTTAACCATTATGGCCATGACCTTAACCCCCGTCATCACTGCCGGTATTGAAACGGCGCTAAACCGTATTCTCTACCGCGATCGTGGTCTGAAAAGCGCACGTCAGCGTTTAGCAGGCAAGGTACTGATGTTGCGTTTGAGTGAGCTATCCTGGCCGCTGGTGCTGGTGTTCAGTGAGCAACAGCTGGATGTCCTTAGTGACTGGCAGGACAGCAGCGACTGCACGGTCATTACGCAGCTTAAGTCGCTGCCGAAGCTACGCGATCGCCAGCAACTGACGACGCTGATTCGCAGCGGTGAGTTACAGGTCGAAGGGGATTTGCAGGTGGTGCAGCAATTCTCTGCGTTGATGGATCTGGCTGAGCTGGATCCTGCCGAATACCTGGCCCCCTGGATCGGTGATATCGCCGCGCAAGGGATCAGCCAGGGTGCGCAGCGCGCATTTCGCTTGTTTAAAGCAGAAACGCAGCGACGTCAGGATTATCTCGGTCAGGCGTTGACGGAAGAGTGGCGCGTTGCGCCAGGTGCGCTGGAATTTGCCTGGTTTGCTGAGGAAGTTAGCGCGATGGAACGTTCGCTTGAGGCGCTTAATGCGCGTCTGGCACAGCTGGAGGCGAAATGAGTTTTGGAGAGATCCGCCGGTTATATTTCATTATCAAGGTGTTTCTGACATACGGACTTGATGAACTGATTCCCCAAATGCGCATTACTCTGCCGCTTCGGCTGTGGCGGCGGTGCGTGTTTTGGATTCCTAACCAGCACAAACACGAACAGATGGGTATTCGGCTGCGTCTGGCGATGGAACAGCTGGGCCCCGTCTGGATCAAGTTTGGTCAGATGCTGTCCACGCGGCGTGACCTGTTTCCCCCGCAGATCGCCGATGAACTGGCCATTTTGCAGGACCGGGTTGCGCCTTTCGACGGCGTAAAAGCCAAAGCACAAATCGAAGCTTCCATGGGGGCACCGATTGAGTCCTGGTTTGATGACTTCGATATCACCCCACTGGCTTCTGCCTCTATTGCGCAGGTTCACACGGCAACACTGAAATCCAACGGCAAAAAGGTTGTCATTAAGGTTATCCGCCCGGATATTCTGCCGGTGATCAAAGCCGATATGAAGCTGATCTACCGCATCGCCCGTTGGGTACCGCGCCTGCTGCCGGATGGTCGCCGTCTGCGTCCGGTTGAGGTGGTGCGCGATTATGAAAAAACGCTGATCGACGAATTAAACCTGCTGCGCGAAGCGGCCAATGCCATCCAGCTGCGGCGTAACTTCGAAAACAGCCGCATGCTGTATGTTCCCGAGGTTTACTCCGACTACTGCAGCGAAACCATGATGGTGATGGAACGCATCTACGGTATTCCTATCTCCGATGTGGCGACGCTGGAGCAGCATGGCGTTAACATGAAACTGTTAGCCGAACGCGGCGTACAGGTGTTCTTCACACAGGTTTTCCGCGACAGCTTCTTCCATGCAGACATGCACCCTGGCAACATCTTTGTCAGCTATGAGCATCCAGAAGACCCGCAATATATCGGCATCGACTGCGGGATTGTCGGCTCGTTGAACAAAGAAGATAAGCGCTATCTGGCCGAAAACTTTATCGCCTTCTTTAACCGGGATTACCGCAAAGTTGCAGAGCTGCATGTTGACTCTGGCTGGGTACCGGCAGATACCAACGTGGAAGACTTTGAGTTTGCCATTCGTACGGTGTGCGAACCCATCTTTGAAAAACCGCTGGCTGAAATTTCATTTGGTCATGTGCTGCTAAACCTGTTTAACACGGCGCGACGTTTCAATATGGAAGTGCAGCCACAGTTGGTGCTGTTGCAAAAAACGTTGCTCTATATCGAAGGGATTGGCCGGCAGCTCTATCCGCAACTGGACTTATGGAAAACGGCGAAACCGTTCCTTGAAGACTGGATTAAAGATCAGATTGGTATTCCGGCGATCATTCGCGCAGTGAAAGAAAAAGCGCCCTACTGGGCAGAGAAACTGCCCGAGCTGCCCGAGTTGTTCTATGACAGCATGCAGCAGCATAAGCAGTTACGTCTTAGCGTCGATAAACTCGTGAACGATTTGAGTGTCCAACGTACACGTCAGCATCAGGCGCGTTTCCTGTTTGGCGTCGGTGCCACGCTGCTGATTAGCGGTACAGCGGTACTCCTCAGCAGGCCTGAGTGGGACCTGTTTCCGGCGGCATTAATGGCGGCAGGTTTTGTCAGTTGGTTAATCGGCTGGCGCAAGACAAACTGATTGTCACTCGCGGCTGAAACGCGGTAATGTCGCTGACTGAGACCCGAATTAACAAGGGTTTAGGTTGTGCTTCATTCCGCAGTTTTTAACAAAAAATCGAGGCTATCTCATGGGCGGTATCAGTATTTGGCAGTTATTAATTATTGCCGTGATTGTGGTGCTTTTGTTCGGTACCAATAAGTTACGTAATCTGGGGTCGGATTTGGGTTCGTCTATCCGTGGTTTCAAGAAAGCCATGAGTGATGAAGACGACAAAAAAGATCAGCCAAAAGAGCAGGACGCGGATTTCCATGCGAAAACGCTGGCGGACAAACAGCCAACGTCTGCTCAGAAAGACGACATTAAGAACGACAAGCAGGTGTAAACCGTGTTCGATATTGGTTTTGGTGAGTTGCTATTAGTCTTCGTGATCGGGCTGATTGTCCTGGGTCCGCAACGTTTGCCGCATGCGGTTAAAACGGTTGTCGGATGGATTCGGGCGGTCCGTTCACTGGCGGCCAATGTTCAGAGTGAGCTGGCGCAAGAGCTGAAACTGCAGGAACTGCAGGACAGCCTGAAAAAGGTGGAGGAAGCCAGCCACGGCACATTGTCGCCTGAGCTGAAAGAATCCATGGAAGCGTTGCGTAAAACCGCGGATTCAATGAAACGCTCGGTTCAACAGAGCATTGATATCGAAAGAGAAGAAGACGAAGCAAACACCATCCATTCCCCGTTACACCAGACGGGGAGTGACTCGCCGAAACCGGTGACGCCTGTGGCCAGTGAGCAGCAGGCACAGTCACCCGCACACGCACCTGTTGAACCCCATGTCGACGCTGCGGTTGCACCGGCACAGGACAGCAACACGGCGACCACGCCGGTCCCGCCGCGGCCTGCGTCCGGCTATGCCAGTGCTCCGCCGCAATCGCCGGGTCGGACAGACGCACCGCCTGCGGAAAAACCGGGCAACGCCGCGCCGTCGCTCAACCCAGCTTCTCCTCCTTCTGCAAGTGATGAACGATAATGGCCGTTGAAGATACCCAACCACTTATCAGCCATCTGATTGAGCTGCGTAAACGTCTGCTGAACTGCATAATTGCTGTGTTAGTTATTTTTCTGGCACTGATCTACTTTGCTAATGACATCTACCATGCCGTGGCGTCGCCACTGATCAATCAGATGCCAGCGGGTGCCAGCATGATCGCGACGGATGTCGCCTCACCTTTCTTCACGCCGATAAAGCTGACGATGATCGTGTCGGTGTTCCTTGCCGTGCCGGTTATTCTTTATCAGGTCTGGGCGTTTATTGCGCCAGCGCTTTATCGCCACGAACGTAAGCTGGTCATGCCGCTACTGTTTTCCAGTACGCTACTGTTTTATGTTGGCGTGGCCTTTGCCTATTTCATTGTTTTTCCGCTGGCTTTCGGCTTTTTTGCGAAAACCGCGCCGCAGGGCGTCACTATCGCGACAGATATCACCAACTATCTCGATTTTGTCATGACCTTGTTTATGGCGTTTGGTGTGGCATTTGAAGTGCCGGTAGCCATAGTGCTGCTGTGCTGGACCGGTATTACCAGCCCTGAGGATTTAAAAAAGAAGCGTCCTTACATCCTGGTCGGCGCGTTTGTTGTCGGGATGCTGCTCACACCACCGGACGTTTTTTCTCAAACTTTGCTCGCTATTCCGATGTACTGCCTGTTTGAAGTCGGCGTATTCTTTTCACGGTACTATGTGGGAAAAGGCCGTCAGACAGAGGATGAGGAACAGAACACCGAATCCTGATGTCGTATTCAGTACACCCGCAGAAGCGGGAGACACAAGCCAAAAACCGCCGTCAGGCGGTTTTTTGTTTAGGATGTTTTTGACAGAGAGTAAAAATATGTTTGATATCGGTGTAAACCTGACCAGCACGCAGTTCGCCTCCGATCGAAAAAAGGTGATTACGCGCGCCCGTGACGCGGGCGTCACCGGCATGTTGATTACCGGTACCAATGCGCTGGAAAGTCAGCAGGCGCAGCGGCTGGCTGAGGCTCATCCGGGTTACTGCTGGTCCACCGCGGGCGTGCATCCCCATCATGCCAGTGAGTGGTCACAAGAGGTCGCGAATACGCTGCGCCGGCTGGCGGAAAAAGCCCAGGTTGTGGCGATAGGTGAATGCGGGCTGGATTTCAATCGTAACCTGTCCGCACATCAGCAGCAGGAATATGCGTTTGACGCGCAACTGGCATTAGCTGCGGAACTGAATATGCCCGTGTTTCTTCACTGTCGGGAAGCGCATGAACGCTTTGCTGCGGTACTTGAACCCTGGTTGCCCAAATTACCCGCCGCCGTGATTCACTGTTTTACCGGTACCCGGGAAGAGTTAGCGGCCTGCCTGGAAATGGGCTTATCGGTAGGCATTACCGGTTGGGTATGCGATGAACGCCGGGGAATTGCCCTGCGTGAGATGTTGCCGTTGATTCCCGCCGAACGGTTGCTACTGGAAACGGATGCGCCCTATCTGTTACCGCGGGATATGCGCCCACGGCCAACTTCCCGACGCAATGAACCCTGTTTTTTACCGCATATCCTGCAGCAGGTCGCGAACTGGCGAGGCGAGGAACCAGAGGCGCTGGCAGCCCAGGTGGATCATAATGCGCGCACGCTGTTCGGGCTGCGTTAGGCTTTACGGAATTGTCGGTTATCCACGCTCCGGACAACCTGTTTGTTTAGCAGATTCAGCAACAGGATGGAGCGTGCTTCGCCATCGGGCTCTGAGAAGATAGCCCGCAGACCTTCAAACGTCCCTTCGGTGATGATGACTTCATCGCCGTTTTGCGGCGTTTCAGGATCGATCAGCGTTTGTGGCACATCAGTCTGCAGTGCATCAATAACGACAGCAGGTACGGTGGCCGGCGTCGCGCCAAAGCGCACGAAATGGCTGACGCCACGTGTACTGCTGATGGTTGTGGTGTGAATGGCTTCGGGGTCAAACTCAATGAACAGGTAGTTTGGGAACAGCGGTTCACTTACGGTAGTTCGCTTGCCACGCACAATTTTCTCAAGCGCGATCATGGGGCTCAGGCAATTTACGGCTTGCCGCTCAAGATGCTCTTTCGCACGCAATAGCTGCCCACGTTTGCAATAGAGTAAGTACCAGGATTCCATAACTGCTCCCAATGAATGGACGCTAAGAATAGCAAACCTCCACTCAGAGTTATAGCGCATTGGGGTCTGTTACGCGGCGTTGCCTGGAAAATAAACTAAGATTGTTCTGAATGACGAATGCCATCGCATAAAATGAAAAAATAGCCATTATGCGGTAAGGTTCAGCACGAAAACTAAGCGACATTATTCGTCTGATGGTTGCCCGTGACGGGCAAGATAAGCCATGCGGTGCATAAAGCTCCACACATTCATGTAATCAGCCCTATAATGGCAAATTCACTCTGGCCGGAAAGTTGAAGCCGCATGAAATATCAGGATTTAAGAGACTTTATTGCGCTGCTTGAACAGCGTGGTGAACTCAAGCGTATCTCGCACGTGATCGACCCCGAACTGGAAATGACCGAAATTGCCGATCGCACCCTGCGTGCAGGCGGTCCGGCATTGCTGTTTGAGAACCCAAAAGGTTACGACATGCCTGTACTGTGTAACCTGTTCGGTACGCCAAAACGCGTGGCCATGGGCATGGGCCAGGAAGAGGTCAGCGCACTGCGTGAAGTGGGTGAATTGCTGGCCTTTTTAAAAGAACCTGAGCCACCGAGAGGTTTCCGCGATCTGTTCAGTAAAATGCCGCAGTTTAAGCAAGTACTGAATATGCCGACCAAAAGGTTGCGCAATGCGCCCTGTCAGGAGGTGGTTTTCAGTGGTGATGAGGTCGACCTGACCCGAATCCCGGTCATGAAATGCTGGCCCGGCGACGCTGCCCCGCTGATTACATGGGGATTAACCGTAACGCGCGGCCCGCATAAAGAGCGACAAAATTTAGGCATCTATCGTCAGCAGGTGATTGGCAAAAATCGCCTGATCATGCGCTGGCTTTCTCATCGTGGTGGTGCCCTGGATTATCTTGAATGGTGCAAGGCACATCCTGGCGAACGTTTCCCGGTGTCCGTTGCACTGGGCGCCGATCCGGCGACCATTCTGGGGGCTGTCACGCCCGTCCCTGACACGTTGTCAGAGTATGCGTTTGCCGGTCTGCTGCGCGGCAACAAGACCGAAGTCGTCAAGTGCCTCTCAAACGATCTGGAAGTGCCTGCGAGCGCCGAAATTGTGCTGGAAGGCTATATCGAACCCGGTGACATGGCACCTGAAGGTCCCTATGGCGATCACACCGGTTACTATAATGAAGTCGACAATTTCCCGGTGTTTACCGTTACGCACATCACGCAGCGTCATCAGGCGATCTACCATTCTACCTATACCGGAAGGCCACCGGATGAACCCGCCGTCCTGGGCGTGGCGCTGAATGAAGTGCTTGTACCGATTCTGATTAAACAGTTCCCGGAAATCGTCGATTTCTATTTGCCACCAGAAGGATGCTCTTACCGACTGGCGGTCGTGACGATTAAAAAACAGTACGCGGGACATGCCAAGCGCGTGATGTTTGGCGTCTGGTCATTTTTACGGCAGTTCATGTACACCAAATTTGTTATTGTGTGTGATGATGACGTTAATGCCCGCGACTGGAACGACGTCATCTGGGCAATCACGACGCGTATGGACCCGGCACGCGATACCGTATTGGTAGAAAACACGCCAATCGATTATCTTGATTTTGCGTCTCCGGTTTCCGGACTAGGGTCAAAGATGGGCCTCGACGCCACGAATAAATGGCCAGGTGAGACGCAACGAGAGTGGGGCACGCCGATTGTTAAAGATCCGGCCGTTACCGCACGTATCGACGCTATCTGGGATGACCTCGGTATTTTTGATCAACCATCACAGCGTTGATGGTGAGCAATAACCATAAAGACGACCCGACAGAGGGACCGCATGACAACGTTAAGCTGTAAAGTAACTTCAGTTGAGGCGATTACCGACACGGTGTATCGCGTTCGCCTGATTCCGGAAGCAGATTTTAGTTTTCGCGCAGGGCAGTACCTGATGGTCGTAATGGATGAGCGTGACAAGCGCCCGTTTTCATTAGCCTCCACGCCAATGGAAACTGAAATCATTGAACTGCATATCGGTGCCTCAGAGCTGAATCTCTACGCCATGGCGGTGATGGATCGTATTCAGCAGGAAGGGCAAATTGTGGTGGACATCCCACATGGTGATGCCTGGTTGCGTGAAGAGAGTGACAAGCCGTTAATCCTGATCGCGGGTGGCACAGGCTTTTCCTATGTGCGTTCCATTTTACTCACCGCGCTTGCCGAACAACCCAACCGTGATATTGCGGTTTACTGGGGCGGGCGCGAACTGAAGCATTTGTATGATTTGGACGAGCTGGAAGCACTGGCGATTAAGCATCCGAATCTGAAAGTGATTCCGGTTGTCGAACAGCCTGAAGCAGGCTGGCCGGGCCGTTCTGGTACGGTGCTGACAGCCGTCATGCAGGACTTTGCGACCCTGAGTGAGCATGAGATTTATATTGCCGGCCGCTTCGAAATGGCGAAAATCGCCCGTGAACGCTTTTGTTCAGAACGAGGTGCCGTTGAAGCACAAATGTATGGCGATGCGTTTGCTTTTATCTGACGTGACAGCACAAGAAAAAACCCGCCCCTGACAGGCGGGTAAATCTCACACTATAACGTTCCAACGTATTAAACGCGTTCAATAACGGTAGCGATGCCCTGACCCAAACCAATACACATGGAGGCCAGGCCGAACTGCGCATCGCGACGTTCCATAATGTTCAGCAACGTCGTGCTGATGCGTGCGCCTGAGCAGCCTAACGGATGACCCAACGCGATGGCGCCGCCATTGAGGTTGACCTTGTCATCGAGCCTGTCTGACAGGCCGAGATCGTTGATGCAGGGCAGAACCTGCGCGGCAAAAGCCTCGTTAAGTTCAAAAACATCAATGTCATTTACGCTCAGCCCGGCGCGCTTCAGTGCCAGCTTGCTGGCCGGGACCGGGCCGTATCCCATAATGGAAGGGTCGCATCCCACTACTGCCATACTTTTAAGGCGTGCACGGGGTTTCAGGCCCTGCTCTCGTGCGTGGCTTTCACTCATGATCAACATGCCCGCCGCCCCGTCTGATAACGCTGACGAACTGCCCGCAGTGACTGTTCCGTTCACCGGATCGAAGGCAGGCCGCAGTGCTGCCAGTCCTTCCAGGCTGGTATCTTCACGGATGACTTCGTCAACGTCATAGCGTTTCAGGACGCCATCGGCATCGTGACCATGCAGCGCAACAATTTCATTGGCAAAATCGCCACGCTGCGTGGCCTGCCAGGCACGCTGATGAGAGCGCAAAGCAAAAGCGTCCTGCTGCTCGCGGCTGATATGGTGCATGCGCGCCAGCATCTCTGCCGTTAGCCCCATCATCCCTGCGGCTTTCGCAACGGTACGGCCTAAACCCGGATGAAAATCGACGCCATGGTTCATGGGGACATGCCCCATATGTTCGACACCGCCAATTAAACAGGTCTGAGCATCGCCGACCATGATTGCGCGTGCGGCGTCATGTAAGGCCTGCATTGAAGAACCGCAAAGACGGTTAACCGTTGTCGCCGGAACGCGGTGCGGGATTTCAGCCAGCAGCGCGGCGTTGCGGGCAATGTTGAAGCCTTGCTCCAGCGTTTGCTGCACGCAACCCCAGATAATGTCGTCCAGCGTGGCGGCATTAACCCCCGGATTGCGGTTCAACAGAGCACGCATGACATGCGCGGACAGGTCCTCGGCGCGTACATGGCGAAATGCCCCACCTTTTGAACGGCCCATCGGCGTACGCACCGCGTCAATAATTACCACATTTTCCATTTTGATTACCTCAGGCGCTTCTGAACGCGGCTTCATCGATCGGTTTGACGGCGGGATACCAGCTTTCGTGTTGGCGCGCTTTCTCAAGCAGCAGGGCAGGGAGCGCATACAGCCCACCCAATGACGAATAACGTTTCGCCTGATCCACCACGTTGCCGTTACCCAAAGTGTCGAGATAACGGAAAGCGCCGCCACGGAAAGGCGGGAATCCCAGACCATAGACCAGCGCCATGTCTGCTTCAGCAGGTGAGGCGATAATCTTCTCTTCCAGGCAGCGAACCACTTCATTCAACATCGGCAGCATCATGCGATTCAGAATCTCTTCATCACTGAATATCCGTTTAGGCTGGCAGGCGGGTTCGAGTAAGGCATCGACCTCTGCATCGGACACTTTTTTCGGTTTCCCTTTTTTGTCTTCTTCCCAGCGCCAGAAACCCAGACCATTTTTCTGACCAAAACGCTTCGCCTCAAACAGAATATCGATCGCATCGCGATAGTCTTTTTTCATCCGTTCAGGAAAACCGTCCGCCATGACGCTTTGCGCATGATGCGCGGTATCAATGCCCACGACATCCAGCAGCCATGAAGGCCCCATCGGCCAGCCAAACTGTTTTTCCATTACCTTGTCGATCTGGCGGAAGTCCGCACCATCACGCAACAGCATGCCGAAGGCAGCGAAGTAGGGGAACAAAACGCGGTTAACAAAGAAACCCGGACAGTCATTCACCACCACCGGGGTTTTACCCATTTTACTGGCCCAGGCGACAACTTTACCCAGCGTGGCCTCACTGGTTTTCTCTCCACGGATCACCTCTACCAGCGGCATACGTGGAACCGGGTTAAAGAAGTGCATGCCACAAAAATTTTCTGGACGCTGCAACGCCTGCGCCAGATGGCTGATGGGGATGGTTGAGGTGTTTGACGCCAGAATGGCATCAGCGCGCATATGGGTTTCGGTTTCAGCCAGAACGCTGGCCTTGATTTTCGGATTTTCGACGACGGCTTCTACCACGATGTCGGCCTGGTCGAAACCGGCATAATCGAGGGTAGGCTGAATAGTGGCAATGACGCTGGCCAGCTTGTTTCCGTCTATTTTACCGCGTTCCAGTTGCTTATTCAGAAGCTTACTGGCTTCATTCATGCCCAGCGTCAGCGCCTGCGGATTGATATCCTTCATTTTAACCGGCACGCCTTTCCATGCCGATTGATAGCTGATTCCACCGCCCATAATACCGGCGCCCAGCACGGCGGCCTGTCTGGGCGTGCCGCTTTCACTACTGCGTTTTTTGGCCAGACTTTTGATGTACTGATCGTTGAGAAAAATCCCGACGAGCGCGCGGGCCACATCTGACTGTGCCAGCGGAACAAACGCTGCGGTTTCCAGCTTTAGCGCATCATCGCGGCCCAGCGCTGCTGCCGCTTCAATGGTTTTAACGGCAGTGACTGGCGCAGGGTAGTGTTTCCCCGCCGTTTGCATCACCATGCCTTTGGCTATCGTAAAGCTCATCGCGGCTTCAACGGGGCTGAGTTTCAACGGAGCCAGTTTAGGGGCGCGACGGGCACGCCAGCTGCCGTCGTGGGCGGCCGCTTTTAGCATGGTTAACGCAGCATCACGCAGCTTATCGTTGCTGACAACCGCATCCACCAGACCCAGTTTCAGCGCTTCAACACCGTCAACATCTTTGCCTGCGGCAATGATTTCCATTGCACTGTCGGCACCTAACAGACGAGGAAGACGCACGCTGCCGCCAAAACCCGGCATGATGCCCAGCTTCGTTTCCGGTAACCCCAGGCGGGCCGTCGGTGTGGCAACGCGCAAATCCGTGGCCAGTACACATTCACAGCCACCGCCCAGCGCATGGCCCTCAATCGCCGAGATCGTGGGCACCGGCAAATCTTCCAGACGATTGAAGATACTGTTGGCGAAGGTCAGCCACTGGCTCAGTTTCTCTGTCGGCGCATCAAAGAGCGCCAGGAATTCAGTAATGTCCGCACCCACGATAAAGGCGGGTTTTGCTGATCGCAGAAGCACACCGCGCAGGCCGGCATGTTTTTCCAGCACCGTTACCGCATCGCCAAGACTGGCCACGGTTTGCGTATCCAGCTTGTTAACGGAGCCGGGGGCATCAAATACCAGCTCGACAATACCATCGTCCAGCTGGTGAAGAGTGAGGTTAGCGCCTTGGTAGAGCATGTACGTCTCCTGAAACCGCGAAAGGTGATCTGGTCATACCAGATGATCGTGAGTTTGGGAGGGATGTTAATTTTTTGCAAACAGCTCTTTGTTTATTTGCTAACAAGATCACAGCCACGGGGAACCCGGCATCCGGATTTTGCCTGTGATAAACTGCGGCTTTTCCGGATACTGGAGAGGCGGCAATGGATTCACTTAAGAGCTTGTATCACGCGCATATTACGACCTTGCAACAACGTGCTCAGCAGGTATTGGCACGTCATAAACTGGACGCCATGCTGATCCATTCCGGCGAGCTACTCACCGTATTTCTGGACGACCACACGTATCCGTTTAAGGTCAACCCGCAGTTCAAGTCCTGGGTGCCGGTAACACAGGTACCTAACTGTTGGCTGTGGATCGATGGCGTGAACAAACCGAAATTGTGGTTCTATTCGCCGGTGGATTACTGGCACAACGTTGAACCGCTTCCGCACAGTTTCTGGACCGACGACATTGAGATTATCGGGCTGGCAAACGCGAATGCCATTGGCGATCTCCTGCCTGCTCAGCGCGAAAATGTTGCCTATATTGGCCCGGTCGTCGAACGCGCTGCGCAGTTAGGCATTACGGCAGGCAACATCAATCCTAAAGCGGTGATCGATTTCCTGCATTATCACCGCAGTATTAAAACTGACTACGAACTGAGCTGTATGCGTCAGGCGCAGAAAATTGCCGTGGCAGGACATCGCGCTGCCAAAGAAGCGTTTGCGGCAGGTCTGAGTGAATTCGATATTAATCAGGCGTACCTGACCGCGACTGGTCATCGCGATACGGATGTCCCTTACGGCAACATTATTGCATTGAACGAACATGCTGCCGTGTTGCATTACACCAAACTGGATCATCAGCCACCGGCTAAGCGCTACAGTTTCCTGATTGATGCCGGGGCGGAATATCAGGGATATGCCGCTGACCTGACCCGCAGCTATGCCGCACAAAGCGGATCGCTGTATGCCAAAATGGTGGAGGCGATGAATGCGGAAGAGCTGGCCTTGATTGCGACGTTGAAAGCGGGCGTGCGCTACACCGATTACCATCTGCAAATGCATCAGCGCATTGCAAAATTGCTGGTGAAGTTTGATTTGGTCCACGGCATCAGTGAAGAGGCGTTGGTGGCCGAAGACCTGACCGGTCCGTTTATGCCACACGGTTTAGGTCATCCGCTGGGCCTGCAGGTTCATGATGTCGCCGGATTTATGCAGGATGAAAGCGGGACGCACCTGGCTGCGCCAGCGCAATATCCTTACCTGCGTTGCACCCGTGTCATCCAGCCGGGGATGGTGTTAACCATCGAGCCAGGCTTCTACATTATTGATTCACTGCTGGCACCGCTGCGCGCTGGCAAATTCAGTGCGCATTTTAACTGGCAGGCACTGGATGCGCTTAAGCCTTACGGCGGCATTCGCATTGAAGATAACGTGGTTATTCATGCTAATCGCGTTGAAAACATGACTCGCGACCTGCACCTCGCCTGATGGAGGCTTACGATATTCCTGCGAAAGCGCTGAGCGTGAGTGAGGAGACCATCAAAAAGAGCCGGTTTATTACGTTACTGGCGCACACGGACGGTGTCGAAGCCGCGCGGGCTTTTGTCCAGCAGGTAAAACAGGATCATCCGACGGCCCGGCATCATTGCTGGGCCTGGGTGGCGGGCGCGCCCGATGATTCGCAGCAGTTGGGGTTTTCCGATGACGGCGAACCTTCGGGAACGGCGGGGAAACCTATGCTGGCGCAGTTGATGGGGGCAGGCATAGGGGAAATCACCGCCGTTGTCGTACGTTACTACGGCGGCATCATGCTGGGAACGGGCGGTCTGGTAAAGGCTTATGGCGGCGGTGTCCAGCAAGGGCTGAAACAGCTTGAGCGCCAGCGAAAAGTCCCGGTAAGGTTATTCACGTTGCAGTGTGACTACGCCCAGTTGAGCGACATTGAGCGTCTGGTGCAGCGCTACGACGGCAGCATTACTGAAAGTCAGTATTGCGACCGTATCGCGATGACGCTGGCTTTGCCTTATGGACAAATTGAGGGATTTAAGCAAAATCTGTCAGACTTCAGCCGGGGTGCGTTAACGCTTCTTCCGCTTACATCATGATGTTCTTCTCTTTAACTAAAGGAACGGCTTAATGCATTTTCGCGCCATTACCCGCATTGTCGGTCTGCTGGTGATCCTCTTCTCGGTGACGATGATTGTACCCGGCCTCGTTGCGCTGATTTATCGGGATGGTGCCGGCCGCGCCTTCAGCCAGACGTTTATGATGGCTCTGGTGATTGGTTCATTATTGTGGTGGCCAAACCGTAAGAAGAAAACGGAGCTTAAGCCGCGCGAAGGGTTTCTGATCGTGGTGCTGTTCTGGACCGTGCTGGGCAGCGTCGGGGCCATGCCGTTTATCTTTGCCGAACAGCCGCATCTGTCGGTTACCGATGCCTTTTTTGAATCCTTTTCCGGGTTAACCACCACCGGTGCGACGACGCTGGTGGGGCTGGACTCTTTGCCTAAAGCGATTCTGTTCTATCGCCAGATGCTGCAGTGGCTTGGCGGTATGGGAATCATTGTGCTCGCGGTGGCGATTCTGCCCATTCTGGGCGTCGGTGGGATGCAGCTTTACCGTGCCGAAATGCCCGGTCCGTTGAAAGACAATAAGATGCGTCCGCGTATTGCCGAAACGGCCAAGACGCTATGGCTTATCTATGTATTACTGACGGTGGCCTGCGCACTGGCATTATGGTTTGCCGGAATGCCCGCCTTCGATGCCATTGGGCACAGCTTTTCGACGATTGCTATTGGGGGATTTTCAACCCACGATGCCAGTATCGGCTATTTCCAGAGCGGCACCATTAATACGATTGTGGCCGTGTTCCTGCTGATCTCCGGCTGTAACTACGGCCTGCACTTCTCTTTACTGAGTAACCGCAATCTTCGGGTGTACTTACGCGATCCCGAATTTCGTATGTTTATCGGTGTGCAACTGACGCTGGTACTGATCTGTACAGTGGTACTGTGGTTCCATAATGTTTATGACAGTGGCTGGCAAACGTTGAATCAGGCGTTTTTCCAGGTTGTCTCGATGGCGACGACAGCGGGATTTACCACAGACAGTATTGCGCGCTGGCCGCTGTTCCTGCCGGTTTTGCTGCTGTGCTCTGCGTTCATTGGCGGCTGTGCCGGTTCGACGGGCGGTGGCCTGAAAGTGATCCGCATCCTGCTGCTGTGTAAACAGGGGAATCGCGAACTCAAACGCCTTGTCCATCCCAATGCGGTTTACACCATTAAGCTGGGTAATCGCGCGTTGCCAGAACGCATCCTGGAAGCGGTCTGGGGATTCTTCTCTGCGTATGCCCTGGTCTTCCTGATCAGTATGCTGGCCATTATTGCCACCGGCGTGGATGATTTTTCTGCGTTTGCCGCGGTCGCCGCAACGTTAAACAACCTGGGGCCCGGTCTGGGTGTTGTAGCGGATAACTTCACCTCAATGAATGATGTGGCAAAGTGGATTTTAATTTCGACTATGCTGTTTGGTCGCCTTGAGGTATTCACGTTGCTGGTGTTATTCACGCCAACCTTCTGGCGAGAATAACTAATAAGGATGCAGATGATGAAAGCATTAATTCTCTTTTCGACCCGTGACGGTCAGACGCAAAAAATCGCTTCCGCTATGGCGGAGGCGATTAAGGGCGAGCAAGCGTGCGATGTGATGAATATTCAGGATGCAGACGCGATTGACTGGCAGCAATATGATCGGGTGCTGATTGGGGCTTCAATCCGTTATGGTCACTTTCAGCCCGCCGTAAACGAATTTGTTAAGCAGAACCTGGCCGCATTGCAGCAGCGCGTCAGCGGCTTCTTCTCCGTGAATCTTACGGCGCGAAAGCCAGAGAAGCGGACGCCGGAAACCAATGCCTATACCGTTAAGTTTTTAGCGCAGTCGCCCTGGAAGCCCGATTGCTGTGCGGTTTTTGCTGGTGCACTGTATTATCCCCGCTATCGTTGGTTTGATCGGGTCATGATTAAGTTGATTATGCGCATGACCGGCGGCGAAACGGATACGACGAAGGAAGTTGAGTATACGGACTGGGAGCAGGTGCGCGGTTTCGCCAGAGATTTTGCACAGTTACCAGGCAAATCGTACTGAAATAACGCGATCTGGCGAAATTTGAGACGAACAGTAATATTTTTGCAATTAACCCTTGTCAGGCCGCGCGAACTCCCTATAATGCGCCTCCATCGACACGGCACAACGGCTTACGGAATGCGGTGTTGAGAGGGTCAGGCAACTGAGCCGCCGGAGAAAAACTTCTGAAAAAGAGGTTGACTCTGAAGGAGGAAAGCGTAATATACGCCACCTCGCAACAGACGGTTAACCCGCTGGTTGCACTGCTCTTTAACAATTTATCAGACAATCTGTGTGGGCACTCGCAGGATTGATATCCGCGTCTCCGGACGCAAAAAAATATCAAGTCTTAAGAGTGAACACGTATTGAAATTCATTACGACGTTTTCCTTGAGCATCGCTGCACTGGTTGCAGCAAATCAAACTTTA